>NZ_JBMFZG010000006.1:0-305069 GCF_048890225.1 Maribacter luteocoastalis
ATCGAGAACGGAGCATCGGTCACAGTGGATTTGAGTTCTTACTTGGACAACACGGATGCCCAGACCATCGCATTGAACAACACGACGAACATCCTTACCTTAGGTAACGGAACGGCAGCTGATACGACAGTGGACCTGAGCGGTTACGTAAGTACCGATGACCAGAACCTGACCAGTGCCACGATCGACGGCAGCAATATTTTAACGATAGCGATCGAGAACGGGGACCCTGTAACGGTGGACTTAAGTGCCTACTTGGACAATACGGATGTTCAGGACCTGACCAGTGCGAGTATCGACGGTAGCAATATCCTGACGATAGCGATCGAGAACGGAGCATCGGTCACAGTGGATTTGAGTTCTTACTTGGACAACACGGATGCCCAGACCATCGCATTGAACAACACGACGAACATCCTTACCTTAGGTAACGGAACGGCAGCGGATACGACAGTGGACCTGAGCGGTTACGTAAGTACCGATGACCAGAACCTGACCAGTGCCACGATCGACGGCAGCAATATCCTGACGATAGCGATCGAGAACGGGGACCCTGTAACGGTGGACTTAAGTGCCTACTTGGACAATACGGATGTTCAGGACCTGACCAGTGCGAGTATCGACGGTAGCAATATCCTGACGATAGCGATCGAGAACGGAGCATCGGTAACAGTGGATTTGAGTTCTTACTTGGACAACACGGATGCCCAGACCATCGCATTGAACAACACGACGAACATCCTTACCTTAGGTAACGGAACGGCAGCGGATACGACAGTGGACCTGAGCGGTTACGTAAGTACGGACGACCAGAACCTGACCAGTGCCACGATCGACGGCAGCAATATTTTAACGATAGCGATCGAGAACGGGGACCCTGTAACGGTAGACTTAAGTGCCTACTTGGACAATACGGATGTTCAGGACCTGACCAGTGCGAGTATCGACGGTAGCAATATCCTGACGATAGCGATCGAGAACGGAGCATCGGTAACAGTGGATTTGAGTTCTTACTTGGACAACACGGATGCCCAGACCATCGCATTGAACAACACGACGAACATCCTTACTTTGGGTAACGGAACGGCAGCGGATACGACAGTGGACCTGAGCGGTTACGTAAGTACCGATGACCAGAACCTGACCAGTGCCACGATCGACGGCAGCAATATCCTGACGATAGCGATCGAGAACGGGGACCCTGTAACGGTGGACTTAAGTGCCTACTTGGACAATACGGATGTTCAGGACCTGACCAGTGCGAGTATCGACGGTAGCAATATCCTGACGATAGCGATCGAGAACGGAGCATCGGTAACAGTGGATTTGAGTTCTTACTTGGACAACACGGATGCCCAGACCATCGCATTGAACAACACGACGAACATCCTTACTTTGGGCAATGGAACGGCAGCTGATACGACAGTGGACCTGAGCGGTTACGTAAGTACCGATGACCAAACTGCTTCAGAAGTAAATTCAGATGCTCCAGTAGATGTAGATGGTGATGGAGTTACAGATGATACGGTAGAAGATATTATTCAGGCAATTGCTCCAATAACATCAAAGGCGGCGAGGGTTTTCTATCCACCTTCTATAGAAATAGATGCCTCTGCAACAGGTACGTTTACAATAGATTTATATGCACAATATATAGCGCAATTTGGTTCTCCAGTTGTTAGTAGTGGAGGTACTATACCTACCTATAATTCAAATGAACTGGATTATCACGTAACCTATGCAGACCCAACAGTCTTTAATACAGGTACTATGTCTATATCTACTGCAGGAGTTTTAACATACACTGTAGATGCACTGCCGGTAGACTACAATACATTGATCAATGTTGTATTCGTTGTAAAATAATTTGAATAAAAAATCCTGATTCCAATCGATTTGAAAAAAATCAATCTACATAAAACTACAATTCTCAGTATTGTTTTCACCATACTGGGAATGGTAGTATCCAATGCCCAGTTTTTATTACAGGCGCCAAATAGTACAGACGAAAATAATTATCGTTGGTATGAGGCATCGGATACGAATACGGTATTGGGAACGGATTTCTTTTATGAGGTAACCCAACCAGGTATTTATTTTGCGACTTACGATGGTACTTTATGTGGATCTAATGCAACAGGCTATTTTATTGTAACGGATTGTAACAATCCCGATAACCAAGTAACTATGGATATTAGCAATAATATATCTAACGGAGCTACGGTTAGTTGGAGCCCAGTGGTTACAGGTGATCAAACCCGACCGGTTGTAACAGCGACCGATGCCGTAGTGAAATATACGGCAACGGTTACAAAGGCGGGTAATAATTTTAGCCTACCAAATTTTACGGTTGTTTGTTTACCACAAGCAGCTAATTTGGTTGATGATTTTGTTACTTTGGATGAAGATACATCGGTAATTGTCGATATCTATACCAATGATAGTGATTTACCGTCACCAGGTGCGTTGACTGTCACCGCACCTTCAAATGGTGTGGTTACTATTGATGAAAATGGCACACCAAACGACCCAACTGATGATATAGTTACCTATATACCCAATCCAGATTATAATGGACCCGATAGTTTTGACTACACGGTTTGTAACAGTTTTGGTGATTGTAGCACGGCCACGGTAACCATAGATGTGTTACCAATTATTGATACAAATGATGATTCTGTAGCTATTGATGAAAATGAGATAAGAGCCATAGATAATTGGCATGTAAACGATAATGATCTGCCTGCTGTAGGTACATTTAGTATTACGCAGCCAACCAATGGTTCGGCTACTGTAGATGACAATGGTACACCTAATGATCCATCAGACGATATTGTTACCTATTTCCCAAATAACGGATATATAGGAAATGACACCTTTGAATACACCGTTTGTGATGATTTAGGAAATTGTAGTACATCACTTGTAACTATAATAATTAGTCCGTCTGGAGCTGATTTAGATAGTGATGATGATGGTATTCTAGATAGTTTTGAAGATTTGAATTTAGATGGAGACAATGATCCAGTAACTAATCCAACAGATAGCGATGGTGATGGTTTTGCAGATTATTTGGATATTGATAGTGACGATGACGGAATTCCAGATAATGTGGAGGCACAGACTACGGCTGATTATATAGCTCCAAGTGGCTTGGATGCCAATGCTAATGGTTTGGATGATGCTTATGAGAATAATGGGCTACAAGGTATATTCCCAGTAGATACGGATGGGGATAATTTACCAGATTATTTAGATGACGACAGTGATAATGATAATGTTCCAGATACCATTGAAGCTCATGATCACGACCATGACGGTATACCAGATGTAGTATTCATTGGCTCTGATAAAGATGATGATGGATTGGATGATGGGTATGAAGGCGCGTTTACGGTTGATATAGATGCTAACGATGAATTAGAGGATCCTTATGGTCAATTGCCAAATACCGATACTGATGAGGAATCCGATTACAGGGATACCGATGATGATGATGATGGTATTGAAACTATTGATGAAGATTTAAATCTTGATGGGAATTATGCAAATGATGACGCTGACGGCGATGGTATTCCAAACTATTTAGATTCTGATTTAGGAGAACGGGAGGAAGTTATAGAAGTCTTTAATGTATTGACCCCAAATGGCGATGGAGTACATGATGTATTAAGAATATCTGGGTTGGAAAACTATCCAAATAATACCATTAGAATTTATAATAGGTGGGGAGTATCAGTTTTTACTACCAAAGCTTATGATACCCAAGGTAATGTGTTTGATGGTACATCACAAGGTAGGGTAACAGTAAATCAGGACAATAAATTACCGGTTGGTACGTATTTCTATATTCTGGACTATGAAGAGCCAAACGGAGATATGAAGACATTATCTGGATACTTATATATTAATAGATAAAGGATGTTTAAAATTAAATTAGATATTTATAAATTAGGACTCCAATGGTTTGGTTCTCTACTGTTTATACTATTGATAGGTATTTCGGTGCACGCACAACAAGATGCCCAGTATACGCAGTATATGTATAATACTGTTAGTGTTAACCCTGGTTATGCCGGTTCCCGGGGGCAAATAAGCATTGCCGCTTTACATAGGTCTCAATGGGTTGGTTTAGACGGGGCGCCTGTCACACAAACGCTGAATATTCATTCGCCAATTGGATATAGGGGCCTTGGTTTGGGATTTTCAATTGTAAACGACAAGATAGGACCAACTTCTGAGACTAATTTTGATGTAGATTTTTCATATACAGTTTGGACATCTACAGAAGGTAGGCTCAGCTTTGGTCTAAAGGCCAGTGCAAATCTTTTAGATGTTCGATTTTCAGAACTAAATCAGTATGGGCCAGATCAGACATTACAGCAAGATATAGATAACAAGTTATCGCCTAATATAGGAGCAGGAATATACTATCATACCAATCATTTTTATGCTGGTTTGTCGGTTCCTAGATTTTTAGAAACTTCACATTTTCAAGAATCTTCGCTATCAACGGCGAAGGAACAAATGAATTTTTATTTTATAACAGGGTATGTTTGGGATTTAAATCCGTTTTTAAAATTCAAACCTACTTTACTTTCCAAAGTCGTACAAGGGGCTCCTCTGCAGGTAGATTTATCTGCTAATTTTATGTTCAACGAAAAGTTTATTGTTGGAGCTGCATATAGATGGGATGCTGCTTTTAGTGGTATGGCCGGGTTTAATATTTCAAAAAAATTCTTAATTGGGATAGCCTATGACCGAGAAACTACCGAATTGGGTAATGCGGCATTTAACGATGGTTCATTTGAAGTGATATTCAGGTATGACTTTATCCACACCAAAGAAAACCTAAAATCCCCAAGATTTTTCTAGACTTTCTTTTTTCTTAACTAATATTTTGTGAAAGCCGTTATATGGAATAGGGTAAAGGCCTTATTTTTACAACATGAAGGAAGAAGAAGTAATTCTTGTTAATAAAAATGATGAGCAAGTAGGGACTATGCCTAAAATGGAAGCTCATGAAAAAGCGGTACTACACAGGGCATTTTCGGTATTCGTCTTAAATGACAATAACGAAATTATGCTTCAGCAAAGAGCGGCCCATAAATACCACTCTCCATTATTATGGACCAACACCTGTTGTAGTCACCAAAGGGTAGGAGAGACCAATGTTGAAGCGGGTAAGAGACGTTTACAGGAGGAAATGGGTTTTAGTACCGAGTTAAAGGAACTATTTTCTTTTATTTATAAAGCTCCTTTTGATAATGGATTAACTGAACATGAGTTAGATCATGTTATGTTAGGGCATTATAATGAAGAGCCTAACATAAATCCAGATGAAGTTGGTAATTGGAAATGGATGACTGCCGAGGAAATTAAACTTGATATAGCCAAAGTGCCTAATAATTATACAGCGTGGTTCAAAATTATATTTGATAAATTCTACGGGCATTTAATGGACAATTTAATATAAGCTATGAAAGTCAAAGTAAGTAGAAAAGCTCATTTTAATGCAGCCCATAGACTTTTTAGGGAAGATTGGACTGACGAGCAGAATCAGGATGTTTTTGGGAAATGTAATAACCCTCATTTTCACGGGCATAATTATGAACTTGTTGTAAGTGTAACAGGCGAAATTGACCCTGTTACAGGATTTGTTATGGATATGAAAGTATTAAAGGATTTAATTAAAGTTGAAATTGAGGATGCATTTGACCATAAAAACCTAAATCTTGAAGTTCCAGAATTCAGCACATTAAACCCAACAGCTGAAAATATAGCTGTTGTAATTTGGCATAAACTTCGCCCACATATAGATGCGACAAAGCAGCTAGAAGTAGTACTTTACGAAACACCTAGAAATTTTGTTACTTTTTCAGGTAGTGGACAATAAATGTGACGGTAAAATTATATGAAATTAAAATTTTAACCGTTAAATAATTTGTAAGATACATCCTACTAAAAAATAATTATGACCTTATATCCTATAAAATTTAAACCAATCTTAAAAGAAAGACTTTGGGGAGGGACTAAACTTAGAGACGTTTTTGGGAAACCAATTACTAGTAATATAACTGGCGAGAGTTGGGAGCTTTCAACAGTGCCAGGAGACGTTTCTGTTGTAGTAAATGGCGAATTGGCGAATATATCACTTCAAGATCTTATTGAAGCAGAACCAGAGGCGCTACTTGGCAAAAGTGTTGTAGAAAGATTTGGAAAGGAATTTCCAATATTAATTAAATTCATTGATGCAAAACAAGACCTATCTATACAATTGCATCCTAATGATGAATTGGCCAAAGAGCGGCATAATTCTTTTGGTAAAACAGAAATGTGGTACATCATGGACGCTGACCCAGGTGCTGAATTGATCGTGGGTTTCAATAAAGATGTGGATAAGAGGGAATATTCAGAAAGCTTGGAGCAAGGAACTTTAACTGATTTGCTCAATTATGAAAGCGTTGAGGAAGGCGATACTTTTTTCATAAATACCGGTAAGATCCATGCAATTGGTGCTGGTGTTATGCTAGCAGAAATTCAACAAACCTCCGATGTTACTTATAGGGTTTTTGACTTTAATAGAAAGGACAAGGAAGGAAATTTAAGGGAATTACACACAGAGCTGGCACTTGATGCTATAGACTACCAAAAAAAGGACGATTTTAAGGTTGATTACAAAAATAGTAAGGATACGGTAAACGCCATGGTGGATTGCCCTTACTTTAAGACCAATTTTCTTCATTTAGAGAAGGACCTAGTTCAAGATACGTATTCTAGGGATTCTTTTACCATATATATGTGTGTTGGAGGTGATGCCAATATTTTAACCGAGAGCGGCGAAGTGGCGCTTAGAAAGGGTGAAACTGTCTTGGTTCCTGCAATTTCAAAGAAAATAGAGATTAAAACCAATGGCGCAAAATTGTTAGAAGTTACTATTTAATGACAGGTTTTACTTTTAAGTACTTAAAATCGTACTTTTGTCAAAAATTATAGGAAATGGCAAGCATTAAAAATTTAAAGAAAGATATAAATAATGTCCTAGGTGATATTATAGAAGGAGTTTATGTTGTTGAGGAAACGAGCGGCGGACAACATTCAAAAGAGGGAACGGCTATTATAGATAATGCCATTGCTACTTTTGATGAGTTAATAGCCAAAGTAAACCAACATGGTGTTGAGAATAAAAAAGCACATTACAAAGAAGTAAAAGCAGCGCTTGAAACTAAGGCCAATGCATTGGTTGAGCAGTTGAATAAACTAGGTTAAGAAACTTCAAATTGAAAAAAAAAGCATCCGATCCGGATGCTTTTTTTATTTCTTAGATTCTAAAAGGGATTTTAATTCTTTACCGTATTTTGAATTGGCCACATCGGGTGTAAGGACATTATAGATAGAGTCTAAATATTTTATGTTGGCATCGGGTACTTCTTTTAATGCTATATATGGTGCCACATAAGAGTCCTTATTGTTTAATGCAAAATTTATCGCATAGGCATAGCCCCTTTTTGTATTACTATTACTTATACGTTCCAATGAATCTATGCTGGTTTGGTTCAAGGGATTATCTTGCTGAGAAGCCTTTAACAATATTTCCATATTTCTTTTGTTGATTTTACTCATGGTCTCCCTGTAGTCGTCCAATCGATCATTGCTTTTAGAACCTGAAATTTTTGCTGTAGTATCAAAGGTATTCCAATCTGTATTGACCGTTATTACGCCTTGTTCTGCAAAAAATGTGATTCGGTCATTAATATCATTATTGTCCTTTTTGTCTAGATATAAATAAAATATCTCCGGACTCTCTAATTCGGTTGAAAATGAAAAGTTTCCATCACCCTTTATTTCCAAAGAGTCTACTGTAATTAGTACGGTATCCGGTATGTGTTGTAAATAAAGTGTACCCTTTTTAAGCCCTTTTATATTTCCGTTTACGGTTAATGAATTCTTACTCTCATTACCACAAGAGGTTATTAATAGTAAAACACCAATGACACAAACTAACTTTTTCATTCTTAAAATTTAGGTGGCAAATATCTGTAATTTTTAATAAAATTAGACGGCCACTGGCAAAATTAGTTTTAAAACTAAATTAAAGACTAGAGGCTACCTCCATTAAATATGCACAAAGTAAGGCACCACCTGTACCAACAACATATCCTAATACGGCCAACAGCACGCCTACCGATGTTAATGAGGGGTGAAATTCCGCTGCTACCACTGGGGCAGATGCGGCACCACCAACATTGGCTTGGCTACCAACCGCCAAAAAGAAGTATGGTGCTTTAATAAGTTTTGCCACCAGAATTAACAATCCTGCATGGATGGCTATCCAAATAAATCCAATGGCAATTAAACCTGGATTCTCCAAAACTTTGCCAAGGTCCATTTTCATGCCTATAGTCGCCACCAGAATATAAATAAACATTCCACCAATTTTACTCGCACCTGCACCTTCATAATTTTTGGCCTTGGTAAAGGATAAACAAATTCCTGCCATAGTGGCAATAACCACCATCCAGAAAAAACCAGACCCTAAAAAAGAAAGGAAGCTTTTTTTATCGCTTATTACATTAAAACTGGTAACCAAATAGTTGCTAATGAGATCTCCAAAAAAATGTGCCAGACCAACTGCCGTAAAAGCCAAACAAAGCATGATCATATAGTCTTGTAACGTTGGTACACGTGTAATTTTTTTGGTAAACTCCGTCACTTTTACCTTTAAAGTTTCAATAGCGGAGGTATCGGCCTTAAGCCAATCATCAATTTTTTTAGTTTTGCCAACACCAAGTAGAATTATTGCCATCCATACATTGGCAACTACAATATCTATAAGTACCATTCCCCCATACTTTTCTGGGTTATATTGAAAAATTTCTAACATAGCCGCTTGGTTTGCCCCGCCACCGATCCAACTACCTGCAATTGTAGAAAGTCCCCGCCAAATAGCATCAAAATCATTCCCACCTACGGTTTCAGGAGAAAAAATAGAAACTAATAGTATGGCTATAGGTCCACCTATTATTATTCCTAAGCTACCGGTAAGAAACATTATAATAGCTTTTGAACCTAAATTACCGATGGCCTTCAAATCAATGCTTAGGGTCATTAAAACCAATGCCGCAGGCAGCAAATATCTGCTAGCCATAAAATATAGGTTAGAAGTCTCATCTGCTATAAGCCTGCTACTTGCCAGAATTGCGGGTATTAGGTAACACATTAGTACTGCAGGTACAATAGAATAGAATTTTTTCCAAAACCCAGTGTTTCTACTTGAGGTGTAAAAGATTAGCCCCAAGGCCAATGCCAATAGACCAAATACAACCGTATCATTTGTTATCAAGGGTTCTGTTTGGGAAACTATCATAATTTTTTAAAAAGTAGTAAGGTGTTTTTGGATATAATGGGCTACACCATCCTCTGTGTTTTTTTTGGTAATGGCATTGGCAATTAATTTAACTTCTTCCCTGGCATTTTCTACTGCAACGCCGTGACCTACTTTTTCCAACATCTCTATATCGTTATAATTATCCCCAAAGGCAATGATATCTTTTAAAGACTCGTTATTTGTTAGTAACTGTTGTATGGCACTTAATTTAGATACAGATTTTGGCGCGATTTCAATAAGTGTATCATTTGAACGATATATATTTAAGCGTTGACCAAAGTCTTTTTGAAGGATAGACATTAAAACATCGGCACTATCCTTGGTTCCCATTAACATAATCTTATGGGCACCCATGTTTCTTTTTTTCCAATCTGAAATTGTATCTAGGGTTGATTTAAAAATAGGCTCTGTCTTGGTATACTTTCTTTCCTTTTCAACCCTTTCAGACATATTAGGTACATACCATTCATTATTTCCATATAGTCCTAAGTTGGTATCCAAAGGAGCAGCTAGCCCATAAATTTGCTCCACAATCTCTGATGGGATGGTAACGGAAAGCAATTCTTCATCACCTTGCATTATGAGCGCGCCATTATAGCAAATTATAGGTTGTTCCAAAATACCCAAACTCCTTTGTATATAGTGCATTCCACTAGGCATTCTAGCAGAAACCAAAATAATTTTGGTAGTGGATTTTAAGTGGGAAATTGCTGAAATCGCAAAGTTAGAAACATCACTTTTAGTGGATAAAAGTGTACCATCCAAATCTGAACATAGTATTTTAAAATGCATGCTAAATATTTAACCAGTATGTTAATTTCAGATTGATGGATCTAGTTTTTGGTTCAAAGCTATTTACAAAATAATTGTCATTATAAACAATGAATAGATCTGATAAGGGAGCAAAACGCCATTGTAATCTTGAATTTATACCAAGATTATCCCTTTGATTACTGTACTGTATCAATGTTGACCAAAATATAGATTTACTAAAAGTGACATCTATTTTAGGGCTTATCAACCAAATGTCTGCACTAGGGTATGGGGATGGTAAATTTATTTGGTCATAATTCACTAGCATGGACAAAAATACCTTGGGTTGAAAACGCATGATGAAAGCTGATTGTAAGGAAAATCTTTTTCCATTAAAAAACCTCCCAATGGTAGACTCTGTCCGATAGGAGAAAATTTTTCGTAAATCGGATTGATATTGTATTTCTACATTGTTATAATGGTAACCTATATCACTAGGTAATTCTAAGGCGTCATCCGAACCTGTCGGGTCAAAACTATCTAAGAGAAATGTATATCTATTGTTCATGCCAATAGTGGCCATAGATTGGTTTTTAAATCCAACTTCCCATCGTGATCTAATACTATAATCGGTATTTTTATAATCATTGCTTGGGCTCCATATCAGAACAGGGAAAACACTAAAGGTATGGTTCTGTATAATGCCTTTTTTTGGCCATAACACTCTTTCCATACCAATAAGGCCTTTAATAATATCAGTTCTTCTTATGAAGCCCAAATCGGATGAAAAATCTTCATCAATATACACCCCTTTGGAGAAAAAATTGTAGTTTCTTGAATTGTATCGCATACCAAAACCACTGGAATAATTACCTTCACTATCATCTGGGTTAAAAGATTTGTGGGTAAAGAATTTCCCGTTCCATGTATTGTTTTTTGAGGCAAGATTGTAATCTATACCTAGGACCCTATTATACTCTTCTTCCCTTTCTAAAAAATCATATTTTTTTAGCGCTTGTTTGTTAATGAAGAAGACCCCAACATTAGATCTGGAGAATACCCTTTGTTGAAAAGCCAACATGGTATTATTGTTAGAAGCTATCTCGTTTTCTTCATCGGCTGCCGTTTGGATGTTTAAAGCACCCATTCTTAAATCCTTGGTTAGTTTTCCACTAAGCCGTACCCCGCCAATTATCTTGTTCTCTATCGTATTGCCTGCCGTGTCTGAGGCGATCCCTATTCGTCTTGAAAAAAATGGGTTGGCATCCCGATCATCACCAAAACTTGCAAAAAGGTCATTGTTGTCTATAAAAAACTGTCTCTTTTCTGGAAGGGATACTTCAAATCTGGTAAGGTTGGTTACTTGGTCGTCAACTTCAACCTGTGAAAAATCAGGGTTAAGGGTAATGTCTAGATTGAGGCTATTACCAATGGCCACTTTAACATCACCCCCAAATTTTAAATTATTTAAATTTTCATTGGTTTCAAAATCCTTCTGCGATATAGCATTGATATATGGTATAACCGCCAATGGCGTTCTAGAACTGCCCAATGGTTTTTCAAAAACCATTTCTCCCATAAAGGCAAGGTTGAAAATAAGCTGGTTTTGTGGAATTCTTGTCCAAGAACTACGTTCGTTGGCTTGCGTGTCTATTCTGTAGCTATTAAATCGCCAAGAGGTGGCACCTTCCTTAAATTTTAAGGAAGTTAAGGGAATTGCCATTTCGGCAGTATAATAACCATCATACATTTTGGCATTTCCTTGCCATTTTACATCCCAAGAAAGGTTGTAGTCACTTCGGTCTCCACCGCCATTGGAAATTAGGGCCTCACGTCTTACTCCATAGGGGTTTATACCGAACATAAAAGCATTGGTACCATCATTAAAGGTGTCAAAGACAAGTGAGAAACTATCACTTCCACTTCCCCTATAATCTCTTTTAAGCGATTGCAATGCATAGTTTTTACCTACAGAGATCGCTTTGATGCCTATATAAATATTCTTCTCATCATAAAGAATTTTGATTTCAGATTGTTGTTTTGCCTGTATAGAATCAATAGGAAAATATTCCCAATAATTATTAACACTTTCTGCCGATGCCCATGCGGGTTCATCTAAAATACCATCAACTTGAAAAACAGCTGAAGTGTGCTTAACGGTAAAGGATTTACTTTCTTGTTGTCCAAAAAATGGAATAGCATATAATAAAATGAGAAGGGTAATAAAAGTTTTGGTCATTTAATAATAATTGAATGTATTTGGTCGAATTTCAAATTTAAGATTTTAATAAGTTAAAAAAATCCCAAAATATCAATCATTATTGTTGTTTTTAGGCTCCCTTTTGGCCTCTTTTAGGCTTTTCATCAGCATCCATTCTATTTGCCCGTTGGTACTGCGGAATTCATCTGCGGCCCATTTTTCAATTGCTTTTAGCATATCTTCATTTACCCGTAATGCAAATGCCTTCTTCTTGCCCATCTAGCTTATAAAATAGTAGTTTTGTTATGGTAGTTAATTTAAAATAGTTGTTGCTGTTGGTTTTAACTTAATGGTTTAAAGTACCGGTATTTACTATAGGCGAAACATCTTTGTCTGAACAAAGCACTACCATTAAGTTACTGACCATGGCAGCTTTTCGCTCACTATCTAAGTCTACCAGTTCCTTTTTACTTAATTCATGCAATGCCATTTCTACCATACTTACGGCACCTTCTACGATTTTATGTCTGGCAGCAACTATAGCGGTTGCTTGTTGTCGTTTGAGCATTGCGTTGGCTATTTCTTGTGCATATGCCAAATAGCCAATTCTTGCTTCTAAAACTTCTATTCCTGCCATCGACAAACGTTCTTGAACTTCTTTCTCCAAAGCCTCGCTTACCTCATTTACGCTGGACCTAAGCGTAATATCCTCATCTAAACCCTCATCAGCGAAATTATCATATGGATACATGCTTGCCAATTTTCTAACAGCGGCATCGGTTTGTACACGAACAAAGTTTTGGTAATCGTCAACATCAAATGCAGCCTTATAAGTGTCCGTTACTCGCCAAACAAGTATGGTGCTAATCATAATTGGATTCCCTAGTTTGTCGTTTACTTTAAGTCGTTCACTATCAAAATTGCTTGCTCGGAGTGAAATTTTTCGTTTGTTATAAAACGGATTTACCCAAAAGAAACCATTTTCTTTTATAGTACCTATATACTTTCCAAATAATAAAAGGACTCTAGAACTGTTGGGATTTACCAATACAAAACCAGGTATGCAAAAAATGGCCGCCAACAATAAAAAGGGACCAATATAAATTCTTAGTAAAGCGACTCCCCCTATTGCTAGAAGAAAAATAACAAGTAACATAACGTAACCGTTGAAGGGGCTGTGGTTTTTTTCAGTGGACATAGTATATGATATTAAAATGATATCGTAAATATATCAATAAAGTTTAAGTTTTATCTTAATCTAGTGACAAATGTTTTACAGCACGTTAATTATTAAAATTTTTACGCTTTGTTTTATTTGGATTTTTAAATAGACGCTTAAAAAAACCATCTCTTTTAATTGGGTCACAATTCAACATTTCTAGCACTGTTTCACTAGGTTTTGGAAAAGTTGCCGTGGTTATATTTTTGAAATTTTTTTCCTTGTTCATTTTTTGTAAGAGCAATGCATACATAGGTAGGGCTGCATTCGCCCCTTGTCCAAGACTGGTATTGCTAAAACCAATTTCGTGCTGATCTAGGCCAACCCATGTAAGATGTAACAATTTAGGGCTCAGCGCAACGAACCATGCATCTTTATTATTTTGAGTGGTTCCTGTTTTGCCTGCAATATCATTTGTTAATCCGTAGTTTTTTCTAATTCGTGACGCCGTTCCAGAATTAACGGTTGCTTTCATCATTTCTATCATTATTTCGCCATTTTCTTTTGAAAATGCTTGATTTTCGCTTTTTTTTGGTTCAAATTGAGCTAAAACAGAATCATTTTTGGTAGTTATGGTTTTTATCAAATAGGGTTCTGTTGATTTACCTTCATTAAGATAACTAGTATAGGCTTGTGCCAATTCTGTGATTTTTATTTCACCAGTACCTAATGCTAAAGAAGGAAGG
Organism: Maribacter luteocoastalis; assembly: GCF_048890225.1. Taxonomy (NCBI): domain Bacteria; kingdom Pseudomonadati; phylum Bacteroidota; class Flavobacteriia; order Flavobacteriales; family Flavobacteriaceae; genus Maribacter; species Maribacter luteocoastalis. The sequence goes on from NZ_JBMFZG010000006.1 coordinate 14,247, forward strand.
CTCGGAAGTTTTTCTTTAATTCCCATTTTCTTGGCTTGTGCCAACACATTTTCAATTCCTATTTTTTCCAACACTTTTACAGCTATGGTATTAACAGAATTACTTAGCCCTTTTTCCATAGAATAGTTGAGGTAAGTTTCATCTTTTTCACCTGCATTACTAGGTGACCATCCCTCGAGGTTATTATATTTGACCTCCTGAGCAGAAAAATAGGTACAAGGCGTAATACCATTTTCTAAGGCAGCAGTATAAACAATAGGTTTAAAAGTAGAACCTACTTGTCTTTTACTTTGGGAGATATGGTCAAATTTATAATGTTTAAAATCTATACCACCTATCCAAGTTAGTACCTCTCCTGTATTGGGGTCAAGTGACAATGACCCTGTATTTAAAAATTTCATGTAATGTTGAATACTGTCAATGGTGCTGGCGATCTTTTCCTCATCCCCTTTCCAAGAAGAAAAAGTCATTTTTCTTTTGTGGGCTTTAAGGCTGTCTATAATTTGATTGTGTTTAAGGCCATCATTTTTATAATTTATATAGGCATTTGTTTGTCTAACTTTCTTCATTATTAGGTCATTATTTATGAGCCAAGGGGCGTTTTTTCCATAACTTTTCTCAAATGATTCCTGTAGTTTTGACATATGTTCTTTCATGGCAGCTTCTGCCATTTGCTGCATTTTATAGTTTAGGGTCGTATATATTTTAAGCCCTGATGTATAAATATTTAGTTCCGTTCCGTCGTTATTTTGTTTTTTGGTCCATTTTTGCAATTGTTTTCTTACTTCTTCCCTAAAATAAGGTGCCAGTCCAGAATTATAATCATAGTCCCTATATTCCAGTTCTAAACGTGTGTTAGTGGCTTTTTTCCATTCTGCTTCTTCCAAAAGGTTATTAGCTTTCATTGCTGATAAAACCAAATTTCTTCTTATGGTACTTTTATCTGGAAATATGCGAGGATTGTAACCATAGGTAGCTTTGAGCATACCTATTAGTGTTGCTGCCTGTGGTAGCGTTAAATCTTTAGTTCTTGTATTGAAAAATTTGAGTGAAGCACTTTCTATTCCCAAGGCATTGTCGCCAAAGGAAATAGTGTTTAAATAATGGGTAAGAATTTCATCCTTACTATACATTTGCTCTAGCCTATTGGCAATTATCATTTCTTTTATTTTGTTCACAACAATGTTTGTTGGGACGCGGTCACGCCTAGGATATAAGTTCTTTGCCAATTGTTGCGTTATGGTACTTCCACCACCAGATGATTCATTACCCAGTAATACTGTTTTTACGCCAACCCTAAAGAGACTCGTTATATCTATGCCAGCGTGCTCATAAAACCTCTGGTCTTCAATTGCTACCAAAGCATTTATTAAGTGGGTTGGGAATGCTTTAAAAGTAACTGGTTGGCGATCATTTAAGTAGTATTTGCCAATTAGGACACTATCTGCAGTAAAAACTTCAGATGCTTCTTGATATTGAAAATTGGATAATTCTTTTTTATTGGGAATATTACCCCATATACCAAAATATATGCTGGTAATAAATATGGCTATACCCACAAATGAAGACAGAACCAATAAGATAGCATATCTTAATAAGGGTGATTTTATTTTTTTTATCAATGGAATGTTCATTTTCATTTCCGCAAGTTCTTACTAAATGTTAAGGATACCGTAGTTTTAACAATACCTTAAAATATGAAGCTTTATTTTTGGCTAAAATTACAACTATGAAGAAGATTTTACTTTTAAGTTTTTTTATTGCTCAGGTAGCATTCGCTAATGATATGGTCTGGTCTAAAACCGGTCATAGGGTTGTGGGAGATATTGCCCAAGACTTTTTGAATAGAAAAGCCAGAAAAGCGATATCAAAACTATTGGATGGTGAAAGCCTGGCATCCGTTGCCAATTTTGGTGATGAGATCAAAGCCGATTCCCGCTTTAAGGAATTTAGTGCTTGGCATTATGTGAACATGCCCTCAGATAAGGAATATAAAGAGGTAGAGCCTAGTCTCTATGGAGATTTGGTAATAGGAATAAATACGTGTTTGGCAATGATAAAAGATAATAATACGACCAAGGAGAATAAGGTGTTTTATTTAAAGCTATTGGTGCATTTTATAGGCGATCTTCACCAACCAATGCATATAGGTAGGTTTGAGGATAAAGGTGGCAATGATATTCAGGTACAGTGGTTTGGTAGAGGCAGTAATTTACATAGGGTTTGGGATTCCAATATGATAGATGATTATGGTATGAGTTTTACTGAGTTAGCCAATGAGCTTCCCGCATTCACTAAAGCGGAAATAAAACAAGTACAATCTGGTACTTTATATGATTGGGTAGAGGAGACGCAAGAAATTACCAATAAAGTTTATGATTCTGTAGAAGAGGGAGAGAAATTGGGATATGCCTATAGCTATACTTGGTGGTCAACTGTTGAATCACAACTTCAAAAAGGGGGCATTCGCTTAGCAGTGGTCCTGAACAATCTTTTTGGCTAGAAACGTATATGTATTATCGCTTGGCAATTTTATTTCCCGAGATTTGTTTTTGACGTGAACATTTAAAACGGTCTATTTTACCCATTCGTAATTTTGCGTGTTTTGTTGATCTACCTTGAACACGTTTACGCCACATACGAAAACTACTCGGCTTCATCTCAGTGCGCATAATTTCAATAGTTTCTTGTTCGCTTATGCCAAACTGAAAAGTAATGGCCTCAAACGGAGTCCTATCCTCCCAAGCCATTTCTATTATACGGTCTAGTTCTCTATCTGTAAAATCTTTTTTCATAGCCATACAAATATACGAAGCTAGGTCGAAAATTTTTTGGTCCAACATTCGAAAGCAAAAATGGTAAAATCTAGTTAATAACAGTTTTTAGTTCATTTCTATATTCCGAGGGGTTCTGACCTGTAAATGCCTTAAATGATTTGTTAAAGTGGGAAAAGTTATTAAACCCACACTCAAAACAAACCTCTGTAATGCTCATTGGTTTTTCTGCCAAAAGTTTGGATGCATGGACTAGGCGATATTCATTTGCAAACTGTACAAATGTCTTATTGGTAATTTTTTTAAAATACCTACAAAAGGAAGGAATGGTCATACTTACCATAGATGAGATTTCCTCAAGGGTAATTTCTTCCTTAAAGTTATTTTTAACATGGTTAAATACAACATTGATACGGTCATTATCCTTTACATCTGTGGCTAGAGAAAATCCGCTTGCATTCAATAATCGCATTTCATTGGAATTTCCTAGCTCATTTAAGATATTTAATATAGATAGTAGTCTTTGAAAATCGGTCTGGTATTCCAAAACTTCCATTTTTTCACCAATTTTTATTTTGGTCTTTCCATAAAAGGCAATACCTCCGGTTGCAGAGTTAAAGAGACTCTCAATTTTTTTCATTTCAGGAATTTTAAAAAAGTCGGTTCCCAAAAAATCCATCTTCATCTGTACTACGGTTTCACTTGTATTTCCGGTAAGTGCATCGGTAAAACCACAGTGGGGCAGATTACTACCTATTAAAATGAGGTCTCCATTGGTATAATAGGACACATGACTTCCTATTTGACGCTTTCCAGAACCACCATTTACATACACCAGTTCCAATTCTGGGTGAAAGTGCCACACATTATTTTTGTTGAGTTTGTTCTCATCAAACTTTTGGTAGGTAAAAGAATGACCAAAATCTGGCTCTATAGCTTCAAAAGTAGGTTTTTGAATATTCATATAAATAGATTTATATAAGTAAAATTAGACAACCAAATATTGCTGTCGGTTTGCAAAATTAACCCAAATGTGTGCAAAATTATCATATTAACTATTTTTAACAATAGTCATGGGTAAAATAAGACATAAATTGGAAAATTGTGATGTAGTGAATGCTTTGGAACGAACGTATGTTTGCAGTGTAAATTATTAATTAATCCTTTAAAGTAATTTATTATGAAAAACATTGTAAAATTCACAACAGTAGTTGCCTTTATGTTCGCTACAGTAGCAGGCATGGCAAATGAGCCAAAAGTAAGCGTTATCTCTTTGAGAAAAGATAGAAGCGTAGTACTAAAATTGGACGCATCTTCAGAAAATGTGAGCATTAGACTTAAAGATGAGCAGTTAAACACCATATACTCAGAAAATTTATCCAAAGGTTCTTATAATAAGAAACTAAATATGTCTGATTTGGAAGATGGAGTTTACTTTTTATCTACTGAAGATAAATTCAAAACATATTCTTACACGATTGAAATCACAGGAGAAGTGGTTAAGTTGGTAGCGACTAAAGAGGCAGATAAGCCTTATTTCAGAAAAACATCTGAAAAAGTATTCGTTAACTTCTTAAACCTTGATAATTCCAACGTTTCATTGAAGGTATATGATGAAGAATACAGATTAGTATATACAGAAACTATAAAAGATACATTCGTGGTAGAGAAAGCATTCAATTTTGAAGATGCGGTTTCAGGAACTTACACAGTTGTGGTTTCTAATGACGCTAACACTTTTGTAGAAGAATTTGTTGTTAATTAAGTTGGTTTAAGTTAATTTCATTAAAAAGGGAGCTGGAGAGCTCCCTTTTTGCTTTTATAAACTATAATAATGGTACGCCCAATACATCAATAAAAATTGTAGCGGTATTCTAATAAGTAGTATCCATTTGGGAATACCTGCAGCTGCTTTTTCCCCGGAAAGCATATAAAAATGTACGGTCAAAAAAACAAACAACATGGTTACAATACCTACAATAGCTACGTTTTTAGTAGAAGGAAAACATAGTCCTAGCCCTAAAAGAATTTCAGCTATACCACTCCATAATACCATGGCCTTATGATTAGGTAAGTATCTAGGCATGATCCTTAAATAAACTTTAGGTTTAACAAAATGCATTATACCAGCAAAAATATATATGGCTGACATGGCGTATAGGTGCCAAGGATAGGTTCCTATCATTTAATATATTTTAAAAATCGCTCTTTTTTGTAGGTTGGAACCGCATCATTATCCATAAAATCTTTTAATAACTCTTGTGATTTTTCCTTTGCAAATATGAGTTGATAAAACTGTTGTACGGTAAGGGTGTTTTTGGATTCTTCCACCAAAACCATTTTATCCCCGCTAGAAACAAGACCTTCCTTAATTACTTTAACATAGGTGCCTGGGTGTTCATGGTTTATGAATTCCTTAAGAATCCGTTGCGTCCCAAATCGAACACCTAATTTATAACAAGGTTCGCGTGGTTGGGATACTTGAACAATTGCTTTTCCAATTTTATATATATTACCAACGCGGATCTGTGATTCATTCAGATTTTCTACAGTAATATTTTCTCCAAACATGCCCCAATCCCAAGAAAGATTTGGGTATTTTTTTCTCCAATACGGGTAATGGTCTGCAGAGAACAAGTAGCAGGCCTTATTAATTCCGGCGTGGTGTACCCGATCTATTACCGTGTCCTTTTTAACATCATTTTTATTTAAATACAAGGCTTCTGTGGTTGGATATTTAAAAATCCCGGTCTGTTCTTTTTCTCCGTTCCACTCAAAGGTTACAGGTTTTCCAATATTAGTTGCAATTACCTTCATGTTGTGAAGATAAAAAAAATGAAGACAAATAGTTCTAATTACATGGACATTAGAGCCTTGAAATGAAATGATTATTTAGTTACAGGAATATGGTTTGTCCAAGATCAAAATTAATTTTTGGAAGATTAATTCAACCATTAAAATCAAAGTAGTATTGGTAAAACTAATTTATTATTACATTTAGGGTTATGGCATTACTTTCATTTTTACTATTCACAGGATTTGTTGCATTTTATGCAACCTATAAACTCCGAAGGGATAAATTAAATACCAAAGATGGTTATTTTCTTGGCGGACGGTCTTTAACAGGTATTATTATTGCAGGTTCCTTATTGTTAACCAATATCTCTACCGAACACTTGGTAGGTATGAATGGTTCTTCATATCGTAACGGGGCAATTATTATTGCTTGGGAAGTTACATCTGCCTTGGCATTAATAATTGGAGCATTGTATTTTGCACCAAAGTACCTAAAAATGGGGCTTACTACTATCCCAGAATTTTTAGAGAAAAGGTTTGATGGTCTCACAAGGACTTTTGTTGCCTTATTATTGATTATCTCTTTCGTGGCTACCTTATTGCCGATCGTTCTGTACACCGGGGCGCTAAATATTGAATCAATATTTGAGATTTCTGATTTACTACATGTAAGCCAGTCCCAAGGTATTAAGATAACCGTACTAATAGTTGGGTCTTTAGGAGCGGTATATGCGATTTTTGGTGGACTTAAAATGGTTGCCTATACAGATACAATTAATGGTTTTGGTCTTCTCGTAGCAGGTCTTTTAGTGCCAATTCTTGCGTTGCTTAGTATAGGTAATGGTAATTTGATCCAAGGTTTAGGTGAGGTTTTTACAAATAGCCCAGAAAAGTTTAATGTTATAAGTAGTGAATCTGGTATTGGAGTAGGTGCCAGGGCTGCTATTTTACCTTTTGAGGTATTGTTTACGGGTCTAATGGTGAACCAGATTTATTTTTGGACCATGCATCAATCCATTATTCAAAGGGTATTAGGCGCGGTAAATTTAAAAGAAGCCCAAAAAGGGCTTTTGTTTACGGGGCTTTTAAAGATTTTAGTGCCGCTTATAATTGTATTGCCAGGACTTATTGGGTTTTATTACTTTGGGGAATCACTCTATGATAATCCGGATAATGTTTATCCGGAATTGGTAAAAAAAGTAATGCCATTATGGCTAACAGGATTTTTTGTTGCCGTTATGATGGGGGCTATTTTAAGTACGTTTAACAGTGCTTTAAACAGTGCGGCCACCGTATTTAGTTTGGGTATTTATAAAAGGTATATATCCAAGAAGGCTACGGACAATAAATTGGTGAACATTGGTAAATGGACATCTTTGATATTAGCCGTTTTTGCTATAAGTATTGCGCCATTTGTTGCCAATGCACCAGATGGACTTTACCAACTTTTGCAGCAATTAAACGGAATTTTCTTTATTCCTATTGCAAGTGTTGTTGCCGCAGGGTTTCTTTTTCCGAGAGTTTCCGCCTTTGGTGCTAAAATTGGGTTAGGTTTTGGCCTTTTGTTTTATGTAATAATGTACTATCTGATAGAGGTAGATCTACACTTTGTACATATTTGGGGAATTGAGTTTTTTTTGAACATTGTGGTAATGCATATAGCCTCATTGGTTAAACCAAATACGGACAGATTTGTTATCAAAAATGCCGAGGTTCTCAACCTACAACCTTGGAAGTACACCAAACCATTTAGTGTTTTTTTAGTACTCTTTACTGTTATTTTGTATTTTGTATTGGGAAATATTTAAAAATCAAAAATTTATGGTTATCAACTAGTTGTTTAACCATGTATCACAATTAGAAAGTAAATTTCAATCCAACATATTATCATGGAAGAAAAAACATTTAGAAATTATGAAGCTCCAGACGTTTCTGTTGCGGTAAAGGAGCACTATAGAAAGATGCGTACCAATCAGACTTTGGATTATGTGCAAAATATGCATAAAAAATATTTAACGTTTGATAAGCCAATGGATTTATGGGAAGCCATGGGCCACTTGAATAGCTTAATAGATGTAAGTGACCCAGATTTAGACCTTCCTAACGTACAGCACTTAATACAAAGCGCTGAGGCTATTAGGGCTGAGGGTAGACCAGATTGGATGCAACTTACTGGGTTAATTCATGATTTGGGAAAAATAATGTATATGTGGGGTTGTGACGAGGACGGCACCAGCCAGGCAGAACAGTGGGGTATGGTAGGAGATGTTTTTGTAGTAGGTTGTGCTTTACCATCTTCCTGTGTATATCCCGGGTTCAATGAGCTTAATCCGGATATGAAGGATATACGATATAATACGCCAACAGGAATCTATGAAGAAGGTTGTGGTTTAGACAATCTAGAGTTGGCATGGGGACATGATGAATATCTTTATCAGGTTCTAAACAATCATAAAGAGAACACTTTGCCTAAAGAAGCGATGGTTATGATAAGGTACCATTCCTTTTATCCTTGGCATTCAGGAGGAAGTTATACCGAGCTTTTATGTGAAAAGGATAAAGAATATTTACAGATAATTAAAGATTTTAATAAATATGATTTGTATACCAAATGTCAAAAAATTTACGATTTGGAAGATGTTATGGATTATTACAAGCCTATTGCAGAAAAATATCTTGGAAAAGGTCCTATTTATTGGTAAGGATCTTCAATGAAATTTAAAAAGCCGCTCCCTTAGGGAGCGGCTTTTTAAATTGTGCATAAAATGGTTATTTCACCATTTCATAACTACGTTTAATAAATGCCGTTAATTCTGCACCTTTTAAAAGGCCTTTGGATAATTTTGCCAAATCTAAAGATTGGTTGATCAAACGTTCTTTTTTCTTAGCGGTCTTAGTATGCAGAATCTCACCTACCAATTCATGGTTGGTATTAACGATTAAATTGTACATCTCTGGCATGTTGCCCATGCCAAACATACCACCGCCACCAGTTTGTTGCATTTCTTTCATACGGCGCAGAAATTCTGGTTCGGTAATAATAAAAGGTGATGCGTCACTGTCCATAGCCTCTAGTTGTACAGTATAACTACTTTTTTCGCCAAACACTTTTTCCAAATCTGCTTTAAGGGCCTCTTTTTCCTCATCCGATAATTTGGAAATCTGTGTGTCTTCTTTTTGGATTAACTTGTCAATATGGTCCGCATCTACACGTGCAAAAGATATTTTCTCTTTTGAGGTTTCCAATTTCTGCATTAAGTGTCCAATAATTGGAGAATCCAACAGTAAAACTTCATAGCCTTTCGCTTTTGCAGCTTCTATATAACTATGCTGTGCCTCTTTGTCAGATGCGTAAAGAATTACCAATTTGTCGTCTTTATCGGTCTGGTTAACTTTTAACTTTTCTTGTAACTCATCAAAAGTAAAGTAAGAACCATCTACTGTAGGATAGAGGGCAAATTTATCGGCCTTTTCAAAGAATTTATCTTCGGAAAGCATTCCATATTCAATCACTATTTTAATATCGTTCCATTTGGACTCAAAATCCTCACGGTTGTTTTTAAATAAGGAGCTAAGTTTATCGGCAACCTTTCTTGTGATGTATGAGGATATTTTCTTTACCGCACCATCTGCCTGTAAATAAGACCTTGATACATTCAAAGGAATATCAGGTGAGTCTATAACACCACGTAACATGGTTAAGAACTCAGGAACTATACCTTCAACATTGTCTGTTACAAAAACTTGATTTTGATATAGTTGTATCTTATCTTTTTGTATGCTAAGATCGTTGGTTAACTTAGGGAAATAAAGAATACCTGTAAGGTTAAAAGGATAATCAACGTTTAAGTGAATGTGGAACAAGGGCTCCTCAAACTGCATGGGGTACAATTCTCTGTAAAACCCTTTATAATCTTCATCTTTTAACTCAGAAGGTTGTTTGGTCCAAGCAGGATTAGGGTTATTTATAATGTTATCTACTTCTTGGGTAGGTGCCGGATCTTCTTCTTTGGCATCCTCTGGTTTTGGCAAGGTCTCTGTTTTAGTTCCAAACTTAATAGGAACTGGCATAAACTTATTGTATTTGCGCAAAAGCTCACTAATTCTATTATCCTCTAAAAATTCAGTGGAATCTTCGGCAATGTGAAGAATAATCTCTGTACCTCTTTCTTTTTTATCAGCACCTTCTATTGTAAAGTTTGGTGAACCATCACACGACCAGTGTACAGCAGGTTCATCTTTGTAACTTTTTGTAATGATCTCTACCTTTTTCGCTACCATGAATGCGGAATAGAAACCAAGTCCAAAATGTCCTATGATACCGGAATCTTTGGCAGAATCCTCATATTTGTTTAAAAATTCCTCTGCTCCGGAAAAGGCAACTTCATTAATGTATTTTTTAACCTCTTCTTCTGTCATACCCAGACCCTGATCAATAATATGAAGCTTTTTACCTTCTTTATCCGCCTTAATTTCAATAAGAGGGTTTCCGTAGTCTACCTTGGCCTCGCCAATAGATGTAAGGTGCTTTAATTTAAGGGTGGCATCCGTTGCATTGGAAATCAATTCTCTTAGAAAAATCTCATGATCGCTGTACAAGAATTTCTTAATAAGCGGAAATATATTGTCTACCGAAACATTTATTTTACCTGTCGCCATTTTATCTAATGTTTTAATTATGATTACTGCACAACAGTCAAAAAAAATACCATTTTGCTATACAATGACAAACTGACATATTAAAGCTGGTAAACTTTAACAAATATTTTGTTTAATTAAATATATAAAAGATTAAACATTTATTATTTTTACAGGGTGATTGGGATGAAAAATGCTATGAAAAAGTTTTTAATCATAATCACATGTTGATTATTTATTGGTTAGGTTGTTGAAAACGTGCTTTCCCCGAAAGCACGTTTTTTTAGATATAACCTAATTGGCTCCATTTTAAGTAGGTTTAAAAGAGTTGGTAGTAACTTCAAAAAAAATAATTATGGCCACAAAAAAGAAAAAGATTACTGAGGACGATATCATTGAAATGTATATGGACTATGTCCTAGAAAATGAAACTTTTCCAAAATCGATTTATAAATTTTCTAAAGAAAATAAATTTAAAGAGGAGGAATTTTATTTGTTTTACGGGTCATTGGAGGCATTGCAAAAAGGAATCTGGGAAAAGTTCTATTCTAACTCTATTAAAGTAATGAACAATAATGATGAGTACTCAAGTTTTAGTAATAAGGATAAAATGCTTACTTTCTTTTATACCTTTTTTGAACTTCTTACATTAAATAGAAGTTATGTATTATTCGCTTTGAAGGCGGAGAAAAACCCTTTAAAAAACCTAGCTCAATTAAAAGGGGTACGCACCCATTTGAAAAATTTCGCTAAAGAATTAATAGACCAAGGAAATGGGAATAAAATTTCCAAGTTAACTAAGCAGAATCCACAATTGTACTCTGAGTGGGCATGGTTGCAGTTTTTGTTCATTTTAAAATTTTGGATCAACGATGACTCTCCAGGTTTTGAGAAAACGGATATGGCCATTGAAAAGTCTGTTAATACAATTTTTGATGTTTTTGACAACACGCCTTTAGAGAACATTGTAGATTTTGGAAAGTTTCTATACAAGGAAACTTTTGCATAACCCTATTTATATAAAAACATATTGAAAACATTAGATAAAATACCAACAGGTAAGATAGAAAGAGCGAGCAAGTTGGTAAAGACAGGTGTTAAAATAGGAGGTAATTATGCCAAATATTATAGTAAAAAGTTGGTAAACCCGGATACTTCTAAAGATGAGCTTAATGAAGATAATGCAGAGGATATATATAATGGTCTTAAAAGCCTAAAAGGCAGTGCACTTAAAGTTGCCCAGATGCTAAGTATGGAAAAGAACCTTTTGCCTAATGCTTATGTAGAAAAGTTTTCTTTGTCACAGTTTTCGGTACCTCCGTTGTCAGCACCATTGGTGCGACGAACTTTCAAGAAATATTTGGGTAAGTATCCGGAAGAAGTTTTTGATTCTTTTGAGCAGGATTCTATTAATGCAGCAAGTATTGGTCAAGTACACAAAGCAACTAAGAATGGTAAAAATCTGGCCGTAAAAATTCAATACCCTGGAGTAGCACAAAGTATAAGTAGTGATTTGGCTTTGGTGAAGCCTATAGCGACACGCATGTTTAATCTTCAAGGCAAGGATTCTGTTAAATATTTTAAAGAAGTCGAGGATAAACTCATTGAAGAGACCAACTATCTTTTGGAAATTAAGCAAAGCATAGAAATTACTGCTGCTTGCAATGTTATTGATAATCTTAGATTCCCAAATTATTATGACAATTTATCTAATGAGAAAATTATTACAATGGACTGGATGGTTGGCCAGCATTTGGGTGAGTTTACCAGAACTGATTTTCCACAGGTTTTGGGTGATAAATTGGGGCAAACCTTATGGGATTTTTATATGTTCCAGATACATGGTCTTAAAAAAGTACATGCAGATCCACATCCTGGAAATTTCTTGATCAATAATAGGGAAGAGTTAATTGCAATAGATTTTGGCTGTATTAAAGAAGTGCCGGATTCATTTTATATACCATATTTTGATTTGGCCTTAAAGGAGAATATTTCCAATGATAAAATTTTTACTGAGAAATTATATGCTTTGGAAATCTTGATGCCTAATGATACACCCGAGGAGCTAAGTTTTTTTAAGGGCCTTTTTCATGAAATGTTAAGTTTGTTCACTTCACCCTTTCATGAAGAAACTTTTGACTTTGGAAATAAAGATTTTTGGAACCGAATAGCCACCTTGAGCGAGCAATATGCTTCAGATAAACAATTGCGAAAAATGAATGGAAATAGGGGTTCTAAGCACTTTTTATATATGAATCGCACTTTTTTTGGGTTGTATAATCTTTTACATGATTTAAGGGCTAATGTTAGTGTGAATAGCTATAAAAACTATTTGGATTAGTTAATCGGCTTTTTATTAAATTACTAAAGGTTGGGAATTGTTGGTTATATTGCAATACTAGTCTCACAACATTCTGTATAAAAATAAATTTAGATGTATAATTCAAAAATTACGGGCTTAGGTTACTATGTACCCGAAAATGTGGTAACCAATGATGATTTGTCCAAAGTAATGGATACGAATGACGCTTGGATTCAAGAAAGAACTGGTATCAAGGAAAGAAGGCATGTGGTAAAGGGTAGTGACGATACTACAACTACGATGGGTGTAAAAGCAGCCAAAATTGCCATAGAACGTGCTGGCATAGAAAAGGATGATATAGATTTTATAGTTTTTGCCACCTTAAGTCCAGATTATTATTTCCCTGGACCTGGGGTCTTGGTGCAAAGAGATCTAGGAATCAAGACTGTTGGGGCACTTGATATACGAAATCAGTGCTCAGGTTTTATTTATGCCATATCTGTTGCCGACCAATATATTAAAAGTGGCATGTATAAGAATGTACTGGTCATTGGTTCGGAATTACATTCCCATGGTTTGGACATGACAACAAGGGGTAGGTCTGTATCTGTTATTTTTGGGGATGGCGCAGGAGCGGCGATTTTAAGTAGGGAAGAAGATACTTCTAAGGGGATATTATCAACGCACCTACATTCAGAAGGGGAACATGCAGAGGAGCTTTCCTTAATAGCGCCAGGAATGGGAAAACGTTGGGTAACCGATATTATTGAGGAAAATGACCCTAATGATGAATCTTATTATCCTTATATGAATGGGCAGTTTGTGTTTAAAAACGCTATAGTTCGTTTTAGCGAGGTGATAATGGAAGGTTTGGGGAAAAATGGTTTGCAACCTACCGATATTGATTTGTTGGTGCCACATCAGGCCAATTTAAGAATTTCCCAATTTATTCAAAAGAAGTTTCAGTTGAATGATAATCAGGTATTTAATAATATTATGAAATATGGCAATACTACTGCTGCTTCAATTCCAATTGCCTTAACAGAGGCTTGGGAAGAGGGTAAGGTAAAGCCTGGTGACTTAGTCGTATTGGCCGCTTTTGGTAGTGGTTTCACTTGGGGAAGCACTATCATACGTTGGTAAATAAAAACCCGTGACAATATCACGGGTTTTCTTAATTGATAGCCTAAAGGAGAAAACCAACCAATTCTCCTTAACCATCAATCTTAATTAATAGACTATATTTTAGGGAAGATGTTACGTTTAACAATGGGTTTAACCATTGCTTAACAGAATTTTTATAGAAAAGAACTAATTTGTTTAAATTGTATAAAACAAAACCCGGGCAATTGCCCGGGTTTCTCGCTGATAAGCTATACTAAACACTAACCATTAACTATAAATATATAGCGAAATCAACATCTTAAGAATATAATATTTTAAAAAATCTATGTGCAGTTAACAATCTGCTAATAGACGAAATTTTTCGTGAATTGTTACGCTACTTTAAAAGTTTAACACGTAAATAACAAAATGAAAAAGACACTTGTATTTGGAGCATCTTTAAAACCAAGTCGTTATAGCAACATTGCTGTAAAACAATTGGTCAAAAACGGATTCCCAACCGAAGCATACGGTTTAAGGACTGGAGTAATCGGGGGAGTGCAAGTTAAGACCAATTTAGATGAATTCCAAGATATTAATACAATAACGTTATATCTAAATCCACAAAGACAAGAAGAATATTATGATGCCATTGTAGATTTGAAACCCAAGCGTGTTATTTTTAATCCAGGAACTGAAAACCTTTTTTTCTATAACGTATTGCGGAATATTGGAATTGAAGTAGAAGTGGCTTGTACATTGGTTCTATTGTCAACTAAGCAATTCTGATAAAAGGCACCATAAAAAATTGCTTTAAACCGTACTATCCCCTCTCTTTTTAATTCTAATCAACCAAAGCCCTATAAAGGTAATCAATCCATTTAGGGGTAAAAGTTCATACCCAAATTGGTACCCACCTAAAACATCAACGGGAATTTTGGCCAGAAATAAAATAATACCTACAGAAGTTAAGGCTACAAGCCAAACATATTTGTCCCTTACTTGATATGTAGTGAAAATTCCAAAAGCGAACAAACCTAATAATGGACCGTAAGTATAGGATGCTACAGTTAATAATCCATCAATAACATTTCGATCCAATATATATTTAAAGGAAATAACAACTAGTATTAGCAAGATACTCATCGCTACGTGGGTTTTGCGTCTTATTTTTTTTGCTTCGAATGCTGATTTCTTCCCTGTACCCAAAAAGTCCACACAAAAAGAGGTGGTCAAAGAGGTTAAGGCACTATCGGCACTACTGTATGCTGCTGCTATAAGTCCGAGCATAAAAGTTATGGCCACGGTAATTCCCAAACCACTGTTTAGTGCAATTTCAGGAAAGAGCAGGTCAGATTTTGGTTTGCCATCCATAAGTGGAATTTGTACTTGATACGTTTCAGCGTATATAAAAAGAAGGGCACCCAAGAGCATAAATACAAAGGTGACCAATACTAAAACCACACTGAATGATACCATATTTTTTTGGGCATCTTTTAAATTTCTACAGGTAAGATTTTTTTGCATCATGTCTTGGTCCAGGCCTGTCATGCAAATGGTAACGAACATACCTCCAATAAACGATTTGATCAAATGGTTTTTCGCAAAAAAGTCATCTGTAAAAATAGTCTTACTGTATCCTGATAATTCTTTGGAACCCAGAAAATCAATAAAGGTCCATTCTAGCTTATCCAGAATAAAATAAATTGAAAGCCCTACAGATACCAGCATAAAAAGGGTTTGAAGTGTATCTGTCCACACAATCGTTTTTATCCCACCCTTAAAGGTGTAAATCCATATTAATAAAATAGATAAGGTTACCGTAATTTCAAAAGGCACGTTCCATGCATCAAATACAAATTGCTGAAGTACAATAGCCACTAGGAACAAACGAAAAGCGGCACCCAAAACCCGTGAAACAAAAAAGGAAATTGCGCCAACCTTGTAGCTTACAAAACCAAAGCGTTCGTCTAAATACTCATAGATAGAGGTTACATTTTGCTTGTAGTAAATAGGAAGTAATACATACGCCGTTATCAAATAACCTAAAAAATACCCAAATACCACTTGTAAGTAGCTGAACTGGGAAGCGTCTACCCAACCCGGAACAGAAATAAAGGTAACACCAGATAAAGAGGCACCAACCATTCCAAAAGCTACTAAATACCATGGCGACTGTTGACCAGCTTTAAAAAAATCCTCATTAGAGTCGTTTTTTCCCGTGAAATAGGATATGATTAATAAGACGGCAAAATAAGCACCGATTAAAAGCAGAATATGCAAAGCAGTCATGGGAAATAATTTCGGGGCAAAGTACAAAAAGTAAAAATAGTGCGTAATTTTACGTTAAAATTTAATGGATGGATTTTTCTTCTAAACTATTAGAGCATGCGGTCTATGAAATGTCGCAATTGCCTGGTATTGGCAAGCGTACGGCATTACGTTTGGTGCTGCATCTTTTAAAGCAGTCTGAGAGTAGAACAGAAAATCTTTCCAATGCTTTGGTACAATTAAGAAATACAGTGCAATATTGTAAAAATTGCCATAATATCTCAGATACAGAGTTGTGTGAGATCTGCGTAAATACGAAGCGTGATAGTACGTTGGTTTGCGTTGTTGAAGACATTAGGGATGTAATGGCTATTGAGAATACGGGACAGTACCGTGGAATGTACCATGTTTTAGGAGGTAAGATTTCTCCAATGGAAGGCGTGGGTCCGCAAGATTTGACCATTAGATCACTGATTGCAAAGGCAAGATCGGGTGAAATTAAGGAATTGATCTTTGCGTTAAGCTCTACCATGGAAGGAGATACTACCAACTTCTATATTTTTAAACAATTGGAAGGGGTGGGAGTTAAAACTTCTACTATAGCCAGGGGAATAGCAGTTGGCGATGAATTGGAATATGCAGATGAGGTCACCTTGGGGAGAAGTATTTTAAACAGGGTTCCTTTTGAAGGCTCATTGAATAATAACTGAATTTAGAATAATAGTGTAAAATCATTTAATACCTAATTGTTTTATTATTTTTGCAAAAAACATAGAATAAAGTAGGATAAAATTGTCGATATGTCAAAATTTGAATTAAAACTACCAAGAATGGGTGAAAGTGTTGCGGAGGCAACTTTAACTACCTGGCTTAAGGAAGTTGGCGATACTATAGAAATGGATGAACCTATTTTTGAGATAGCTACAGACAAGGTAGATAGTGAGGTGCCAAGCGAGGTAGAGGGAATTTTGATTGAAAAGCGCTATGAGGTAGATGATGTAATTAAAGTAGGTGATGTGGTTGCTGTAATAGAAATAAGTGGCAACACCGAAATGGATACATCTGAAGATGAAACGGATGAGGATGAAGGGGTGGCGGAAGAAATGGTGGCCGCTGCCGAACATGCTATGGTAAAGGCAAAGGACACTGTTGGTATCCCTACGGCAGATTACTCCGCTTCAGATAGGTTTTATTCCCCTTTGGTGAAAAATATAGCAAAGGAAGAAGGTATATCCTTTGAACAATTGGAAGCTATTGTAGGTACTGGTAAAGAAGGTAGGGTTACCAAAAATGATATCTTGGCCTTTGTTAGTAACAATGGGGAAATTGCAACGGCGGTAGCGCATAAACCGGAAGTTAAAAAAGAGACGGTAGAGGAGCAACCTAGGGAGGTGATTTCGCCAGTTACTGAGAAACAAGAAGGCCAGACTAAAGTTACTGGTGGAGACGAGCTTACTCCGATGACCAGAATGGGTAAGTTGATTGCAAAACACATGACCGATAGTGTTTCCACATCTGCCCATGTTCAAAGTTTTATAGAGGTAGATGTAACTAATATTGTGAATTGGCGTAACAAAATGAAAAACGCCTTTGAGCAAAGGGAAGGGGAGAAGTTGACCTTTACGCCCATATTTATGGAGGCTATAGCCAAGGCATTAAAAAAATACCCGATGATGAACATCTCTGTTCAAGGAGATGCCATAATTAAAAAGAAGAACATTAATATTGGTATGGCTGCTGCCTTGTCTGACGGAAACTTAATTGTACCTGTAATTAAAAATGCGGACCAACTTAACTTGGTGGGTATGGCCAAAGTGGTCAATGATTTGGCATACAGATCAAGAAATAACACCCTAAAGCCAGATGAAGTTCAAGAAGGCACCTATACTGTTACCAACGTGGGAACTTTCGGAAGCGTTTTTGGAACGCCTATAATAAATCAACCGCAAGTAGGCATAATGGCATTAGGCGCTATTCGTAAGATACCTGCTGTTATTGAAACCGAAGAGGGCGACTTTATTGGGGTTAGAAGTAAAATGTACCTTTCACATAGTTATGACCACAGGGTGGTAAATGGTGCTTTGGGCAGTATGTTCGCAAAAACGGTGGCAGACTATTTGGAAGCATGGGACGTGAATAGGGAAATTTAATCTGTAGTTTTTCAATTATCGTTTTATTGAAGGGAGGATGCTTCTATAATATTTTCAAGGGCTATCTTTGCCAAAAGTTAAAATACATGCAATTACATCTTTCAAGGCCAATTTGTTTTTTTGATTTGGAGACCACTGGAACCAATGTGGCAAAAGACCGTATTGTAGAAATAGCGATCCTAAAAGTATTTCCAAATGGCAATAAGGAAAGCAGAACTTGGCTTGTTAATCCAGAAATGGACATTCCAGAAGAGGTGGTGACAATACACGGCATTAGTAATGAGCGTGTTGCGAATGAGCCCACGTTCAAACAGCTATCAAAAGAAATATATCAAATGATCAGGGACAGTGATTTGGCCGGATTCAATTCTGATCGTTTTGATATTCCTTTGCTGGTTGAAGAATTGCTGCGTGCAGATGTGGATTTTGAAATGAAGAATATGGTTTCCGTGGATGTACAGACCATTTTTCATAAAATGGAAAAACGTACGTTGGAAGCAGCATATAAGTTTTATTGTGATAAAGATTTAACAGACGCCCATAGTGCAGCTGCGGATACCAATGCCACCTACGAAGTACTGTTATCGCAATTAGACCGCTACCCAGAATTGGAGAATAATGTGAAGAAACTTGCTGAGTTTTCTACGCGGAAACAATCTGTGGATTTTGCGGGGTTTATTATAATGGATGAAGATGGTGAAGAGGCATTCTCCTTTGGTAAGCACAAAGGAAGAAAAGTACTTGAGGTATTGGATAATGAACCGGGTTATTTTGGCTGGATACTAAATGCAGATTTTCCATTGTACACTAAAAAAATCCTTACCCAGATTAAGTTGAGTAGGTTCAATAATAAATTAAGTTAAATTTTTGATTCGCGCTTAATGAAAATTATATGCATTGGTAGGAACTACGCGGCACATATCGCGGAACTTAATAATGAAAGACCATTGGAACCTGTAATATTTATAAAACCAGATTCTGCCGTTTTACCAAAAGAACAGGATTTTTATATCCCAGAATTTTCTAATGATATTCACTATGAGGTTGAGGTTTTGGTAAAAATAAAGAGGGTTGGCAAACATATAAAGGAAGAATTCGCAGGAACTTATTATGATGAGGTTGGTATAGGGATTGATTTTACGGCAAGGGACTTACAGTCCAAATTAAAGGAAAAAGGCTTGCCTTGGGAAAAGGCCAAAGGTTTTGACGGTGCCGCCGTAATCGGTGAATGGTTGCCAAAAACAAAATTTAAGGACCTCAATGATTTAAACTTTAAGCTAATCAAGAACGATAAGGTAGTGCAATCTGGTAATACCGGTTTGATGCTCTGGAAGATAGATGAGATTATAGCATATGTTTCAACATTCTTTATGCTTAAAAAAGGAGATGTCATATTCACAGGTACTCCTGCAGGTGTTGGCAAAGTAGAGCCAAATGATTACCTTAGGGGTGGTTTGGAAAACACGGAACTTTTCACAGTTAAAATTAAATAATGATTTATAGTCTGGATAAGATTAACGAGATGGCAGAAGGCGATCAAGATTTTATAAACTCGGTCATTTCTGTATTTCTGGAGGAAGTTCCAGAAGATTTGGATGCCCTGGAGAAAGCATTACAGGAAAATAACTTTGAACAAGTTTATAAAATGGCACATAAGATAAAGCCAAATGTAGATTTGTTGGGAATGGAACAGACCAGGGCGGTTGCCTTGGAAATTGAGACCTTGGGTAAAAGTGAGGCCAATATGGCAGATATTGAAAGGATATTCCCGATACTAAAAACCGATATCCATCAAGTAATAGGTGAGCTTAAAAATGACTTTGACCTATAATGCTTGCTGAAATAATTACCATTGGCGACGAGATTCTCATCGGTCAAATAATTGATACCAACTCAGCATTTATAGCTAAAGAGCTTAATAAAATTGGGATATCTGTATATCAGATAACTTCTGTACAGGATGATAGAGAGCATATTCTTCAATCGTTATCTGAAGCCCAATCAAGAGCAGATATAGTTTTGGTTACAGGTGGTTTAGGGCCAACTAAAGATGATATAACCAAACACACCTTTTGTGAATTCTTTAATGACACCTTGGTAGAAAATAAGGATGTTCTTAAACATGTAGAAGCGCTTTTTGCTAAACATATTTCTACACCTATATCTGACATTAATAGGCAACAAGCATTAGTCCTCAGCAAATCAGAAGTGTTGCATAACGACTATGGTACCGCACCGGGAATGTGGATTCACGAGGAGGACACTACCTTTATTTCCTTGCCAGGTGTGCCTTTTGAGATGAAAAATTTAATATTGAGTAGGGTTGTCCCAAAGCTCGCTAATTTTTACAAACGCCCTCATATTATTCATAAGACCATAATTACCTATGGTCTTGGTGAGAGTGCCATTGCCCAAAAAATAGAGGCTTGGGAAGATAATCTTCCTAATTTTATAAAATTGGCCTATCTGCCTAATTTAGGGAAGGTTCGTTTACGTTTAACTGCCAAGGGTTCCGATTTTGATATATTATCAAATGCAATTGAAGAAGAGTTGAGAAAACTGTTTCCACTTATTGGTGATATTATATATGGTACAGAAGACGATGAAGCTATTGAACAGGTTATTGGGAAATTACTGACTAAAAAAGGGTTGACCTTAGCAACGGCAGAAAGTTTTACGGGAGGCAGCATTGCAGAACATATTACATCAGTCCCTGGTGCATCTTCATATTTTAAAGGAAGCATTGTAAGTTATGCTACCGAAGTAAAAATAAATACCTTAAACGTGCCAAGGGAATTAATTGAGACACACTCCGTAGTAAGTGAAGCGGTTGCCATAGCCATGGCAAAAGGGGTTAAAAAAATAATGGATGTGGATTTTGCTATTGCGACAACTGGTAATGCCGGACCATCAAAAGGAGACTCCATTGCAGATGTTGGAACAGTGTTTATTGCCATAGCTTCACCAAATGGTATTTTTGCCAATGAATTTAATATGGGAAAGCAACGAGAACGCGTTGTGCAAAAGTCTGTAAATAAAGCATTTGAGATGCTTCAAAAAGAAATTTTAAAAATGTGAAGTTTATTGTTGGCTGTGAGATAAAAATGATATAAATTTGCACCCTGTTTAAAAGAAAAATTCGGCACGATGTCAAAAGTTTGTGAAATTACGGGAAAGAGAGCAATGTTTGGAAACAACGTATCTTTTTCCATTAACAAGACGAGAAGAAGATTTGATGTAAATCTTTCTAAAAAGAGATTTTACATTCCAGAAGAAGATCGTTGGGTAACTTTAAAAGTTTCTGCTAGAGGTTTAAAGATTATCAACAAGAAAGGTATTTCTGCCGTGTTGAAAGATGCAAAAGCTAAAGGGTTGGTAAAATAACCTATAATTATAGATTACGATGGCAAAGAAAGGCAACAGAATTCAAGTAATATTAGAGTGTACCGAGCATAAAGAGTCGGGACAACCTGGAACTTCCAGATATATTACCACAAAGAATAAGAAGAATACTCCAGAAAGGATAGAGCTTAAAAAGTTTAATCCGATCTTGAAGAGAATGACAGTTCATAAAGAAATTAAATAATTAGGTTTTTTTCACCAGTTGAAAATAACCAAATAACACTCTAAGTCATGGCAAAGAAGACGGTAGCGAGTTTACAGACAAGTTCTAAAAGATTGACAAAAGCTATAAAAATGGTAAAGTCACCAAAAAGTGGTGCTTACGTTTTTGTAGAATCTGTTATGCCTCCAGAAATGGTTAACGATTGGATGGCAAAAAAGTAATTCAACTTTTTATATACGTTATTGAGCCCCTTTCCTACGAAAGGGGCTTTTTAATTTTTATATTTGGGTAACTATTGAATACAAAATGAGTTTATTTAAAAAGATTTTTTCTTCCCAGAAAAAAGAAACCTTGGATAAAGGTTTGGAGAAGACCAAAACTACTTTTTTTTCCAAATTAGGTAAGGCTGTTGCTGGGAAATCCAAAGTAGATGATGAAGTCCTTGATAATTTAGAAGAAGTCCTTGTTACATCTGATGTTGGCGTAGATACTACCCTAAAAATAATTGAAAGGATAGAGGCAAGGGTTGCCAAGGATAAGTACATGGGGACAGATGAGCTAAATGATATCCTTCGTGAGGAAATTGCCGGTTTACTTTCCGAGACTAATGTTGGCAATGAAACTGAAATACATATACCAAAAGATAAAAAACCATACGTAATTATGGTGGTCGGTGTTAATGGTGTGGGTAAGACCACTACGATTGGTAAGTTAGCCTATCAGCTTAAAAAACAGGGTTATAAAGTGGTTTTAGGTGCTGCAGATACGTTTAGGGCCGCAGCCATTGATCAGTTACAAGTGTGGGCAGACCGTGTGGGTGTACCTATCATAAAACAACAAATGGGTAGTGACCCAGCCTCCGTAGCTTTTGACACCTTAAGTTCCGCTGTTAAACAAGATGCGGATGTAGTGATAATAGATACTGCCGGTAGGTTACACAACAAGGTGAACCTTATGAATGAGCTAAGTAAAGTAAAAAGGGTAATGCAGAAAGTGGTTGCCGATACACCACATGAGGTGCTATTGGTGTTGGATGGTTCTACTGGGCAGAATGCGTTTGAACAAGCAAAGCAGTTTACAAAAGCTACAGAAGTTACCTCATTGGCAGTAACCAAATTAGATGGAACCGCAAAAGGTGGTGTTGTAATTGGAATATCGGATCAGTTTCAAATTCCGGTTAAGTATATAGGAGTAGGTGAGGGTATAGAAGATCTTCAGGTATTTAATAAATACGAATTCGTAGATTCTTTTTTTAATATGAAAAATTGAGGGTCGTTGTATTTTTACTATTTTTTTCACTTTCGACCATTAGTTGGTCTCAAATCCAACATCCTAAAGCGAGCCCTGCTGCTATCATTGAGCAGGAAGTTGGATTGTCTAAAATTAAAATCTCATATTCCAGGCCCTCCGCCAGAGGTAGAAAAATTTTTGGAACTAGAGCTGATGGCGAACCTGGCTTGGTTCCATACGGACGAATTTGGCGTGTGGGTGCCAACGAATCTACCAAAATAACTATAGATACTGATAGTTGGGTGATGGGAAAGCTATTGCCAAAAGGTACATATGCACTTTATGCTTTTCCTGAAGAAAATCTATGGGAAATCGTATTTCATAAAAATACAGGTCATTGGGGAGATGGAAGAGCAGCTTATAATCCTGTTGAGGACGCGTTAAGGGTACAAGTGAAGCCCATTAAAACGTTAGGTTTTCAGGAGAATTTTTTAATTGCTTTTGACGATATCACCCAT
This sequence comes from Maribacter luteocoastalis, assembly GCF_048890225.1. NCBI lineage: Bacteria > Pseudomonadati > Bacteroidota > Flavobacteriia > Flavobacteriales > Flavobacteriaceae > Maribacter > Maribacter luteocoastalis. Next base: position 37,595 of record NZ_JBMFZG010000006.1, read on the forward strand.
AATGCCCTTACTATGGTATTGTTTTGGGAGCATACCAAAGTTCAAATACCTATTCATGTGGATACCAGGGATGCAATGGAGAAACAAATTGCTAAACAATTAGTTGGCAATCCAACAGCTCAGACCTTTTATGAAATAGCTAGATATTATCAAGAGGAAGGTATTAATTACTTGCAGGCATTAAAGCATATTGATAAGGCCTTGGAATTGGGCGGTGATACTTATTATTTTTATAGAATTAAGTCTTTAATAGAAGCCGAATTAGGGGACTATAAATCGGCCATATCATCTGCACAAAGGTCTTTGGTTTTGGCGGATGAGGAAGGAAAAGATGAATTTGTTCGGCTGAACGACAAAAGTATTAAAGATTGGACTTTTATAATAAAAACGAATTGAATATCCGCAATGAGTCATATAGTAACGTCACCTCGAGCGCAGTCGAGAGGTTGTTTGACATAACGTGCTCAAAAAGAGGTCTCGACTGTGCTCGACCTTACATGGATTACTATGTTTATGACTAATTTCGGACATTCAGTAAAACGAATAAATAAAACCAACTTAGACTATAGAAAGGGTTTTAATCTTATTCATGTTTACATAGGTTTTTTCCTGTAAAGAGTAAATGGAGACTCAGAAGTTAGAAGTTACTTTATGGACTACCTATAGAGATTAAAGCAATTGTTAATCATGTGAAATACTGGAAGCATTATCAGCTTATACGAGCCATGGTTTTGAAACGAAGAAGAATAAGCATTGTCTTTTTTTTTGTCTGTCCATTGTATTTTCTAACACGTTAAAAGCATAATAACCCACTTTAATAAAAGTCATGCATCCCCAAAACCCATTTCTTAAAGATTATAATTTTGATATACTTACAAAAAGTTATCCTCCTTTGGGTGATTTTGTCTTAGTGAACGACTTTGGTACCACTACTATAAAATTCGCGGACCCTAAGGCGGTAAAGGCTTTGAACACGGCATTGTTAAAAGCACATTATGGTGTAGATTGGGCTATTCCGGAGGGTTATCTTTGTCCACCAATTCCAGGTCGCTTAGATTATTTATTGCACATAAAGGATTTAGTAGGTAGGGATAAACTGAACCTTTTGGATATTGGTTGTGGGGCAAATCTAATTTATCCGATTTTGGCAACCTGTCATTTTAATTGGAGATGTGTAGGCAGTGAAGTGCATCTAGAATCATTGATGAACGCTCAGGAAATCATCTGTAGTAATGTAAGCTTAAGCACCGTTAAATTGCGACATCAAAGAATAAAGCAAAACATCCTAAAGGATGTTGTATGGGATGATGATAAATTTGACGTAGTGGTTTGTAATCCCCCTTTTTATAAAAGTAGGTTGGATGCCCAGGATAAAAATAAACGAAAGGTTAAAAATTTGGCGCTCAAGGAAAGTGAATCTTTAAATTTTGGCGGCCGTTCCAATGAACTTTGGTACAAAGGTGGGGAGTTGGCATTTATAAGAAAAATGGTAGAGGAGAGTTTGTTGTGTAAAAATCAGGTGGATTGGTTCACGACTTTGGTTTCCCAGAAAGAGAGCGTTAAAGGAGTAAAAAGAGCTATCAATAAAGCACAGCCATCAATGGTAAAAGAGGTTAGTATGGATCTTGGGAATAAACAGACTAGGTTTTTGGCATGAACATTTCACTAGTCCAATTTTTACTGCATTAAATCATTTAATAAGCCCCAAAGTTCATTGTCAAAACTTGAGGGTCCCAATTGGGCTTCCCCTGCATCACCTCCCATACGTACGATTACTAAATCTTGGCTTGGCACTACATATAATTTCTGATCGTTCTTGCCAAGTCCGGCATAAAGGTCGTTAGGTGCATTTTCTATAAGTTTTCCATTAAAGGTGGCTTCAGAGCCAGGAGCTTTGTAGCTTAATTTTCCATTTAACCACCAAAGGTAACCATAGGATGGGTTCATATTTTGTGATGTGTTTTTCATGTCCCTCAAAAAAGTGGTATCGCCTAAAATAATCTCATTATCCCAAACACCATTATTTAGGTTTAAGATGCCAAAACGGGCCATACTTCTGGCTGTGCTAAAATAAATATTGTTATAGCCAATAGAGACCCACAAACCTTGCATGCCTATTTTGTCACGAATCTTCTTATAGAAATAATCTTTAAAGGCAACATCGGTGGCACCGGTAACAATTTGGTCCAGAAGGGTATACGGTGCATTATGATAATACCAGAAAGTGTTTGGCTCGTTTTTAAAAAGTAAACATTCAGGGTCATAACAAAAAATATCGCCAGTGGCATAGTCCAACCCAGTGCTCATGGTCAAATGGTTCCGTATAGTGACAGCTTGTTCCTGCTCTAAGGACATACTAGACCAACCTTCACCCAAATAGTCCACCGTGCTATCGTCCAGGTTAAGAAATCCCTCTTCTTGAGCTATACCTACGGTCATGGCGGTCAATGTTTTTCCGGCAGAATTCCATGCATGGTTATCATCTTGGGTGAAATCACCAAAATATTTTTCCCAGACAATCCTTCCATTCTTTAAAATGATAAAGGCATCCGTGTCGTTTTCCACAAGAAAATCATACAATGGTTGTTCTGCTGTTAAATTCCAACCTAATTCTTCTGTAGAGATAGATTCCCATAGGTTGGAGTCTATAGGTGGAAAATATGAGGTTGTTGGAGTTCCTGTTTCTTCCTCATTATTTGTATTTATTTGATCCGTAGAGCAACCCAAAAGTAACAAAAGGACAAAAGAGACTGTAAATAAAAAATAGCGCGTCATAATACTTTATCTAGTAAGACTTGGAATCAGATTAAGGGTTTAACGTATAAATTAAAGAAATAGTCTTAAAAAGAAGTAGTTCCATCATCAAATTGTATTTTTGCATCCCAGAAAAATAGCTATGCGAACTAAAACGCTTAAGAAGAACAAAATCAACGTGGTAACCTTGGGTTGTAGTAAAAATGTCTACGACTCTGAAGTGCTTATGGGGCAATTGAAGGCCAACAACAAAGAAGTGGTTCATGAAGAGGAAGGTAATGTGGTGGTGATCAACACTTGTGGTTTTATTGCCAATGCCAAAGAGGAAAGTGTAAATACTATTTTGGAGTATGTACAGAAGAAGGAAGCAGGTCTTGTTGATAAGGTCTTTGTTACTGGATGTTTAAGTGAGCGATACAAGCCAGACCTGCAGAAGGAAATCCCAGATGTAGATGAATATTTTGGCACTAGTGAATTGCCTAATCTTTTAAAAGCATTAGGCGCGGATTATAAGCATGAATTGATTGGGGAACGATTAACCACCACCCCCAAAAACTACGCATATTTAAAAATAGCGGAGGGTTGTGACAGACCTTGTTCCTTTTGTGCCATACCATTGATGCGTGGAAAACATAAAAGTACGCCCATAGGGGAATTGGTGACGGAAGCTGAAAAACTTGCGGCAAAAGGGGTAAAGGAGTTGATTCTTATAGCTCAAGACCTTACGTATTATGGTTTGGATCTGTATAAGAAAAGAAACCTTGCTGAATTATTAAAAGCGCTAATTAAAGTAGAAGGAATAGAATGGATTCGTTTACATTATGCCTTTCCTACGGGTTTTCCAATGGATGTATTGGAAGTAATGCACAACGAACCTAAAGTTTGTAATTATTTAGATATTCCGTTGCAGCATATTTCTAATCGTATACTTAAAAGTATGCGCCGAGGAACAACACAGGAAAAAACCACCAATTTAATTCACGATTTTAGGGCTGCGGTTCCTAATATGACCATTAGGACTACCTTGATTGTGGGCTACCCAGGTGAGACCGAAGAGGATTTTCAAATCCTCAAGAACTGGGTGGAGGAAATGCGTTTTGAAAGATTAGGGTGTTTTACTTATAGCCATGAGGAAAATACCCATGCCTTTAGTTTAGAGGATGATGTTCCAGAAGATGTGAAGCAGGACCGTGCCAATGAAATTATGGAAATACAGTCACAGATTTCATGGGAGTTGAACCAGCAAAAAATTGGGGAGACCTTTCGTTGTATTATAGATAGAAAAGAAGGTAATTATTTTGTAGGTAGGACGGAATTTGATTCACCGGATGTTGACAATGAAGTGTTAATAGATGCTGCAAAACATTACGTTAAACAAGGTGAGTTTATAAATATAAAAATTACCGAAGCAGCAGATTTTGATTTGTATGGTGAGCCGGTTTAAGCTGACTTACCTCTCAAAATAAAGGTAAATGTAAACGGCAGCGCCAAAACTTGTTGCGTCTGTGGATGCCAAACGCCATCCGTCTTTGGCATATTGGTCCAATTTTTCCTGTATTTCCACCTTGGACGATTTTATTATATGCTTAGTGTCAAAGGTTAATTTACTATAGTAGATAAAGGTCTCCACTTTGTATTCTTTCATCCTACAATAATTATTTGTTAATTGACCATAAAAAGGGCATTGGCAAAAAAGAGTTTTCCATTTTCCCAAAATCCCCTAAAAAGAGGATTGTCTACCATATATATGACATGGCCACGGCCCATTTTTTCAGTACCATAAATTAAGGTTTCGTCAATTTTCTTTTGTGCTTTGCTACCGGCGAAACCAGAAACAGGAACATTGGCACCTTTGGTAAGGTAGACTACATTTCCGTTATCCAAATAGTTAAAGGCCCTATTACCAAGTTTTAATGTAAAATAACTTTCGTCATAACCATACGCCAAAGGGTGTGTTGGGTCAACGGTTGCTTTGAAAATGGCACCTGTTATTGCTGATTTAATATATTCTCTTTGGCTAACATCAAAAGCATCAAGATTTGGCATAGAGTCCTTTTCTTGTTCTTTCTCCTTTATGCCAAAACCTTTTAGTTTTGAAAGGGCATCAATAGCTCCGCCCATGGCAATAAGCTTGCCACCAGAGCTTACCCAATCCTTTATTTTATTGGAAATGGCTTCGGTCATAAATCTACCATAACCTCTACCATCAGGTAAAATTAGAACTTCATACTCGTTAAGGTCAATTTGGTTAAAATATGTTTCATCCAAAATGGTTATTGGATACTTCAACTGTTGTTCAAAAAAGTGCCATATTTCACCAAAACGCAAGGTTGAGGTAGGTTCTCCAGATAATACAGCAATTTTGCTTTTGGGAATCATGGCTACATAGTCGGAGCCAAAATCCTTACCGCTATCTACAAAACCGGTTTGTACAGTGCTTAGGTTTTTAGAAAACTTAATTGATCCATTATTTAATATTTCAATAAAATCAGAAAGGTGTTTATTATCGGAAGAGGTTATAATAAGGCTACCGCGTTCATAGGCTTTACCATCTAATTTAAATGGTTTTTTAGTATATCGGACCTTTACTTTTTTGTTAAGTAAAAAGGTCAAAAATTCCGCATCGTTAATTGATTTCCAGTTGGTTATATACGCATAACCATTTGCTTTTAATACCCCAAATTCTTCAACCCTATGTGGAAATGATTCACTTGGAATATTGCTTTCGGTTGCTATAGCATCCAATCCATAAGCATAGGGTAAAGACCATGCGGTAATATCGTAGGTTACAGAGTCACTTAGTTTGGCATTAGGTTCAAAAAGCACCTTTACTAAAGTACCCTTTGGTTGATTTGTAGAAACCACTAAGCTATTTTCCTTTGTTCTTAAATTTTTTATTTTTCCAGAAGCGTAGTCATAACCCTTAACTGATGCGTCCGTGGTAAAACCAAACTCCACTTCATGTTTTTTTAATAAAGAGGCTAAAGTATTCAGCTTATTTTTATTTCCACTGAGTACATAGTTTTTATACAGATAGTTCTTTGGTTGATAGAATTTTTTAAATTCCTCATTAAGTTTAGCAACGTTTTTAGAGGCTACTTCTATTGTAGAAATTCCAGTTGTGTAGTGGTGTGCTATACGATCGTTAAGGGTTAAGGTATCCCCAATACTTGTGATAATACCTAAACCTGCCCTACCACTGCCGCCTTGCTCATAGGTCATGCCAATACTGCCATTGTATGTGGGGTAAGTATCACCATAGCTAGGGTACAGAAGATCAAACTCTTCTTTGGTAAAGTAAAACCATCCGTTTTGGTCAAAGTATTTGGCATGGTTCTTACCAATGGTTTCCTGAAATTCACGTTGAAAATCGGTAACAACCTCATGATATGGTTCTGCGGCAGGCGCAAAGTAATACGGATTATCTACACCTTGTTCATGAAAATCTACATGGACATGGGGTAACCATTTATTATACTGTTTTAATCGTTGTTGACTTTCAACCTGTGTTAACCATGCCCAATCCCTATTTAAATCGAACATATAGTGATTGCTTCTACCGCTCCACCAACCCTCATGGTGTTCTTTACTGAAAGGGTCTACATTATTGGGACTATTTTTATATTGATTATACCAGTTTACATATCTATCACGACCATCTGGGTTAATACAGGGGTCTATAATTACAACGGTATCTTCCAAATAATTACTTTTTGATGTTAGCAACTCATAAATGGTTTTCATAGAGGCCTCGGTACTTACACTTTCATTGCCATGTACATTGTAACTAAGCCACACAATAGCTTTGTCCGGTTCACCCGTACCTGAAGTATTTTTTAGGTGCTCCAATCTTATATTTTCCAAATTCTTCATATTGGCTTTTGTAGAAATGTAGGCCAATACTAAGGGCCTATTCTCATTGGTCTTCCCATATTCAGTCAATTGCATTCTATCAGGAATGGTTTCTGCTAAATATTCATAATAATCTATAACTTGGTGGTGTCTAGTAAACTGTGAGCCTAACTCATAACCCAAAAACTCAGAGGGCGATTTAATTTGGGCAAGGACTAATAATGGCAACAAAAAAAGTAGTGAGGGTAGAAATATCTTCATTTAACTAGTATTGAGATGGCATAGCTTCAAATCTACCAAATAATTGTTAAACTTTCCTTTGGGTTTCCTGCTTTTTAACAAGCAAATTGAAAATGGGTTTACCTCTTATTAACGTATTTTTAGGAACTCTAAAAAAGAAGAGTTTTATATTTACCTTCATTTTTGCTTTTATATGGATATTGACTGTTTACCCTTTAGAAAGACCGGATATTTTTCAAAATTGATATGCGATTATATCGATGGTTCAGCAGCTGTAAACACCCTTTACAATAGGTACCCGGATATAGAAGGGTTCAAAGGTCAAATAGAGGAAAAAAGAAAGCATTTTCCTGTAGAAAATAGAAAGGTATTGGCAGATGCTTTATCACGTCAATATGAAGATATCAAGGCTTCATCACATACCCTTGAACATATTCAGTTGCTTAAAAACAAAAACACCTTCACAGTTGTAACTGGTCATCAATTAAATCTGTTTACCGGTCCATTGTACTTTTTGTATAAAATAATATCCACAATTAACCTTGCCAAAGAATTACAGGAAGCTTACCCTGAAGATAATTTTGTTCCTGCATATTGGATGGCAACCGAGGATCATGATTTTGATGAGATCAATTATTTTAATTTTGAAGGCAAGAAAATACAATGGAACAAGAATGCCTCTGGGGCAGTTGGACAATTGAATACAGATGGATTGGAAGAAGTGTTCCAGATTTTTTCCAATGTCTTAGGGGAGAGTCAAAATGCAAAATTTTTAAAGGATCTTTTTGAAAGGTCATATTTAGGACATGATTCACTAACCGAAGCAACCCGCTATTTAGCTAATGAGCTTTTTGGTGAATATGGTTTGGTTATTATTGATGGAGATGATGCCAGTTTAAAAAAAATATTGATTCCTTATGCTAAAAAGGATATTTTAGAACAGACGGCTTATGAAGCTGTGACACAATCAATTGAGAAAATTGGAGAAATAAGTAGTGATTATAAAGTTCAAGTAAATCCGAGGGAAATAAATTATTTCTATTTAGTGGATGGTATCCGTGAGCGTATTGTTCGGCATAATGGTCGTTACTTTGTTAACGATACACAAATATCCTTTTCTGAAGAAGAGCTTTTACAAGAATTGGAAATACACCCAGAGAAATTTTCACCAAATGTTATTGCAAGGCCCCTATATCAAGAAGTTATTTTGCCTAACCTCTGCTATATTGGTGGCGGAGGAGAATTGGCCTATTGGTTAGAATTAAAAACAGCTTTTGAAGCCATGGATGTTCCTTTTCCTGTTCTACTTTTACGTAATTCTGCTCTGGTTATTACTAAGAAACAGGAAGATAAATTAACTAGGCTGCATTTAAGTGTTCAGGACCTGTTTTTAAACCAGAACAGCCTTATCAATAAGAAAATAAGGGAAATATCTAACATTGATATTGATTTTACTCCGCAAAAAAAAGTGTTAGAAGAGCAATTTAAAGCTTTATATGAGTTGGCCCAGCAAACGGATGCTTCTTTTTTGGGGGCGGTAAAAGCACAGGAAGTAAAGCAAAAAAAAGGTCTGGAAAATTTGGAAAAACGCTTGTTGAAAGCACAAAAACGAAAATTACGCGATCAGGTTTCACGTATGACCGAAATTCAAAATGAACTTTTTCCAGGTCAATCACTACAAGAACGAAATCAGAACTTTTCTGAACTTTATTTAGAATACGGCAAAGAGCTCATTCCTATGCTTTTTAATTCATTACATCCTTTACAGTTGACTTTTTCAATTATTAAGGTCTAGTTAAGGCACTAGAAATTCACTTACCCAAAGGTCTTCGTTTTTAGAAAATTTTACCCTGATGTGATTGGGTCTTTTTAGTTTTAAATATTCTAATTTAAAAGGGACAATGGTAATCATACAAAAATGGTGGTGCTCGTCAAGATATTCTATCTCGTCAGGATTTTTTATAGTACTTCCCGGCGCATATTTTGTAGTATAGTCTTTTTTACCCTTTGCCTGTATTCGATTCCAATATTTGGAAAGCGTTTTTTCATCGACATGTATATTGGCCAAGCCTTCAATCCTAATTTGCAATAGCTTTTCAGGATGGTAAAGTAAGAGGCTTACATTGGGGTTTTCTTTTATATGGGTTACTTTTTTAGACCTTTTGTCCGTAAAAAAAACAATATTCTGATCATGGGAGACTTCTCTTATTACTACCGTACGTAAACGTGCTATTTTGTCTAACCCAATAGTGCCAAGCGTGGCATACCTAAAAGGGTGTCCATGTTCAGAAATTCCTTTTTGTAGCTCATCGTTAAGTTCGTTCCAGAATTTAGCTGTCATGATTTTTTTAAATAAATGTACAAAATCTAGGTAGGGTTTTTAGAGGTATGGTTGTTATACTATAAATTACTATGAAAGAGAAATTTAATGTACTAGTAAAACTTGTTTAGGTTGGTTTTTTTGATTTTGATTTAAAAAGCTCGGGGTGGTTCCCGAGCTTATTTTTTTTGTTAAAAATGTATATGACTGTAAGTTTTTAAAATGTCGATCGTCCAAGTGCAAGAATACAAATTGCTATGAGAAAGAATATTAATTCTCAAAACTTGTGTTCAAAGGTTTAGTTGGTTGAAAAAAGCCCGGTTGGTTCCCGGGCTTTCTCTTTATCTAAAACAAACTTTTACCTAGCTAGTTGATAACCCATGGGCCTTCAAAACTATCTGTATCATTCTTATACTCCATCAATTCATCGCCCTTATCGTTAACAAAGAGCCACCCTCCGCTGGCACCTCCAAAAGAAATATAGGTGCTGGCCCCAACTTTTTCAAAAAGCGTAGCGCCAGGATCATTATCTCCTCCCGTACCAAATAGTTTGTTTTCTGTTTCGCCTCCCCAAGAACCACCTCCCGTGCTATCGTACAATGCATAGGTGCTACCATCACCTCCGAAAAATATTTTTCTGCCGGCCAGGGTAAATCTTGCACCTGCAGCGAATCCTTGATTGGTATAGGGAAAACCACCACTATCACCGAAAATGGTATTTACTGAATAAACGATATTTTCACCATTCGTTTGATTGTAGAGGCCTATTGGTCCGCCAACTGGAGAGGCAGTGTTTGGGTCATAATTGAAAATTTCATTGGCCAAACCATTGTCATTAAAAATGTAAATTTTGTTGTCGCCAAAGCGAGTACTTGCGCCAATTGAAGTAAAAGTAGTTCCTCCAATAGGTCCAGTAGGGTCCGTTATATCCCATATTCCTTTTATTCTGTTTTCAATTATGGCCTCATTACCATCAAACCAGGCATATCTTGTGCCCGCTTTATTGAAAACCAAGATATCACCATCCCTTATTTGTAGCATTGCACCAATACCACCTTCGTCGTTGTCTGTTTTGAATAGGTCAAGTAAAGGGTGGTATCCAGTAGGGGGGAGTATACCCCTTAGTTCACAATTTCTAATGGAATATTTGGTTGCAAGATTTGTTTTTACCGTTTTACTTGGGTCTAACACACTGTTGACCACGTAAGACAAAGGCTTTCCATTTCTTATATCACCAGCTAAGGCCAATCTATCTACAACTTGCTTCAAGTTTGACACGGCATTTTCACCTGAATATATTTCGCCAACGGCATTTAGTGTGCTTTCGGAGTCACCACCATATGCAATGACTTTAACCGTAAACTGATTGTATTCGTTCAGTTTTTGAATATCCACTTCAGCGGTTACTTTATTTTTTGCTGCACCATATGACCCCTCAAGAGTTGCTTTCATGTCTTCTGCAGATGCTGTAGATTCATAAAGCATATAAAAAATCCTACCATAGGTTACAGACGAGATGTAGGTGGCCGGATTACCTGGCTGAACATCTTGCGCTAAGTCTTCTGCGGTTATACTTGGATCAAAAAACTCATCAGGGCTATTGGGTTTTACAAAACTCATAGTATAGTACCGTTGCTTAAGCTTTACAAGAACACTGCTGGTTTCCACTTTTGTATCCAATGAGAAGTTGGAATTGACTTTTGATACCAATGTGGATACCTTTAACCCCATTTCAAGAGCTAACTCTTCGGATGAATTTATGGCTACGATTTCTAAACTAAAGTCTGCCGGTGTTATATTTTCAGGATTTCCAGCTATGATATTGTTCATAGCCTGGTTTACAGAGCCTTGATCTACCACATCCACTTTTTGCGTTGCCTCAGGATTACCTACGTTTAAGTCATAGGTAATGGATCCTCCTGCTCGCTTAGCATCTATTGCTTCTGGTGTGCCATTATCCAAGGATTTATATTGCAAAAGATTGCCGGGCCATATCACCGTTGCATTTGGGTTGTAAACTGGATTGGTGTCCGTGCCCCCAAAAATATCTATCTCTTTGGTAGTGCAAACCCAGCGTTGTTCCACTGTAATGTCTAAATTGGCGCTATCCTTCCTATCGAATTTTTCCGGTTGTGGTAGGGGGACTGGTTCTCCTTCCTGTTTCGTAATCTCACGGGGGAATTCTTCAATGTCACCAGCTTGAGCCAATACCTCCTTTAACGTTGCTCCCGTTGACGGATTCACAGTTATGTCGGTACTAGGGTCATCTTTACTACAGGCTACTGCTAGAATTAAAAGTAGTTGTATAAAAAATCTACTGAATAATTTATTCTTTTTTTTCATCACGTTTTGTTTTGTGGTTAAACTTAAATACGGTTTTGTGTGACTTACTCAGCTTTAGTCTGCAGTACTTAACTGAGCAAGACCACAAAACGGTTGTCATTGTCTAGATCGTTTCTTCAATGACACCACAAACCTAAAGTGTTGATTGTGAGGATAAAAAAAAGTCGGGTGGACATTAGGTGGACACCCCAATATTACTAATGGACAAATAGTGGACAGGCTTGAAACTCCTATATTTTATAGGCTAAGAACCAAATCTTGTAAAGAGTCCTCGGTGGATAAATCTAGCTTTTTACGAAGTCGATAACGCGCTTTTTTTATTCCTTCAGGTGAAATATTCAAGATATTGGCAATCGCTTTTGAGGACAAATTCATTTTTAAAAGAGCTAATAGCCGTAGCTCATTCGAAGTCACCTGGGGGTATTTGGTTTTCACATTGCTGTTAAAGTCTTTGTGGACTTCCTCAAAATAGCGCGAGAAGTTTTCCCAATTATTATCGTCCTGCAAATCAAAGTTTATAGTTCGTATCAACTGGTTGTATCCTCTGCCCATATTTTCCTTGTCTTTTAATTCTTGAGCTTTTGACTTAAGGTTTTCAAGGGTCTCATTTTTACGGGCTAAGTTCAAGGCATGAGTAGTGAGTTCTTTCTTTTTAAATTCGAGTTCGGCATCTACCTTTTCTTTTTCAAGCATATTGCGCTTCATTTTTTGCCGAATGGCGTAAATTCCAATAAGTGAAAGCAGCAAACCGATTCCCAAAAGTATTTTTTGAAGTGCACTGATTTCTGCTTGTTGTTCCAAAACCGTGATTTCTTTTTCTTGAAGAGCGATTTGTTGTTCTTTTTTTTCAGTATCGTAAATTGTCCTGAGTTCTTCTATTTGTTGAGACTTCTTTGAATTGAAAATACTATCATTTAAGAATTGATATCTTTTTTGGTCTAGATAGGCATTCCTGTATTGTCTGATATCATAATAAAGTTCAGCTCGATTCAGTGACACATCGGATAAGATTTCTGCAGCGTTGATGGAATCAGCTAAAGCGATGGACTTATTATAATAAACAAGCGCTTGGTTCTCATCGTTATTTTTTAGATAGGCATTCCCTAACTGATTAAAATTGAGAGAAAGGTTATCCTTTGTGCCAAATTGCTCATTAAAAGGTAACCCTTCTTTCAGTATATAAAGCGCTTTTTCGTAATCACCCTTTTTAATATATGTTTTGCCTAGGTTGATTAGAACATGGCCACGCATTATTGGAATCTTTTTTTTCTTGGCGATGTCTAGGGCTTTCATGTAGTTTTCAATAGCAGAATCATAGTTTCCAAGTTCAAGATTCACATTTCCAATATCAGAATAGGTGTGACCCATATGGACTATATCATCTATGCCATCATAAATTCCGAGGGCGCGTTCAAAATACTCGAGCGCTTTTTCATAGTTTTTTAAACCCATTTCAGCATATCCAACTCTAACCGCCGCCGTTGCCGTGTGGATTTTGAGTTGGAGGGTATTGGATTTTGAATTTAAGCTGTCAAAAAGTTTTAACGATTCAATAGAATATTTAACCCCAAGGTTGTAGTCTCCCTTTTTAATGTAGGCTAGGGATTTGTTGCCAATTCTATTTGCAAGATTGTCCCAGTGTCTATTTTTTCTGGAGTAGTTGATTCCAATGTTATAATACTCAATTGCTTTTTGATAATTACCGGAAGTATATTCAACCACACCTAAGGCATTAGTCATTTTGATTATATATTCCTCGTGCTTTATACGTTTAAAAATATCTAGGGCTTCATTGATGTAATATCGAGCAGAATCGTTTTTACCTATGGTTTGGTAATATCCGGCTCCAAGATAGTAGTTGGCAAAGCCTTCACCGTTTGGGAAATTCAGTTTTTTAGAAAGTTCAAGGCCTTCTTCGATATATTTTTTTGCTTTTGTAGGATCTGTATAAAACTCCTCTAAAAACAGTTCTTCCAGAGTTAAGACCTTAAGTGTATCATCTTTTTGTGTTTTCAAAACGTTGAGAAGACTATCCAATCTTGGATTTTCTTGTCCGTAAAGACAAAGACACGAGTTGAATAAAATAAGGACAAGTCGTATTTGAATTTTCATTTTGGTACGATTACCTACTAAAAATAGACATTTAAATTCAACCCATTGAAAAAGAAATATTTAGATAAGAAAAAAGACCCGGAGTAGTTCCCGAGCTTTTCTTTTTTGAAGTTGTAAGGATTGTAAAAATTGTACTAACAAGGATATGGGATACAATTGCTATGAAAAAGAATTTTTTTCAGGAATGTATTCCAATTAGGTTGGTCGAAAAAGTCCGGCATTTGCCGGGCTTTTGTTTTTTTAAAATGCTTTTTGAGCAAAAAGCATTGGGTATTAATTTTGTGGGAATCGATTTAAAAATTTAATTACCAATAGTTTGATTAAATTTTTATGAAGTAATTATTAGCTATCTTACCTTGTAGTCCAATCGCATGGTAATGGAAGCAGTTTTGTTTTTAGAGGCCGTATTGTATGCGCCGCCCCATGAAAAATCTTCACCAGAATTCTGACCGGTAATTTGAAAAACACCCATTTTAGCAGAAACCAAATCGCCTAGATCACTCCCGGAATTCTCGGCAATTTTTTCAGCTCTTAATCTTGCGTCTTCGGTGGCTTTAGAAATCATTTCAATTTTAAGGTCGGCCAATTTTGTGTAATAATATCTAGGGGAGTAAGAATTAAACTGTACGCCTTTGTTTAATAACTCTGTAATTTCTCGAGATACGTTTTCTATTAAAGAAACATCTTGTGATTCTATTTTTATAGTCTGTGTTAACTGATATCCTCTAAAAATGCTTCCAACATAATTTCCATTTTCATATTTATTATCCCGTAGTTCTGTGGTTTGTACACTATTAAAAATAATTTGTTCCGCTTTTATTCCTTTAGTGGTTAAATAGGTCTTAACAATATCTTTATCATTGTTTAGCTGTTCAAAAGCCAACGTAAGTACGGTATTATTTGCGGAAAACTGCCCTTCCCAAACAATCAGATCAGAAGTGAAATTTTCATTTCCAAGACCGGTAACTGAAATAATTTGTGGTGGGTTAGCCCTTCGAACATAGGCGTTCCCTAAAAAATAAGCAGATATTATTATTGCTGCCCCAAAAATAATTGCACTGACCTGTTTCATAACTTCTTATTAAATTCAGAATAAATATACCTAAAAGATACTTTTCTAGTACCGTCAATTTGCTATTTTTGCCCATGCAAAATAACGTCCTGATTTTAGATTTCGGTTCCCAGTACACACAACTCATAGCTAGAAGGGTTAGGGAACTCAATATTTTCTGTGAAATAAAACCTTATAATAAACTACCTGAAGATTTGTCCGGCTACAAAGCGGTGATATTATCCGGTTCACCATTTTCTGTGAGGGCAACGGATGCACCCCATCCAGACCTATCATCCATTAAGGGAAAAAAGCCGTTGTTGGGGGTGTGTTATGGCGCACAATATTTGGCTCATTTTAATGGTGGTAATGTAGAGAAATCAAATACTAGGGAATATGGTCGTGCCAATTTATCACATGTGGAATCCGATCACCCATTTTTCAATGGTATTGATGTTGGTAGTCAAGTATGGATGAGCCATGCAGATACCATAAAATCACTTCCAGGGAACACAAGCCTTTTGGCAAGTACGCATGATGTTGAAAATGCGGCCTTTAAATTTAAAGGGGAGGAAACTTATGGTATTCAATTCCATCCAGAAGTTTATCATTCTACAGATGGTAAACAATTATTGGAGAATTTCTTAGTTCATATAGCAGGAGTAGCCCAGACTTGGACGCCGGATGCTTTTGTAGAGTCAACGGTTACCGATTTAAAAGCGCAGATTGGAGAGGATAAGGTAATCCTGGGATTATCAGGAGGTGTAGATTCTACTGTGGCCGCAGTACTATTACATAAGGCTATTGGGAAACATCTACATTGTATTTTTGTAAATAACGGACTTTTACGAAAAAATGAGTTTGAGGATGTACTTAAGCAATACGAAGGTATGGGGCTTAATGTTAAAGGTGTAGATGCTTCGGCACGCTTTTTGGATGCTTTGGCAGGAGAGAGTGATCCTGAGACAAAACGTAAAATAATTGGTCGTGTATTTATTGAGGTTTTTGATGATGAGGCGCATATGGTAGAAGATGCAAAATGGTTGGCACAAGGAACCATTTATCCTGATGTGATTGAATCGGTTTCTGGCACTGGTGGGCCTTCTGCTACTATAAAGAGTCATCATAATGTTGGCGGATTGCCCGATTTTATGAAATTAAAAGTGGTAGAGCCTTTAAAGATGTTATTCAAGGATGAGGTAAGACGGGTAGGAAAAAGTATGGATGTAGGTGATGAGCGATTAGGAAGACATCCGTTTCCAGGTCCTGGCCTTGCTATCAGGATTTTAGGGGATATAACGCCAGAAAAAGTAACTATTTTACAAGAAGTGGATCATATTTTTATACAAGGATTACGTGATTGGGGACTTTATGACAAGGTCTGGCAGGCCGGAGCCATGCTTTTGCCCGTAAATAGTGTAGGGGTAATGGGAGATGAACGTACGTATGAAAAATGTGTGGCTTTACGAGCAGTAGAAAGTACAGATGGTATGACTGCAGATTGGGTGAATTTGCCCTATGAGTTTTTGCAAAAAACATCTAACGATATAATTAATAAAGTACCTGGTGTAAATAGAGTGGTATATGACATCAGCTCTAAACCACCAGCGACCATAGAATGGGAATAAAAATGAAAAATTCAGTAAAAGTTCTTTTTATAGTCGTACTATGTGTACTCTTTACAAATACGGCTATTGCACAAAAATTCACTACCCACGCAGTAAAAAATGGTGAAACGTTGCAGAGTATTTCTAGTGAATACGGAGTTACTCAAGAAGCTATTTTACAGTACAATAAAGAAATAAAAAAGAACGAGAAGCTCAATGTCAACACCATTTTGGTCATACCTAATTCTAAAGATCAGGCTTCCAATAAGGGTAATTCTTCCGTCGTTTCTTTGATAAAAGGGATTTTACAGGATTCTGTTGTAATAAGGGAGCCTATAGGTTTTATTGAGCATAAGGTAAAGAAAAAGGAAACCTTGTTTGGTATTGCAAAGCGGTATAATGTATCTGAGGAGGAGATTAAGAAATATAATAAGGAACTGTACGCCTCTCAGCTAAAAAAGAAAATGGTGATTCGCATTCCAAAATATAAAAGGGTAGCGGATGAAGAAAGTACCATAAATCCAGATGATTTTGAAAAATACATAGTAGCTCCAAAAGAAACTAGATGGAGTATTGCCCATAAGTATGGGATAACAATAGATAGTTTACTTGTATTAAATCCAGAGCTGTCCAAAACAAGTAATTATCTAGCCGAAGGATTTGAACTTTTATTGCCTAAAATAGCAGGTACAACCGTTGATAATCAAGAAACCCAGCTGTTCATTTCGTATACCGTACCTGCCAAAATGAACTTTTATCGATTAGAAAAGGAATTTGGTGTAAAATCCGACGAGATAGTTAGGTTAAATCCGGAGATAGTAGAACGAGGCGGACTTAAAGAGGGAATGGTCATTAGATTACCGGAAACAAAATTGGATCCAGGTGAAATAAATACGGACAATTATATATTTTATGAGGTTAAGCCTAAACAGAACGAATTTAGGCTTACGCGTAAATTTGGCATGTCTTGGGCAGAATTAATTCAGCTTAATCCAGATTTAAAGGATGGTCTAAAAGCCGGTATGATCTTAAAATTACCAAAAGATCAAGCTAGTAATTTTGAAGTAAAAAATTCCTTGGTTCTAGATAAGGTAAACTTATTGGACAGCATCAATACGGCAGTTAAGCCTAAGGTGATGTTCTTGCTGCCTTTTCGTTTAGATAAATTAGATTTATCAGATAAAGAAAAAGTAGCATGGACTATTGAAAACAGGAATAGCCTTAAATATAGTTTGGGATTATATTCTGGCGCTTTAGTTGCTCTAGATTCTATAAAAGCATTGGGTGTTTCTGTTGATGTAAGGACCTTTGATAATAGGTTGGATATCCAACAAACAAAATCAATATTAAGTAAGGAATTGCTTTCAAATTACAGTGCTATTTTTGGGCCATTGGATATCCCTTCCTTAAAAGAAGTAGCCGTGCAGGCGGCGAAATATGATGTACCAGTTATAGCACCTGTTCCAGCAAAGAGCGATATCAGTTTGGATAATGTATTCTTTTCCTATACAGAGGAAAAATTGCTTCGCGACCATATGGTGAAGTACATAAAGGATAATTATAAGGAAGAGAATATAGTGGTAATAGCCGATGAAAAGCATACCGAGGTCAAGGAGATGTTGATAGGACAATTTACTAACGCAAAGACAGTCCAGGTAAAAGAAGAGGAAAAGAATATTGGAATTAATAAGGATAAATTAGGAAGCTTATTATCTGAGGAGGTTGAAAATTGGGTTTTTGTAGAGTCGGATAATTTTAAATTAATATCTAGTATAGTCTCTATTTTAAATGCCTTCAATAATTCTTTTTTGGATTTGGAAAATAGCAAGAATAAAGTAAAGGTGAGAATGTTCACAACAGATAAAAACAATGCATTTGAAAATGATGTAATATCCAGTACACACCTCTCCAACCTAAATTTTACCTTCCCATCTGTTTACAGGGAAGTCAAAGAAAGCTCTTTTGTAGAACGATATAGGGAAAAATTTGGAGATGACCCCGATAAATTCGCCGTAAGGGGATTTGATATTACTTTTGATTTGTTATTAAAACTTGCTTATCAAAATGATTTAATGTCCATCTCCAAGCTTATAGGGCAAACCGAGTATAATGGAAATAAGTTCGATTATGAAAAGGATGCTACTTCCGGATACTTTAACAAGGCATCTTATATCATGGCCTATGAAACAATGCAAATAAAGGAATTAGAGTAGTATGACTTCTAGTGTAGTATACAATGGTGGTTTGCGAACGGAATGTACGCATCTTAAATCGGGTAATAGCTTTGTTACCGATGCACCAACGGACAATAATGGCTTAGGACAGGCTTTTTCTCCAACAGATACCATAGCTACCGGATTGGCAAGTTGCATGCTAACTATGATGGGTATAAAAGCTAATGGTTTGGAAGTGGATTTGGTTGGTTCCAAAGCAGAAGTAACCAAGCACATGGCTGTAAATCCAAGAAGAATTTCTAAAATTGAGGTGACCTTGAGTTTGCCTTCAAATATTTCAGAAAAGGACAGGAAAATTTTAACCCATACCGCAAATACCTGTCCCGTACTTTATAGTTTACATCCAGATATAGATAAGGTAATTATTTTAAATTGGGTGCTTTAAGTAAATTATCGGTACTATATTTTACAGTTTTAAGTTGTATTGTACTCTATGGTCAAGAAGAAGTCCCATGGCGTTCCGACTTAAAATTAAATTGGAACCATTTTAAAGGCGAAGTGCCAATGGGTTCTGGGGCTGCCGCAACCACAGCAAGCGGAATAAGTTACCGGTTCTCTACATTTTATGAGAACGGAAAAATGAAATTGGAGTATAGTGTCTATGCCTTCTTTTATCCTACCGAATCATGGTACAAGCCAAAAATATGCAATGATGTAACCTTAAGCCATGAAAGACTTCACTTTGATATTTCTGAACTATTTGCCCGTAAAATGGATGAGGAAATGGCAAAGACAAGTTTCACTAAAAATGTTAAACAAGAAGTAAGGGCCATTTATAAAAAAACGCTTCGGGAATTAAATATGTTTCAAAATGAATATGATATAGAAACCAATTATTCCCGAAACGTTCCTCAGCAAAAACACTGGATTGCTAAGATTCAAAGAGCGCTTTCTTCTGATTAAGCTTTTTTAGGCCTAAACATCGCAAATAGTAACACCCTGTTTTAATGCTGCAAGTTTATCTTCCCAACTTGGTACAAACTCTTGTGCAACATGTCCAGTATATCCAGTTGCGACAATTGCCTTCATAACGGCCGGGTAGAAAATTTCTTGTGTTTCATCAATTTCATGCCTTCCCGGATTGCCACCTGTATGGTAATGACCATAATATTGATGGTAATCTTGAATATTTCTTATGATATCACCTTCCATTATTTGCATATGATATATGTCATACAGGAGTTTAAAGCTTTCAGATCCAATGGCTTCACATAATGAAACACCCCATTCAGAATTATCACACATATAATCCTTATGGTTCACCTTGCTATTTAATAGTTCCATTTGAAGAACAACACCATGTTCTTCTGCCATGGGCATTAATTGTTTTAAACCTTTGGCACAGTTTCGAAGTCCTACTTGGTCGTTCATGCCATTTCTATTGCCACTAAAACAAATAAGATTGGTAAAACCCGCTTCCGCAACTAAAGGAATAACGCGTTTATAATCAGCGATTAATTCTTCATGTAGGTCGGGATTGTTCCAGCCTTCAACAATTCCTTTTCCTGCACCCCAACACATAGATGCATGGATATTGTATTTTTTCAAAAGTGGAAATTGTTCAGGGTCAACTAGGTCAATAGACCTAATATCCAACGAGTTAAGAGCCTGTAAAAATTCTTCGAAGGGAATTGTGTTATAACACCAATAACATACACTATGATTAATATTGTATTTTAATTTATCCGCTATTTCCTGTTTGTTACTGTTGGCTACTACATTGGTTGTAGCCACTAAACCAACGGATGCTGCTGCCGCTGTTCCTATAAAACTTCTTCTTTTCATTGTAAAAATTGTTGATTTCTTAAAGATAATTTTTTTAGATTTAAAAAATGGAAATACAGCCGGATAAAAGCAAATTAATAGAATTGGCCCATTATAGAATGCCATTTGGGAAATATAAGGGGAATTATCTGGTAAATTTACCGGAAGCATATTTAATATGGTTTCAACAAAAAGGTTTTCCTGAAGGTAAATTGGGAGAATTATTGCGTTCTATGTTAGAAATCAAAATAAATAATTTGGAATTCATAATAAGAAAGATCCAGAAAGATTTTCCTAAGGAAAGCACTTAATTTCCTTTGGCAATTTGTAACTTTGTGTCCCGTAACACAGAAATCTATACATGTCACAAACAAAATACATCTTCGTTACGGGAGGCGTAACCTCTTCTTTAGGAAAAGGAATTATCGCTGCCTCATTGGCAAAATTACTCCAGTCAAGAGGATACCGAACCACAATTCAAAAACTAGATCCCTATATTAATGTAGATCCAGGTACTCTTAATCCGTACGAGCATGGTGAATGTTATGTAACCGATGATGGCGCAGAAACCGATTTAGATCTTGGTCATTACGAGCGTTTTCTTAATGTAAGGACTTCGCAGGCCAATAATGTTACCACTGGAAGAATTTACCAAAGTGTTATAGAAAAAGAACGTAGAGGTGAGTTTTTAGGGAAAACCGTTCAAGTAGTACCACACATTACCAACGAAATAAAGGACCGGGTTCAAATATTAGGTAAAAGTGGTGATTATGATATTGTTATTACCGAAATTGGAGGTACCGTTGGTGATATAGAATCTTTACCTTATATAGAAGCTGTACGTCAGCTACTATGGGAACTGGGCGATAATAACGGAATTGTTATTCATTTAACATTAGTGCCTTATTTATCTGCCGCTGGGGAGTTGAAAACCAAGCCTACACAGCATTCTGTGAAGACCTTAATGGAGAGTGGTATCAAAGCTGATATTTTGGTTTGTAGAACTGAACATGAAATATCTGATGAGATTAAAGACAAGTTGGCACTTTTTTGTAATGTCAAAAGAGAGGCAGTAATACAAAGTATAGATGCTTCTACCATTTATGATGTTCCATTGTTAATGCAGGAAGAAGGATTGGACACAGTTACTTTAAATAAACTTAATTTACCTGATACTACAGAGCCAGATTTAACCAATTGGAATAAATTCTTAAAAAGACATAAAAACCCAAAAAATGAGGTTACCATTGGTCTGGTGGGTAAATATGTAGAATTACAGGATTCTTATAAATCTATTTTAGAAGCGTTTATACATGCAGGTGCTGAGAATGAGGTAAAAGTGAAGGTACGTTCCATACATTCTGAACATTTAAAGGGTAAGAATTTAGATAATAAATTAAAAGGCCTTGATGGTATTTTGGTAGCTCCAGGATTTGGAGAAAGGGGAATTGAAGGAAAAATAAAAGCGGTAAATTATGCAAGGGAGAACAACATACCATTTTTAGGTATCTGTTTAGGAATGCAAATGGCCGTTATAGAATATTCTAGAAATGTACTGGGTATTAAGGATGCCTGTTCTACCGAGATGGATGCGAATACAACTAGTCCGGTAATAAACTTAATGGAAGAACAAAAAAACATTACCAACAAAGGAGGGACAATGCGTTTGGGTGCTTGGGATTGTTTGCTTAAGGACAATAGCTTGGTGCAAAAAGTTTATGATGGTGCCAAAGAAATTTCTGAACGTCATCGCCATAGATATGAATTTAATAATGCCTATAAAGAACAATTGGAAAATGCCGGATTAATTGCGTCAGGAATCAATACGGAGACCAATCTTGTTGAGATAGTGGAGTTAAAGGACCATCCATGGTTTATTGGTGTACAGTATCACCCTGAGTACAAAAGTACCGTGGCCAATCCACATCCTTTGTTCGTGGGATTTGTAAAAGCCGCATTAATACACAAAAAGGCACAAACTAATGCCAGTATGGCATAAACTGCCTAATTGGGCATATATTTGCTTTCTGAAAACCAAACAATTACCATACAATTAAGATATTTTAGATGGAAGAAAAGAAGTTGGATGTAAATTCTATAATCGGTTTTGTACTGATTTTTGGAATATTAATATTCATGTTTTATCAAAACAGGCCTACGCCAGAAGAACTTGAGGCAGAAAAGGCTAAACAAGAACAGATTGATGCACAGGTTGCTAAAGAAGCTATAAAAGAGGTAAAAGAGGTTGAGCCAGAACTTAACTTAAGTGATTCCACAGCTGTTGCAAATTATAAAAGTCAATTGGGGTCATTTGGGTTTACTGCCCCAACAGAAGGGACGACTACTTTAGAAAACGAAGTACTTTTTCTAAAAATAAGTAATAAAGGCGGTCAAATTGTAGAGGCAAAAATGAAAAACTTTGTCACCTATGATTCGGTTCCGGTTTACTTGGTGAAAGATGGAAATGCGTCCTTGGACATGAATTTTTCAACAACGGACAATAGGGTGTTAAGTACTTCAGATTTGTTTTTTGAGCCTTCAATGAGCAAATCAGGTGATAACCAAGTACTTTCATTAAAAGCAAAAACATCAGATAACCGATACTTGGAATATCGCTATGAAATGAAACCAGACGATTATTTGGTTGATTTCACTATACGTACCCAAGGGTTGGATAATGTTATTAATGACGGTAAACCGGTTACCTTGGATTGGAACTTAAAAGGAATTAGACATTCCAAAAGTATTCAATATGAGAACAGGTATACAAGGTTAACCTATCAGCATGAGGGTGATAAAATCAGTAAACTTTCAGAAGGTAGTGATGATGAAGAGGCTGAGGAAGCTATTTCTTGGCTATCCTACAGGCAACATTTTTTTAGTACCATCTTAGTTGCTGACGAGCCCTTCAAAAGTGGGAAATTGACTTCTACTAATTTGGTAGAAGAAGAGAGTAGAACTTTTGGGTTTACAAAGGAATATACTTCTGAACTACCAATTGAGGTTAAAGGTGGTGAAATAGCCAAAAACATGCATATGTATTTTGGACCTACCGATGTGGCAGTACTTTCTAAGTATGGTGATATGGGCTTGGTAGACTCCATTCCTTTTGGATGGGGAATCTTTGGATGGATAAATAGGTATGTGTTTACACCGTTTTATTCCTTTTTAAGTTCTTATTTCCCTTATGGTATAGCCATCGTAATTATGACCATATTAGTTCGTTTGGCAATGTCCCCGGTTACTTATAAGTCTTATCTATCTCAAGCCAAGATGAAAGTATTAAAGCCAGAAATCACAGAACTTGGTGAAAAGTATAAGGATAATGCCATGAAAAAGCAGCAAGAAACCATGAAGTTGTATGGCAAGGCAGGTGTAAGTCCCATGAGTGGCTGTGTGCCGGCTTTTCTTCAAATGCCAATTTTCTATGCATTGTTCATGTTCTTCCCAACGTCTTTTGCGTTGCGACAGAAATCATTTTTATGGGCAGATGATTTATCATCCTTTGATACGATATACCAGTTTCCGGAAGGTTTTTCAATTCCATTTTATGGAGATCATGTTAGTTTGTTTCCTATTTTGGCTTCTATTGCCATATTCTTTTATATGATGATGACTACTGGTCAGAATATGCCAACTCAACCGGGTATGCCAAACATGAAGTTCATCATGTATTTAATGCCTTTTATGATGTTGTTCTTTTTTAACAACTATGCCAGTGGATTAAGTTTATACTATTTTGTATCTAACTTAATTACCATTGGAATAATGTTGGTTATTAAAAATGTCATATTGGATAATGACAAGATACATGCACAAATCCAAGAGAATAAAAAGAAGCCTAAGAAAGAAAATAAGTTTCAACGTAAAATGCGTGAAATGATGGAACAAGCAGAATCTCAAAAGAAGAAATAATTACTCACATTACAGATTAAGTATAAAATGAAAAGCCTTTCCAAATTGGAAAGGCTTTTACCATTGATTAAGGTTTGGTTTGGTAAGTTTTGGGGATGTAAATATGTAACTAATTAAATGGTAAAAAAAAATTGAGTTGTCAAGTAGGTAAATTTGTATGCTAACCGATCTACTTATGTTGTTTGATTATACTAGTTTGCCAAATAGTTATAGTAACACCCTAATTAGTACACTTCATAAAAATCTGCTTTGAACTGTAATTTTGTATTTTTGTACCGACAAATATGTCAGTATGAAAAAAGTAGTTATTGGTCTTTCAGGTGGAGTAGATTCTAGTGTTGCAGCCTATCTTTTAAAAGAACAGGGTTACGATGTTATAGGCCTTTTTATGAAAAATTGGCATGATGATTCGGTAACTATTTCTGAGGAATGCCCATGGCTAGAGGATAGTAATGATGCATTAATTGTAGCTGAAAAATTAGGGATACCATTTCAAACGGTAGATTTGAGTGTGGAATATAAGGAACGTATTGTGGATTATATGTTCAGGGAATACGAAATGGGGCGTACGCCAAACCCTGATGTACTTTGCAATAGAGAGATTAAGTTTGATGTGTTTTTGAAAATTGCGATGCAATTGGGAGCAGATTATGTGGCTACAGGGCACTATTGCAGAAAAAGGACCATACAAAATACCGATGGGTCGGAAACTTACCAATTGTTATCTGGCAAGGATACCAATAAAGATCAGTCTTATTTTCTATGTCAGTTATCCCAAGAACAATTATCCAAAACACTATTTCCCATTGGTGAGTTGACAAAACCGGAAGTTCGTAAGATAGCTGCTGATATGAAATTGATTACCGCTGATAAAAAGGATTCCCAAGGACTTTGTTTTATTGGTAAAGTACGTTTACCTGAATTCTTACAACAAAAATTAAAGCCTAAAAAAGGTAAAATTATTGAGGTTGCGGCAACGGTATCTAAATATGAAAAACTTATACCGGTATTTGATTCTAAAAAAGAGGAATTAGCCTTTTATTCGCAAAAACCGGTATATAATGTTTCTGATGGAGTAGTGGTTGGAGAACACCAAGGAGCACATTATTTTACTAAAGGGCAACGTAAGGGGTTGCATGTAGGGGGTACCAAGGAACCTCTTTTTGTGATAGATACGGATGTAAATGAGAATATAATTTATACAGGTCAAGGTAAATCCCATCCAGGACTTTACAGACGTACTTTGTTTGTTCAGGAAAATGAAATACACTGGATAAGGGAAGACTTACGCCTTAAAGCTGATGAGAAATTAGCGGTTAAGGCTCGTATACGCTATAGGCAAGAACTCCAAAATGCTACTTTATATCAAATTGATAACGGTTTATATGTTGATTTTGAAGAAAAACAGTCTGCAATCACTGAAGGGCAGTTTGTGGCTTGGTATATAGGCGATGAGCTTATAGGTTCAGGTGTTATCAGTTAAGAAATAAATGCAAAATAAAATCACCCAACTATTTAAAATTCAATATCCTATTGTTCAAGGGGGCATGGTCTGGACCAGTGGATGGCGTTTGGCTTCTGCTGTGAGCAACGCAGGGGGATTAGGTTTATTGGGCGCAGGTAGTATGTATCCTGAAGTATTGCGTGAACATATCCAAAAATGTAAAAAAGCGACCGATAAACCTTTTGGTGTCAATGTGCCTCTACTGTACCCTGATATTGAGGAGCTTATGCAGGTAATAGTGCAAGAAGGGGTTAAAATCGTTTTTACTTCAGCAGGTAATCCTAAAACTTGGACAACATTTTTGAAGGAAAACGGAATTATAGTAGTACATGTAGTTAGTAGCTTAAAATTTGCGTTAAAGGCAGAGGAAGCTGGTGTTGATGCAGTAGTTGCCGAGGGTTTTGAAGCTGGTGGGCATAATGGGAGAGAGGAGACTACAACCTTGGTGTTAATTCCGACAGTAAAAGAGAAAATAAATATTCCACTAATTGCCGCTGGAGGTATCGCAACCGGGCAGGCCATGTTGGCAACCATGGTTTTAGGTGCCGATGGTGTTCAAGTTGGTAGTAGATTCGTCGCATCCAATGAGGCATCAAACCATTTAAATTTTAAACATGAGGTGGTTCATGCAAGTGAGGGAGCAACGGAATTGACCTTAAAGGAATTGACCCCGGTACGGCTTTTAAAGAACAAGTTTTATTATGAAATTAAGGAAGCATATACCCATAATGCCAACAAGGAAGAGTTGAAAAAATTATTAGGTAGGGGTAGGGCAAAAAAAGGCATGTTCGAAGGTGATCTCGAAGAAGGCGAACTGGAAATAGGTCAGGTAGCTGCTTTGATTCATGACATAAAGCCAACTGCCACCATAATCAAAGAAATGGTAGCAGAATATCAATTGGCCAAGAAATCGATAAAAGATATAAATTAATTAGCTATCCTTTTTCTTTAGACTTCCCAAATACTCCATTAAATCCCTTAATTCACGTCTACTAATCATTCTTCCCATTGGTGGCATTGCAGAAATGGAATTTTCCCTTTTAGCTATTCGTCGTAATGGAACTTCCATAGGTTCTGCTTCAGAAGTTCTTAATAATAAATCATGGTCACGTTCTTCAATTAGGACACCAGTCACTTTTTGTCCGTCTGTCATTGTCAAAGTTACCGATCCATAACCGGGAGCCAATCTTACACTTGGTTCTATTAATGCTTCCAATAATTTTTCACGAGAAAGTATATTGGCAATATTATCTAAAGCGGGGCCTACTTCACCTCCAGAACCATTAACAGCATGGCATCGTACACATTGGGCTGTAGGATTATTATTAAAAACAGTTCTTCCTGACCACCAGTTACCACCGTAAAGGGTTTCTTGATAGGAATCTGCAGTGTACCCGGCTTTTTTAAGCTGATCCATTTGTGTAATTAAATCGGTATCCTCAGTTGATTCAACAGATTCTATCAAGTCCAACATAATACCTTGTCCAATTTGGTTCTTGCTAGCTTTGGTTATAAGGCTAGCTAATATGGCCTTGCTTTTATCCGAAGGTAAATAACCCAAAACATTTAGCATTTCTTGTTGTTCGCCAACTGATCCTTTTTGGAATATTGGTCCCACAATAGCAGGTAGTTTTTCTTTAGGTAAATCCAGTTTTGATAACAAACTAACAGCAGATGTCCTAACCTCTTCATTTGCATCTTGCATTCCTAGAGACATTGCCATTTCCATTTTAGCAAAATTTAAATTCCCTAAAGCGGCCAACATAGCCGCCCTTACCTTTGGGTCCTTATTTTGACGAAAAATAGTATAAAGCCCATCATTATATGACTCAATACCAACTGCGCTGATTGCTTTTGATATACCAATTAATATTTCAGGGTTTTGATCCTCTAAGAAGATGGGAATTTCTTGCTGTAATTTGTTTTTCAAAATATCTCCTTCTCGGGTAATCTCTCCTCTATACCTTCCATCTACCCTGTCAAGAACGGAAGGTTGGTTCCAAGTTCCTAATGCTGCAAGTGCTTCCCCCCTTAAAATGTTAGAAACATTTTCACGTTTTGCAAAGTTGATAAGTGAGTTCAGCTCTTTTTCCGTTCCAACCCTTAACGCGGCGTTGATTGCTCTTCTTAGCAAGGGTTCCGATGTAAACCTTTCTTCGTTTAAGGTATTTGCCAGGGCAGGTAAAGCAGGCTCTATAGACCAATCATCATTTATTGCCCTAGCGGCTTCGGCAACTATATATTCATCCTTATCTTCAAGGAAAACACTAATATTGGGGTCCTGTAGTCTTCTTAAAACTAGAACTGCAGCAATACGTAAACTTTTATTTTCACTATTGGCTAATTTTAAGATAGGGGCAGTATTACCAATTCTAGATAAGGCCAATACTGCGGCATGTCTTAGATACAGGTCCTTGTCGCCATTGGAAGAAATTAAATTTAATAAGGGTTCTATAGCATTTTCATACTGTAACCTACCCAATGCCTGTGCAGCAAAAAACTTTACCCTGTCATTCTCATTGGCCAAAAGGTTCACTAAAGGTTCTGCAGCAGGTTTATATCTAACATCACCCAAAACTTTTGCTGCCTGTGCAATTATTTCAGGATCTTGATCAGTTAACAGAGCTAGTAGTGGTTCTGCCTTGTCATTACTGTCTGATGCTACTTGGCCTATGCCCCAAATGGCATGTATTCTTGCCAATTGGTTTTCCTCTTCAAGAATGGCCTTTTTTAGTGCTCTATAGCCCCAAAATGTTCTTTTTGCTAATTCAAATTGTGCTTTTTTACGAATACGCATGTCACCATAGCTCAATAACTTGATTAAATTATCGGTATCATCGTCTTTGTAATTATGCGTCATTAACCTTTCAGTTTCCAGACGCTCCTGTTCCAAATCGTTTTCATTCTCGGAAACATCCATTTTCCAAACCCTACCAAAATTTTTAGACCCCCAACCATTTATCCAATCCGCAATAAATAAGGCTCCGTCCGGTCCAAAGGCAATTCCAGTTGGCAATACACCTGTCAATATAGATTGATCAGTATTGAGCTCAAACGTTGCCCCTTTTGGTTTCAGGTCAAAAGACCATATATGTGATCGACTTGGGTCTCCTACAAATTCCACTAAAAAGAATTTGTCCAACCATTTTTTTCCTAATGCCGTACCAGGATTATAAAGCATGCCAGTAGGGCCATTGTGAAAATTTTGAATCGGAGGAATAATGTATGCGGCCTGACCTTCCCATCTAGGAATATATAGTTTCTCATCCATCCAAACGTTATATCCATTATTGTTTGGATCCGTATATTTACCATACTGCCAATTGGCCCGCCAACCAGCGTCAGAACCTTCTACGATATGTACTAAACGTTCACTCTCTCCCTTATGGTCACCATCATTGTCAGAAGATATAATATTGCCGTAAGCATCAAAAACAAATTCGTGTGTGTTTCGTAGTCCACGTGCGAAAACTTCAAAATCACTACCATCTGGATTACTTCTTACAATGACACCTTGGTTGGGATATTTATGGTTTACCCCATCTACAGTGGTGATGTTAGCGCCAATATCACCAATACCCCAATAAATTTTACCGTCGGGACCTTCAGTGGCACCGGACATGCCATGACCTCCAAAGCCAATATGTACCGCAAACCCTGTGGCAATACTTGTTTTTTCATCTAAAATTTTGTCGTCATTGGTATCTCTTAGACGGTACATGTCTGGCCCTATACCTAAAAAGACATCTTCATCACGTACCAAAAGTGCTCCGGCAACATCATTAACTTCATCATTAAAATCATTCAATATTTGAGTGGATACATCTGCAATACCATCGCCATTGGTGTCTTCCAGCATCCAAATTTCATCCTTTTCTACAGCCAAATCATGCCAATCATGTATGGAATCGTTATTTAAATCTGGAAACCAATTATTCTCCTTACTGCGCTCTGGCGCAAAGGTTTCATGTAGAAATTCCCTTCTTTCCTCAACAGATTGTAATCCAATAGATGCGGTCATCCAATCGCGATGTCCTCTAATGTCAAATTCTGAATTTTTGTTTCGATTAGATCTAGTGATGTAAACTTTGCCATTTTTATCCATATCCATCGCAATGGGGTCCGGTGCCAAGGAATCTGTTGCCCAAAGACTCAATTCCAGTCCGTCTCCAACAATGGCAGAGACATTGGCTCTAGCAGTATTTATTTTTTCGGTTACAGTAGTGCTGTCCTCAAAAATAACTACAGGTGTTTCAACGGGTTTTTTATTTTGGCAAGAAATAATCGTAATACATATAATGGTAATCGGGAGTAGGAACTTGAAAAATAATCTCATCTTGAATTGTATATTTTAGGAATCCCTAAAATTAATAAATATCGAAACCAAAGTACCAAGAATTATAATAGGATTTTTAGTGGTCTCTTACTCAAATTGTGAAATATTTATTTTTATATGCTGATTTTTGATTAAATACATGAATTTTACCATTACAAGGGTAGGGGTTAAGTGTGACTTGAACTATATTTGAAAGGATATATTAAAGCGACAGATTTATGAAATACAGATTTTTATTTTTCTCAATTCTAATTTTTAGTTATTGCACGGTAAAGGGTCAAGAAGGTCATCCTTTAGAAGGTAAATGGAATTTGACCATTACCCAAGAAGGTATGGAATTGCCAGCTTGGTTAGAGGTTAGACATTCTGGAACCAATACATTAATTGGTAGATTTACCTATGCATTTGGTAGTGCACGACCTATTGCGGAAATTAAAAAGTATGGCGATATTTTTTCTTTTGAAATACCGCCACAGTGGGAACCTGGTGCTTCGAATATGGAGTTTGAAGGTAAATTAGTAGGCGAAGGTCTTGAAGGCACTATGGTATATGCCGATGGCAAAACCTATAATTGGACAGCTACAAAATCACCTGAATTACCTTTTTATGAAAATATTAAAATGGGAAAGACCATTTCCCTGTTTAATGGTAAGAATTTAGATGGATGGGTGCTAAAACCTGATAATCAATGGTTAGTTGTTGATGGGATATTGACAAGTCCTAAATCTGGAGTAAACCTAATTTCGGAAGAAAAATTCAAGGATTTTAAACTTCATACAGAATTCCGTTACCCAGAAGGAAGTAATAGCGGTTTATATTTGAGAGGACGTTATGAGGTGCAAATAGCAGATAATATAGGATTGGAAGCAGCTTCTATATATTTTGGAGGTATTTACGGACTGCTTTCCCCAAATGAAAATGTAGCCATGAAAGCAGGGGAGTGGCAAACCTTTGACATTACCTTAATCGGTAGGCGTGTTACTATTGTCGCAAATGGTAAAACCGTTATTTCAAACCAAAATATTGATGGAATGACCGGTGGCGCATTAGATAACAATGAAGCTGAAGCTGGACCCATTATGATACAGGGCGATCATGGTCCTGTAGAGTTTAGGGTGATGGAAATTACACCTATAACCAAAGGGTAGCTTATAAAAAAAACAGTCACTGGCATTGTAGTATCCTATGACAATATCAGTGACTGTTCCTTAAAAGATTGATATCAGCAACAATACGCTCAATTTCTTCATCTTTTGTGCCGTCGTATACCCCGCGAATATGTTTATTCTTATCAATAAGGATAAAATTTGGGGTATGGATAAAGTCTTGTAGCCCACCATCACCTTGATCAACAACCGCAAAATAACTTTTACGGGCCAAATTATAAATATGCACTTTTTTACCAGTGGTGATATTCCATTTACCATCAATGGCACCATGTTTTTTGGCATATTTTTTTAGTATAGGAACACTATCCATTTCAGGAGTGACTGACATGGAAAGCAACATGACATCATTGTCATCTAAGAAGATATTCTGCAATTTTTCCATATTATTAGACATTATAGGGCATATACTAGGGCAACGCGTAAAAAAGAAATCAGTTACATAAATCTTATTTTTATAATCAGTTTGCGTGACTATTTTTCCATTCTGATTGACTAATTCAAAATCGGCAATGGTATGATCATTATTGCTATGTTGTAAGTACCGATCAACCAGTTGAGGGTTAAAATCCGTGGGCCTAAAAACGGGTAGTTCCGCGGATTTAGTAGTTGCCCTGTATCTAAAAAACAGCATTCCAATAACGAAAACCGCTGTCAGCGCATACCAATACTTTGATTTTTTATTGAATTTCATTATTCGCTTACTTAGAGGACAGAGGTATTTATATCGATATCGGCATGTTCCCAAGCTTTTTCAAATTCCTGCTTTATTACCTTGGCTTCTTCTGCCTTACCTTGCGCTTTTAAACTGTTATACAATCCCAATAAAGACCAACCATTTTGACGAAGAATTTCTAAATCTTCCTTAAATATTTTTTCTGCATCCTCATATTTATGGGCTTTCATTAATACCGCTCCTAAATTTTGTCGCGTAGGTATATGCCATGCAGCGGGTTCCGTATAGGTTAATCCATCCTCAAAAGCAACTGCTTTTTCTAGATGTTCAATTGCATTTGAAATATCACCTTTTAAGGCTGCCAATTCACCCGCTACCACTTCATAGGCTATATTGGCGGAGTGAATGGAAGCATTGTTTGCCGTTGCTATTAACGTTTCCAATTCAGGATCTTTTTTAAGTAGGGCAATTGCATCTAATTCTTCTTGCGCTTCTTTTATATTTCCCTTTCGTACAAATGCTATTCCCCTGGCATAATGCCGTATGAGGTTTAGGTGTTTAATTTTAGGATCAGGTGCCGGTATGGTTAGAATTTCGTTCCATTTACCAAATCGCGTATAAGCCAGTAATGGTGTTGAGGCAAAATCTTGAAGAAATGACATTTCTATTAATTCACCAACGGGAACTTTTTCCGCAGTCTTTTTAGCTGCATCTATGGCAATGCCACTACTACCTAACAAACTTGCCGAAGACCACAAGAAATGGATGTTATGTGGATAATACGATAAAGGGTATAACCCTTGGGAAAAACATTGGGCAATATAATCCTCATCTGCCAAAATTGCAGCTTGGTTAATTTTTACGGCATCTAAATATCTTCCTACCCTAATGTATATATGCGAGGGCATATGTACGATATGACCTGCGCCCGGCATTAAAGAGGCCAATTGATCGGCACTTGCAACTCCCAAATCGGGATAAGGCAATTCTACCATGTGTATGTAATAGTGATGTCCACCAGGGTTTTCAGGTTCTAATTCCATCGCTTTCTCAAGTGAAGCCTTTGCTCCTTTAATATTTGGAGACGGATTCCCGTCTTTATCCCAGTAATTCCAAGGAACGGTGTTCATGACCGATTGGGCATATAAAATTTGAATGTTGGCATCATTAGGGTATTGTTGTACCACTTTTTCCATTTCCTTCATGTAGGCCATATTAAGATTGGCTATGTCGGCACTTAAATTTTCGCTATATCTAGCGGACAATGCTTTTATTAATTTTTTTTCCTTAGGAGTGGCTTTGGTTGCCAAACGATTAGCCTTAGCCATTGCCTCGTTTATTTTAATCTTTCTTTCTTCAAGAGGTAAAGGATCATTTATGTTTGGTCCTAGGGCATATGCTTGTCCCCAATAGGTCATCGCAGAATTTGGGTCCAATCTTGCCGCCTCCATAAAAGAGCGGTGGCCTTCAGCATGGTTAAAGGCGTAAGATAATTTCACACCTTGATCAAAGAAGTCTTGAGCCCTTTTATTTTTAGTGCTTATTGTAAAATGGAGATTGCCAAGATTATTGAAGAGTGGAGAAATCTGTTGTGTGGTATCTACGTTGTCCAACATGAATTTTGTAGGCGTACACTTTGTTAAACTAAAGGACGCTTTTTGATAATTCTTAATCGTAGAACTACTGGTATTCTTGGTTATAAAATGAATGCCAATAAGTAATGACAATGCAACAATTACGATACCTAATTTTGTTTTCATCATGTTGGTTTTAAGTTATTCTTTTCGCCTTTTATTTAGATTGAAAATTGATCAACCCAAGCTTCGGCCTCTTTGATTTCAGGACGTTTACTGCTAGACTTTTTAATGAGTTTTAAAAGTGAATTAAAATAAAGTAATGCTTTTTCCTTATTGCCAGATTGTTTTGCTGCAACTGCTGCCCCATATATTCCATTAAATCTGTTTGGGCGTCTTTTTAGGTTTAGCTCATATACCGTTAACGCTTTGTTTGGCTGGCCTATCGCTAAATACAAATCTGCCAAAAGTTCATCTGCAGGTAAAATTTCCCCAGGTGTTACCGGATGTTTAGAAGTCTGGCTTTCCATATCTGCTGCTGCCGTCATTAGAACTATGGCTTCCCTTGCATTACCCATTTTTAGCTGTAACCATGCCTCTACTGATTTGACTTGGATAGCTACTTGATTCGCCTTATAGGCATCACCAAGTGTGATTAATTCTTTCTCTAAAGAATTTAACAATTCGAGTTCGTCTTTTGCCGAATTTAAGTCGTTCACATGAATGGCTCCCAATGCCCTTGCAAAATGTAATAATGATTTTTGCCAAGGGAAGTTCTCCCAATCCAATTCTAAATTTGGTGGTAGTTCTACTTTAGAAGCTTCTTCCCAATTCTTGTTTTCCACTGCAATACGGGCGGGAATTGCGGCTGCAGTATAGGCAATTTTAAAATTTTCAGGAAATACCTTTTCAAAAGTCTTTAGGTATTCATATTGCCTTATCGCATTGTTATTATCCCCTGTTTGTAAATAGGCATAGACCAAATAGCCCATGGCATGGATTTCCTCATTCCAATGTGCTCCTGCTTCCATGCTCTCTGAATAACAGGTAGCTGAGGAAGCTGAATTAATATTGGTATTTATAGATTCTTCCCATAGACCTAATCTCGTAAAGATATGTGAAGGCATATGCTGTGCATGGGCGGAAGCTGGCGCAATTTTGGCATAGCGTCGAGCCGTGCTTAAACCCAACTCTGCCAACTCGGGATAGTCATACGAGTGAATAATGTAATGTGCAATTCCAGGATGGTTTGGCTCTTTTTTGAAAAGGTCTTCCAATATTTTTCCTGCCTTGCGTTGTTTTGAATATGTTTTATCGGCTGGCAATGCGGATGCACGCAAAGCCAAAGCATAAAAAACGGCAACTTCAGTATCATCCTTATTTTCTAGATACATTTCTTCCATCTTTTGGGCATACCTTAATTTTCTGGTGTGGTTTTCAACCGTTTCCCAGTCCTTATAAAAAGCACCGATAGCCTCTAAATACTGTTCTGCTTTTTTGGATTTCGGCAATTTTTCGGCCACAGCCAGTAGTTTAACCCCTTTTTTTAATACTTCTGCACTTGGTGGCGCCCATAAGCCATGATAAATACTCATGGCTACGCCCCAATATGCCATGGCGCATTCTGGATCTGTATCTATAACTTGGACGAAAGCTTTTTCGGATTCGATATACTCAAAAGAATGTAACAAAGAAATTGCAAGGTTGAAAGTTTCTCTAGTTTCGTAATTGCATGTTTCCGAAAAGTTAACATCGCCAAACTGTCCATTACCGCACAATTGTAAATCTCCTCTTAGTAGATTTAAGGAACTTAAATCCGTTTTTAGTTTATTGTTTTTACAGCTAAAAAAGAAAAGTAAAACAAGTGACAGTAACCATGTGGCGTAATTTTTCATATCTACTATTTATTTGTCGTCAATTTTTGGTGAATTATTGTGCCTTCATTAATAACAATTTCTATAATCTCCTTAATATCTTGCTCTGAAGTCCTAAAGTTTACGATACAGCTTCTTAAACAGTATTTACCCTGTACAACGGCATTGGATAAAAAAACCTTGCCATCTTGTTGTAATGTATCCAATAAGGCCTCATTCAAAGTATTGAGATATATTTCCTTCTTTTCAATATTTTCCGGAAGGTTTTGGGATGGAATATATCTAAAGGTGGTGATACTCAAATTTTGGGTTATTGCTTCCAGTTCTAGATGTTCATCAGCTAAATCGAATAGTAATTTGGATAATTCAATATCCTCTGCAATCATTTTTTTATAACCATTGCTTCCAATTTGTTGTAATGCCATCCATACTTTTAGACCCCGAAACCCTCTAGAATTTTGGAGTCCATATTCATAAAAATTCAAGGATTTACCTTCCTCATTTTTACTAAAATTGTAGTATTCGGGATGTGAACTATAGGTGTTGATCAAATGTTGGGGATTTTTGACCAGTGTACAGCCTGCCTCAAGAGGTGCATAGAGCCATTTGTGGGGATCAAGAGCAATGGAATCTGCATCACCCAATCCATCAAAAAGATTCTTTAATTCGGGAAGAATGGCCGCAGGGGCACCATAGGCCCCATCAATATGAAACCAAAGGTTATTTTGTTTACATATGGATGCAATTTTCTTTAGATTATCTACAACTCCTGTACTTACATCTCCTGCGGTACCTATTACCATAAAGGGCTGATAACCCAATTTTAAGTCTTCCTTTATTGTTTTCGAAAGAACTTCATTGTCCATCTTGTTTTCCGAATCAGTAGGAATCCAACGAACAGATTTTGACCCATGGCCGAAAAGGATGGCTGCTTTTTCAACCCATGTATGTGTTGACTTTGAGCAATAAACCATCAGATTTGAATTGGTTTTTGTAAGTCCGTCATCCTTTAATTCTGGAGATGCCTTAGCAGTTCTTGCAGCCAAAAATGCTGTAAAATTGGCCATATTGCCGCCACTTACTAGAATACCACCATAACGGGGAGAAACGCCTATGAATTCTGCTAGCCACCCTATGGTTTGCTTTTCAATTTCAGTCGCCATAGGACTTAATAGCTGTGCACCGACATTTTGGTTTACGGATGCTGACAACATATCTGCAAGTATGCCAATAGGAGCAGGGGAAGAAGTGATGTAGCCCATAAATTTAGGATGCCCATTAAAAAGAGAGTGGTTAAGTAGAAGATCTGTAGATCTTGAGATGATTTCATCTGCAGAAAGGCCATTTTCTGGCATCCCTGAATTGCCCAAAAGTACTTGTAATTGTAAAGGTGATTCTCCTTTGGTAACAGGGTATTCGGTTATGCTATCCATAAAATTTGCTATGGTATCAATTAGTTGATAGCCTATTTTTCGAAAAGCCTCCTTCTCAATTTCAATGGGTGTTGCTTTACGTTTGTTCACTGCACTACTATTCTTCATACTTATATAATTGATTTGGCAATTAGGTTTTTACCTTTAAGGTTATTTTTAAAAGTAAATCGTGATATTTTCATCATTTATTGGTTGTCATTGATTATGGCTTCAATACTGCTATAGTTTATTGCGTTCCAAGGTAACTTCATCGCCATTGGGATGTGCATCCAAAATCATATTCTTGATGGCAATTTGGTTGGATGATTTTCTTTTTTGTTGCCAAAATTCTATTTTTTATGGGGTATTTGGTAATTAATAGAAAGTTGCATTTTATTTTGATCAATGGATTTACAGCACTAATGCTTTTTAGGGGATATAACAAAAACAAGTTACCCATAAATATCTATTAATTAAAAACTTACATTTTTAAAGAGGGCTAAATCACTATAAATTGAATTATTATGTAAATGTTAAAGACCTCAGTAAAAAATCTCTTTATATAAAATGCCAACGGATATGATCAATACCATACACCCAAAATATTTTTTAAGATGTTCACCTTTAATATAGTTAGATATATAAATCCCTAAGCATATGCCTAAGGTTGAGATTAGGGTAAAACCCAACAGAAAACGCCAGTTTATCACCAAATTTCCAATGTCCCCAGTAAAACCTATCAATGATTTTATGGAAATAATAAACAAAGAAGTAGCTACTGCTTTCTTCATCGGTATTTTCATAAATAGCACCAGTGTCGGAATAATCAAAAAGCCCCCACCTATGCCAACGATACCAGTGAGTAAACCGATAGTTAGGCCTGCAACTATAATAATTGGATAATTAAGGCGATACGTATTATGACCATTAATGGGCAACCTTTTTTTCAAAATCATAGATAGCGATGAAAGTAGCATGATGATGGCAAACAGGACCATAATGCCGGTATCTCTGGTAACCACAAATTCTTTTATAGTAACTATCTCAATAGGGATTATCGGTATTAGGTATTTACGGACAATATATACCGCAATGAATGCTGGGACACTAAAGACAATGGCTATCCTATAATCTACCAACCCCTTTTTCCAATTGCTTAATACACCTATCGTGGAAGAAGTGCCTACAACAAATAAGGAGTATGCAGTAGTTGTTATGGGGCTGATTTGAAATATGTATGTGAGAATGGGGATTGTTATAATTGAACCCCCACTTCCCATCAAACCTAAAACCAGACCAACGGACAATGCCCCCATATATCCGAAAATCTCTATGGTTTCCATAATTTGTACTTTAAAAAATTACTTCCTATTATTTGATACTTCGGGGGTTATTGCCCTTCTTTAATATAGCCCCAACCTTGCCCCTGTTTTTGGATAATCTCTAAAATACCATCAGGAACAGTCCTGACTCCGGTAATCAACTGAGAATCATCAATTTCATGACGATTCAAGGATGCTTGGCAAACCACAAAATCTACATTTTCATTTTTGGCAAGATCTTCCATATCTTCAGAAACAATTGAATTACCTTTCACTACCATACCATACGCACCGCTATATATGACTATCTCGAACTTAGAATCTGGATAGGCCTGGGCCATCATTTTTACATGTCGCATTGCCGATTCGTGAACCTGGGTGTTGCTACTAGCTACATCAAAAACGATTTTGACCGGTTTTTCTTGGGCAAGGACCATTATGCTGAAAAAGCACATCACTGCTAAATTTACTATTGTTTTCATATGTTGTTATTTGATTATTCACCGGCGTAAATATATCCACAGCCTTTCTCTTGAGCCCTGCCCAAGGCCCAAACACCTGATGGTACTATTTGAATTCCAGGCAATACCGCCGCTTTCCATTCTTCATATGTTTCTTTTGGGTCTAATCCCATTTGTTGTGCAATGGCACCGCTATAAACAGACATTGCCAAGTTGCATACGCAGAACATGGCACCTCTAGCTTGCATATCCTTGATTCCTTGAATAACAGGAAGTGGAAAATCACCTTCTTGAGGTTCATAATAAGGATTTCTCTCATAGTTGGTACCGTCAGCTTTTTTAACATGAAAAAGCTCTCCCAAAGGGTATTTTTTCCAAA
Source organism: Maribacter luteocoastalis (assembly GCF_048890225.1). Classification (NCBI taxonomy): domain Bacteria; kingdom Pseudomonadati; phylum Bacteroidota; class Flavobacteriia; order Flavobacteriales; family Flavobacteriaceae; genus Maribacter; species Maribacter luteocoastalis. Next base: position 76,491 of record NZ_JBMFZG010000006.1, read on the forward strand.
GTGAAGAATTGAAGGCAAACGGAATACCATCGTGTCGTAAAACGGTCATCGCTGTGATATCATCGTCAGATGACCCAGTTTCGTTATTGGACAGGTAAAAGGCCCAGTTCCAAATTATTGGGAATCCTTTGTGAGGATAGGATCCATCATATACTATACGATGCTTTCCTTTTATTTTTTTGAACCAATCATCCGCTTCGTTCATTTGGGTTTCATTAAAATCTGTCATACCTGCAAATGCTGGATTACCAAGCACAGATAGGGTACTTGCTGTAGCGCCAAGCATGATGGCACCCATGAAGTTTCTTCTGGAATTTGTCTTTGTTTTCATAATTACTTATTTAGATTTAACAATATTATACTCATTTTTATAATACGCTATGATAGGTTGAAAAGGCCCTATTTGATGTTGCTGTATCGAGAAAGTATCGGAATATGGTCCATACGGGGTAGATACCGGTTTTCTTTTCAAGTCTGGAAAATCATGTTCTCTATTTAATTTTGAAGGTCTTTTCTGTTGATTTATATATCCTGCAACATCGTAAGCTTCTTCGTCATTTAATAAAGGAGCATCATGGGTACTTCCAAAGGGCATATTGGCTTTAATGAATTGTGCCGATGTTATCACACGGGTCATTCCTGCGCCATCATTGTAGGAATCGTTCCCCCAAAGCGGTGGATATTGATAAGTAAAACTTTCAGGTATTTTGAACCCTTGCCCAGTTTTACCATGACAGAGGGCACAGTTGGTTTCAAAAATTTGTTCGCCTTTTTCCAAACTAACGGCCCTATTTGGGATTTTAATTTTGACAAAGCCTTGTCCATATACCTTGCCATTTTCAGGGGCAAACCTACTCAGCCAAGCCATGTATTTGACAAATGCTTTCATTTCTGTACTTTCTATTGGAATTTTTCTTCCGTTCATGCTACGCTCCATACAACCATTGATTCGTTCCTCTATGGTGCCAATTTTGTTTTCCCTACCCCTAAACTGGGGGAATCTGTTCATGATGCCAATAAGAGGTGCGGAAAAAAGCTTCGTGCCGGCCTGTAAATGACAATTGTTACAGGCCAATCTATTACCGGAGTACACCATATCCGAATTGCCATTATCTGGACCAATATATTTGGGCGTATTTATAAACAGCTCATAGCCAAGTTTTATATCTGAATTTTTATCGGAATCATCTAATAATGAAATATCATAGCTCGATACTATTGGGTCAAGTGTAATTTCTGCTAATGGGATAGGGTCTTTTGAGAATGTACCCGAGTAAATCAATAGGATAAATACACAGGTCAATACCATAATACTACTGAAAACTGTGATTTGAAATCTCAGTTTTTTAATTAGATATTTAGTATCATTTTTCATAAAGCGTCGAACTACTTATTTTTTCCTAAAGTGTGGTCGGGGAGTGATACAAGTTTAGATATACTTCAGAAAAATGGTTTTCACTATTTATTCATTCGCTAGCAGTATTTGTGCAATTCTATTTCAATAACGTAATGTTTTTAGTGTTTCTCTTTTAAGAGGCCATGTGTCAAATTAAAATTTGACATCGAAGAACTATGGTTCAAAAAAACGTACAATTGATTTAAGTAGTTATCATTCTATTATACCTCTTTAAATCTTGTTTTTGTTACCCAAAAATTATATTTAAGAATTTTAACTTCGAGTAGTAAATTTTTTAGCGTTTACTTTTTTATCAATATTTTGATGGAACAAGTAATTGGGAAGAGAAGATTGGTGTTTTATGTTTAACTATATTTTATTTATAATATAATAGTTTGTAATTGAGATGTATAGCTGTTACTTGAAGGGAAGGTGTCTTTTCAGAAACAAACATATCCAGTTTTCTACTATAGATTTAGCTATGAATTTAAAAATTTTGGCAAATAATAGTGGTATGGTATGAATGGCTAATTTGATATATCACTAGGTGGGTAACCATATTCTTCCTTAAAGGCACGGCTAAACCATGAAGGATCGTTAAAACCAACGGTATAGGCAATTTCTGAAACCGATTTATCAGTATTTTGAAGTAATTCCTTTGCAGATTCCAAACGAATGGTTCTTATAAAAACGGCGGTTGACTTCCCTGTGATTGCCTTTAGTTTTCGGTAAACTTGGGATTCACTTAAACGCAGTTTAAGACTAAGTTGAGCGATACCAAAAGTAGAATTATCCAATTCTTCATGAATCAAATTGATGACTTTGGCAATAAACTTTGTTTCGGCATTTTTTGGTTGTTTTGCTATTACTTCGGTAACTTGGCCCTGTTGGAATTTATGGATTAATTTTTTCCTTAAAGAAAGCAATTGCTCCAATCTTGTAAATAACTCCTCTTTATTAAATGGTTTTGCCAAATAAGCGTCTGCGCCTTGGGTAAGTCCTATTACTCGATCTTTTGTGGTTGCCTTGGCGGTCAATAAAACAATAGGGATATGATCTGTACGTTCATCTTTTTTGAGCATACTACATACTTCATACCCATCTCTACCAGGCATCATAACATCCGATATTATAATATCAGGAGTGTGTTCAAAAGCCATTTCCAGGCCTATATTACCATTGATTGCGTGGATGGTATGATAATATCCGCTTAAGCATTGTTTTAAGTAATAGGAAACATCCTTATTGTCTTCAATAATTAGCACCAATGGTAAATTCTCATCGTTTTTAACGGTGTTATCCTGTAATCCTATAAAATCTATTTCTGGATCCGATTTTTTTTGATTTCGTTTTAATGATTCAATAGTGACCTTTGGGGCCTTTTGGGTTATGGGTAGTGTTACTTTGAAAACACTGCCTTTATTTGGTGTGCTATCTACCGAAATGTCCCCACCAAGTAAATTCACCAATTCCTTGGTTAAAGCGAGGCCAATTCCTGTACCATCCCTTTTTCTGGTAACTGTTGCATCAACCTGGTAAAATCTATTGAAAATATGAGGTAATTCCTCTTTGGTTATCCCCATACCCGTATCAGTAACTTTAATAATCAACATGGTATTGTTTTCATGGTGAATATGAAGAACAATCTTGCCTAAGGCTGGAGTAAATTTGATAGCATTTGAAAGTAGATTTGATATTATAGTTGATAATTTATGTGAATCCACATCCATTATTAATTCATCAACTTCAGAATAGACCGTAAAGTGAATGTCATCTTCTTGGGCAAAGGAATGAAAGCTTTCGCCTAAATATTTAATAAATGGTATTACATTGATTTGAACAAGATTGGTTTCCATATGCCCACTTTCAAGTTTGGAAAGATCAAGCATTTCATTAACTAGTGACAACAGATTTTTACCATTTCTACGAATCATATCAACCGCGTTTTTAATATGCGGTGTGGTATGGGTATCAAACTTGCTTTCTAGAGAATCTGTCATTCCTAGTATTACCGTTAATGGTGTTCTGAATTCATGGGTTATATTATCATATAAACTATTTTTTAATTGACTCACCTCTTTTAGGCGAAGGCTTTCTTCCACGGCCAATCTTTTTGAGAGTTGAAAGCGGTAAAACCTGTCGGCAAATGCCACTGCAATACTGGCATAAATAATATATGCCCACCAAGTTGCCCACCATGGCGGTAATATTTCAAGGTTCATTTGTAAAGGTTCTTGTTCCCATTCCTTACCTCGTGAAAAGCCATTAACTTGTAAGGTATAGTGACCAGCTGGAAGATTTAAGAACTGGATTTCAGGATCTTTTAAAATATTCCATTCTGTATCTGTAGGGAGTAGTTTATAGGCAAAAGATACATCTTTATGAAGTCTATAATCAATACTTGAAAAGCCAAGGTAAAAAGGGAATTCATTATTTTTGAATTGTAAACGCTCTGTCTTGTTAATTACGGATGTTAACCAAGGTTTTGTTGTATTGTGTGGTTTTACAATTTCATCCCTTACCCTTAATTGTGAAAAATAAAGTGATTCCGGCCTATCAATTTCTTCTAAGTTTTTGGGGTGAAAAAAGGTTACCCCTGCAACCCCTCCTAAATATATAATACCATTCCTGTCTTTAAATTTAGCATGGATGTCAAATTCTTTACTCTGAATACCATCTTGAACCCCGTAAAATTTGAAGTCCTCTAAAAGAGGATCAAACTTTACAATACCTTCTGTTGTACCTAACCACAGCTTGTCGGATTCGTCATGTTGAATACAATAAATTATTCCGTTCGTATTCTGTTTTTGTTTTCCCCATGATTTGAATTTGTGGTCTCCCAAAAATAGATTTAATCCATAATGGGTGGCCAACCATAATTTTCCTTTAGAATCAATGGTAATATCATATACTGAATTTGCCGAAATAGCATGGGTATCGTTTTCGTCTTCTGTATAATTAGTGAAAACTGCTTGGTCAAAATTGGTGCCTGAAAGACTTAGTTGGGATAATCCTCCTTGGGATCCAACCCAAAGTGTATTATGTTCATCAACAAGAATACATTGTGTAAAATCATTTATCAGAGAGTTTGGGTCTCCCTTGTCATTTTTGAATCTTTTGACCTTAGTATCATAGTCATTTGTCAGGGTAAGCCTGAAAATACCATGCCCGAAAGTTGCGCCCCAAAGATTATTGTTTTTATCCAAGGCAATACCTTTGATAAAATCGTTATTAATTGATTTTGAATTATTTGGGTCATGTTGAAATACTCTAAATTTTGGATTGTTGGGGTCAAAAGACACCAAGTCAATCATACTTAATCCACGGCTAGTTGCTAACCATAGCCTCTGGTTTATAGTGTCTTTAAGTATTTCGCGAACAACATTACCAGATATACTAGAGGGGTTATTTTGATCTACTTTGAAATAATAGGTTTTTCCACGGCTAATTAAATTTAACCCACCATCAGATGTGCCAATCCACAGTTGATCTTTGTCTTTTAAGATGGAAAAAACCACATTGTCGTTCAGTAGGTGTTCCCCTCTTTTATTTTTAGAGATATTATGAAAATAAGGGGCTTTAAAATCAAGGAGGTTTAAGTTATTGGCGGTACCAACAAAAATTTGATTTTCAGTTATTCTTAAAAGTGAATGAACGGTGTTATTGCTTAGACCAAGTGTTTCATTTTCATTATATTGAATCTTTTTTAAAACTTTTTTAGCGTCCCAATCAAATAAGAAGAGACCATTCCCAGTTCCTATCCAAACTTTTGATTCTCCTTCCTTTAAGAATTTTGTGACATGTTTTATGGGACTATCGCCCTTACTGTTCAGTTCAAAGGGGAATACTTCATCATTAATTTCATCGTATATAAAAATCCCCGTATCGGTGCCGATTAACAATCCGTCGTTGGTTTTATAAAATGCCTGCACATTACCTTGTACTTTAAATTTTGGCGAAAGAGGTGGATTTTTTAAATTGGATAGGTCCCATTTATAAACCTCCCCTTGAAAACCACCTATCCATAATTTTTTTTGATTATCTATTTGTAAAGCGCTTAAAGCTTTGTCATTTAAAAAATTATCTTGTTGAAAGGATGCACTGCTGTTAGACTGTAATCTATACAGTCCAGATTTTCTAGAGGCTACCCATGTAGTTCCATTTTCCTCAATTTCCAGACTGGTAATATTTTCATTTTTTTTGTTTCCTAACTTAATTCTATGGAATATATCCAATTCTTGGTCGTAATAATTAAGACCATCATCCAAAGTGCCTACCCATAAATTTCCATTATGACTTCCTAGTAATTTGGTAATGTAATTACCTGAAATTGTAGTGGAGTCTAGCTCGTTATAATTATAATGTTTAAACTCGTGTCCATCAAACCTATTTAATCCGTTTTGAGTTCCAATCCAAACAAATTCATTGCTGTCTTTAAAAAGGTTTAAAACCGTTACTTGGGAAAGACCATCATCTAAAGTGAAGTATTTTATTCTTGGATGGTTCTGTCCATAACTACTTGCACAGATTAGTAGTGAAATTAAGATGTAAATAACGGATATAAAATTAATTACAACTTTCATCTTTTATTTTTTGGTCTTGATTTAGTTGAAATTGAAGGGGAGTTTTACAACTAAAAATTTCTTTTACTTTAAGAATAAGCGATATGCAGACATTCTTTGAGTAACTAATGTAAGCATTGCTGTTTAAAAGAAAAACAAATCTGTGTGAATTGGTAATTGTAAAACTTTTTGAACTAAAATTTTATACCAACATTAGGCTTTTGTTGTAGTAAATAAAAAGATTTGACCCTTTCCGCTATTAGTAGCCGTCAGGAGTTTTATTAATTTTAAATCTTTCTACTTTAAAGTGCGGCAATACTCGTTAATACCGATATACTTTTTGATATTAAATAGGGAGGTGACACCTATTATAATTTTTGAATTAAAATTAAACGGTCAATTTTTTTGGTAGCTCGTTCAAATTTTAAAAGGTTTTGATTGAATTAAAAACCGAAATAATTAATCCAGATCAAAGCATTGGCACATCCATAACCAAAAACTTAGTGTCTGAGATGGCATCTATATTAAAAGAGTTGGTCTCCCATATACCAAAACCATCTCTCGTATCTAGTTTTTGTTCATTTATGATAAGATTGCCTTCCAATACAAAAATATAAGCACCATTGCCTTTTTTCTTAATGGTATAGGTTTCATAGGAACCTTGATCAAAATTTCCCAAATGAAACCATGCATTTTGATGTACCCAAACACCTTGATCGTCCTTATTTGGGGACAAAATTTGATATAATTCGTTTTTTACGGCTATCGGGGTCAATGTTACTTGATCATATCTCGGCGTTACTTCTTGTATGTTAGGGAATAACCAAATTTGAAGAAATTTTACCTCAGAATCAGAATTCTTGTTATACTCACTATGCGATACTCCTGTACCTGCACTCATCACTTGTACATCACCTTCTTTAATAACAGTAGAATTTCCCATATCGTCCATGTGTTGCAGATCTCCTTGTAAAGGAATGGATATAATCTCCATATTGCGATGTGGATGCGTGCCAAACCCTTTACCACCAGCCACGGTATCGTCGTTGAGCACTCTTAACGCACCAAAATTCATTCTTTTTGGGTCATAATAATTGGCAAAGCTGAAGCTATGAAATGAGTTTAACCAACCATGATTTGCATGGCCCCTAGTATTAGCTCTGTGTATTATGGTTTTCATTGGTAATTTTTATTAAGAAAAATTAGTCGGAATGTGATTTGTAAAATTACATGGTATGATTTGATATAGGTCTTAAAGAATTGATAATTCTAGGTAGGGTTTTAAGATGTGAAATTGTTTTAAAGATATAATTAAGGGCTAAAATTTTAGGATGAATTTTGCGTTCATGGTTATACGTTATATTTCCCGAGGTATTATGAAATACGTTTTTATCACTCTTTTCTTAGCAATTGGAACTATGGGACAAGCCCAAGAAATTGAAAATGTAGCCAAACATGTTGGTGCAGGTGCTGTTATTGGGGGAGTAGGCGGTTATGCAGCCCATAAAATTTTTAAAGGTCAACGAGGATGGACGTGGGCAGGTGCCATCGGTAGTAGTCTGGCTGCCGGTTTAGCCAAAGAAACTTACGATAAATCTACTGCGGGGGTTTGGCAAACAGATGATGTGCTTTACACCACTTTGGGAGGTATAATTTCTGGTTTGGCAATGGAATTGCTTTTTAATAAAAATAATAGGAGTGGAAAAGGTGGCCTGCGAAAAAATTGTGGTTGTCTTGTATCCAATAAAAATAATCAAATATTTGATTTTATGCCTTTGGCAAAAGCCAATGGTTCTAAAAATATTTCTTCTGAAATACAAGTTTCCTATTTTTTAAAATAGCCCTAGAGCAAACCTCTAGCCTTAATTTCTAAGTACTTGTTAATTGTGTTTATGGTCAATTCTTCTGGTTTGGTCAAAATGGTCTGAATACCATACTTTTGAAGTTCTTTTTGCATAAGAACCTTTTCAAAAGAGAATTTTTCTGCTATCGTTTTATGATATATAGATTGCAGATCCTCTACATCTGTTGAAATCAATTTTTCCAATTCAGAGTTCTTAAAGAAAACAACTACTAAAACATGTTTTTTTGCCAAAGCCAAAAAATAGGGAAGTTGTCTTTTAAGTGATGAAATATGTTCAAAATTAGTGTAAAGAAGCAAAAGGCTCCTTTGGTTAATTTTACGCTTTATATGACTGTAAAGAACTCCAAAATCTGAATCGGTAAATGAAGTATCAATGTTGTACAGTTGTTCTAAAATTGTATTGAGATGTGTAGGTTTTTGTAATGCCGGGACATAAGAATTTATAGCTTTTGAGAAACCAATTAGTCCTGTTTTGTCATTTCGTTTTAAGGCAATATTTGAAAATGCCAAACAGCTATTAATGGCATAATCTAAAAGTTTTAAATCGTTAAATGGCATTTTCATCACTCGACCAGTATCAATTATGGAATACACTGGTTGTGATTTTTCATCTTGGTACTGGTTCACCATTAACTGATTTTGTTTGGCGGTAGCCTTCCAATTTAGCGTTCTAACATCATCTCCCTGTACATATTCCTTAATCTGTTCAAATTCCTGTGTATGTCCAATTCTTCTTATTTTTTTAAGACCCAACATGGAAAGTCGGTTACTGATAGCTAAAAAATCATACTGTTGCATTTGTATAATAGAAGGATAAACAGGAACCATTTGGTCTTTTTGAATAGCGAATTTTCTTTTTAGTATTCGTAGTGGGGAAGAAGCGAAAACTATCAAGTTTCCAAAAACATATTCCCCTCGGTCAACCGGTCTTACAGTATATTTAAATTGTTTTTTTTCTCCTTTTATCAATGTATTCTTATAATCAAAATCACGTTTTTGAAATTGCTTCGGCAGTTCATCTACAATAGAGATGTAGGTTTTAAATGGGTAGTATGCCTCAAATTCGATTTTAATGGGATTTGCATCACTATTAGAAAGTTTTAATGGCAATTTTCTTCGGGCCTGGATACCTTTTCCCAATCCGTAAAGTAATAGGATATCAAAAAAAAACAAGCCTACAAGTAGTAAGAAAAGTACCCAAGCAATAGGATATAGTACTTTTATCCAATAGGAAACCACAAAACAAGCGGCTAAGCAACCCAAGTACCTAAAAAAAATATTATGAATGTAGAAGGATTTTAGAAACTTCATCTAACGTGGAATTTCTACACTTTCAGTAATCATTTTAATGACGTTTTCTGTAGTCATACCCTCCATTTCCCTTTCTGGAGTTAGAATTACCCTATGATTAAGTACAGGGACCAGTGCTTTTTTTACATCTTCTGGAGTAACAAAATCCCTACCGTATATGGCGGCAAAAGCCTTGGCACTGTTTAATGTGGCAATTGAGGCACGTGGGGATCCACCCAAATACAAATGTGGATGGTTTCTGGTCTTGGTAACTACTTCTGCTATGTATTTAAAGATTTTTTCTTCAACAATAATTTCCTGTATTTGGTCTTTAAAATACTGAAGTTCCTTAGGGTCAAGGACATTTTTAAGTAATGATTGCGGCAATGCACCTTTTCTGTCGTGGTGTGTTTTTAAAATTAGTATTTCCTCTTCTGTTTCTGGGTAGGATACTTTTATCTTAAATAAAAATCGGTCTAATTGAGCTTCTGGTAGTGCATAGGTACCTTCTTGTTCAATTGGGTTTTGTGTGGCCAATACCATAAAGGGAGTATCCATTTTATAGGTAGTGCCATCCATGGTCACCTGTTTTTCTTCCATGGTTTCGAACATGGCAGCTTGTGTTTTTGCCGGGGCACGGTTTATCTCATCAATCAAGATAATATTGGAAAAAATAGGTCCTTTTTTAAACTCGAATTCCGACTTTTTTACATTGAAAATGGAGGTGCCTAAAATATCACTTGGCATTAAGTCAGGTGTAAATTGGATTCTACTAAAATCTGTATTCAATGTTTGGGCAAAAAGCTTGGCGGTTATGGTCTTGGCAATACCCGGAACTCCTTCTATAAGTACATGGCCATCTACCAAAAGAGAGACAATTAAGAGTTCAATAAAGTTGTCTTGTCCTACGATTACCTTGGCCAATTCCTGTTTTATATCTAAAACCGCCTTTTGTAGTTCAGCTAACGAAATCCTATTATCAAAACTTAGGTCGTCCTTACGTGGTTCATTATTTTCCATTGGGTTCAAATTTATATTTTTGAATAAGTTGGTTAAGGTCTATTAGTTCACTATCGGTTATTTGTGCCTTATTCTTAAGTTGTTCTATATAACTAAATAGCGTTTTTGTTTGTTCTAAAGTATGTCCGCTTTTTAATGCTAATTTCTTTAGGAAATCATCATCAATTACATTGCTGTCTACATAGTACTTATTCCTTAAATAGTTTAAAAAGTAATTTATCTTGTGCCCAACAATGGTTTTTTGGTCATTTTTTTCAAAATACATATCGGAAATAGTACGTGTAAATGCCAAAGTCTGATTTTCAAGTGGCTTTATAACAGGAATGGCCCGTTGTTTTCTTTTACCTTCGAAAATGACATAAATCAAGGCCCCTATTAAGACAATATAATAGGCCCATTTTAATTCTTTAGTGTTTAGAAATATATACATGGGCGATGTGTAAAACGCTTTGCCACTCTTGTAATGGTTGTCTATGTAAATAGTGCCGCCATTGTTGAGATAAGTACTCAAACCTGCCGTGTAGTCCTTATTGTTATCTTCTAGGATAAAATAGTTGGTGAATGCCTTTGGAAAGGTTGATAGTATAATTTCACCACTACCAAAATTGGTATGTATGGCAGTTACATTATCAATTTCCTCTGGCTTGGATTCACTTGGGAGGGTAACAGTGGCTAAAACGGTTGTATTGGTAGTATCTAACTCTGAGAAAATAATTACCGCAGTTGTTTTTTCATAACTATAGTCGTGATCATTTTTGAAATTTGGATTTACCAGTTTATGGTTTTGCTTTTGGGCCGTTTCAAAACCACCGTATTTCATACTAGTTTTAATCTTCAAGGTATCTGAAAGATGTTCATCAAATCCTTCAGCGGCAATGAATAGGGTATTTCCTTTGGCTGTCCATTCCAGTAATCGGTTAAACTCAACTTCATCAAATTGAATAGTATTGTTAATGAATACATAAGTACCTTTTGGATTATCTTCATTCGTAAGAAACTCAAAAGGAGAAAGGGTAATTTGGGTAACTTTATTTGGGTATAAGGTATTGGTGATGAGTTCATTGAAGATAAAAGTCCCATAAGGGATTTTGTGCGTGCCCACGAAAGACTCAAACCAATTAAGTTCCTTTGGTTTATTGTATTGCAATAACATAAGCACCGCTAAGGTGGCTAGTAAACCAATACTATAAAACGTACCTTTTTTACGCATCTAATACTATTTTCTTTAAGGCTAAAAATTTGGATTCCGCTTTTACATATTTAGTCTTGTCAATTGGGAAATCACCGTACCATACATAATCATATAATCGGGTTATGGATTGAAATGGCTCAATTAATTGTGTCTGTTGGATTTCGTTTAAAAAGTCCTCATTGGTTTTTTGATGTGCCCAATCTATAATGTCTTTTTCTGTCATAATTTGAAGCATGTACAAATAGTAATATCTAACCGCCAAGCGATAATTATCATTGTCCAATGCCCCTTTTATGAGGGTCTGTATATCTTCATTCTTAATAATATGTTCTTCTTCCGATAGCGCTACCGTAGACTGATTATTTTTCGCAAAAAGAATAGACCTTGCATTTACAGTAATAAAAAATTTTATGAGGATAAAGAGCAACACTACAAGTAAAAGGTAGGGTACTATTTCAAGAAATATGTTAAATGCTCCACTAGCTTTTTCTACCCCAAAAATCCATTCGAAAAAACGTAAGACTAGGTTGGATAGCCAGTTTTTAATTGAAATCCACCATTCTGGGGCACTAGATTTTATTATTTCATAGTCAAATTTTGGGTCGCTCAAGTAAGTTTCTAAATCACTAACCTTTATCTCTTTAGGTAGTATATGGGATTCATCATATACCAGTGATAACGAATCTTTTTGAGCATGGATCACACTACCTAAGAACATTAACAAGATGATAAACAAAAAGTGTTTGGTCATTAATTAAATATCAGATATTTTTCCTAAACTTTCTATTTGCTCGTAGGTACCGGTAAAATTCTTTTTTTCGTTAAGGTTAAAATACACAAATACGGCACCTATGATGGATATCAAATTCAAAATAAACTGTCCTAATGTACTAATGATATTTAATACTATATAAATAGGGTCTTGTACTGTACCCATCATATTTTCAGCATCCATTTCACCAGAGAAAATGCCCATTTTCATATATTGATAAATTACAGTGGGTATGGCAAAGGCATATGTTGCCACTGTAACGATGATTCCTATGATAAACAAAGTGGCAAACGTTATCCACCACTCATCTTTCACTAGTTTAAAACAATAGCTGTAGGCATCGGATACACTCATTTTATTAAAGACCAGAACACTAAAAGAAAGTACCAATGGCACATATAAATAGATACCTGGAATTATACAAAATATAAAGCCTACCATAACCGATATCCCTACTAAAATACCGAGTCCTATAAAACTCCAAAAACTACCATACACTTCCTTTTTTATAGTATCAAAATCAGTTGTTCCCTTGCCATTGGCATAAGATTTAATATAATGTAGCACCGTAGACTGTGACATAACATACACGGCTATTATAGAAAATATATATAGCAACGCAACAAAGGCTATTATAGCAATGTTTGAGGTGCCGTTACCACCATCAATCAACATGTAATTGAAGGTATCGCCGATATAGAACATATAGCCGATGAGTGCTAATATCATCACCAATAAGAAAGGGCCAACTATCTTTAAATAAGTGCTAAAAAAAGGTTTGAATTCAGCTCTTAGAAATGCAAATGTATCAGATAATATCTCTCCTAATTCACGTTGTTTTTTAAATTCTATATAATTGGTTTTCATTCAGTTTTGGTTTTTTTATGTAATTGATTTGGGTATATAACGTAATAAAACAATATTAGTGTCAAGGAGCCAATAATGATTAAAATGGCCAGCAAGTCAGGCATTTCGGTGTGTCTAGTCACAAATCCCTCTAAAAATCCAGCGATTATAAAAAATGGAATGGTACTTATCATTATTTTAAGTCCGTTTTTCATTCCCCTTTTAAAAGACGCTAAACGTGTATACGTTCCAGGGAACAACATGCCGTTGGCAAGTACTAATCCGGCACAGCCTGCGATGATAATCACGGAAATTTCGATAGTGCCATGAATCCAAATGGTACGCACCGATTCCCATAGTAGACCCTTTTCATAAAAGAAATATTGAAAGCTCCCTAACATAATGCCATTTTGCAGCATTACCATTAGGGTTCCAATACCTAGTAAAATACCATAAACAAAAGCCATTAAGGCTACCCTGATATTATTTATCGTAATCCCAAGGAACATATTAAACTCCCCCATTTGCTTATAAACGGCCATGGGGTCTCCTTTTTCGATATTTTCAAGGGTCATATTAACATAGCCATCCCCAAGTATTGAACGCACAAAATCGCCTTCATTAGCTGCTGAAAAGGCCCCTACAAATGAAAAGAAAACAAATACCAAAAAAGCAATTAGCAATTCTCTATGATGTTGTTTGAACATATGTGGAAATTCTGTTTTCCAAAAACGTATTATTCTATTTTTCGACTCTCTTTTTGACCTATAAATCTTTTGGTGCGCTTGTGATGACAACGCGTTTAAGTAAATAGCTGTGTTACTATTAGGATAAAAGGTTTTTGCGTAACTTAAATGATCGGTTACTTCTATGTAGAGATTGGACAATACATCTGGGTCCAGATTCGTTTTATTAGCCAAAGCACTTTCAAAAGTTGACCATTTGTCCTTATTTTGCTTTACAAAGGCGGCTTCGCGCATTAACTATAGGGTTTATATCAAAGAAACAAAACAATGGAACAATTTCAAATAGAAACAGCCCAAAATATAAGTATAGACCAAAATACGGCACACCTTGGTGATAGGATCCTCGCATTCATCATAGATACCCTTATAATTGTAATCTATTATGTGTTAATGGTCTGGTTACTTTTGGCAATGGATGTTGAGGCAAATGACCAGTGGGCAATTTATATGTTACTTGGACTACCTGCATTTCTGTATTATTTTGTGATGGAAACCTTTATGGACGGGAAGACTATTGGAAAAAATTTTATGCAGATAAGGGTTGTGAAGCTAGATGGGACAAAACCTAACTTTTCCAGTTTTTTTGTTAGATGGATTCTTAGAATTATAGATATTTCATTAAGCTCCGGAGGTTTGGCGATTTTAACAATTTTGATTAGGGGAAAGGGACAACGAATTGGAGATATTGCAGCAGGCACTACAGTAATAAGCGAGAAGAAACGGGTGTTTTTAAAAGACACCTTGTTTCGGGAATTACCAGCAGATTATAAACCTAAGTTTCCACAAGTAATCATTTTTAAGGATGCTGAGATGCAGACCATTAAAAATGTATATGATAATGCTAAAAGGAATGGTAACCATACTGTTATTATAACTTTGGCCGATAGAATAAAAAAAGTGACCGAAATCTCAACCGATTTTACCCCTATGGAATTTATAGATATCGTAATAAAGGATTATAGTTTTTATACCCAACAGATGTAAGCTATGTTTTACACCTTAATAGATATATTGGGTACTGTGGCCTTTGCTATTTCAGGTGTATTGGTCGCCATGGAGAAAAAACTAGATGTATTTGGGGTTTTTATCATAGCATTTGTGACGGCGGTAGGTGGAGGTACCCTACGGGATGTTTTAATAGGAAACACACCTGTAGGTTGGATGAAAGAACCGATGTACATATTGATTATCCTATTGGCAGTTGTTTTGGCAATTTTCTTTTCCGGACGATTAAAATATTTTAGTAGATCACTCTTTTTGTTTGATACCATTGGTATTGGGTTGTACACTATGGTAGGTATCCAAAAAGGGTTAAGCGCAGAATTGGCACCGGTTATTTGTATAGCGTTGGGTACTATGACCGCGAGTTTTGGTGGTGTATTAAGGGATATATTATGCAAAGAGATTCCAGTTATTTTCAGAAAGGAAATCTATGCCACGGTTTGTATTTTAGGAGGGGCTATTTATTTTCTTTTGATACAGTTTCCATTAGATTCAACTCTAGCATATATAGTGGGTATTGTATCAATAATAGTTTTACGCATTTTAGCAGTACGATTTAAAATATCCTTACCGGATATTTATCCCAAAACATAGTTGAAAACTTCTATTCCAAAACTTCCGCTTTGGTAATGTATATGTTCTGAGAAGGCCAATCCCCTTTGCCAACAGGCTGGGCGTTGATTTTATCAACCACATCCATGCCCTCTATTACTTTTCCAAATGGGGTGAAATCCCCATCTAAGTGATAAGAACCAGGTTTGGTAACTACAATAAAAAACTCATAAGGTGAGGCCAACATATGGGGATTGTTTATTTCGCTGCTTGGCATAGAAACAATTCCACGATGGTGTTTGTATCCCTTTCTAGTATCGGGAGGTAAGAGGTATCTACCAATTTCCCTTCGTTTATTTGCGGTCTGTTTATCATCAGAATTCCCTCCTTGTATGATAAAATCTTTTACTACCCTATGAAACTGTGTGTAGTCAAAATATCCTTTTCTGGTCAAAAAGATAAAATTCGCTTTATGATAAGGCACGTCATCAAATAATTCTATGGTAAAATCCCCAAAATTAGTAGTGATCTTTACTTTGTTAACTTTTAAATCTTTCTGATAATCAAAGAAAAAATCTATTGCATTTTCTTCGTCAAGAATAAATTTTTCTTCCTTTGCTACGGCAGCCTGTTCCTTAATACTGGTAGTATCCACTATTTTTACATCTTGTGATTCTGTGCTTTCTAATTTCTTAGAATTATCTTTACAGCTTAATAGGACCAGTGTTCCTAACACGAGCGAAAACAGAATATTTTTTAAACACATGGATTTTAACATTTTTGAACAACGGTTGTCAAAAATAAAAGATCTACCACTTCCTGGCGAGGCTTCACATTATAAAATGGCACCCAAAGAAAGAATTGATGCCCTTTTAGAATTTGGTAAGTTATCAAAAAATCCAAGAAAAGCGGCGGTAATGGCATTGTTTTACCCAGATGTGAAGAACAGGACCAAGTTGTTATGTATACTTCGAAAAACGTATAAGGGAGTACATTCCAACCAAGTTGCCTTTCCTGGTGGCAAGGTTGAAGAAGTGGATATTGATTTACGGCAAACCGCCTTACGAGAAACATATGAGGAAGTGGGTGTGCCACCATCTGAGGTTACCGTTCTTCGAAAAATATCAAAGGTTTATATTCCTCCAAGTAATTTTGAGGTACAACCATTTATCGGACTATATAAAGAGCCAAAACCATTTACAATTCAAGAATCAGAAGTAGCATCTATTTTAGAAATATCACTTATGGATTTTATCGAGGATGCGAATGTGGTTACAAAAAAAATGACTACTTCCTATGCTTTGGAAATTGATGTACCGGCCTTTAAATTAAATGATTACATTGTTTGGGGGGCTACGGCCATGATGATGAGTGAGATTAAAACCCTTTTAAAACAGGTGTTATAAGCAGTATTTCTTATTTTAGCGGTTATGGGATTATTTAAGAAAAACCCTTTTGGGCACAATTTGTTTTTGAAAAAATGGCTGATACGTATCCTAGCGGTTATGTCCCATCAGCGGTATAAGCGATTTAACAAATTGGAGATTGAAGGTTCTGATATAATTAGAAGCCTACCAGATACCAATGTGCTTTTTGTAAGTAATCACCAGACCTATTTTGCGGACGTTGTTGCCATGTTCCATGTTTTTAACGCCAGTCTTAGTGGTAGGGAAGATTCCATAAAAAACTTAGGATATATATGGCAGCCAAAACTAAACATGTATTATATAGCAGCTGCTGAAACTATGAAGAAAAGTCTGTTGACCAAAATTTTGGCATATGCCGGTTCTATTAGTGTAGAGCGTACATGGCGAGCAGAAGGAAAGGATGTGAACAGACAAGTGAAAATGAGCGATATCTCCAATATAGGAATGGCCCTAAAAGATGGTTGGGTAATTACTTTTCCGCAGGGTACAACAACCCCTTGGAAACCCTTGCGTAAAGGTACTGCCCACATTATAAAGAAATACAAACCTTTGGTAGTGCCTGTTGTTATTGATGGTTTTAGGCGTTCGTTTGATAAAAAAGGGCTTCGGGTAAAGAAAAAGGGTATTTTACAGTCCATGGTTATAAAAGAACCACTTGATATAGATTATGAGAACGAGTCAACTGATGCTATAATAGAAAAATTAGAGTATGCTATAGAGCAGCACCCTTCTTTTCTAAAGGTTATTTCTAAAAAGGATTTGTTAGCCTATGAAGAGGAAAACAAGCAACGGAAATGGAAAGCTTAAATTTCCAATTGTCTTAGTTCATTATAATTCCTTTTAAGCTTTCTTAGGAGCAGACCATAAATTAAAAAATAAACACCTCCCATAAATAAGGTAAGTAAAATTCCAAAAATCCCCATTGAAAGCATCAGTGTTATTTTAAGCTTATCTGGTGAAATTTCTTCTAAACTATCCTTTAAATCTGGGAAGGCACTGGCAATATCATCACTAAGATAAACGCCAACTATCATAATTAAAACCGTGACCATAATCATGGTTAAAGAAAAAATCACATAATGTTTTACCGTTTTTCTTGTTCTAATAATCTTACGCATTAGATTTTTGGAATTGTCCAAAACCGAAATTTCCTTGAACCTTTTGTAGAACTGTACAATGAAGTAAATGACCACGGCATATGAAATTATAGATAGTCCCAACAAATATTTAGATACACCTATATTCTCGTAAACCTTCAAACTATCCTGCATAGAAGGTATTAGGTATAGTAAATGAGGTAGTGAGAACTCTAGAACACTAATTATCAGAATCCATTTAACAATAGAGGAAGATTTCTTCCATATCATCTTATGAATATCGGTATATGATAGTTTTGGCAGCTCCGCATCCTTATTCTGCCAATGTTTTTTTAATAATTCCAATTCATCAGTCATAACCTAGGGGTTCAGTATGGTTTTTAATTTTGTTTTTATACGGTTCATTTTTACTCGAGCATTTACTTCTGTGATACCCAATGTTTCGGAAATTTCCGTATAATTTTTATCTTCCAAATACATAAAAACCAATGCTTTGTCAATATCTCCTAATTGCCTTACTGCCTTGTACATTAGTTTTAATTGTTGTTCTTCAGTTTCATCGTATTCATCGGCCTTAATTTTAAATATAACCGATTCATAATCTTGTGTATGTATTCTTTTTTTAGATTTTCTGTATAATGTAATCGCTGTATTAAGTGCTACACGATACATCCAAGTACTAAATTTAGATTCCCCCCTAAACTTTGGATAAGCTTTCCAAAGTTGTATGGTAATCTCTTGGAACAGATCATTGTGCGAATCCCTATCATTTGTATAAAGTGTACAGATCTTGTGGACAATATTTTGATTGTCCTGTAGTTCCGTCACAAATTTATGTTCCAGTTCTTGGTTCACTAAAGGTTGGTTATTCTTATATTATAAGTCTCGTTAAGTCGGGTTTTGTTACAAACCTTTTAAAATATTATAAAAAAAAGTGCACAAGAAAATCTTGGCACTTTTTATTGATATGATTTTGGTTTAGTTTCTATAGTCTAATGCTGGGGCCCTATCGCCAAGTAGTGGAATATAAGTGAAATTAGGACCTCTCTTTTCTTCAAACTCGGCTTTAGCCGCTGCAACCAACTTTTTGTCCTTAAAAAGATCTATTGCCGTCATAGTAAGTGTTTTTGCCGCAATCATCATTCCCTTGGTTCCTATAGAAGTTCCACCGGCAGCAACCGCTTGCCAACTATGGGCAGGTGTTCCAGGTACCCATGTGGCTGTTCCCATACCTACAGTGGGTACTGTAAAACTTACATCACCTACATCTGTAGACCCATATGCCTTAGCTTCTGTTTTATAAGGTTGAACATTTTTGGCAATAGAAAGATCTGCTTTTTCATAACCTAAAGTCTTTGCGATTTTGTCAGCAAACTCTTTTTCTTCTTCGGTATAATCTATTCCTCCAACAGCGCTGAGGTTATCGTGCATTACCTTTTGTAAGGTTAAATTGGGAAGTAGCTCATGTGTTCCGCCAATCATTTCATAATCCATCGTTGTGCCTGTACCTAATGCAGCTCCCTCGGCAGCCTTTACAATTCTGTCGAAAATATCTATAACCACATCTCTTTTGTTATGTCTAGAATAATAATAAACCTCCGCAAAATCTGGGACAACGTTAGGCGCTTTTCCGCCATCGGTAATAACATAGTGGATTCGAGCATCTGAAGGTATATGCTCTCGCATCATATTTACCATCATATCCATAGCTTCTACACCATCTAAAGCGGAACGGCCTTTTTCAGGAGATCCAGCGGCGTGGGCTGAAACTCCATAAAATCTAAATTTAGCCGATTTATTCGCTAGGGCCGCACCTGCGCTAGCTGCGTTTTGTGCCCCTGGATGCCAGTGTAGTGCAACATCAACGTCATTAAATAGTCCTGCTCTAACCATATATACTTTTCCGGAGCCACCTTCTTCTGCTGGTGTGCCATAAAATCTGATAGTGCCTTCCATTTTATTGGCTACTAACCATTGCTTGGTAGCGATAGCAGCTGCTGTAGAGGCAGTACCAAAAAGATGATGGCCACAGGCATGGCCTGCAGCTTTACCAGCGGACTTTTTTTCGGCAGTGGCTTCTTGTGATAAGCCTGGTAAAGCATCATATTCTCCCATGAACGCAATTACAGGGCCGCCACTACCATATTCGGCAATAAAAGCAGTTGGTATACCAGCTACTCCTTTTTTAATGGAGAAACCTTCGTCACTCAATGTTTTTTGAAGTAAGGCAGAACTTTCTTGCTCTTGATAACCCATTTCCGCATATTCCCAAATTTGATGGGCAATGTCCCCATACATTTCTGTGTTTTCTTCTAACTTATCTATTATAGCAGCCGTTTTCTTTTGTGCTTGTAAAGTGCAAAAAGAAGCAATGACCATGGCTCCAAATAAGAATGCTTTTTTCATAATTTTAATGTTAGTTTATTTTATTGATTAGTCTATGATTTTAAAAGTGTTCTTTATAAACTATTACCATAAATAGCTTTAAAAAATTAAATTTAAAACCTATTTGTCCATTTTTATCTAGGAATTACGATTTTGCTAATTTTTGACTTTAATGTTGGGATGAAACAATTTTAAGTATTCCGTTTTTACGATAAAAATAATAAGGCAAAATTAGGAAAGATGTTCTTTTGGCCATAGCTTGGAGCTTAATACAGCAGGTATTGATAAAGATACTTAAAAATGAGATAATCTTTTCTAATGGTGGTGTGATTGTTTAATTTTACCACACATATCAAAACTATGAACATACCCCGTTCCAACTACCCAAGAATAGTTATTATTGGTGGAGGATTTGCTGGCATTTCGCTGGCTAAAAAACTAAGTAAACAAGAAGTCCAAGTTGTTCTACTGGACAAAAATAACTACCATACATTTCAACCCTTGTTATATCAAGTTTCTACCGGTGGGTTAGAGCCAGATTCTATAGCGTATCCTTTGAGAAAAGTACTCATAGGTTACGATAATTTCTATTTTCGTTTGGCAGAAGTTCAGGAGATAAATAAGGAAAATAAGAAACTCATAACTTCAATAGGCGATTTATCTTATGATTATTTGGTGGTCGCCACAGGGTCTAAAACTAATTATTTTGGGAACAAGGAACTGGAGCGAAACGCCATGGCAATGAAATCAATTCCACAGTCTTTAAACCTGCGTAGTTTAATATTGGAGAATTTTGAACAAGCATTGTTAACAGACGATTATCATGAACGTGATGCCTTAATGAATTTTGTAATTGTAGGCGGAGGACCTACAGGTGTGGAACTGGCCGGGGCACTTGCTGAAATAAAAAAAGGAATTTTACCTAAGGATTATCCGGATTTAGACACACGCAGGGCGCAAATTAATCTTATCCAAAGTGGCGATAGATTATTGAATGCCATGAGTGAAAAAGCTTCTAAAAAGGCTGAGGATTTTTTAGAGGAATTAGGTGTTCAAGTATGGAAAAATGTAAGGGTAACCGGTTATGATGGTAAAACGGTTACAACCAAGACCGATCTTACCTTTGAGTCTGCAACCTTTGTGTGGGCAGCAGGTGTAAAAGGAGCAACGATTAAAGGTTTGGATACTGAGGATTTGATTACTGGCACAAGACTAATTGTAAATGAATTTAGCCAAGTTGTAGGTTGTCCGGAGATATTTGCTATTGGGGATATTGCTTGTATGGCAGACAAGGATAACCCACATGGCCATCCTATGATGGCACAACCAGCAATTCAGCAAGGTGAAAACTTAGGAGAAAATCTTATCAGGTTAATAGGAGGTAAGCCATTGGAGGCATTTGTTTATAAGGATAAAGGAAGCATGGCTACAGTTGGGAGGAACAAAGCGGTTTGCGATTTGAAACGAATAAAATTCCAAGGTGTTTTTGCTTGGTTCGTATGGATGTTTGTTCACTTGTTTTTCCTTATTGGGTTCAGAAATAGGGTAGTTGTCTTTGTGAACTGGGTCTACAACTATGTGCGTTTTGATAGGGAGGCAAGACTAATAATACGCCCTTACAATAGGGATTATAGTCAATTTAAGGATTGATTATATCTATTTTCGTGGATGATATTTGTTCATGACCTCTGCTAAATGTGTTCGATCTACATGCATATACACTTCTGTTGTGGTAATACTTTCATGGCCTAACATTTGTTGTATTGCCCTAAGGTCAGCGCCATTTTCCAATAAATGTGTGGCAAACGAATGGCGAAATGTATGAGGGCTTATATTTTTCTTTAGGCCAATTTTCTCCGCAAGGTTTTTAACAATCGTAAAGACCATAGCACGCGTTAGTTGTTTTCCCCTTCTGTTCAAAAAAAGAATATCCAGGGATTCTTTCTGAATATTTACATGAACACGAACTTCATTTTTATAAATCGAAATATATTTTTTATTTATGTCACTAATGGGAACAAAACGTTGTTTATTTCCTTTGCCAGTTACTTTTATAAAATCCTCATCAAAAAAAAGGTCCGATATTTTTAAGCCTATAAGTTCAGAGACACGTAGACCACAACCATAAAGTGTTTCTATCATTGCTTTGTTTCGGGTACCTTCAGTCTTACTAAGGTCAATGGCATCAATTAGTTGGTTTATTTCAATCTCGGAAAGGGTATCGGGTAGTTTACGTCCTATTTTCGGTGATTCTATTAAATCCAATGGGTTATCCGTCCTATAATCCTCAAACACCAGATAGTTAAAGAAACTTTTTAATCCTGATATGATGCGGGCCTGTGACCTAGGATTGACAATTTTTGCTATCTCATAAATGAAATGTTGTACGGTGTCCTTATGAATGGAAATGGGAGTTTCATTTATGTTAGATGAATTTAAAAAACCAACTAATTTTTCGACATCCAATATGTAATTTTTTATGGAATTGTCTGCCAAGCCCCTTTCAAGTCTTAAATAGTGGCTATAGTCTTTTAGGGCTTGATTCCAATTCATGCCTAAAGATACATTTAATATGGAATACCTTTTTTTGCTTCACTTCTTGAAAAATCATTGATTTAGGTACATTCTACTTTCAAAGATTTTTATATTTGAATACACTAACAAAAAATATGTAAAATGAAAAAACTATTATTTATTGTAGCTATATTTTCAGTAGGAGTACTTAGCTTATCTGCGCAAGATGACCTTAGGTTTGGTGCAAAGGCAGGACTTAATATTTCTTCTTTGGGTGGCGATGCTGCGTATAGTTATGATTCTAAACTTGGTTTCCACTTGGGGGGAGTTGTAGAAATTCCCTTTAATGATATTATCACTGTTCAGCCAGAGGCATTTATCTCATTGCAAGGAAGTGGTGGTTTTTTCGAGGATGACCTAAATTTTTGGTACTTGAACATTCCAGTCCTTGCAAAATATAATGTTTGGGATCAAATTTATATAGAAGCTGGTCCACAAATAGGATTGCTACTCTCAAATAATCTAGATGGAAATACGTATGGTGGAACATTAGAAACCTTTGATGCCACTAACGGATTGGATATAGGGCTTGCCATTGGTGCAGGATATAGATTGGATGAAAACTTCTATTTCCAACTTAGGTTTACTGCCGGATTTATTAATGCCATTGAGGATATAACCTCCAAAAACAGGGTAGTTTCCGTTTCTGCGGTTTACTTTTTGTAGTATTAATTGCGCTATAAAAAAAAGCGAAGGGAATTCCCTTCGCTTTTTTTTTATAAAATATAATTAGCCAAAACATGTAATCTATAAAGTATGGGCTAGAAAATTTTTATCCGTTTAAAAATGAAATAATTTGATGGTATAGTTTATGTTTGAAGGCTTAGCTTTTCTCCTTAAAACAAGTGTTTTACAACTAAAATAGGCCTACTTACAACTTAAATTATATAACTGTGATATAGATGTTAAGTTTACAAAGAATAACAACCAACTTATAAATTCATGAAAACTTTTACAATCTTTTTATTTTTAGTGATCTTTAATATGGCACTGCATGCCCAAGTAGACAGGACCAACTTTAGGGCAGGTTTAACTGCAGGTATGACTGTGGGTGATTATTCAGAGGCCTATGGTTTAAATTTAGGAATAGATATTACACAGCATTGGGGTGTTTCTAACGAATTGGATTTAGGTATAGCATCAGGTTTTATAAATGCATTTGGTGAAAAAACAACTGCTAATACTGGAGGATTAACGGTGCAAACGGAGTTTGATAATATTCAATTTATACCAATAGCAGGTTCCATAAGAATTTACCCTGCCTCTGGTTTTAAGATAGGTGGTGATGTAGGTTACGGATTAGGGGTAAATAAAGGCAATGACGGTGGTTTGTTATATAGGCCAATGATTGGCATAGATATGAATGGTGGTTCTTCTGAATTAAATGTTTCCTATTTTGCGGTAAATGATGAGGTAACTTTTTCAAGTATACTAGTAGGCTTTTTGTTTCTCTTTTAAATAAAATAAAACATATTATGATGAAATGGTATTCTGTGGGTACCATTTTTTTTTGGGACAAAATAATTAGTATTTTTACCCACATGCGCATTATAATAATTAACGGGCCTAATTTGAACCTATTAGGCAAAAGGGAGCCAGATGTATATGGCAACAAAACCTTTGAAGACTATTTCTCAGAACTTCAATTTAGGTTCAAGGATATACAATTAGAATATTACCAGTCTAATATAGAAGGAGAGCTTATTTCTAAGATACAGGAAGTTGGTTTTTCCTATGATGGTATTATATTGAATGCTGCCGCTTATACGCATACCTCTGTGGGTATTGGAGATGCTGTTAAGGCTATTTCAACACCTGTAGTGGAAGTACATATCTCAAACACACACAAACGGGAAGATTTTAGACATGTTTCCTATATTTCTTCTGGGGCAAAGGGAGTAATTCTAGGTTTTGGATTACAGAGCTATGATTTGGCCATAACAAGCTTCAAAAATTAGCTAGCTGTTTTAAGATATTTATCATCTACATAGAATGTTGCAAATGGCAATAGGGAGGCAATACCAAATATTACAAACCTTTTTATGCCCCATTTTTTATTAATGCAAACTAGTAATGCCAGTATTACGAAAGCAATGAATAATACACCATGGGCATAGCCAACTACTTTATTGGGTTCTGGAATTTCAGCCCAATATTTTAAAGGCATGGTTACTCCGAAAAGCGCCAAATAAGATATGCCTTCTAAAATTGCCGTAACCCTAAACGTCTTTAATAACATGTGGTAATGTTTTATTAAAAAGGGCGCCCCAACTTTTAAAAATGTCAGTACGCCCTTTTATATATGTAATTTATTAGAGATGGATTACTTCATCGTAGGCATCGGCTACTGCTTCCATAACCGCTTCACTCATAGTTGGGTGTGGGTGAACCGCTTTTAAGATTTCATGGCCTGTAGTCTCTAATTTACGAGCTACAACGGCTTCCGCAATCATATCTGTCACTCCGGCACCAATCATGTGGCAGCCTAACCATTCTCCGTATTTGGCATCAAAGATCACTTTTACAAATCCGTCAGATGCACCGGAAGCTTTTGCTTTTCCACTTGCTGAAAATGGAAATTTTCCAATTTTAATGTCTAAACCTTTTTCCTTTGCTTGTTTTTCGGTTAAACCAACAGAGGCAATTTCCGGAGTACAATACGTACAACCTGGTATATTTCCATAATCCAATGGCTCAACATGCATTCCAGCCAATTTTTCAACACATAAAATACCTTCTGCAGAAGCTACGTGTGCCAAGGCTTGTCCAGGTGTAACATCACCGATGGCGTAGTATCCAGGGATATTTGTTTGGTAATAATCGTTCACTAAAATCTTATCACGATCAGTGGCAATACCTACATTTTCAAGACCAATATTTTCAATGTTTGTTTTAATACCCACAGCGGAAAGTACAATGTCAGCCTCTAAAACCTGTTCACCTTTAGACGTTTTTACAGTAGCTTTTACACCATCACCCGTTGTATCAACCGAGGTTACCTCGGCAGATGTCATTATCTTAACACCGTTCTTTTTAAAGCTACGTTCCAATTGTTTGGATACATCCTCATCTTCCACAGGAACAATATTGGGTAGGTATTCAACAACGGTTACCTCTGTGCCCATAGAATTATAGAAATAAGCAAATTCGATACCAATGGCACCACTACCAACTACAATCATTTTTTTTGGTTGCGCTGATAAGGTCATTGCCTCTCTGTAGCCAATAATTTTCTTACCATCTTGTGGAAGACTAGGTAACTCCCTACTTCTAGCACCGGTGGCAATAATAATATACTTCCCGTTATATTCAGTTTCAGAACCATCTTCTGTTTTTACGGATACTTTTTTGCCAGCTTCAAGGGTTCCGTATCCTTTAATGACTTCTATTTTGTTCTTTTTCATTAAAAACTGAACACCTTTGCTCATACCTTCCGCAACACCACGACTTCTTTTTACCACGGCATCAAAATCTTTGTCTACGCCCTCTGCTTTAAGTCCGTAGTCTTCCGCATGTTGAAGATATTCAAATACTTGAGCTGATTTTAGTAATGCTTTGGTAGGAATACAACCCCAATTTAAACATACGCCACCAAGGCTTTCCTTTTCAATAATGGCGGTCTTGAAACCTAATTGGGAAGCTCTAATGGCAGTTACATATCCACCAGGACCACTACCCAAAACTATAACATCGAAAGTGCTCATATTTTAATTTATTTGAAGTTCAAAATTGATGTGCAAAAATACAAAACCAAAATGAAATTTGGCCTGTAGTATCAAATTAACCTTAAGTTGTTAAAGTTCGTACTGCTGTGTAACGGTTTATAAGATTTAGTAATGAAGATTCACCTTATACAAAAAAACCAGCTTCCATGCAATTGGAAACTGGTCTGTGTTTTTAACTAGAACTGTATTTTATTTGGCAGGAATAAAATCTAAAGCAACTCCATTGATACAGTGGCGTTCACCAGTGGGAGCCGGTCCGTCTTCAAAAACATGGCCCAAGTGTCCACCACAGGTCGCACAATGTTCCTCAGTTCTTTTGTAGCCAATTTTATAATCAACATCAAAGGCTACATTACCTTCTATTTCCTTATAGAAACTTGGCCAACCTGTACCGGAATCAAATTTGGTACTGCTCTCAAAAAGAGGGGTTTTACATGCCGCACAAACATAAGTACCTTCTTTTTTGTTATCGAGCAAATCACTCGTGAAGGGGTTCTCGGTTGCCGCATTACGTAAAACATAAAATTCAGCAACGGTCAATTCTTTTTTCCATTCTGCTTCAGTTTTTTGAATGCTAAATTCCTTTTTGTCTTTGGTTTCTGTAGCCTTTTCTTTGTTCTGTGCATTGCCGTTACAACTTAGCATCAATAAAAAAACACCTAGCACTAGGTTAAATTTCATAATATTTTGTTTTTAATTTTGTTGGGTTTAAGTTAAAATCCTTACAAATTTAAGATACTTACGCAAAACATCCTGTTAAGGTTTTAATAACCCATACTTCATATAAAAGGCCCTATCAATTTTAAGATAAGGCCTATAAACTTTCAAAAAAAAGTAAGCTAGTTCATTTTTACCTTCTGGATATCTTTTTCATTTATGCCAAGTACACCCATTACCGAATTAATATTGGTAACATCCAATTTACCGGATTGAGTGGCTTCTGCCGGTAACACCGCTATTCTAAACACTTGGTTGTCTGTGTCTGCTGGGGGTAAGGTACTCAAATCAAAATCTGACTCTAGGAAAATGCTCACATCAAAAAAAGTGTAGTCATAATTATATTGTAATAAACCTTGGTCTAAAATTCTGGTCTGCGGCAGTAAACGCCAAATATCAACTGGGTCGCCATTTCCATCTTCTGTTACGTCCCATAATAAATAAACCAAAATTACATCTGTTTCAAATACTTCAATAGTTTGCGGAAATTCATAGAAAATACTATAATCATTACCAATGGAGAACGTGCCTTCAATATCTATAACTTGTCCCAAGATATTTATGCCGTCCTGGCCATCTATTCCGTCCCTGCCATCAAAACCATCAAATCCAGGGGGGCCTTGTGGACCTTCGCAGGATATAAAAAATAGTGCAACTAACATTCCAATTACTAGGCTCGCTTTTTTCATGATATTTAATTTTTTTGGTTCAATTATTATATTTTGTTAGAGCGAATTCAAAAAGCGTTCCAAATTTTAGTATTTTACAAACTAAATAGGAAATCTATCAAAAAGCACAGTATTAATTATGAAATTGCAAAGTTGTTTTTAAGTTGATTAGATTTGCCCTTAAATAAAAATGTATGCCCAAAGTAATATCCCATTCACTTTTTACCGAGTTTGATATAAACCTATTTAAAGGTGGAAAGCACTATCGTTTGTATGATAAATTAGGTTCACATCCTATTGAGTTCGATGGTCAAAAAGGCACTTATTTTGCGGTATGGGCACCTTCTGCCAAGGCAGTTTCCGTTATAGGGGATTTTAATCATTGGAATGAAAATGAGCATAATCTTAATGTCCGTTGGGATTCTAGTGGTATTTGGGAGGGTTTTATTCCAAATGTTGGTGTAGGTGAGAAGTATAAATATAAAATACAATCGCATAATAATGATTTATGGACAGAAAAAGCAGATCCTTTTGGTCGCTTGTGTGAACATCCCCCTAGAACTGCCTCTGTAATTTGGGAGGCAGATTACCAATGGAATGATGAAGATTGGATGGGTTACAGAAAAGAAAAAAATGGCCTGGATCGTCCTTATTCGGTGTATGAGGTGCATTTAGGTTCTTGGAAAAGGGATAAAGAGAATAATTTTTTAAGCTATAAGGAACTTGCAATAGATTTGGTTTCGTACGTAAAGGAGATGGGCTATACCCATGTAGAGTTTATGCCTATCATGGAATATCCTTACGATCCATCATGGGGATATCAATTAACTGGTTATTTTGCGCCAACTTCTAGATTTGGTACACCTGACGAGTTCAAATTATTGGTTGATGCATTTCACCAAAACGATATTGGGGTTATTTTGGATTGGGTGCCATCACATTTTCCAGAGGATGCCCATGGACTTGGCTTTTTTGATGGCTCACATTTGTATGAACATCCAGATAGAAGAAAAGGGTATCATCCAGATTGGAAAAGTCTAATTTTTAACTATGGTAGAAATGAGGTGCGTGCTTTCCTAATTAGCAACGCCTTATTTTGGCTAGAGCAATTTCATGTAGATGGCTTGCGTGTAGATGCGGTTGCATCTATGTTATATTTGGATTACTCACGTGAAGATGGTGAATGGGAGCCTAATATGTATGGTAATAATGAGAACTTGGAAGCCATGTCCTTTATAAGGGAATTAAACCAAGAAGTGTATGCAAGTTTTGATGGGGTACAGACTATTGCAGAGGAATCTACGGCATTTACAGGGGTCTCTAAGCCGGTTAATTTTGGTGGTTTGGGATTTGGGATGAAATGGATGATGGGTTGGATGCACGATACTTTGGAGTACTTTAAGAAGGAGCCAATTTATAGAAGGCATCATCAAAACGACCTAACCTTTAGTATGACCTATGCGTTTACTGAAAATTTTATGCTTCCTTTTTCGCATGATGAGGTAGTGTACGGCAAACAGTCCTTGGTATATAGAATGCCTGGCGATGAGTGGCAGCAATTTGCTAATTTACGATTGCTTTTTGGCTATATGTTTACCCATCCTGGTACAAAATTAATGTTCATGGGTGGTGAGTTTGGACAAACATCTGAATGGAATTTTCAACAAGGTTTAGATTGGCGTCTGTTGCAGTATAAAGTGCATTCTGGAATACAACAATTTGTTAAGGATTTAAACCATTTATATAAAGGTTCTCCTGCTTTATACGAGAAACAGTTTAGCCCAGAAGGTTTTCAATGGATAGATTATGGAGACCATGAAAATTCAGTGTTAACCTATATAAGAAAAGGGCATGATGAAAAGAATGACTTAATTATTGCTTGTAATTTTACGCCAGTGGTTAGAGAGAATTATAGGGTTGGTATTCCTAAGAAGGGTCGTATAAAGGAACTTTTAAATAGTGATGATGTTAAATATGGCGGGTCTGGGTTACTAAATACTACGATAAAATCTTCTACAAAGCCATGGCACGGACATAAGAAATCTGTAGAAATCACCATTCCGCCACTAGGTATTGTCATTTTAAAGTAGTTTAATTTATCTATATCGTTATTGTTTGTAAATACTCGGATAATATTTCTTTGTTATGTGCGAATATGTTTTTTTTGTTGGTCAATAATTTTGTGAATTATGATTACGAATACAGAATTGGAATACAAGGGTAATCTTTATCCTAACCAAATAGTCGAATTTAAGCAAGACACAGATAAGTTATATTTTACCACCGAAAATGGGGTAATACTTCAAATAACAATACTAAGGGGTAGTGTTATAAGGTTTAGATATGCCACAAATTATATTTTTGAGCCAGATTTTTCCTATGCTATAGATCCTAAGGCTACCTTAGGTTACA
Source organism: Maribacter luteocoastalis (assembly GCF_048890225.1). Taxonomy (NCBI): domain Bacteria; kingdom Pseudomonadati; phylum Bacteroidota; class Flavobacteriia; order Flavobacteriales; family Flavobacteriaceae; genus Maribacter; species Maribacter luteocoastalis. The sequence continues at coordinate 106,738 of NZ_JBMFZG010000006.1, forward strand.
GCATGTTGAAGGTAGAGGAGAAAGACACGGAGTATATTATTAAAACTGCACGAGTTAGCATTTTGGTCGATAAAAAGACTTTGCGAATTCAAATCTCAGATTTAGAGGGTAACATTATAAATGAGGATGAATTAGGCTTTCATTGGGAAGAAAATTATGAGTATGGTGGGAACACTGTAAAAATGAGTAAAATTACCCAGACAGGTGAAAGTTTTTATGGTATGGGAGACAAGGCTACCCATAGTAATCTAAAAGGTAAGCGCGTAGAAAATTGGGTAATGGACCAGTATGCCTATGGCAAGGACCAAGACCCTTTGTATAAGGCAATTCCATTTTACATAGGTCTTAATAAGGGTATAGCGTACGGTCTTTTTTTTGATAACAGTTTTAAGACCCATTTTGATTTTTCACATGAGCGAAGAAACATAACAAGTTTTTGGGCAGATGGAGGTGAAATGAACTATTATTTCTTTTACGGCCCTGAAATGTCCAAAGTTGTATCTGGCTATTCTAACCTAACCGGAGCACCGGAACTTCCGCCAATGTGGGCCCTAGGATACCATCAATCTAAATGGAGTTATTATCCAGAGAGTAATGTTAAAGAAATAACCAAGCAGTTTAGAGATCTTCGAATACCTTGTGATGCCATTTATTTGGATATTGATTATATGGATGGTTTCCGATGTTTTACATGGGATAAAAATTATTTTCCAGATCCAAAAAGAATGATAGGTGAATTGGAGGAAGAAGGGTTCAAGACTGTAGTAATGATAGATCCCGGTATTAAGATAGATAGGGATTATTGGGTATATAAGGAAGCATTGGAAAATGATTATTTCTGCAAAAGGGGAGACGGTCCTTTAATGCAAGGCAAAGTCTGGCCTGGAGAATGTAATTTTCCAGATTTTACCAATCCTGAAGTACGTGAATGGTGGGCAGAATTGTATAAGGAATTCATGAGTGATCTAGGTGTTCATGCTGTATGGAATGATATGAACGAACCTGCTGTAATGGAGGTGCCAGGGAAAACAGCTCCTTTAGATACTAGGCATAATTATGATGGCCATCCTTGTACACACAGAAAAGCACACAATATTTATGGTATGCAAATGGTAAGGGCCACTTATGAGGGCGTTAAGAAATATGTGTACCCTAAAAGACCTTTTGTAATAACCAGGGCCGCTTTTTCTGGTACACAAAGATATTCGTCAACATGGACGGGTGATAACGTTGCCACATGGGAGCATTTGTGGATTGCCAATGTTCAAATGCAACGTATGTGCATGAGTGGTTATTCATTTGTGGGGTCGGATATTGGTGGATTTGCGGAACAGCCAAATGGTGAGTTGTTTGCCAGATGGGTACAACTTGGGGTATTTCACCCCTTTTGCAGGGTCCATTCCAGTGGTGATCATGGTGATCAAGAACCATGGTCCTTTGGGGCTGAAATTACGGATATAGTTAGAAAGTTTATAGAAATCAGATATCAATTACTGCCGTATTTGTATACCATGTTTTATAAGTATAGTAAGGAACATATCCCCATGTTAAAACCTTTGGTTTTTTACGACCAAGGAGATCCCCAAACACATTTTAGGACAGATGAGTTTATCTTTGGGGAACAAATATTGGTTTGCCCTATTCAGGAGCCAAATTCACAAGGTAGGAGGATGTACCTTCCCAAAGGAAAATGGTATGATTTTTGGACTGATGAATCAGTTGAAGGAGGTAAGGAAAAATGGGTAACGGCAGAATTGGATAAATTACCGCTTTTGATTAAAGAAGGATCTATCATTCCTAAATATCCTATTCAGCAATATGTAGGGGAGAAAAAAGTTGAGGAACTAATTTTGGAAACGTATTATAAAATCGGTGTTGAAACTTCTGAAGTTTATGAAGATGGTGCAGATGGTTATGATTATAAAAAAGGAAGGTTCTCACTGCGTAATTTTAAGTTAACAGGAAAAGAAAAATCCTTAAGTATTCAGCAGTTTAAGGATGGCAGTTTTGTTACCGAATATGAAACCTTGAAATTCAACTTCCATGGGTTGCCATTTGAAATTGGAACGATCCAAGTAGATAATGAAGAAGTGCCAATTAAATCAGTTCGTCCAAATGGTAATAACACTTTGCATATTGACAAAAACTTTACCGTTTTGCATATAATAGCGAAATAATATTTTTGTAATTTTCGGAAACTAAACACTAAGTATCATGAAAAAAATAGTAATAGGAATGGTTTTGTTCCTAGGTGTTGCTGCCTGTAAAGTAAACCCTTTTACAGGACAAAAAACACTGAATTTTTATCCTAACAGTCAGATTTTTCCAACTGCATTTGCTCAATATGACCAATTTTTAGGTGAGAATAAGGTCGTTACCGGAACTGCTGAAGCACATATGATTACCAGGGTAGGGCAAAGAATTTCCTCAGCCGCAGAACGTTGGCTTTCTGCCAATGGTTATCCCGGATATTTAAAGGATTATAAATGGGAGTATAATTTGGTGAACGATGAAACGGTTAATGCGTGGTGTATGCCAGGAGGTAAAATTGTATTTTACACTGGAATTTTACCAATAACACAATCAGAAACAGGTGTTGCTGTAGTTATGGGCCATGAGGTAGCACATGCTTTGGCAGACCATGGTGCTCAACGTATGAGTGCTGGCACTTTGCAGCAATTAGGTGCGGTTGCTGGTAATGTAGCTATAAAAGATCCACAAAAGAGAAATATGTTTAACCAAGCCTATGGTATTGGATCACAAGTTGGTGTAATGTTGCCTTTTAGTCGTGGTCATGAAACCGAAGCAGACCGTATTGGCTTGCAAATCATGGCAATAGCAGGTTATAATCCCTATGAAGCGGCCGAGCTTTGGAAACGAATGAAAGCTAATAGTGGTGGGCAGGCGCCACCGGAATTTATGAGCACACACCCTTCCAATGACACTAGAATAAATAACCTTACGGTTTGGGCTCCCGAAGCAGCAGCCGAAGCGGCTAAATTTGGAGTGACCACTTTTAAATAAACTAAAGGTTTTATTGTATATTGAAGCCGTTCCAAGAGAACGGCTTTTATTTTTAATAATGTCAAGAACACTTGTATTAAAGGGCAGTAAAAAATTATTGAATGCTTGGGCATTCTATGATTGGGCCAATTCTGTTTATAGTTTAGTCATTTCATCTGCTGTTTTCCCCATTTTTTATGGAGCTCTATTTAGAACGGCAAATATTGAAAAAGTAAGCGTTTTTGGAGGTGAAATAGCAAGGGCACCCCTCATAAGTTATGTCACCTCTTTAGCTTTTGTTTTTATAGCCATTGTAACTCCTTTGGTTTCTGGAATTGCAGATTATCTTGGAAACAAAAAAGTCTTTATGCAATTCTTTTGTTATCTAGGCGGTATTTCTTGTATAGGACTATATTGGTTTTCCTTAGAAAATATTTATTTAGGTCTAACCTGTTATTTCTTTGGTTTGGTGGGATTTTGGGTAAGTTTTGCCATTAATAATTCATATTTGCCAGATGTGGCATACCCAGAACAACAGGATAGGGTTAGTGCCAAAGGTTTTTCTTTAGGCTATATAGGAAGTGTTATTCTTTTACTGTTTAACCTTGCTATGGTTATGCAGCCTGATATTTTTGGGATAACTACCGATGAAAATGATTTGGCCGAGTTAAAGGCAATGAAGTATTCCTTTGTCTCCGTTGGTATTTGGTGGATTATTTTTGCTCAATATTCTTTTTATTATCTGCCAAAAGGGTATAAGAGAGCTGGGGAGAGAAACAATGTGATTCTAAATGGTTTTAAGGAATTACGACTGGTTTGGGGAGAATTAGGCGAGCAGTTTAAGTTAAAAAGATATTTAGCAGCTTTTTTTGTGTATAGTATGGCGGTACAGACCGTAATGCTTATTGCAACCTATTTTGGAGAAGAAGAAATTAATTGGGGAACAGATAGCGAACGAACTACAGGTCTTATCGTTAGTATTTTACTCATACAAATAGTAGCTATTTTAGGTGCCGTATTAACTGCTAGGGCATCAAAGGCATTTGGTAATATTATAACCTTGATAGTTGTTAACTTCCTTTGGGTCATTATTTGTATTTACGCCTATTACGTAATTACCCCGACGGATTTTTATATAGCTGCTGGGTGTGTGGGCATTGTAATGGGAGGTATTCAAGCCTTGTCAAGATCCACCTATTCAAAATTTCTTCCCGAAACTAAAGACACTACATCTTATTTTAGCTTTTATGATGTTGCGGAAAAAATAGGAATTATAATTGGGACATTTTTATACGGTTTTGTAGCCCAAGTAACGGGCAGTATGCGAAATGCCATAATTTTTTTGGGGTTGTTTTTTCTTGTTGGTATGATATTGCTCTTACGAGTTAATAAAATAAAAAGCCCCTAAATTAGAGGCTTTTTACTGTTGTTGATTGTTCGTTAGTTTGATTGTTATCCTTTTGAAATATCTCCGGAACCTGAGGTCTTGGTATCAATTTTATCAGGATTTCCCCTATACGTAATATCCCCAGAGCCCGATACCCTTGCTTTCAGCATTTTTTTTGCAGTAACTTTTATATCGGCAGAACCAGAAACCGTAGCATCAACATTATCAGCTTCCATGTCAAAAGCTTTGATATCACCACTTCCGGAAACGGTAGCATTAAAATTTTCGGTAGTGCCACTTAAAGTAATATCCCCTGATCCAGACATTGTTGCCTCTACTGTATTTGCTTCAACATCTAGGGTAATATCCCCCGATCCCGACATAGCCGTTTTAAAGGTATTGGTCTTAATTGTTTTTTTTCCGACAATATCACCAGAACCAGATAAAGCTATGGCATCTACACTTTCTATAGGAACTTTAATTTTGATACCGCCGTTCCAGTTGGAAGGTTTTAAATTCAAACCTTTTTCGGTTTTTATTGTTAATTTCCCATTATCTACCTCAGTTATAATATGCTCTAATAAATTAGATTCTCCAGTTAAGGTAATTTGTCCCTCTTTACCATCAATCAAATCCACATCAAACCATCCAGAAACCGTTATGGCATCATAATCTGTTGTTGATCTATCTATGGTAACTTGGTTACCATTGCCTTTTATGGTCTTGCCCCATTGTGCTGAACAGGATAGGGTCACGGCCATAAGAAATGTAAGTGTTGCTAATTTTTTCATTTTTAATTGATTTTTATGATTGATTAATTTTTTGTGAAACTAATACCGCCATAATCACTACTCAAAGTGACCATGTTTCCACTTCCCTGACTTCCGTAATAACCTTTGTATTGTTTGCTTGAAGATTTTTCTATACTAACGTTCAGTTCAAACTCCTCTTTACCACTAACTCCCGCATAACTGGTATTTATATCAAAATCAAAATGGTACAAGGGATTATAACCAATCTTGACACTGGTATAATCGGTTCTAATAGAAACATCACCTGCGTCTTCGGCTAGCTCGCCTATGCGAATGGACCCATAATCTGAAGTTATGTCTATATCACCATGTACAATACCTAATTTTATGGTTATGTAATCACCGTTTCCATTGACATTATTTACTTTTCCAACCTCCATTTTACCATAATCGCTGGCATAATCTAAATTGTCCATAGATAAAATGTTAGCATTAGTATAATCAGCTTTTATGTTTAAGTCACCGGCTTTTTCAATGGTAAAACCAGAATAATCGGCCTTAATTTCACCACTATTCATATATTCAATTGTGGATTTGGACGTGTAATCAAAATTCAACTGATTGTTCCTACCTCTAAGCTCGCCAATTTCTAATCGCCCGTAATCACAATTTATTTTTGCATGACCATCAATACGATCTAGAATAATATTCCCATAATCATTATCAAGATTAACACTGTTTTTTACAGGAACTTTTATGGTGTAGTTAATTTGCATATTTACATTGTTACTATTGCCCCAGTTCCAGCCCCAACCACTTTTGTTGTCATTGAACTGGGTTTTGGCATATACTTCACTTTTACTTGCCTCAAACAAGACAGTAATTTCATCAAGTTTACGTTGTACTTTCTCTAAATTGTTACCATTGGTCTTAATATGAACCTCAATAACAACCCTGTTCTCATTCCAAGAAGTGATGTTTAAATTGCCATAATTATTGTTTACCTTAAGTAAGGCATCCGCATTTACATTAAACTCTTTTTTTATGGTCTTTTCTTTGGTATACTTGCCATTAAGTTTGTCATTGTTGGCCAAGGTATTGGTGGTACTTATGAGCAATAGTACTAGCGTGATATTAAATAGTAAGGTTCGCATTTTCTGTATTTTTTAAAGTTTTTATGTTTTCAATTTGTTGCATGACATCACTGAGTAAATCAATCCTTGTTTGGTAGTTGGTTATCATGGCACTTAAAATTAATTTTGAATTACCACCGCTTAAAAGATCTTTTTCTAGACTTTTATAGTCCATTTGCAATGTAGCAAGCTGGTTCAGCGTATCAGCGATTATTTGTTTTGTTTCAGGTGCTTCCTCAGCCTCCAATTCTTTCACTTGTTCTTCTATTAAGCTGGCAAAATAAAATTGTGTGTTGGACACTTCCGGTGAAATTTCAGCCACTTGTTCCTCGATACTGGGATTCAGTTTGGATTGCCCAATTGCAAAAATTATCACAACAGAAGCAGCAATGGACAATGGTTTCCACCAAGAAAAACCTAGCTGGGATTGTTTAGGTCCATTTTTAGAATTCTCCAATTTTTCTAGAAACCGATGTTGGTGACCATTATTGGGTTCTTCAAAATCAAACGTTCCTTCTAGGTCTATAAATAACTTATCTAGATTATTTTTTTCCATTAGTTGGTGATTAACATTTTTTGTCTAAGACTTTCCTTTGCCCTGGAAATAGTAGTTCTACAATTTGCATAGCTCATGTTCATAATGGAGCTAATTTCCTCATAGTCATACCCTTCTATTAAATGTAAGGTCAAAGAAATTCTGTAATTATCTTTTAAGCGTTTCATGGTTTCCATCACTTTTTGAGCCTTTTGTTCCGCAAACACATGATCCGAAGCAATTCCGTCATTATCTTCGACCTTGTACATTATATCATCCAAAGCAACTTCCTTCTTTTTTCGTTTCTTGTTGTAATGATAGATACTGTTGTTAATTACAATCTTTTTTAACCAGGCCCCAAAGGTAACTTCACCTTTGAAAGTATGCAGTTTCGTAAACGCGTTTAAAAACGACTCTTGCATAATATCCTCTGCCTCGGCGCTATTTTTTACAATTCGTATTGCCGTATTGTACATGGCTTTGTAATACGCATTATAAACCTGAAGCTGTGCACTTTGTTTTCCTTCCATGCACAATTGCAATAATTCATCAATATGTACTTTTTTTTGGCTCAAAAAGTGAATGGTTTGTCTTAGAGATGTAACAATTTACCAATTGTTACAGTTTGATGTAAAAAGATTTTTATTTATGTAGAATATAGTGGGTAAAAATTGAAGTAAACGATAATAGCTTTTGACAAATTTATGGCTTGGCACAAGAATTGAATTAAATAGTAAAAGAAAGGAGCCTTTATATTGAAAATGCTATAAATGATAGGCTTTGACAATTATAATTAACGATTTTAAAAATTATATTCTGTTAATTTAATGACAGAATGACCGATATATGAGTATGGGAGATTCTAAATTTTCAAATTTTGACAATATGTCCTTACAAGGAATTGATGAGGACTCAGAGTTAATACCATTATTAACAGCGGAAGATGAAGAGCAAATGAACGGTGAATCATTACCGGAAACCTTGCCAATATTACCTCTTAGAAATACGGTATTATTTCCTGGGGTTGTAATACCAATTACGGCCGGAAGGGATAAATCTATCCAGTTGATAAAGGATGCAAATAATGGAAGCAAGGTAATTGGCGTGGTTTCACAAAAAGATGAGCATGTTGAAAACCCAGATGTTGGTGATATCCATACCTTGGGTACAGTTGCAAGGATTCTAAGGGTATTGCAAATGCCAGACGGGAATACCACAGTAATTATACAAGGTAAAAAACGTTTTGAGATAGCTGAGGTTCTCACTAGAAAACCGTATTTCACTGCCACAGTTCGTGAAACTGAGGAAATTAGGCCAGAAAAGGATGATAAGGAATTTTCAGCCATAATTGATTCCATCAAGGATTTGGCACTTAAGATAATTAAGGACAATCCAAATATTCCAAGCGAGGCTTCTTTTGCCATAAAAAATATTCAGAGTGATTCTTTCTTGATAAACTTTGTATCGTCTAACTTAAACCTGGATGTGAAAGACAAGCAGGATCTTTTAGAAATAGGTAATCTTCAGGATAGGGCTCTAGCTACTTTGAAGTATATGAATCTTGAACTTCAAAAGTTGGAGTTGAAGAACGATATACAATCCAAGGTACGAAGTGATCTTGATCAACAACAGAGAGAGTATTTCCTGCACCAACAAATGAAGACCATTCAAGAAGAATTGGGCGGAGTTTCCTATGATGAGGAATTTGAGGAAATGCGAGCAAAGGCCAAGAAGAAAAAATGGGGCAAGAAGGTAAAAGAGCATTTTACCAAGGAATTGGCAAAAATGCAACGTATGAACCCACAAGTCGCAGAATATTCCATTCAAAGAAATTATTTGGACCTTTTTCTAGATCTGCCTTGGAATGAGTTTAGTAAGGATAAATTTGATTTAAGGAGAGCGGAACGAATCCTAAACAGAGATCATTATGGATTAGAGGACGTAAAGCGTCGTATTATTGAATATTTAGCTGTTCTTAAGCTTAGAAACGATATGAAATCGCCAATTTTATGTTTATACGGACCTCCTGGCGTTGGTAAAACATCCTTAGGTAAATCTATTGCAGAAGCGTTAGGTAGGGAATACGTGCGTATTTCTCTCGGTGGACTTAGAGATGAGGCGGAGATTCGTGGTCACCGTAAAACATATATTGGGGCAATGCCAGGTAGAATTATTCAAAGTTTAAAGAAGGCCGGCACTTCCAATCCAGTCTTTATTTTAGATGAAATCGATAAACTTACCAGTAGTAATCAAGGGGACCCTTCGTCTGCCATGTTGGAGGTTTTAGATCCAGAGCAGAATAGTGAATTTTATGATAATTTCTTAGAAATGGGATATGACCTTTCTAAAGTAATGTTCATTGCTACAGCTAATAATTTAAGTACGATACAACCTGCATTGCTAGATCGTATGGAAATTATAAACGTTACCGGTTATACAATAGAGGAAAAAGTTGAGATTGCCAAAAGGCATTTGTTGCCCAAACAGTTGGAAGAACATGGTTTGGATTCCAGTCATTTAAAAATTGGAAAACCACAATTGGAGAAAATTGTAGAAGGGTATACCCGTGAGTCGGGCGTTCGTGCATTAGAAAAGCAAATAGCTAAAATGGTACGATATGCTGCCAAGTCTATTGCCACGGAGGAAGCTTATAATATTAAAATCAGTAATGAGGATATAATTGAAGTATTGGGCGCACCCAAATTGGAGCGGGACAAATATGAAAACAATGATGTGGCGGGTGTCGTTACAGGATTGGCATGGACAAGTGTAGGGGGCGATATTTTGTTTATAGAATCTACCCTGTCAAAAGGTAATGGTGCCTTAACGATCACCGGTAACCTTGGTAAGGTAATGAAGGAATCGGCCACCATAGCTATGGAGTACATAAAATCCAATGCAGAACGGTTTGGCATTGACCCATCAATTTTTGAGAAATATAATGTTCATATACACGTACCGGAAGGGGCAACGCCAAAAGACGGTCCAAGCGCAGGTATTACTATGCTAACATCTTTGGTGTCTTTATTTACCCAAAAAAGAATAAAGAAAAGTCTAGCTATGACAGGTGAGATAACTTTGCGGGGTAAAGTTTTGCCAGTAGGTGGTATTAAAGAGAAAATATTAGCAGCGAAAAGGGCTAGAATAAAGGAAATTATTCTATGTAAGGAAAATGAACGGGATATTAAGGAAATAAAGGAATCTTATTTAAAAGGCCTAACTTTTCATTATGTTACCAATATGCATGAAGTAATAGATATTGCCGTGACGGATAGACCAGTCAAATTCGCAAAAAAACTCTAATAAACATCAATGTTGCATGAGTAAAATAACCATTGCCATAGATGGCTTTTCTTCAACCGGTAAGAGTACTTTGGCTAAGCAATTGGCAAAAGCATTGAAATATATTTATGTAGATACTGGGGCAATGTATAGGGCCATTACCTTGTATGCCATGAGAAATGGATATATTGGTAAAGGTGATGAGCAAATAGATGGTTTACTTTCTGATTTGGATAAAATAATCCTAAAGTTTGTTTACAATTCAGACAAGGGATTTGCAGAAATGTATTTGAATGGTGAAAATATTGAGCAGGAAATACGAACCTTGGAGGTTTCTAAACATGTGAGTAGAATTGCAGAATTAAAGGAAGTTCGTTCAAAATTAGTGGTCTTACAGCAAGAAATGGGTAAGAAAAAGGGAATTGTAATGGACGGTCGTGATATTGGTACTGTTGTATTTCCAGATGCGGAGTTAAAAATTTTCATGACGGCTTCCCCAGAAAAAAGGGCGTATAGAAGGTACAAGGAGCTTTTGGATAGGGGAGATAAAGTCACTTACGAAGAAATATTGGAAAATGTGGAAAAGCGCGATTATATTGATTCGCACAGGGAATTCTCACCTTTAAAAAGAGCAAAAGATGCTATTGAGTTTGATAATAGTGATATGGGCTTGAAAGAACAATTTGAACGCATACTTGGTTATGCGCTTCGCATCATAGAAAAACAAAAATAAAAAAAGCCGTTAGTATCCCTAACGGCTTTTTTGTTATTCTTCATTTTTTACAGGTTTGGGATAACCAAAACCTGATCAGGATGAATTACATCCGGATTGCTTAAAATATTTGTATTTGCCGAAAATATTTGCTTGTATTTCATTGGGTCGCCATAGTAATGTTTGGCAATCTTACTTAAAGACTCACCGCTTTTTACAACATGTCTGTGGTATACAGACTCATCTTCAACCGTAATGTTTGCTTTAATATCAGTAGGTTTTTCCCCTCCAATTTCTTTAATCTTGTCCCAAATAAGGTTTTTTTCATATTGGGTTTTTGCTTGTCCCTTTACTTTTAGGATATTTCCTTCTTCAGTAACGTTGCCGTCCTTTATTCCTAATTGCTCACCAAGGTCCAAAACCCCTTGGTATTTAGCTTTAACACTCATAATACTTTGTTTTAATGGTTAATATTAATGCATGTAATATAGTTATAAAATTTAGGATTTTAAGGTCAACTAATTGAAAATACATAGCTGTAATTGAACAATTGTAACTCTAAGTTGTTGGTTATTAAAAATTAATGTATTTTTGCACTCCTTTTTTGGCAAGGATATCAAGAAGAAAAGGGAAGAAAAACAAATAAAAATAACAACTTTCATAATTATTGCTTAAATCTTGATAGGGTTATGAAATACAAATTTTAAATCAGCAAATGGCTGAAGAAAAAACAACTGCTGAAGTAGAAGAAACTACTGAAGCAACACAACAACAAGCGGTGGCAACACCAGTACAGGATCCTCAGGAATTTTTAGAAAATTTTAATTGGGAAAAATACGAGCAAGGAATTGAGCGTGTTGAGGATTCTAAATTAAAGGAATTTGAAGATTTAGTAGCTGAAAACTTCGTAGATACTGCCGATGAGGAAGTAGTTGAGGGTACAGTGGTATATCTTACGGATAGGGAGGCGATTATAGATATCAATGCCAAATCAGAAGGTGTTATCTCTTTAAACGAATTTCGTTACAATCCAGGATTAAAAGTAGGGGACAAAGTAGAGGTATTGATTGATATCCGTGAAGACAAGAGCGGGCAATTGGTATTATCGCACAGGAAGGCTCGTACGATTATGGCTTGGGATCGCGTAAACGCTGCTCATGATAAAGAGGAAATCGTATCAGGTTTTGTTAAGTGCAGAACTAAAGGTGGTATGATCGTTGATGTTTTTGGAATTGAGGCATTCTTGCCAGGTTCTCAAATTGATGTGAAACCTATTCGTGACTATGATCAGTACGTAAACAAAACAATGGAATTTAAGGTGGTTAAGATCAACCATGAATTTAAAAACGTTGTTGTTTCGCACAAAGCATTGATTGAAGCGGATATCGAAGAACAGAAAAAAGAAATCATTAGCCAATTAGAGAAAGGACAAGTACTAGAGGGTGTTGTTAAAAACATTACTTCTTACGGTGTGTTTATTGATCTTGGTGGCGTTGATGGGCTTGTACACATTACAGATCTTTCTTGGAGTAGAATTAATCACCCGAATGAGGTGGTTGAGCTAGACCAGAAATTAAATGTTGTAATTCTTGATTTTGATGAGAACAAGTCTAGGATTCAATTAGGTCTTAAACAATTAGAGAAGCACCCTTGGGAAGCGCTAAGTGATGAGATCAAAATTGGTGATAAGGTAAAAGGTAAAGTAGTTGTTATTGCAGATTACGGCGCATTTATTGAAGTTGTAGAAGGTGTTGAAGGATTGATCCATGTATCTGAAATGTCATGGTCTACCCATTTACGTTCTGCACAGGATTTTGTGAAAGTAGGTGATGAGGTTGAAGCAGTGGTGTTGACATTAGATCGTGAAGATCGTAAAATGTCTCTTGGCATTAAGCAGTTAACGCCGGACCCATGGACCGATATTACTAGCAAATACCCTGTTGGATCCAAACATAAAGGTATCGTAAGAAACTTTACCAATTTTGGTGTATTTGTAGAGTTAGAGGAAGGTATTGACGGTCTTATCTATATTTCTGATCTTTCTTGGACCAAGAAAATCAAACATCCATCTGAGTTTACCAATGTAGGTGACACTTTGGAGGTTGAGGTATTGGAATTGGATGTAGAAGGTCGTAAGTTAAGCCTTGGTCACAAGCAGACTACGGAAAATCCTTGGGACAAATATGAATCTGATTTCGCAGTGGGAACAGTTCATACCGCTACTATATCCGATGTTGTAGATAAAGGTGCTACTATTGAATTTAACGAAGATATTATTGCCTTTGTACCACAACGTCACTTAGAGAAAGAAGACGGCAAAAAATTAGGTAAGGGCGATGAGGCAGAATTCAAGATTATTGAGTTCAATAAAGACTTCAAACGCGTAGTAGCTAGTCATACAGCAATCTTTAGAGAAGAAGAGCAACGTAATGTAAATGCTGCGGTTAAGAGACAAGCAGCTGCGGCCGATGAAGCTAAACCTACATTAGGTGATGCCAATGATGCCTTACAGGCGTTAAAAGATAAAATGGAAGCTGATTCTAAAAAGAAATAGTTTCAATTTTAAAGTAAAAAAAGCCCTGTCAAGAAATTGACAGGGCTTTTTTGTTTATCGAAACCATTCTAACAATATTAGTTAGAATTTCCTATTTTTGTTAAGCTAAAAGCACGGGTGCCCATTATGAGTCAAAAAGTTTTACTCTCTTCCAAGGAAATAAATATCATCCTGCATAGATTGGCTTGTCAGCTTCTTGAAAATCATTTAACGTTTGAGAATACGGTACTTATAGGTATTCAGCCTAGAGGAACCTATGTTGCAGAGCGATTGACCAAAATTTTAAAAGAAGAATATAAGGTAAAACATATAGACCTGGGTTTCTTGGATATTACCTTTTATAGAGACGATTTCAGAAGGGGAGAAAAGACCTTAGAGGCCACAAAAACCAATATAAATTTCTTGGTAGAGGATAAGAAGGTTGTATTAATTGATGATGTACTGTATACAGGGCGTAGTATTAATGCGGCATTAACGGCACTACAATCCTTTGGTAGACCATCGGAAGTAGAGCTTTTGACCTTGATAGATAGAAGGTTTAGCAGGCATTTGCCCATACAACCCAATTATAGGGGCAGACAGGTAGATGCCATTAACAATGAAAAGGTAAAGGTGATGTGGAAAGAAAATGAAGGTGAGGATGTAATTTATTTGATTAATAGGTAACAAATGAGCGAACTAAGTGTAAATCACTTGTTGGGAATTAAATATTTAAAAGAGACTGATATTCAGCTCATATTTGAAACAGCAGACCATTTTAAAGAGGTCATTAATAGATCTATCAAAAAAGTACCCTCTCTGCGCGATATTACCATAGCCAATATTTTTTTTGAAAACAGTACCCGTACAAAACTTTCGTTTGAGTTGGCGGAGAAAAGGTTATCTGCAGATGTTCTCAACTTCTCTGCAAGTCAATCATCGGTTAAAAAAGGGGAGACTTTAATAGATACCGTTAATAACATACTTTCTATGAAAGTGGATATGGTGGTAATGCGACATCCAAATCCAGGAGCGGGAATTTTTTTAAGCAAACATGTAAAGGCTGCAATTATCAATGCTGGAGATGGCGCCCATGAACATCCCACCCAGGCGCTACTAGATTCATTTTCAATCAGGGAAAAATTAGGGGATGTAGCAAATAAAAATGTGGTAATCGTTGGTGATATTTTGCACTCTAGAGTAGCATTGTCTAATATATTTGCTTTAAAACTTCAAGGTGCAAATGTGAAAGTTTGTGGACCTCAGACCTTACTTCCAAAATATATAACCGCTTTAGGTGTAGAGGTAGAGACCAATTTACGCAAAGCCTTGGATTGGTGTGACGTAGCCAATATGTTGCGTATTCAAAAAGAAAGGTTAGATATCAGTTATTTTCCCACAACTAGGGAATATACCCAACAATTTGGGGTCAACAAAGCTCTTTTGGATAGTTTAAACAAGGAAATTGTGATTATGCACCCAGGACCTATCAATAGGGGTGTTGAGATCACTAGTGATGTCGCAGATTCAAAACAATCCATTATACTTAACCAAGTAGAAAACGGAGTTGCAATTCGCATGGCCGTTATTTATTTATTGGCCTCAAAAATTAAATAAAAAGTTATGATTTTTGATAAAGAAGGAACTACTACCATAGTTTACCAAGAAAAAAATTCGATGGTTACTTTTCTTCAAAATTTGAATGAGGGCTACGAGAATATAAAAAACGATAACATTATAGTAAATCTGTTTTCGTTTGAAAAATTATCATCTGGAGATGTGTTGGAATTTCTTCCACTGTCTAATAAACACAGGGAAAATGGTAAATCTTTTGTTATTGTAACAGACAAGGTGGCTTATGATCAGCTACCAGAGGAAATTATGGTTGCCCCAACAATTCAGGAAGCCAAGGATATTATAGAAATGGAGGAAATTGAAAGGGATTTGGAATTGTGAATTTAACTATCCTCGGTTGTTATGCAGCTACACCAAGAACTTTGACAAATCCTACCGCACAAGTTCTTGAAATAAAAAACCATCTTTTTTTAATTGACTGTGGGGAAGGCACCCAAGTACAACTAAGAAAGCATAAGATTAAATTTACGCGAATCAACCACGTATTTATTTCACACTTACACGGTGATCATTTCTTTGGATTGCCCGGACTTATTTCCACCTTTAGACTTTTAGGAAGAGAAAAAGAATTGCATGTATATGGACCAAAAGGAATTAAAAAAGCCATAACCCTTTTGCTGCAATTGGGGGATTCTTGGACAAATTACCCATTGTATTTTCATGAACTTACATCAAAGGATAGTGATCTTATTTATGAAGATGAAAAGGTAATGGTAACTACAATTCCGTTAGATCATAGGATTTATACCAATGGATTTTTATTTAAAGAAAAAGAAGGGCCTCGTAAATTAAATATTGAAGCTGTAGAAAAGCACAAAATAGATAAGGCCTATTATCAGAATATAAAAAATGGAAAAGATGTTATTTCTGAGGAAGGTATTCTGGTGCCAAACAAGAAGTTAACATTAGACCCAGTAAACCCCAAGTCTTATGCGTTTTGCAGTGATACAATGTTTAAGCCAGATTTGGTCTCACAACTGAAAGACGTGGACATGCTTTACCATGAAGCAACTTTTTTGGAATCCGAGGAAAAACTAGCTATTAAAACCAAGCATTCAACTGCTAAGCAAGCTGCTCAAATTGCCAAAGATGCGCATGTTGGCGGTTTAATTCTAGGTCATTATTCCACTAGGTATAAATCTTTGGCTTTATTCCAAGAAGAGGCTTCTGCCATTTTCCCTTATGTTTACTTGGCAGATGACGGTAAATCATTTGAAATCTAAAATCTTTTTTCTTTAAATTTCAATAGAAAAGAGATACTCTTCTCTTATTTTATGATTTCTTTTCCTGATCTTTGAGTATCTTGTTTTTTTAGTTGAATTGATGCAGAAAGACTTAGCAAATTATAGGAAATCTTACGAGAAAAGTGCTCTATTGGAAGATAGTATTTCTGATAATCCTATTCAGTTGTTCCAGACTTGGTTTTATGAAGTTGAGCAATCAGATGGTTTGGATGAACCAAATGCCATGACAGTTTCCACAATTGGATTGGATGGATACCCAAAAAGTAGGGTGGTACTATTGAAAAAATACACCTACGAAGGTTTTATTTTTTACACTAATTATCATAGTGAAAAGGGTAGGGCAATTGAGCAGAATGCCAATGTTTGTCTCTCTTTTTTCTGGCCAAATTTGGAACGTCAAATAATCATAAAGGGTAAAGCAGAAAAAATTTCAGAAAATTTGTCCGATGGTTATTTTGAATCCCGACCAGAAGGGAGCAAGTTGGGTGCAATAGTTTCAGAACAAAGTAGTGTTATAGAATCAAGGGAAACCTTAGAGGAAAACTTAAAAAAATTGGAGAATGAGTATAAAGGTAAAGAGATCAAGAGGCCTGAACATTGGGGTGGATATCTAGTTAGACCAATTTCCATAGAATTTTGGCAGGGACGTCCCAACAGGTTGCATGACCGGATTAGGTATACTTTAGAAAATGATTTAGATTGGATTATGGAGCGATTGGCCCCATAAAGACATTGTTTAGAATGAAGGATTTATTTTTAATGCGCCATGGTAAGTCTTCATGGGAGTTAAACGTTAATGATCAAGACCGTGCCCTTTCACAAAGAGGGGTATTTGATGCACATTTGATTGGTTCTAAATTTGCAGAACAAAATTTAAAAATTGAATATGCATTTTCCAGCCCTGCAAATAGGGCATTACATACCGCTTCAATTTGTTTACAAGAGTTAGGACATTCCTTTGGGAAATTTAGCATTTCTCCTGAACTATATGATTTTTCGGGAAACCAGGTTCTTAATTTTATAAAAAACATTGGTAATAGTATAGATACGGTTATAATATTTGGGCATAATCATGCCTTTACCCACTTAGCTAATATGTTAGGTGACAGACATATAACCAATGTGCCAACAAGCGGTTTAGTTCATTTACGTTTTAATGAAACCACATGGCAAAATATTACAAAAGGCAATACAGTACAAACCATTTTTCCAAAGCAGTTTAAAGAATGATGAAATTTAATAACCAGTACGTTAATAGAGAAATTAGTTGGTTGTGGTTTAATGAGCGTGTTCTCCAAGAGAGTGCGGATAAAAAAGTCCCCCTGATTGAACGGTTACGATTCTTAGGGATCTTCTCTAATAACTTGGATGAATTTTTTAAGGTACGGTATGCTACGGTTAAAAGAATTGTTGAAGCCGGGAAAACTGGTAAAAGTGTACTAGGAGGGGAAAAGGCCAAAGATTTACTGGAAGAGATCACCAAAATAGTAATAGATCAACAAACTAAAAGTTTGGCAATCTTAAAGCAGATAGAAGATGAGCTGGAGAAACAGAACATATTCATCATTAAAGAAACTGAGCTTAAAGAAAGCCAGAAAAGTTTTGTTAAGACATACTTTCTTCAAAATATAAGTCCACAGCTAATGACGATCATTTTAAATGATCTAACAAGATTTCCGACATTAAAGGATACTGCCGCTTATTTGGCTGTACGAATGCTGATAAAAAATGAATTGGGTAAAAAAGAAAAGCGTTATGCTTTAATAGAGATACCTAAAGGCATTGATCGTTTTGTGGTATTGCCCCAAGAAGGCGAAAAGAATTATATAATAATTTTAGATGATGTCATTAGATATTGTTTGGACAATATTTTTACAATGTTCGATTACGAATCTATTTCTGCCCACATGATTAAGATTACAAGGGATGCAGAGTTAGATATGGATAATGACCTAAGTAAGAGTTTTATAGAGAAAATATCCACAAGTGTAGAGCATAGAAAAATTAGCGATCCAGTACGGTTTGTTTATGACAAACGTATTGGCAAGGATACTTTGGCATTCTTAAAAGAGAAGATGAACATAGAGGATACGGATAGTGTAATTCCTGGAGGTAGGTATCATAACCGACGAGATTATATGGGATTCCCTAGCCTAGGAAGACAAGATCTTTTGTATGACAAGATTAAACCGTTACCTGTCAAAGGTCTAAGTGTTGAAGGGAGTATCTTGGAAGACATCTCTAAAAAGGATTATTTACAATACACTCCGTATCACACATTTTCTTATATCATCAAGTTTTTGAGAGAGGCGGCATTAGATCCAAAAGTAAAAACAATAAAGATAACCGTGTATAGGCTGGCCAACGATTCCCAGGTAGCTGCATGTCTTATCAATGCCGTTAAAAATGGGAAGCAAGTAACGGTACAAATAGAGCTACAGGCGCGTTTTGATGAACAAGCAAATATTGAGTATGCAGAACAGCTTCAGGCTGAAGGGGTTAGATTGATTTTTGGTGTACCAGGATTAAAAGTACACAGTAAAATTTGTCTTATTGAGCGTGAAGAACCAGAGGGTGTTAAACGTTATGGTTTTATTAGTACAGGTAACTTTAATGAATCAACTGCAAGAATTTATACAGATTATACACTTTTTACTGCTCATGATGCCATTTTAAAGGAATTGAACAAAGTATTTGATTTCTTTGAAACTACATATAAAATCAATAAATACAAGCATTTAATTGTTTCTCCACATTATACGAAAAGTACATTTGCCAAACTTATTGATAATGAAATTGCCAATGCCATTGTAGGAAAGGAAGCCTACATCAAAATAAAAATGAACAGCTTCACCTCCTATAAAATGGTAGATAAACTCTATGAGGCCAGTAGGGCAGGTGTAAAAATCCAGTTAATTATTAGGGGGATTTGTTGTTTGGTGCCCGGTGTAAAAGGTATGAGCGAAAATATCGAGGCCATTAGTATTGTTGATAAATTTTTAGAGCATACCAGATTGTTTGTATTTGCCAATGAGGGTAATCCTAAAGTATATATTTCCTCTGCAGATTGGATGACACGTAACCTAGATTATAGGGTAGAGGTAGGTTGTCCTATTTATGATCAGGATATTAAGGAAGAATTAATGGATACTTTTGAAATTTGTTGGAGCGATAACCTAAAAGCACGTGTTTTTTCCGAAAAGCAAGATAATGCCTATCGTAAAATTAAAGGACCAGAAAGCAGATCGCAATTTGCAACCTATGATTATTATTTAAAGAAATTGAAAGAATAACCAATTTGTAAATCAAATTGTCTCATCGGATATCTTAATTATCCTATCCGTGTATGGTTTCAGTTTTACTTAAATTGAGCATTATTTTAGCTTCATATTCCAAAAGATCTTGCCATTTTTTGTCCACTTCCTGCCGTATGCCGTATTGTCGTGCAAACTTCAAGAACATGGTGTAATGGCCAGCTTCGCTGATCATGAGTTTGTGATAAAATTTTGCCAATTTCTTATTAGGCAGCTGTTCTGAAAGTAGTCGAAAACGTTCACAACTACGTGCCTCTATGAGCGCGGCATATAATAATCGATGAACTAATTGGGTGGTGCGGCTACCGCCTTTTGGGAAAAATTTCAAAAGTTCTATTACATAATAATCTTTTCGGTCTCTACCAAGTGTATTACCACGGGCTATTATTAAATCATGTACCATTTTAAAATGCCCCATTTCTTCTCGTGTTAATGCTACCATTTCTTCAACCAGTTCGGTATATTCTGGGAAGGAAACTATTAATGAAATAGCGGTACTTGCTGCTTTTTGCTCACAAAAGGCGTGGTCGGAAAGTATTTCATCAATATTCTTTTCAACAATATTGACCCATCTTGGATCTGTTGGTAGTTTTAAACCTAGCATTTGTCCCATTAATTATGTTATTTTTAACGCTCCCGTATGTTCTTTAGACTGTAAAAATAAGGCATTATGGCTTTTAATAATTATTTTTGAACAAAGACAATTACAATATATCCTGAATGGAGATAAGTGAAGAATTATTAGGCGTACTGTCCACATACGGTAATCAAGAAGCATTACATTGGCTGAGTCAAAGGATACAAAAATTAGAATCGGATAAATCTGTTAAAGATTTATTTATGACATATAGCATATTGGCTTCTAAGTTTAATGCAGACCCTATTGCTCATCTGAATTCCGACAAAAAGATAATTAGGTATCTAATATCTCAAAATGCCAACTATCTTGAGATTGCTAGAATATATTTTCTGATCAAAATTTTGGAAATTGATGAGGATTTTTTTGGTCCAAAAGTGTCCAACATCATTCAGGTAGCGGATACAGGGGAATTGGTAGCGTTTTTAAAATTTTTAGTATTGTTGCCTAATCCAGAACGTTTTAAGGCTGTGGCTGTGGAGGCTTTGCGAACCAACATAGCTACGGTGTTCGATGCCATCACATTGAACAACCCTTACCCCGCTAAGTATTTTAATGATCAACAATGGAATCAAATGTATCTTAAGGCTGCATTTATGGAGAGGGATCTTTCTTTGATTTTATCTGTTGATGAAAGAGGAAATGAAGATTTAGCACGAATTATATCGGACTATGCCCATGAGCGTTGGGCGGCATCAAGAAAAATTGATCCATTGTTTTGGAGACCGGTATCTAAATTCTTGAATGATAAATTACTTTCAGACATGCAACATTTGTTAAACAGTGATAATGAAATAGAACAACGTGCTGCTGTGTTATGTTGTTTTTACTCCAATAATGATAAGGCAAAAAAGCTATTGGATAAACATAGTAATTTAACTAAAGCGATAAAAACCGATAAACTAACCTGGAATACAATTAAGGATTAAGAATATGGAAGATAAAATGATGATTATAGACCCACATGTGCACATGAGTTCCCGTACAACAGATGATTACGAGGCTATGGCGGCGGCAGGGGTTGTGGCAATAATAGAACCCTCCTTTTGGCTTGGTCAACCTAGGACACAAGTAGGTTCTTTCCAAGATTATTTTAGTAGTTTGGTGGGTTGGGAACCCTTTAGGGCAAGTCAGTTTGGAATTAAGCATTATTGTACCATTGGTTTAAATTCTAAAGAAGCCAATAATGAAGCATTAGCGGAACAAGTGGTTGAATTATTGCCCTTATACCTACATAAGGAAAATGTGGTAGCCATAGGTGAAATAGGATATGATGACCAAACACCTGCAGAAGATAAGTATTTTAGAATGCAGCTAGATTTGGCTAAGGAGCTGGATATGACGGTTCAAGTACATACACCTCACCGAGATAAAAAAGCGGGTACCATAAAAAGTATGGAGGTGTGTTTGGAACATGGTCTAGACCCAGCTAATGTTATTATTGATCATAATAATGAAGAGACTGTAAAAGAAGTCCTTGATCGTGGTTTTATTGCAGCGTTTACCATATATCCTAAAACCAAAATGGGGAATGAACGTATGGTAGAGGTGGTAAGAAAATTTGGAAGTACAAATATTATTGTTGATAGCTCGGCAGATTGGGGTGTTAGCGATCCTTTGGCTGTTCCTAAAACAGCTTCTTTAATGTTGAAAAGGGGAATTGCAAGAGAGGATGTAGTTAAAACATGTTATCAAAATGCTTTGGATGCCTTTAGTAAAAATGGTAAGATGAAAGAGGAGCACTGGTTAAAGCCAAATGGAATAGACCAATCTCAATTATTCAATGACAATAGTGTTTTAAGGGGGCAATCACCGAGAATAGATTCGGACCAAATTACGTAATATGAGGGAGAAACTCTTGGGTTTTGCCCGTTTGGCAAGGCCTGCGAACTTACCCACTGCCGCTGCGGATATTATAGCTGGAATTGCCATATGTCTTTCTCATGAAGGTATTTCAAGTATTGATTTCTTTCAAGAAAACATGACCCTACTGGTAGCCTTAGTTTTTTCATCGGTATTTTTATACGCAGGAGGTGTAGTTTTTAACGATGTTTTTGATGCTAAGTTAGATGCCGTTGAACGACAGGAAAGAGCAATTCCTAGTGGATTAGTTTCCTTGAAAGAAGCTGTGGTTTGGGGTATTATACTTCTTGCGCTAGGTGTTACTTTGGCTTTTGTAGTAAATCAGTTAAGTGGTTTGTTGGCTGTAGTCTTGGTTGCTACCATTTTATTATATGATGCCATTGCTAAAAAGTATTCTTTTTTTGGACCTCTGGTCATGGGACTTTGTAGAGGTTTAAATCTTTTGTTAGGTATGTCTTTTTTAGGAAATCTCAATCTTTGGTGGATTGCAATAGTTCCCGTAGCATATATTTTCGCTATTACCTTAATTAGCAGGGGAGAAGTACATGGAGAGAATAAAAGGCATATTGTCATGGCAGGTATATTGTATTTAATGGTAGGTTTTTCAATGGCATATGTTGTTATTGTGAAAACCGGAGAAATAGTACTCATTTTGCCTTTTTTACTATTATTTTCTTACCAAATTTTTCGTCCTTTAATTAAAGCTTATCACGAGAATTCTCCCTCAAATATTAAGAAAGCAGTAATGGCGGGTGTCTTGTCGTTAGTTATAATGGATGCTTGTTGGGCGGTTGGATTTTCAAATTGGTATGTGGGTTTAGGTGTTTTATTACTTTTGCCACTATCTTTATTGCTTTCAAAATTATTTGCTGTTACCTAATTGTATGGATTTAAGACCGATAAAACAATCATTTTCAGTTGAATACAACTATCAACTTCATTTTGCAAAGGGTTTGTTCAAATTGGACAATCTTCTTTTTCTTAACATTATTAAGGATTATAAGGATTATGAAGCTGTAAAATTATTGTTTGTAGTAGATAAAGGTGTTGTTGGACATCATCCAGAGTTACTTTCCAAAATTTCTGAGTATTGTTCTGTCAATAAAAATTATTTGGCACACACACAGAGTTTAGTTTTAGATGGTGGTGAACAGTCTAAAAATAGTGCTGAATATGTTGATATTGTTTTAAAGGGAATAAATGAAAATGCCATATGTAGGCATTCCTTTGTTGTTGCCATTGGTGGTGGAGCCATCATCGATATGGTTGGCTACGCGGCCGCCATTGCCCATAGGGGGGTAAAATTAATTCGTATCCCCACAACTGTTCTTTCACAGAATGACTCTGCTGTGGGCGTAAAGAATAGCATAAACTTTTTTAAGAAAAAAAATTTTTTGGGAACTTTTGCTCCTCCTTTCGCCATTATTAATGATAGTGATTTTTTAAAAACATTAGAACAACGTGATTGGATATCTGGTATTGCAGAAGCTATAAAAGTGGCATTGATAAAAGATAAGCACTTCTTTACATATATTTCAGATAATGCATTAGCATTAAGGAATAGAGAACATGAGCCTATGCAATATGTAATTTATAAATGTGCTGAGATGCACATGCACCATATTTCCCAAGGCGGTGATCCTTTTGAGTCAGGCTCCTCAAGACCACTGGATTTCGGTCACTGGGCTGCCCATAAATTAGAGTATATGACCAACTATCAGTTGCGTCATGGTGAGGCAGTTGCCAAAGGTATTGCATTGGATGTTACCTATGCCCACCAAGTTGGTCTAATATCAGAATCAGATTTGGATTATATTTTGAGTGTAATGACGACTATAGGTTTTGACCTCATGTTACCGTTAAATTCTGATGTAGAGATAAATAATTTATTAGCTGGTATAGAAGAGTTTCGGGAGCATTTAGGAGGGGAACTTACCATTACATTAATTTCTGATATTGGCACAAAACATGATGTTCATGAAATAGATTTAGGGTTAATGACCCAAGCTATTGAAAAATTAAACCATCACTTCGCCTTAAAGCAGTAGAGTCATGTTTATTGATAATACGTTACATCTATCCTATTGCACTAATATTCATCCTGGGCAAGATTGGGAAAGTACTTTTAATAGTTTAAAGGAATATGTTCCGGGAATAAAAAACTCTGTGTCTCCTGAAGCTCCGTTTGGAATTGGATTAAGGTTGTCTAATAAAGCAAGTGAGGAGTTAGAATTAGGGAATTCAATGGAAGATTTTCAAAATTGGTTAAAGGATAACCATCTTTATATTTTTACTATGAACGGTTTTCCTTATGGCAATTTCCATGATGAGCGCGTTAAGGATGATGTTCACAAGCCAGATTGGACCACTAAAGAAAGATTAATCTATACCCAAAGATTATTTAGACAATTGGCTGCTTTGGTACCAAAAGGAATATCTGGGGGTATTTCTACATCCCCAATAAGTTATAAATATTGGCATAATACAGATGAGGATAAGCAAAACGCGTTTGCCAAAGGCGCAGAACATATGATTCTTGTAGCCCAGCAATTATATGAACTAGAACAGGACTCAGGAACATATCTTCACTTGGATATTGAACCTGAACCAGATGGGTTGCTAGAAAATAGTGATGAGGTTATTTCGTTTTATTCGGATTATTTAATACCAACGGGAATAGCGATGCTAGGCGAATCATTGCATTTGGATGGACCAGAAGTTGACAAGCTTATTAAACGCTACATTACTGTTTGTTATGATATTTGCCATTTTTCTTTAGCTTATGAAGAGCCAGAGGATACATTCGGCAAGTTTAAGTCAGCAGATATTAAAACAGGGAAAATACAAGTAAGTGCTGCCTTGAAAATTTTGTTCACCGGAAAGGATGATGATGAAATATGGGATTTACTTGCTCAATTTAACGAACCAACATATTTGCATCAGGTTACTGAAAAGGTGGATTCTAAAGTGAAAACCTATAACGATTTGCCGCAGGTTTTAGAACAAAGGAATTCCTATGATGAATTAAGGGCCCATTTTCATGTCCCCATCTTTTTGGAACAATTTGGCCCTTTGTATTCTACCCAAGACCATATTTTAAAAACGCTTTCTTATTTAAAAAGCGACCCGGTTTCAGAACATTTGGAAATTGAGACCTATACTTGGGATGTGTTGCCCAAAGATTTAAAAGAAGATCTTTCGGTCTCCATAACCCGAGAAATAAAATGGCTTAAAGATCATTTGTAACAAGCTATCCATATCATTAAAAAGAGATAATGAAAAAGACTGTGGTAATTAATGTTGTGGGACTTACAAAACGACTCATTGGTGAACACACACCATTTATTGAGGAATTTTTAGCTAAAAATAACTTGTCCTTTATAAAACCCGTGTTGCCTGCAGTTACCTGCTCAGCACAATCTACATACCTTACCGGTAAATGGCCGAACGAACATGGTATAGTAGGAAACGGGTGGTATTTTAAAGATGAATGTGAGGTTAAGTTTTGGCGCCAGTCCAATAAATTAGTGCAACAGCCTAAAATATGGGATGCCCTTAAAGAAAAAAATAAAGCCTTTACCTGTGCCAACCACTTTTGGTGGTATAATATGTATTCCAATGTAGATTACAGCATAACCCCACGACCTAATTATCTGGCAGATGGCAGAAAAATACCAGATATATATTCGCATCCAGCAGAACTTAGGGATGAATTAAAAAGTAAATTAGGAACTTTTCCATTGTTTGAATTCTGGGGCCCTAGAACAACTATAAATTCCTCCAAATGGATAGTAGATGGGGCCATTTATACCGATATAAAACATGACCCTACTCTTACGTTAATATACCTGCCTCATCTAGATTATAATTTACAGCGGTATGGTTTAAATTTTGATATCATCTCCAAAGATCTCAACGAGATTGATGAAGAAGTGAAAAAATTGGTTACACATTATCAGGAGGCAGATGCTAATATCATTTTATTATCAGAGTATGGAATTACAAATGTAAACAGACCAATTCACTTAAACCGTATTCTAAGAAAGGAAGGTCTTATTGCCATTCGAGAGGAAAGGGGACTAGAATTATTAGATGCTGGTGCGAGTGATGCCTTTGTCGTAGCTGATCATCAAATAGCACATGTTTATATTAAAGATCAAGTTAACAGGGAAGCAGTTAAAGCGTTGATAATGAATGTTCCAGGTGTGGAAAAAGTATTGTCAAAGACTGAAATTGACGAAAACCATTTAAACCATGAAAGGTGCGGTGATTTGGTGGTAGTGGCAGATAAGGATTCTTGGTTCACCTACTATTTTTGGTTAGATGATGCCAAAGCCCCAGATTATGCCCGTATGGTGGATATTCATAAAAAACCAGGCTATGATCCCGTAGAAATGATGACTGACCCTAAGGATAAATTAATAATGGCCAAGGTTATGGGTAAACTTATAAAAAAGAAACTGGGTTTTAGAACCGTTATGGATATTATTCCATTGGATGCCACTTTAATCAAAGGCTCTCATGGCCGTATTACAGAAGAAAAGGATGATTTTCCTGTATTCATTACAAATAGATATACTAACAATCATAAAGAAAGCATTGAAGCTATCGATGTTTACGATCTGCTTGAAGATCATGTATTAAACTAGATATAAATGAAGCAATTATTTAAATTTATTGGAATAGTATTTGCGATATTATTTGCTTTGGGCGCAGTTGTGCAATACAATGACCCAGATTCATTATTATGGATTATTATTTATGGTTTTGCTACAGTTTTATCCATTCTATTTACACTAGATAAACTAAAGTTCATTGTTCCCGTAGTAGTAGGCGTACTTTGCTTGCTTGGTTTTTTTTATTTGTATCCAACAGATTTTCAAGGTTTTGATTTAAATGATGGAGATATTAAAACTGTAGAATTGGGAAGAGAAGCCTTTGGTTTATTGATTATCGGTTTGGTAATGTTTATTTATTCATTCCGTATAAAGCGATCTTAAAAGTTTAGATCAAACTCTTGTCTTAAAATATCTATTGCAGGATTTTTTTCCCTTAACTTTTGGTACTTTTCCTCTGGAGTAAAGGCAAACTTTTTTGCACTACTCTCATTCACGGTAATATTTAACTGTATAAAATGATTATTCAGTTTTGCGCGTAGATAGTTCATGAGTTCAAAATTTTCACGCTCTATCTCTTTCTTCATGGTACTGTTGGGCAGCTCAATACTAATAATATGGTCTTCTGTTAATGTAGGGACATCGGTATTAAGGTTTGAAGCCAATATTTTTTGCCCATTTTCATCAATTTGATTTACAAAATCGTTCCAATGCTGTTCTAACTGTTCTTGTGTAAAAGGGTCTT
This sequence comes from Maribacter luteocoastalis, assembly GCF_048890225.1. Classification (NCBI taxonomy): domain Bacteria; kingdom Pseudomonadati; phylum Bacteroidota; class Flavobacteriia; order Flavobacteriales; family Flavobacteriaceae; genus Maribacter; species Maribacter luteocoastalis. Next base: position 134,129 of record NZ_JBMFZG010000006.1, read on the forward strand.
TTGGTAAATCGTTCTCATCAATTACTACCTCAATTTTATTTAGCTCATGTTGTTTTTTGGCCTTTAAACTAGAAATGGAAAGCCCAGAAACTCTTTTTGAAGGCGCTTTAATGTCGATTTTTTTATTGGTAGATTTTAATTCTACTTCAACAGTTGATTCATTTACCACGTTAACAGCAGATATGGGTTGTTTATGGCTACCAGTTTCTAAAACATCCGGAATCGAAAAATTTTCATGGGCAACCGATTCTACATCTGTAGTAGACTTGTCATTAATAACCTCCTTAGGTTCTTGGATAATTTCAGGAAGAGGCTCCGTTATTATTTCTGAAGAAGTATTCTTATGGGTTGACTTAGGGATGTTTTGATAAAAAGCCGCTGGAGCAATAAAATCTATTATTTTATTCTGAAATGCTAACGATTCAGGATTTTTTTTTTCTCCATCAAAATCGATAGAGGCAAGTTTCATTAAGGTGAGTTCTACAAGTAAGCGTTGGTTTTTACTTGTTTTATACTTTAAATCACAGTCATTTGCCAAGTCCAGACCCTTCAGCAGAAAGCTGTTGGATGTTTTTTGTGATTGTTCACGGTATTGTTTTTGTGCGCCGTCACCCACCTCCAATAGGACAATGGTGTCTTGATGTTTGCAAACCATTAAATCCCTAAAATGGGATGCTAATCCACCAATAAAATGATGTCCGTCAAAACCAAGTGACAATGTTTTGTTGAATAAAATTAGCAATTGGGGAATATTATGTTCCAAGATTAAGTCTGTTGCTTCAAAATAGGTGTCATAATCTAACACATTCAAATTCTCTGTAACGGCTTTCCTTGTTAGTTCTTTACCCGAGAAACTTACGACTCGGTCAAAAATTGAGAGAGCATCCCTCATGGCGCCATCTGCTTTTTGGGCTATGATATGAAGGGCGTCTTCCTCAGCATCTATGCCTTGGTTTTCAGCAATATACTTCAGGTATTCAGCCGCATCCTTAACGGTGATCCTCTTAAAATCAAAAATTTGACAACGCGAAAGAATCGTTGGGATTATCTTATGTTTTTCAGTAGTTGCCAAAATAAAAATGGCGTGCTTTGGCGGCTCTTCCAATGTTTTTAAAAATGCATTGAAAGCAGATTGCGAAAGCATATGTACCTCATCAATAATATAAACTTTGTACTTGCCAACTTGCGGTGGAATACGAACTTGGTCTATAAGACTTCTAATATCATCTACAGAGTTATTGGAAGCCGCATCCAATTCAAAAATATTAAAGGCAAAATCTTCATCCTCACTTTCCGTTCCATCAGAATTAATCTGTTTGGCAAGAATACGGGCACAAGTAGTCTTACCGACACCTCTGGGACCACAGAATAACAATGCCTGTGCCAAATGGTTTTGATCAATGGCATTTTGGAGTGTATTGGTAATGGCTTGCTGCCCAACAACATCCTTAAATGTTTGGGGCCTATATTTACGTGCCGATACAATAAATGGTTCCAAAATGTAAAACGTTTAGTACAATTACAAATATAAAAATAGCGACTAATTCTACTAGGTATTTAAAACAGAGATCATCCTTAGTTATCAACAATTGCAGTACCTTTGTATTTAGCAGGCTGCCTTATCGCGGTTTGTTCCTTTTTTGGAACAGAACGAGGAAAGTCCGGACACCATAGTACAGTATAGCGGGTAACGCCCGTCCGCCGAAAGGCGAGGACAAGTGCAACAGAAAGCAAGTACAGTTCGGCTGTAGTGAAATCAGGTAAACTCTATACGGTGAAACGTCATGTAAATCGGTGTTTGAGGGTTGTACGCCCAAGCCGAAGGGTAGGCGGTTTGAGCCTTTGGGCAACCATTGGCCTAGATAAATGATAAGGGTTCGTATATTCGAAAACAGAATCCGGCTTATGGCCTGCTATTTTTTATCTTTCCTTTGTATATATTCCGGCAGTTTAATTTAAAGTTTTGAATTTTTATTTCAAAAAAAATGTTTGTCAATATGGGCGATAATGATTTTGAAAAAATTAAGAGACCCTGGCCAACCAAAGACGCCATGGAACAGATTTATGAGAAGAATCTTTGGGGTGGCGACTCTTCTGTTTTTTATTCAGGTATCGGATCTCATAATCCAGAGATAATAAATCCATATATAGCTGTTCTACAATCATTTTTGAAATCTTTTGAACACCCTATTACGGTTTGTGACTTGGGCTGTGGTGATTTTAATGTTGGAAAAGAATTGGTAAAACATACCAGAAAATATGATGCTGTAGATATAGTGTCAAATCTAATAATTTATAACAAGGGAAAATTTAAAGACGAAAATTTAAAATTTCATTGTTTAGATATAGCGGTAGATGACCTACCTCATGGAGATTGTGCTATTCTACGGCAAGTGCTCCAACATGTATCCAATACTGAAATTCAATGTATTTTGACAAAATTAAACCAATTCAAATATGTTATAATTACAGAGCATTTGCCCCAAGGGAATAATTTTATACCTAATAAGGACATTGTTTCTGGTCAAGGGATACGATTAAAAAAACAAAGTGGCGTAAACATATTGGCAGTGCCTTTTAATTTTAAGGTAAAGCAAGAAAAACAATTATTGTCTTTAAATTTAAAAGATGGTACAGGCGTTATAGAGACCACTTTATATAAAATCTTTTAATCTAAATTCAGTTTGATATATGATTGTCACATCTTTAAGAGAATTGATGCGAGCATAAATTTAAGGAGCCAACAAATTTAACTCCTTAGAGTAATCAAATACTAATCTACGAATGAATGTTATTTTACTTGTTTTGCAGAAAATTTAGTTCTTTTTTGAGACTGAGAATTCTAATCTTTATAAAGCGGGTAATGCTGGATGAATCAATACATCATTATAAATTGAAGCGATTACCAATATAATAATGTCAGGTCAAAAGGGACTTTATAGTATTTCTCAAGGTTAGTTGGTTTTACATTTTATAATACTACTTTAAGATTTGTTCAGCTTATTTTCAAAGTGATGTGTAAGATTGATTATACAAAACATCAGTATATGAAAATACTTGCTTAATAGTCGGTTTTATGATTCTATTATAATAGTAGGTAATAGTAGCAAGATGTTAGTTCAATTTTTGTTCTTTAATGAAAATTTATCTGAGCCACTTTCTCATAATTGGAAATTCTTCTTTCTTACATAGTGACATCCATTCCAAGAGTGGAAGTGCCAAATAATTTTTGTTGTTAAATTGTTCGATTAGCCATGAAGCTTCATTTTTATATCCGTCAGGGTGAAAGACCACCTCTAAATCGAGATTCAAATGACAAGACGCTGCATAAGACCATAATATGGCAGCCAATTCCTCACCGTCAGTTGGCCATGAATTATCGATTTCTTTTGAGCCAAGTAAAGGTCTAATAGTTTCTTCTGTTACAGCAATGTGACCAGCTTCATGTAGGAGGTCTCCAGGGTATTTTAGTTTTGTCCTATCCAATAAAATTGTACTACCTTTAATTTGTAAACCAGGCAAAAAAGTAGGATTAGTCAATTCTTTTTCAACAACCAGTATTGTAATGGAACTCAGAAAATTGACTATCTGCGTTACTAATTCTTTATTATAATTCAAACACGAAATTTTTTAGTTTATATGTTCATTTAGAATTTGTGCATATTTTAAGAACATAATAATAGTAAGGTACAGTCTATATCTAGAATATTGGATAAGGTTAATAGATAATAGAAACAGAATCCTTATTTAATCAAAGGTTGGCCCCTTCTAATCATTTTAACTACCCAATCATTGGGAATCACATCTATGGTTAAGTTTACACGATCAGTTGCTCCATGGTTTATTACCTTATGTGGGTCCGTAAGTCTTAAATACCAACATTCACCGGGTTGCATTGGAACCGGATCTCCGTTTAAGAAGAAGCTGACCTTTTCATTTATAGAAATTGGAATCGTTAGGCGGATAACGGATTTTTGTATCTCTAGTGCCAACGTAGGATCGGTATGTTCTTTTACCACTGAATCAGGAGCTAATCTTAGTAATCGGACTAGTGTGACCTTTGTTTTTTTTCTAAAAGTATTTACGACACTCATCAAGTATGGAGAATTTTTTAAAGCAGCCGTATCAAGCCAGTCTGTCCAAGAACCATCGGCATAATCTTCCGCTGGTGGAGGTGAAGGCAATGTAGTATCTACCATAAATGCGGGTGCCCTTAGTGGAATTACATCGTAATATTCAAAATGTTTCGATTTTTGTGTTTCAAATTCTTCTAACATTTTGACTGTATCAAAGGTCAAAGGTAATTTAACCCTGTCGTTAATTACATACTGTTGATCTACATTAGGTTGCTTTGTCATCAATGTTTAGTTTAAAATATAGTTTTGAATTGTATTGGTGAAGTTGCGCTTTTATTTGATTTTACAGTTTGCTAAAAGCCATATTTTCTAAAAGTCAAATTGATTCTTGGTTTCAAATACTTTACATCTGTAGGTAAACTATGTTCAAAACGCTCTTGACATCCATCTTTCATAACCAGTAAACTGCCGTGTTTTAATATCAACTTGGTTGTGGACATGTTTTTTTTCTCTCTTAAACAAAATTGTCGCTCTTCTCCCAAACTAATTGAAGGAATTATTGCGGTGTCACCAAATGCTGTTTTATCTGAATGGTAATCTATACCAGAATTTCCATCTGGATAAAAAATACAAACACACGTTTGAAATACAAGGCCCACTTAATTTTCAACCTGTTTTTTTATGGGAATTATATGTTCTGACCATTCCATAGTATTTCCCCAAATTGATTTTGGAAGTGCGTTTTTTGCAATCAGTTCATTGTCTAAAAACATCATTTTTCCAAAGTTCAAATTAAACTTCTCACCAGATTCAGTTTCTATTTTCACCATATTGGTAAGATCAGAGTAGCTCATTAATTGATTAAATAACGCAGTTGCCTTTTCTTTGGTAAGAAAGATTTCGTTGTAGTCGATAACATCATTAATAGTACTTGACATAATTCTACTCAAATATTCAATTATAAAATTAATTTGTTGCTAGACTGTTTGGTATTTAACGTTTTATGTGTAGGCTTTGTTGCTTTTAAGTGGAAAACATTTTCCAACAATAACATTTCACATATATATGGTTGCTTATAGCTATATTCCAATATGAAATATGTATGAAAGAAAAATTACGTTAAATAGTTAGCCTTTAAAAAAGCTAAAAACACTACCACCATATTTACGGGAGCGTTCAAAATTGGGAAGGTGTTCTAGGTTGGTGTGTTTGGAATGCTCAATAATCAAAACTCCGTCGGGTAACAACAGGTTCTTTTCGAAGATGAGTTCGGGAATTTTTAAAAAATCATCAAGTTCCATATTATAAAAGGGATCTGCGAAGATGATGTCAAACTTTTCCGTATTTCGACCTAAGAAAGTAAAAACATCACTTTTAAGGGTGCGTATTCCCATTTCTAGGTCTTTTGAAGTTTTATCTATAAAAGATATACAGCCCAGATCGGTATCTACTGCCAAAATATCTTCTACGCCCCTTGAGGCAAACTCATAACTTATATTTCCGGTACCTGCAAAAAGGTCAAGTACTTTAAGGTCTGGGAAGTAATAACTGTTGTGAAGAATATTAAATAGCCCTTCCTTGGCCATATCCTTAGTAGGACGTACCGGTAATTTTTTAGGCGCCATTAAATGGCGGCCTTTATGTTTTCCAGAGATAATGCGCATTAAAGAGCGTTTAGTACTGTAAAGTCGATAACTTCTGCTTGTGGTTCACCCAGTTCCATATGATGTGGGGAACTGGGGACAAAGATACCTATGTTTTTAATATATGTGTAGCACAGTTCAAAAATAGGGTCGTCTTCCTCAATGGTGCCAAAAAGTTTTACGGCAACCGTCTCCGTGTCTAAATCCAATTGTTCTAATACAAATAAAAGGAAATAGGCAAAGTCTTCCTTAGTTTCAAATATGAAGCTGTTGTAAAGTTGTAATTTGCGTTGTGAGATTACAGCAACATCCATTTGTCCTTTACCTACGTGTACATAGCAAATAGGGTCCTTTTGGTTGCCATATAGGTCCAATAGTGATTGTATAAGAACGGTGCCATTATGTAAATAAGTGAATTCTCCGAAAATTTCATAAACGTAATTGTTTATGTTCATATATGGTACATAAACATTCACAATATCTTGATTTCCTAACTCATCATAGGCAAGCTCGTCATTGGCCAATATTGTGGTATTGTACCTTAAATATTGTGCTAGGGTATCAGCGTTAAATAGTGGTTTTGGTACTAAGCCAAAAAGAGTATTTCGGTGAACAACAACAACATCGTCAAATTGTTGTTCATCTAATTTGTGTTTCCTGAATAGCTTTTCTAGTTCTGCTTTTGTTGAAATAGGGTTTAGCTCCTCTTTAAAAAACAAAGTATCGGACATAAGTACTTTGTGTGAAACCGTATCGGCCACACAAAAAGAAAGTCCATTCAAGCTAACCTGAATGGACAATTTCTTAAAATTCTTATCAGCTATGTCTAAGCCTTTATTGATCTTGTTTTTTATCATAGATTGGTGGCCAGTTACCACTGGTACTAACTTCATCTAAGGAACCAACTGTTATTTCTGACCCATTGACTTCTTCAACACTCATTTGCGCATTTTCACGAGCCAATAAGTCTTTTGGCTGATCATACAAAATTATGCTTTTATCAACTTTTGCCTCAAAAACAGGGGCTTTATAACCACTTTTTTCAATAATGGCAGATTTCATGGTAAATTTTTCACCTCCTGGCGCTGTAGGCACAACTGCCAAATCTTTATATCTGTTATCGCTTTTAAATAAAGAGTCACGCACAGAAACAAAACCTAAGGTATCAATAATCTTAACTTCTTTAAGTAAATCAATTCCATATGCTTTATCAAACTCCATAAATGAAGAATCCCTTTGTTGCGTGATAACATATTTACCTGTATCAATGAACTTGATCAAACTCGGAAAATCATTTGCGTACTTACCGTTTACAGTTTTATAAGCTTCCTGGGAGTTTCTAATATCCTTTAATTTCGCAACTACTTGTGCAAAACGTTCTTCCTTAACTTTTTTAAATTCAATAGGTCCGGTAACCGAATTATAAATAAGGTACCCTAAACCAATACAAGCAATCCAAAGTACAATCTGTATTATGGTCTTCATTTCGTAAGTGTTAATTTAATTTAGTGGTTGTCACAAATCTACAATTTTTTTTTAATCGCAAAAGTTTTTGCCCTAAAAATCCTCTTTATATTTGACATCACATGAAACCACTTACACCCACTATATTTTATAAAGAGTTAAAAACCAAGTTTCCACATGACCCTACGGTTACACAAGAGGTAGCTTTAGAAAAGCTGGCTAACTTTATTTTGTCTAAAAATAAGGACGAAGTATTCCTTTTAAAAGGTTTTGCTGGTACTGGAAAAACAACTTTAGTAGGTACTTTAGTGAATAGTCTCTGGAAAACGCGGATGAAATCCGTACTTATGGCCCCTACGGGAAGAGCGGCAAAAGTAATGTCCAATTATTCCCAAACACAGGCCTTTACCATTCACAGAAAAATATATTTCCCAAAGAAACAGACTGGAGGAGGTGTGCAGTTTGTTTTAGCGCCCAATAAACACCGGGACACCCTTTTCATTATTGATGAAGCTTCTATGATTCCAGATACTCCAGCCGATTCTAAACTTTTTGAAAATGGTTCTTTGTTGGACGATCTTATGATGTTTGTATATTCCGGTTATAATTGTAAACTCTTATTAATTGGTGATACGGCACAATTGCCTCCTGTACATTTACAGCTAAGTCCTGCCTTGGATGCCGACAAATTGGCTTTGAATTATAATAAAGAGGTAGAGCTATTGGAGTTGGATGAAGTGGTGAGGCAGGCAGAAAACTCTGGTATTCTAGTGAATGCTACTTTGCTTAGGGAGCAATTACAGGGTGATTTTTTTGATGATTTTCGTTTTGATGTAAATCCGTATAAGGACATTGTACGTTTAATAGACGGCCATGAAATACAAGAAGCCATAGATGATTCCTATTCCCAAAATGGAAAAGAAGAAACTGCTATTATCGTGCGTTCTAACAAAAGGGCAAACCTTTATAATCTGAGCATTAGGGAGCGCATTCTTTTTTTGGAAAACGAACTTGCTGCAGGGGATTTTATGATGGTGGTCAAGAACAATTATTTTTGGCTAAAACCCAATTCCGAAGCTGGGTTTATTGCCAATGGAGATATTATAGAAGTACTAGAAATTTTTAACTTTAAAGATATTTATGGTTTCAAATTTGCGGAGGTAAAAGTGCAGATGGTAGATTATCCCAATATGAAACCCTTTGAGACGGTGCTACTTTTAGATACCATAAAGGCAGAATCACCATCCCTGTCCTATGAAGACGGCAACCGTTTATACCAAGAGGTAATGAAAGACTATGCCCATGAAAAATCCAAATACAAGAAATTTCTAGGTGTAAAGAACAATAAGTATTTTAATGGTTTGCAGGTTAAGTTTTCATATGCAATAACTTGTCATAAATCTCAAGGCGGACAATGGAATACAGTTTTTGTAGAACAGCCCTACCTTCCAAATGGAATAGATAAGGAATATCTTCGCTGGCTGTATACTGCGGTGACTAGAGCAAAGGAAAAACTCTATCTTATTGGCTTTAAGAACGATTTTTTTGTTGAATAGGAAAAGGCTATTTTAGTGGAAAATAATCGAGTCTGTATCTAGTCCCAAAAATAATGGATTAGTAAATAATTGATTTTTAGTTAAATACCCCATTCATGACTTCCGAAACAGTAATTAGTATATTCTTAGGCGTTGGACTCGCTGCCTCCGTTGGTTTTAGGGTGTTTTTACCTTTATTCGCACTTAGTATAGCTTCCTATTTTGATGTTTGGACACTAAATGATAGTTGGGAATGGATTGGGAGTTTGGCTGCAGTAATTACATTGGGTGTGGCCACCTTAGTAGAGATTTTTGCATATTTTATCCCTTGGGTAGATAATCTTTTGGATAGTTTTGCCATTCCCTTGGCAGCTATTGCCGGTACTGCGGTAATGGTTTCTACAGTTGCAAATCTAGACCCCGTAGTAACTTGGTCATTGGCCATTATTGCTGGTGGTGGAACCGCAACAGCCATTAAAGGGGCTGGTGCTACCGGAAGGTTGGCATCCACTGCAACCACAGGTGGACTTGCCAATCCCGTAGTTGCCACCGTAGAAACGGGCACAGCTGTTGCGGTATCGGTAGCCTCTATATTTGCACCTATACTTGCAGCGGTCTTGGTAATAATCATTTTATTTTTCATTTTTAAAATTTATAGAAGTTTAAGGCCTAAATCTAATACGTAAACCAGTGAAGATAATTGCAATGATTCCAGCCAGATATGCGGCATCTAGATTTCCTGCTAAACTTATGCAGGACTTATCTGGCAAACCCGTAATTGTGCGTACCTATGAAGCAGCAATAAAAACAGGGCTTTTTGATGATGTTTATGTGGTGACCGATAGTGATATCATTTACGAGACAATTACTAATGTAGGTGGTTTGGCCATTATGAGCCAAAAGGAACATGATTGTGGTAGTGATCGTATTGCTGAGGCGGTTATGGACATGGATGTTGATATTATTGTAAACGTACAAGGTGATGAACCATTTACGGATCGTGAGAGTTTGGCAGGGGTTTTGGAGGTTTTTAAGAACGATGTTAACGAGGAAATAGACCTAGCTTCTTTGATGGTCAAAATTACAGACGAAGAGGAAATCAACAATCCTAATACGGTAAAAGTAATTGTAGATAACAGAAATTTTGCACTCTATTTTTCCAGGGCACCAATACCTTATCCGAGGTCAAAAAACGAAAATACGGTTTATCATAAGCATAAAGGTATTTATGCTTTTAGAAAACGTGCTTTAATGGATTTTCAACGATTACCTATGTTGGCATTGGAAGCGACAGAAAAGATAGAGGCCATAAGATATCTCGAGTATGGTAAGAAAATAAAAATGGTAGAAACTACAGTTTCTGGTATAGAAATAGATACCCCAGAAGATTTAAAAAAAGCGCAGGCTGCATGGAGATAGATTTTAGTACTATTAAGGTTATAGGATTTGATGCAGATGATACCCTTTGGGTGAATGAAACTTACTTTAGGGATGCCGAGGAACATTTTGCAACTTTGTTGGAAGATTACGAGACCAAGAATAAGATAGACCAAGAGCTTTTTAAAATGGAAATAAAGAACTTGGGGTTATATGGGTATGGGATCAAGGGGTTTGTACTTTCTATGATAGAATCTGCCTTGGAACTTTCAAATAATGAAGTTTCACAAGCAACACTTTTGGAACTATTGAATCTAGGTAAAAACATGATTGATCATCCTGTTGAAATATTGGATGGGGTAAAGGAAGTACTTAAAGGTTTAAATGGAAAATACAGGTTGATAGTTCTTACAAAAGGCGATTTACTTGATCAAGAACGAAAATTAGAAAAATCTGGATTGTCAGTATATTTTCATCATGTTGAAGTCTTGAGCGATAAAAAAGAGAAAAACTATCAAGATTTATTGGATCATCTAGAGATTCCGGTGAACGAGTTTTTGATGATAGGAAATTCATTAAAATCAGATGTCTTGCCGTTAGTGAACATTGGGGCTAAAGCTGTACATATACCATTTCATACCACATGGCAGCACGAAGAGGTTGAAGAGCCCAAGGAAAAGAATGGGTATATAACCGTAGGCAAATTAACAGATGTCTTGGATTTCCTTTAATATAAAGTATGAAAATCAAAAAAGAAAGAAGATTGAAGAATATACCTACTAGAGCTTCAGAAAAATATAGAAATTTCCCAATGGTACCAAGGGTCGTCTACGGTATTGGTAGTTTTGACCAATTGGGAACTATTTTAATGCCCAAAAGGAAACATTCAGAGGCACCAGTTATTTATTTAGTGGATGATGTTTTTGAAGGTACAGATTTGGTAGCGCGAATTCCTAAAATTTTCTGTGATCAGATTGTCTTTATTTCAGCTGGGGAGGAACCCAAAACAGAACAGGTTGATGCTTTGGTGGAAATGATTAAGGACAATTTCCAAGAACTACCATCAGGTATAGTAGGTATTGGAGGTGGAACATTGTTGGATCTAGCAAAGGCACTTGCAATAATGATGACCAACAAGGGTAGTGCTGCAGAATATCAAGGTTGGGATTTGGTGCAGAAAAAATCGATATATCATGTGGGTATCCCAACAATTAGTGGCACTGGGGCAGAAGTTTCTAGAACCACAGTTCTAATGGGACCAGATAAAAAATTGGGAATAAATAGTGATTATACCACGTTTGATCAAGTGATTCTTGATCCAGATTTGACAAATGGAGTGCCAAAGCAACAATGGTTCTTTACGGGAATGGACTGTTATATACATTGCATAGAGTCTTTAAATGGCACTTTTTTAAATGCCTTTAGTCAAAGTTATGGTGAGAAATCATTAGAACTTTGTAAGGAGGTTTTTCTTAAGGATTTGCCGGTTTTAGAAAGTAGAGAGAAACTGATGATGGCGTCGTGGCATGGTGGTATGAGTATAGCGTACTCACAGGTAGGGGTAGCCCATGCCTTGAGCTATGGTCTAGGTTATCTTTTGGGTGTAAAACACGGTATAGGCAACTGTATGGTTTTTCAGCATTTGGAAGAGTTTTATCCAGAAGGTGTTTCGCTTTTTAATGAAATGGTCAAAAAACATGAAATTGAAATCCCTACCGGTATTTGCAAGGATTTATCGGAAAGTGAATTTGATAAAATGATTTCTGTAGCGTTGAATATGGAACCATTATGGGAAAATGCGCTAGGTAGACAATGGAAATCTATTATTACGCCAGAAAAATTGAAATCAATCTATAAAAAAATATAAGAGTCTATCAGTACAAAAGGTTCTCCCTCTTAATATAGATCTACAATCCAAACTCATGCAACAACTGGCCAAATTCATTTATTTTAAACTTATGGGCTGGGAGATAAAAGGCAAGTTTCCTTCGAAATTAGACAAATTTGTAATTATTGTCGTGCCCCATACAAGCTGGTGGGATTTTCTTTTAGGTCTTTTAATAAGAAAAGTTTGGAATGAAGAGATAAACTACATCGGTAAAAAAAGCCTTTTTGATTCCCCTTTAGGCTGGTTTTTCAGGTGGACAGGCGGTGCACCAATAGACAGGAGTAAAAGCAGCGATACCGTAAGTGGTATTGCTCAAATTTTTAAGGAAAGAAAAAAATTCCGTTTGGCACTTTCTCCAGAAGGTACCCGTAAAAAAGTGCAAAATTGGAAAACGGGATTCTACTTTATAGCAAAAACAGCTAATGTCCCCATTGTCCTAGTCGCTTTTGATTATGGTAAGAAAGAAATAAAAATTTCAGAACCGATTCCTGTATCGGAAAATCAAGTTGCCGATTTTAAAAAGTACCAAGCTTTTTTTGAAGGTATTGCGGGAAAGGTAAGATAACGATCTTCTTGTTTTATTCTTCTTCATTTCTAGAGTCAATCTATCAATCTCACTTAATTTTAAAGGTGTTTTGTGATCGATGAAATACACTCGTTTTTAACATTTTATTTAGAACCTTACCCTAAAAACTACGTAGGTATGGTAAAACAATTAAATCTTAAAAATGATGATTAATAAAATTTTTTGGAAATGTAGTTTGGCAATTACTATTGCTTTAATGTTGTTTGTATCCTGCGATAAGGAAAATGATGGTGGCGATGCTATGCAGAATTTAGAAAGCACACAATTATATGCATCAAATAATACTGATGGGAATATAACGGTATATGACATGGTAACTGGCGATGTAAACACTTTGACTACAATTTCTACGGCCGCTGAAGGAATATATTACGATGCTGAAAGGGATGAAATAATCCAAGCTTCAAGATCTTCAAATAGGTTGAACGCCTATACAGATATAGCTTCAGTGTTAGGTAGTGTGAGCATTAATGCTACTTTCTCTAGTAGCGCTGATGTATCTAGTCCTCGTGATATTGCCGTTAATGACAATTTTGTGGTTGTTTCAGATAACGCTGATGTTGATGGGGATGAGACCACTGCCGATGGAAGGTTATTTATCTATACACGTGTTAATGGATCTTTAACTTTAAGAAACACTTTGGTAACGGACTTTGCATTATGGGGAATTGAGTTTGTTGGTAATGATTTATATGCGGTAGTAGATAAAACAAATCAATTGGCAGTATTTGCCAATTTTACGGCAACGAATACAACGGATGCAACCGTTAGTGTTAGCAAAAAAATAGCAATCGAGGGAATAGTAAGAACTCATGGTTTGGCATATGATAAAGGTACTATGGTTTTAACGGATGTAGGTGATGCAGCGTCCGATACGGATGGTGGCTTTCATATTATATCAGATTTTGAAAGTAAATTTTCAGGTGTTTCCAATGGAGGTATCCTTACCGTGGCTGGTAATCAAACACGAATAGCTGGTAACGCTACTTCTTTAGGTAATCCGGTAGCAGCAGAATATGATGCGACTTCAAATACCGTTTTTATTGCTGAAGCTGCAAATGGAGGGGGTAAGGTATTGGCTTTTTCAAATGCGGATACGGGTGGTAATATTACACCATCAGTAAATAATAATTTATCAAAGGCATCTTCATTATATTTCTATAGTACTAAATAATAGGTTGTTGGGTTTATTAGGTTATTGGTTTTGGTCTGTCTGGGAAGACAGGCCTTTTTTTATTATAGGATGGTGTGGTTATATGAATCTAAGAATCAGAAGATTTGTGAATTTAGGATTACTTTAAAAATGTAAGGATCTTTAGAATATGTTAACATATTTTAACCGTTTATCGTAGAAAATATACCATTCATATAACTTTTAAAGTAAAATGTTAACAAACACCTATCTTTTGAGTGTTCAACTAACTTGAAGTTTATTGACAATTAAATATTGTGACCCCCACATTTTATAAAGCTTAAGTACTTCCTTATGGTTTGGCTAACCAACAAACTGTAATAGGAATATGAAACAAAACTACCTAAGGAGGAATTTTCTAAAAAATTCCCTTATAGCCTCTGGAGGGCTAATTCTCTTTCCAACCATAGCAAGTGCTTCGAATTCTGGTCTAAGAACAGAAATTGGGATATCTCACCAAACAGATATCCGAAGGAACCTTTTCGGTAAACAATTAGAAATAACAGGGCAAATTTTTGACGTAACGGGTAACAATACCTTAAGAGGTGTAAAAGTTGAGTTTTGGCACCTTTCACCTAATTCGGAAATAATAGAGTATAGAGGTGAAATGTTCACTGACATAAATGGCAGGTATCTTCTAAAAACAGATTATCCTTCTAGGTCAATAGGTAAAGCTGCGACCATTCATTTTAAAATATCCAAAGATTATGGTCAATTCGAAACAGAATTAAAAATTTCTGAGTTTGGTGCTAATATTACCGGAGAGCATTGGGAGGCCAACAATCATATTGGTAATGACCTTCTTTTTCCAAAAATGGATAAAGCTCTTTATAAGACTAAAATCAATTTCAATTTTTCATTAAAGAAATAAATATTATGGAAGGATTTATAGGACAAATCATTTTATTTGCAGGTAATTTTGCTCCACGCAATTGGGCTTTTTGTAATGGACAACTTTTGGCCATTTCACAGAATACGGCGCTTTTCTCTATTATAGGCACCACTTATGGGGGAGATGGCAGGACAACTTTTGGCTTACCTGATTTAAGAGGTAGGGCAGCCATAGGAGAAGGGACGGGACCTGGACTGCCAAGTGTTAGGTTAGGTGAAAAATCTGGTAGCGCGCAAAACTATTTAACCGTTAATCAACTACCCTCTCATAACCATGGAGTAAGCTTACCTGCGAAAGAAGAAGCAGATACTGAGGTTCCAACTGGAAATTTTATTGCTGGTGCAGGTTTTGATGGTTTTGGTACAACTTCAGATACTACAATGGGTAGCTTACCGCAAAATAATGTTGGTGGTGGTCAGCCTGTCAATAATATGCAACCTTCTTTGGTTGCAAACTATATCATATGTCTTTATGGTACTTTCCCTTCAAGATCTTAATCTTTGTGAATTATGATATGTTCAAATTTAATAATCTAAAAAAATAGTACGATATATGGAACCCTATTTAGCACAAATCATTTTATTTGCAGGTAATTTTGCACCTCGAGGTTGGGCATTTTGCCACGGACAGATTTTACCTATAAGTCAAAATCAAGCACTTTTCTCTCTTTTGGGAACAATTTATGGAGGTGACGGAAGGACAACGTTTGCCCTGCCAGATTTAAGGGGTCGAGTACCTATTGGAGTGGGACAAGGCCCAGGGTTGCCTAATTATCGTGAAGGGCAAAAAGTTGGAAGTCATATCACGATATTGAACACCAATCAATTACCCTCCCATAACCACGGGGTGTCCATGCCAGCGAAAGAAGAAGCCAATTCTGATGTACCTAATAATCACTTTGTGGCAGGTGCCGGTTTTGATGGTTTTGGCACCACTTCAGATACCACCATGGGTGCTTTGCCCCAGAACAATGTAGGTGCAAACCAAGAAATCAATAATATGCAGCCTTCCCAAGCATTAAATTATATCATTTGTCTCCAAGGCATATTCCCTTCAAGATCATAAATAACAAGTACTGAAACATCAACCATAAACCAATCCTATGAAAAAATCTTTACTTTCTTTACTAGTTATTTTATCGGTATACCTCTCAAATGCACAAACGGTGCTAGCACCCGGGGATATTGCCTTTTTAGGTGTTAATACGGATGGAGCAACCGATGCAGATGACAATTTTGCATTTATTCTTTTAAAGGATATTGATGCTGCTACCCAGATTATTTTCACCGATCGGGGTTGGAATGATGGTACTGGTTTTTTTGAAGCAGTTGGTGACGGTGATTTCACTTGGACCGCTAGCACTGCTTTAAGTGCAGGAGAAGTGGTAGTGTTGGATTTCAGTAATTTACAACCTTTGGCAGCTTCCTTTACAGTATTGGGGGATCAATTATTTGCCATTCAAGGTAGTCTTTCCAGCCCCACATTTATTGCAGGGCTGCATTTCAATGTGTTAACGGGTATAACGGACGATGCAAATTGGGATGGTGCTGCAACCAGCAATACCACTTCTGCTCTGCCCGATGCTTTAACAAACGGTGATACTGCCATTCGGCTTTCGGGTCCAGGAGGTATTGAGCAAGACAATTTTCAATTTAGCTGTGCAACCGCTACTTGTCCGTTGGCTGGTACACCAGAAGAAATCAGGACCATTGTGCATAACCTATCCAATTGGGTTAGCAAAAACGATACTCCTTTTTCAGGAACAGTTGACACCAATTTTGGTACGCCTACGGTTACGGATTGTGTAGCAACGCTAACAGCCTCTGAAACCGAGGTTTGTTTGTCATTTAATCCGCCCACATCTATAGACTTATCAGGTAATTCCACGCCTGATCCAACAGGGACTGGTTCTTTTAGTTTTGGTGCAGGTTCAGATACGCCAGCGGCTCCTGCTTTGGTAGATAATAATGACGGTACGGGTACATTTGACCCAATAGCTGCGGGAGCAGGCACCTATATTATGGTCTATACTCATACAAATTCAACAGGATGTGTTGCTGTGGCCCAAGAGACCATAGTGGTTTATCCTGAGGTAAATATTAGTATAACGGGTTCTTCTTCGGTTTCTGAGGACGCAGCCCCGGTGAACTTTCAGGGACTTTTAGGAGGTACTTCTACTTCAGGTGTACTGGCAATGTCTCCTACTCCCCCGAATGGGAGTTATGTTGGTAGTGCTCCAAATGCAACTGGTCAATATACCCCTGCAATCGGTGATGCCGGAAATTATACTATAACCTTTACGTACGTAGACACAGATAATAATAATTGTATCAACCAAGTAAGTATACCGTTTACTGTGGAGGAGTTGCCACCGTTTATAGTTATAAACGAAATCATGCAAAACCCTTCAGCAGTTGCAGATAGCGCAGGAGAGTGGTTTGAATTGTATAACGCCGAGACTACTGATATTGATATAAATGGGTGGACTATTAAGGACAATGATGCCGATAGCCATGTAATTAACAATGGTGGGGCTTTAATTATCCCTGCTGGTGGCTATTTGATCCTGGGTAATAATGCTGATACAGGTACCAATGGAGGAGTAGCTTTGGATTATCAATACACTGGTTTGTTTTTGGCTAATGGAGACGATGAAATTGTACTTCTCGATGGCTCAGGTAAGGTAATAGACCATATTGAATATGATGGTGGACCTAATTTTCCAGATCCAACCGGAGCTTCTATGGCCCTTAAAAATCCTACCAATGACAATAATGTGGGGAGTAATTGGGAAACATCAAAAAATCCATTTGGTAGCGGTGATTTAGGTACTCCCGGACTTTCCAATGATACACCGGCAGATATCACTCCTCCAGTCATCACCTGCCCCGGGGATATTATTATAAGCAATGATTTAGGGCAATGTGGTGCAATGGTTAATTTTACCGCTACTGCTACGGACGATTCTTCATTTACTATAGCCTATAATATTGATCCAGGTAGTTTTTTTAGTGTTGGCACGACTACGATAACCGCTACAGCTACCGATGTGGCTGGTAATCAAAGTGTATGTAATTTTAACGTAACGGTAAATGACACGGAGCCTTCAGCTATAGAATGTAAACCACTATTTGCAGAACTTGATAGTGATGGCAAATTTGAAATATCAGCAAATTTCTTGTTTAACAATGCATTTTCATCAAGAACAGATAACTGTGGAACTAATAATGGTAATATTAATGTAACAGGGCCTCTTATTTACGATTGTTCCAACATTGGAGAAAATTCCATAACGCTATTTGTTTTTGATGTTAATGGGAATCAAAGTTCATGTAAAACAACTATAACCATCACAGACCCTTTGAATACTTGTCCGGAACCTTGTTCTGTTGTTCTGGATTCCCAACCACAAGATATTACAGTATTTGAAGGCGATTCAGATAGTTTTTCTGTTACGGCAAGTGGTACTGGAATTTTATCTTATGATTGGCAGTTATCTAATGATCAAGGTGTAACATGGACGAGTTTCGCTCCTGAGATAAATGGAGGAACTACACTTCATTTGGCTAGAATTGACCTAATTGAAAATGGAAATCAATATAAGGTGAAAGTAACTTCAGATAATGGTACACCTGGTAATGACAAAGATGATTGTTTTATAATAAGTGATGTGGCCACATTAAACGTTAATCCATTGTCAAAAGTAATAGTTACAAAAGATGTAATCGGTATAGGTTCAAATCCTGATGCGCAATTCTATTTCTTTTACAATACCTCTATACCTAATGAGTATGGGAATTTTTATCTAAGTGAAAGTGGTATTAATTCTCCAGAGCAGGAAGGCGGTTCGTTTTCATATGCCGGTACTTTCTTGATTCAAATTAGGGAAGAAAATCTACCTGATAAATACTCGATAAGTGATATTCAATTTAATTCTGAGAAAGGTACTTCCACAATTAGGTTAAAAACACAAAATGAAATACAGATTGATGTGGCTTCGGGAGATAATGTTTCCATAAAGTTTATAAATGAATATACTGAACCTTGTTCAGTTGAGATAGATACCCAACCAGTTAGCGCAACTATTTGTGCGGGAGATCCTTTAAGTTTTGATGTAGGAGCCACAGGTACAGGTACCCTGTCCTATCAATGGCAAGTGGATACTGGCAACGGTTTTGAAAATTTAGGAGGACCAAGTTTCAATTCACTATTAAGCTTTGCTTCTATGGAAATAGGTGGTGACGGCTACCAATATAAAGTCATTGTTACTTCGGACAATGGTACACCAAATGTTGATACTGACGACTGTAGTGTAACCAGTGAAGTCGCAAGATTGACAGTGAATCCAGCACCAATAGTCCAGATTTCAGGAAATGAAAGCTATTGTCATAACGGTGATGGTGTGGTTCTAGATGCTGGTGCTGGCTTTACGAGTTATTTATGGTCACCAGGCGGCGAGACCACCCAGTCTATTACAGCTATGGCAGGTAATTATTCGGTTCAAGTAACCAATGAATTTGGATGTGGTGCAATCTCAGAGGTGTTTATGGTAACCAATAACCAACAATTGGTCTGTAGCATAGAACAAGAAAAACTTGCCACGAACCACATTACAGAAGATGGGGTTGCGACTGTATATGCAACTGGCGGAACTGGCCAATTCACCTTTTTATGGGATAATGGTGAAACCACCCAAACAGCCAATAGCTTGACATACGGCCTTCATAACGTAACGGTTACCGACTCCAATGGATGTGAAACCAGTTGTCAAATAGATATAGCCAAAGAATTGTACTGTTGGGTCAACTTAATTCAAAATGTAAGTGTGGTCGGAGGAAACGATGGAGCAGCACAGGTTAAAGGTAATGGAGGGTACAGACCTTATACCTTTAAATGGGAAGATGGCTCAATAGCGGAAGTAAACTCCTCGTTGACAGTAGGTACCCATTATGTGTCCATTACGGATGCCACTGGGGCCACATCGCAATGTAGTGTAACTATTGCTGAGCCTACCAAAGAAAAATGCAATGATTTTGTAAGTACTATAGAGCAGGACGAGCTTGCAACAAACCACATAACAGAAGATGGGGTTGCGACGATATACGCAACGGGCGGTACAGGCAAATTGACCTATTTGTGGGATAATGGCGAAACTTCCCAAACGGCAACAAGATTAACATATGGTCTACATAGCGTTACGGTTACCGATGCCAAAGGTTGTGAAACTACTTCTCAAATAGATATCGCAAAAGAATTGTATTGTTGGACATATTTGATAAATAATGTTAGTGAATATGGTGCTAATGATGGGGCTGCAGGAGTAAGAGGTAATGGAGGCTATAGGCCATACACGTTTAAATGGGATGATGGTTCAACTGAGGAGGTAAATTACTCGCTATCTGCAGGTAGCCATTATGTAACGATAACGGATGCTACTGGGGCCACATCAAGATGTGGTATTACCATTACCGAACCAAACCAAGAGGTGTGTGACGGTGTGGACAATGATGGTGATGGAGACATTGACGAAGGTTTTGACCAAGATGGAGATGGAATAGCCGATTGTTTTGATAAGTGTGCTAAAGGAGATGATAGTGTAGATATTGATAATGATGGTATACCGGATGCTTGTGATGATAATGTTTGTATTAAGAGTGATGAGCCAGTAACGGAATGCTACCAGACCGCTGAATGGAACGAACAGACCTGTAGTTGGGATATTGTTGGGGAGAAGCCTATGGAGCCGGTGACCGAGTGTTATGAAACGGCCGTTTGGAACGGGCAGACCTGCAGTTGGGACATAGTAGATGGACAGCCAGAGAAGCCAGTAACGGAATGCTACCAGACCGCTGAATGGAATGAACAGACCTGTAGTTGGGATATTGTTGGGGAGAAGCCAATGGAGCCGGTGACCGAGTGTTATGAAACGGCCGTTTGGAACGGGGCTACTTGTAGTTGGGACATAGTAGACGGCCAGCCTGAGAAGCCAGAAACGGAATGTTACCAGACCGCTGAATGGAACGATCAGACCTGTAGTTGGGACATTGTTGGTGAGAAGCCCATGGAACCGGTAACCGAGTGTTATGAAACTGCTGTTTGGAACGGGGTTACCTGTAGTTGGGACATAGTAGACGGCCAGCCGGAGAAGCCAGAAACGGAATGTTACCAGACCGCTGAATGGAACGATCAGACCTGTAGTTGGGACATTGTTGGTGAGAAGCCCATGGAACCGGTAACCGAGTGTTATGAAACAGCAATATGGAACAGCCAGACCTGCAGTTGGGACAAAGTGGACGGACAGCCAGAGAAGCCTGTGACAGAGTGTTACCAGACCGCTGAGTGGAACGAGCAGACCTGTAGTTGGGACATTGTTGGTGAGAAGCCAATGGAGCCGGTAACGGAATGTTACGAAATAGCAGTTTGGAACGAACAGACCTGTAGATGGGATATTGAGGGTGAACAACCCGAGATGCCAGTTACAGAATGTAATGAAACTGCGGTCTGGAACGAGATAACCTGTGACTGGGAAATTATTGAAAATGATAATGACTGCGGTACTGGTACAATTGATCAATGCGAAACAGCGTTTGCCAGATCTTCGGATGTAAATGTAAGGACATGCCTCTTGGATATTGCTAATGTAAGTGGTAACCGTTGGGGATGGACGAATGAGTTCCCATCTATTAATGGTACATATCAAATGGATGTATATGCTGCCGCTGGTCAGTGTGATATTTCAAAAGGTGCTTTGGTAGGTAATGTTGAAATTATTTATACCGATGGTAAAATAGATGTGACTGTTTCTACCCTAAGTGCATATGAAATGACGGATGCTCAATTGCATGTTGGAACCAAAGTTTTACCAACACAAGGCAATGGGTTTACTGCTGCACCAGGTCAGTACCCTTATCCAGATATGGCCAATGGAGCTTTCAATACGTATACATTTGAGGATATTTACACAGGGGATATGGACAGCTTTTATGTAGTGCTTCATGCCAATGTTTGTCCAATTGAAAGTTTAACGGTGAAGAGACCTGTTGCTAAACTTGAATTAAACGCTTATCCTATTCCATTTAATGAAAACCTGAATCTTGAAATAGTTTCTCCAATGAACATGATAGGCACGTTATCATTATATAACGGAATTGGACAAAAAGTACAGGGTTTTGGCACATTTAACTTAAAGCAAGGTGACAATGAAATTAATCTGAATATCGGTGAATTGCCAATTGGCATGTATTTTATTCGTATGACTTCTATTTATGGAAATGAAAGCTTGAAGGTGATAAGGAAATAGAATGAAAATGTAAGAAAGATACTGCTGTTAAGTAGATATTTTAAATTGATGAATTAAAAAAAGCCACTCCTAGGAGTGGCTTTTTTTACTAATTACAATTATTTTTTATTCTTGCATGGTATGATAAACGTTCTGTATATCATTATATTTTATTTAAATCATTCATAATCAAATAATTAATAAAATATAAAATTAAGTTTGTTCGACATTTGTTCGTTAATCTATGTGTAAACCTACTATAAAATTAAATATTTCTTATTCTTTCGATGTTTTTTCTACTCAAAATTGACGTAATAAATTCCTGCAATTAGTCTTACAATACTGCTAGGATGTGGATTAAGGAATCTAGTAGCGCAAGTCTCGTATCGGGCATAGTCTTCCAAATTGCTATGGGATCGATTTAGACTATGACTAGAACTTTCTATTTTTCGCAACCTGGGTTTAATTATTACCAGCTCTGTATTAATTCTTTCAAAACAGTATCTATTCCCTCATATAAATCATCCCGTTTCTGATGTAATAAAACATCGGGTTGAAGCGCTCTATTTACCTGGTCTGACAATCGAAATAGTCTTTTTGAATAGGTGATTGCTAGATTTGAATGCGGTAAGGTAAAGCTATCCATATCTTGATATCCATTAGGATTGGAACCCGTGGGTTGACCCACAATTTTGGCATTCAACAATTGCTTGAACAGGGCCGCACTGCTTGTGGCAGCAGAAAAGGTCTTGTTACTGGTTAGCTCAAACACGCCATGCTTCCAATCAATGGAATCAGCAAGATTTAGAGCATACGCTAAAACGGTGCCTACGTATAAATCCCCACCGCCATTTTCACGCATATCTATAATAACTTGCTTCAGTTCGTTTTCTTGAATAAGGCTGCCAAGTGTTCACCAAAAACTTGCATTTCTTCAAAAGAAGGATAGTCCGTGAATTGTATATATAGCGCTTTTATACCTGAAACTGGCGCGAACCAAAAACCGACATCGACGGTTTTGGGATTTTTTATTCCAGGTACCGTTAGCTTTAATTTAGAAACTTCACTGTGTTCCCACATTTCAAGTGATACCGCTTCCAATTCCATCGTTATCAATTCATTGGCTTTATTCCTGAAACCAAAGGTGGCCTTGGTTTTAGAATCTATCAAATTCAGATGGAAAAGCAATTCCTCAATCGGCACATAACTTCCCGTTCTTTCCTTTAGGGAATATTCATTTTCAACGAATTGGCAATCACCGATACTTTTTGAGCAATGGTATCCATCGGAACGCCATTTATGGATTCCAAGGTAGTTTTGAACAACTTTTTATTTTCAGGCAATGTTTTGGTTACATACCATCGGTCTGCTATCCATTCAATTTCCAAAGGAAAACGATAGGTGGAAATATTGCTTAGGGAAACCGCAGTATACCCGTCATTGATTCGTCTGGTTAAGCGCATCAATTTTAGAATGATTTCAAAATCATTTAAGGTGTCGACACTGTTGTAAATATTATTCCAGTAGTTGTAAAATACTTCCCGAGTTACCGAATGGTAAAGATCGATATGTTTTTGCTCCAAAGATTCCTTGTAGATTTTAAGGTCTTCTTTCCAATCCGTTTTGTATGATGCCTGTGCAAATACTGAATTCATTACAGAAATCACGAAAATGGAGGTATAAACTATTCCTTTCTGAAATGAATTCATATTATTGCCTATTTTCTACCAGCTCAAGTATGTTATACACTAAATTCAGGGTGCTTTTTGAAGCTTCCAGTTGGTTTAAAGTGCCAGCAATATAGGTATCCCCTTGTGGGCAATACCATAAAAAGGATGCGGTACTACCCGAATGGCCAATGACTTCCAGGTTTGTATCTTTCTCAAAAAGAGTTTTGAAAGATACCTTTCGTATCCCATAACCGTATTCCATACCCATTGTTTCATTGACCCATTGTTGCATGGCGTGGCGGGTTTTTCTTTTTACCAGTTTATTGGTGTTATAGGCTTCCAAAAAAGTAATTAGATCCTCGGTGGTGGATACCAAACCTCCGCCACCCCAATCGGCACTTAAACTTTTAATGGATGATACTTCCGTATCGCCCACATAAAATTTAGCCATGGGCCGTTCACTCTTTGACGGCGATGATTTTAAATTGATATATGAAGACTCCATCCCTAAAGGCTGAAAAATATACTTCCTAAAAAACTCATCTAAGGGAATGCCACTTACCTTCTCGATTAGCAAGGCCAACAGCACATATTCCGTATCCGTATATTGATAGCCCTTACCAGGTACAAAATGAGGTTTCATCTTTTCTTTAGTAAACTGAATTGTTTCCTGAGGTGACCAAGATTTATCGGTATCCGTCAATAACTGATTTATGATATTGGGACTATTATCCAAAGTTCCGTTCGTAAAATAATCCGGCAGACCCGATGTATGCTGCAAGAGATGGGCGATGGTGATGTCTTTTGAGTACTCCTTTCCATCCAATAGGTGGAGCTGTGTAACTAATGATGCTGACAGATATTGGGCTATTTTATCTTCAAATTTTAGCTTTTTTTGATCTTTTAAGATTCCTACAGCGGTAGCCGTCAGCATTTTGGTAATACTGGCCGTGTAAAACGGATTATTAATCGTTAGGTCATGTTCCGATTCGACCGTACTCTCGGCCAACTGTATATTAATTCCTTTGGATTTGGAATAGACATGCAGAAATGCACTTTTGACGGGTTCCTTTTCCAATTCGGCCGTAAACAATTCCGCAATCTTTTGAGGTGCGGTCCGCTGACCAAATGCCCATATCGAAACAAAAAGAACTATGGTTGGTATTACCTTATTTTTCATTGTATTGCTTTAGTTATGTAAGATACTTCATTTAAAATAGTACTTTATTAGAACCAACTGAACCCTAACCCGATGTTAACGCTTACTATATCCCTATGGGCATCTCCTGCTAAAAACGTCCTGCCCATCACCAGCTTGGACTGAATATTTAGCGCAAAATTTTTCTTCTTGTAGATTTCATAGCCCGTGCTGGCCATCACGGCACATCCAAAATTCCAATCATCATTTTCGTTGTCCTTAATGTCGTAGAGTGCCGGTGAATCTATGGCCAGGCCTAAACCTCCATGAATCCACCATCGGTCTTTTGCCCAATATTGTAGGGAAGGTATAAAGCCTCCAAAATGTCTGTCGTTGTCCTGAAATTCGTATATGTTTCCTGGTAAAGAGACCGTAATGGCGAGATTATCGTTCAACATATGGCCAAACTTTAAATCTGGAAAAACTAAAGTTCCTTGAGTTTTGTCAAATGTTTGATTACCAGCACTATCTTCTATACCGATTATGCCTCCACCTGCTACGAATTCGAAGATGAAACCATCCCTTTGTGTTGTTGTTTCAGAATTTGTGTTTTGCGCGTATGTTGTAGTTGATAATAATGCAAAGGCTACAAAAGCCATTTTTAATACCATTTGTTTTTTGATTGTTTTCATGATTGTTCGTTTTTTGATTGTTTTAAAATGATGTTACAAAGTTGGGGTACATATTCAAGCAAATCGTCTTGAATTATAATTTGAAACCTTTTACTTTAAATTGATTACTTGCTGGGCCTCGCTTAGACATTGCAGATCAAATTCTGCATTTCTGCGGATTTGTACATCGGTATTTGATGTCCCGCATTTTTCAGCCGAAACAGTTGTTTTTTGGGTGCTTCTAGCTTTTTATAAAATTTTTGGGTGAGTTCAAAACCAGTGGTTACATCTTCCTCCCCTATGAATACATACACGGGGATTTTAAAAAGGGTTCGATGCTTTAATACGGTAATGCTATACAGTTCTTTATAAAGGGGCATCCATTGTGGCTCCCATTCCTTAAAGAATTTCATGAATTACCCATATTCATTTTCTAGAATGGGAGTTCCCTTGTAATCACTGATCCATATAAATTGAACGGCCATATCCTCGATATTTTCATAAGGTATATATACAGCTTTAAGTTGCCTAACAGCTTCCCTATTGTTGCGTGCCCTGTAGTGTTGTATCAGTTTGGATTGGGTCGCGTTTTGACTTTTTTGATTATCTATTACGGGACTAATGGCCACTAATGAGGCTATTTTATTTGGACATTTTGATGCCAAATGGAACCCTAAAACGGTTCCCCAAGAATTGGCTACCAATATCATTTTGCCTTTTTGAAACGCTTCCAATAGATATTCCAAGATGTCCTCGGCATCTTCTTTCATAATCGATAGAGTGGGCGATTTTAAATTACCGAGCGATGATTTTCCCGACCCTCTTTGGTCCCAATGGACCACCAAGAAATGTTCTTCCAGAATATGGGTGATTTGTTCTCTGTGGGATGAGCTCGCGGCTCCGGGTCCACCATGTAAATACAGCATAAGGGGATTGCTTTTATTCCCTTTGATACTGATGAATTGCTTACTGCCCCCAATTTTCACAAATTGGGTGGTATCCACACGTTTTGAATCAAGCCTAGGGTTTTGCGCGAATAAAGTACAGGATAGCGCAATACAAATTACTGTAAATAGATATTTCATGGTGTTGTAGCAAAAAAAATGTTCGTTAAATCATATAATCCAAAGTCTTACTTGACGTCTCATTGAGGACTGTATCGCTTTGGGATTGTCTTTAAAATTTGATCCCAACGTACAGATTCGGTTCAAAAAGGAAATAAGATTTCCATCGATTGTCCAATTGTTTAAAGGCGTCCGGGGTATTTGTATCGAACATCCAATTTTGAAAATGAACCTGGGGCTCAATAAAAATGCGCTTCTTTTTTCCGAAAGCAATATGATAACCCAGATGGTAAGACGTGTAGAGCTTAAATCCGTTGGCTATTTTTTCATTGTTCAGGTCTAGATAGGTTTTGTATTGCGGTAGCACTTCCACCGTAGCGAACAATCCTTTCCAAAGCATGCGTTGGTATGAAATTCCAATACCCGTTTCACGTAGGTAGCCCGGGTAGAATTCACTTTCGGTATCAATTTTATCCAAAAGACCATCCCACCACTGTATCCCCATGGGCTGAAACAATCTCCAAGTGGCGAATTTTACACCGATGATATTTTTTGAATCCAATTCGCGCTTCACATGAATCTCAATATGTTGGGTATTGGTTCTTTCTCCTCCTTTGCCAATATTACCAAGGATGATGGCAGGAAAGCTTACCCTGTACTTATAATCGGAACCATTAGGTAATTTGGACTCCTTGTTACCCTGTGCAAAAACACTTAATGTGCAAAGTGTTAGGCCGATGATGAATAGTTTTTTCATTGTAATGTGTTTTTAATTTTCGTTTTTGACTATTAATGAATTGTTGGCGCAAAGAAAACTTAGAATGAAAGGCTCATCGTCCTGAATTATGATTCCAAACCTTTTTGTTTTTAGAACTATTTCTAGGTTTTTGTAAAGGGGAAAGACAAGAAAGGATACACAAAAAAAGGCTCAACATTTTTAGTGTTAGGCCCAGTAGAACATGATGTTTTTGTTTTTAGAACAATTCTTCCAGATCACCGGTAAGTTTCCTTAGGTTTTGGGTGATTTTTTCATTATCCCAATGCCACCATTGTAGTTCCAACAACTTGGAAATGGTAGCTTCGGAGAAGCGTTTTTTGATTGGTTTTGCCGGATTGCCACCCACTATGGTATAAGGCTCTACATTTTTAGTGACTACTGACTTTGTGGCAATGATGGCTCCATCGCCTATATGCACTCCTGGCATAATCGTTGCCCCGTGGCCTATCCACACATCATTGCCAATAATGGTATCCCCTTTTGAGGGATAGCTTTTACCCTCCATGGCGTTTTGCCAAGAACCTCCAAATATGGCAAAGGGATAGGCCGTTGCGGCTTCGGTTAAATGATTGCCACCGTTCATAATAAAAGTAGCACTGGAGGCAATCATACAGAACTTCCCAATAATGAGCTTGTCCCCAATAAAATCAAAATGGTATTTGACGTTTTTTTCAAAGTTGGAAACATCTTCAAAATCATCGTAATAGGTATAATCCCCAACAATGATATTCGGATTTGTAACTATGTTTTTCAGAAAACAAAGGGTATCATAGTTTGGTAAGGGGAATCGGGTATTAGGGTCTGGAGCTTTCATGGATTACGTTTGGACATTTTAAATAAACTTAGTGCTAAAATAAGGGTAGGCAAGGCTTGCGTGTTTTCAAAAATAGTTTCAGCCAATAAATTACCTAGGGTATTGAGCACAAAATATACCGAAAACACCAATAACCATCTATTTAGGGTTTTCTCTTGCCATTTATTGGGAATTACTTTAGTTTTCATCAAAATCAAAGCGCCTAAAAACAGCATAACCAAAAGTGCTGCTCCTTCTAAAAATAGAATCGTTTTGGGTTGAACTATTTTTCCACCCCAAACCACATTGGATGGAATGAGTTGTAGTAGGATCAGTAAATGAAATAGAACGTAGGAAATTACAATACCCAGCGCAATTTTTCCGAAAACGTTTATTTTTTTCATTTTGGTTCTATACTATTTTTAACTTCTTGCTTATAAAAATCCTCCAAATGATGGGTTCCATAGCAAGGGGCAATACAATCCTCTGCCATTAAGGTGAGGAAAAATTCGATGGGTCTATAAGTTTTGACACTGGTAAAGGTTCTTAGAAACCAGAGGGTTGATTTTCTTAGCCCATCGGGCAGGTGAACAATTTTAATGGGCTTGTTCAAGGTTTTAAGCGCGAGTTCACTTATTTCATTTAAGCTTAAAACATCCGGACCTCCAATAATGAACTCCTTATTATAATCATCCAAAGTATCCAAAATGGCCCTTGCCAGGTCTTTGCCATGGATGGGATTAAATTTTTGATGGCCGGAACCAAACAAATAAACACGGCCCGATTTGGCCATTTGTAAAAAATCCTTCATATCTGAGAAAAAACCATTCGGTCGTACGATGGTATAGTGCAATCCCGAAGCTTTCAAAGCATCCACAAACTTTTCCTTGGCTTCAAAAATTTTTAGATTGCGGTGTTTGTCCCCGTTAATGGCGGATACGTACACAAAGTGCTTTACATCCGTCTTTTTAGCTTCTTCCAACAAATTCATATTGGCCTTATAATCTACATCCATGTAGGTAAGACCGTCTTTTTGCCTGGTGATACCCACGGTGGATATTACGGTGTCAATGCCCTTACAGATATCCCGCAGGGTTTCGGGTCGTGTTACTTGGGCTTGTTTTATTTCCAAATAATTTTCCTCGTCATTTTGCAAGCTATCGGGATTGCGTACAATAGCGACAACCTGATTTTTCCTTTCGATGAGGACTTTCAATAAGGAACCACCCAAATAGCCTGTAGCACCTGCTAATAATACGTTGGTTTGTTTCATCACTATTAAAAATTTAGTGTTTTTTAGTCCAGTTTTCTTTTAAAAATATATCGCGTTATAAAAATCCCATTATCATCATTTTTGCCTGCGTCACTTTCCACGGCACTGGTTACGAACACTAAATCCCAACCTTCTGTAAGCATGTCCGTTAGTTTTGATGAAATCAATGCATCGTTCGCTACAATATTTTGAAAGCGTATACCACCCAAATTGTAAAAGTTCAAAAGTTTCGTTTCTTCAAAGTTTTTGACCCTAATGTCCTTTCTCTTGGAGGTATTCCGAGTATTGTCATCTTCTGTTTGCTCAGAAGTGAATTGTCTATAATCCCTTTCATCATTGGATGAGAGCATACGTGATCGGCCCAATCCGCTTGAAACAATAGATTCTACACTTGTTATGACTTTAACTTCATAGTCTTGCTGACTAAAAACAGGATTTGTACAAAATGTGTAAAAGGCAAATAATACTAATAACTTTTTCATGTCTAAATAGTTGAAATATTTTTAATTAAACTCTTTGGTCAATACTTGTTCTATAATCGTGTTACGTTGCGTTCCCGTATCGTCTTGCTGATTGCTTAACAGTACGATCGTAGCATCATATTCCGGTATAAAACCGATCATACTCCAATAACCATTAATATCGCCACCGTGCCAGTACATGGTGGTACTGCCCTCTTGTATGGTAAACCATCCCAGGCCAAAATCCACATAGCCACTTGGAACATCTTTGGCGAATATTTCCGACTTTTCCGCTTCGGTAAACCAATCCGTTTTTGCGGCATTGGTCCAAGTTTCCATATCGCTTGGCGTACTACTGAAATCGCCTGCCCCAAAAGGAATGTCCATAGGATACGAACTGATAGGGCTTCCGTTCAAATAGCCCTGTGCATGGGTATCGATATCAATCTCATCCGTCCCTTTGTAGGATCCTGACATCCCCAACGGATTGAAAATTTTCTGCTGCACATAATCGTGATAAGGCATTTTCGATACCTGCTCCACCAACATGGCTGCAATGAGATAGTTTGAGTTGCAATACTGTTTGTTGGACCCTGGTGTAAAATCGAGTCCATTTTCAAGTATTAATTCCTTGATAAGGTCATAAATAGTCCCTTCATCCAGGGTTTCCTCTTGTTCGTAAGCGCCTTCAACCAGCAATTGATACTCTGGAACACCCGATTGATGGGCTAGTAACTGGGCAATGGTAATTTGATCACCATTCTGGAATTCGGTATCAAATTCATCCAAGGTTTGATCAAAGCTTTGGATTAACCCATCACGTTTCAATTGCACGACAGCAGCTGCAGTAATTGTTTTGGTAACCGAACCTATTCGTTACCCTAGGTTATCCCCTTGGGGCAATTCCGTGTTTTGATTGGCCCATCCAAAACCCTGGCGTACCAAATCCTTCCCGTTTTTGGTGACAATGGCATAGCCTTGAAATCCGATATCGGTGAGGACAGTTTCAATTGTGGTGTTCTTGGGATTGGGTGAAGTGGTGTCGTCTTCCTTAGAGCAAGATGTAAAAAGCCCTAAAAGGGATACCATGAAAACGACTAAGCGTTTGTGTAAAGTTGTCATAATTGTTCGTTTTTTGATTTGTAATTTTGATGCAAAGATTGATCGTAAGTACAAATCAATCGTTCTGAATTATAATCTGATACGAACTAAAGAAGATGAATCATGAATTGGCCTTCATCCAAGCCCTAGGGGTTATCCCTTCCATTTTTTTAAAGTAGGTATTGAAAACGCTTTTGGAATTGAACCCACTATCATAGGCCAATCCAAGAATGGTCAAATGCGAATTTTTTGGGTCCAGTGCTATGGATTTAAAGCGCTTTAGGCGGTATGAATTCACAAAGTCATTAAAATTTAGATCAAAGGCGGTATTTATCAGGTAGGATATTTTATTGGTATTGAACCCTAGGACATCGGCCACGAATTTTAAACTCAATTGCGGATTCAGAAAAGGTTCTTCTTCCTCAAAATACGTTAGCAGTTCCTCTTTTAAGGCCTCAATTTGTGTAGCATCTAATATAGTAGGTGTTGATTTTTCTTCCTCTTCCAAGGGCGATGTAATATCCGAAAGGCACAGGTTGGAATGATGCAAATCCGAAAAACCTGCTATCCCGTGTAAGGGTTTTAAAAAAGGTTCTTGCCTGTAATTGATGATTTGGCCACGCCTGCTTCCGATCATTTCCTTTAAACGGGAAAAACCTAGCACTTTATGGTTGGAATTACTTAATATATAAAGGTCATAGGGAACGAGCATAGTTTCGTTGCTTTCACTAGCTGTCCATCGTGATACGATTTCCTCTGGGACTTCTACAGGCTTTTCATTGATAAGTTGGAACAACAATTTTTTCTCTTCGAGTAATGGCGTGTCCTTTATAAATTCTTGAAACTGCTGTTTTTGGTTTAGCCATATGAAACAAAAACACTTTAAGTGATGCGCTAAGGCCAATTCCGGATTAAGGGTTAGGGCATAGTTTACACTTTCCAAGGCTTTATCAAATTGACATTGATAATAGCAGATATGGGCAAAAGTGTAATGATTGTTCGCCGAAAGCGGATCTACATCCAAAAGTTTGTTGGCATATACTAAGGCCTTGTCAAAAAAGCCGAGGGCAATGAACAGTTCAGCCATAGCTTCCAAACCATCGATGTGATTCGGACTAATGGCCAAGACTTTATTGATATGGATGTACGCATTTTTGAAATCCCATTCCCCCCAAAAAAACTTACCCACAAAGGAATGCGGGTATTCGGGCAACGAAGTGTCTATTTCTTTGGCGATCAAAAGATTGCTAATAGCCAAATCCATAGCTTCTTGGTAGGGCATATACCCCCACATGGCCAATAAGCCATAGCATTGTAAATTGGCGTAGTAGGCCTTGGCGTATTGGGTATCCAGTGCAATGGCTTGGTTATAAAAATCAATGGCCTGATTAAGGCTTTCAGGTGTCCATTTTAATTGCAGTGAACGCCCTTTTAAAAACAACTGGTAGGCATCTACATTGGTGGTCGGTTGCTTTATTAAGTGATCCTGAATTTCGAAGTGCCCAAAATTGTTCCGGACCTCATCCGCAATGGCGAGGCTAATCTCATCTTCTAGATCGAATATATCCGTTAATTCCCTGTCAAACCTTTTGGACCAATAATGCGTTCCGTCCGCAACATCAATTAATTGTGCCGTTATCCTAACCCGCTCCTGAGATTTTTTAATACTTCCCTCAAGAACTGTGTTGACACCCAATTGCCCTCCTATTTCCCTAATATCAATATCCTTTCCCTTAAAGGCAAAGGAGGAGGTCCGGGCAATTACCTTAAGTTCGTTGATTTTTGTTAGTGCATTGATGATTTCCTCGGTAATCCCATCACAGAAATATTCATTATCAATATCATTGCTCATATTGACAAATGGTAAGACCACTATGGACTGAATGCTGTTCATTTATTACTGAGCTCAGTTAAATACCAAATAATCTTGATTGAAGTAATTAGGGCAAGTTACTTATTTGGATTTGACCAGCCCTAAGGATAAAATTAGTTTTTTAAAAAATCTTAATAAAATGATATCAAAATATTATCTGTTTTAAGTCATAAAAAGTACAGTCTTAAGCTCCTATTTTTTTGAGTATACATATTGGCTTTTGATTTAAATAAATGTTTTTTAATTTATTTAAATGATTATTTTATAGTACATGTTAGGATTATTAAGTTAATATCTAAAATAATAGAAGGGTTAGACAAATAATCAATTGACTTTTATTCAAAATGATGTTATATAATGCCTTTAAAAAAATATATAACAAAACCTAATAACCGAACTTATTTAGCATATTCACTAGGAGGGACATTTGGGGTATAAATTAGGATGTTTTTTAAACTTGTCTTTTAATGCAAAAATTTTTAATGATTCATGTCTTCTTTCCCTGTCATAATAATATGGCGAATTGAAGGTTTTTCCATGAAACTATTTTAAATCCTTCCACAATATTCTTTAGTTTATCTTGAAAGACTTTCCTATAATAATCAAACTAAAGTATACTAAAATTTTTTATCAACTTTGGCCATCTTAGGGTCTAGTCTTTTTAGCTGTAACTATTTTATATGATACTGAACATATATTAAGTATTTGACTGAAAGGAAGTTGTATTCTACTGCTAAGCTTTATTCAACCAACAAAATTGAAGTGTATGATGTACAAAACGTATTTTCTAAAATTCAAGTAAGTTATTGAATATCAGATAAATAAAACTCATTCCATATTGTTGAACACGTTCTGCACATCATCATCTTCCTCAATCTTTTCTAAAAGCTTTTCTACATCTGCAATTTCTTCCTCGTTTAAGGTTTTTGTAACTTGTGGAATGCGTTCAAAACCAGAAGAAAGAATTTCAATGCCTCTATTTTCCAATTCCTTTTGAATAGCACCAAAACTTTCAAATGGTGCATAAATTAAAATACCGTCATCATCAACAAAAACCTCTTCCGCACCAAAATCAATCATTTCTAATTCCAACTCTTCAGGGTCAATGCCTTCTGCTGGAATTCTAAAATTACAAGTATGGTCAAACATAAATTCAACAGAACCAGATGTGCCTAGGCTTCCGTTACATTTATTAAAATAACTTCGAATATTGGCAACAGTACGTGTGTTGTTATCTGTTGCTGTTTCAATAAGAATTGCGATTCCATGTGGAGCATATCCTTCAAAAAGGACTTCTTTATAATCACCCAAACTTTTATCGCTAGCTCTTTTTATGGCCCGTTCAACATTGTCTTTGGGCATGTTGACCGATTTGGCATTCTGGATAACCGCCCGAAGACGGGAATTGGAATCGGGGTCTGGCCCACCTTCCTTTACGGCCATTACAATATCCTTGCCAATTCGCGTAAAGGCCTTGGACATGGCGGACCATCTTTTCATTTTACGTGCTTTTCTAAACTCAAAAGCTCTTCCCATGGTATTCTTTATTTAAATGCAGACAAATTTAACAAAAATTGCAGAGGTTATTGGATATTAATCACTTTCCACAATATCTTCTATAGCACGTGCCAAAACAAAATCCTTCTCGGTTACCCCGTTGGCATCATGTGTACTTAAACGAATATTCAAGGTTTTATAAATATTGCTCCAATCTGGGTGATGACCTTGGGCCTCACATTCAAAGGCTATCCTGGTCATTACGGAAAAAGCTTCTTTAAAATCCTTAAACTCAAAGGTGGTTTCAATGGCACCATCCACATATTCCCATCCTTCTAATTGCCCTAAATAATCTGCGATCTGTTTATCTGTAAATTTTTCCATGTTAAGTATTTTAATTGATTACATGATGTTCTATAATATCCTGATAGCTAAACTGTAAGTTTTTGGGTAGTTTGTTACTCTTTGGTAAAACAGCTAAATAACGATCTTCATTGGTAGTATAGACTCTTTTTATTAATGCGTTAAAATTTCCTACCCTTTCTAAGACTTCTTTTATAAACTCTTCATGGTGAACCAAGTCAGAACTTCCTAAATGATATATACCTGTTTTGTTTCTATTGATAAGATAATGAATTTGTTGGGTTAATTTATCATCATTGGTTACATTTAAAATCAAGTTTGGAAACACTTCTATAGGCTCATTGTTGAGAATCAGATTTTTCATTTCCTTAATTCTTGGTGAACTATTTCCAAAGACCATAGGTATCCTTAAAATTCCCATTTTATTCTTGGGAACTCGGAGTAGCATATTTTCAATCTTAATTTTCAGCCTGCCATAAATACTGTCGGATAAAGTTTTGTCATTTTCGTAAGACGGAAATTTGCTATAATTATCAAAGACGTTTGCAGAAGATAGGAAATATAACCTGCAATCGTTCTTGTTCAAATATTCGATTACATGTTGATGTGCTATTATTTGAGCTGCAAAATTACCTCGTAACGCTGAAATAACGATATGGGGTTTAACGGCTTCTAGAATATCAAATATGTCGTCTTCCTCAATATTATATTCAAAAAATTGTTGATTTTTCTCAAATGGATGTTTAGTGTTGTTAAACGTACCAAAAGTATTATAGTAATTACATAGCTCCTTATAAATGGCGTTTCCTAGAAAGCCACTTCCACCTAGTATTAAAATCCTTTTTCTATCCCCTTCCAACACCTAATTTCATTCTATAAGTTAACCTTTGTAAAACGGTAGTTTTACAATAGTGGCCGGTACTGCTTTTTTTCGGATTTGGATGTGTATTTTACTGCCCACATCGGCAAAAACAATGGGAACATACCCTAGGCCAATACCCTTATTTAATGAAGGGGACATGGTTCCTGAGGTTACGACACCAATTTTTTTACCACTATTATCTACAATGTCATAATCATGCCGTGGAATACCACGCTCATCTAATTCAAAAGCCACCAATTTTCTTTTTGTTCCATGTAATTTCTCAGTGGCTAAGGATTCACTGTTCACAAATTCCTTGGAAAACTTGGTAATCCATCCAAGTCCAGCCTCAAAAGGAGAAGTATCATCATTAATGTCATTACCATATAAACAATAACCCATTTCAAGTCTTAACGTATCCCTAGCAGCTAGTCCTATAGGCTTTATACCAAAATTTGCTCCAGCTTCAAATACTTTGTCCCAAACTTGTTTTACCTCTTCATTTTTACAATAAATTTCAAATCCGCCAGAACCTGTATAACCTGTGGCAGAAATAATAACATGTTCAATTCCGGCAAAATCTGCAATTTCAAAATTATAAAAATTAATTGCGGACAAATCTGTTGACGTTAATGATTGCATTGCCTCAACTGCTTTTGGGCCTTGTATGGCCAAAAGGGAATAGTTCTCAGAAAGATTTCGCATTTCTGCATTAAAATCTTTATTATACTTGGTAATATGCTCCCAATCCTTATCTATGTTGGACGCGTTGACCACTAAGAGATATTGCTCTTCTTTTATTCTGTAGACTATCAGGTCATCAACAATCCCTCCTGTTTCATTTGGCAAACAACTATATTGTGCCTTTCCAATGGTTAATTTGGAAGCGTCATTGGAAGTTATTTTTTGGATAAGGGGCAATGCGTTTGGCCCACTTATTAAAAACTCACCCATATGGGAAACATCAAATACTCCAACACCATGGCGCACTGTTTCATGTTCCGCATTGACACCTTCGTAGGATACAGGCATATTATATCCCGCAAATGGAACCATTTTGGCACCAAGGGACTCATGGGTTTTAGTAAGCGCAGTATTTTTCATGGTCTTAATTTAAAGAGCACAAATTTATAGAAATAATTAAGGATACACCTGCTTCAAGTTCTTATGTTTTCCATAAAATTTTACCATGAAAATGAATAGTGTTGACTAAAAAACAGTATTTTAAAGGCATAAATTTCAATTATGTTTAAAAATATTCTATCACTAGGGATTATACTATTTGTTGTTCTTGAAATAAACGCCCAAGAAACGCCTTCCGATTATTTAACCGCGGAATTTCACACATTGAGAAGGGAAAAAGTTAGGGAGATGATGCCAACAAATAGTGTGTTGGTGTTTTTTGCAAATGCAGAAAGAAATCGAGCCAATGATGTAGATTACATTTATCATCAAGATCCTGATTTTTATTATTTAACTGGATATAAAGAGCCTAATGCTGTCCTCCTTATTTTCTCCGAAAATCAAAAGGATGCTAGTGGAAAAGTATTTAACGAACTTATTTATGTTCAGGAGCGTGACCCACTAGCAGAGCAGTGGAACGGTAAACGGCTTGGGGTAGCTGGAGTTAAAGGCCAATTAGGTTTTGATATGGTTTATAATGGAAGTGAATTTGCGAATTTATCAATAGATTTTTCAACCTTTGACAAAGTTTCATTTTTTGATTTTAAGAATGATTATAGGGATAAACAGGGAAACGCTGATTTGTTCGATTTAATCAAGGCCTTTAAAATAAAATCAAATTATCCTACCGATTATAATGCAACAAAACAGCAATTGTACAAAATGATAACCTCTACTGATGTAGAGAATAGTGCCAATGTTGCCCAAACCCTTGGTAGATATCTGAACAATTACCCTAATTTGCAAGAGGATGAGCTTTTGAGCAATTTTGTGAATGCACCAGACCAGGAACTAAGAAAGGAAATCAAGGAAAAGGTATTGTTAGTTCAAAAGTCAACTAATTTGGATTCTAGTATTATCGCCGAAATAATGGATAAACTTCGGGAAACAAAAACAGAGGAAGAGTTAAAACTATTAAAAAAAGCTATTGAAATCTCAGCAGTTGGCCAAGTAGAGATCATGAAGGCCATGCACCCTAATATGTCAGAATCAGAAATTCAAGGTGTTCACGAATATATTTATAAAAGATATGGTGCTGAATATGAAGGCTATCCTTCTATCGTAGGAGGAGGTAACAACGGTTGTATTCTTCATTATATAGAAAATAACAAAACCAAGGTGGCCACCGACTTGGTCTTAATGGATTTGGGAGCAGAGTATCATGGATATACAGCAGATGTTACACGGACTATTCCTGCAAACGGCACATTTTCAAAAGAGCAAAAGGCGATATATGATATTGTTTATAATGCCCAAGAGGCCGGTATAGCGGTTAGTGTTGTTGGTGCTTCTTTTAGGGCTCCTGGAGAGGCCGCCATTAAGGTGGTTGCAGATGGACTTTTAAAGCTCGGAATCATTAAGGATATAAGTGAGGCAAGAACCTATTTCCCGCACGGAACCTCCCATTATTTAGGATTGGATGTACATGATAAAGGAACCTATGGGGATTTTAAACCTAATACTGTAATTACTGTAGAACCAGGAATATATATACCAGAAGGTAGTGCATGCGATGAAAAATGGTGGGGAATTGCAGTACGCATAGAAGATGATATTTTAATTACGGAAGATGGTCCAATAAATTTGTCGGCAATGGCGCCAAGAACGACAGAAGCCATAGAAGCTATGATGAAAATTACGAGTCCACTTGATGAATTTAAACTACCGGGCCTAGATTAACTAGTAATGAGAAAGGCTTTAAGTTCATTATAGCTGGTGATTTTGGTTGATTTTTTTTCCTTACCCATCACTTTTTTAATTTGTGAAGGAATTTCCAATTGCACAGAAAGTGTTTCCTCAACAATATCCAAAAATTTAACGGGATGGGCGGTTTCCAAAAATATACCAAAAGTATTTGGATGCCGCTCTTGATATTTCTTGAGACCTAAATAACCTACAGCACCATGCGGGTCTGCTATATAACCACTTGTTTTATAAATGTGTATTAATGCTTTTCTAGTTTCCTCATCATTAAATGAATAAGATGAAAGGTTATTTTTTAAGGTATCAAAATCATCTTCAAATAAATGTCTAATCCTAATAAAATTGCTTGGATCACCAACGTCCATTGCATTGGAAATGGTTGCGGTAGATGGTTTTGGTAAATACTCTTTTGTCCGCATGAATTCTGGCACGGTATCATTTACATTTGTTGCCGCAACAAAGTGTTTCACGGGCATTCCTAAACGTTGCGCTACCAAACCTGCGCAAATGTTTCCAAAATTTCCAGAGGGAACAGAAAAAACAATCTCTTTTCCTTTGGATTTAACTTGTTTATAGGCAAACATGAAGTAAAAAAGTTGCGGAAGCCATCGTGCTACATTAATGGAATTTGCAGAGGTTAACTTCATTTTTTCCAATAGGTCATGGTCCAAAAAAGCCCTTTTCACCATAGCTTGGCAATCATCAAAAGTGCCATTTACTTTCAAAGCGGTAATATTTTTGCCTAAGGTAGTTAGTTGCCGTTCTTGGATATCACTTACCTTACCACTAGGATATAGAATAACTACTTTCACACCATCAACCCCCAAAAATCCGTTAGCTACTGCACCACCAGTATCACCAGAAGTAGCCACGAGAACAGTTACTTCATTCTTTACGTCCTTTGAAAAATAACCAAGGCATTGTGCCATAAATCGGGCGCCAACATCTTTGAAAGCCATAGTTGGTCCATGAAAAAGCTCTAATGTGCCAATATTTTCTTCAATTTCTATGACTGGGAAATCAAAATCCAAGACGTTATCAAGAATTTCATTCAGTATATTGCTGGGAATAGTATCACTGACAAATTGATTAATGGCTGTAAACGCAATTTCTTTGTTTGATAATTCTGTGATTTTATCGAAAAAGGAATCGGGTAGCGGCGTAATACTTTCTGGGAAATACAAACCTTTGTCCGGTGCGATACCATTAATTACGGCATCTTTAAAAGATACTTCCGGTGCTTTATTATTTAGACTATAGTATTTCAATTTTCAATTTTTTTGTAATTAATTTATCCTTCGGATCGTAACTTATTTATGGTAAGATTTTAATTCCTTCTGTATTTACCTTGGATACATGAATGTCAAACGTAATGTCAATGGCTTTATAAACTTCTTTCATGGCTTTACCCACTTTTAATGCGGTATCATTTCCTTTGCTAAAAGCGAATATTGAGGGGCCAGAGCCAGATATGCCACATCCTAATGCCCCAGCACTAATAGAGGCCGCTTTAACTTTGTCAAACCCAGGAATTAAAATGGACCGTATGGGTTCAACAATATGATCTTCCAGTGACCTGCCAATTAAGTCATAATCCTCTTTAAAAAGACCAGCAACAAGTCCACCTACATTACCCCACTGTTTTATACCCGTTTCCATGCTAATGGTTGATTTTAGTATTTTTCTGGAATCTGATGTTTTTACTTCTATTTGTGGGTGAATTATGGTTGCATAAAGTTCTTTAGGTGCCGGTATGGTAATTATATCCAATGGTTGGTAACTTCTTACCAAAGTAAAGCCACCAAATAGGGCAGGGGCTACATTGTCTGCATGTGCCACATCACTGGCAAGCCTTTCCCCTTCCATGGCAAATTGCACCAGTTGGGTTGTGTTGAAAGGTTTGCCTAAGAGTTGGTTTATTGCCCAAACCGCACCAGAAGAACTGGCGGCACTACTACCTATACCGCTACCAGGTTTTATCTTTTTATAAATTTCAATTTCAAATCCGCCACTATAATCGGTGTTTTCCAACAGAGCCAACCCTGCGACCCCTGCGACATTTTTTTCTGTTTCCAGTGGCAGGTCTTGACCTATTATTTTATTGATACGAATCCCTTTTTCTGCGGTTTTTCTAACTACCATTTCATCACCAACCGCGTCTAGGGCTACGCCTAGAACATCAAAGCCGCAAGAAATATTTGCAATAGTAGCTGGACAGAAAACCTTTATCTCATTCATAATTAAAAATTACCTATTCTAATAATATCAGCGAATATTCCCGAAGCGGTTACATCTGCACCGGCACCTGCTCCTTTAATTATCATAGGCTGATTTGGATATCGTTCTGTATAAAATAAAACAATATTGTCACTGCCTTCTAAATTATAAAAATCATGGCCTTTGGGTATTTGTTGTAATCCTACGCTTGCTTCACCGTTTTCAAATTGGGCAACATACTTAAGTTTACTATCTGTATTTTTGGCGGCTGTATACAATTTTTGGAAGTCAGCTTCATACTTCTTTAATGAATTAAAAAAATCTTCATTATTGGTAGTGGCTAAACTTTCTTCAGGTAAAAAAGGTTTGTTGGCAATATCTTCAATTTCCAATGCATAACCACTTTCCCGCGCCAGAATCAATATTTTCCGCATAACATCAATTCCGCTTAAATCAATTTTTGGATCAGGTTCGGTATATCCTTCTTCTTGTGCTTGTTTCACTATATCATGAAAAGTTGTTTGGTCACTGAAATTGTTAAAAACAAAGTTTAAGCTGCCAGAAAGAACCGCTTGTATTTTTAGTATTTTATCACCCGATGCAATTAAATGCTTCAATGTGTCAATAATGGGCAGGCCGGCTCCGACATTGGTTTCGAACAGAAATGGTGCATTGTATTCACGGGCCAATGATTTTAGGGATAAATAATTTTCATATTTAGAGGAACAGGCAATTTTGTTACACGTGACTACAGATATACTGTTACCTAAAAAGGAACTATAGGTGTTCGAAATTTCTTCACTTGCTGTGTTATCCACAAAAATGCTATTGCGATAATTTAGTGCATTGACCTTTTCTATAAATACATCTTTATCTGCTTTTTCTCCTTTGGAAAGTACATCTTGCCAAGAATCTAAATTGATACCTTTTTCATCAAAATAAAAATTTCGAGAATTGGATATACCAATAACCCTAATGTTTAATTTTAGGTTCTCCTTTAAAAACTTATGCTGTAATTTAATTTGATTTAAGAATTTAGCACCTACGTTACCAACGCCCATTACAAAAAGGTTAAGCTGCTTTATGTTTTCCTCAAAAAATTCCTCATGAAGTGCATTCAATGCTTTCTTCACATCCTTTTCATTAATGACACAAGAGATGTTTCTTTCGGAAGCACCCTGGGCTATTACCCTAATGTTGACATTATTTTTACCAAGGGTACTAAACATTTTACCGCTTAGTCCTTGGTGACTTTTCATATTGTCGCCTACAAGTGCAACTATAGCTAAATTTTGCTCTGGATGAACAGGTTTAATAAAACCTCTTTCAATTTCAAACTCGAATGCTTCGTTCACAACATTTACAGCTCTTTCCACATCAGCAGATGCTATACCAACACAAATAGAATGTTCCGA
The DNA here is from genome assembly GCF_048890225.1 of Maribacter luteocoastalis. Classification (NCBI taxonomy): domain Bacteria; kingdom Pseudomonadati; phylum Bacteroidota; class Flavobacteriia; order Flavobacteriales; family Flavobacteriaceae; genus Maribacter; species Maribacter luteocoastalis. Next base: position 176,123 of record NZ_JBMFZG010000006.1, read on the forward strand.
TGATGCTTGCGTTATAAGAACCACACTGATATCTGATTGAGAAAGGACTTCGAAAAAACGTTTAGATATACCGGGAATACCAACCATTCCAGGTCCTTCTAAAGAAAGTAAGGCTATATTTCCAATATGGCTTATACCCCTTACTGTTTTACCTTTTTCGTTTTTGGATTTTGTAATTAATGTACCAGCTTCTTGAGGTTCAAAAGTGTTTTTTATTACAATAGAAATACCCTTGTTCAGCACTGGCTGTATTGTTGGAGGGTATAATACTTTGGCACCAAAGTGGGAAAGTTCCATGGCCTCCTCATAAGAAATATGTTTTATTGCCTTGGCCTGTTTAACAATTTTAGGATTTGCGGTGAACATGCCACTCACATCAGTCCAAATCTCTAAAAGCTCCGCATTGATCGCGGCAGCATAAATTGCGGCCGTATAGTCAGAACCTCCTCTACCCAATGTAGTGGAGTCTCCTGTTTCTGAACTGGCAATAAATCCAGGGCAGATGATTATTTTAGATTTTACAGCATTAAAATATGCCGTGCAGTTAGCATTGGTAAGATTAAAGTTTACGGTATCCTTCCCCATAACATTGCGGGTAACAATGAGTTCCCTACTATCTCTATATTCACAATCCAATGACTGTGTTACGAAGTATTCACTTATAATATATGAGGATAGAAGTTCGCCATAGCTTACTATTTTATCGGAAAGTTTTTTGGTTAGTTCCCCAATCAAATAGGCGCCTTCTAATAGGGTCTCCAGTACATTTAACTCGCTCTTAACTTTGCTAAGTACTTTACTCTGTGCTGTTACTGGAATTAACTCCTTGACTGTATCAAGATGTCTATCTTCAATTTTCTTTATAATCGTTTGGTAACCCACATTTTGTTGCGAAGCTAAAAGGCCGGCTTCTAATAACTGGTCTGTTATCCCTCCAAAAGCAGAGAAGACAAGAATTATGTTTTCGTCATAGGAAGAAACTATGTTCTTTATTTTTATGATGTTATCAGCACTGGCTACGGAAGAACCGCCAAATTTTAAAACTTTCATACGAGTTATATATTAACTTTTTGGGAAATGGTTGGTGTTCGTAAACACGAGATCGGAGGTGTATAGTTTTTTACCCCATTGGGGTGAACCATACCGTAGTAGTACCATAAATTTTGGTTACGGAAGAAATTGCAAATTCTTTATTTGTACCTGTACAAATCATCTTAATAGTTAAAATTCAAAAGTAGTACATTTGGTTTGCTAATCAAATGATTCTACAATTTTTTGTGGAATCGTTACTTTTTAATAAAAACATCCCTTAGAATGAAGATCTTTTCTGCGAAACAGATATATGCAGCTGACAAAATTACAATAAAAAGACAGCAAATTACAAGTGACGAGTTAATGGAGAGGGCCGCTGTACAAATATTTAACTGGTTACATCTTAGATTACAGGGTGCACCGGTAAAAATTCATCTTCTTTGTGGCATAGGAAATAACGGTGGCGATGGTTTGGCATTGGCTAGGCATTTAACTGAACATGGCTATGATATTGCTGTTTATATAGTAAATTATAGTGATAAGCGCTCCCAAGATTTTTTAATAAATCTAGATAGGTTGAAAGACCGAAAAGTTTGGCCAATATTTTTAGATTCTGCAAGCGATTTGCCAATAATAGCCAATGAGGATATTATTGTGGATGCAATTTTTGGTATTGGATTAAACAGGACACCAGATGATTGGGTAAAAAAACTTATCACGCATATAAATACATCGGAAGCATTTATACTTTCCGTTGATATTCCATCGGGTTTATTTACCGACAAGGTACCTGATGATAAGGTAGCTGTTGTACAATCCAACTACGTGCTTAGTTTTCAAACACCAAAATTGATTTTCTTTTTACCGGAAACTGGTGGGTATGCGGAGCATTGGGAGGTTTTGGATATAGGATTGGACAGGCAATTTTTACTTGAAACCGAGACTAATTTTGAGTTAATCGGAAAAAATGAGGTCTTAGCTATGTATATGCCCAGGGCAAAGTATTCCCATAAAGGAACTTTTGGTCACGCATTGATAATTGGGGGAAGCTATGGTAAGATAGGCGCGGTGAATTTAGCGAGTAGGGCTGCATTAAAGTCTGGTGCAGGCTTGGTTACAGCTTATATTCCAAAATGCGGATATGAGAGTATGCAATCTTCAATACCAGAAGTAATGGTTTTAACAAGTGAGCAGAATGTAATAGCCAATATTCAATTTGATATAGAGCCTAATGTCCTAGGAGTTGGAATGGGAATGGGAGCACAAATAGAAACTTTAAGTGCATTGACCAATTTATTGGAAAATAATAAATTACCCATGGTTATTGATGCTGATGGATTAAATATGTTGTCTAGTGAAAAGGAGTTGTTGGCCAGGTTGCCAAAAACGTGTGTGCTTACACCACATCCTAAAGAGTTGGCAAGGCTAATAGGTTCTTGGAAAGATGATTTTGATAAGTTAAGGAAAGTAAAACAGTTCTCAAGTAAATATGATTGTATTGTGGTTATCAAAGGTGCCCATACAATCACCGTATATAAGGAAAAAGGCTATGTAAATACCACAGGTAATCCCGGTATGGCAACAGCAGGAAGTGGAGATGTCTTGGCAGGTATGATAACAGGATTAATCGCTCAAGGTTATAGTGCACTAACTGCAGCAATTTTTGGAGTATATCTACATGGTAAATCAGGTGATATAGAAATTGAAAAACATGGTTTTCAAGCCTTACTTGCTTCAGATATTGTTAATGGAATTGGTGCAGCCTATCTGGATTTATTTAAGGCGCCTGAGCAACAGCAACCTCAAACCGAAGAGGAACAACCTTAACTAATTAAAGTTGTTCTAAAGGAAGATGTAGTTTATCTAACCTTTATTCTACGTTTGACCCAGTTAAGTGCATTATCGTACTCAATAAAGAATTTCATAGGTTTTTTATAGAAAAGTTTCTCTATTTTAAAATTGTGCATGTCAATCTCTTTAATAGAAACTATGGCAAAGGCCTTTAAATTATCTAATTCTTTTAAATAATTATAGATGGTAGGGTCAATGGCGTAGGAGTTCTTCCTTAGACTTATAAAACCAAAGTTTTTATCCCTAAAATGAATTTCTGAAATTCCTATTATTTGGTAAGCACGTTCAAGTGTCAAGGTTGCACCTTCATCGAAGATGGAAACCATATAGTTATCATAAACTTGAATTTTACCAACTTCTAATTCGTATTCCCTTACGATGATTTTGTTCTTCGCCGATCCAACGCTCATTTTCTAATAATTAATAGTGTGTCTGGGACGAAAGTAAATTTATAAGAGGGTTTGGGATAAAATTTTAGATTAAAAGCGCAAATATCGTTCGTATTGCTAATTCGAAATATTCGCTGTGATTGCTTTCCTACGTTGGCAATAGTAAAATACTAAAAAAGGAGTCCGTAATGGGACTCCTTTTTTAAGCTTATAAGGTTCAATTTATTCAGTTTTCGATGATGTTTCGGCTTTTTCTATTTTTATCGTCAATTCATCTTTCTCAGCATCCAAATCCATATAAATGCTATCGCCTTCATCTAATTTACTGTTGACAATCTCCTCTGCCAAAGCATCTTCAATATACTTCTGAATAGCTCTTTTTAAAGGTCTTGCGCCATATTGTTTATCAAATCCTTTATCGGCGATATAGTCCTTGGCAGCTTCTGTGAGTTTTAATTCATACCCAATGCCCTTTATTCTATTATAAAGCTTAGAAAGCTCTATATCAATGATTTGATGAATATGTTCTCGCTCAAGGGCATTAAAGACAATTACATCATCAATTCTATTTAAAAATTCGGGTGCGAATGCTTTTTTCAGTGCATTTTCTATAACCCCTTTTTGATGGGTACTTTCTTGCTCTTTTTTCGCAGCTGTTCCAAACCCTACGCCTTGTCCAAAATCCTTAAGTTGACGGGCGCCAATATTGGAGGTCATTATGATAATAGTGTTCCTAAAATCAATTTTTCTTCCAAGGCTATCAGTAAGATATCCGTCATCCAACACTTGCAATAGCATGTTGAAAACGTCTGGGTGCGCTTTTTCTACTTCATCCAGTAAAATTACTGAGTAAGGTTTTCTCCTTACTTTTTCCGTAAGTTGTCCGCCTTCTTCATAACCCACGTATCCTGGAGGAGCTCCAACCAATCTTGAAATGGCAAATTTCTCCATGTACTCACTCATATCTATACGAATAAGTGCATCTTCAGAATCAAAAAGCTCCTTAGCCATTACTTTGGCCAATTGTGTTTTACCAACACCAGTTTGACCTAAAAATATAAAGGACCCAATAGGTTTGTTGGGGTCTTTTAATCCGGCCCTATTTCTCTGTATTGCTTTAGATACCTTGGCAACCGCCTCATCTTGACCTATTACGTTGGCTTTTATAAGTTTTGGCAGCTCTGCTAATTTATTACTTTCGGTTTGGGCAATCCTATTTACAGGAATACCGCTCATCATGGAAACTACATCCGCAACATTGTCTTCGGATACTGTTTCTTTATGAAGTTTGCTTTCATCCTCCCAGCGTTCTTGGGCTATAGCTAGTTCTTTCTCTAAGCTTTTCTCATCGTCCCTCAGCTTTGCAGCCTCTTCATACTTTTGCTTTTTAACAACGCTGTTTTTAAGTTCCCGTACATCTTCCAGTTTTTTCTCCAACTCCAAAATTTGCTTGGGAACGTCCATATTGACGATATGGACCCTGGATCCCGCTTCATCAAGTGCATCAATTGCTTTGTCCGGCAAAAAACGATCTGTCATATAGCGGTTCGTAAGTTTTACGCAAGCTTCAATAGCAGCATCTGTATAGATTACATTATGGTGGTCTTCGTATTTACCTTTAATATTGTGTAGAATTTCAATTGTTTCATCTACGCTTGTTGGTTCTACTATTACTTTTTGGAACCTTCGTTCCAAAGCACCATCTTTCTCTATGTATTGTCTGTATTCATCTAGTGTTGTTGCACCAATACATTGAATTTCACCACGTGCCAATGCGGGTTTAAACATGTTTGAGGCATCTAAACTTCCGGTGGCCCCACCTGCACCAACTATGGTATGGATCTCATCAATAAAAAGAATAACATCATCATTCTTCTCCAGTTCGTTCATAACGGCTTTCATCCTTTCCTCAAATTGACCACGGTATTTGGTACCTGCTACTAATGAAGCCAAGTCTAAAGTAACAACTCTTTTATTGTAAAGGATGCGGGATACTTTTTTATCAACAATTCTAAGCGCTAGCCCTTCCGCAATCGCACTTTTACCCACACCGGGCTCACCAATAAGCAAAGGATTGTTTTTCTTGCGACGACTGAGTATTTGTGAAACACGTTCTATTTCCTTTTCTCGCCCTACAACGGGATCCAATCTGTTTTCCTCCGCCATTTGGGTCAAATCCCTACCAAAATTATCCAACACTGGGGTTTTGGATTTTTTGGCACCTTTTTGTCCTGAAGGCGTTCCAAAGGTACTTTCCTTACTATCACCGGTGTCATCTGAATCACTTGAAAACGATTCTGCGGTTGGGGAGTCTACTATTTCATCATCACTTGTAATCATAAATTTGAATTGTTCCTTAACGCCATCATAATCTACTTTAAGCTTATGTAATAGCTTGGTAGTAGGGTCATTTTCATTTCTCAATATGCACAATAATAAATGCGCAGTGTTAATTGAAGAACTTTGAAAAAGTTTTGCTTCAAGAAATGTTGTTTTTAAGGCTCTTTCTGCTTGTCTTGTTAAGTGAAGGTTCTTCTTGTCTTTTTGAACACCACTAGCATTAGGGTTAGATGGACTTAAGATTTCCACCTTTCTTCTCAAATGGTCCAAATCAACATCCAATGCATCCAAAATGCTTATGGCTTTCCCGCTCCCATCCCTTAATAGACCCAACATCAAATGCTCGGTTCCTATAAAATCATGGCCAAGACGCAATGCCTCCTCCTTGCTATAAGCAATTACATCTTTGACCCTAGGTGAAAAATTATCATCCATAAACTATAATATCAACTATAAAATTACTAAATCTCCTTCAATCATGAGCAAATACTGTACCTATATTCGTTAAAGTTGTTCTAAATGACGAAAAAACTAATGAAATTCAAAGCTGTGGCTAGTTTAATTATTAACTAATTACTTACGTCTAAGTGTTAATAAATTATTGAATAAATGTAATTGAACATTCTCTAAAGGCTTCGATTTTACGTATATTGGCATGCTTTTTTACTAATAAAAAAACAATCAAAGATTTTACAATGGCGGAAGGTGAAAAATTGATTCCTATTAACATAGAAGATGAAATGAAATCTGCCTACATTGATTATTCAATGTCGGTCATAGTGTCACGAGCCCTGCCAGATGTGCGGGATGGATTAAAACCTGTGCACAGGCGTGTGCTTTTTGGAATGCACGAACTAGGGGTTAGAAGTAATAGTTCACATAAAAAATCTGCCCGTATTGTGGGTGAGGTTTTGGGTAAATATCACCCTCATGGTGATACCTCCGTTTACGATACCATGGTTCGAATGGCCCAAGAATGGAGTTTGAGATATATGTTGATAGACGGTCAAGGTAACTTTGGGTCTATAGATGGTGATAGTCCTGCAGCAATGCGTTATACAGAGGCACGTATGCGGAAGATTGCCGATGATATGTTGGCGGATATTGATAAGGATACCGTAGATCATCAGTTGAATTTTGATGATTCCTTAAAAGAGCCAACGGTTTTGCCAACTAGGGTTCCTAATCTTTTGGTAAACGGGGCATCGGGTATTGCCGTTGGTATGGCCACCAATATGCCACCGCATAACTTATCTGAAGTTGTGGATGGTACTATTGCCTATATTGATAATAATGATATTGAGATAGAGGAGCTTATTACCCATATCAAAGCGCCAGATTTTCCGACCGGTGGTATTATTTACGGTTACGACGGTGTAAAAGAGGCATTTCATACAGGACGTGGAAGGGTAATGATGCGTGCAAAAGCTACTTTTGAAGAAGTTCAAGGGCGGGAGTGTATTATTGTTACTGAAATACCGTACCAGGTAAACAAGGCCGATATGATCAAAAAAACGGCCGACTTAATAAATGACAAAAAAATTGAGGGTATCTCTACCATTCGTGATGAATCTGACCGTAATGGTATGCGAGTGGTTTACATCTTAAAACGAGATGCGATACCTAACATTGTTTTAAATACGCTTTATAAATATACAGCACTACAAACGTCATTTAGTGTAAACAATATTGCATTGGTAAATGGTAGGCCCAGATTACTTAATGTAAAGGAAATGATTCATTATTTCGTGGAACATAGACACGAGGTAGTTGTAAGGCGTACAGAGTTTGAGCTTAAAAAGGCAGAAGACCGCGCTCACATATTGGAAGGACTGATTATAGCCTCTGATAATATAGATGAGGTTATTGCGATTATTAGGGCTTCTTCCAATGCCGATGAGGCACGGGAAAATTTGATGGAACGCTTTAAACTTACTGAAATTCAGGCCAAGGCAATAGTAGAAATGCGTTTGCGCCAACTTACTGGACTGGAGCAAGATAAATTACGTTCTGAGTACGATGAGATTATAAAGACCATTGCCGATTTAAAGGATATTCTGGCTAAGAAAGAGCGAAGGATGGATATCATTAAAGAGGAGCTTATTGAGGTTAAGGACAAGTATGGTGATGAACGCCGTTCAGAGATTAACTTTGCGGGTGGCGATTTGAGCATGGAAGATATGATCCCAAATGAGCAGGTTGTAATTACCATTTCTCGCGCAGGTTATATCAAGAGAACACCGTTAACAGAGTATAAGACACAAAATAGGGGAGGTGTAGGTCAAAAAGCATCTTCTACACGTAACGAGGATTTCTTAGAACATTTGTTTGTGGGAACCAACCACCAATATATGTTGTTCTTTACCCAAAAGGGAAAATGTTTCTGGATGCGTGTATTTGAAATTCCTGAAGGAAGCAGAACTTCAAAAGGTAGGGCCATTCAGAACTTGATCAATATAGAACAGGATGATATGGTAAAAGCCTTTATATGCACACAGGATTTAAAGGATGAGGATTATGTAAATAGCCATTATGTTATTATGGCCACTAAAAAAGGTATTGTTAAGAAAACCTCATTGGAGCAATATTCTAGACCAAGACAAAATGGTATCAACGCCATCACCATCCGTGAGGACGATGAACTTTTAGAGGCTAAATTAACAACAGGAACCAGTCAAATTTTCTTAGGTTTAAAATCTGGTAAGGCAATTAGGTTTGAGGAAAGCAAGACGAGGCCTATGGGAAGAAATGCTTCCGGTGTTAGAGGAATAACCTTGGCTAGTGAAGATGATGAGGTAATAGGAATGGTATCTGTACATAATTTTGAGGATGAACTATTAGTAGTTTCCGAGAATGGATACGGAAAGCGTTCCAGTATTGATGATTATAGAATTACCAATAGAGGGGGCAAAGGTGTAAAGACCATAAGTATTACTGAAAAAACTGGAAATTTAGTCGCCATAAAGAATGTTACAGATTCTGATGATTTAATGATTATCAATAAATCAGGTATTGCCATTAGAATGAGTGTTGAGGACCTTAGGGTAATGGGAAGGGCTACCCAAGGTGTAAAACTAATCAATATAAAAGGTGATGATTCTATTGCTGCTGTCGCTAAAGTTATGAAGGATGAAGATAATCTTGATGACGCTGAAATAAAGGATATTGAAGTAACTCCTGAAGATGGCACAAGAATTGATAAAGAAGATAACGATGATGATAAATCATAAATATTCAAACACTAATAATTAATAAATTAAAAAATGAAAACTAGAATTATAATGCTTGCAGCACTATCACTTTCAATGGTAGGTTTCGCACAAAAAAACGAAATTAAAACTGCTGAAAAAGCACTTAAAGACGGTGATGCCAATGCTGCCAAAACAGCTATAGAAGGTGCAATGGGAAGTGTTGCCGCCGCCGATACTAAGGTTCAGGCCCAATATTATTTTACAAGAGGTAAGGTTTATGCTGATTTAGCAAAAAAAGGAGATAATACTGCATTTGAAAATGCGGTGTCATCTTTTCAAAAGGTGTTAGAGATTGAAGGAAGCACTGGAAAAGAGAAATATACTTCCGAGACAAACCAATATTTGGCTAGTTTAACGGCTGATTTGGTAAACTCTGCTGTTGAGGACAACGGTAACAAGAAATTTAAAGAGGCTGCCGAGAAGTTGTATATGAGCTACAAAATTAGTCCTAAAGATACTTCCTATTTATACTATGCTGCTGGAAGTGCAGTTAATGGCGGTCATTATGAGGATGCGCTTAAATATTATAACGAACTACAAGAAGTTGGTTATGATGGTAGTGGTGTAGTGTACAAAGCCACCAACGTGGAAACCGGTCAGGTAGAGGAAATGGATAAAATTCAAAGGGAGTTGATGGTGAAATCAGGAACTTATAAAGATCCTATTGATGAAAGAACACCATCTAAACAAGCGGAGATTGTGAAAAATGTTGCTTTGATCTACACGCAGTTAAAACAAAATGATAAAGCTTTGGAAGCGTATAAGGCTGCAAGGCAAAATAATCCTGATGACGTTAACCTTATTTTAAACGAGGCCAATCTTTACTTTAGTATGGGCGATAAGGACAAGTTTAAGGAATTAATGGCTGAGGCAATTGCTTTGGCGCCAGATAATGCAGATTTGCATTATAACGTAGGTGTTATCAGCATGGAGCAAGAAAATTATGAAGATGCCAGAAAATCATATAATAAGGCCATAGAACTTAACCCAGGTTATACGAATGCTTATTTGAACCTTTCTACGACTTATGTAAATGAGGGCAATGGGCTTATAGACGAGATGAATTCCTTAGGTAACTCAAGGGCAGACATAGCTAAATATGATGAGTTAAAAGCAAAGAAAGACGCTTTGTTTAAGCAAGGTGCAGATATTCTAGAAAAAGCTTTGACCACTAACCCAGATAACCAGAGTGTTTTAACGCAATTAAAAAACATTTATGGGGCAATGGGAGATAATGATAACTTTATGAGAATAAAGAAATTATTAGGAGAATAATAATTTTCTTAACAAAATTTGAAAGCCCTCTAATTGAGGGCTTTTTTTATATTATTTTTTTAATTACCCGAAGTTTATGGGTATAGTTTCTTACATCGTTATTAAAGATACCCGTATGATCTATTCTATCAATTCTAACCATACCGTTAACATGGATTACATAGTTGTTTTCCATGATAATGCCTACATGATCGATAATTCCGCTAGCATTGTCAAAAAAGGCAAGATCGCCAGGTTCACTCTCTTCTACAAAACTCAATGCTGTTCCCTGTGAGGCTTGTTCTTCAGCCGTTCTTAGTAATTTATAACCGTTTATTTTATAAACCATTTGCGTGAGTCCAGAAGCGTCTATACCAAATGGTGTTCTTCCACCAAAGAGTTGGGGTGTGTTTAAATACAAAAGAGCAGTATTGATCAAATTTATTTTTTCTTGTGCTTCCTCAATAATGTTACCATCAAAATGAAAGGAAAGTAAATCGCTATGGCAAACGGTAGAGCCTAATAGAATGGGTAATAATAAAGAATTTTCTTTCTCAACAAATGTTATTAAATCAAATGAATATGTATTTGGTGCGTTTAGAATGTCGTCATAAGTTTCTTCGGTGATAAAAACTAATTGTGTATTTAAAATCCATCCTTCATATGAATCATAAGCAGCTCTTATTTTGGACCAATATTTTCTGGTTTCTAAGATTTTAAAATGCTCGCCAAATAACAATTGGCTGATCATTGCTGCAGATTCATCAGGCGAATCTCTAACAGGAACTATACTTAAAGGGCAAATACCGTACTGCATGTGTGCTTTTCCAGAAATTATATTCTTTCTACCACTATAGCGGAGGCACCACCACCACCATTGCAAATTGCAGCAGCTCCAATTTTACCGTTATTTTGTTCAAGTACATTGAGAAGTGTTACCAATATTCTTGCACCGGAACAACCCAAAGGATGACCTAATGAAACCGCCCCGCCGTTAACATTAACAATATCTTCTTTAAGTCCTAGTAATTTTGTATTTGCTAATCCAACTACAGAAAATGCCTCATTAAACTCAAAAAAGTCAACATCATCAATTGCTATTCCAGCTTTGTCCAATGCTTTTGGTAGTGCTTTGGCTGGTGCGGTGGTAAACCATTTTGGTTCTTGTGCGGCATCAGCATAACTTCTAATTTTAGCAATAGGTTTTAGGCCTAGTTCCGCTGCTTTTGCCGCACTCATAAGTACCATTGCTGCGGCACCGTCATTTATAGTGGATGCATTAGCCGCGGTAACAGTGCCATCTTTACTAAAGGCTGGCCTAAGTTGGGGTATTTTATCAAGTTTTACATTTTTGTATTCTTCATCTTCCGACACTAAAATAGGTTCTCCTCTTCTCTGGGGAACAGTTACAGGTACAACTTCATTTTTAAAATTTCCCTTTTTCCATGCTGCGGTAGAACGGGTATATGATTGTATGGCAAAATTATCTTGATCTTCCCTTGAGAATTTATATTTTTCGGCACATGCATCTGCACATACGCCCATGGCATTTTGATCATATACATCTACAAGTCCATCTTTTTGCATACCATCAATCATGGTAGCAGGGCCAAATTTTGTCGCAGTACGTAAATGAACGTAATGAGGGATAAGACTCATATTTTCCATACCACCAGCAACTACAATGTTTGCATCGCCAAGCGCAATGGCCTGTGCTGCCTGCATAACAGCCTTCATTCCAGATGCACATACTTTATTAATAGTGGTACATGGAACAGTTTCTGGCAAACCGGCAAAAATAGCAGCTTGTCTTGCCGGTGCCTGTCCTGTACCTGCCTGTACTACATTTCCCATTAATACTTCGTCTACCAAAGCGACATCCAGATTTATTTTTTCTAAAGCACCTTTAATCGCGGTTGCCCCTAATTTTGGTGCAGGTACGGTAGATAAGGAACCCATGAAGCTCCCAATTGGCGTCCTTACTGCGGAAACAATAACTATCTCTTTCATGTGTCAAATTGGTTAATACTGGCGAAATTACTAAATTCTTATGCAATCAACTTGTATTGTTGGTAATTCCTGAATATCAGGTTATAATTTTCTATTTTTGAATTCATATCAAAACGTAAGCCACTTGGATAACCTTTATAATAAGCAATCACTCATTTATAAATACATACTTTATGTAGCGGCAATAGGGTTTATTGTTTTTTTCTTTCCAAAGGGAGGTAAGTTTAAATATGAATTTCAAAAAGGTAAACCTTGGCAGTATGAGAATTTATATGCACCTTTTGATTTTTCGATAAAAAAGACGGAGGAAGAGCTTGCCTTGGAAAAAAAGGAAATTGCTGAAAAAACCTTACCATATTATAGATTCAATAATGATTTAGTAGATAAGGTCTATTCTGATTTTGATTTAAGGTTTGATACGCAGTTTGCTTCCAGTGAGTTAAGAAATTCTCAAAAAAACCAATTAAGGGTTATAGCCAGATCAATTTTAGATTCAATTTATAAGTATGGAATTTTAGATAATACCTCCAGTAAAATTACAAATAAGTATGTGTTACTGGTTAAGAATAATGAAGCCCAACAAGTAGCGGTATCTGATTTGTATAGAATTACAGATATCAACCAATTATTGGATTCAGAGCTTGATTCACAGGGTCTGCTGGTCTTTAAAAAGGATTTTGAAGAACTATTCTTTGATTTAATAATGCCCAACGTAACTTATGATGCTAATTTATACAATAAAAGTCTTGACGATGCTCTTTCCAAAATTTCTTATACCCGTGGCTCTATAGATGAGGGTAAATTAATAATAGCAAAAGGTGAGGTTGTAGAAGGTGAGAATTTAAAAATTTTAGACTCCTTAAAAGCCGAGTATGAATCTGAGCTGTGGACGGCGGGCAATTATTATTATATACTTATTGGCTATACGGTTTTGGTAGCTTTAGTTTTAATAATGCTCTTTCTTTTTTTGAAAAAGTACCGAAGGGAAATTTATGATAATAATACCAAAGTAACATTCATTTTCTTTAATATACTGTTGCTTGTGTTTATTACTACAATTGTGGTAAAATACAATGATATGTACGTTTTTGTAGTGCCTCTATGCATTTTACCATTAATACTGAAAACGTTCTTTGATGCTAGGTTGGGCCTGTTCGTACATGTACTCACGGTTCTGATTTTAGGTTTTGTAGTACCCAATAGTTTTGAATATATTTTCTTACAGATTATAGCTGGTATCGTTACTATTCTAACGGTTTCTGAACTTTACAAAAGGGCGAACCTTTTTGTTTCAGTAGGTCAGATTACATTAATTTATATCGTTGGATATCTGGCTTTTCATGTCATTCACGAAGGTGATTTAAGAAATATACAATGGATTACTTTAGGGCTGTTTTTGTTAAATGGAATGATTACCTTGTTTGTACAGCCACTTATCTATATTTATGAGAAGGCCTTTGGATTGGTGTCCGATGTTTCCTTATTGGAACTTTCCGACACGAACTCTAAATTATTAAAAGAACTATCAAATAAAGCCCCCGGAACATTTAATCATTCATTACAGGTTGCTAATTTAGCTGAGGCGGCAGCCAACAAAATAGGAGCAAATGCCATGCTAGTGCGAGTTGGGGCATTATACCATGATATTGGTAAAATGAATAACCCCACTTACTTTACAGAAAATCAAATAACCAATGTAAACCCACATGATGAGATTAGTCCAAAAGAAAGTGCGAAAATAATAATTGATCATGTAATTAATGGGATTGAGCTCGCTAGAAAAAATAATATCCCAGATAGGGTCATTGATTTTATAAGGGCGCATCATGGCACAACCATAGTGTACTTTTTCTACAAAAAGCAAAAGGAATTGGAAGAGGAAGTTGATGAAGCTGATTTTCGCTATCCAGGACCTTTACCATTTTCAAAAGAGACCGCAATTTTAATGATGGCCGATGCAGTTGAGGCAGCTTCTAAAAGCCTTAAAAATCCAACGTATTTAATAATAGATGAATTTGTGGATAAAATTATTTCAGGACAAATGAAGGCGAACCAATTTTTAAATGCCGATATTACCTTCAAGGAAATAGAAATTATAAAGAAAATATTCAAACAAAAGCTTACCAATATTTATCATTTAAGGGTGGAATATCCTGAATAACAGATTACTAAATTTTCAATCAAAAAAAACATCAAAAATAGTTGTTTACTAAGGCTTATAAATTTACATTTGCATCCGCTTTTAAAGCGAAAGTTCATTGAAGAGATTTTAGGAGAGGTGCCGGAGTGGTAACGGAGCAGATTGCTAATCTGTCGACGCGTAAGTGTCGCATGGGTTCGAGTCCCATTCTCTCCGCAATTTTCTCTCAAAAAAAGAGATAACCGTTTTCGGGGTGTAGCGTAGCCCGGTTATCGCGCCGCGTTTGGGACGCGGAGGTCGCAGGTTCGAATCCTGCCACCCCGACTTTAATTTTTAAAACCCTTGTAATCAATAGATTATGAGGGTTTAATTTTTTATGCCTTTTTGAGAAAAGCCCTTTTTTGTGTTAAAATTACTCAAAGAGGTTAGCAAATCGGTCAACACTTTATGTGCTTAATTCTTAACTTGCTGATAACCAAGCAATATGGGAGTGGGTTCATCGGGTAAACAGGATTTGAATGATGAAATATTTAGTCAATACTTATTTTACAGTGTGAGTTTATATCAATAATGGATAACATTGTTACTAATGCTCCACAGTTGGCAACACTCATGTACCTTTACCATCTTTAAATATTTTTTTTCGCCCTCAAAAAAGGGTTATAGTGGCGGTTCGGGTAGTAGATTAAATACTTTGAAGCAGTGAAATTTTAAAGTCTCTTGAAGTGGAACAAAACAGTACATATCAATTTCAGTTGAAGCGGACTCGGTTCACGGTTTTGGTTTGGGAATGAAGCCCTTCGACTTCGCTCAGGACAGTTGTTCCTTCCCATCACAGCGGGAAGGTTTAACGGAATGGAAAGCTGAAATTGGGAATTGTGTCCAGGACCTTTTTGTAGAGAAGCTCTTTGCCAGAAATGTAATAGAGTGGTAATGTGCTAAACGGAATTTAATTAGAAATTAGTGACTTAAGTCTCAGGTCTATAGAAGCTTTAGCATTATTTAAAAGTATAAATAAAGGAGGGAAGTTTGCGCATGAAAAAAGGTTCATAGACTTATAAAATTGCTATATCCTTTTTCAAGTAGTACAAGTAGGGAAGCAAAATACATCGAGTTAACAAATTTTGATTTGGACATCAATCTGTATTTGAATCTAAAAACTCTTACTTAAATGTTTGAATAATTTTATTGTGAGAGTTATGCCATGTTATAGCTTAAAGCATTCTGAAGCTTATCCTTCAGGTTGTGAATTTGGTAAAAATCCCTATCTACAGTGCCTTCCAGAGGTTTTTCTTCGTTTTTTCGCCAAAATCGTATGCGATAGCGTATGCTCTAATTTAACTTTAAAAACTATCTCAATTTAGATAATTTGAACCTAACACAGAATATAATTTCCAGCTTTTTATGGGATTTAATTTAATGGTTGCCCATTTGAATTTTTATCATTGAAATTTTTGGTGTCGAACTAGGGTTTTATAGTATGAATCCTTACATACTCACCGTAGCTCTATCAAAGCCTACTGTTTCCCTATAAATTTGAGGCGATACCTCAGCGTTTTTTTTAAAAAACCGACTAAAGTAATATTCGTCGTTATAACCTAGTTCAAAGGCAATTTCCTTCACCGTTTTATTGGTCAGATAAAGTTCCCTTTTGGCTTCTATAATAATGCGTTCGGATATTAAATCGGTCAACGTTTTATTAAAGTGCGATTTGGTAAGTTTTGAAAGGGCCTTGGGAGTAATCGCCAGCATATCTGCATAATCGCTTGCAGAGTGTTTTGATTTGTAATGTGACTCAATATAATTTTTTAGATTCTGTAAGATATAGGGTTCCTCTTTATCAAGAATAGGTTCTTCCTTTTCAGCCTGTTGTTCTCTCTTAAGTCTTGATGCCGTAATCAAAAAAATTTTTAAATAGGAAATCAATAGTTCATATTGGGCCAATGCAGACTTCTTGATTTCCTCCTTGAGTTGTTCAATGACCATTTCAAAATTTGTGGAGGTTTTCCCATCTACCAGGACAATGGGGGTGTCATAGATATTATTGAACAATACACCATGACAGGCAACTTCTTGATGGTGCTTATGAATACAGAAAAAATCGGGATGAAATTGAATAACGATGCCCTTAAGACCCTCAGTAGATTTGAAGGAAAAAGGTTGGTAGGGTGAAAAGGACAGTAACATATTCTCCTGAAATTCATATTCATGAAACTCAGAGGTTAGTATACCCCTTCCTTTTTGAACCCAAATAAGGGAATAATGGTTTAGTCTTTGGGTTTCCTCAAAAGGATTTTCCAATTCGAAAGGATGGATTTTAAGCGCTAAATTCCCGGATTTAGGTTCAATAAGGGTATAGATGTTCGTCGGTATCACAATTGGTAGAAGGTTTTAGTGTAGTTTTCTTTCGTTTTCTTCGATTTTTAGGTCATTGATACTAGCAAATCTTTTCCGCATAAGACCATTTTCATCAAATTCCCAAAGTTCATTTCCATATGCTCTGTAGCATTGGTCGTATTTATCTTGAAATTCATACTCAAATTTAACAGCCATTCTATTTTCCTTAAAACCCCAAAGCTCTTTTTTTAGCTTATAGTGCTTTTCGGATTTCCATTTTTGGGTCAGGAATTCAACAATCTCTTCCCTTCCATTGATGAATTGTGTTCTATTTCTCCACTCGGAATCGACCGTGTACGCTTTGGAAACTTTTACAGGGTCTTTAGTATTCCAGGCATCCTCTGCCATTTGAACTTTAAGTTTTGCCGTTTCCTCATTAAATGGTGGTAGGGGATATTTCTTCTCGATTCCAATTTCAGTTGCCATTTTTCTGTAGTGTTTTGTTATTAAAAAGATTATTATTTAATTGGCATAGCTTTGGAAGCATACATTGCATACTTCTTTTGTAATGTGGTATTTAGGATACATACCTTTTAAATTTCGCTCTGCGTAGGATCTGACCCATCCCTTTTTTTGTTCCATAACTGCTGGATTGTCCGTTTTTAGAGCTTTATAAAATTCACCACCATATTCCTGTCTTCCCCAACAATTTGGACACGCATATTCTAGAGATTTAACACGGGTGTAAACAGGATTTTTCCTGAAGAAATAGCGTATATTATTTAATAGTTTCATTTTGATGATTTTAGAAATTTAAAAGGAAGTACGCTTTTGTTTAGCGCACTTCCAATTATAGGTTATAGGGTTTCGGCCAATGGGAAATCTACTGGCACCTTAGTTAGGTTGTGTAAATAGTTCATGGCCGTTTTATCACTTACCTGTAGAATGACATCTACAAGATTTTCTTTCGTATACCCTTGTGCAAAAAAGTCTTCTACAGTTTGGCTACTTGCCTTACCACGGTTCAAGGTAATATCGGCCGCCAATTTCACTAGGGCATCTAACTTGGGATTGTCACTTTTTCCCTTTCGGATATCCAATAATTGTGCATCGTTAAAACCGTTCATTTTACCCAAAACGGTATGTGCGCTTTGGCAATAAACACATTCATTTACTTGGCTGACAATTAGGTTAACGGCCTCCTTTTCTTTATTGTTTAGAGATGTCTTTGCGTTCTGATAGTCCAAAAATCGTTTTAGACCATTATCCGAATAGGCTATGGTAGCATATAGATTAGGCACAAAGCCCAAGGCTTTGTTTAAATTGTCAAAAATCTCTTGATTGAGGGGAGCTACTTCTTCTCGTGTTGGAACCTTAAATTCCGTTGCAGTTACATTTTCCATGTGATTATATTTAAAATTGTATGTCATTATTGACAATGCAAAGTTGATAAAGAATGGTATCCCCTAAAATGGATGATTTTCGCTTATTAATGGATAATTTTCCTCTTACTCTAAAGTTGGACAATTCTGTTTTTATGCTTAATAATTTATAACCATGGTTTAATTGAGAGTCAGGAAATGAGGTAAACTATTCAAAGGTTTCCTTGGCTATAATTGTAAAATTCAATTCACTGATTAATAGGTATGTCAATTGGTGAGTGCTTAGTTCAAATTGAACTGTAAATAGAAGTTATCGGGCAAAACTTCCAATTAAAGAATTTCTTTAAAGGAAATTCTTTTTAGTTTTTAAAGGCATCAATTAAGAATAGTTAAAAATGCATTTTCATGCCTTCATGGCTTGGCTTGAATCCGAGGGACTCATAAAAACGAATGGCATCAGGGCGCTTTTTATCTGTGGTCAGCTGCAATAGATGGGCCTTACGTTCCTTCGTTCTTTGGATGGCCCATTGAAATATGCTTTTCCCAATCCCCTGATTACGATGTCCCTTGTGAACCCTAACCCCTTCCATTTGTGCTCTTATACCTCCTTGGTACGTCAAATACGGGATAAATGTCATTTGAAATACTCCTACAACTTCATCTTTATCGTCGATCACAACAGTGAGTTCTTGATTTGAATCCGAATCGATGCGTTCAAATGCATCATAATAGGTTTTGGGTAATGTGGTAGTGAAGTATTCCCGTTTGCTGGCAAGAGCATCGTCTGAAATCATCTTTATAATGGTCGGTATATCCTTGATGGTCGCTTTTCTGAATTTCATCAATTTTCCAAGTGTTAGTTGACAGTCAGTTTCTTCTCCATACTTGCTTTGATCTGCTTGAAATCCACCCAGTAAATATCACCATTATCTTCCCTCCCTCTATGGAAAAACAAAAAGTTACCATCTGGTGAAACGCTTGGTGTCATTTCGGTTTGTTCTGTATTTATTTTCGGACCTAAGTTCAACGGTACTGTCCATTCATCATTTTTGTTAAAGCTGATGTATAAATCACTGGCACCAAATCCCAAATCACTTTTAAAATCATAAATCATAAAGCTTTCATCCGGAGCAATGTAGGAATGGGCTATCCATTTACCGGTAGCATTAAATTCCTGTCCCATTCTATCGATACTTTTGTATTGACCATCTTCCATAACCGACTTGTATATAACCCAATCTTCAGGTTTGTCTCCTTTTTCTCCGGTAGTAAAGTATAGATTTCCATTCTCGGAAGACGTTAGGTACATAATGACAGATCTGTCCATGAATGGTTTCTCCAACGGTAATGGGGAACTCCATCCATTTACTTCTTTTTTACTGTACCACTGGTGCAGTCCATTTGATTTAGTAGCGTCGGGGAGTGGTCTTGTACTACCAAAATATAGTTTATCCCCTTTAGGACTAATATGAGGTTCAAAGTCCCATCCTTCAGTTGGTGAAAAAAATGCGGGTTCTGGTTTTGACCATTTCCCGTCTCTTAATCGCATCGCATAAATTTCATTGTCTTCCTCTGGTTTTCTTCGGGTGAAATAGATTTCATCCATTTCCGGAGAAAAGGTGATAGCAAACTCAAAACTATGGGTAGAAACAATTCCTTCTGCAAAAATCAATGGGGTATCTGTTGGAATCTTAGAATCCAATAGCATTAAATTAGATGGGGTTTCGTTGCTGCAAGAAAGGAATATCACGAACACGTATAAAGGGTAAACTACTTTCATTGATTTATTTTGACAAATGATACATTTTTGGCCCTGCTACTTGATACTTCAAAACCTATCACATCATTAGAATAATTCCTTACAAAAACCACTTTAAGAAAAGAACCCTTATTACCGATGAAATAGTCATTTTTGATAGCTTTTAATTTGAAATCACCAAGTCTTGTGTGTTTTGCTATTAACTGTTCCTGTTCAATGTTAAACGAGTAATAGGCATTTAATTCAGAACTGTAATATCTACCCGTGAATTCATCAAGTGTTGTTGCATTATAATTTGCAGGAATATATTTTTCAGTATAAATCTGATATCCATCATCCAGAGTGATAATCATTTGGTTGCTCGCAAAATAGACACCCACATAGTCATCAATATCCATTTCAAATTCATCCTTACCAACAGGTACTAAGGTAGTTGTTCCCTTTTTAGTAATGAAGCGTAAGGTATCATTTTCTACCTTGATTTCTCTGGAATACCAGTCTCCTTCATCCCAATAATGGCCTTCATAGCGTATTAACTCAACAGGTTTTTTTGATATTGGTTTTTGATGTGTCAATTTTTCTATAGATGAATTTTTGGCCGTCTCATCAATAATATATTGGTCTAAACAAATATCCATGATGTCATACACCATTCTAGCACCATTGATTTCACCATTGGTATTTGTGAATATCACACTGAAGTTCAATTCCGGAAAAGTTGCCAAATAGGCTTGATAACTTGCATCTTGGCCACTGTGTTCAATACGTTCGAAACCTTTATAGGTATTAATGAACAAACCATTTGCATACCCATAGGTTTCCCCATTATTCAAATGCTGTAAGGTTTGCATTTTTTTAAAAATGGCTTCGCTACCTACTTTTTTTGTGTCATAATTAATGGCCCATTTACTTAAATCTGTAATTGTCGTATTAAGATTGGTAGCACCAACGCTAAAATTGTTAAATAGGTCTTCTACATACATTGAATCGACTTTGAAATAGGAAAGGCTTTTGTTTTTAACAACCTGTCCTTTTTTATCTACAAATTTAGAATCATACATCTGCAGAGGTTCAAAAATGTGCTTTTGCGTAAATTCTGCAAAGGACATCTTCGATATTCTAGTCACGATTTCTGCCAACAATGCATAGTTGGCATTGCTATACATATGTTTTTCGTTGGGTTTGAAATTTAAGGTCTCTTGATTAAAAATAATATCCAATACCTGTTCATTGGTAATCAAATCATCCAGCGTCCAGCCTGAGAGACGTAAAAGGTTATACTTATCTTTTAGGCCACTTGTGTGATTTAGCAAATGACTAATGGTAATTGTAGGCTCAAAGTCATGCATCTCAGGAAGATAGTTTCTAATATCATCCTCTAAAGACAATTTTCCTTCATCTTCAAGCAAAAGAATAGCAAATGCAGTAAACTGTTTTGAAACTGAGGCCACATGAAAGGAAGTCTTTCTCTGAATCGGTATCTGATAATCAAGATTGGCCAATCCAAAGTACTTTTCATATATCAATTGATTGTCCTTTACCAGACCAATGGCAACACCTGGTTCCTTCTCATTATAATTACTTAAAAGGCTATCGATTTTAGTTGCTATATGGTGAATGTTGATTTGCTCATTATTATTTTGAGCAGATACAATCGTAGCAAATAAAACGGGTAGCATGGCCGTTATTAGTTTGAACCTTTTACTCATTTCTATTATTTTTATACCTAATTCCAAACTCCGGTTCCTGCAGTTTTAAAAGCAAAGGTTTCAAAATCTATGGCAGGTCTACCGAGTACTTTCGCAACATCATCGGAAACTTCCTGATTTTCCGGATTTCCTAAAACTTCTTTGAACAAATACCCAAAAAGCCAAACATAAGAATCGGGTAACCCGGCCCTTCGCATACCCTCCTTAAATTCCTCGATAGATATGGGCACAAATTGAATCTGTTTTTTGGATGCCTCGGACATGATGCCAACGACCTCTTTAAAGGTTCTTTTTTGAGGTCCGGTAACGGTTATGGTCCGCCCATTATAGGAATCATCTAACAACACTTTTGTAACCACATCTGCTATATCGTTGACATCTACAAATGGAATCCGTGCCTCTGGCATGGGCAAGGCAACGGTCCCGTTTAAAATAAAATCTAGAAAGGCTCCTTCACTGAAATTTTGGTTAAACCAGGATGCCCTCACAAGGGTATAGTTCAGCCCAGAGTTAGCAACGATTTCTTCACAAGCTTCCGCTTCGGACTCTCCTTTACCCGAGAGTAGGACCACCTTTTCCAATCCTGCTTCTAAAGCTTTTTCAGTAAGTGTTGTTATTGCATCTCTTGATCCTGGAACGGCAAGATCGGGATAGTAAACGATATACGCCCTGTCCATGTCCTTTAGGGCATCATCGTAGGTCTCAGGATTTTCCCAATCTAAGGCCGGGGTTGTTTTTCTTCCGACAATCCTAACATTATGCCCAACTTGCATTAAATTTTCTGCTACGCGACGACCAGTTTTACCTGACCCCCCAATTACTAAAATGTTTTCTGTTTTCATCTGTGTTTGTTTTAAAAATTGATATTAATTGAGTTTTACTTAATTGAAATTTTCTATAGTCTTTATTGATAATTTCCGATGGTTCTTTTGCTACGAATGTTGGTATACCAGTAAACATAGGTGGTCGCTATAAACTCCAGGCCAATGAACCAAAAGCCAAAGTCGATAAAGAAATCAGCATAGGTACCGCCATAGGGCAATACGGTAAACGGCACTGTGATAAGGGCATCCAGAATTGCCGAAACACCAAAGAAAATGAGCCCTACCCATAGACCGTGGTTGGTGGCGTTCTTTTTGAAATATAGTTTGGAACAAAACCAAACCACGGGAATAATGATTATGGATAGCCAAATGTTGGCCTGTTTTTCTGCATCCTCCATAAAGGGGAGATAAAAGGATAGGGCATATAAATTCACTCCAATTATCCAAATCAATACCCCAAAGCCAATAGTTCTAATTAGTTTCATGATTGTTCGTTTTTTGATTGATGTTTTTTGATATGATTTTTATTTGTTGACTATAATTCCCATAAGCAATAAAATGAAAGAGATCGTGGAACAAACTGTCCGTACCGTATGCCAATTGTTCCATGGCTGTTCAAAGGTTTTTCGTAAATCTGCCAACTCTATTTGACTTGCTTTCTCTAACACGGTATTATCCAATAGTTCATTTAATGGCACATTTTTGAAAACCGTGACAAGACCTATTCCAACGAAGAACAGCATTGCAGCTATAATAAAAGACCAAAAGGTTGCCGGATGAGCGTTGCGGTGCAAAAACGCATTGAGGATCAAAAGAATCACCGGTCCAAAAAAGACGATTAGAAAACTACGGTTGATAATGGCTCGGTTCATGGCTTGGAACGATTGTAAGAAACCGTAGTCATCCAATCTGCCAATACCCGGTGTTATGGCATTGGACCATGTGAAACATAGACCCGCCGTTAATCCAGTAAATAAGATGCCCAGCATCAATACGATAATTTTAAAGTTTAGTTCCATTTTGATTGGTTTTAGGAGATGATATCCAGGTTAATAAGTCTTGATACTCGTTGGAGGTGAGTTTTATTTTTTTACCCTTGGGCATTCTTTTCTTTATATAAACTTGCCTATAAATGTCGTTGACCCAAGTATTCATGTTTTCGGGGGTGAACACACGTCTCTTGTTTCGTTGCTTGTGACAAACATTACATTTGTTCTCTAAGATTTGAAATGCTTGTTCTTTTGGATTCTTTAAAGCCTGCACTTCACCCAAATTGTTGATTTCATCAATTGATGTGTTATTATTCGTTGAACTGGTACTAATCGTCAGAAAGAATATGATTGCATGTTTTACTAGTGTTGTCATCTTTTTATCTAATCGTTAATTTGATGATACAAAGGTGCGTAGCGTTCAAAAGATTTTTTTGACACTTCAAGACAACAATTTGACAGTTTACGCCAAAATGGGGTTCTAGCTATTTTTGCGGAATTCTGAAGGAGTGAGGTCCGTCCATTTTTTAAATGCCCGATTAAATGCACTTTGCTCTGAGAAACCTGTTAAAAATGCAATTTCTCCAATGTTGTAGGCATTATCGCTTAACATTTCCTTTGCGAGATGTTCTTGGGTTTTTTTTACCAAATCACGATAGGTAACACCCGCTTCGGATAGTCTTCTGGTAAGTGTCCTATTGCTCATGGCCGTAAGATCACTGATATGATGAATGCTTGGAATACCAGTGGGGAGTGCATCTTTAATAAGTGCTTCAACATCCCTTACAAACTTATTGCCCGCAATCTTGATACCTTTAGTCTCCTCATCAACTTGTTTTAACAGATATGCATTAATACTGGCGTCCGCCTTGGCGGTTCTTAGATTTAGATCAACCGTTCTATAGCTAATTGAGTATTTGGGTTGGTTGAAGTGTATTTTACACTTAAATGCTTCATTGAAACTACTCAAATCTTTGGGAGGGTCATGTTTAAAGCATACTTCTATGGGAGACAACACTTTTTCGGATATCGCCTGTGTCACGACAACTGTAGCAGCTAAACTAGCTTCGGAGGACAGTTGCATACCTCTTCTTGTTGCATCCCTATTAAGAATTATATGAGAAATCTCCCCTCCATTCTGGACTTCCCAATTATAGGTATTGGAGAGTAACTTAAAATATCGCTCGCTGCGATCAAAAATCTCGCTAACCTTTGAACAGGTTCTCCATGATAATCCTAAGACACCATAATCATCCATTTTCATTTGCGCTCCAACCCTTATGGCAAAACCTGGCCTTAGTTTTTTATCAAGTAACTCATGAGCCCTTAAATGTTCATCAGCGGATACAAATTTTAAATCATCGGCATCCTCAATGGAAATGGGTAAATCTTCAATATCCGCCCTATTCAAACCTTCCGCGATGGCGCAGTTAAGTATTTTTTTATAAAGATTGACGGAGAAGTATTTCATTATTTTGTCTCAATAATTACTACAGGTTTTTAGCTCTTTATTCCACTTCCAACAATCAGAATGTTTGAAAGTGCGTCAACATAAATGAGTCATTTACAAGACATGAATTTACGAAAGTCTTACCAATAGAAGTTTCTTTCAAGAAAAGGGATAATGTCATTTGTATCTATTATTTCAGAATTCATACCAATAAAAATGATCATATATACCTTTTTGTTATTTGTTAGCTAGTGGTTCCATTGCCATTCTAAGACATAATACTGCCAGTACACCCGTAAGAATCGCAAAAAAATTCTCAAATAGCGTTACAGCCACCACATTTCCTAAAGTATTCAAGATGAAAAGTATGCAAAGCATCCATAAAAATATCCTAGAAAGGCCTAATAGTTGGGGTATTCGTATAAATTCTATCCTTATTAGTACAATAAGAATACAAAAAAAAGAAATAAGCAGTGAAGCAAATTCAAAGTTGAGAAGTTCATCTTTCGTTTGCATTCGTCCTCCCCACAAATATTCTAACGGAACATAATTAAATAGAAGGATACCAATAATAATTGTGACATGAAATATGACAAGGAGGCAAAAAAATCCTAGACTTATATGGGCGGCCTTTCTGAAACTTAAAAGTTTTTTCATAATGCTATTGATTCATTTATTGGTAGGTGTCCCTGAAATTGTATGTTTATTGTCTTTAAGGATTATATGTTTTCATTCTTTCCAAGGTCGCGACGTTACAGAAACGATGTAAGGGAGTTTTTTAATAGGAAGCTTCAAATACTTAAATTTAAATAAATTATAAGATTCATTTTGAAATTTGAATACCCATATAAACTAATTATTGATAACATTAGCAGGTATATTGATTTGACCGAGCCTGAGAAGCAGAAGTACATCTCATTGCTTACTGATATTAAAATAAAAAGAAAAGGGTTTTTGTTACAAGCTGGTGAGACCGCTAAATATGAGTATTTCATTACGAAAGGTTGTTTAAAAGTATACACATTGGACGAATATGGAGCACCTCATATCTCCATGTTCGCAGTGGAAGATTATTGGACGGGCGATATGGCCAGTTTTATGACCAAGGACCCATCCCGATACTTCATAAAGGCTACGGAAGATTCTGAGTTACTGGGCATCTCCAGGGCCAACTATGATTTACTTTTTCAAGAGATACCAAAATTCGAACGATTCTATCGCATATTATATCAAAAGTCCCTCATAAGCTATATAATACGCTCCAATCACGGTATATCCTTAACCGCAGAAGAAAGATATATGGTTTTCAAAAAGAAATACCCCAATATAGTCAATAGAATTACCCAGAAAGACTTGGCCGCCTATCTTGGCATTACCCCAGAGTTTATGAGCAAGATTATCTCAAAGGTCAACAGAATGTAAAAGTCTTAAACTAGTTCATTTTTTTTCATGTCTTCCTACTGGAATTTTGAGGCATGAAAAAAATTATAACAATCACTTTACTCCTATTTCTTGGGTTTGCCAAGCTTTGCAATGCGCAATTTACCCAGGTGGAACTTTTTTATGGTTTATCAAAAACAGATTTTACCCTTTATTTAAGTTATCCAATCAATGAAAAGAACACGCTAAGTATTGCTACCCTTGCTTTCTTTCAAAACTTCAGCAAAATGGAGAATGGGCAATTTGATGAGGTAGGAGTGCAACCAACGCTATTATGGAACATTAACAAGTCCATTTCAATTGGTCCTTCTATTTACTACAATAGTGCGGCTGGTTACTCGGAACGTCTTTCGGCAAAGCTCACATTAAAAAACTCAAGTTTATTATTTGTAATTATTCCCACGTTTGCCCATTCCGAGCAGACGAATGCTAGTTATGCCGAGGTGTTTGCCCAGTTTCAATACAACATACCAATAAAGGAGAACATATCTCTTTGGTTCAATGGACAGTTTTTAACGGTCTGGGATAAGCTCAAAACGCATTCTAGGAGCTTCCAACAACTAAGGGCTGGAGTATCCCTATATGATCACCAATTTGGAATGGGGGTGGACTTTGATCAGTACGGAACGGACCCCTTAGTGAAATCATCTTTCGGTTTGTATTACCGAAAAACTTTATAAACAATTTTTAAATCTTAAATATCATGAAAAATTTAGTACGAGTTTCACATTGGATAGCCTACGGATATTTGATCTATGCCTTTGGTTATGCAAGTCTTTTTAAAGTTTTCCAAAAACAAAGTATGATGGATAACATGAGCAATTTTGGTTTCGGAAAAATCTGGACTTTGTTTATTGGTTACGGCGAATTGCTGGGAGTAATTGGTTTGGTTGTTGGGTTTTGGAGACATCACGTTAAAAACCTATCGACCTTATGGTTATTTCCATTCGCAATTGGTGCATTGATAACTCATTTCGCACACCATGACTATGAATACTTTTACACTGCATTATATTGTTGTGTTGCTTGTATGGTTCTGCTCGCCACAGATAAAAATTTTAAAGTAATACTATAAGGATTAACCTTCTAAATTTTAAAGCACCTATACTTTTTAAGGGAACTGGTATAAAAATCAAGATGTTGAAGGTTATGAATATTCCCTTACAATAATTGGTCTTGCCTTGACCATATTGGTCAATGGTATAGGAAAATATACAATGGATACATTAATTTCTAAATAACAATAAACATGAAAAAAATCATAACAATAGCAGGAAGCAATAGTCAAAAATCCATCAATAAAAACTTATTGTGCTATTCTAAAGGAATAATAGAAAATATTGAAATCATTTCAATTGACTTAAATGATTTTGTCCTACCTATCTATGGTGTAGATTTTGAAGCTGAGAACGGTATTCCAACAGCGGTCAAGAGATTAGACCGGTTATTTGATACTGCCGATGGATTTATGATATCCCTGGCAGAACATAACGGCTCCTATACAGCAGTATTCAAAAATACCTTAGACTGGTTGTCCCGAGTTAACACGAAGGTTTGGAGAGAGAAACCCATGTTGTTAATGACAACTTCTCCAGGAAGCCGAGGCGGTGCAACCGTATTACAAGCTGCAAGTGCCTACTTCCCTTATATGGGTGCTAGCATTACGGATACCTTTTCGTTGCCTTCATTTTACGATAATTTCAATGGTGCAGAATTTACAAATGAAGATTTGAAAGAGGAGATTCAATTTAAGCTCCAAAAATTTCAGACGAAGGTCAAATCATAAAGAAATCAATTACAGTTTGGTATTGAACGTACAACTATGGATGTAACAAAAAATAGTTCAGTTCGTGTTATATATCTAATTCAAAACAATCAAAAAATGAAAAAATCAATTTTAAGTATCCTTTTGTTAATGCCAATCATTCTTTTATCACAGACCATTAATGTCCAGAAAAAGGTCTTGATGGTAGTCAGTAGCTATGGAAAGGATATGGGGTCGATGAGGCCTGGCTACGAGTTTGATGAATTTTCCCAAGCTTATTTAATATTTAAAAACAATAATTTATCCATAGATGTAGCCAGTCCAAAAGGAGGAAAGGTGGAACCCGATAAATACAATACAGAAAAACTGTATAACAAAATACTATTGGAGGACAAGCACGCAATGAACTTGTTGGACAATACAAAGGCTACGGCAAACGTAAAGGCAGATGACTATGACGCAATATACATTGTAGGTGGTAAAGGAGCCATGTTTGATTTACCATTTGACCCTTCATTGCAAGACATAGTATTGAATTTATATGAGAGGAATAATACGGTTATTTCTTCTGTTTGTCATGGACCGGCCGCCTTTGTAAATATCAAAAGCGACGGTGATTATATTATAAAAGATGTTGAGATTACAAGTTTTTGCAATATCGAAGAGGAGCTTTTCGGAAAAAAATGGGTTAAGGAATTCCCATTTGGTCTGGAAACAAAATTGATTGAAAGGGGAGCGATTTTTAAGCAAACCGATTTTATGTTATCAAAAGTAGTAGTTTCCGGTAAGTTCGTTACAGGGCAGAATCCCTTTTCAACGACACGTTCCGCAGAGGCCGTGGTAACCTCCTTAGGCCTAGTAACCGTTGACCGAGAACTCTATTATGATGAAAGGAGTGCCTATTTGATACAAGACCTTTTGAATAAAAATTATACAATTAAATGGGCCGAAAATGAACTAGCAAAAAATGAAGTCAACTATGATTTGCCTTTAATTGCTGCTTACGGCTATTATAAAATCCTAGCGTCCACAGAAAATATTGAAGGACTAAAACAAGGAGTGGAATTGGTTGAATTAACGGCACCTTATTTTTTTAACGAAAACCTGCAACTGTTATTGGCCAAATCCCATGTTTCCCTGAATAATAAGGAAAGAGCCGTACAAATTGCAAATGAATTGATTTCTAAGAATCTTTTAAAGGAACAAGCTGAAGAACTACTTAAAACTTTAGGTTAGAACAAATTTTCATTACATTTTGCCGTTGATACAAGATATTTTGAACAGTACATCAGAAATTTTAAACTATAAAGTATATATTGAAGAATTGGAATAATTAACGGCAAATGGCATTTGTTTCTGCTAGTATCTATAAAAAAGCTATTGCCCTAGCACAAAAAGAAGGTCTGAACAAGGATTTCATAGCCTCTTTAGAGCCTGGTATGACGACGGCTGCACATATACCAATGGAATTATTACTTCAGGTATATGAAACGGCAGAAAAGCAACTATCGCCAGGTTTTGGATTAAGACAGGGAAAGCAACTTGATTCCAATGATTATGGCACACTAGGTCTTTCTTGGAAAACTTGTCTTAAAGCGGTGGATGTTCTTCGAAATGTAAAACGGTACATGGTCCTAGTCACCAATGATGGTAGCATTGAGCTACAAGAAGGTCCATTGGAAACAAGATTGATATTACATCGGGATGTGTACCGGAATGGGATAAAAACAGCCAATGAAGCTTCATTTGTAATGTTAAACGGAGTTTTAAAAGAAGTGAGCGGAAGATTATTACAACCTATACAAGTAAGTTTTAAGCACAAGTTTTCCCATGAATTGTATTTCTCTGAACATTTCAATTGCCCGGTTATATGTAATGCATCGGAAAATGCTTTGACGTATAATACCAAAGACCTTCAATATTCCACAATTAAGGCGGATAAATTCATCCATAAGTTTCTTGTGGAAAGAATGGAAGAGGAAAAATCCAAACTAAAGGTTGAAGTAGACATTCTAAGTCAAGAAATCAATCAATTGCTTGAACAGTCCATTTCTAGTGGTATACCCAGCTTGGAACAAGTGAGTGCCTATTTGGGTATGAGTGCAAGAACGCTTAAGCGAAGACTTTCGGAAAGAAATCTTTCGTTTAGAAAACTCATTCAAAAGAAACAGGAGGAGACAGCTTTGCATTTACTTTCCAACACAAATCAGTCCATTGGTGAAATAGCATTTTTAACCGGATTTTCGGAACAGAGTGCATTTAATAGGGCCTTCAAAAGATGGACAGGGATTTCGCCAAACTCTTATAGAAAGGAGATTTAAAACCTTGGGTTGTCCCGAAATATCAAAACTTTGGAACTAAAGGTCAAAAAAATGAAAGTGATAGTCATGAAATTTGCTTCTGAACAAAATATGTTTAGAGGTGATCAAAACTGTAAAGAAATTATCAAGTATCCAACAAATACGGTTCACAGGATTTTTATATCTACTAGTTATAATATGTGCCGGGTTTGCGCAAGGGTACGTTAGGGGAATCCTTGTTGTACCTGAGAACCCTGTGGAAACCGCAAATAACATACTTAAAAATAAAGGGCTATTTCAATTGGGCCTTACAGCGGACTTGATTGCATTTCTTTTGGATGCGGTAATAGCCGTGTTTTTGTATAAAATCTTTAAACCCTTTAGCAATACCCTGGCCATATTGTCTTCCTCATTCCGACTAATCGCACATCCGGCCATCGGAAGTTTAAATTTATTGAATCATTACATGGCTTTGAAGGTACTGAAAACCGATAACCTATTCAATTCATTCAATACTGAGCAAATACAACAAATAAGTTTTTCCTTTTTGGAAGCGCATCAGTACGGTTATCTCATTGCAGGAAGCTTTTTTGGGTTACACTGTGTTTTGTTTGCCATACTTATTTACAAGTCGAATGTGTTTCCAAAGGTGTTCGGAGGGTTATTCTTGGGCGCAGCAGCAAGCTATCTCATAGAGTCTTTTGGAAATTTTAATGTTCCGGGGTATGAAGGTTATACGGCCTTATTCGTAGGTATTGCTGCCGCTCTTGGTGAATTGGGACTAACCCTATACATGGTCGTTATTGGAACTACAAAGTCATATAAGAATTTAAAAAACTTACCATTATGAAATCGATATCTACAAAACAATTGATACGCTTAATCATGGTGTTATCTTGCTGCTGTTCTTCATTTGGACAGGTAGCACATAAAATTGAAAAAACCGAAAATGGACAATTATTGGGATTGGGTACCCAACACTTTTTAAAATCAACTATTTTACAAGAAGAACGGCCCATTATCATTTCATTACCCTTTGGGTACAAGGATACCCATACAACTTACCCCGTACTTTACGTATTGGATGGTCTTGCCAATATTAAACATACGGTTGGAACGGTAGAGTTGTTGACGGAATCTGGATTGATGCCTCCCCTAATTATAGTCGGCATAGAGAGTTTGGACAGAAATAGGGACTTAACCCCTTCCAATGCAGGTCAGAATTTACACGGAAGTACTGGAAATGTCGGTATCCCGCAGAGCGGAGGAGCTCCAATATTCCTTGATTTTTTACAAGAAGAATTGATTCCTTTTATAGATAGTAATTATAGAACTCATCCTTATCGAATATTGGAAGGTCATTCGCTGGGAGGCCTGTTCAGCATATATGCCCTTATGGAACGCCCGGATCTTTTTGATGCATTTATTGTTGCAGCTCCGGCACTATGGTGGAACAAAGAAGAAATGATCGAAAAAGCAAAATCATTTTTTAAGTTAACTAAAACCCTGGATAAAACAGCCTACTTCGGAATCGGTGGAGGGGACGGATGGGGAATGCGTCAGGAGCTGAAAAGGTATATTGATGTGGTAGAGCAGCATAGGCCTACCAATTTTAGATGGATGCATGAGCAGGTCGGGGATGAAGGCCACATGGCTTCCAGGTTGCTTTTGAATTACAATGGTCTCAGATTCTTGTTTTCGGATTTGAAAATTAGTGAAGGCTTGATTGATAATTATGGTGATACGGCATTTTTAGAATCGGAAAAATGGTTAAAAAAAAGGTACGGTAAGAACGCCCGCAGACCTGCCGAAGACTATTTTAGTCTTGTCTCTTTATTGGTCGACAAAGGCAACAAACTAGGTGCTATAACCGTTCTTGAAAGTGCTTCAAAAGAATACCCGGAATATATTGGCTTACTGACTTATTTGGCAAAATTGTATGAGAAAACGAATCAAAGAGACAAAGCTGTGGACACCTACTTACTTGGGGTAGAAGTTTCCAAAAAGTATAAGCAGGGGCAAGAAGACGACTTGTTAGAAGAGGTCCGTAAGCTGGATCAAAAAAATTAATAAATAAACATTTTGCAAGAGGTCAAAATGGTATCAGTATCATACACATGGTTGCCTGAGTTCTTAGTATTTCATTAAACCGAATCGATTTCGTATAGAGCACTAATTGTAACAATAAAAAAGTATAAACCTCAAATAATTAAAAATGAAAAGGACATTTTTAGCAATAGTAATAATGCTGCTATTTATTGCGTGTAAGGATAATGAAAGCGAAAAGGGAAGAATCTTGATGATAGTATCAAACACTGAAGACATGGGAGACCCTGAAAAGCATTTTGCAGGAAACAACCTATGGGAAGTAGCGCCCCCATATCACATTTTTGTGTCACATGGATATGAAGTTGATTTTGTTTCACCTACGGGGGGAAACGTACCTTTTTCCATGGACCCTATGGGAATAAGTAGCTACACCATTAAATATGAGAATTTTAAGGACAAAGTTGAAAGTTCATTGACACCTGATGAAGTGAACTTCAAAAACTATAAAGCTGTTTTTATTGGAGGTGGTTATGGGCCCTTGTTTGATGTTGCCAACAACGAGAATTTGTTGTCCATCATTGCCCAAATTTATGAGAATGGCGGGGTAGTAGGAGGTTGCGGACATGGCCCCGGTGCTTTGGCCAATGTAAAACTTAATAGTGGTGAATATATGGTCAAGGATAAAATGGTGACAGGATTTCCAAATTCGACGGAGGTGACCAAAAGTTGGGCTAAAGAAGGAACCTTATTACCCGTAATGCTCGAAGATCACCTACGAAAAAATGGCGCCCTTTTTCAGACTAAAAATGACTTAAACGATAAACACGATGTGGTATTAGATTCAAGAATCGTTACTACCATGTTCTTACCTTCTTCCGCAATAGTGGCAAAAGAAATGATTTTAGAAATTGAAAAAAACTAATTTTCAATTGGAGCTGATGTTCTGTTAACAGCTTTTTACATTATGAGTGAATTTTGGGTGTACCTAAATAAAAAATATTTAGAACTTAGGTATTAGATAGGCCAATTCATCAATCAATTTTAGTTGATACTAATATGATTTAAGAATGTCACATTAAATGTCAATAAAATATTTATGGAAAGAGGCATTTTATATATTAAATCAGTTTATTTTCCTCTAAAGTCTTTTTGAGCTCAGCATGATTTTCCCAAAACTTATCTTTTATCTTTTTAATCGTCGCTTTATAGTCGGGATGGCCTTTTAAAGGTTTCATAAGAGGGTCTTTCTCTATAAACAACAGAATCCAATATTGATAATGATCTTGTGAAGCGAAAACCTTTAATTGTTCGATACCTAGTTCAATATTTCCTTCATATGCGTATTTCAGGGCCATACTTGCGCTTTTATATATGGATTTGTCACGTTCGCAATAATTGGCATAAGCATTGAAAAAGTGGGATGCTCGTTCTTCAAAGCCCATTTTCTTATAGACCAGCGCTATTTTGGCATCTTCTTGAGGATAAATATTGAGACCATTCTCTCTTTTCGCCTTTACAAATTTTTCATAATATACATAAGCACGTTCATGGTCTTCTTGAAAATAGTACAGTTTCGCTATGTCCTGTAGGATGTCCAAACGGGTACTATCCTTTTCAAATTCTTTTTCCAATACTTTTTTTAGTTCTTCGATATCTTGATTAATAGCATATTTTATGAACGCCTTTAAATGGGGAGCATAGAAATTCTTAGAGTCATAATCCAAAGTCTTATCGATGTATATCATCGCTTTTTTGATGAACCCGTTTTGGGCAAGAGCATTGCTTAAATCTAAATAAATGAAACTTTGGGCAACTGAGTCGCTGACGCCAACATCAAGCTGAACGCCCATTAGTGCGTTTTTCAAGTACTTGCCCGTATCAGGAATGTATATGGAGTATAGCCTAGAAAGAACTTGGACCACCGCTGCCGAATTGGGATTATATTCCAAAGCCTTCTCCAAATGTGGCAAGGCCAATCTATATTCTTCCGTATGCATATAATACAATGCTTTGGATATCAGGCTTATATCATTTTTGGAATCATACAGTAGTGCTTTGTCCGCATAATTGTTTATTACCTCCGTATATTGTTTCTGCTGTTGAAAAATATCAAGATAGTAATATGAAATAGCTAGATTGGCATAGGCTAGTGCAAATTGTGAATCCTGTTCCACAGCTTTCTGAAATAAGGGAATCGCCTTATCTAGCCCTTCCTTGGTTCTTGAGAGGTATGGCTCTAAAGCTTGCAGGTAGTAATCGTAGGCCAATAGGTTTTCCGTTGGTTTTTTCCCTATTTGTTCCAATTCGGCCGGTGTCACGACTGCTTCAATGGCATCTGCAATTTTCTTGGCCACATCGTTTTGTAAAGCAAAGATGTCCACCACTTCCTGATTGTACTGTTCCACCCAAATCGGAGTATCCGATGAAGCTTCGATTAACTGAATATTGAGTAAAACCTGATTACCTATACGTTGACCACTACCCTCAACCAGGTAGTTCACATTAAGTTCTTTGGCTATCTCCGGGATGCCCTTGTCTGTTTTTCTATACTTTTCTACAGAAGTTCTACTTATTACCCTCAAGTCTTCAATCTTCTGAAGGTTATACAATGCCGATTCCATAAGCCCGTTTACAAAATAAAGATTAGTGGAATCCGAACTCTCATTTTTGAAGGGCAAAATAGCAATGGATTTTTCAATTTCAAGTTGGCCTATGGCATCCTTTTTCTTGAAAAGCAAGTAGGAAGCCACTATCAGAACTATGGTAGTCGTAGCTATTATAGGCCATCTATATCGCTTTAAAAAATTAGTTTGAGTCTTTTCCTTTTCGATTGCTACTATGCCTTTTCCAACCTCCCCGGGAGGAAATCCATATTGTTCCCGGAAGCATTTAATAAAATAGGAAGTACTACCAAACCCTACTTGATACGAAATTTCAGAAACTGTCGAGGAAGTTTCCTTGAGTAAAGTCATTGCTTCTTGAAGACGAATTTGACGAATGAATTGGCTAGCGGAAAGTTTAGTTTGCTTCTTGATTTTCCGGAGCAAGTTAGACCGGCTCATATGCATTGCCTCGGCCAGTTCGGACACCCCAAATTGCTCGTTCGCCAAATTCTCCAAAATGATGGCTTCCGCTTGCTCGATAAAGGTTGATTTGTTTGACAATTCGTTGGACATGATTCTTTCTGCTAGCTCTAAAATAGATAAATGTAAAGAAATAGCCCGCATGAAAACGGTTTCATATTTTGTATTAGAGCCATCGTTTGCTCCATAATTACTATCCCTGCGCCATAATTTTTATCCCTTCCCGAAACTTGACATTTTTCTCCGCATAGCTCATATGCCTTGCGCCAGCTCCTATATGACCTTTGTAACAGTAAAAATAAAGTCAAACAATTAAAAATTTAAATAATGAAATCGAAGATTCACGAATACCAATTAAAATTAAAAGCCATGAATAAAACATTTAAAATTACTTCTTTGAGAACCTTAACATACATGTCATTAGTTCTCCTTTTATTAACATCGGCCTGTGGTCAGTCTGGTAACAAGGCAAAATCCGAGGCGAACAATACTAAGGAAACGAAGTCGGTAGTCGCCGCACCTGAAATGGATATTCAGGCTGCAATACTATCTGATAATCTTGAAGCTGTTAAACAGCATATTTCGGCAGAAACAGATTTGAACAAAAAAGACCCCATGACTGGGGCCACACCCTTGATCACTGCCGCGAGTTTTGGAAAAAATAAAATCGCACAACTGCTCATTGATGCCGGTGCGGATTTAACAGTTAAAAATAACGATGGGGCGACAGCTTTGCATACGGCCGCATTCTTTTGTAGGGTCGAAGTCGTACAGTCCCTTATTGATGCCAATGCTGATAAGACTGCAAAGAACAACTTTGGTATGACCCCAAGGGAAAGTGTTATGGGGCCTTTTGCGGAAATTAAACCCATTTATGAAATGCTTCAGCAACAATTAGGGCCGATAGGTTTACAAATTGACTTGACCGAAATCGAAAAAACCCGTCCAGTCATCGCTATGATGTTGCAGTAATCAATCTAAAATAGATATTCCAATGACAACAGAAAGAAGACACGATATTGATTGGCTCAGGGTCATTGCCATTGGCTTGCTTCTCATTTACCATATAGCCATAATTTTTCAGCCGTGGGCCATGTTAATTGGCTTTATCAGAAGTGATGAACTACTGGAAGGTTTGTGGAAACCGATGACCATGCTTAACGTTTGGCGTATTCCACTTTTATTCTTCGTCTCGGGAATGGGACTCTATTTTGCAATGCGTAAAAGAAACTGGAAGCAATTGCTATTGGAACGGACAAAGCGAATCTTTTTACCTTTCTCCTTTGGAATTTTCGCCATCACGCCATTGCATATGTTTATCTTCCAGAAATATTACAATATGCCCTTGGGCTATTTTCCTCATGCCGGGCATCTATGGTTCTTAGGAAATATTTTTGCATATGTATTGCTTTTACTGCCTTTGTTTTACTATCTGAAAAAGAAAAAGAACGAAAGGTTTAAAAAATGGCTGTCCGCATTTATGGCTAATCCTGGTGGACCATTGTTGATTACCTTGTTTTTTGTGTTAGAAGCTCTAATGGTAAAACCCCAACTATTCGCCATGTATGCCCAGACCTGGCATGGATTTTTCCTAGGCTTGCTTGCATTCTTTTTTGGTTTTCTTTTCGTGTATAGCGGCAAAACGTTCTGGCTAACGGTTTTAAAGTGGCGATGGATATATATTGGGTTGGCGGCTGTTTTGTATAGTATTAGGCTCTTTGTGTTTGCAACGGAGGCACCAGGATACCTTATGGCTATAGAATCAAATTGTTGGATTTTCGGGGTTTTTGGATTGGGGTACAACTATTTGAACCGCCCGAGCAAAACACTAAACTATTTGAGCCAAGCTGCCTATCCTGTGTACATTATCCATATGTTCGTATTATATGGCGGGGCTATGTTTATTTTACCATTGGATATGCCCGTTTTCCTAAAATTCATGGCTATCACTGTGTTTACGATTATTGCTTGCTTTCTTATTTATGAGTTTATCCTTCGGAGAGTCGTTTTCTTAAGGCCTTTGTTTGGACTGAAATGGATTTCGAAAGGTTGGAGCTCCAAAACCAAAATACCTACTAAATCGAAAATTTAGTAAATTAAGCCTCACGTTGATATAAGATTTGAAAATACACTATCTATAATTGATGAATACTACTAAAAGAAAAATCACAAAAACAAAACAGGTGTTCAGAGTCGTATTGCTTGTAGGCACTCTAATCTCCATGTTCTTTGTACCATGGATTTTGGTAAAGGCTTGGATTTTACCGTTACCGGATACGGTACAAGAACAAGTAGATGAAGCGATAGGCCATGGCTTTGATGGAATGATCGTTTATGTGGACCAAGCGGGCAAACCACCCGCATTTTTTACAGGTGGTTGGAAAGATCGACAAAACAAAATACCAGCCGACCCGAAAGCCTTGTTCAAAATAGCCAGTATCAGCAAATTATATGTTGCAGTTGCCATTACTAAACTAGCCAAAGACAAACGTTTGTCCTTAGATGAAACGCTCGCTGATTACTTTCCTGAACTTGTAGGGAGAATAGAAAATGCAGAAAAAATCAGGTTAAGATTAATGGTACAACACCGGAGTGGCATTCCCAATTTTACCGATAACCCTAGGTATTGGGAAAACGAACAGGAAAATGGTAAAAAAGCGCTGGAATTCGCTCTTGATCTACCCGCTAGTTTTGAACCTGATGAAGGGTATGAATATTCAAACACGAACTATTTATTGCTTCGTCGAATAATCGAAAAAGTGACAGGGTATAGTCATGAACAATATATCAAAGAAAAAATTCTAATTCCTCTTGGACTAAATAACACATACTTTTCGCTTAACGAAGTAAATATAGATGATGTGATGAGCGGTTATTATGTAGGCATTGACAAAGATTTTAAGACAAACGAAAACGGAATGTTGGCTACGGCGGTAGACGTTGGCATATTTCTTAGGGCATTGAACGATGGTTCTGTATTCAAAGAAGGAGAACAGGAGATCTATTCCTCCATCTATGAGTATGAACATGGGGGTCTAGTACCCGGTTATCAAAGTCTTGCCGAGTATCATGAAGACATCGATACCGTGGTAGTTCAATTTATAAATACAACCGATTTTGAGGGATATGAATGGAATTTGTCGGAAATCATAATTAATCGTATTGTGAAAATATTACGAAGACAGAAAAGTTCATAATCAGTAATTTTACAACAAACCAATGATAAAATTTTTTCGAAAAATCAGACAGAAGCTTGTTGCTGAAAATAAATTTCGCAACTATCTATTGTATGCCTTAGGGGAAATCATACTTGTGGTTATTGGAATTTTGATCGCCCTTGCAATCAATAACGGCCAACAGATGAGGATTCTAGAAAAAAAGGAGCAAATTTATCTAAAAGGATTAAAGACTGAATTTCAGTTTAGTAAGTTGAAACTGACAGAATTGATCGAGGTAAATAGGAATAATTATGAAGGCGCTAAAAAAATAATGGTACATATTTCCAAGGATACTATTGCAATTACGGAAAAGCACTTTTCCGAATTGCTTTATAATTCGTTTGTTTCTGATATTTCCTTTAACCCCAACAACTCTCTCTTGAATGAAATGCTCAATTCCGGTAGTTTAAAGGATCTTTCGAACCCAGTTTTGAGAATGGATTTGACGAATTGGATATCGACATTGGATGATATTGCCAAACAAGAGAACGAACTTGCCATTCAAAGAGAAAAAGTACTTGATATGTTCAGGAATAATGAAAATAGTATTCGTACTATTTTCGATTTGTCTGGAGTAAATGCAGCACTGGATTTACCCGAATTAAAAAAGGCAAGCAGTAACCTTCACCTATTGGATTCACAAGAATTCGAGAATAACATACTGACGTTCATCCTTACGGCCTACGCAACAGAGAGTGCCCATTATGTTCCACTAATGGAAAGCCTCGATGCTATTTTTGAATTGTTGGAAACAGAAATAAAGAAGTGACTGAGAATGGGTTCAATTTAAATTAAATATGGTGCTATCCCCAAAAACAAAGCGGAACATTTCTCGGATTCTTCCTTTTGGAGTGATCTGGTTGGTTCTGGGGTGGGTCAACCTCTTTTCCCAAGAGTCGGTCAAACAAGGTCAAAATTTAGATATATCCAGCGCAATCAATGTGACCCCTGAGGTTTTTGTTTTTGCAAGCATTGCCGTTACCGTAGTCGGCTTAATTGTCGGTGCCATCGAAGTGGCATGGCTGGGTAATCTTTTCAGTAAAAAGAGTTTTTCGCAGAAAATTGGCTACAAGGTAGTTTTTTACACCCTTTTCTTGTTAGTGGTCATCATCATAGCCTTTCCGATTGCGGCGGGAGTCGAGTTGCACGTATCTCCTTTAGATTCGATTGTTTGGGAGAGGTTTATGAACTTTATACCGAGTATTGAATTTGCTAGTACTTTGGTTTCCATTTCATTCAGTCTTTTTGTAAGTCTTTTTTATTCTGAAATCAGCGAAAATATAGGGCATGGGGTGTTGATAAAATTCTTCACGGGAAAGTATCATAAACCGATCGAGGAAAAACGTATTTTCCTATTTTCGGATATGAAGTCCTCCACGACCATTGCCGAGCAGTTGGGCCACATCAAATATTTTGAGCTGCTCAGGGAATATTATTCCGATTTTTCGGATGCCATCATTCGTCACTCTGGGGAAGTCTATCAATACATAGGGGATGAAGTCGTAATATCATGGAAATATGAAGATGGAATAAGGGCAAATAATTGTATCAACTGCTTTTTCGCCATGAAAGAAGACCTTGGTATAAGAGCGGAGTGGTATACTGCTACTTTCGGATTGGCACCGGACTTTAAAGCTGGACTTCATGTTGGTCATGTTACAACTGGCGAAATAGGTGCGTTGAAAAAAGAGATTATCTTCACTGGGGATGTGCTCAATACCACAGCTAGAATTCAAGGTCTGTGTAATAAATATAATGTCGACAACTTGGTTTCAGAAGATTTGATAACTGCGCTGCAACTTGATAACGAGTTTCGGATTACATCTTTGGGTAAAAATGAATTAAAGGGTAAAGAAGATAACCTAGAGCTATTTACGGTGCAGTGATTAGTGTCGAAAATTGGCTAAAGGTAGACTGATTTGGTAACATAGTATCCATCGATTCGTCATATTTGAATAAAATAAAAAAAATGTCAGAAAAAGTATTTGAACTCAAAGAAGCATGGAAAACAATATTCATTTTCTTGGCCATTGTTACAATTATGAGTACAATATTTCATTATGCCATAGTGAATTTGTACCCTTCGAGCATTTATATTGGCGCACTAATGTGGTGCCCGGCCATTGCTGCGATAATTACCTTAAAATTTAAAGGCCGGTCTATTTCTTCTTTAAATTGGGACTGGGGAAATTGGGAATATATTCGGTTATCGTATTTCGTCCCAGCATTCTATGTCCTGATTACCTATATACTTATCTGGCTTTTTGGATTTGGGGGCTTACCAAATGCCGAACAAATATTAGAATGGGCCAACGAACTCGGTTTAGTTGGAATTGGGGCATTGAGTCCGACCGTTTGTGTAATAGTCGGTATTATACTTATAGGAACAGTTGGGGTCATTAGGGCAATGGCAACTACCTTAGGGGAAGAAATCGGATGGCGTGGTTTTTTTATCTATGAGTTAAGAAAAGTACTTTCTTTTACAGGTGTTTCCCTTTTTAGTGGAATTGTTTGGGCTTCATGGCATTGGCCTTTAATTGTGTACTATGGTGGAAACATCGCTTTGGAACTGACAACCTTTTTGATCGTCATAATATCCATGTCATTTATCATGACCTATTATACCTTCAAGGCTAATAGCTTGTGGCCAGCTGTAATATTTCACGCTGTAAGTAATGTATACATCCAGAAAATATTTCCGGCCTTAACATCAAAAATTGAAGGAAGCGAACATTGGCTCGGGGAATACGGAATCATGTTTGCCGTTGTCACCTTTTTATTCGGAATCTATTTTTGGAGAAAAGCAAAGAAGGAAAAATTATAAAATAAGAACACAAAAAATGACAACACTGGTAGTAGGAGCAAGTGGTGCAACAGGTCAACATCTAGTGTCGCAACTTCTTGAACAAGGGCACCACGTTAAAGCTATTGTGCGGTCCGTGGAAAAATTACCGGAATCCCTTAAAAATGAAAGGGGTTTGACAATAATAGAAGCCAGTATTTTGGAGCTTACCGATGCTGAAATGGCCAAGCATGTGGCCGACTGTGATGCTGTAGCTTCTTGTCTAGGCCACAACTTGAACTTTAAGGGCATATATGGCAAACCAAGAAGATTGGTAACCGACTCTACCCGTAGATTGTGCGCCGCTATGAAGAAGATTAAACCGGTAAAACCAATGAAATATGTATTGCGTCAACAAATCGGTCAACAATTAAGTTTTTGAAATCGTAAGTTATTGATATATAATTTGTTACAAGGATTGGTTGTAATCCCGTCACCTCGACTTTAACATTTTGTTAACATTTTAACCCTGATAATCAACTGATTCTCTGGTTTTTTATTTTTTAGTCTTTTCCTTTAAAATTATATTTTGGCTAGATAATTCTATGAAAAGGTCAACAAATCCGTCAACACTTTTCGTGCTTAATTATTAACTTGTTGATAACCAAACAATTTGGGAGTAGGTTCATCGGGGAAACAGGATTGGAACTCTTGTTTTTTGCAAATATGCACTGTTTTAATCCATATTTGCTTCCATTTCCAAAGCTAACTAAGGGATGTTTCCTTGAAAGAACTTTTTCCTGACCTTTTATCGATTGTCACATACCCAAGTGGTTTTGGCAAGCTTTGCTTTAAATGTAGATAAATGAGATATAGAAAACACGCATCATAGTAATTAAATAAAAAACCCTTTCGAATACTTAGTTTATTTTTCGATTATTTTCTTTTTGTTTCGATTTTATTTTATATTTACTTTCTTATGTTAGCAAACCAAAGAAAATCAAAAATAATAGATATCCTAAAAGAGGATGGTTCTGCCAAAGTTGTAGCCCTTGCACGCATCTTTAAGGTTACCGAAGTTACCATTCGTCAGGATTTGGAAAAACTTGAGGAAGAAGGTTTGATCGTGCGCGAACATGGCGGTGCTTTTTTAAAGGATATACCAAGTCAGGTACAAAGTATGACCCTGGCAAATCAAGATAATCTGGACTTAAAGGAGGCAATAGCGATAAAATGCCTTGAATTTATTGAAAGTGGGGATACCATTATTTTGGATTCGGGAAGTACAACCACGGAGATAGCAAAGAAATTGGTTGGGTATACCAACCTTACCGTCATTACCAATGCTTTAAATATTGCATTGTTACTTGGAACAGAACCGGGAATCGAGGTTATTATGACCGGTGGGGAATTTAAACCGCCCACATTATCATTAACCGGACAAAAAGCCGCCGATTTTTTTGAAGGGCTCAATGTTCAGAAATTATTTCTGGCCACAGCAGGAATTTCTTTGAAGTCGGGACTCACCTATCCAAGTCTTAGTGATCTGGTTGTAAAAAAGGCCATGATAGAGGCTGCCCAAATTACCTATTTAGTGGCTGATCATACAAAGTTTGGTCAAAATGCCTTAGCTAGTTTAGGGGCACTTTCTTTGATTGATTATATAATTACGGATGCGGGCATGGAAAAAAAGGACAAGCAAGTACTTAAAGACAATGAAATCGAGGTCATCATAGCAAAATCTAATACATAATATAACTTTTTAATAAAACTATAAACATGTCAAAATCCGCCTTAAGTATAGGGATCATTATAGGTAACAGAGATTTTTTTCCAGATAGCTTGGTAGACAAAGCAAGGACCGAAATTTTGGAAGTTTTTAAAATATTAGGTCTAAAGCCAATATTGTTGGAAACCACAGATACTAAATTGGGGGGTGTAGAAACCTATAAAGATTCACAAAAATGTGCCGAGCTCTTTAAAAAACATAGTGCTGAGATTGCAGGTATTCTTGTGCTTTTGCCAAATTTTGGAGATGAAAGAGGTGTGGCCGATACATTAAAACTGGCCAATTTGAACGTACCTGTTTTAATTCAGGCATATCCAGATGAGCTTTCGAAGATGAATGTGGTCAATAGGCGTGACTCATGGTGTGGTAAAATTTCGGTATGCAATAATTTATATCAGTACGGAATAAAATATTCATTGACGAGCCAACATGTAATGTTCCCTTCTGAAAAAGCTTTTCAGCAAGACCTACTCAATTTCGTTGCGGTCTGTAGAGTAGTGAAAGGCTTGCGTAATGTTAGAATTGGTGCGGTTGGTGCACGGCCTGGCGCGTTCAACACGGTGCGTTATTCCGAGAAAATTTTACAACGGAACGGTATTACGGTCACTACGGTAGATTTATCCGAGATTCTTGGTAAAGCGGACAAGCTTACTAAGGATGACGCTGTGGTGAAACAACATTTAGATGCTATAAATTCGTATGCCCCAAAAGGGAAAACCCCCGATGCCGCCATGATACAAATGGCAAAGTTAGATGTGGTATTGAATCAGTATGTCGAGGAATATGATTTGGATGCTACTGCTATTCAATGTTGGACCTCGCTGCAACAGAATTTTGGATGTAATGTATGTACAAGTATGAGCATCATGTCAGAAAATATGCTTCCATCGGCCTGTGAGGTAGATGTTACGGGTACCTTAAGTATGTACGCCATGCAGTTGGCCTCTGGTTCGCCAAGTGCATTGGTAGATTGGAACAATAACTATGCAGATGATCCAAATAAATGTGTCCTATTCCATTGTGGCAACTGGGCCAAGTCCTTCTTGCCAGATATTCAAATCAGTAACGCTCCAATCCTTGGGAATTCTGTTGGTGTTGAAAATACCCATGGCGCTTTGGACGGGCGTACGCCATCCAATCCATTGACTTATGGAAGAATAAGTACAGATGACCCAAAAGGTATCATAAAGGCATACATTGGTGAAGGCGAACTTACCGATGATCCCTTAAAAACATTTGGAAATAGGGCTGTAGCCAAAATCAACGACCTACAAGGATTGATGAACTATGTCTGCAGAAATGGTTTTGAGCACCATGTAGTGATGAACGCCTCCAAAACCGGTGCTGTACTTGAAGAAGCATTAGGTAAT
This sequence comes from Maribacter luteocoastalis, assembly GCF_048890225.1. Lineage (NCBI taxonomy): Bacteria > Pseudomonadati > Bacteroidota > Flavobacteriia > Flavobacteriales > Flavobacteriaceae > Maribacter > Maribacter luteocoastalis. The sequence goes on from NZ_JBMFZG010000006.1 coordinate 220,636, forward strand.
TATATGGGTTGGGAAATCTACAACCACAAATAAAATTCGAAATGACGGATAAAGAATTGAAATTAAAATCAATATATCTTAGAAAGACACTTCTAAAGTATATCTATAAGGCAAAAGCGGGGCATACCGGTGGTAGTCTATCCTGCACGGATATATTGAACGTGCTCTATAATCGTGTATTACATGTAGATCCAACCGATTTTAAAAATCCAGACCGTGACCGTTATGTTCAGAGCAAGGGGCATTGTGTGGAAGCACTTTTCGTTACCCTGGCAGATCGAGGTTTTTTTCCGGAATCGAACTTGGAAACCTTATGTAGGTACCAATCACATTATATAGGGCATCCAACAAAAAAAGTAAACGGTGTTGAGCAAAATACAGGTGCCTTAGGACATGGATTACCCATTTGTGTTGGTGAGGCCATAGCCGCAAAATTGGACGATAAACAGCACCGTGTTTTTACTTTGTTGGGTGACGGAGAACTTCCGGAAGGCTCTAATTGGGAAGCTTTTTTGGCAGCCTCCCATTATAAACTGGATAATTTGTATGCCATTTTGGATTACAATAAACAACAAATCACGGGGTCCAATACAGAGGTCATGAATACCGCTTCGGTACGTGAGAAATTAGAGTCCTTTGGTTGGGCAGTTAAAGAAGTGGACGGGCATGATGTTAGGGAATTGGAAGAGGCCTTGAACAGTGGACCTTTTGAGAAAGGAAAGCCAAATTTCATTATAGCACATACCATTAAAGGAAAAGGGATTAGCTATATGGAAGGCAACCTAAAATGGCATCACGGAGTACCGAGTCCTGAACAATATGATTTGGCACAAAAAGAATTAACCGAAGCGGAAGCGCTAATCTAAAGAACTATGCAGTTAGATAAGATAGAGGAAAAGGATTTAAAAATGGGCCTGGCCAATCAAGAGGTTTTTGCGAAGACCTTGGAGGAATTAGCGTCTAAGGACAGGTCTATTTTAGCGGTAACAAGTGATTCCCGCGGTTCTGGAAAATTGGTGCCCTTTGCCGAAAAATATCCCAAGCAAATCGTAGAGGTGGGGATTGCCGAACAGAACCTTGTTGGAGTTGCTGCGGGGTTGGCGTCCGCCGGAAAAAAAGCATTCGCGGTTTCTCCGGCCTGCTTCTTGAGTGCTAGGGCACTGGAACAGATAAAGAATGATGTTGCCTATTCTGACAATCCTGTCAAATTGGTAGGCATAAGTGCCGGGGTAAGTTACGGTGCATTGGGTACTACACATCATAGTTTACACGATTTTGCCGCGCTGCGGGCTATCAACAATATTATAATTGTTGCCCCTGCCGATAATTTTGAGACGGAACAGGCCGTGCTGCAAGCAGCGAAACTGGATCAACCTATTTATTTGCGATTTGGAAAAAAAGCGATGCCGTTCTTAAGTGAAACCGAGCAAAATTTTGAGTTTGGGAAAGGTCGCGTTGTTAGAGAAGGGGAGGATGTAACCATAATTGCGAACGGGGAGACGGTTTATCCGGCATGGCTGGCAGCAAAAGCCTTGGAAGAAGCACATGGAATAAAAGCTGGAGTCGTTAGTATGCACACCGTCAAACCATTGGATACCGAACTATTGGATCGGTTATCCTCCAAAGGTAATCCAATAGTAACCGTTGAAGAACATATGGTAAATGGTGGTTTGGGTGAAGCCTGTGCTTCATATCTTTTCCAAAAAGGATGTACCAATCCATTTAAGATTATAGCCATTCCAGATGAATACACGGTTACTGGATCACAGGGAGAAATCTTTAACCATTATGGAATTTCACAAGAAGGGATTGCCAAATCTGTATTACAATTAATAAAATAAAATGATCATGAGGTATTTGTTTTTAGTTATAACGTTATTGTCATTGGCTACCAATGCGTGTTTGGCACAAAAAAATAGACTTTTAGTGCTTACCGATATTGAAGCAGATCCAGACGACTCCCAAACTTTGGTGCGCCTGCTCCTCTATTCAAATCAAATTGAAATAGAAGGATTGATTGCAACCACTTCCGTACATCAAAAATCCAAGGTGGTACCTGAGACGATAAAAACTATCCTGAATGCGTATGGCCAAGTACAACCCAATCTTGTAAAACACGAAGAAGGCTTTCCGTTGAAAGAAGACCTAATGGCCCTCGTCAAAAAAGGATTACCGCTCTATGGTATGGAAGGTGTTGGAAAAGGTAAAGATTCTGAAGGTTCCGATTGGATTATTAAAGTCTTGGAAGAAAAGGATGATCGACCAGTATATATTTCTGTTTGGGGAGGACCCAATACGTTGGCACAAGCTTTATGGGAAATACGCGATACGAAAAGTAAAAAAGAAGCTGCCCGTTTAATTGAAAAAATTAGGGTATATACTATTTCAGATCAGGATGATAGTGCGGCTTGGATCCGTAAGGAGTTTCCTGACCTCTTTTATATTGTAAGTCCAGGGGGTTATTTTAGCGCCACATGGATAGCCATTAACCGACCAATTGATGGTATTGACAACAAGACGATTAGCAATACATGGTTAAAGGAAAACATCCAGCAGGGCCATGGCCCCTTAGGTGCTATGTATCCGGATGTGGCTTATGGTATGGAAGGTGATACCCCGGCATTTCTTTCAGTTATCCCCAATGGTCTCAACAATCCTGAAAAACCAAACTGGGGGAGCTGGGGCGGTCGTTACGAATTGTACCGTCCAGACTCGGTTGCACAAGGCATTACTGGTGGTGTTCCCATTGAAAAGGAGACCAGACCCATTTGGACGAATGCCAATGACACCTATAGTCCTGTGATTGCCAATGAATTTGGAAGAACTGTTCGGAAGGACACCATAACTTTTACCGATAACAAGGTTACACTTTGGCGATGGCGTGATGATTTTCAAAATGATTTTGCTGCTAGAATGGACTGGACTACCCAAAGTTATGAAGAGGCAAACCACCCACCAGTACCTGCACTAGGGCATACAGAGGAGATTACCGTTACATCTGGCGAGATTTTTGGTCTTGATGCCAGTGGCACAACGGATCCAGATGGAGATAGTTTAAGTTATTTGTGGTTTCAATATCCAGAAGTGGGTACCTATAATAAGGAAATCAAACATGGTTTATCCGATAATTTATATTTTGTGCATACCATCAAAGCTCCAGAAGTTGATAAAACAGAGACCCTCCATTTTATACTCAAGGTAACCGATAAAGGAATGCCGGCTTTATCCAGATATAAAAGAGTTATTGTAACTGTTCAACCTAAATAATCATGAGGACCAATTCTATCATAGTTTGGGTATTGTTTTTTCTTTTAGGTGCCATAGGTTGCAAAAGAAGTGATGGCAATAATGGCCCAAAAAAAGTAGCTGTGGTAATCTCTACTTTGAACAATCCTTGGTTTGTGGTATTGGGTGAATCGGCTGCGGAACGGGCTCGTGAACTGGGATATGAAGCAACAATTTTTGATTCCCAGAACAATACTTCAAAAGAAGCTGAGCACTTTGAAAATCTTATAGCTGCAGGGTTTGATGCCATTTTGTTCAATCCTACGGATTCTGAAGGTTCCGTTTCTAATGTAAAAAGGGCCAAAGAAGCTGGACTTCCCACTTTTTGCATGGATCGCGAAATAAACTCCTTAGAGGTAGCTACCTCACAGATTACATCTGACAACTTTACCGGGTGTGTGGAACTGGGTGAATATTTTGTTCGCAAACTGGACAAAAAAGGGAAGTATGTAGAGCTATTGGGTTTGGTTGGTGATAATAATACCTGGAACCGTTCAAAAGGTTTTCATAGTGTGGTGGATCATTTTCCAAACCTGGAAATGGTGGCACAGCAAAGTGCTGATTTTGACCGTAGCAAAGCGATGGAGGTGTTGGAATCCATCATGCAATCCAACCCTGATATCGATGCCGTATTTTGTGGAAATGACGCTATGGCCATGGGTGCCTATCAGGCTTTAGTTGCATCGGGCAAGGCAGATAGTGTTATGGTTTTTGGTTTTGACGGGGCCAAGGATGTTATGGACGCCATCAAGGATAAAAAAATTGAGGCCACGGCCATGCAATCGCCTAAACAAATGGCGAAAACGGCTGCAGAATTGGCAGATGAATACCTAAAAGGAAAGCGGGATTTCTCTAAAAAAACACCCCTGCAGGTAAAAGTCGTTACACAAGAAAACATCGATGAATTCGGTGCTTACGGTACATCAAATTGATTATGGGTAAACTAGTAAAATATTCAGTCCTAACAATTATAGTGCTAATGGCCCTTTACGGGTCGGTTACTATATCACCTTTAGATGAGATCAAACAACGCCAAAATGATACTGATTTCAATGCTAAAGCGTATGCGGAGGATTTCATGAACAGTAAAATACAAGGCTTAAGAGCAATAAATGCTACGGATTTCCTTCAAAATATTTCCAATGACATTTCTGGTTATTGTGAGAAAAACGGAAAACGGCTAGGAATCAGCGATGCCTATAATTTTATTGTGGAAGGAAAAGGTACTGTCTCTTCCATTGAAGAAGAATATGTGGTCCTCACCCTTGAAAACGGAAGCGGAATGTATATTGCCACAGACTTCATATTCGGTAATGCCATTAGGGATGGGAGTGCTATGGCCAATATTGGGGACTATCAGAACACTATGGATTTCAATACCATTTCCATAGAACTGAACACTATTGTAAGGGAAACGATTGTAGCACCATTCAAGTCAAGAGTAAAGGAAAATGATACCATCTCCTTCAAAGGGGCCGTTACCGTTGCTATTACCGACCCTCGGTTAAACAGTTTAAAAGTGATTCCCCTCAGTATAAATTTTAACGATTAAATTGGAAAACACACCTAACATCATACTAGAGGCCAAAGGCATCACCAAAAGATTTGGTGGGGTTACCGCTTTGGAGAATGTAAACCTACAGGTACATGCCGGTAAGGTAAATGTTATTGTAGGTGAGAATGGAGCAGGGAAATCTACCCTCATGAAAATTTTATCCGGTGTGTACCCTACTTATGAAGGCACTTTGCTTTTGGACAACCAAGAAGTTCATTTTAGCAATCCTAGAGAGGCTATGGCCCATGGTATCGCCATCATCCACCAAGAATTGAACTTGATTCCCTATTTAAGTATCGCACAAAATATTTTTTTAGGTAGGGAAATTTATAACGCTTTTGGCATCTTGGATTCCAAAGCCATGAACGCAAAGACCAAGGAACTACTCACTCGTTTGGATTGTGACCTAAAACCAAAAACATTGGTTTCAGAACTAAGAGTAGGGGAACAACAACTCGTAGAAATAGCGAAGGCCCTCCTGGAGGAAGCACGTGTAGTTATCATGGATGAACCTACATCTGCCATTTCAGATACCGAGGTAGCCTCTTTGTTCAGGATTATTAAAAACTTACAAAAACAAGGAGTTGCCATTTTATACATCTCGCATAAGTTAGATGAGCTTTTTGTCATTGCCGATCGCTTTATTGGTCTACGTGATGGTAAAATGGTAGGTACTATTGAAGATGCGGCAGAGGCCAAAAAGGAAGACTTAATTCGTTTAATGGTGGGCAGGGATATAAAAAATGTATTCCAAAAAGAAGAAGTACCCTTAGGTGAGGAAGTACTTCGGGTTGAAAACATGGGCCTACCTAGGTTCAATAATGCATCTGACTATATTTTTAAGGACATCAATTTCAATGTAAAAAAAGGAGAGGTGTTGGGGATATTCGGTCTTATGGGTGCCGGAAGGACAGAATTATTGGAAACTATTTTTGGACTGCACCCCAAGACCATGAAAGGTAGCGTATACATTGATAATAAACCTGTTCGATTAAGACACGTAATGGACGCCATAAAAGGTGGTATGGGACTGGTACCTGAGGATAGAAAATTAAATGGACTGGTATTGCAGATGGAAATATCCAAAAACATAAGCATGGCCAGCATTTGGAATGTGGTCAAGAATGGATTATTGAGTCAAGGTTCTGAAGCCAAATTATCGAAAAAATATATTGAGGCCTTAAAAATAAAGACCCCTTCCGAAAAGCAATTTTCAAAAAATTTAAGTGGTGGAAACCAGCAGAAAGTGGTATTGGCCAAATGGCTGGCCACCAATCCAAAAGTCCTTTTCTTGGATGAGCCCACAAGGGGTATCGATGTAAATGCCAAAAATGAAATATATCATTTGATCAATGATTTGGCCAAAGAAGGCTTGGGTATTGTTGTAGTTTCCTCTGAACTACCGGAAATCCTATCCATTTCGGACCGTATTCTTGTTTTGAGCGATTGCAAGATCAGCGGGGAATTCTGTCAGGAAACGGCCAATGAAGAAGCTATAATGCAGGCCGCTATTTTATAAAAAACTTATAACCGACCAAAATGACCGATGTTAAAAGCACATTGTTGAAGTTCCAATCCATCATTGCACTTGTGGTGCTATGTATTGTATTGACCCTTTTATCCGACAAATTTTTGACCCCGGAAAATGGGTGGAACATTATGCGTCAGATATCTATAAACGTATGTATTTCCGTAGGGATGACCTTAGTGATACTTACCAAGGGTATCGATTTATCCGTGGGGTCCATGCTGGCTTTTGCCGGTGCGATCACTGCAGGCCTATTAAAAAACGGGATAGAGATTCCATCGCTAAATGTATTCATAGGCTTTACGGTTTTTGGAGCCATATTGGCCGGTTTGGTTATGGGAGGAGCCTTGGGTACTTTCAATGGCTGGATGATCACCAAATTTAAGGTTCCCCCTTTTGTGGCCACCTTGGCTATGCTTACCATTGCGAGGGGTGCAACCATGCTATGGACCGGTGGATTCCCAATTACAGGATTTGGTGAAGGTTTTGCCTTTATTGGTACCGGCTGGTTTTTGGGTATTCCCATGCCCGTATGGATTACCGCAATCGTAGTGATATTTGCCATTGTTCTGACCAATAAAACGGTTTTTGGTAGACACATCTATGCCATTGGAGGTAATGAGAGTGCCGCTCGATTGTCAGGCATCAACATCAATAAAGTGAAAATTTGGGTCTACGCGATTGCGGGAATTTTGGCCGCGGTCGGTGGGATTATCTTAACCTCTCGTTTGGATTCTGCCCAACCCAATGCCGGTATGAGCTATGAATTGGATTCCATTGCTGCGGTGGTCATTGGAGGTACATCATTATCAGGAGGAAGGGGATCCATCATGGGAACGGTACAGGGAGCACTCATCATAGGTGTGTTGAACAGTGGTTTGGTATTATTGAACGTCTCCCCTTTTTGGCAGCAAATCATAAAGGGCTTCGTTATTTTAATAGCTGTTATTATGGACAGGATCAATCATCCAAACGAAGATTAAACCGTAATGAACACGAATGTAATGAGCATGTCAAAACCTTATATATTAGCTATAGACCAAGGCACCAGTAGCACAAAAGCGATCCTTTTTGATGATGAGGGCCTAGTTGTTAAAAAAGCTACGGCCCACTTAAAAACAGACTACATGCCCAATGGGTTTGTAGAGCAAGATCCACAGGATATTTTAAACAGTGTTGAAGCGGCTTGTACTAGCTGTTTGGATGGCGTTGAACTTCATAAAATAGATACAATAGGAATTAGCAACCAACGGGAAACATTTGTTTTATGGGATAAAAATGGAAAATCTGTTTACCCTGCCATTGTATGGGCTTGTAAAAGGTCTACCGAAATATGCGGTACCATTAAAGATCAAGAAGCCTGGTTGAACGAAAAAACGGGCCTCGTGGTAGATCCTTATTTTTCAGGCACCAAATTACTTTGGATCATGCAGCATCAACCTAAAATTGCAGCGCGAATCAAAAATGGGGAACTATTTTTTGGTACGGTAGACACTTGGTTATTGTTCAACCTCACTAACGGGAAATCTTATTTTACGGACCATAGCAATGCATCAAGAACCCTGTTTTTTAATTTAAAGGATTTGGATTGGGACCAAGAAATTCTTGATAAATGGGAATTAGGTAACCTAAAACTTCCTGCTATTAAGTCTTCTTCCGATGAATTTGGGGAAACATCCCTTTTTGGCTTATTGGATAATGAGGTTCCGATCACTTCGATGATCGGTGATTCCCATGCTTCTATGTTTGGAGAGACCTGTTTTCAGATAGGAGAAACCAAAATGACTTTAGGGACTGGCTCATCGCTATTAATGCACGTTGGCAATACACCGGTGAAATCGGCTCATGGTTTGTTGAGCACCATTGGGTGGAGTACCAAAAATGAGGTAGCATATGCTTGGGAAGGCGCTATTGTAGCCTGTGGCTCTATGGTAGAATGGTTACGATCTATGAATATTATTGAAACTGTCGAAGAAACAGAAGTAATGGCCAAATCGGTACAAGAACCCTCGGAGGTATACTTAATACCTGCATTTAGCGGACTTGGGGCACCTTTTTGGCAAATGGACCGAAGGGCCTCTTTTCATGGGCTGACCTTTGGTACTACCGCTTCACATATCGTAAAAGCAACCTTGGAAGCCATTTGTTTTCAGATCAAGGCCGTAGTCGATGCCATGCAAAAAGATTTACAACAACCTATTGCCCAAATAGCCATGCACGGAGGATTGTCCAAAAACAATTTTGTACAACAAGGTCTGGTAAGCCTGATAGATGCCAAAATCAACGTACAGGACAATGCGGATATTTCAGCCCAAGGCGCTGCGTTTTTAGCCGGATTACAAACAGGCATTTTCAAAGACCTAGAACATATAGCTAGTTTAAAATCCACTCAACAAGTAGGCGATTCCAAAGAAAAAGAACAACTAACCGCCAAATACGAAAAATGGTCGGCATTAATTAATAACACAACAGAATAAAAGCACTTTTATGAAAACAACAGTATCGAATGGCATTAAAAAACACGTTGGTTTAGTTGCATTGGCCCTACTCTTGACGGTTTGTAATACAACCCAGGCCCAACGAACAGAACCTGGTTATAAGGCTTTGGAAATTTTAGAGGATAATTCGGTGCAGTTCCGTATTAAGGCACCTGATGCCAATAGCGTGGTGGTATGGGGTTCTTGGGACCCAGCCAAACGTATAGAAATGGTGAAAAAAGATTCTATTTTTGAGGCAAAAATAGGTCCGTTAGCGTCCAATGTCTATGAATATGAGTATGTAGTCGATGGCGTTTCGGCCTTGGACCCCAACAGTAAAATGGTAACAAGGGATGGTGCTTGGATCATGAACATGTTACAAATACCTGGCGAGGGTGCTTCGGTGTACTTGGCAAATGATGTGCCCCACGGTACCGTACATTCCGTATGGTATGATTCCCCTACCTTGAACTGTACTAGGCGCATGCATGTTTATTTGCCCCCAGGTTATGAAAGCAGCGACAAGGAATATCCGGTATTGTATTTATTACACGGTGGTGGAGGTGATGAGGAATGTTGGTTGAGTAGGGGCAGGACTAATTTTATTTTGGACAATTTAATTGCGGGAGGTAAGGCAGAGGCAATGATTGTGGTAATGCCTAATGGTAATCCAGATACCCCCGCAGCACCGTTAAGCCGAAATCCGACAGTAAAATCTGAGGGAGGTATTGGATCTATGGCCTCACAACGGTATGAAAAAAGTTTGGTGAATGACATTGTCCCGTTCATTGAAAAAAACTATCGCGTAATGGCAACACCCGAAAAAAGGGCAGTAGCAGGTTTTTCAATGGGTGGTTACCAAACACAGAACATTACCAATGCCAATCCTGAAATGTTTACCTATATTGGGGTAATGAGTATGGGCTTGTTTTCGTCGTTCAATGCGAGTACAGGAGGTAATTACGATCAGCAAAAGCATATAGACCAATTGACTGCCCTTAAAAAGGCCAACCCAAAAATGTATTGGATAGGTATGGGCACCGATGATTTTTTGTATGAGACCGGGGTAAAGTTAAGAGCGCTATATGATTCCATTGATTTTGATTATACTTATCGTGAAAACAAGGGAACGCACGATTGGCAGTCATGGCGCTTGTATTTAAAGGAAATCACCCCTCAACTATTTAAATAAAATACGATGAAAATGAAAAAATGGGCACTTTTAATGCTATTGGCTTTTGCATTGAGCCACATTACGGCACAACAAACACCCAAACGGACCATAGTAACCACTGATGGTGAAATTGATGATGTAGATACCTTTATTAGGTTCTTGTTGTACACAAATGAATTTGAGACCCAAGGTTTGGTCTATTCTAGCTCTATGTGGCACTGGAAGGGTGATGGAAAAGGCACCAAGTTTACTTCCGAAATGGAGATGACCCAACAGATCTATGGGGAAGACCTGACTGATCTGCGATGGCCCGGCACACAATGGATACAAGAACTCTTGGCTGACTATGGTAAAGTATATCCAAATCTAATTTTACACGATAAAAACTTCCCTTCCCCTGAAAAACTCTTGGGTATGGTACGGGTAGGAAACATCGACTTTGAAGGGGAAATGGAGAAACGTACCGAAGGCTCCGAGCTAATCAAGGAAAAATTATTGGATAATGATGACCGAGACCTGTTCTTACAGGCTTGGGGCGGAACCAATACCATAGCCCGTGCCCTTAAATCCATAGAAGAAGATTATTCGGGTACTAAGGATTGGGAGGCGATTAAGGAAAAAGTATCAAAAAAAGCCATCATCTATACGATTATGGACCAAGATGCCACGTACAAAAAATACATTGGTCCTAATTGGCCTGAAATCAGGGTCTTTTATAATGCCAATCAATTTTGGTGCTTTGCCTACCCATGGAAACGAGTGGTTCCCCAAAGCCAGCAACCATATCTAGAAGGTAGCTTTATGGGCCCCAACATTATAAACGATCACGGTCCATTATTACAGAAATATTACTCCTATGGCGACGGACAAAAACAAGAAGGAGATCCTAACCACTTTGAGGGTGACATTTCAAAAATCATCAATACGGAACGGGGAGATTTTGCCAAATACGATTTTATCTCCGAAGGTGACAGTCCCGCTTTTTTGCATTTGGTAGATGTGGGACTCAACAATTATGATGATCCATCTAGAGGTGGTTGGAGCGGCCGTTTTGTCCTTTCGGAAGAAAATCCATACCGATATGAGGATGGGGACCATGCAGCGGATTTGAATCCAGAAACCGGGGAAATGGACAAAAGCTATCCTCAGACCCGTTGGATAAAAGCAATGCAATTGGATTTTGCCGCCCGTGCCGATTGGTGTAAGGAATCATTTGCTGAAGCCAACCACGCACCGGAAATCAATGTATCCGAAGGTACGGCTATTAGTGTCCAACCGGGTGATACCATCACATTAAACCTATCCACCAAAGATTTGGATAATCATCCTGTGGCGCTTGCTGCTTGGTGTTATGAAGAAGCTGGAAGTGGAAATGCTGAAGTGGCCACAAAGGATAACATAGCCACTGTACACATTCCGGAAACGGCTAAAACGGGAGACCAATTCCACATTATTGTTGAAGGAACCGACACCGGTTTCCCTGCGCTGACCAGATATCAAAGAGTGATTATTTCGATTCAATAATAAGTAGTTACTAGAGCCCAAAATTATATTTTGGGCTTTTTCCCATTCTTTTTCTAGTATTTTGAATTACAACCGCTAAATACAAAAAATTACCTTACCATCAATCCCACTGCGGTCTAATACCCGGAGCAAATGGAAATTTGAGTGATTTATAGTACTCTAGGCTATACAAGGGTTTAGACACACCGTCTGGTACATCTTTTTTAGAGAAAGTTTGAAAATATAATAAGCAAGCATCGCGCCACCATTTGGCTTCCTTTAATTGAATTTCCAATAACATAGTTACTTCTTCGTGTTGTTCTTTGGAAACAAAAGGCTTCATTATACTCCATGTGGTTATCATTCCGGCAACCTCGTCAACACCTTGTTGGTATTTCAAAGCTATCCCATCCCATAAGGTTGCTCCGTTTTTAAGTTTATAATCCCATGGAAGATGGTGAAACCAGAGTAAATATTCTTCTGGAATTGTTTGTGGATCATTCCAAAGTTCCTGCAATGGTTTTGCATATTGTTCTGTAGCGTTGCTTCCGCTTGGAGTTCGGTCAAATCCAATACCCTGACTATCTGCTTTATGGTAGTAGGTAGGATTCCATTCGGGTCTGCTTAATTCACTGACCCAAGGGCCGGGCCCATAATGGTGTCCGGTATCAAAAATATGGTGTAGTCCTAATGGATTCATATAGTTCACTACGGTTTCCCTAGATTTGATAAGCATTCTCGTCATAGGTTCCAAAAAAGATTCATCATTAGAAAAAGTCATCCGTAGCCACTCATCGGCAATGGTTTCTGAACTTAGATAAGGGTCCCATGCCAATCGTCCAAAACCATACCAATTGGCTTGCGCAAAGGGATGGCCTGTCCAATTTAAATCTGTCCCTATATTGGCAACACCTGCCATGCCGGTCAATTTCTGATTGTGTAGAGAACCATCGATAACCTTTGCTACCGTACTATTTTCTTCTTTTCTAAACGTATCTGCATCCAAGACTTCCTCAAAAAGTTTAGGTAAGAATACAAGGTGTGTACTAAAACCCAGATACTCTTGGGTTATTTGAAATTCCATCATCAACGGAGTTTTTGGCATGGCACCAAACATAGGGTGAAATGGTTCCCGAGGTTGAAAGTCTATTGCCCCATTCTTGGTTTGCACCAATACATTCTCCATGAACTTACCATCATAAGGAACAAACTCTGAATACGCTTGTTTGGCACGGTCATCGGCATCATGTTCAGAATACACAAATGCTCTCCAAATTACGTTCCCCTTATGGGGTAACAGTGCTTTGGCCAACATATTGGCCCCATCTACGTGGTTTCTGCCATAATTCTGTGGCCCTGGTTGCCCTTCTGAATTAGCCTTTACCAAAAAGCCTCCAAAATCTGGGATTAATTTGTAAATCTCATCTGCCTTATGAACCCACCATTGTTGAACCTTAGGATCTAAGGGGTCTGCGGTTTCTAGGTTCCCTATCTCAATAGGTGCAGAAAACCTGGCCGTCAAATATATTTTTATGCCATACGGGCGAAATACCCTAGCTAATGCCTCTACTTTTTCGAGATACATTGGGGTAAGTATTAAAGCGTTTGCATTTACATTGGTCAAGGAAACGGCATTAATGCCAACGGATGCATTTGCACGGGCATAATCAATATATCGCTGATCAATAAATTCAGGAAGTTTTTGCCAGTTCCATAAAGAAAAACCGGCGTATCCCCGTTCAACGGTACGATCCAAATTATCCCAATGATTAAGCATTCTGAGTTTAATTTTTGGAGTATCTACTGCATTGATATTGTGAAGATTTTTATGTTGTTGCATAAGGTTTAGTAGCCTATATACACCATAAAGTATTCCGATATCCGTATTGGCGGTCACAACTAAAACTGTTTTACTTTTGATAGATACCGTTTTTATAATAAATCCTTCGTTTCCAATTTCTACATACGCTTTAGATAGTGATTGTTGTATATCACTATTTAAGTTCTCCTTAGTACCAATAATCATGGTATTTTCTAATCTATTTGAATTAGTAGGAATACTAGCAAGTCCTAGCATTTTCCTTAAACCCGTATGAAGTTCGTTTTTGGCTATCATAAGTGTCTCGGTAGAACCTGGAAAATATATCGATTTGGAATAATCTCTATATTTCTTGGTCAGGGAAGAATCTTCTATATTGGAATAGGGCATCCAGAGTTCATAACCATTGGTTGATTGTGAGATTCCAGAAAAGACACATAGGAATACTAGAACAAGTACGTGTTTTAATTGTATCATTATATTTTCAAAAATTGATAAGTATTGTAACGAATTTTTAAAGATACAAAAAGGACCTTTAGCGAATTTATACCCCAATTATTAGGATAAAAAAGAGGATGTATAAAAAGTCTGATAATGACCTTACTGTCACATCGAGCGGAGTCGAGATGTCTTAAGCCTCAGTAGTTTATTGTTCTCGACTCCGCTCGAAATGACCGTAGCCCCGACTTTTTAGACATCCTCTAAACAAAGTTCCAAAACTTAAATTAGATAACTGTATTCCTCAAAACCCCTATTCCTTCAATTTCCAATTCTACCACATCACCAGGTTCCAATGGTCTATGAACTGTAAAATTGTTTTCTATTAGGCTACCCCATCCTACGGTTCCACTACCTAGAATATCACCCGGCATCAGGGTTACATTATTTTCAGAGGCACGTTCCATCATTTGCGGAAAAGTCCAATGCACCGTTTTGTAGTTACCCTCACAAATGGTTTTTCCATTAATCCGGGAAGTCATTTTTAAATCAAAGCGGCCATCAGTCGTTTTTGGCATAGCAAGATGCTCTGGGTGTATTTCCCTGGAAATACCACAACGGTATTGTTCAAATTCATCCTTGGTAACGATACAAGGTCCAATCGCATTTGCAAAGTCCTTTCCTTTATGTGGGCCCAACGGAACCGTCATTTCATGTTTTTGAATAGCGCGGGCCGTCCAATCGTTGAAGACGGTATATCCAAAAATATAATCATCTGCATTTTCAGTTTTGATATCCTTTCCCCTTTTTCCAATAACCACTGCCATTTCCAATTCAATGTCCAATTTGGTTTCCCCTTTTGGGCGCTGAATTTCGTCCTCCGGACCATATACACCATGATGATTGGTAAAATAGAAAATGGGCATATCATACCAAGCTGGGCCAACCGTATGTCCAAATGATTTGCTCGCATTTAGCATATGTTGTTCAAAACCTATATAATCCCTAAAACTTCTAGGATTGGGTAGGGGGGCAAGAAGTTGTACATCACTTAACCTATAGTGTGCATCAATTTGTTCTAGATTATTATCCTTGATAATCTTAAAATATAGTTCATGGTCATCGATAAAAGATAGCATATTGTTGGGAAGTCTTGAATCTGCTTTTGGCATATCTATAATACCATCGTTCTTTAACCAACCAATACTCGTATTCCCTCGCTTGTCCTTATAAGTTACTAATTTCATGTTCGTATTTTATCAATTAAAATGGAGCCATTAAACCTCCTACGGCCTGACCAATTAATTTTCCAGGATGGGCACCTGCTGGAAGGGGTTTCCCTTCAAATTCCAATAATTCCCATTCCGCCAATGTTTCTGAAGCATTTACCACCATCATACAACGGTCGTAACGCCTTTTCATAAATGCTGTAAAGGCATCATCAACTTTTATGGCATTTTTCAACTCTTCTGCCAACACTACCGCATCTTCAATAGCCAATGCCGCACCAGATCCCAGTTGTGGCACTGTTGCATGGGCACCATCACCAATGACAATAACTCTTTTTTTGTACCATGGGTCTGGAAGATGCACAGCATCCAAAGGCCTATAATTGACTAGATTCGGATCCTTGATCTGGGCACGGGCATCCTGTGCTATTTTTATATCGTATTCAGAGAGATAATCCTTTAATTTTGGAACGAATTCAGATTTATCTATCCAAGGATTATCAGCTCCTTCAGCA
The DNA here is from genome assembly GCF_048890225.1 of Maribacter luteocoastalis. Lineage (NCBI taxonomy): Bacteria > Pseudomonadati > Bacteroidota > Flavobacteriia > Flavobacteriales > Flavobacteriaceae > Maribacter > Maribacter luteocoastalis. Next base: position 236,159 of record NZ_JBMFZG010000006.1, read on the forward strand.
GAGACCAAGAACATGTACATACTATCCTTGGACATGGGAATGAACCCTATTTTACTCTGCTTACCGTAATAGATATAACCTGTATCTAAATCAGGATGCTTGGGAAAAGCGTAGCGCCAAACACTTAACCCCATATAGCGAGGCTTTAATTTTCCGAAAACCATATCGCGTATTTGGGAATGGATACCATCCGAGGCAATTAAGATGTCGTACGTTACAATACTTCCATCACTGAATGTTACGGTTACATTATCATCGTTATTTTTAAGTTCCTTTACCGTAGTGCCCATTCTATAGGGGATATTTAATTTTTGGGCCTCCTCATACATTACCTCATGCAGAATTCTTCTTGAAATCCCATTATGGCTAGGGTACTTTCCCATTGGGGGCGGACCTGCAACACCAACAGGATGTCCACCAGCAGTGTACATTTTTACCTGGCCATACGGAAAACCACGTTTCATGGCCTCATCGGCAATACCAATTTTATCCAATGCCTTAAGGGCATTTGCTTGTTGAATGATACCTACACCATATACGTTGAACTCTTCCAATCTTTCTACAATCGTGACATCGACGCCATTTTTAGCCAAAGCTATCGCAACGGATTGCCCACCGATACCTCCACCGACTACAAGAACTTTTTTAACTGCTGCCATACATTTTTAGTTTTAATTCAATACGTATTTATTCGTGGATTTTCTCTGCAATCCAATCATACATATCCAAGGTTGGCATAAAATTGTCCACTTGGCAATGTTGTGCCCCACTTTCACCTTCTGGTACAATTTTCATTTTATGCTCGCAGGTAAGATGTTTTTCCAGTGTTAAGGCATGTTCCACAAAGTTTTGTTTGTCCCCTCCGCCATGCATTATAAATGTGGGCATTGAGATTTTTTCTGCTACCCCGTTCTCTAAGGTAAATCCTTTAAGTTTCTCAAGAACTTCTTCATAGCTATTGGCATCCATGATATGTTGAACAATTTCGGCTAAGGGATGTTTTCCATTACGGCCTTCCCAAACCGAATAGTAGGACCACACAGCACCAAATATCATACATACCTTAAAACGAGGTTCAAATGCTGCACAACGAGCTGCCATATATCCGCCCATGGAAACACCGGCAATACCTACCCGTGTGGTATCCACATCATCCTTAAGATTTTCCAGTACCCAATCCAGTACCGCGGTACCCGCTACATTGTAGTCATGTCTTGAGTGAATATGATTTAAACGCAAAGCTGCACCTTGTCCTGGTCCATCCATAGCCAACAATGCAATTCCCCTTTCATTCAAATGGTTGCCTATTCCAAAATAAAGCTCTTCGGCCAAACTGTCCAAGCCGCCGAACATAACCATTACCGGAGGATTTTTAACCCCAGTAGGTTTAAATAGATACCCAGGTAAAAAAGATCCTTCAAAAGGGACTTCTACCTGTAAAGGTTTTTCATCAAAATAGGTAATGGCCTTTAGAAACGCTTCCCTAGCTTTTAGATAGGTAGGTATTTTACGGTCATCATGGAGATTCATAAAAAACTCGGCCGTCCGTAAATAATTAAAAGCCCTTAAATAGGTTCGTCTTGCAGAAACAAAAGCCTTTTTGTTTTCATAATCCTCTGCCCAGCCATATACCTCATCACCTTTTTTTAGCCATTCTAGATTAAACGTTTCTCTATTGTCCGGATCTATATTACCTGCTACCTCCAATATCTCGGCAAATTCACCACCTCCATAATGTGCTTGGGTCAATGCCCTGTTTACTTGATAAGAAGGCATGTACTTGCCTGGAAAAAAATGCCACATAATCTATTTCTGATTTATTTTATATAAAAGACAATATTTAAATGTCAGCTGGTTTTACAACACCATCTGTTAGACCTAATTTTTTTCCCTTTGCCATTTCTGCAAACGGATTAGCCGAACCCCATGCATCGTTAGGATTGTCCTTTAAATAATGGACATCTAAATGATCAGGAGCAAAAACCAGTCTGGCGCAAGCATAATATTCAAATAAGATCCCACTACCTGGATCTACAATATAAATGAAAAATCCTTCATCTGCCTTGTGCCTTGTGGGTGCCCCCATAACACTTTTATACCCTTTCTCAATAAAATAATCCAAGGCTAAAAGTACTTCTTCACGGCTATCAACATTCCAACAAATATGATTAAGCACTGCTTGGTTGGGCTCAATGTTAGGGTCGCTAAAAATGGCAATGTCATGTGAAAGGTTGGCTATGGTATGTAGGCCACCGATAGGTGGAATTTCATCTGAAATCCGAATTTCATCTGGATTTTTTAATCCTAATGCTTTCCAAAATGCTTTTTCAGCAGGGTATGCTCCTTTGGATACCATATAGGTGACATGGTCAAATCTTCTTGGATTGGCACCTTTTAAACGGTTGCTCGCATAACGGTCGGCATAGATACTTCCACGTTCGCCTTCTTCACGTAACCATTCAACCTCCCAAAAAACCTCGTGCATATGGCCTTCGGGTGATTGAAACCTAAAAGCTTTACCATGACCAAGGTCACCCGTATGCCAACCCCTTCCAGCGCCTATACTTTCCAAGTAAGTAACTACTTCTTCCAGAGCTTCCGGACTATCTGCTCGCCATCCAATATGGCCTAGACCAGATTCCTTGCTTTGTGTTAGTTTTAATGTATGATGAAAATAATCTCCCCAAGCCCTTAAATAGACCGAGTTTTCTTCTCTTCCTGTAATGTCCATCCCAACGACATCACTAAAAAAGTGTACAGATTTTTCCAAATCTTTGGTCAGTACCTCTACATGGGCCATCTGTGAAAAATAATGTGGATTTTTTGCCATTTTATTGATATTATCTTGTTTTATTAAATAATCCGTATCAAAAATAGATCGTAAATTAAAGTTTAATGAATCATTTATATGCTATTTGTATTCATAATCAATTAAATTATGTGATTATTGATTAATATATTGCGTATTAATATTCAAACTCTATGTGTTCATTATTTAAACTCCTTAGCAATAAATTCGCAAGCCCTTACGGTAAGTGCCATTGTAGTCAGTGTTGGACCACAAGAGCCATTGGTTGGGAAACAAGCACTGTCCGTTACAAAAACATTGGGGGCATCCCAAACCTGATTATAAGCATTCAATACTGAATCTTTGGGGTCAAATCCCATTCTGGCACCACCACATTCATGAATGGCCGCACCAAGGGCCACACTTTTCTTATAGTTCAATTTAAACAATAATCTTTCATACCACGGTGCATTAGGTAGCAAATCATACTCTTTGGCAATTCCTAACGGACTAATAGCAAAATCTACTTTGTAGCCTGCTGCTGCAATAAGGTCTTTTTGCGTCTGCACCTGCGTTTTTAACAGATTTATCTCATTCTCATACATTTTGATATTAATGTTTGGAATAGGAATTCCCCATTTATCCTTGCGCCTTTTATGAACAGAAACATAATTCTCTTTGTACGGAAGCATTTCACCATGGCCCATTAAACCAAAAACGGACTCCATTCCCTGAGGAACCATAGGTCTCCCGACAATGCCCTGAATATTGAACCCTCCCTTAAAGTCAGGATTTGTTACTTTATCCAAATTCTGAAATCTTGGTATATAGATACCTCCATGATTGTCCTTTGGGTTATCGGCATCGACCAATTCGCCCCCGTACTTACCAGGAACATTCCCGAATATCCAGGAAGGTACCTGATCCATAAAATACTTGCCCAAAATACCTGATGAGTTACCTAGTCCATTGGGATGTTTACCTCCACCAGAGTTTAACATCAGTCTTATGGTTTCCACGGTAGAAGCACAAAGCATCACCACATCGGCATTGACGGTATACTCCTTTTTTGATTCGGAATCAATGTAGGTAACCCCGGTGGCCTTGCCAGTCTGGGCATCCGTATTTACTTTAGAGACCATGGCATTGGCCCGTATTTCCAAATTTCCGGTGGCCATGCCCGCAGCAAGTGGACTGGTGGTTCTTTTGTCGTTTTCATCTACCGGTGTGGCCTCCTTTTTTACATAGCGCCAAGGCATCACCTTGCGTTCGGGCCATTTGGTTTCCACCGTTTTTTTGAACTCTTTCTCCAAAGTACTTAGTCCAGCTTTTCTAATGTATTTACCATTGGGCACAAAGGGGATGTTGTCTTCTTCGCCAATCAATCCCAAGAAATTTTCAACATGCTCATAATATGGTTCCAATTCTTTGTAATCAATGGGCCAATCTACCCCTGTGCCCTCTTTGCTGTATGTTTTAAATGCATAATCTGACATTCTCAACGCTACCCTTCCCCAAGACAGAAAACGGCCTCCTACTTGTTTTCCCCTTAAAAAGAGGAAGAAGTCGGCTGATGAGGTATATGGGTGGTCCCAATCATTTACAAATAAAAAGGATTTGTCCTCTGAGTAAAAAGAAGCGCGTGCCTGCTTATGATGGCCTGTAATCCCGGCCTTTATCCTGGAAAGGGAACCTATACTGCTAAACGCCCCACTGGTCTTTTGAAACAGTTCTTCATCATGTTGTGGACCCGCTTCCAGAACGAGTACGTTTAAACCCTTCTCAGCGAGTTCCTTAGCGGCAAATCCTCCGGTTGCCCCAGATCCCACAACAATTGCGTCATACGTATTATTTTTCATAATGATTTTTATTTTATTCTGTGTTCTTTTTTAAAACTGCCATAATATGTTGATACAACACTGTTTGATTCTATCAAAACATTGGTCTCGGATTAATGGGATTGTCCGATATTGGTTGTAGTACATCCCAATGCTCCACAATCTTTCCGTTCTCCAACCGATAGAAATCTGCAACAGCACCTCCTTTAAAGTTATTATCCATTCTGGCATGTAAGTGGATCACGGCCATGTTACCATCCACTAAAATGCGCTTGATTTCAAAACTGCTAGTGGGAGCCGAAAATTTTGGCTTTAATGCATCTATGGCTGCTTTAGGCCCATCCAGTATATTTGAATTATGTTGTATATACCCTTCTGAAACGTATTTGTCGAAAGCCTTGGCTACGTCTTTTTGATTGTAAAATATATCGGCAAAATCTTCAATAATTTTGCGATTTTTCTCAGTTAGTACTTCTGCCTTGGATATGCTATGTTCCTGATTATCTTTTACCATATTTTGTTCTGGGTCTTGAGTTTGCTTACATCCCGTAACACTTAGAATCAACATTATTAAATGACAATAGACCCTAGCGTCTTTGTTTATAAAAAGCATTTTATATATAAACATCAGATTTAAATTTTTTGGTTATAAAGCGGCCTCAATTTTTAAATAGGAATTCAATAAAGCTTCCTCTCCTTCTTTACCTTTCTTTGAATTGTAATGTTCCATGCCAAAAATGAACTCCTTCCCTTCAGATTTAGCTCTTTTATAAATATGTTGGAATAGGATTTCATGATTTATTTCTCCCGTGCCAGGCTCATGGCGTTCGGGAACATCCCCAATTTGGAAATAGCCAATCTCATCCCACACTAGATCTATATTTTTGATAAGATTTCCTTCATTCTGTTGAAGATGGAACATATCGAACAAAATTTTGCACGACGGACTATCAACCGCTTTAGCCAGTAAATAACATTGTGCAGACCTTTTTAAATATACTTGAGGTGGAAAACTCAAAGGTTCTAAAACCATGGTAATGCCATGAGGTTCAAAAATGTCGGTCGCCTTTTTTAGAGCTTCAATAACATTAGCTGTTTGAATTTCATAAGGTAGGGTAGGGTCTGCAGCATCAGGAACTACGGTTACATATTTACCGTTTAAACGTTTTGCAACTTCAACGGAGGTTCTGCATTTTTCTAAAAACTGCTCCCGCAAACCGGTATCACCGGAAGTATATGCGGCGTTCGGAGGCCAGCTGATGGGCCCCATAACGAAGGTTCCCATTTCCATATTTAGCTTTTCAAGTGTACTTCCAATCTTATCAAGATAGCTCGGTTCTTGACCCAGCATACCTATGCCCATTAAGTTGGGCATGGGAACTCCAGAAAAGGCATTGTCTTCAAAAGCGGTAAACCCCAGATCAGCCGCATACTTGATTTGATCCAATAGGTCATCACCTGCGGAAAGTTTAAAACTGCCAAAGTGAGGGGCGTATTTAAGTTTAAAATCATGTTTCATAGCATTTTAATCGTTTAAAAAGTTATCCGCCTCTAAATATGAATTTAATAGTGCTTTTTCGCCATCCACCCCATCTTCGGAGTTAAAGTGTTCCATACCTAAAATAAAATCCTTATGGGTTGCTTTGCTCTTTTGGTATATATGCTTGAAAATATTTTTATAATCGATTTCGCCAGTACCTGGTTCCGTCCTACCGGGTTCGTTGCCGATTTGGAAATACCCGATTTCATCCCAAACCATGTCTATATGATGGATTAACCTACCTTCATTTTTTTGGAGGTGATACATATCAAATAATATTTTGCAGTTCTCACTTCCTACAGCCCTGCATATTAAATAACACTGAACCGCCGTTCTTAAAAATAGTTCATGATGGTCGCTCAAAGGTTCCAATACCATGGTTACTCCAGAACCATCGTAAATATCACATAGTCTTTTAAGTGCATCTATAGCGTGTGCAGTTTGCATTTCAAAAGGTAAGGAACGGTCATAACAATCGAGTGTTACCGTGACATATTTTGCATTGATACGTTTTGCGACTTCAAGTCCACTTTTATATTTATCTACAAATATTTGGTGCATTTCCGGTTTGCCCGATGTTACAATATCTAGGGGAGGCCACACATGGGGGGTTACCACAAACGTACCCATGGTCATATTAAGTTTGGTCATGGTACTAGCGATTTCATCCAGAACCGAGTTCGGTTGATTGCACATTCCTATGCCCATTTTTGTAGCATCGAACGGTATATAATCTGCCTTAAAACCACTATCCTCAATGGCGGTAAAACCTAAATCTGCCATATACTTTATCTGGTCTATGGGGTCTTTCCCTGCGGTACTCACAAAGGAACCAATATGCGGTGCGTACTTTAGATTGAATGAATTAACCATTAATTTTTTTTAATATTTTATGAAATAATTTGTGTTGTTTTTCTACTTGGTCAAAAGCCGAAAACTCATCCGTAAAAGCGGAACCCTCATATTCACTTGAGATATAGCCGTTATACCCACCGTCTATGAACGTCTTGAATATTTTCTCATAGTCGATGGATTTTTCATCACCATTTTCATCAAATCCATAAAACTTGCCATGCAAATGAACTGTCCACGGAATGATCTCTGACCATTTTTCAACGGGCTGTCTGCCGTTCATACTAAAGGCCATGTTCAATCGCCCAATCTGTGGCGGGGTTGCGCCCAGAGCGGCTACCTTAGGTCCCAGTTCACCGAATTTTTGGGGGGTGGGAATGTCTTTAGACCAGATTTCCTTGGTAATGGCAATCATTTCATCCGTGACACCAGCTTCTTTAAAACTAGTGAGCAATGCATCTGGAATGGCGTGCATACAAGTTCCCATATCTGGAATAAAGCCCAATACATGGGAATCTATCTCCTCGAACATTTCCTGCATTTGTATTACAGATGGGTGATCTACACTGTACGGAGTATGTAGCTCAATCCCCATAACCACATTTGCTTTTTCCGCAAATGGAACCAGTTTCTTATATACCTCTGCCGGTGCCGTTGTCTGGCATCTTAAAATAGGAAAACCTAATTTTTGTGCAGCCGTGATTTGGGGTTTAATGTATTCTACCGTTTCATCAATATTCATGGGTTTGTTGCGTTGAATACCTACATCAATATTGGCATCCAAAGCAACGGGTTCAAATTCATATTTATCTAGTAGACCTTTTACTTCTTTAATCTGTTCATCCGAGATATGGGGGAAATTCCTTAGACTTTGAAATCCTATGATTTCCAATCCCGTTCCAAGATTCAATTCCCGTGTTTTTCTGATTAGGTCTTCTAGGGTATATTCACCAGAATTCCACTCATATGCATAAGAGAACAGCGAGGTAGCTAATTTTATATTTCCTTTTTCCATTATTGGCATACTAATTTTTTGGTTACTAAAGTTCCCGCTAAAAGTGGGTTTTGTTCTGGGCCTATTAAAATGTAAGGGATGTACAGGTCTAATTTAAAATCGATCAAACAGGATTCACCTTTTTTTGGAGGGTCTTCCATAGGCACATGCACCGTGGCTTTGTCTAAAATAAACAACCATTCATCTTTCAGCTCCAACATCTTATTCTTTGGAAAACGCACTCCATTTATCTCTACTTCTACTTCCTCATCATTTACCGGAACACCATTTACTTTTAAAGTAAAGTCCATACATGATAAAGGCAGAGCCCTATACCAGTGGGATTGAAAACGTAATCCTATTCCTTTTTCATTGCTGCTCAAGGCGTCTTCCCTTAAGATGTATTTATCTAATGGTCCCATATTATTCTATCGTTATTTCTTTTTGCGCGTTCCGAATAGCGGGAAATGGCAAATACCCGATTCGTATATTAATTTTTAATCCTAGTTGATGTGTTCCCTTTGGCAAGCCTCCTTCTTTTTGTACGAAAAGAGTGGCTACTTCACCCATTTCCCAACGGTCATCCAACTCTTCCTCCCTTTGTTTTAAATCATAGGTGTTATTGTGCACAATTAAATGTACTTTGTCCTGAGGCAAAACCTTGCCATCTACCGATACTTCGATTTCTTCAAGCATTGATAGCGAGACTCCCCTGTAATATGGTAATCTGGCCCCGAACTGAAATCCCGACACTTTACCTTCGTCGACAACATTTTTTAGGTTGTCCTCAACAATCATATATTTTTCGAACATAATCTGGTACTATTAGTTATTTAACTCCGTAATTCACGAGCATCTGTTGATGCCTTTTTACTTGTTTTACACTATCCACTTCTTGAATGTCCTGGATATGACGGTTACCTTCATATTCACTACTGATGTAACCATCGTATCCGCCTTTTATCAATACATCGATGACTTCTTTGTACGGAATACTGGGTTCGGTAAAATCTTCGGTCATGTCATAAAATTTACCGTAAACATGGACTATTCTGTCTATATGTTGTAACAAACTGATAGGGTTTGCAAAAGTGTTGTGGCGAGAAAGTTCGGCAACTGCCATGTCTATTCTACGGTCGCTCATACGTGAAACCTCATAAATTGTATATTCGGCCATGACGCCCTTTTCATGTTGTTCACATACATAAGCGGCAATCTTTGGATCGGCACCCTGTCGAATAAGTCTATCGACAATAACAGGAGCCAACCGTTTCGTAAAACCACCCATGTCTGGGATAAATCCAAAATGTTTTGTACCCGTTTTCTCCATGACTTCCCAATGGCGTGTCATCCAGGCCGAATTGATATGCCATGGGGCATGTACTTCTATACCTAATTTGATATCGTGATCTTCAGCATAAGGGATTATTTTCTCAATAATTTCTGGGGTTGTATTCACAATTACCCGTATTACCTTAAAACCTAGGGCACTTGCAAAACGGATATCTTTTTTAAAAGATTCCACTGCTTCCTCATCGGTCCAGTAGTGTCCTTTTTTCTTGTTATAATCCAAGAACATGTCATGGGCAACAGGGGTAACACCATATTTTTCCATCCATTCAAACCATTGAGCTATAAAAGCATCGGATGGTATATTTGGACAACCCGGAACACTCTGTTCCCCTACAATTTCTATGCCTGTTGCACCCGTGGCCGCCGTAGCGGCAATGCAATCTTCCAAGGACATTTTTTTAAGAAAAAATTCTTCCTGGTAACTATAAAGACTGACACCTCTTTTTATTGAGTGATTGTTCATTTATTCTATTTTGATGATTAAAAATTTAAAATTTACACGGTAGCGACTTGAGGTTTGCTGGAGCCAAAAATCCAGTTAATGACTACCAAAATGATGCATAGGACGCCAAAGGCCGTAAAAGCGGGAAGTAATCCTCCTACCACTTCACGCACCGCACCTACAACTATGGGTGATAGAAAAAGACCAAGGAAAAAACCACTGCTCCAAAAACCCATTCCCCGACCTCTGTATTTTACGGGAACAGAGCGAAGACCGTAGGCTATCAATACCGGAATAGCCATGCCACAGCCCAATTGTTGAACAATTGCAGAGGCCCAAACCATTTGTAAATTATCTGACTGACCGATTCCTATAAGTCCAATACCTATTAGAGTGAACATTAGTCCAAACTGTAGTCGGTTACTTTTCTTCCCTAGTAGTTTAAAGAGAATGGCGCCAATAGGCACCATTAAGCTGGCCACCGCGGTGATATTGCCTACCTTTTTTGGGTCTTTGATTCCAATTTCATCCAAGGCGAGTGAAAAGTGAAGGGTATAGACATAATACAGAATGGAGGCAATTAAGGTAGTAAAGGCTATCTTTAAAATTAGTTTCATTGGAAATTTATCCGTATCCACCGATTTTAAGGTATCAGCTTCTGAAATTACTTTCCGCTCTGGTTCATAGATAAAAAAGTAGGCCCCTATGGTAATTAAAAAGGTAAATGAATACAACAAAAAGGGATATTGCCAACCTATTGCCGAAAGATAGCCGCTTCCGGAAATCACAAAAAAACCAAAGGCCGGACCAATGATACTTTGCAACATGATCCAGGTATTTCTTTTGTCCTCTTCAAAATAGTCTCCTAATTAAGCGTTAGACACCGTTAAAATAAAGGCTTCCCCAATGCCCAATATCAACCGTCCTCCCATTAACAGGGCAAAACTTTCCACGAAAAAGGGTAAAATACCACCTAGGCCATATAAGAACGTGAAGAAGAGCAAAAGTTTACGTCTTCCCAATTTATCGGCTAGAAAGCCCGCATACGGTGCAAAAAGTGCCACACATAAACCAGGGGCCGAAATTACCAAAGGCGCCAATATATTAATGTATGGTATGTCACTAAAGTGATTTCTTATAGTAGGAATGACTGGCATTAAAGTAACCACAGCCATCATGGGCAGAATACTTATACCGGCAATAATGATTCCTTGTGGGATCCCTGCTTTTCTTTTACTTATGGCATTGTTCATATAGTTTGTTTTAACGGCTAATGTTGTTATGTGAAATGCGGACCGTTGGTACCTTCCAACGGCCTACAATTCAACATAAATTAAAGGAAACTAACTCAAAAATTGAAACTCGTTCTAACGCCGATTAGTCTAGGAGCTCCAAATGCAAAATTGTAAAGGTCTATACCTCCTCCAATAAAGGAAGCATACGTAAGGATCCTATTATCTTCCAAGTTATTTACAAATGCCCCTAACTCCCATTTTTTGTTGGCAGAGGTATATTTTATATTGACATCGGTCTTCGAATAGCTTTCTTGCCTATCCATGTTATAATTGAAAACTTGTAAGTAGTACTCAGATTTAAACATACTATTAATACCTGCGTCCAAGGTTCCTTTGCCAAGTTCAAATGTATGGTTATAGCCACCTATCAACGTCCATTTGGGTGCTTGTGGGGGAACGTTACCCGCTAAATTCACTTCTACTGAAGGGCTACCACCGGAAACGTTCGCTAACGTAGGTAAGTCTTTAAATTCCGCATTAAGGTAGTTAATCGTGAAGTTAAACCTATCTTTTGGTGTAGCCAACCAATCTCCATCCAGTTCCAGGCCAAAATAATCTGATTCACCTGCATTTTGTGTAAGGCCTCCAACTGCGGTATTAAAAAAGACATTTACTTGTTGGTCTGTGTATTTGTATACAAAAGCGGAACCATTTAAGCGTAGTGTCCTGTTTGCCAAATAATTTTTGCTGCCTACTTCAAAAGCTAATAGGTTTTCTGCATCATATTCCTCCAATACGTTGAAGCCACCTGACTTATAACCAGTACTCGCTTTTGCAAACCACATGGTGTTGTCGCTGGGTTTGTATTCTAAATTGGCCATCCAGGTTATCTGGCTCCATGATCCCTCTCCTGCTCCTGGGGCTTCACCTGTTCCTGGGTCACCATCAGATGGCGGACTGTCCGGAAAGAAATATGCTGGTGTGCCCGGAGGGCCAAAAGGAGCCGTTTGTAAATTGTAACCAGCCAAAGATTTATTGTCATTGGTATATCTTAGACCACCAGTGAAAGACCAAAAATCATTTAAGTTTATAGTGGCTTGTCCAAAAAGACCTGTGGTTTTGGAATTGACGTCAAGACCAAAAAAGTTCAAGAAGGGCACTTGGCCTCCAAATGCACCTGAAGCGGCAGGTAAAAAAAGTCCTCTTTTTGACGTTTGATCTTCATCTCCATAGAACAAGCCTGTTTGCCAAATAAAACTGGTAGATTCACCGTTTAGTCGTAACTCATGACTTTGGGTGTCATATTTTAAATCGTTGCTGAAACTAAAGATTTCAGGTACAAAACCATTTAGTGGTTGGTAATTATCTAGATCAATATTTCTATATCCACCGGTGTACGTCAAAACAGTACTTCCAAAATCATAGGACAACCTACCACGTATGGCGGCCTGATCTGTTTTTATAAAGCCAGGGGTAGGGATATCAAAATTTTCTGGTAAATCTGTTTCGAACTCAAAAGGGGGTTGCCCTGTAGAATCAACAGGAACACCATATTGAGCAACAGCCTGCTGGTCTATTTTGTTGATTTCTCCAGCCACATATGCAGTAAATTTATCACTTGGCTTAAGTAGCACGCCCAAACGGGCTCCCCAAACCTTGCCATTATCAAAATCACCTTTGTAACCTTGGGCAGGATCCGCATTACTTTCACGATAACCATCATGGCTGTCTGACATGGCAGCTATGCGAACCGCAGCAATTTTGCCTACCGGAAGGTTAACCGCTGCATTTAATTTTAAACTGTTATAGTTGCCATATTGGGCAGAAACATTTCCCTCTGTAAGATTTAATTTTGGTTTAGCGGCCAATATATTTATGGCTCCTGCCGTAGCGTTTCTACCGTATAGTGTTCCTTGTGGGCCTTTTAGCACCTCAATTCTTTCTAAATCAAATAAAGAGGCATTGAGTCCAACTGGACGGTTAATGAATTCGCCATCTATTGACAGAGTGATAGCTTGATCTTGAAGTTCTGCTGCCCCGACATCACCACCTACACCACGAACAAAAATTTGTGTAAATAATGTGTTTTGGTTAATCCCTAGACTCGGTGCCAAATTCTGTAATTGAGAGAGGTCTGTAACTCCCATTTCCTGCAATTTGGCGCCACTGACCAAATCCATTGTAATAGCAACCTTTTGCGCGGAAACATTCCTATTTTCAGCCGTTACGATAACTTCCCTAAGGGCATTGGCATCTACTGCCATAGTTACCGTCATACCATCTTTAGCGGCCAATTCTTGTCTCACATAGCCCACATAGGAAAGAATGATAGTACTTCCAGAAGGTACATTGTTTAGGATAAAATTCCCATCAAAATTAGTGGTGGTGCCATTTGAGGTTCCTTTAATCAAAACGGAAGCCCCTAATAAAGGTTCATTGTTCTCATCCAGTACTTTACCTTCAATTGTTTCTTGTGATTGAATGGAAAAACTGAGCAGTGTGAAAATCACACACAAAAAACAACTTAAACGAGTTAATTGTTGATTTTTCATTTTTTAGAGTTTAGTTTAACAATAGTTGAATTATGCTCCTTAATTAATTATAAATAAGCAATAAGACAAAGCTATTGTTATCATATTCTCATGGTTAAGCAAATACACAGAAAGACTATGCAATTTTCACACAATTCTTTTTTTTGACTTGATTAGGAAGTGGAAAGGTTTAGTTGTGAGCCTAAATTCGAAACAAAGGAACCGGTATTAACTGAACCTAAAATTCATCGGGTAAAAATATGCTGACCTTCGTTTTGACCGTTAATTTTGAGAACCTGTAATTATCTGTTCTATAGTACTACAGGTCCGAATAAACCAATGGTTTTACCCAGAATCGACCAAATGGCACACTTCCAGAAGGGACTGTTCTTTTAATTCTCGGGCAACAATTAATCTCCTACAAGTCGGTTGTCCCATTGGTTGGTCACTGAAATTTTTAATTCGTTTTTACCAATTTTAAGAGTTTTAGATACATCTATGCGATATGGTGCTTTCCACAATGTTCCCAAATACTGCCCATTCAATGAGATTGTGGCCAAAGCGTTGACTTTACTCAAGTCTAAAAGCCAATGTTCATAAGATTTAAGATTTTTCTTACCTATGTTAAATGATCTGTTATTGATGGTCGTGCCATGCCACTGAAATACTTGACATTAGTGTCCGTATGATCTGATTATGAAAGTAATCTATAAATAGGTATGGTTTTGGAAATTCTGGCCTCTTTAGGAAATTCAAGTACCCATTCCCTAGACAGATTTTGGCTTTGTTCATACAAATCTTTTGAAAGAATTAACTCAGATGTGTTTGTTTTTTTTGAAAAACCAAAAATACGGATTCGTTTGGCTCTGAAGGCTTCACTATTTTTGAAGACTTCAGGGCTCCATCTTCCTGAATTTTATTTAGATTTCAAAATTACCGGACCAATCAAGCCTGATTCTTTAAGTTCTTTAGAAATTCCAAACTCACCCGTAGATTGGAGCATCTTTTTCTCTTTTGGGAGTTTTTCATCCCCTATAATCCGGTTATCCCACTGATTGGTCACTCTAATTTCCAGTGTATTAGCACCCGACTTAACAAATTTTGAAATATCAACTTGATACGGTGCTTTCCAGAGTGTTTCAATTTCAACTCCGTTAATCAAAACAACTGCAATATCTTTAACCTTCCCTAAGTCTAATAACAAACCTGAATTAGATGCAATCCATGATTTTTTTACTTCAAAATCTTTGATGTATGTAGCCGTTCCACTAAAATATCTCACCCCATCCTCTTTATGATTTGTCCAAGAAATTAGTTTATCCAAAATTATTGTTTTTGGAGCGCCTGAATTCTCAGGAAAATTTACCGTCCAAAGACCATTAAAATTTATCAAATCGACTGATTTCTTTTCAGCAAGTGTCACTTCCTGTTGTAAAGCAGGTTCTTGAAACACTACAAAAACAGATTCCTGTGGCTCCAAATGTAATTGAACAGAAGTAATTCCGTTTATAATTTTATAGGCAAGAGACTTAGTAGTTCCTTTGTCGGCATACCACAATTCTGGAATTTTACCTTCGATTCTGAACTGAACTTCTAAATCTTCAGTCTGGTTTCTCATATTCAATAAAAAGTAATAATCCGCATTTTCAGTTTTACGGTGCATCCAAGACAACTTCGTATTTGTATGAGGCATGGTATAATCTACATCTTTTTTCAACCCCATTTCTCCAAAAATTCCTGAAAGAGGCGCATTCCAAAAGACTTTTCCTTGACCGAAATTATTTTGATAAATAAATTTCCCGTCAGCCCCACCCCAGACTTCATTCGCTTTTAGAGCTACTTCATTATCTGCATCAGGATAACCTGCTAAGCCAGGAGATTTTTCAGGTTTTGGCCCTACAATGACAGCTCCGTTTTTAACCAATTCGGCAATTTTATTCAATACTGTAAAAGTCATTGACTTTTTCTCAGGAAGTACCAGAACTTTATATCGCATACCACTTGGTAATACCAATTCCCCATTTTCAACTTCAAAACGATTAAGGATTTCAGTATTCACAAAATCATAGTCATAACCGGAAGGAGCTTCATTGCGCAATTTTTCCCAATATGGGACAACCACAGGAATATCTTCACCCAGATAATAAGCAATATCCGCCACAAAACGACCAGATTGCAACATAAACTGATTACGGGAAATATAATCCACAAAAGGCTTGGCCTGTTCTGCCCAGGTTATGTTACGATGAAAGTGTGTTCCTACCATGGTATTACCCGGCCTGGTATCTAATGGCTGATGTGCTGAAGTGTGAAAAATTATCTGATTTATTCCTTGTGTACTCCAATAATCCCCAATGAATTTTAAATCGGCTGGAGCTTCATAACCACCACCAGTCCAAGATTCCGCACCCACCACTTTTTTTCCGTAAATATGTGCTGCCGAAGCTGCCTCCCTAACATCAGCCTGATGCCCATTAAGTCTCTCGTTGGCTCCTCCATAGGCTTTTTGGGTGTCTAAATCAGCAGGTGAAGTCCAACTTCCTTCAACTCCCAAACCTAGCCCCATACCAAATTCTGCCATCGGAATATCTACTGCATTTTTATTGCGCAATGCATCCTGTATAACAGGCATCGAAATACCGGCTACTTCGCCGTAAGTCTTTATACCTTGTTTGTGGGCAAACTCAGTTATTGCCGCATAATGATTGTCAACTAATAAATCGGCTATTGTAAGCCGATAATCCCAGAGGAAACGGTCACTCACTTCAGCACTTTCCACTATTGTTCCAGTCAATATAGGCAAGTATGGAATGGGATCATAGCCTCTCCTTTTTTTAAATTCTGAAGTCATATTTTCGGTCCAATTTTGGGCATCTGCTTCGTAGCTATCTATCAAAAAATATTTCAGACTCTTGCCATACAAATCACCTAAAGCCTCTTTTATAGGTTTCGACCATTGATCCATATAGGATTCCAGATGTTTTTTGTTAAACTTATCAACTTCAAAACCTGTCGCTTCCTCAATAGCAGGCGCATTAGTTGCCCCGGTAAGTGAATACCCTAAACGTAAAACCGTCCAATTTCCTTTTGGCACTTCCCATTCCAAACTTCCATCGGGTTTTAATTTTGATGTTAAATCAATGATATCTTCCTTTTTTATGATAGAAGTCCCTGTAGTTACAGGTGTTGTTATCGTTGTAAAATCAAACAGCGGTGCATAATTAGCCTTATCTTCCCAACGGTTCACTTTTGCTACGGGGCTAAAAATAGCTTCCATCAAATCAAAAGTTGTTGGAGCTGCTTCAGACATTCCAAAACCACCAGTATCATCTGGGCCACCTATTGTTGTAATACCTGAACCTTTCACAAAAACAACTCTAAAAAACCTCCCTCTAACCTCAGGAAATGAAAACGTTCGAACCGGTAAGGCACGAATATCATGTTGAACCCCTGGTAACGATTGAAAAGTCTTGAAATTTTTACCATCATCACTAACTTGTAAATAGCCTGCACGCATGATTCTACTCGGAAACATTCCATCCCCACCTATAGACATCGAAAAGGAACGTATTGTTCGAGGCTTGGCAAATTCATATTGGAAATAAACGGGGCTACCGTCCTTTGGCACATCCAATTCCTGTTTAGTAGTCAAATCATCATCTAACAATGCTTTGGGGTTTATTTCTACTCCTTTATGATTTGTGATTTTTGGCATTAATGTTTGTAATTCCGCTTCGGGGGTTTTGTACGCTAAAACAGCATAGTCATTATAGAATGTTTGTTTTTGATCACCTCCAAAAAAATTAGGGATTTTCGGCAAATTTCGAATAGCCCCATTTACACTAGGCGGCTGAGGCAAAATCTCATTAATCTTTTTTCCACCTGCAAGCTTTGTCTGACTCCAAACCAATTTTTTCATGGCTTCTTTAGGCTTTACCCAAGTTCCACCCGTTTCACTCCAACCAGCAGCAGTCATCAAGGTCATGTCTAAACCCAATCTATCTGCTTCCGCAGCAGTATGCCGTAGTTGTTCCAACCATTCCGGCGATCTGTATTTCACTTTTTTTTCAATGCTTTGTCCACCACCAATCACGACGTCAAATGCATGGAAGCCTCCAATTCCAGATCGTTGCATCCATTCAAGGTCTTTGGTAATTCCCTCTTTGGTTACATTACCGCCCACCCAATGCCACCATACCAATGGTTTTGATTCTTGCGGCGGATTTTTGAAGGCTTCCTCCAGTCTATTTTGACCAAAGGCCATACCAATCATAAGGGTGTAGTAAATAATGAAGCATATTTTGGATTTGTACATGATTTAGTTAATTAGCGAGCTATGCCCATGAATTTATTTTTTAATAATCGTTTTAGGTTTCTACATACAAAATTTAGCATGTAGTTAAAATCAGGATTTTCTTTATATAAAAAATAGGAGGGTACATTATTCTTTACCTTGTTATGTTCGTTAAATAAAGGTTTTACCTAATCCTATAAAATAACTCTTGTCTTGCAGATAAAGATGTACTTCCAATACGTGATTTATTTATAGATCGGACTCAGTTCAGTATCAATAAAATAACGCGTCAACGCCATCGACGCCAAAAGGTCCGGCGTGCCATCAACTTCTATACTCAACCAACCTTTGAACTGGTGTTTTTTCATTAATTTATACAACCCTTTAAAATCCAAAAGTCCTTCTCCAAGTTCCCAAAACCATCTGGTACCATCATCTGTAATTTCTATATCCTGACTATGACGAACCTCATCAGAAAGATTTGGGTTGGCCGTGTCCTTTAAATGAAATGTACTGATGCGGTCATGGTAGGTGTCATAAAACTCCAAAGGATCTTCGCCCATAAGCGCAACCTGAGCGGTATCTAGGCAGTAATGAACGTATCGTGGGTCTGTGAGTTCCAGGTATTCCCTATGGTTTTCTTTATTGATCGCTAGAAAAAACTCATTGTGTATACCGATTTGAACACCTTGGTCTGTTGCATATTTTCCAATTTCCGTAATCACTTTGGCCGCATCCTTTACCTGCGCCCTTGTAAGCGGGCCGTTACCAAAATAATTATTAGTAGGTGCGGAGTTCAAGTGCTTTCCGCCAAACTCTACCAGTTGATCAATTGCACGTTTGCTTTCTGCAATGGTTTGCTCATGATAGCTACTGTCATGCGCCTTATCTATTAAGTGAAACATACCACTTACTTCAACCCCTCTTTCTTTGGCGAATGCCGAAAATTCTTTAGGAGAACCAAAAAGGGGGAGTAGCTCCGGGAAATCCCATGGGGCAAGTTCTATACCATCAAAACCCAACGCTTTTTGGTAGCGAAGAATACGGTCCCAATCAGAATAATACGCGCAATTGGTCTTGTCCTCGTAGTAAAATTCACGAAAATTGTCAATGGTTTTATATGGAATATTCTTCCAGTGATTCATGTTAGAATAGCGAATATTTCTCATTTTCTTATCGTTCTCCATTGGTAATTAATTCATTGTTTATAAAACTGCGTGTTCTCAATAAAGCCCTCATAGGGTCTCGGGTCTGCCTGTTACTGCAAATGACCCATCCTTCATAGTTAGCATCCCTAAGTGCCTTATAACATCCTTTTAAATTAAGATTTCCAAATCCTAGATCACGGAAAACCTGTGTTGCCGCATTTGATGGATATTGTGGGTTTGGGGTTTTCCAAACATCATTATTATCATCGAAAGCGGTATCCGTAAGGTGAACGCTACCGATATTTTTAACTCTACTTTTTAGTTGTTTCTCAGGGTCATTACCCGTTATGTAGATATTAGCTGGGTCGATATCAAAAAGAACACGGGCCTCTAATTGATGTATGAAATCTAAAATTTTATCGCCACGCAACATACTCCAATACTCATTTCTCAAAGTAATTTTAATGCCACCCTCATTGGCCAATTTCCCAAACTCATTGATCATTTGCGAAGTTCTGTTCACAAATTCTTGTAACCACTTTTCATCTTGTATCTTATTTCCATGATAATGTTCAATGAGTCCGTAGGGAGCGGTTGGTGTGATATTGATGTAATCGCAACCTAGCGCAATGGCGTATTTAACAGCTTCGCTTCCAAAATGTCCGGAAGCGCCAAAATAGAAATTCAAATCTGAATTTCTCATGAACATGGTAGGGTCAAAATGAATACCTGCAACTTGATCTATGCCGGCACTTTTTAAATGAGCAATATAGGAATCTACATCACCATATTTAACGTCAATACAGTATTTGGTGAAGGGAACACCTGAGCCGCCACGAAAGATCCAGAAAGGATCAAATGGTATTTCAATCCCTGTAAATCCTGCTGCTTTGACCAAGGGATATAGTTCTTCCCAGTAGTATTTACTTTCCTGTCTGTTTCGGTTGGGTTCTTGGTGATGCATGTTGATCATATCCAAGCTGTAGCCCATTTTTATTTTGGTTTCCATTTAATACAATTCTTCGTTGTGGGTTTCATAAGGTTTTGGAGGTTCAGGCACCAAAGTCTGGATGGTGTCTGGCCTATAGGGTGTATATGGGTGTTTCACTGCCTCTTCTGCAGGTGGCATAAAAACCGGCTTTCCATCGTCCCCAAAATACA
This sequence comes from Maribacter luteocoastalis, assembly GCF_048890225.1. Lineage (NCBI taxonomy): Bacteria > Pseudomonadati > Bacteroidota > Flavobacteriia > Flavobacteriales > Flavobacteriaceae > Maribacter > Maribacter luteocoastalis. Next base: position 256,335 of record NZ_JBMFZG010000006.1, read on the forward strand.
TTAGGTCCAATTCGAAAGCATGGGTGTTCTTTTCGGCAAAACAGATCCAATTTTCCTCAAAAGGTGCACGACTGAGTTCAAAGCAACGGAATTTCCAAATTTTCCATTCGTCGTCCTGTTTTTTAAAATGAACCGCATATTTGCACCATACCCAGTGTGCCCAAACTCTTTTTCCTTGGACTACTTGAGGGGAAAACATAAAATCGGGCATTTTCTCAGCTTCTTCTATTGTACTAAGACCAGACTCACAACCTGCCATCACCCAAACTCCTTTGGCGGTCTCCCCATCACCGGCCACTTCAATTACCGGGGTGGTGGTGTAATGTAATATAAGTTTGCCCACAGGTTTTGGCCTCCCTTGGTGATATTTTATTACGCTTTCATAGGTTGTATAGATTCCTGCATTGGTATACTGAGCCCTAATGCCGGGTGTACCTTTTTTAACCCACATGGGTATGATATGTTCATCTTCAAAAGCATTGTGATAATACATATATCGGTTAAAAAGATTTTCAATCTCACCTCTGTCATTTGCCCTAGTGGCAATTTTTCGAAGGCTGGCGACTTCCTTTTTTAAAGACTCCAACTGTAGTAGCAATTCGTGTTTACCCATAATAATCTTTTAATCTGTCTAAAATGACTTTCTATTAATATGGCGGAATATTTCGCCAAAAAATAGATAATTGTCATTACAGTAAAAATAAAATTATTGAATCGGCAAAAGTATGCGCAAAAAGTAAATAACTATGCTATTTTCACACTACTACTTATGGTCTTCACCATCGCGAAACTGACCCGGGGTAATACCTGTGTTTTTTTTGAAGAATCGACTAAAGTCACTATGGTTTTTGTTCCCTAATTTAAAGGCGATCTCGCTAATGTTCAGTCCAGATTGTCGCAAAAGACTTTTGGCCTCTATGAGCTGCATTTCGGTCAGAATGGCCAAAGCGGTTTTGCCAATGGTGTTTTTCAAGGCTCTGTTCAAATAGTTTTGCGAGACTCTTAAATAATCGGCATATCCTTTTACGGAGTGGATGTCGTAGATATGTTCCATTAGGGCGTCCTTATAGGCTTGGGTAAGAATGGATGCCCTACTTTTTACCTTTTGGGTATGGGCAGTAAAGCTGTTCAATTTATAGAAAAAGGTCATTAACAGGGAACAGATTACATTGAAATTGCTATGGGACTCTTTTTGATATTCGCCATGAAGCAATTCCATTAAAGACAAGATTTCCGGCATGGATTTCTCTGGTACTTGCACCAGTGCATTGCCCACGTACTGCAAAAATGGAAACTGGGAAAAATTGTCATGGGGAAAACGTGATGGATGAAAGATTTCCATATCAAAATGACAAAAAAAGCCGTCAAGATCATCACTTATAAATTCAGAAGTACGTATTTGGTAGGCTGGCACAAAAAAAACGCTCATGGGTGTAAGTTCATACATATTTAGTCCTTTTGAGCGGATGGACTTACCCTTGGTAATGACCATAAAATCGGATACTGATTTTCGGTAGGGTGGTTGCTTGGCCCCTGCAAAAGGTGCAAAATCCTTTATCCTGTTGATATGGAATTTACGAAAATAGGACTGTGCCGCAATGGTAAGCCTTTTCGGAAACTTGGCATGGATTTCATCTAATTTAAGAAGTAATGAATCCTTATGTTTTTCACGGAATTGATTTGGCATGGCCTAAATGTTGTGACTTATATTTTCTTTAAAATAAGGATTTTTGTTGACATTCATTTTCTTTGTTTTACCCAGAATAAAATGGACGCTACCATAATTACCAATCCCCCCACCAATACCGGGTAATGAGTGCCCAATGCAAGAATAAAACCACCAATAAGGGGGGGGACTAATTGTCCCACAGAATTAACAGACTGATTTATTCCCAAAACCTCACCCTGTCTATGGTCTGGTGCCTCATTGGACACCAAGGCCGTTAGGTTAGGGGACGTAAGGCCAAAGGCTATGGCTATCAAGGCATTGACTGTGTACGCCAAAACTACATTATCAGAAAAAACCAATAGGATCACCAAAACTGTCAAAATAGGAATGGTAATGCTCAACAGTTTTCTTTGGTCAATTTTACCTGAAAGTATGCGTACCAAAAAAGACTGCGTAAAGGTCATCCAAATACCTATCCAAAGAAAAAGAAACCCAACCTCCTTTACGGAAAATCCTAAATCGCGATATAAAATAATGGAATAAAACTGCGTGAAAAATGTAAAGCCTAGTTGAATGAATAGAACAATGGTGAGTATACCTCTTAATTTTGGTATTCTAAACACTTTAGCGATATTCTTGATGCCTTCAAATACAGATATTTTTTTCTCCGATTTATTCTTTAAGGTTTCAGGAAAAAACAATCGTACCAAGATGAGGTTAATCAAGGTTAGCAAGGCGGTAAACCAAAATGGGGTTGCATAGCTAAACCATGAAACTATGGTATTGTCTGCCAAGAAACCACCAACACCTGGTCCTATGGTAAAACCCAGTCCAAATGCAGCACCTACAAGTCCAAAATTCTTGGCCCTGTCCTGAGGCTTGCTTATATCTGCTAGGGAAGAATAAATAACAGCCAAGTTGCCCCCCATAAAACCAGGTATCATTCTAGCGATGAAAAGTAACCAGAAAATACCCGCGCTTATAGCCCATCCAAACAATAAATAACCCATGAAAGCCCCAATGAGTGAAATAGTTAGGATAGGTCGGCGTCCATATTTATCGGAAAATGCACCAAGGATAGGCGCCCCAATAAATTGCATAACAGAATAGGAACCTATTAAAAGGCCATAGAACATAGAACGGATTTCAACGCTCGAAAATTCGAACGGGGCGTTATCTCCTTCAAAAAGTGCCGGTATTACGGGAATAATTATAGTAATGCCCAACAGATCTAAAAAGACCGCCAATAAAATAACGAATATATATTTTCCCTTTGTAGAATCTTGTTGCAGTGTCATGGTCAAAAAGGTTGTTTAGAGAGAAGCAAGATATAGGTAAGGATGATGCTATACCATACATCTTGATACTTAAAACTTATGATCGTGATAAGAGAAAACTATTACATTTATTATAGAGGTGTGTTCATTTTACGCCATGGCCCCACCATCGGCAGCTAGAGCGATTCCGGTTATAAAACTGGATCGGTCCGAACATAACCATAAAATCACATCGGCAATTTCTTGTGGTGTTCCCATGCGTTTCATCGCTTGGAAATTTATGGCGGCCTGTCTAGCATCTTCATTATGGGCCAATTTCCGTCTACCTTCCATGATCATGGGTGTTTCTATGGCCGTAGGGCAAATGGCGTTTACCCTGATGTTATCTGTCGCATATTCTTTTGCGGCCGTGCGGGTGAGTCCCACCACCCCATGTTTTGATGCAGCATAGGGAGCATTCTCGGGTTGTGCTATTAAACCGGCTGCCGAAGAAAGGTTTACAATGTTTCCCCCACCATTTTTCAACATTTGACCAAGTTGGTATTTCATACAGTACCATGTGCCCGTAAGGTTCACATTAATCTGTTGGTGCCAGAATTCCTCTGGATACTCATGGATTCTTTTGGAAACCGGACCGGCGACCCCAGCTATATTGGCAGCACAATCCAATCGGCCATAGGTTGCGACAGTTTGTTCAATGGCCTTTTTTACCGCTGCGCCATTTGAAATATCCAAGGCTATCACCATAGCCTCCCCACCTTGGGCCAAGACTTCATCTTTTGTGTTTAAGGCATTCTTTTCATCGATATCGCATAAGACCACTTTTCCGCCCTCCCGGGAAAAGGATAACGCCGTAGCTTTTCCTATGCCAGAACCTGCACCCGTGATAAAACATATTTTGTTCTCGAATCTTTTCATTTAGGATTAAATTGACTTACCTCTATACCACTTCCGATAGGAAGCAAGATTGAAGTAAAATTTGTATTGTTTCGTATATGGTCTTGATACTCTTTTGCTTCTTTATGGTGGTGTGGCGGAAATAGCATGTTATCTCCCAATACCCAGGCCCCTTTGTTCAATTTGGCATAAAAGGCATTTAGGCAGGGCACATAAAGTTCTTTCCAAATATCCACCAACACAAAGTCAAAGGTTTCCTTGGCCTTTTTAATGCTTTCCAAAGCGTCACCTACCCTAAATTCAACATAATTTGACAAACCGGCTTCATTTATTTTTTCTTTGGCATACTGTACTTTTTCATCATCAATTTCTAAGGTGATAACTTTACCCCCTGTATTTTGGGCGGCTTCTGCCAACCACAAGGTAGAATAGCCATAGGAAGTGCCAATTTCCAAAATGGTTTTTGACTTGGCCGATTTTGCCAACGTATTCAAGAAGGTGGCCACATCTTCACCCACTGAGAGCAAGAATTCATCCCTTCGTTTCATCCCTTCTTCTTTTTGGAGTGAGGCCATGAGTTGGTTTTCTATTGCCATACGCCCATGGTAGGCTGCCAAGACTTTTTTGAAGTTTTTATCTGGTTCCATATCAATGTTCCATAAATTCTGGCAAGGGTTCACCGTTTACTCCAAAGGGTTTGGCCTCAATTAAAACAAATATAATCCTGCATATTTCTGTACTGCTCGGATTTTTCCATTTATGTATGGTACCTCGCTGTATTATGATTTCACCAGGCCCAACTTTTTTGGTAACATCCTTATCTAGTTCCAGTTCAATCTCCCCATTAATAACAATTCCATAATCAATACTATCACTACGGTGCATTGGTGAAGAGGCCCCGGGAAGCATGTCCACTACCCTGATTACAGACCCTCCTTTTAAAGTTGTTCCCGCATCACGATAGCGCCCATCGGTTTCATCATTGCAATCTGCAGGTACGGTTTCCGTGGTCCAGATTGTGGCCATGGCCGCGTCGCCTGTAGGGATGACCAAAGGTTCAATACTTTCGTCTATGGCAAAAATAGCCGTACCATCCTTGGTATGCCCGGTGACTATCCTTCTAATTTGGTTCATGGTAAATACATTTTTTCGTAATTAAAATCAGTATATTTTTACAGCAAGGACTGAAATCTAATCGCATAGGGGTAAATTGAATTAAATGGATTCATTTTACTATTGTCTTTCATTGGAATATTTATAATCAATTACCATCACTGATAGTGGTTCCCCCGTCAATAATAAGATTTTGACCCGTAATGAAGGCGCCTGCTTTTGAGGCCAATAACAAGGCCATACCGGCCACTTCTTGGGTTGTACCAATTCTTCGTAAGGGGGTAAGGGCAATTCTCTTGGCCATTACCTCCGGATCACTGGTCATGGGTTTTGCAAATTCTGTATCAATGACCCCCGGGGAAATGGCATTTGCCCTAATATTGTCAGGTCCAAATTCAACAGCTAAATTTCTTGCCAATTGGGTCAATCCCGCTTTTGAAATACCATACAGGCCAATATTTTTATTACCCCTTATACTAGACAAACTAGAAAGATAGATCAATACACCATCTTTGTTTTTTTGCATGGTCGGGATCACTTTTTTGGTGAGATAAATAGCTGATTGCAAGTTAAGTTGCATGGTCTTTTCAAACGAAACAGCATTTATATCCATAAATCCACCGGGGATAGCTATGCCTACACAGCTCATCAAAATATCAATTTCACCCACTTGGTTATGTATTTGAGCGAATAGGGAATCTATTGCGTTTTTATCTGCGACATCGCATGGCATGGCAAAGGCATTTATGCCTTTATCCTTAAATTCATGAACCGTTTTGACACAGCCTTTGGTATCCTCGCTAGAAACAATAACAGTGGCACCATGCACGCCCAAAGCTTCGGCAATGGCTTTGCCCATACCGCTACTGGCGCCGGTAACTAATGCATTTTTTCCGTTAAGGTCAAATAGGTCCTTCATAATTTTTTGCCCATTTTTAGATGTTGTATTTCATCATGCAGTGGAAGATTAAATTCTATAAAAACAAATATTTCTGTTGTTCAGCAGTACTACATTTTTCTATTATATAGCTTTTAAGTCAATTTCCAAAAAGTCTTTGACCAGAGGTAACCATTGCTTTTGAATAAAAGACTGGTGTTCAGCGTGATCGTTATAACGGTGATAGGCTTCAAGGGTATCAAACGCCATGGATATGCTATATTGAAAAGTGTTCTTTGCGTTAAATTGCCGCAAAATTTCTAAGTCTTTAACACCAACTATCAATGACAGGTTATTGGTAGACTTAAAAAAATCATGCTGTTCAGTTGGGGTGATGTCCTCCCTAAAATTGAATAATACGGAATGTTTTATCATAGTTCTTTTTTTAAATGAATATGGATCTTAATCCATAATGGCACACTACTGTAAAACGGAAATAGTAGCGCAATAGGCGTCATTTTCCTTTCAATTTTTTCATAAAATCACTAAATGCAGGTCTAAACTCCTCAAACAAAACATTGTCGCTGTTTTTAAGCATTACCTCACTGAAGAGTTTTAGGCCTATGGCAAATTCCACGGATTGTTGGGGTGTTTTGAACATGTCACGCGCTTTCATGAGCGCTATGATATCAAAAATATTATCGTGATTGTCAAACTCAAATTCAATGGGTTCATAAACAGTAGTAACAGGTTTAACAGTTTCTAGAAGTTCAAGATTTAATTTATATGTATTTGTTCTTTTTTTCATATTTAATTTAGGTATCCAAATAATGAGGGAATTCTTTATGTTGTCCTAGGGTCTCTTTTAACTTAAAGGCAAACAGTACCCCAATAAAGGCCAGCGCTGCCGAGACCCACAAAAAAGCGGAAGGATGTATGGTGTCCGAAAGAATTCCAGCTAGAGCAGGTACAATAACACCTCCTACTATTTCGCCCACGCCCATTATTAGCCCCATGGCCTTTGCCCTTAAATGGGGAGGCACAGCCTCTGAAGGTAGGACGGCAGCTACCATGGCCAAACAACCCATCATAAAATAGGTGATGAACATGGCAGGTAAATGAAATACCGTACCGTTGAGAAAGTAAACAGCAAATGGATAAAGTATACCTATACCCATAAACACGAACATTATTTTTTTACGACCAAATTTATCGGACAAAGCTGGAACGATGATGGAAGCTAGCAAACCGGACACCCCCAAAAGCCCCATAGTCTTTCCCATTTCGTCTGGACTCATGCCTTGTGCTTCCACAAAATATTTAGAAATGAAGGGAAGTGTTGCAAACCACCATCCAAAAACACAACAGGCCACAGGAATTCCCCATTTCACATTGTTATATTTCAATAACTCTTTAAAACTTACTGATGATTCCTCTTTTTTTCCTAGGCTTTCTGCGGTTGATTTTTTAATGTACAACCATGAAACCAAACCAAGAACAAGCCCAGGAATACCCGCTATATAAAAGGCATTTCTCCATCCAATGTTTTCTGCTATGGCCACTAAAATGACCGGAGCCAATATAGATCCGAACAACGCGGAACCCACGCCTTGTAAAATGCCGGCATTTAGTCCTAAACGATTTGGGGAAGACTCCTTTTCCACAAAATTTTGTGCCAAGGGAATAACGGCACCTTCAGACAGTCCCATCACAAGTCGTGCCACCAAAAGCCCGAGAAAGGATATGGCAATTCCTGTTCCAAAAGAGCACAATGAAAATATAATAACGGCCGCAATGAAAACCAATTTCTTTTTGTTATTGGTCTCGGCCCAAGCCGTAGAAAAATAACTGGAAAACGCCCATGCCAATGATAGGGCACCGGCCAGCAAACCAATTTGAGTATCACTTAGCGCAATATCCTGAACAACGAACGGGATCAAGAAATTAAGGGCTAAGCGATCAAAGAACAAACATCCGAACACTAAGGCCATTAAGGCTACAAGTCCGTTTTCATAAGAGAATATTTTTTTCATTTTACTCGGTTTTGGTCGATTAGTTGTTTATCTCAATTCTAAAATTTTCACTCCCCAAGGGGCCAATTCCAATTCCTCATTTTCCGAAACCTTTGATCCGCTTAAAAGTTCCAATCCTGCACCGAATTGATTTTTGACCGACATGGCCTCTGGTGAATAGTTGAAAAGATATCTTATTTTCATACCATCGGAATTTGTCCCAGTTTTGGTAATTATTGGGTAATAAACGGATTGTTTGTCATTCCAAAGCCCTGCGTTCTGTAACGTATCCTTTAAAATAGCTTCCATTAATTCGGCAGACATCATACCGGCCACATAGGTTACGATGCCTTTTCCAAAATTATTTTGGGTTACCGCTGCATACTTGCCCCATTCAGGGTGATTGTAATAGGCTTTGACCTTCGCGGTTGTAGGCCTTACTAATTCCATCCAGGTATGAACGGTATTATTTTCTTCTCCAACCTGATAAGGATCATCCTTTAAACTTACATTATTGGGAATTACAAATTGACTGTACGCAATGCCGGCAGCTTCCCCTATAATACCTGGTTGAACAGAACTTCTTACTTTTACGTTTTCGTCGGAGAAGCCACTTTTGAAACTATAGACCACATGCCCTCCATTTTTCACATAATCGTTCAACTGCTCCAATAGAGCATCTGGGGCGGCATAAAGCGCAGGAACCACGATCATTTTGTATTTGGTAAAATCCTTAACCGAAGGGTCTATAAAATCCATTCCCACATTCATTCTATAGAGCGCATCGTAATAGGGTCTAAGAACATCATTATAATTCTCACTTGTGCCCCAGCCAAACTTAAAACCGTTAAATGCCGTAAGCGCTTCATTGCTAAAAAGCATGGCAACCTCATTCTCTATTTTTACATTGACCAATTTCTTGCCTATTTCCTTAAACTCGTTTCCAATGACACCGGCTTCTTCATAGGTGGGGTTGGGCTGAAAATCATGGCTTAACAATCCTTTCCAATAGGTCTCCGCGGAATTATGAATGGAATGCCAATGCCAGTAGGCCACCATATTGGCCCCAGAGGCTAAATGGCTATAAGCTTGTAAACGCAGTTGATTTTTATACGGTACCCATTGTGGAAATCCTTGTGCTTCAGTCTCGATCACAAAATAATTTTTACCTTTTTTCATAGAACGGGCCAAATCACCACCAAAAGAGATTTCCGTTCCCGTGAGATAATCTTGCGTTGGATGGTAAATATCAATTCCGGCAACATCTAAACTTTTTGCCGCAGCGAAATGGTCAACATCAGGTTGAATACCATATGAATAGCCTCGCCATTCCATATCAAAGTTTTGGGTTACAAATTGTTCCGGTTTTGAATATTCCTTTACAATTTCAGATTGCCAACTTAAATAATCAGTAACCAATTGTCGTTGAAATTTTGAAAATTCTGATGATAGGCTGGCATTAATAGTACCGTTCATCGAAGGAAATTCTTCCCAACTATTGATACGGTTGCTCCAATAATCCAAACCGAATTTTTTATTGATAGTCTCAAGTGTCCCAAATTTGTTTTTCATGTGAGCCACAAATTGTTCTTGCACATTGGCACCCGCTGAATTATAATGTTTGGTCTCATTGTCTATTTGGTACCCTATAATCGCTGGATGGTCCTTAACATGCTCCATTATTTTACGGATTACCCTTTCAGCATGAAATCGAAAGTCGGTATTTGTAATATCCATATTTTGGCGTGCTCCATATAGCCGCTGTCCTTGAGCCGTGGTAACCAATATTTCGGGATACTTCTTAACCAGCCAAGCGGGAACGGCATAGGTAGGTGTACCCACAATAACTTTTATACCCCCCTTGTGCATGGCGTCTAAAACCCGGTCAATATGATAAAAATTGAATTCATTATCTTGAGGTTCGACGGTACTCCAGGTAGATTCGGCGATTCTAACAAAGTTGATACCGGTCTCCTTCATCATTTCAATGTCCTTTTCAAGACGATCATATGGCATGTACTCGTCATAATAGGCCACACCAAAAAGTGGTTGCTCTAACTGTTGTGCCAGGGACAAACCGGAAATCAGAAATAAAGAAAGGACACAAAAATTTCTCCTTATAGCATTCAAAAAACGAAGCATAGGTTATTGGGATAAAAATTTAAATTCTTCAGTATATTTTTTTTGCATACGTATGTCACTGGTATCCAGAAGTAAAAGTTCACCTTCTATTGCTTGGAATGCATTCCATTGGGGTAATCCTTCTCCATTTGGATTTCCTGTTTTTGCGAAATTTACCCAATAAGCGGACATCTGATTTTCCAACGTTCGCTCTTCTGGTTTCCAGTCCCTATTCCATTGATTTAACGTATGGAGGGCAAAAGGGACTTCTGAAGTATGGAATGCACCATAGTTCGGAAATCCTGGCTTATCTGTAGGTACATGTTGAAATTCATACAGCCACGTTTTCTGAGAATTATACTGGGCCAGTTTATAGGCTGGCACCCCAGCAAACCCCAACAAAGTCAATTTTTCCTGTGCCTTTTGCGCCTCTTCATCCGATTTGGTAGGGAATAAGGAACGGAATATTTCATAACGACCGTTAAACCTTTCTTGGGTCATTTTTTGAAAACTTTCAACCGTAATATCTTGGGGAGTCAAAAAACCACCATCACCAGAGACCCAACCGGTAAGTACCGGTACTTGGTTGTGTTTGCCGTTCTTAAAATATGCATTGATATCCTTTGGAAGAAAATAGCCATCCGTAACTACGCCAAATCTTCCCACCTCGGGCATGTTGCTTAATTCTTGTAACTTATTGGCAGGAAGTTGTCTTAATGCTTTCAAATCTTGTGACGCTGCCAATTGCATCAACTTAACACCTTGTTTTTCAGCATCTGGGAGTTCTTGAAGTAACCTGCCTGAAAGAAGACCACCACTTTGGGCAATAGCTTTATGAAAATATCCTTGGGCGAGGGGAGAGGCAATTTGTGCGTTAACGCTGAAGGAACCGGCAGATTGCCCAGCGATGGTAACATTACTGGGATCACCGCCAAAGCTGGCAATATTTTCCTTGACCCATCTCAGGCCCTGTAATTGGTCCATAAAACCATAATTACCGGATGCATTGTGCCCCGATTCTTTACTTAGCTCAGGATGTGCCATAAACCCAAGTACACCAACACGGTAATTTAGGCTTACGAAAATAATACCCTGTTTGGCCATCTCCTCCCCATCATAGATATCGCAATTGGCAGAACCACTACTGAGACCACCCCCATAGATCCATGCCATTACGGGAAGTTTTTCATCCTTTTTTTTCGCCGGGGTCCATACATTTAGGTAGAGGCAATCTTCACTTATGGGTTCTGGTTTTGCTATGAATTCCTCTGTCCAGCAAAGAAATGGTTCTGGGGTGTTTTGAATAGGACTCGCGGCAAACTCCAAGCATTCTTTAACCCCTTGCCAAGGTTCCACGGGTTGTGGTTCTTTCCATCGGAACTCACCTACGGGTGGGGCAGCAAAGGGAATTCCTTTGAAAATACGGATAGTATCCTTTTCATAACCTTTGACCTGTCCATCTTGCGTGTTCACAATGGTTTGTGCCAATGTACCCATGGGTATGAGAATATATAGTAAGAGTAGCTTTTTCATATTATTCATGGTATCTATTTTTATAATTACTGTTTATTCATTTCGGCTTTAAAAAAATTGATCATCTGGGTATAGTAGGTATCGATCATCACACCAGGCCCATGACCTCCACCATCAACGATGATCAAATTAGAGGGTACCTTAGTATTGTGTAGCACTTTATAGAGCGCTTCACTTTGGCAATGGGGTACCAGTGGGTCTTTATTGCCATGTAGAATTAAAAAGGGCGGGTTGTCTTTATTCACATAGTTCATAGGATTGGCCAAGGCGGTTTTCTTTTTGTTTTTTTGGATAGGGCCTCCTATCAATGATGATTCGGGAGATTTAGGGTCGTCATGAACCATGCTACTACCACAACTATCCATGGTCAAAAAATCTGTTGGACCAAAGAAATCGACTACCGCATCAACATGGCTGCTTTCATCGGTGAAGTTTCCAAGGGTACCTTCTAGATCAATGGTCAATCCTTTAATTTCAGTATTTTTTATATGACTGGTTACACCGGCCATGGCCGATAAATGACCACCAGATGAAAAACCTGTTATGCCTATAAACTTTTCATCCAAGGAAAAGGTTTTGGCATTGCCCCGTATAAAACGTATGGCCGCTTTTACATCATGTATTTGAGCTGGCCATAGTGCATCTTTACTTGAACGATGATTGATACTTACCACCGCAAAACCATTTTGTAATAATGTTTGGCCAAAGTTGTCCTTGAAACAATTGGCTTTAGATGAGTTTGAGAAAAAAGCACTACCATAAATGGTTATTGCTACAGGATATGGAGCTTGACTGGTTTTTGGCAAGAAAATATCGAGTTTATGCCCAATAATGCCATCACCGACATAATCGATATCTATCCATGATTTTGAAGATTCAATGCCCATACTGGCATAGTCCTGGCGTGGTGATTGGGCCATAGCATTAATAGAAATAATCAACAAAAGAAAAAGTTTTTTCATACTACCCTTTAATTACATCCCTTGCTTAATTAATATTTTTCTGTTAACGAAATTGGTCCCTCGATGAGCTTATCTTTCCAAAGTACTTGTATGCCCTTTGGAATCTTCAAATACATCATATCGCCATCAATATCAATCGTAATATTTCCATAAGTGGTGGGTACACTGGCACTTGCCCATTTCAAACTACCTAAATTAGGTTTCAATGTAAATTTTTTCCATCCATCCTCTAATGGTTTTAACCCAAATATTTGGGATGGTAAAATTGCTGCCGGACCAGCACTCCATGCATGATTTAAACTTTTGGCATAGGGCCGGCCATAAAATGAATATTGTTCTGGATCATTTTGTTTTTCATCATAGGCTTCCCAAAATGACGTTGCACCTTTTGAGATCATGCCGCCCCAATACTTGGAAATTCTGTTCAAAGCATAGTCAATATTACCCATTTTTGCCAATGCCATCATTTCAAAACCGGCCATATAGGGAGTGCCAACTGGTCTTGTAGTATCATCTTCCAATAGCTTTTCTATACCTTTTGTTTTGTTCAATGGTGTTATACCGGTTACAACCGCTAGAAAATTTGGATGTCTTGTATAATCACCTATGGTGTTTCGGCCAGATAGCCAGACGTTCTTTTCTTCGTCCCAAGCTACTTTTTCAAGGTTGATTTTTAATTGTTCGGATGTACTTGTCCAATAGTTTGCCGTTTTCGCATCGCCCATTCTTTCTGCCAATTCAACGGCACTTTTTTGTGCCCACCACCACATAATCTGCAAAGCGGTCCACTTTTCTTGGTCTACCCAATCTATAAAGAGCCAATCATCTTTTTCAACATGTATAAAGCCATCTTCATCCGTTCTACTTTCTAATACTTTCAGGGTTTCTTCAATACGGGCCCATTCCTTTTTCAAATGATCTTCATCCCCATAGTAATGTTGAAACTGGTTCTGGGCAATTATCCACCAGACCGAATAATCTACAATACCGTTAATGTCCTTCTCTTTTATACCAGCCCTACCCAAGGCCACTAAGGAGCGCCTTACCAATTCAGCATCATAAAAAGTATATGAATTAACCAACATGCTCATGGCCATATCCCCTGTCCATGGTAAACGATCCCTTTTCATACCATCCAATAAAAAATCGTGCATGTTCAAACGTAATGTATAGGCACTGTTCATCCATATTTTGGTCAGTAAAGAATCTGAACAGGCAAAAGCACCTTGGTATTTGGCCGAATTAAATATTGCTTCGCAGGTTACCTTAACGGCTTCTGTATTGGGTACGTGTACATATCTAAAGGCTAAAGACACTTTACTTCGCCATTTGTTTTCTCCTATTTTTACCAATTCCTGTGTTTGTTCAATAACTGTATTGTCAATATCCAAAGCTTCGGTCTTAGATTCTCCAATCACCATTCTAGGTTTTTGACCGCTTTCAATATGTACATAGCCAAAAAGTTCCTTGCCAAAATCGAATAAACCATTAGATTTATCATCTGGCATTACCGTAATTGAGGATTCCTCTAAAGCATGGGGAGGGATATTTTCACTATTCATTGGAAAAGCAGTGACATGGGTCCAAATGGAATCAGTTGCTTTCCAACGCCAGTCTTTATTAGCAGTGTTTAAAGGCCCTTCAGCAATTCGTAGCGCAGGTATATCTTCTTTTGTGGTAATAGAAAAACGTATATTTTGAATAGTTTCGGTTAGGTTCCAAGAAAGGCTTTGATCTTCATTTGATTGCTTTATGGTGTCCACCATTTTCTCGTTTATGAAAATGGTTCCAAAACCATTGGTCCTAAATGTAACTTTGTCCAATGGTTTTGGTTCATCCAGTCTTATCATAAATTCTCCTGAATTGTACGGTTTATGATATATTCCCGGATAACCTACTTCTAGTTTGGCACTATCCTTTCTGGCCATGAGCAATTGTAATCTATACGCCTCAAGTTCCGCAGAACCATAAATCCAAGGGGTTTTATCTGAAAAGGTCTTTTTTGAAGGATAGTATTCTTGGCTATTATAGGAGGGGTCAATAATGGCAAAAGCTGATTTTTCATGAGCCTTACTTTGGCCATAACCAATACTAGAAATTCCAAAAAAGAACATTAGTAGCAATAAATTGAAAATTTTCATGAACATAGTATTATTTATGGATTAAAAATGATAAAGTTTGACTTTTAAGGTAGTTAATTTTTCTGCAGGAAGAACAACTTTAAGTTCATCACCATTCCATCGTTTGGTGGCTATGAAACGGTCATTTTCAAAATACCCTTCTTCGATGGATAAAAAACCTAAATGATCAAAATGGATGTTTTCCTTTAGCTCGAAACCAAACTTTACACCATATCCCAATATATAAAATTCGTTAGGTGCATCTTGTATGACCATGGCAGACCCTATGTTTTTGGGCAGTGGGCCAAAGGGTCCCGCGGGCATGGCCTCATCTTCACCATCCGCGGTGGCTGGCATGGGAAAGGCAGGTTTCCCGGCCTGTTCCAGGGATTTTCCAAAATCAATGCTAAAGCCCCCTACACGGGAACTTTTGGCCTTAAGTACATAATCGCCGATCGTAATTTGTTGTTCTTTTCGTAATGGATACAGGTAAACGCCCTTCATGCTTGGTTTTCCATAATGCTCCGTTACCAAACCCATCATACCAGAAAGCGCTTTGTTGGTGGCCTGTAACACTTTTACATTTTCTTGATCTTCAGAATGCAGACCGCGCTGGCCATCAATACCAAAAGGGGCAAATCCTATCGAATTATATTCGGCTATGGAATATATAGTGCCTGCGGGAACCATGAGCGATTCTGGAATGAAAAGCGTATTACCGCCAAGGGTATAATCGGAAAATAGTCTGTCATATTCCAAGGTATATACATTTGGCGAATAAAAATCCAATGCACTTCCCCCTGCACGGTAGGCATCTAAAACATGGGGATTTACAGTGCCATGGGGGTAAAACCCAGAAGGATTATAGAGCCAGCCGTTACAAAAAGCGGGCAAATTCAGAATCTGTTTGCCTTGTTCTGCGATATTGTTAACAAACTGGGAATAATGGAAAGCCATAAAAAGCTCTTCGGTGTAGTACTTGTGGTCGCCTTCTTCAACGGATTTTCCAAGAATTTCCTCCCAGGTGCCTTTGGTTTTGTACCCATTGGTTTTCCATGCCGTTTCCAGTGCTGGAAACAATTTACCCTTGTGCAGTTTTAAGTACGATACCATTTCTTTTGGCATTTCACTGTTCCATGCTTTTTTGCCGGCAGGGGAATAATCCCTATAATTTTCAAAGCAGCCCGGTTCGTTTTCTACTTGCATCATGATTACGGTATGGTCCTTGTCCGTCTCTTTTATGTGTTGCATTAGGGCGATATACGCTTTGGCATCCGCATTTCTGTTTTCCTCATAAAAGGGGGAGAGCATTTCTAAGGTACTACCATCCTCCAAGGTATAGCGTTGAAAGCGTTTTGGGTTGGTCTTTACCCATTCTGGCACGTAGGATGATGCCGTACTTTTCCAACTGCCAAACCAGACTAGTATTACTTTTAAGCCTTCTGAACGGGCTCCTTCAATGAGGGCATCGACCAAATCAAAATTATAGACCCCTTCTTTGGGTTCTACCATTTCCCAATAAGCATAGCCTAAAACAGTGTTTAGGTTTAGGGCCTTTAGGTCTTTGAAGGTTTGTTTAAGCTGTAAAGTGTCGGTACCTGATGAGTTATGGAGTTCGCCCCCTAAAATCAAAAAAGGTTTACCATCGACCAGCATCTTAGTTGCATTTTTATCCTTCTCTAAGCTGTGAAGCTGGGCATAACCTATAAAGGATAGCAATAACATTACGAATACATGGAGGTACATTTTCATTTGGTCATATCTTTAGGTTAATCTTTGAATAATAGAGGTGCTAGATCGTACAAGTTTCTTCGCCACGCTCTAAAAGTATGTCCGTAAGATCCGTTTTCATACTGGTAATGAATACCAAAAGTGTCAAACATTTCCATCATGTTAATGTTATTTTGATAGGCAATATCCACTTCACCGCCCATATAAATCTTGAAAGTCGTAAAGGTGTTGATGTTTTTATTGGCCATGATATCTGTATATTCTTTCTTGATTTCCGCAATGGTTGGAGGAAAATAGCCTGTACTCATGGGAAATACCTGACCAAAAACTTCAGGGTTCCAAAGAGCGAGATTTAGAGTCTGTACACCACCCATGGAAAGACCAGCTATTGCCCGGTCCTCTCGTTTTTTTGAAACGGCATAATTGCTTTCTACGAAGGGTATAATATCGTTCAAGAAATCTTGACAAAAAGGATCTTGTTGTGGCCCTGCACCCATAAAGAATCCTTCCACAGGTGTATGGCCCGAAGGCATCACTACAATCATAGGTGATAATTTACCTTTAGCATATAAATTATCGAGGATTACATTGGCACGACCGGCCGTGTTCCATGAAGCATCGTTATCACCACCACCATGCAAGAGGTAAAGAACAGGTAGCTTATCCTTTTTATTCCTTTGGTCATATCCTGGCGGTAGATATATATGTAGCCTTCTTAAGGCCCCATCAAGACTTTTTGAGGTATACCAAACTTTTTCCACTTTACCATGGGGCACATTTTTTACGGTTTGAAAGTCATTTTCCTGTCCTTCGACTTCGAAAAGATTTGAAAACCCATCTCGGCTTTCTTTGAATTGATTGTTTTTTGGGTCAAGGGTCTTTATGCCATCTACCGTAAAATCATAGGTATACAGGTCTGGTTCTGCCTTTGTGGAAGCAGTGGCCGACCATACACCGCTAAAATCCTTTTCAAGTTGAAGACCCGGAAACCCTCCGGAAAAATCGCCTGTAACTTTTACCTCCTGTGCCATCGGTGCGTATATGTTAAATGTAAGATGGCCTTGTTTATTCCTAAGAACAGATTGTAAGGTGTCATTGGGGGTAGGGATTCTCTGAAAGGGTGTGTTGGGTGCTTTTGGAGCCTCCATAAAGCCATGCATTTTAAGCCAATCACCATATTTTTCGTACCATAAATCCGTTGTGATATTTTGTTTTCGCATTCCGAATCCGTGTCCACCTTGTTCATAGATATGCAGTTCCGCCGGTTGTTTGGCCGCATGCCATTTTTTATAGATGTTGATGCTAAAAGGCATCATTCCCAATTGATCATCACCGGCCACGGCCACAAAAATTGGTGTCACTTCTGCAGGGATTTGGGAACCGATTATGGCAGGTTCATAGGCATAAATGGGAGCCACAAAATTAGGTCGGTTGGTTTCGTCCGCATTATAGACTACGGACATGGTCAATGTACCACCGGCAGAGAACCCCATAAAACCAATTTTAGCAGGGTCAATATTAAATTTATCCGCATTGTCACGAACATATTTTACAGCGGTTAAACCATCTGCCATGGCAAGGGGAACAATAGGTTCGTTTTCTTTATCCAGGGCCTCAAAATCGCCCATCTTTTGCATAAGTTCCGTAACGGGATCTTCTGCATAACTTCTGGCAACCCTATATTTTAAAACGAATGCAGCTATTCCCTTACTGTTTAGCCAACGCGCCACATCGCGACCTTCATTGTTAATACTTAAGGTGTGAAAGGCACCACCTGGTGCAATGACAACTGCAGTACCATTGGCCGCGGCCTTTGGTGGTAGGTATGCGATGATTGAAGGGTCTACCACATTATAGACTACTTCTGTATTGAAGGGGTTGTTGGTACTTATCGCTTCGCTCCATGTCCAATCTTCGGATCCAGGGGCCTTGCCTTCGTATAACTTAAGTTCCTCTTGACAAAAAACGCCCTGAATTGCAAAGGATAGGGTAAGGGCTAGGACAACATGTTTCATTTTAGCTATTTTAAAGGTTAATGGTAATAGTATTGTCTCAATTTGTTACAATAATATATTCAATTTTTGAGATTTGATTGGTTTTCCAATCTAATTTTTATTTTTTCATACTTAAAAACTTAATATTTTAGGATTTATAACAAATATTTTCAAAATTCATTAATAATTACCAACACGTAATACGTAATCCCCAAGTATTAAAAATTAAAACACCGATGATTATTTACCATCGGTGTTTTGGAAAATGACTAACTCAAAATTAAAACTTGTAAGTAGCTGTCAGGAACAAGGATCTTGGCATACTCCCTTGGGAAGAGAATGGCGCTGTTGGGTTAGCCGCTACAAAATCTGGTGTAACCCCATCTCTATCCAAAGCAGCGGGGAATCCTCCCGTACCAAACCATCCTAAAATACCATACGTGTCAAATACATTGTTTAGATTGGCTTGTAAACTAAATTTTTGGCTAAAATCATATCCAAGGGTTAAATCTACCGTGGTAAATGCGGGCATTTGCCATGCGTTTTGATTATTAGCCTGTCTTTCTCCCATATAACTAATGTTTAGGGCGCCAAATAATTTATCGCCACTGTACATGGGGTTAATGTTAAACATTAAGTTGGGGGTATTTTCGGTATCATTGCCAGAGAGATCAAGAAGTACATCATCTGCAGGACCATCCGCACCACCAATCCAACTTGTAAACTTGGTCACTTCTGAAGATTGTACCGTAGCCCCAGCCTTTAAAATCATTTTATCGGTAAAAGCATAGGAACCATCTAACTCTATACCTTTTGTTTTATAAGTGTTAAACTGTATCGGGGCAATGTAGTTGGTGCCATCTGTGTCGTTAAAAGCTTGACTTACAGGTACATTGCTTAGAACACTATAAAATGGCGTAATGAACAATTTAGCTTTGGCAGAACTAAGTTTGTAACCAGCCTCTATTTGTTCTACCGTCTGTGCCGAAGACGGGGTATTGTCTATTAAAAATTGTGATGTTTGATTTGTGTAAAAAGTTAAATCTGGGGCTTTTTTACCATTAGAATACCTAACATATAAAGCTTGGTTGTCGTTTAATTTATAATTTAAACCTGTTGAAAAAGAAGCAGTTTTCACGGTTTGGTCTATATGTAAGTTTGGTCCTTCGGTACCACCAAAGTTATCATACAAAGTTAATGGGTCGTTATCCCTACCCGCAGATTCCTCATTAGGTATGGCTTGACTGTTGTACCCATCAAAATTGATAGACTCATGCCTTAATCCCACATCTAAATTCAACTTTTCATTTACCTTCCACTCCCATGCTAAAAACCATGAAATCTGTTCTTTGGTGAATGAAGAAATATTTGTTCCAGCACGACCAACATCCATTATTCCGTTTGGATCTGTAACTGCGTAAGTATTACCATCAAGGCCAGCGAGGGAAATATCTACAAGATGAGGTTGATCTTGCATTGTACCGACAGCGATACCATGATCTTGACCTATTCCTATATTTTCTTGATCTGATTTTGCATAAAAGGCACCAGCCACAAAATTCATATTTTCAAACTTTTTTGAGAATGTGAAATTGTCCATAAACTCGTTTGTTTTGACAGATGCACTACCGAACAATGGCAAAAAGAACAATGAATTCTCTTGTACATTGGCCCCAGGAAAATTGTTATTCGTGCCTGGAGTAAAACTTAGCGGTGGACCAAAAGGAACTGTTGGGTCAAAGGCCTGGGTTGTAGTGCCCAAAACCTGACCTGTTACCCTATCCGTAAAAGTATAGGTCCCTTGTTTGAATAATAAATGGGGTATGGCGTAAAACAAAAAGCCATCAGTGGCAAAAGGAGTTACCACAGCAGGAATATTGGAGGCATTTTGCATCTTTTGGTACCGTGCATCATTGGTTATTTTAAACCCGTTGCCCAAATCTTGCTCCCAATTGATTCCAAAGGACTGCTGTTTATTGTGCAATTTGTCCTCAGAGTTGAAATTGAAACTATCGTTATCATTTATAGGAATATCTAATGACAAACTTGGGAGATAATAGGAATCTGATGAAGAATACCCATCTATTATGCTTGGGTCAGACCAATTAGAAGTTGGTGTAAACTCTCCTAAAGCATTTTTGTCGTTTAATACTTTAGCATATATCTTAACTTTCCCTGAATTATAATTTTTCACCAAATTGGCCCTGAACTGTCCACCATTGTTCATGGGGTAACCCGGATATCTAGCACCATCTGAGCGTCTATAAAAACCACTTAAATTATAGGTCCATGTTCCTAATTTATCTAGAGGACCGCCTACGTTAAAATCAGTTCTGTAATAAGGGTTTTTAAGATTTCCTTCTAAACCAAATTTAGCCCTTACCTCACCCGTAAATTCACTTCCCCCTTCTCTTGAAACATAGTTAAAAATTCCACCTGGTGCATTGGCACCTAAAATAGACGCTGTTCCTCCTCTTACTGCCTCAACCTTGGCAGTACCTATATCCGCTCGCAAAAAGCCATCGACATTCGAGTTTAAGTTGGTTACGGGCAAACCATCTTCTTGCAAGGATACATAATAATACCCATTGGCATTATCATTGGATCCTGCAGAAATACCTCTAGAGTAAACCGTATTCCAAACTTCACCTCTTGCTTGGTTCACATAAATTCCTGGCATGTTCTTTAATAGATCTGCAGAACTGGTTGGCGCCAATCTTGCTATTTCTTTTGCGCCAATTGATGATATGGCCACTGATGACTCCATTCGGGTTCTTTTATCAAAAACACCCGTTACGATAACTTCGTCCAATTGCTGGTTGTCTACCGCCATTCGAGCATTTATTGTACTACTTCCATTGATGGGTACTTCCTGCCTTGAATACCCAATATAGGTAAAAACCAAGAGGTCATCTGATGATGCCGATATGGAGTAGTTACCGTCAAAATCAGTGGTAGTTCCGTTTGTCGTTCCCTTTACCAAAACGGTTACTCCAGGAAGCGGTTGCCCAGTCTCAGCATCGGTAATAGTACCGACAATGGAGGTTTGTTGAGCAAATGAAGTCATGTTCATTATTAAACAAAAAACCAATGTAAAGATGTACTTGTTTGTTTTCATATTGTCACTATTCTGGGTTGATAAATTGATAATTATTCAATAAATAATCGATTAATTACGATTGCGGTAGAAAATGATCATTCAAAAATCAGATTTAATGATCCGATTTGTGAATCAAAAAACATACAATACTATTCTAAATCAATTTTTTTGCGAATATTGCTTGGGGGTCATTCCAGTTTGCTTCCTAAAAAAACGCGCAAAATTACTTGGCGTTTGGTTACAGAGTTTTACTGCAATTTCTGAAACATTTAAATTGGAGTGTTTGATCAAGGTTTTAGCTTCTAAAATCAGCATTTCCTTCAGCAGTTCTTGTGCGGTTTTATCAGTTGCTGTTTTTACGCATTTATTGAGGTAGTTTGGGGTCACGTTGAGCATATCTGCATAATCAGCAATTTGTTGATGGTCGTAAATATGCTCTGTTAGTGCCTGCTTGAATTTTTTGGTAATTAGGAAATAGGAGTTTTTACCTTTATTGGGGGCGCTAGGTATATCAGATTTTAGTTCTTCAAAAAGGGTCAATAGATAAAGGGAAACCAAGCTCTCATTATAAGTTTCCGTTTTTCTATAGAGATAAAACAATCGCTCAAGTAGAGCTGCTATATTTTTTTGCGATTCAGGGTTTAAAGGGATAACAGGACTCGATTGAAACTGAAAAAAACTATAGTGTTCACTTAAATATTTATTAGGGAGATTATTGAAAATATGTTCATCAAAATGGCAGTAAAACCCCTCTGCGTCCTCACTAATCATTTTATGTTCGGTAATCTGATATGCGGGTAGAATAAAAATGGAAGGAGCTGTAATTTCATAACTATCCAATCCTTTGCTTCTAATGGATTTGCCTTTGGAAAGGTAAAAGAAGTCATGGAATGTCTTACGATGGGGGAGTACTTGGAACTTTGACTTATCACTTATATCCTCCAATTTATTTATGTGATAGTTTTTATGTTTGGTGTTGGAAACGATAGGTAACCAACTAATGGAACGTTTGTGAAATCTTGAGATTTCATCAATTGTCAAGGTTGGTATATGTGTTTCTTTGCCCAATTGTGTTAATTGATATTTACCAATATTAAATAAGCTATATACTCTTTGATTTAATCTAAGATTGCGACTGCCCTAGTCCAACCAGCACTTCCCCCTTTAATTTTTGCGGGAAAGCAGGAAACTTTAAATCCAAAAGGAGGCAGTTGATCTAGATTTGCCAATTTTTCTATTTGGCAATATTCCTTTTCAATCCCAACATAATGTGCTTCCCATATAATTCCCGGTCTAGGATTTTTTCTATATTCAGCAGCTTGCAGGTGTAATGGAATATCCCAACCCCAACCATCGGTACCCATAACTTTTATCCCTTGGTCTATAAGCCAATGGGTGGCCTTTGCGGAAGCACCTACATGGATTTTTACAAAATCGTCATCATGGATCCTTTTGTAGGCATCACAACGTATCAAAACAATATCAAAGGGTTTTAGTGTATAATTGATAGCTGCCAATTTTTCAATCAAATCCTCAGGTTCGAACATATAACCATCTGGCTTATCCGTGAAATCTAAAACCACCCCATCATGGAAAAACCAATCCAAAGGCATTTCATCTATTGTTCTAGACGGTTTGCCCTCACAGGTTGGAAAGTAGTGGTAAGGGGCATCTACATGGGTGCCACAATGACTCGTTACACTCAAGAATTCACCAGCGGGCCCATTCCCATCAATAAAAACATCGGTAAGGCCTTCAAAAAGTTTACCGCCCATTTTTTTGGCTCCCTCTTTATGGTCCTCATAAACAATGGTTGTGGGCAATGGTTCTTTTATTTCTTCTGAAATGGTAACGGATAGGTCTATTATTTTCATAGTACAATTTTAAAATTTATAAAAGTCTTCCACCATCTACGGTTATGATATTTCCGGTGGAAAAGGTGAGTTGTGAAGCAAGGGAGTATACGGCGTTTGCAACATCTGTTCCCAAGGCAAATTTTCCTAAAGGGGTTTTGTCTTTTTGGGTTTTAAGGAATTCGGGGTCCATATTTGCGGTATATTCCCCTTCAACAAAACCGGGCGAAACGGATACTATCCTAATTTTTGGCGCCAATGCCCTTGCCAAGGAACGCGTCATAGAGTCCAAAGCAGCCTTAGAGGCACAATAGGCAACATTACTGCCGATGCCAAAGATTCCGGCAATGGAAGATATATTGACAATCAAGGCCGTTTCTTCCGATGATTTTTGGAGCAGGTCCTTAAATGTCCTGACCATAGCAAAAGATCCCCTAAAATTGGTCTGCATAATTTTGTCAATCCATTCATCTGTGAGACCGTTAAGATCGTGGTGAGGAACAGGCGTAGTGATTCCGGCATTGTTCACAAGCACATCTAACCGATCATAGTGTTTTAAAAAATCGGCTTTTAAGTGCTTTATAGCTTCTGCATCCGTTGTAGGTGCCTTAAAGGCCCTATGGTTGCCCTTAGGTAGCAACGCTATAATTTTATTGGCCCTTTCAGAATTGGAATGGTATGTAATGACCACATCATACCCATTTTCGGCAAATTTTTTGCTAATTGCCGATCCAATTTCGCCAGATCCGCCCGTGATCAATACCGTTTTGCCCATATGCTACTTTTTATACCGTCTAACCCGAATATCTGCCTGTTCTTTGTGGCCCCAAAAATTTTCTATGGCACATAATCTAGAGCAATATTCGCCTACCATAGCACTTGCTTCTGGGGTTCTAACTTCTTGAAAGGTACAGGTTTTCATAAATTTCCCTACCCAAAGTCCGCCTGTAAATTTGGCACCATGTTTAGTGGGTAAGGTATGGTTGGTACCAATAACCTTGTCACCGTAGGCTACATTGGTGTACTTTCCTAAAAACAAAGCACCATAATTCGTCATGTTTTCTAAAAAGTACCTAGGGTCTTCGGTCATAACTTGCACATGTTCACTGGCTATACGGTCTGCCTCTTCAACCATTTCATCAATAGTATCCACTACAATAATTTGCCCGTAATCTTTCCATGAAACTGAGGCAATATCAGCCGTAGGTAGCGTTTTTAATTGTCGTTCAACTTCTTTCAGGGTATCATTGGCCAATTTCTCTGAATTGGTCAATAAGATGGCAGGAGATGTTGGACCGTGTTCCGCTTGTCCCAACAGGTCTGTAGCACAGATTTCTGCGTCGCTGGTGTCATCTGCAATAACCAGGGTTTCTGTAGGCCCAGCCAGTAAATCAATACCTACTTTTCCGAACAATTGTCTTTTTGCCTCGGCTACATATGAATTTCCAGGTCCAACGACCATAGATACAGGTTCAATAGTTTCTGTTCCCAAGGCCATTGCGGCAATGGCCTGTACACCTCCCAAAAGGTATATTTCATCTGCCCCCGCCATGTACATGGCAGTTACGGTGGCAGCTGGTATTTCGCCATTGATCGGCGGTGTACAGGCTATCACCCTTTTTACTCCGGCAACCTTTGCCGTAAGCACGCTCATATGGGCCGAGGCAACCATGGGATAACGACCCCCAGGAATATAACAGCCAACACTATCAACAGGGATATTTCTGTGACCAAGAAAGACACCGGGCAATGTTTCCACTTCAATGTCCTTCATGGATTTTTTTTGGTGGGTCGCAAAATTTCGAATCTGTGCCTGGGCAAATTTAATATCCTCTTTTACTTGTTCAGGGACACTGGCAACTATAGTTTTTATTTGTTCTTCAGAAAGTCTAAAATGCTCTGGCGACCATTTGTCAAATTTTTCAGAAAAGGTTCTAACCGCCTTATCTCCGTCAGCTTTTATTTCATCCAAAAGTGCTTCAACGATATCCCTAACTTTTTTGTCGTTGGATTCTGCTTCAAAAAGTGTAATACCTTCTTTAATGATTTTTTTCATTTTTGTATTTCTACTTAGATTAGTTGAAAATGCTCTGCAACTGGTGGTGTATTAAAATATGGCGACATAATAGCGCGCCATTGAATAAATAATTCAGATTCCCTAAAACCGATGGTATGGTCTTGTAAGGTCTCCCAAGAAATTAAAGCCACAAATTTGGTTTCTGTCTCCATACATTGCTTAAAATCTAAATTCAAGAAACCTTTTGACTGTGATATCACCGCTTTGGCCTTATGGGTTGCTTCTTTAAATTCGTTTAAATGATTTGGTTTAACATCGAATGTTGCGATTTCTAAAATCATATTTTAAATTATGTTTTGATAGTATTTCTTCATTTTATGATGACTATCATTGTTTAATTATCTTTTTTTGACTAAACCAATGTAAAATTCTTAAAAAGAATTCTTTTTTAAGAATCATTTACAGGCTAGAAATATTCAAAATCAATCATTTTTGAATAATTTTTACTTTATATGGTAGAAAGTATATTCTGAATAATGTGACATCCCATCTTGTTTTTGAGAAAAGTAGTAGACTTGTCCCAATTTTCAAAACTAAATTGACAGTTTTGTTTGTTTTCGTTATGGATAAAAGGCAGCGGGATTTAACCCTTGTTCAATAAACATTCCTGTCTTAGGCCTAACACGAACTACAATGGACTTAGGGTGCTACTCTTTATTGAATTGCTTACCGGATATAAAACTTTGGAAAAAGAATTAGAAAGAAATTTTTTCAATGTACCTATAGTATAGGTTGAACCGTTTTATTTTGGTCTGAACATTATCGTTTGGATTATAAAAGTTTCATCCTATTTGCTATTGTTTTTGTATTAAAAACCTACATCTTAATCTTGTAACGTTATCGTTCCAAGTTCAACACTTAGGTTAGTCTTTTGGTGCGCTATTTTGTAATTGACTGTCCAAGCTATCTTCTGCAAATTTTCCCTGCACGCTCCAGCCTCCATCAACATAAAATAGTTGGCCTGTAACGTAACTAGATTCATCTGAAGCAAGAAAAATTGCAGGTCCGATCATTTCCTGTGGTTCACCAGTACGTTTCATGGGAACAACACGTCCCCAATTTTGTCTATAATCAGGATCCTCCAATAAATTACGTTCCGTGTTAATTGGTCCTGGTCCAAATGTATTCACTCGTATATTATAGGGAGCAAGCTCAACAGCCATTTGTTTGGACATCGCCTCTATGCCACCTTTACTGGTAGAATAGCATATGAGGTTCTTAACACTCAATACAGAACAGATAGAGGAGATGTTTATAATGCTGCCACCCGTACCATTTTGCTTCATTAATTTGGCAGCCTCAATGGCACAGAACAAGGTACCTTTAAGATTTAAACCCATTACTTTATCAAAAAGAGCTTCATCGGTATTGAAAAAATCGCTCCAACCTGTAATTCCTGCATTGTTCACCAAAACATCCAATTGACCATATTTTTCTTGAATATGACCAAACATTTTACGAATGTTCCCTACTATTGAAATATCCGCTTCGTATAACACGGCAGATCCCCCTTTTTTGGTTATTTCGTTTACCACATCGTTGGAATACACCGTACCCGGCAAGTCATTTATGATGACAAAGGCCCCTTCGGCCGCGAAACCTAAGGCTATTTCTTTACCAATACCTTTACCGGCCCCAGTTACCAATGCAATCTTTTTATCCAGTCTCATTTTTAACTATTTAATTTTATAAAACCTCCGTCAATAGGGTAGTCGGTACCAGTTATAAACTGGGCTTCGTCACTACAAAGATACAAGGCTAAACTTGCAATTTCTTTTGGTTTGGCCATTCTGCCGATGGGCTGGGTATTTGAAAGTTTTTCAAACATTTCTTCCTGGTTTTCCGGAAAGTTTTTGGCCAGATAACCATCTACAAAAGGAGTATGGACACGAGCGGGAGAAATGGAGTTGCACGTAATGTTGTCCTTAATAAAATCTTTGGCAACGGTAAGGGTCATGTTTAAAACGGCGGCTTTGGACATGGAATAGGCAAATCTATCTTGTATGCCCACCGTTGCGGCTACACTTGCCATATTTAAAATTCTACCTCCGCCATGTTTTTTCATTAAAGGGATACAAGCATGTAAACAATTATAAACACCTTTTATGTTGATTTGATAAATTTTATCAAAATCTGCCTCAGAGGTGTTTTCGGCTGTTCCAATATGTGCTATTCCTGCATTATTGATTAAAATATCTATCTTATCAATAGCATTGAATGTTCTGATGACCGCTTCTTGGTTACTTACATCACAGGAGTGAACGTGGCCTTCTCCGCCAGTACCCTCTATGATTTTTAAGGTTTTCAAAGCTGCTTCCTTGTTGCGCTCTAGAATATGGACCACGGCGCCTTGTTTCGCTAGTAAAGCAGCTATTGCCTGGCCAATACCACTACCCGAACCTGTTACAACGGCAACTTTGTTTTTTAAACTGAACATCATATCAAAAAGATTAAATGGTGTATATCTTAAGCATTACTACATAGTTGTTCTTGACGACCAAGTTGCTCAATTTCTAGAACCACCTTATCCCCGGCTTTTAAATATTGTGGTGGTTTCATACCTAGACCAACTCCTGGAGGGGTTCCGGTCGATATAACATCACCCGCCTCCAAAGTCATAAATTGCGATAAATAATGTACTATAAAATAACAATCAAAAATCATGGTATTGGTGTTGCCATTTTGTACTTGTACACCGTTTACCCATAAGGACATTTTTAAGTTATGCACCTCCTTAACTTCATCTGGAGTTGCTAAAAATGGGCCTAGTGGGTTAAAATTGTCGCAGGACTTGCCTTTGGTCCATTGTCCTCCTTTTTCTAATTGAAACGCTCTTTCAGATACGTCATGGGAAATACAATACCCAGCGATATAATCCTTGGCATCTTCAATGGTATCAAGATACCTTGCGTCTTTGCCAATAACAATACCTAATTCCACTTCCCAATCTGTTTTTTCGCTTTTCCTAGGAATAAGGATGTTGTCATTTGGCCCCACTACGGTATTGGCCCCTTTTTGAAAAATTATGGGCTCCTCTGGTATCGCCATTCCAGATTCGGCGGCGTGATCGGAGTAGTTTAAACCAATGCAAATAACTTTACCCGGACGTGGAACACATGATCCCAGTCGTTCGTTAGCACTGACCTCGGGGAATCTTGAAAAATCTAACGTACTTAATTTGTTGAGTCCACCAGTTTGAAAAAAAGTATGGTCCCAATCTGTAAATACACTGGATACGTCTTTTCTTTTTCCGTCGTTATCAATGATACCGGGTTTTTCTGCACCAGCTTTTCCAAATCTAATAAGTTTCATAGTATGCTATTTATTGTTTTTTAATATGCTTTGTAATTAAAGATTCCAGTAATATATTGAGTGTTATCGATTAAATTTAAATGCCGGTACCCCTTGATAACCGCAATTCTTGATTACGAATAAGGAACCTGCCAAGGGTTGGTTTTTCAATTCTTCATCGGTCAAATCTGCTTTTGCTGAGGTAATGAATAAATCGTTCAGCTGTGTTCCCCCAAAAGTACAGGATGTTATTTTGGCTGCGGGCAATTTTATCCGATATAATAATTCACCTGTATTTGGATCCCAACGTGTGACTTGCCAACCTCCCCAATGGGCAATCCAAAGCATACCTTCCTGATCAATCGTCATCCCATCTGGATAACCCTCTTTTTCATCAATAGCAATGACCACTCTTTTATTACTAATGGAGCCTGTATTTAAGTCAAAATCATAAGCTACAACAGTAGCGGTAGGTGTGTCAATAAAATAATAAATTTTATTGTCGGCACTCCATGCCATGCCATTTGAAATTGTGGTTTTTTTTATTTTTAGGGTACTCCGGTTATTTTCAAATACATAAACGGAACCTGCATTTGGCGTTTCTAACAATGACATGCTTCCTACCCATAATCTACCTACAGCATCACATTTCCCATCGTTAAACCTATTTTCTGGTAGGTGGCTTTCCGGATTTTCTACATATTCAATTTCTCCTGTGGCCCTATTTAAAAATCCAATTCCAGATTTGGAGGCCAAAATAAAATTACCATCGTTGCACAAGGCGATGCAGCCAACCATTTCGTTGACCGCGTACGTTTTATGCTGTTTCCTTTGAAGGGAATAGTGATGGATTTCTCCTTGTAGGATATCTACCCAGAAAATTACTTCTTCTTGAGCATCCCACACTGGACCTTCCCCTAATTCGCATTGATGATTATGTACAACTTCTATTTTCATAGGTTTTGCTCCCTTAGGGGTAGCTCATTGAATATCCGAACCAGAAGAACCTTTAAGGTAATCATACCTGCCCATTGTTCTGGTTGAAGCACATGTTCAATAAATTGTTGCGTAAAGCCCCTTTTATGTCCTATAATCTACAGGTTTAAAATTTCTTTTTCTTTTGATAAACCCAGTATCATTAACATGTTACTTTATTATTACTGGAAAAAGATATGAATATTTCAACCATTTAGTATACTAGTGACGATAACAACCTATCCAATTTTAAAAAATCGTTTACGTTGGTGACCCGTAAATCTACTTATCAATATCAAAGAGAAATATAGAGGCATCGTTAATTTAAATTTTTTCTGTCAGGTAAAAGAACTTACAGCAAAGCAGTTAGGGGAATAGCTTATGAATTTTATTCAATTGGTACTATTGGGGTTTTATTCATACACCTAGATCAATTTTAGCGTTTTGATAGTTTTTTGTTTAAAAGTAAAGGCTACATAATGTGCTAATCGTTCCTGTTTTTAAAGAAAACAATGAACTTAGTCCAATCTTCAAGACCAATGTACTAGTATTTGTTTGTAAATTTAAAAGTGCAAAAACGGAATACGTTGAATAAAATATTGGTTGGAAAGGATTCACCTGTAATACTATTTTAAGATGAAATTGTTCTCAAGAAGAAATCTGGATTTTGTATTGTTCGATGTTTTGGAAATTGATAAACTTAAGGGTTTGGATTTTTTCAAGACACACGATCAAGAGTCCTTGTCACTCGTATTGGATATGGCAGAGGACTTATACGAAAGGATTGATGACGAGGCTATTGTAGAAGCAGACCGCCGGGAGCCCTGTCTTAAAAATGGTTCCTTAAAGGTTCATCCTGCGGTTCACAAATTTGTAAAGGATTATGCGGAAGCTGGCCTAATAGGGGGTGCACTTTCTGAGGAAATGGGAGGTTTTCAGATTCCTAAAACAATAATTGCCGCCATTGACTTTATACTATGTTCCAAGTCCAATAGTTTTATCATGTTCACAGATTTGGCGAAAGGGGTGGCAAATGTGATTTCTACATTTGGCACAGAGGAACAAAAGAATTTTTTTCTGCCCAATATTCTTTCGGGAAAATGGCTGGGTACCATGTGCCTTACCGAAACGGAATCGGGTAGTTCGTTAGCAAATATTGCCACCAAGGCCACTCCTGAACCCAATGGAAATTATACCATTAAGGGACAAAAGATATTCATTTCCGCTGGAGACCATGACATTACCGAGAATATAGTTCATCTGGTTTTGGCTCGTATAGAAGGCGCACCAAAAGGCACCAAGGGAATCTCCTTATTTCTTGTTCCCACAAAAAATGAAGACGGTTCTAATAACGATGTGTCCTCAATTGGTATATATCATAAGATGGGGCAAAAGGCAACGCCCGCCATGCACTTGGAATTTGGGGCCAATGACACCTGTACCGGCTACTTGATCGGTGAGGCGAACAAGGGGTTGAACCATATGTTTTTGATGATGGACAGTGCTCGGTTAAGTGTAGGTTCAATGGGTGCAGGAATTGGTTCTGCGGCCTATTATACCGCTTTGCGCTATGCGAAGGAAAGAAAACAGGGTAAGCGATTGAACGCAGCCAAAGGTGAGGAACAGACTGAGATTATACACCATCCTGATGTTCGAAGAATGTTGCTTAGGCAAAAAGCCTTTGTTGAAGGTACACTGGGCTTTGTGTTGCAATGCTATGCCTATTTAGATATGCAACAGCATACCGATAACGAGGAGGAGAGAACAAAATATACCAGATTGCTAAATCTGTTGACCCCGGTTGCCAAAACATATGGTGCTGAAAAAGGTGTTGTTTCGGTACACCAGGCAATGCAAGTATTGGGAGGATATGGATATACCGAAGATTTTCCATTGGAGCAATTGGTGCGTGATGTGCGTATACTTCCTATTTATGAGGGCACAACGGGCATTCATTCACTTGGCCTTTTGGGCAGACAGGTCTTGGGCGATGGCGGTAGAAATCTTGAGGTTTGGTATTCAGAAATCAAGGGAGATATAGAAAAGGCATCGCGTTTTAAAAACCTGGAGATTTATGCGGAACCACTTTCAAGGGAATTGGAAACGTTGCGGAAAATAACAGCACATATCCTAGGGCTTAGTAAAAAAACATCTCCGGATATATTTTTGGCGGATGCTACACTTTATATGGAGTTTTTTGCTATTCTAAATGTGGCATGGCAATGGCTAAAACAGGGCACAACCGTACAAAACCGAATTCATGCTACCGAGGACGATACCTTATTTTATGATTCCAAAATGCTAACATTACAGTACTTCTTTGATTATGAAATTCCCAATCTTGGAGGTATTGCAGAACGCCTTTTGAACAACAGTAGACCCACTGTTTTGAGTAATGATAAAGAGCTACTAATTTAATACGGGATGCTCAATACAAAGGATATTTCAAAAATACCAAGTTTAACGACTTCGCAGTTTGACGCGTTTCTTTTCCCCGGATGGAAACCTCCTAATTTTGCCTCGTACCATCAATTTCATATTACCCCCATA
Organism: Maribacter luteocoastalis; assembly: GCF_048890225.1. Lineage (NCBI taxonomy): Bacteria > Pseudomonadati > Bacteroidota > Flavobacteriia > Flavobacteriales > Flavobacteriaceae > Maribacter > Maribacter luteocoastalis. Next base: position 288,487 of record NZ_JBMFZG010000006.1, read on the forward strand.
GAAAGCTATATAAGCCATCTAAAAGTGCCGGTACTGCCCCATAGGCGAAGCGTTAATTTTTTTATTTTCTTGACCAAAGGCAGGGCCGTTAGAAGTAAGGGACTCAATAAATATGAAATACGCCCCAACCATTTCTATTTTCTGCCTGCAGACCAAATTACATCCTTGGAATATGTGAGTGATGATGCCCAAGGCTATTATTGTCATTTTAATTTGGAAATATTTCAGCACCGCCTACTTAAAATGAACCTTCAAAGTGATTTTCCTTTTTTTGGCTTTAACGCGCATCCCCTATTGGAAATCAAGGATTCTCGACCGATAATCAGGATTCTGAAAATTTTGGAAAATGAATATCATTTGGGAGAGAAAGAGCGTTTTGAGCTTATTCCCTTTTACCTGATCACCCTATTTTTAGAAGCTAGAAAACAGGCAGACCTTGAAATTATCAAGATTGATGACAAAGCGGCCATTACCATAACCGAACGCTACAAAGATGCGCTACAAAAATTCATTCATGAAAAAAAGACAGTAGCAGAGTTCGCGGAGTACCTTGCTATTTCAAAGAACCATTTACATAAATGTGTGAAAGCGGTCACGGGCAAATCGGCCCATGCCTTACTGGCCAATATGCGCATATTAGAGTCCAAGGTATTATTAAAACAGACCAATCTTTCTATTGCGGAAATTGCTTTTAACATTGGAAAATTAGACCAAAGTGATTTTTCTAGATTTTTTAAATCCAACACTGGAATGACCCCTAGAGCGTATCGAAAGTTAGAAGGTTGATTGATTTTGCATAAAATAGAATAATTTTTATCTAAATTCCTATGGCTACTTTTCTTTTCTTTACCATAATTTTTATGGCATTTGATTAAAGATACCTTAATTCTTAAATAAGTTTCAGGTGAATTGATCAATTTAAGGACTAAATCATTGTTTTCAATACATTTGGATTAAGGCATTGTTTCATAAAAGAATGGGTTTTTTTGAACAAAATTTAACATGCAGCCAGTATAATGAAAATCGCGAAAAAAATATTTCTTGTCAGTGGAGGAGCCTCTGGTCTTGGGTTGGCCACGGCAAAAATGATTATTGGGAATGGTGGGTCTGCCATCTTAATGGATATTAATGGAGAATCGGGGATGCGTGCCGAAAAGGAACTTGGTGAAAATGCCCTTTTTGCAAATACCGATGTTACGGATGGGGAAAGCGTTAAAAACGCTATTGCTAAGGGAATTAGCAAATTTGGAGCCATCCATGGGGCCGTAAGCTGTGCCGGAATTGGGCCAGCAAAACGGGTTTTGGGAAAAGAAGACATTCATGATCTGGACAGCTTCACAAAGGTGGTTCATGTTAACCTGATTGGTACCTTTAATGTGTTACGCTTGGCAGCTGAGGTGATACAGCATAACGAGCCAGGTGAGAGTGGGGAACGGGGGGTGATTATAAACACTGCTTCGGTAGCTGCCTTTGACGGCCAAATAGGGCAAGCCGCATACGCTGCCTCCAAAGGGGGTATTGTTTCGATGGCGTTGCCCATTGCAAGGGAGCTTGCACGGTTCGGGATCCGGGTGATGACCATTGCCCCAGGTATTTTTGAAACCCCTATGTTGGCTAATTTACCCGATGAAGCTAAGGTTTCTTTAGGTAGCCAGGTACCTTTTCCATCTCGCTTGGGTAAACCAGATGAATATGCACAATTGGCCAAGCACATACTAGAGAACCAAATGCTCAACGGTGAGGTTATCCGTCTCGATGGAGCCATACGAATGACTGCTAAATAAAAAAGAGAATATGAGTACGATACTTAAAAACTTGATCGTAGAACAAAAAGGCAAGGTGCTATATGTAGCCCTTAATAGGCCTGAAAAGAGAAATGCGGTAAATACGGAAACCATTTCAGAGATAGAAGCTGTTTTTTCCAATATGCCAAAAGAGGCCAAATGTGTTGTTCTTTATGGTAATGGAAAGCATTTTTGCGCCGGTTTGGATCTATCAGACCTGCAAGAAAGTAGTGCCATTGAGGGGATGTTACATTCTAGAAAATGGCACGGCGCTATGGACAAAATACAGTTTAGTTCTGTTCCGGTAGTTGCTTTATTGCACGGTGCCTGCGTTGGTGGCGGACTTGAATTGGCAAGTGCCTGCCATATTCGGGTAGCAGAAGAGTCTACTTTTTATGCCCTTCCAGAGGGGCAGCGCGGTATTTTTGTGGGAGGTGGGGGTTCGGTAAGATTGCCAAAACTCATAGGTACTGCTAGAATGACCGATATGATGTTGACAGGTCGCGTGTATAAGGCTAACGAAGGCTATCAAGTAGGTCTATCACAATATGTGGTAAATGACAGTGAAGGTAGGGCCAAGGTCGAAGAATTGGCAGAAAAAATTGCGGGCAATGCCCCCATGACCAATTTTGCACTTACCAATATATTGCCAAGAATCGTAGACGGGGGTCACGATGTAGGCCTAATGATGGAATCCATGGCTGGTGCCATTGCACAAGATGCCCCGGAAGCAAAAAAACGCCTCAAAGATTTTCTTGAGGGTAGGGCCAAAAAAGTAGGCGAATAACAATTAAGTTTTAGAACATTTAAAATAAACAACATCATCTCATGAATGCGATAAAAAGATTAGTATTAGTTTTCTTTGTTACCTTGGCTTATGGTAAACTCACCGCGCAATCAAAAGTACCAGAGCCCAAATTAGAGTTCCTTTTTGAAGAGAAGGTGCTTCTTGAACCAGCTCAGGAGCTTGGTGTTACAACCTATGGTAATAGAAGGATCATCAATATTGTCGGTGGCACCTTTGAAGGACCAAAATTAAAGGGAAAAATTTTGTCCGGCGGTGCGGATTGGCAAACCGTACGTGAAGATGGCACTGCAGATTTAGTGGCACAGTATACCTTACAGACTGATGATGGTGCCCTTATTTATATCGTAAACAAAGGAGTTCGGCATGCTTCTCCTGAGGTCTTGGCACGAATGAAAAATGGAGAGGTCGTGGATCCCAGTGAATACTATATGCGAACGGCTGCGACTTTTGAGGTTTCCGATGAAAAATACAAATGGCTGAATAAAATCATCGCTGTAGCCAGTGGTGCACGTTTGGAAAGTGAAGTTATAATTCGATTTTATCAGGTGAATTAAGGCTATGGACAACATTTTGTTTACCACCAATACTTCATTCTTAGAGGTCCCGACGATCGCTATCGATATTGAGAAACGAATCGAAAATGATGGTACCGTATATTTAAAATCCAATGTACCACTGGAGCAACATCCCGGTAGGGTAACCGATCGACTACTGTTTTGGGCAAGACAAACTCCGGATGCTATTTTTTTGGCACAAAGGGGAGACGATGGAACTTGGTTAAAATTGACCTATGATCAGGTTTGGAAAAAAATTCAACATATAGGGCAGTTTTTATTGGATAGTGGTGCCTCCCTTGATAAACCTATAGCCATACTTTCCGGCAATAGCTTGGAACATGGGTTATTGGCCTTAGCAGCAATGCACGTAGGCATTCCTTATGCCCCTATTAGTCCGGCCTATGCCATGAAATCAACAGATTATGCCAAATTAAGGCATTGTATCGATACGCTTACCCCCGGACTTATTTTTGTTCAAGACGGTCATCTATTTGAAAAGGCCATTCAATGTGTCGCCCCTCCCGTTCCTGTGGTATCGGTACAGAACAGACTGCCAAAATCGATATTTTTTGATACCGTTCTTAAGACTAAGATTACCAATGCCATTAGTAATGCCTATGATGCTATAGGAGCGGAAACCATTGCTAAAATATTATTTACTTCCGGGTCTACGGGTCTCCCTAAAGGGGTAATCAATACCCATGGCAATATGACAACCAATTGGCAACAGATCACACAGACCTTTCCCTTTTTTAAGGATGGGGGACTTCAATTAATGGATTGGTTACCATGGAACCATACCTTTGGTGGAAACCATAATTTTGGATTGACACTTTATAACGGAGGCACTTTATATATTGATGAAGGAAACCCGACACCAAAAGGAATGGCAACCACTATTAAAAACTTACATGATCTTGCACCTACGGTATATTTTAATGTGCCCAAAGGATTTGAAGAATTGATTCCTAGTTTACAACAGGACGATGCTTTACGTAAATTGTTCTTCTCACGTTTAAAAATGTTCTTTTATGCCGGGGCCAGTATGCCCCAACATGTTTGGGACGGATTAGAGGATTTGGCACTTCGGACCATTGGAAAGAAAATATTGATTTCATCGGGACTTGGTATGACCGAGGCAAGTCCTTCTGCCATGTTCAACACCAGATATGGCAGTAGTTCTGGCATCCTGGGGGTTCCAGTTCCTGGACTGGAAGTAAAGCTGATTCCAGATGAAGATAAGCTGGAAGCGCGTTTTAGGGGAGCAAATTTAACCCCTGGGTATTGGAGAAATCCAGAGGCGACCGCAAAGGCATTTGATGAAGAAGGCTTTTATAAAACCGGCGATGCCCTTAAATTTATAGACAATGATGACCCAAATTTTGGGATGTTGTTTGACGGTAGAATTGCAGAGGATTTTAAATTGAACTCGGGTACATGGGTCAGTGTTGGTGTACTACGGTCTAAATTAATAGCTGCGGGTAACGGACTTATCAAGGATGCCGTCATCACAGGGCATGACCGATCTTTCTTGGGGGCACTATTAATTCCAGATACGAAGTATTGTGCAAGGCTTTCCGGAAATGACGAAAACATAGGTATAAAAGACCTGATAAATTCCAAAGAAGTGGTAACCAAACTTCAAAACGTATTGGATACCTTGGCCCAACAAAACACCGGTAGTTCAACGAAAATAAAACGGGCCCTATGGGCTGATTTTGAATTATCCATAGATAAAGGGGAAATAACCGACAAAGGTTCGATCAACCAACGTTCAATCTTATCCAACAGAAAAACCACTGTTGAGAAAATTTATGCAGATGGCCTTTTGCCAGGCGTATTAGAAACCAACAACTAACTAAACTATGCAATCGACCATTAAAGACCTTATCGACAAAAGTGCGATGTCCAAATTACAGTACGCAACCATCTTCGTCTGTTTTTTGATGAATATTTTAGATGGTATGGATGTACTTGTTATTTCCTACTGTGCCCCCGCTATAGCCAAATCATGGCAGGTAGGTCCGGAGGCTTTGGGGATAGTATTTAGTTCCGGTTTGGCAGGTATGACCATTGGTGCGCTCTTTTTAGCACCATTTGCGGATCACATGGGGCGTAAGAAAATGATTTTATTGAGCGCCTTGTTAATGGGTGCCAGTATTATGTTGACCGCTTATACCACATCGGTTCCGCAATTGATATTGTTACGTTTTTTAAGTGGTATCGGCATTGGGAGTATGTTGGCCAGTACGGCGGCCCTGACCGCAGAATTCACCCCAAACAGGACCAAGGATTTTTGGGTGAGTTTCGTTATTTCTGGATATCCTGTTGGTGCAGTTTTATCTGGAATGGTTGCTGCTTCGGTGGTACCGGCGAGTGGTTGGCAGACCATGTTTCAATGGGCAGGATTGGCCTCTTTTATCACCATTCCGTTAATCTTGTTCTTTCTTTCGGAATCCATTGATTTTTATTTGAACAAACAACCAAAATTAGCATTGGAAAAGGCGAATGGGATATTAGGCAAAATGGGTTTGCCACAGTTACATAAACTTCCTGAAAATACATCTAAAGCAGCAGGCATTCCCGTAAAAAGATTGCTGGACAATGATTTTAAATTATCGACCATACAATTATGGGTGGCCTTGTTCTTGGCATTTGGCTGTCTTTATTTTTTAACCAGCTGGATTCCTAAACTGGCCGAAACCACTGGGCTTTCCATGTCATTGGCCATTTATGCAGGTACAGTATTTAATGTTGGTGCATTTTTTGGCATCATAGTACAGGGTTATTTTTCATCAAAATTCGGACTCAAAAAAACCATATCCATATTTTTAATTTTAACTGCTGTTTTGATGGTTGTTTTTAAATGGTTTATTGGTTCAGACTGGTTATTGTTCCTATTTGCGCTTCTTGGTTTTACCTTACAAGGTGGTTTTGTGGGGCTCTATGCCGTTGCAGCCAGAATGTATCCCACAGAATTTAGGACCACAGGTTTGGGATGGGCCATTGGAATGGGACGCTTGGGCGGTGTTATAGGACCAGCTGTTGGCGGTGTATTAATTGGTATGGGCTTTCTAATGGCCTCTACTTTTATGATTTTTGCCGTACCTGTCTTTTTTGCCGGGGTAGTTACTTTTTACATCGCTTCAAAAGATATATCGTGAGAAGCTTAAGAATTAATACTATGGAGAAAGTACTAGTAGTCATTAATCGCGGTCACTGAGCGACCTGTACTGAGCAGCCTGTACTGAGCGATGTCGAAGTGAAGTCGAAGAGAAGTTGAAGTGAAGATTTAAATAAATAGGAGCAAGGCGTTAGTGCTATTGGTCACAGAGCGGAGTCGAAGTGATATTTTAATGAGAAGATAAAAGAGCAATACGTATTGGAATTCTGTTCACTGAACTTGGTCACTGAGCGACCTGTACTGAGCAGCCTGTACTGAGCGATGTCGAAGTGAAGTCGAAGAGAAGTTGAAGTGAAGATTTAACTAAATAGGAGCAAGGCGTTAGTACTATTGGTCACAGAGCGGAGTCGAAGTGACATTTTAATGAGAAGATAAAAGAGCAATATGTATTGGAATTCTGTTCACTGAACTTGGTCACTAAGCGGCCTGTACTGAGTGTGGTCACTAAGCGGAGTCGAAGTGTAGTCGAAGAGAAGTTGAAGTTGAAGTGAAGATTTAAATAAATAGGAGCAAGGCGTTAGTGCTATCGGTCACAGAGCGGAGTCGAAGTGTAGCCGAAGGGAATAACGAATTAAGAACAAGAAAAGATGATAGATTTAGAAAAGATAAGGGCCATTGATGTACATACCCATGCGGAACGCTCTTGTTGTCAGCCCCATGATGATTTTAGGCCTGAGTTTGATGAGGCTTTTGCAAAGTATTTTAAATCGGATGAGCGACCGACCATACAGGAAACGGCGGACTATTATCGTGCACAGAATATGGCCTTTGTGATGTTCTGTATCGATTCTGAACATGAAGTGGGTAAAAAACGAATTCCGAATGAAGAGGTAGCGGAAGGGGCCATGGCGAACCCTGATGTGATGATCGCTTTCGCCAGTATAGACCCGCATAAGGGTAGAATGGGAGCTAGGGAAGCCAGAAACCTTATCGAAAATTATGGCGTCAAAGGCTTTAAATTTCATCCCACCGTACAAGGATTTTATCCGTATGACCGTATGGCATACCATCTCTATGAGGTAATTGCCGAATACAAATTGCCCATGTTGTTCCACTCGGGACATTCGGGTTATGGTTCCGGTGTTCGTGGTGGTGGTGGATTGCGGTTGGAATATTCCAACCCTATGCACTTGGATCGGGTGGCGATAGACTTCCCCGATAGTCCCATTATTATTGCACACCCCAGTTTTCCATGGCAAGATGAAGCCCTTTCCGTGGCTATGCACAAACCAAATGTGTATATTGATTTAAGTGGATGGTCCCCAAAGTATTTTCCTAAGCAATTGGTTCAATATGCCAATACATTATTAAAAAAGAGAATGTTGTTCGGTACCGATTTTCCTTTGATAACCCCGGAAAGATGGTTGAAGGATTTTGAGGATGCCGGGTTTAGGGATGAGGTAAAACCATTGATCCTTAAGGAGAATGCTATAGAAATGTTGGGGCTTAAACCAAAATTATAAAAACTATTAATTGATAACATATAAACCTGTGAAAAAATACCTTTTTCTATTTGCCTTAACTATGGGTTCCACAGTGTATTCCCAAGAATTGACTCCTCCCGGATTGGAGTTTGTCTGTGAACTCAAGGTAACTACAGATGAAACGAGGGTAGTTGGTAAGACTGCCCATGGAGAGCGCAGGATTATCCCTATAACGGGAGGTACCTTTGAAGGACCCAAACTTAAGGGAACCGTTTTAAGTGGTGGGGCAGATTACCAATTTGTAAACCCGGAGAAAACGAGAACGGAAATCGAAGCAATTTATAGTGTGGAAACCGATGATGGGGTTTTGATACATATACGAAATGAAGGGGTCGTGTTCCGAACTCCGCAAGTCATGAAAAAATTGGAGGAAGGAAATCCCCCGGATTGGGATCAAATTTATTTTAGGGCCGCCCCAAAATTTGAGGCACCTTTGGATTCCCCCTATAACTGGATGAACAATGCCATTTTTGTATGTAAGGGGGTACCCATGAAAGGGTATGTTTCCATACAAGTATGGCAAGTCTTATAATCTAACTGGAAAAATGAAAAAACTACTATTATTTCTATTCATTGTAGGTTCACTGTCGGCCCAGACTACCGTTAAGACGGAATCAGGCGAACTAAATGGTGCGGCTTTTAAAATATTTGTCCCTGAGGATTGGGATGGCAAATTACTTATGTATGCCCATGGGTATGAATTTATGGGTTCACCCCGGCAAAGCGAAAATCCGCAGTTTGAGATGCGAATGAAAGTGTTCTTAGATAAGGGTTTTGCCGTAGCTGCCTCTGACTATGCATACCAAGGTTTTGCCTTGGCACAAGGTGTTGACGATACTGAGGCGCTTAGAAAATACTTCATCGAAAAATATGGAGCACCCACACAGACCATTATGGCCGGCCATTCTATGGGCGGTGGGGTAACCTTGGCGATGTTGGAAAATTTTGGCCAATTCTATGATGGCGGTTTGGCACTTTGCCCCTTGTCTAGTAGGCCTTATTTACAGTGCCGTAAGGAATTTGATATATACGCCACTTTTAACGGGTTGTTTCCGGGTGTCGTCACAAACCTTTCTGATATTTTCGATTTGGAAAAACCCTATCTGGCACAGGATTCCCGAAAAATGGTGGCGAAAGCACAGGAGATTAAAAAGGCCATTTTAGCAAAGGATTCCATTTTAGGAAAAGCCTTCGCAAGCCGTTTTGACCTAAAATTTGACGACCTTCCATTTTCACTGTTCTTTAATGAGAATGTGCTGCGAGATTTGGCCCAAAAGGCCGGAGGAAATCCGTTTGACAATACCAATACCGTTTATAGTGGTTTTCCTGATAATTGGGAAGTCAATCAAAAAGCGGAACGTTTGGGGGCAACCGTAGATCCCAATGTAATTTTCAGCAAATATGATCGAACGGGAAATATAGATAAACCGGCAGTGATCCTGCATACCATTTATGACCAATTGATTCCCCCTACTTTTGGTGTCACCAATTACGAGAATATGGTCATTGAACAGGGCAATACCAATTTCTTGACCGTGAAATATACCAAGGGCCAGGGCCATTGCCAGTTTTCGGATGAAGAAACCGAAGCAGCTTTTGAAAGTTTGCTGAACTGGTTGGAAACAGGCCAAAAAGCACTGGCAGGACCTATTGAATAAACAGAAAAACTATGCGAGCCGCATTTTTAGAACAACCAAATACGATACAGTTACGTGATATTGACATCCCGGAACCCGCTGCAGGTGAGGTTCGTGTCAAGTTGCGAAAAGTAGGGGTCTGTGGTTCTGATGTACACTTGTTCCTAGGACATCGCCCGTTAACAAATCCCTTGGTCATTGGCCATGAGGGGCTCGGGGAAATTGACGCCGTGGGAAAAGGTATTTCTTCTGAAAGAGTGGGGGAACGGGTAGTGGTAGAACCCAATATCCCCTGTTCCACCTGTACATTTTGCTTTAGTGGTAGGGGTACGATATGTCCCCACAAAAGGACAATTGGGTTGACCGAAGCCGGCTGCTTTGCAGAGTATGTAGTGCTACCAGCTGATTTTGCGTGGTCAATTCCAGCGGAGGTTTCCGATGCGGATGCCGTGACCATTGAACCCACCGCAGCTGGGGTGCATGCCCTTTCCATTAGCTCCGCTAAACCTAAGGATGCTATTGCCGTAATTGGCTTGGGGGCAATCGGACTTTTATTGGCCCATGTAGCCTTGTCATTGGGGTATAAGGTGTATGTTACGGAAATCAATGATGGGAAGTTAAGATTGGCGGAAAGCATGGGTGCTGTATCCGTGGCCAGCGAAAAGCTAAAGGCCGTTTGGGCAGATGCCGATGTCGTCTCCATTTTTGAATGTGCCGGGGCGGTCACCACCGTGAATATGGCACTTGAAAATGCGCCACGGGGTTCAGAGGTGATACTTTTGGGCCTATCGAGTGGTAAAGCAACATTTCAACCCTTGCAGGTGGTCAGGGAAGGCATTCGGATACTGCCTTCGTTGATCTATGACCATCCACAGGATTTTAAAAGAACGTTGGAACTTATCGTTACCAATACCATTAAGCCCGGTCGTTTTATTTCCAAGTACCTGCCCTTGTCCGAACTACAGCATGCCTTGGAATTGGCGTCCGAAGGCACAGAACCTAAAATAGTCATCAACATATAAATAACACGTTATGTCCACACAGAAATCTACTTTTACCATGAACGAATCTTTTCCCATGAACGCCTGGTATGCAGCGGCTTGGGACGTAGAATTGAAGCATGAACTGTTGGCGCGTACCGTTTGCAATAAAAAACTGGTCCTGTACAGGAAGAAAGAGGGTGCTCCAGTGGTTTTGGAAGATGCCTGTTGGCATCGATTATTACCCCTGTCAAAGGGCAATTTGCGTGGCGACACGGTGGTGTGTGGCTATCACGGTTTGGAGTATAATAGTGATGGGCGTTGTTCCTATATGCCCTCCCAAGAGACCATAAACCCTTCCGCATGTGTACGTTCCTATCCTGCTGTGCAGAAATACCGCTTTATATGGGTATGGATGGGCGACCCCGCCTTGGCCGATGAAGCCAAAATACCGGATATGCATTGGAACGATGACCCAGAATGGGCTGGCGATGGGAACCTGATAGAGGCAAAGTGCAATTACCGATTAATAGTGGATAATTTAATGGATTTGACCCATGAGACTTTTGTGCATTCCGAAAGTATTGGGGATAGAAATGTGGCGGAAGCACCCTTTGATGTTCATTACGATGAGCATACAGCTACTGTGACACGCTGGATGAAAGGGATTGACCCTCCTCCATTTTGGCATAGTCAATTAAACAAAAAGATGAACTATAACGGACTCGTAGACCGTTGGCAGATCATTAAGTTTCAAGCACCCTGTACCGTAAATATTGATGTGGGTGTGGCCATAGCCGATACCGGTGCCCCGGAAGGGGATCGTTCCCAAGGTGTTAATGGTTATGTGTTGAATACTATGACCCCATCTACCGATCAAACCTGTTATTACTTCTGGGCCTTTGCCAGAAACTATAATCTAAAGGATCAAAGCAATACTACGGAACTGGTGAATGGTGTTACAGGAATTTTTGCCCAAGACGAGGAAATACTGGAAGCACAACAACAGGCCATTAACGACAATCCAAATCGTGAATTTTATAACTTGAACATTGATGCCGGTGCCATGTGGGCACGTAGGATAACGGATAAGATGGTCCAAAAGGAACAACAAGTATAATGCGGTACAGAAATACATGGGTAGTGGCTGTAGTAAAAGGCACCCAGCAAGTAGCGGCCAATGTAATGCAGCTACAAATTGAGCCGGAAACCGGTACGGAAAAATTTACGGTAGGGTCACATATTGATGTTTCTGTCTTAATAGATGATATCCCTGAAATTAGAAGCTATTCCCTAATTGGTAGTTATGAACCCAATGCGCCCTATACCATTGCCGTAAAGCGCTTGGCGTCAAGTCGTGGTGGCTCCAAATACATGTGGAACCTCCAGCAAGGCAGTCGCATCAAGATTTCACAGCCTTCGAACCATTTTGAGCTGGGTTTTGGTGCACCTGAGTATGTGTTGATCGCTGGCGGAATTGGGATAACCCCTATTTTGGGCATGGCCCAACAACTGGCCGATCGCCCAGATAAAAAGCTGCGTATGCTCTATTTGGGGCAATCAAAGGAGGAAATGCCCTTTATTGAAACCTTACAGGAATTGTTGGGCGACCGGCTCATCCTTCATTTTAGTGATGATGAAGGTTTTTACGACACCTCAAAACTACTGGATTTGGCGAATGCCCAAACGCAGGTTTACCTCTGTGGGCCTATAGGGCTTATGAATGCCGTTCGTAAAACTTGGGAGGGCAGTGCGTTTGAGCCTACGAACCTTCGTTATGAAACTTTTGGAGCCTCCGGTTTATTCGCGCCACAGAAATTTACGGTAAGCCTACCAAGGTTTAAAAAAGAAATTGTGGTCAGCGAAAACCAGACACTCTTAAATGCCTTGGAGGAAGCCGATATCGATGTGATGTCCGACTGTAAAAAAGGCGAGTGCGGACTCTGCCAAGTGGATATTTTGGCGTATTCCGGTGCAATAGACCACCGCGATTTCTTTTTTAGCGAGGCTGAAAAAGGAGAAAATAAAAAAATGTGCGCCTGTGTCAGCAGGGTGGCGAACGGAAATATTACCATTGATACGGCGTATCGCGGTAATTGAAACTAGTTAAGTATTAATGTCAGAGCGAGTGATTTTAGGCAGAAAATCGTATCGAGAACAACATTTAGAAATCTAAAATTTGATTCTCGACACAAATTTTGTTTTTAGCAACGAAGTACAAAAAAACTTGCCCTGAGCGCGGACACTGAGCGGAGTCGAAGTGAAAGCGAAGGGAATAACCAACAACCAAAACCGACCGATGAAATTAAAAAAACTAATTGACGACACCCCAATGTCCAACTACCAAATCATGGTGGTCTTCCTATGTTTTGTTTTAAATATGAACGATGGAATGGACGTGCTGGTGGTTTCCTATACCGGACCTGAGATCATTGCAGAATGGGGACTTTCAAAGGCCCTTATGGGTTGGATTTTTAGTATGGGACTCATTGGTATGACCCTTGGGAGTTTTTTCTTGGCCCCCTTTGGGGATAAAATAGGGCGGCGAAAACTGTTTATTATTGCTTTGGTCCTTAATACGGTAGGCATGCTGAGTGTCTATTTTGTAAACTCCTATCCGCAAATGTTGGCCCTGCGCTTTATCACCGGCTTGGGTATTGGCGGCATTCTACCTACCATGGCGGCGATTACCTCCGAGTATTCCAACAATGCAAGCAGGGATTTTAATGTGGGCCTTATTCAGGGTGGTTGGCCCTTGGGTGCCATCCTTACCGGGTTCTTTGCCGCTTGGGCGGTACCGGAATTTGGGTGGCGCTTTGCCTATTTATTCGCCGGATCGGTTTCCTTGCTCATGTTGGTGGCGGTGTATTTTTTAATGCCGGAGTCCATCGACTTTTTGGCCAACCAAAAAGATGACCGTAAAATGGACAAGATCAAAAGCTTGCTCGTACGCATGAACAAGGGGGAACATGCAGCGGCGGTAGAATTGGAACCAGAGACTGAAAAAGAACCCGAACACTCCCGAAATATCAACCTAAAAAAGGTAATGTCATTAGACCTAAAACCTTCCACCTTACGGTTGTGGTTGGCCATTTTCTTTGGATTTTTAACCCTGTACACCCTTATGAGCTGGGTGCCCGGTATTGCCAAGGATTCAGGTATGCCTTTTGAAATGGCCACCTATGCGGGCATGATGTTGAATCTTGGGGCCTTGATGGGCGTTATTGCCATGAGTTATTTTGCGAATAGGGTGGGCCCCAAAAAGACCATTTTAGTCTTCTTGCTCACCGCATTTTGTATCATGTTGTTATATGCCAACGTTGCGCTAACACATGTGATCATGTTTATCTTGATATTTTTTATCGGCTTCTTTGTACAGGGAGGCTTCAATACGCTTTTCCCAATAGCCACGCGGGTCTACCCGACAAGTATACGCTCCACGGGTGTGGGGCTGGCCATGGGCATAGGTAGGTTTGGGGCGATATTGGGGCCGTTGTTATTTGGGGTGTTGAGCGATTGGCAATTGTCCATTGAAACCTTATTTACTATCTTTTCGGTGCCTTTGGTCATTGCAGCGATCATGGCCTATTCCATTCCGTCAAAAAACCTGGATTAGGATAACCGGTTTGGAGCTAACCAATACAATATAATCATGGGGATGGACTCACAATTTATACAGGACTTACGAAAGGATATCGACGATATGGACACCCAAATTTTGCAGTTGTTGGGCCGTCGTATGAGGCATGCCGCCGCCATTGGCAACTATAAAAAGGAGCATGACCTGCCCGTAATACAGGGTGACCGTTGGAATGCCATCCTGCAAGAAGCGGTCGTCAAAGGCAAGAAAGAAGGGCTTACTCCTATTTTTATCGAGAAAATATGGAATGCTATCCATGATGAGTCGGTGAGAATACAGGAGGGTTTTGTAAAATAGCCCTAACTTATAGGAGTTTTTACGGATTTCTGTACGATGGGTTGTGTAAGATTTTTTAAATTGTAGGCGTCCAGTACAATGCAATTGCCCCTATTCAATTCAATTATCTAGTTCAGGTGAACTTAAAAAAAGAAAAGTTTAGTTATTACTATATTTCTTAACATTGAGAAATAAAGGTAATAGTACACATATACAATTGTTGGCACCAATAATAAGTAAACCTTTGTATATTTAAATGAAGTATAAATTAAAATTTTAAAATTATGAAAGACAATCAAACGAATTCGAAGAAATTAATTGTGGAAGAATTAGATGGCTCAAGAAAAGAATATCAAATGTCATCAATTGAAAATTTAACTGTAAGTCACGAAGATAGTGCAGGTCATGAAGCTCATGACGGAGGAGGAATTGGGCACGAAGCTCATGATGGAGGTGGGATTGGACACGAGGCTCATGATGGAGGTGGAATTGGTCACGAAGCCCACGATGGTGGTGGAATCGGACACGAAGCTGCTGACCCTGGTCACTTCTCAACTATAGAACAGGATGAATTTTTAAGACAAGCCGAATTAGCAAATGAAAATTTATCCCTAAAACAATTAATAGAAATAAGAAAAAATAATTCTTAAGTGAAAACCACATATTTTATCATTATTTTATGTGGTTTAATTTTTTTTATATGGACAATACTAAGCATCTGGGCACAGTTAAGTAATGCTTATATATTGCGATATAATTTCTTTGGTTTTATCCCTTATTGTAGGTTCTTTTCACCAAATCCAGTATCAACTGATTTAAAAATTTATTACAGAACAGCCAAGGATGAAATGCCCGAATTAGATTATGCCATTTGGAAACCACTAAGACAGGTTAAAAACAATAAATATTCGTTTATCTGGAGTCCAGAAAAAAAAAATCAAAAAACTTTGAACACTTTAGTTCGGAATCTTTTAATTCAAAAGAAAAGACATAAGAACATAGAGTTTTCTTTACCATATTTAACATTGTTAAATATTATTCAAACCAACCTAGCGTCCAACCAAAATGGAGATTTAATACAATTCCTTATTACAAGGCATAAAGGTTATGAGTCTGATAATCGAGAAAAGTTATTTATTTCCAAAATTCATTGTATTGATGCATTTCTTTGAAAATCCATCTAAAGTATTATACTTAGTGTTGTGTTTTTCATCAATATGCTCGATAATTACAACGCTTGAATGGTTTGCACTCCGAGACGAATTCAAAAGTAGTGGGTATTATTCTTGGGAAATCTTAAGATTTAAAGTTTCGAAAAACAAAAAACTTAATAAAGTTTTAAATGTCATTTTCAAATATCCGAACTTTTTAGCGATTTTTTTATTACAGCTAATTTTCTCAATTGCAATTTTTTTTCTTTCTGACAGCAGAGTTATTTTGGGTATTTCTGCCTTATGTGTATCTATTTGTTATTTCCTTATTTCATATAGAAGGGTTGATGGATTTAATGGTGGAGATTCTATGGCTAAAATTGTGTTTTTAACATCGTCAATTTGTTTTCTATCTAATTCACCTGTAGTAGTAGAGTTAGGATTAATCTTTATATCATTTCAACTTATTTTAGCTTACACAACACCTGGACTTCTTAGAATTTTTGATTCAAACTGGACAAATGGAAAGAAATTAATGTACGTACTAAGAATGGAGACATTCAGCAAAAAAAGTGTATATGAATTTTTCAGCAAACATCCTATACTTACAAAATTTACCTCAATTTCGATTATAATATTTGAGGCATTTTTTGTGTTTTCTATATTTCTACCAATAAAATTTTTACTTGCTTTTCTATTAATTGGGTCATTCTTTCATTTAATGAATGCAATGATAATGGGTTTGAATACTTTTGTTTGGTCTTTTGTTGGCTCTTATCCAGCTATTATTTGGACTTCTTTATTAGTTAGGGAAATAATTACTGGTGCCAACATTGTATAAAAATAATAGCGGTTTAGTTGCTTAAACGAAAATGGAATTTACAAATCAAACAACAGCAATAAATGGATAGAAAGTGCATAAAAGTCCGCAACTAATCATACACGAACCGTTAGCTACCATTATGACCCGTCCTGAAATAAGGCTACATAATTTTAAACATTATGTATAGAAATGACAAAGTGATCAGACGGTATTCAGAACCTTTTAAACTGAAAATTTTAGACGAAATTACAACGGGCAA
>NZ_JBMFZG010000007.1:0-254188 GCF_048890225.1 Maribacter luteocoastalis
TGCCCGTTGTAATTTCGTCTAAAATTTTCAGTTTAAAAGGTTCTGAATACCGTCTGATCACTTTGTCATTTCTATACATAATGTTTAAAATTATGTAGCCTTATTTCAGGACGGGTCATGAGATAATATAACGGGTTATAATTAACGGGATACGTGGTAATGGTTGGCAGGGCATCAGTTTCAAAAGGAGTATTATCAATTAATACTGAAAGACCATAACCAATAATCAATCCCAGAAATCCACCTACGAGGCCAATTATCACAGCTTGGCTCATAAAAATAAGTTGTACATCGGTACCGGAAAATCCCGTTGCTTTTAAAATAGCTATATCTTTCATTTTTTCATAGATAAGCATATTCAAAATATTATAGATACCAAAGCCTGCCACAATCAGCAAGGTAATGGAAACGGCATAGGTAATTAAATTTCGAATATTGGAACCTGTTTCAAATTGGGCATTGGCCTCTTTGATATCAGTAGCTTTAACATCAAATTGTTTTTCCAATACTGCAGCCATAGCTACGGCTTTCTCAATATCATAAAGTTTAACATTAATATCTGTAATGTAGTTTTGGACTTCTCCCAAAATACGTTGCACCGTTTTAAGATTAGCAAAACTTTGGATATTATCTATTTCTGCAATACCACTCTGATAGATTCCAACAATCTTTAATGGAAAAATGCCCCCTTTAACTGTACTAATCTGTACACGATCAACAATGGACAAAGACATTTTTTTTGCAAGGCCAGAACCTAATAAAATACCGTTATCATTATTATTTAAATCCTCTGGTGAACCCTCTATAATATTGTCCTTTATATTTGAAAGTCTCACCTCTTCCATTATATCAACCCCCACTAGGTTGCCTCCAAGCTCTATAGAACCAGAAATGTAAAAAATCTGGGCTCGTAATTGGGGTACCGCGCCTCTAACATTTTCGTGTTTTTTTAAATAATTTAATATGGGTAGGGCATTATGAATTTTTTTTTGACTTCGTTTTGGTTTTATGGAATGTACTACATTAAAAGCATTGGTAAATTCAGGAAATAATTTAATAGGCTGATTTTTAGAAGGTTCTATTTCATTATAAATATGGACATGGGGAGTTTGGTTCAATACAAGGTCATCTAACATTTCATTTAAACCCGTCATAAAACTTACCAAAGTAATATAGGCACCAATACCAAAAGTAACACCCAAGGATGCAGTTACCGTGCTCTTTAGCTTAGTAAGCAAATGCGTTTTAGCAATGTTCAATATTACTTTCCAATTGATCAAGACTTTTGCAATTAAATTTAGTTTATCACTACTTCACAAATTAAACAAACTAGGTGCCTACATCATATGAGAAAAATCATATAGGTTGAATACTATGGTATTCACTATGCTGATGTAAATCATTTCGTAACATACTGATAATTAATTCCTTTACGGAATTAGTCAATAAAACAAACGAAAATGAAAGCACATCTACTTTATTTCTGTCTATTACTGTCCATAGTTTCTTTTGCCCAGCAAAAAGACAAAACAAACGTCACATTAACGGATAGGCAGGACGATGATACTTATTTAGCTGGTGAAAACGTAAGATCGGAAGCACCTATCAATGGTGACATGGTTATAGCAGGCGGTAACGTTAGTGTAAGGGATACGGTTTATCAAGACCTTCTGGTTGCTGGTGGTGAAATAATCATTACTGGTTATGTTTCTGATGATATACGTGCTGCAGGTGGTACCTTGACGATAGATACAGAAGTGGGTGATGACGTTATTATTGCAGGTGGTGAAGTATATATTACAGACAACACAGTAATTAACGGAAACCTTATTAATTTTTCTGGTGATATTAGGATGAATGGTACCGTAAAAGGTATGGTAAAATCATACGCCGGCAATATAGAGATCAACGGTAACATTAATAAGGAAACTGAGCTTTATGGAGAGGATATCACTATAAATGGAATTATTAATGGCTCATCTAAAATTGTGGGAGAGGATATCCATATTGGTGAAACTGCCAAATTTTATGATGATGTCACCTATTGGTCTAACAATGGTGAGGTAGATTTTGGAAACTCCTTGATCAATGCTTCTGCTACCCTTGACAAATCATTGATGGCAGAACGTGATGATTTTACCTGGAAGGGTTTTGGCGTTCTAGCATTTGGGGTTTGGGTCTTTTATCTTTTTTCTGCCTTATTGGCCCTCTTATTATTGAATTGGGCATTTCAGCATTTTTTCGCAACGGCAGCCAGTAATTTAAATACACAATTCTTTAAAAGTCTTGGCTATGGATTAATCTATATTTTTGGAATACCTATTGTGATTATCATTACGTTTTTAATGATTATTGGTATTCCTGTTGGACTATTTTTGGGCTCCATTTATATTTTTAGCCTTCTTTTTGGCCATTTAGTAACCAGTCTATTGTTAAGCCATTATTTAGCACAAACACCTGGTAAAAAATGGGGTTACTGGAAAATTTCATTGTTTGCTCTTTTAATAGCTGCCGGAATTCGTTTATTGACTTTTATACCATTTTTGGGAGCCCTAATTACCATATCGGTTATTGCACTAGGGTACGGTTTGGTAGCTTATACTTTATTCAAAGGAAAACTAATCAGAAAAGTTAAGGTTACCTAACCTGTTTGGAAACGCTTATTGGAAGTATATTAATGCGAATATTGATTACTTTTTATGAATACAAATGGTACGAAATGACAATTTAGGGAAAGGGATTAATCCATTTCAAATTCTAAAACAATAGTACTTTTCCATATTCCGTTTACATTCCGATATCTCGTAAAACCATAATTTTTAATATGTTTTATTTTTTGATCAAGAGCATGGTACCAAACACCAAAAACTTGGGCCACAAGGGTACTATCGGTAAGTTCCTTTACATTCATGTAACAGAAAATGGTTTGGTGCAAATAGGTCCATTTCAGTATTCTATTAAGGAAATTTACCATTAATTCCTCTGGAGTATCCCCATTGACCGTAACCTCCATAACACAATTTGAATGACGTAATTCATCGCATGCACCCGGTTTCAATATTTTACTCATTTGTTTAAGTGACTTTTCAAATAAATTTTGGAAAGTACTACCAATAATCTCCTTATTTTTTACAGCAACAGTATTCGATTTATTAATTCCAGATCGGGGTTTCCAGCTTATTTTTCTAGGTTTGGTATGATTTTCCATTATACTTGTTTGTTTTTATATTGATAAAAAAGGATATCACCAAACCTGAGCTTACCCAAATTCTGCGATACCCTTTTTCAAGCTAAATAATCCTTCAACTCAAAATCCTATTTAACCCAATATGTTGTGGGGCTACTACAGATAATTGTTTTCTTCACCTTACATAAATTCTCCAGTTTCATCTAGTTTAACACGGATAACTTCATCCCCGTTTTCCAGTTTCAACTTATACGTTTTTTTGGAACCTCTGTTATCCTTATAATTTACCAAATAAATATCTTTGGTAATGGTCCAATTTGGGTATTTATCCAAAACTGCTTTTTTAACAGCCATTGGTAAATTGATATCCTTAAACCTTTCTGCAGTGCGGATCAATTTTCCATCCTTATCATATGCAGCAAGAATCTTACCCTGGGGTATATAAAATGTGATGTTATATAAATCATAATCATCTTGATAAAAATCTGAACTTTTAACATCATATCCAGCCACTTTGCGCTCTAACAATTCAACAGGTAAAGAAGCTACTTCTTCACTGTTAACATCATTCAGATACTTATAATTTGTTGCTACCACAGTTACTTCAGAAAGTTCTTCGGTCTTTATTATCTGGGCATACGTTTGGATGGTCAGTCCAAGAAAAAATAAACCAAATATTACTTTTTTCATGTCTCAATATTTAAATTAATTAATGCGTTTTTTAGAAAACACTATATAGTATTTGAATACTAAATTATCTTGATTAACCAGTCGTTACAATGACCTAGATCAGTTGTGTCCCTTCTAGAAAACACTACATCTACAGAACTGACCATTATCATATTTTGATAAACAGTGAAGAATTAATTTGAGTATTATAAGTGTTCAATGAATGCTATTTATTACTTTCAACAATACATTATTAGTCTAATACCAATATTAATTTTTTTACCATGACAGACTTGACCAAAAAAGATTGCTTGCAACTTTTAGAGAACAATTATATTGGACGCTTGGCGTTTATATCAGCTGGCCATCCTGAAATCTTACCTATCACCTATTATTATGACAAAAAAAAGAATAGCATAATAACCTATTCTGGTGATGGAGGTAAAATTAAAGCCATGCGTCAAAATGGTTCCGTATCATTTCAGGTAGATGAAATTATATCGTTAGACAAATGGAAATCAGTTTTACTCTATGGTGACTATGAAGAAATGAGTGGTATAGATGCCAAACATTTACTGCACGAATTTTCTGAAGGTGTTAAAAAAATAATTCAAAAAAAAGAGTACCTTAGTCCACAATTCATAAGTGAATTTTCTAGCAAGTTGAATACGGATACTACCCCTATCGTTTACCGCATTAATATTTCTGAGATTAAAGGAAAACAGCGGAAATAGCGTTTAGAAAGGTAACTGATCTATATCATAGGCTTTATTTTAATCAACATTTACTTTTAGTATTACACTAAACGGATATTATGTTGGTTAAAAAATTTAATGAAATAGGTATCCAGGATATCTCTATTGTGGGCGGTAAAAATGCCTCATTAGGCGAAATGTTTACCCAATTAACTTCTAAGGGAATTCGCATTCCAGACGGTTTTGCCACTACATCTACCGCCTTTTGGAAGTTTTTAAAAGAAAACAACATTCAGCAGCCATTGGAAAATATAATTTCTGGATTGGATAGATTAGAATATTCAAACTTAAATCTTATTGGAGAACGTGCAAGAAGTCTAATTCTTAATGCTAACCTATCCCCATCTTTAGAAAAAGCAATTCTAACTTCATATGAAAATTTACAAGAGGGTGCAGAAGCAAATGTAGCGGTACGTAGTAGTGCTACTGCAGAAGACCTTCCAGATGCCAGTTTTGCAGGCCAACATGATACTTTTTTAAACATTAAGGGTAAAAATGCGGTTCTAGAGGCCGTGAAAAAATGTTTTGCTTCTCTTTATACCGATAGGGCAATTAAATATAGGGAAGATAAAGGTTTTAAACATTCCAATATTGCACTTTCCGTAGGCATACAGTTGATGGTAAGGGCAGATAAAGGTTGCTCTGGTGTTGGTTTTACTATTGAACCTGAATCTGGTTTTGAAAATGTATTGCTTTTATCTGGTGTATGGGGTTTAGGGGAAAATATTGTTCAAGGTGTAGTTAATCCAGATGAGTTCTATGTATTTAAACCCAGCTTACAAAATGGTCACTTTCCCATTCTTCAAAAAAAATTGGGCGATAAGAAATTGACCATGGTATATGGTTCCATCGAAGATGAAAACAGGACTATTAACCAAGCTACACCCTTAGAGCAGCAGCAAAAATTTATTTTATCCGATGAAGAAATCATCTTATTAAGTAAGTGGGCCGTACTTATTGAGGAACATTACCAAAAACCAATGGATATTGAATGGGCCAAGGATGGTAATACCAATGCGCTTTTCATTATACAGGCAAGACCTGAAACAGTGCATCAGATAAAAAATAAAAATATATTCACTGCTTATACCATTACTAAAAAAGGTACTGTTTTGGTGGAGGGCAATGCAGTTGGTTCCAAAATAAAAGTGGGTAAGGCTAAGGTCTTAAATAGTCCAAAAGAGGCATTGGATTTAAATGACGATACCATAATAGTAACCGATACCATTACCCCGGACTGGGATCCCTTATTAAAAAAAGCAGGTGGAATTGTAACCAACAAAGGTGGTAGAACTAGTCATGCAGCCATAGTTGCCCGGGAGCTAGGTGTACCAGCTGTTGTGGGTTGTGGCGGTGCTACCCATAAAATAAAAAATGATGACCTAATAACCTTGTCCTGCGCCCAAGGTAAAACTGGATATATTTATGCCGGTGAGATTCCCTTTAAAGAACAACAAATAGATTTTAGTGATTTGCGTATGCCCAATACCGAAGTGAAACTCATACTCGCCGATCCAGAAAATGCCTTTCAACTTTCCTATTATCCCAATAATGGTGTAGGCCTGCTCCGCATGGAGTTTATTATAACCCATTGGGTTAAAATTCATCCAATGGCCTTGGTCAACTATAACTATCTAAAAGATACTGCATTAAAAGCACAAATAGAGGAAATCACCAAAACATATACCAACAAAAAATCCTATTTTATAGATAAGCTTGCAGAAGGTATTGCTATGATAGCCGCAGCATTTTACCCAAAAGAAGTCATTGTTAGATTAAGTGATTTTAAAACCAATGAATATGCAAATCTTATTGGTGGTAAGGCATTTGAGCCCCATGAAGAAAACCCCATGTTAGGTTTTAGGGGCGCTTCTAGGTACTACAGCGATCTTTATAAAGATGGGTTTGCCTTGGAGTGCGCTGCAATAAAAAAAGTTCGTGATGTTATGGGACTTAAAAATTTAAAAGTGATGGTGCCATTTTGTAGAACGGTTGCCGAAGGCAAAAAGGTAATTGAAATAATGAAGTTAAATGAGCTTGTACAAGGTGAGAACGGACTTGAAATATACACCATGATAGAAATTCCAAGCAATGTCATAATGGCAAGGGAATTTGCTGAAATATTCGATGGTTTCTCCATTGGTTCCAATGACCTGACCCAACTCACTTTAGGAATTGACCGTGATTCTGAAATTATGGGAAAATTATATGATGAGAATGATGAGGCTTCCAAACGGATTATAGCCATGGCCATAAAGTCTGCCAAAGAAACTAATACTAAAATTGGCCTTTGCGGGCAAGCGCCAAGTGATTTTCCGGAATTTGCCAAATTTTTGGTTAGGGAAGGTATAGATAGTATCTCTTTTAATCCTGATGCCATTTTACAGGGAATTGAAAATATTAACAAGGCCGAGATGAGCTTTGTAACCGTTGGCAGTGCTGAAAGCAGTAATTAATACTATTAAAAATGCCAAAAACAAGTGCTGGTATTTTGTTCTACAAATTCCATAATAATACGTTGGAAATACTTTTAGTACACCCCGGAGGGCCATTTTGGACCAATAAAGATAAAGGTGCTTGGAGTATTCCTAAAGGTGAAATAGAGCATAATGAAGGCTTGTTACAAGCTGCGATTAGAGAAACTATAGAAGAACTAGGTATAAAACCCAAAGGCGATTTTTTAAAATTAAGCAAGCAAAAACAAAAAAACGGTAAAATAATTCATGCCTGGGCTTTACATCAAGCCATCGATGTAAAAAAAATAAAGAGCAATACTTTTGAAATGGTATGGCCTCCAAACTCTGGGAGGAAAAAATCATTCCCGGAAATAGATAAGGCAGCATGGTTCAAAATAAAGGAAGCAAAAGAGAAAATACTTGAAGGTCAAAAAGGTTTTCTTAACGAATTGTCGTCCATAATTCAAAATAAAACAGCTACTAAGGCCTAGAGCTATATTACTTTCTTACACATGGGAAATAAAATAATTACACTTACACTCAACCCGGTAGTAGATAAAAAATGTAATGTCCCTACCTTTGTTCCCAATCAAAAAATACCATGCTCCCCCCCTCTTTATTACGCTGGTGGAGGTGGAATCAATGTTTCACGTGCCCTTTCTAATTTGGGTGTTAATTCAACGGCAATATATCTTTCGGGAGGGAGAATAGGTGATCATTTAAATCAGCTTTTGAACATAGAAAGGATACGCAAGTATCCTATAGGTTTAGAAAATAACACAAGGGAAAATCTAACGGTTACCGACACCTATACGCAATTACAATACAGGTTTGGACTTCCTGGGCCTTTTGTAAATACAATAGAATGGAAACTTGTCTTAGATCGTATTGGTGCGCAATTAAATGAAGGTGATTTTTTGGTAGCAAGTGGTAAACTACCACCGGGTATACCAGAAAATTTCTATTATCTAGTGGGCAAATTAGTTGCTGAAAAAAAAGGCAAGTTTATTTTAGATACCAAAGGTCCAGCTTTGATACATGCCATAAAAGCACCAATTTTAATTCTAAAACCAAATCTGGCAGAATTGGCTTACTTATGTAAGGTAGATTCTATTTCGGCATCAACCATAGAACCCCTTACACGAAAGCTAATAAAGACCTATCCTATTAAAAAAATTGTGGTTTCATTAGGATCAAAGGGTGCCCTTTTGGTAACACCCAACTTGTCAAAATATATTGAGGCTCCTGTAGTACCACAAGCAAGTATCATTGGTGCAGGAGATAGTATGGTGGCAGGTATGATCAGTAGTTTAATGAGTGATAAGACAGATATAGAAATGACGCAATTTGGTGTTGCATGTGGCAGTGCAACAACAATGAGACCCAGTTCACAATTATGTTGTAAAGATGATGTAACAACGATCTACCGTTGGATGGAAAAAAACACGGTTACCAAAGAGGTGTATTGAACTGATCTACATCATTTTTCCAATTAATATCTTTTGATAGTTTAGACACACCAAGAGTAATTATATCAAGTTCTTTGAGAATGGGTCTGGTCTCGGGAAACAAATCCAGCCCATTCGATAAGAACGATAAACTTCTTCCCATCATTTACCCTTGTTTAAAGATCTCTGAATATTCACATGTGAACCACATGCAATTGTAACAATGCGAATAGCTTTAAATATACTCATCGGAATTCATAGTATCATCCATTTATTCGGATTTCTTAAAGCATTTGGCATATCAGAATGTAATGCAATTAGCCAACCTATTTCCAAATTTTACGGAATAATTTGGGCATTGACATCTCTTCTTTTTGTTCTTACCTCAATTTTAATTATTCTTAATTCTAGGTATTGGTGGTTGTGCGGACTATTGTCTGTGATTATTTCACAGATTTTGCTTTTTAATTTTTGGTCTGAAGCCAAATTTGGTTCAATAGCGAACCTTATAATTTTTGTGGCGATTATAGTAGGCTATTCAGCATATAGTTTTCAAAATAAAATTACGTCAGAAAGAAAAACAATACTTCAAAATTCACAACCCGTAAGCCAAAATATCATTTCCAAACAGTCTATTTCAAACTTACCAACGGTTGTTCAAAAATGGCTAACCATAAGTGGGATAATAGGCAAGAAACCCATTTCAAGTGTACATGTAATACAAGAAATACAACTAAAAATGAATACCGGGCAAAAGCATTGGAAAATTGGAAAGGCTGAACAGTACTTTACCGTTAAGCCACCTGCATTTATCTGGAATATTGATGCCCATATAAATTCGATACTTAATGTAACTGGTAGAGATAAATTTGAAAATGGTAATGGAGAAATGATAATTAAACTCTTATCACTTATTTCGGTTGCAGATATAAAAAACAGCGAAAAAGTGAACCAAGCCAGCCTACAGCGATATTTAGCAGAAATAGTTTGGTTTCCAACCGCTTGCCTAAGCCCTCAAATTTCCTGGGAACCAATTGATGCCTATTCAGCGAAGGCAACTATGAAAGTTAACGGAACCAAAGGTTCTGGCATATTCCATTTCGACACTATTGGTAATTTTCAAAAATTTACGGCTATGCGTTATAAAGACTTGAAAGACAAAAGCCCCAAATTATGGACCGTTACCACAATAAGAACAGAGGAAAGAAATGGAATTAAAATTCCAGTAGAATTAAAAGCTGATTGGGATTTGGACAATGGAAAATGGACTTGGTTAAAATTAAAAATTAAAGAAATAAACTATAACGTAGAAAAAATACCCACAGCTAAAAACATTCTAAAATAAATATATAGGCACCACCTATGGTCTTTTACTATGTTTTCTAGCATTAAGTCGGAATCCGTATAAGAATCATTTATTTTTACTTTGAACAAAACCCTAACTTTCATGAGCAAAGCCATATATATTGCTACAACAGAACCCAATAGCGGTAAATCTATTGTTTCTTTGGGGCTAATGCAGCTACTATTGGGTAAGACTGCCAAAGTCGGTTATTTTAGACCCATTATAGATGACCTTGAAAACAATAAGGTAGATAATCACATCCATACGATCCTTACATATTTTGAGATTGATCTAAAACCACAAGATGCCTTTGCTTTTACCCGAAGTCAAGTTGTTCAACTGAAAAACCAAGATAAGGATGATGAAATTATTGGTCATATCATTCATAAATTCAAGGCATTGGAAGATCAATTTGATTTTGTTTTGGTAGAGGGTACGGATTTTTCAGGCGAAGGGGCGATTATAGAATGGGACATAAACGTCATCATTGCCAAAAATTTAGGAATACCAGCGGTTATCATAGCCAGCGGGCAAAATAAATCGGTCACGGAAATTGTCGGTAATCTATATTTGGCCTATGATTCCTTTAAAGAAAAAGAAGTACAAGTATTGTTGAGTGTAGCGAACAAAGTTGTTCCAAAAGATACTTCCGCTGTTGAAGACGGACTTAAAAAGAAACTCCCCGCAAATGTCCTTGTAGGTGTAATACCATTAAATCCTGTACTTGGAAGCCCCACCATTAAAGAAATTGCCAATGCATTAGATGCTGAAGTATTGTTTGGAAATGATTTTCTTAATAACCGAGTAGACGGCTTTAGTGTTGGGGCTATGCAGCTGCGCAATTATCTTACGCATTTAAAAAAAGATAGTTTAGTAATTACCCCAGGGGATAGGGCAGATATAATCTTAGGGGCATTACAGGCAAATATCTCCGCAAATTATCCCAATCTTGCCGGCATAGTTCTAACTGGTGGATTAGTACCCGAAGAACCCATTATAAAACTTATCAAAGGCTTATCAGACATTATCCCCATACTAACGGTAGAGGGTGGCACGTTTTCCGTTGCCAATCGCATTGGGGCAATACAGCCAAGGGTTTATGCGGAAAATACCGAAAAGATAACTACTTCAATACAAGAATTTGAAAAAAATATACCTACCAATGAATTGGAGAAAAATCTGATTACGTTTAAGGCAGAAGGTATTACTCCCCGTATGTTTCAATATAATTTATTGAAAAGGGCCAAATCCTCTAAAAAGCATATTGTTCTTCCAGAAGGGACTGACGATCGCATCCTTTTGGCCACTAAAAAATTAATAGATGCCGATGCTGTAAAAATCACCCTACTAGGAAATAAAAAACAGATAAAAACAAAGTTATCTGAATTGGATATTGACCTGGACCTAAAAGACATAGACATAATAGAGCCCATCAGATCCAGAAATTTTTTAGATTATGCCACTACTCTTTTTGAGTTACGAAAACATAAGAATGTAAACCTTGCCATGGCAAAAGACCTGATGGTAGATGTCTCCTATTTTGGAACAATGATGGTCTATAAAGGACATGCAGATGGTATGGTTTCTGGTGCGGTGCACACTACACAACATACTATAAGACCCGCTTTACAGTTTATTAAAACCAAGCCAGGTGTTTCTGTTGTTTCTTCGGTTTTCTTTATGTGTTTGCCAAATAGAGTTACCATATTTGGCGATTGTGCAATAAATCCGAATCCTACGGCAGAACAGTTATCTGAAATAGCTATCTCATCCGCAGCTACTAGCGAGGCTTTTGGTATTGAGCCAAAAATTGCAATGCTGTCCTATTCCTCCGGTACCTCAGGCGTCGGTGAAGATGTAGACCGTGTACGCAAAGCCACTGAATTGATCAAAAAGAAAAGACCAGACTTAAAAGTTGAAGGTCCTATACAATATGATGCTGCTGTAGATAGTAAAGTAGGATCTAGCAAACTGCCAGACTCGGAAGTGGCGGGTAAGGCTAGCGTGTTTATTTTTCCCGACCTTAACACTGGTAATAATACCTATAAGGCTGTTCAGAGAGAAACAGGTGCTTTGGCCATAGGGCCAATGTTACAGGGATTGAACAAACCGGTTAACGATTTAAGTAGAGGCTGTACCGTAGATGACATTTTTAATACCGTAATTATAACTGCCATCCAAGCCCAAGGACTTTAAACAAGTTCATTTGGAAAAACAAAAGATTAAACCAAAGCATGAACATACTCATAATTAATGTAGGTAGCTCCTCAATAAAATATCAATTATTGGCCATGCCCAATGAAAATATAATTT
Organism: Maribacter luteocoastalis; assembly: GCF_048890225.1. NCBI lineage: Bacteria > Pseudomonadati > Bacteroidota > Flavobacteriia > Flavobacteriales > Flavobacteriaceae > Maribacter > Maribacter luteocoastalis. The sequence goes on from NZ_JBMFZG010000007.1 coordinate 12,174, forward strand.
GTGAGGGTATGGCAGAACGTATCGGAAATGAAAAAGCCAATTTGAGATATAAGTCAAAGCAGGTTGATATTTCTAAAATTGAAAATATTCCAAACCATAAAGTAGGCCTACAAAAGATAGCGCAATTAATACTTGACCCAGAAAAAGGGGTGATTAAAAATACCAATGAAATTTATGCGGTAGCACACCGGGTAGTTCATGGTGGCAATTCATTTTCAAAGACAACATTGATCAATGATAGCGTAAAACAAAAAATAAAGGAACTTGCCGTTCTTGCCCCTTTACATAACCCCGTAAACCTCGTAGGTATTGAATTATCTGAGAAAATGTTTCCAGAGGCAAAGCAAATTGCCATTTTTGATACCGCTTTTCATCAAACCATACCCCAAATTGCCAAACAATATGCTATTCCCAATAAATTGTACACGGAAAATGACATACAGGTGTATGGCTTTCATGGTACCAGTCACAAATATGTTTCGGAAAAAACTGTTCAATTCCTAAAACAAAATAAATCAAGGCTAATAACCATACACTTAGGTAACGGGTGTAGCATTACCGCAATTAAAAATGGAAAGAGTATTGACCATAGTATGGGTTTTGCACCTTCCAACGGACTTATTATGGGGTCTAGAAGTGGGGACATAGATCATGCTTTAATTTTCTATCTGGTAAATAATCTTGGCTATCAGTTATCTGAAGTAAAAGAAATGCTTGACAAAAAAAGTGGCATGTATGGCCTTACCGGATATAGTGACTTAAGGGATATTCAGAACGAAGCAGAAAAAGGAAATACACAATGTATTTTGGCTTTGGAAATGAACGCCTATCGTATTAAAAAATATATAGGGGCATATACCGCTGCCATGAACGGACTTGATGCCATTGTATTTACAGCTGGGATCGGTGAAAATTCATCATTGATCAGAAAACTGGTTTGTTCCGAAATGGAATATCTCGGGATAGTAATTGATATGGAAAAAAATGAGTCCAAGTCAAGTAAAATTCGACAAATACATTCAGCACAATCCAAGGTTAAAATTTTGGTGACACCTACCAATGAGGAATTGGAAATTGCGAAACAAGCGTATGGTCTACTAACTTCGTAAATATCCTTAGAACAAATACCTGTTAGTAAATTAAACCTGTATATATCTCACTTCAAAGGTGTTAAAACTGTACATCACTGATGTACATCATTTTCATGGTACTATGACCAAGCTACTTTTGTCTACATAAACTTTAATTAAAAAACAATAAGTCATGAAGACAGATTCAAAAATTAAGTTAGATGTGCAAGACGAACTGGCATGGGAGCCTAGTATAGATGAAACAAAAATTGGAGTTGCCGTAGACAATGGCGTGGTAACGCTAAGCGGTGAGGTAGATAGTTACACAAAAAAAATGGCAGCGGAAAAAGCCGCCAAGCGAGTACAAGGTGTAAAAGCCGTTGCGGAAGATATCGTAGTGAAATATGCCTCCAGTTTAGAAAAGACCGATACTGAGATTGCAAAAGCAGCCATAGATGCATTACAATGGCATTCATCGGTACCCAATGATACCGTAATGGTAAAGGTTGAAAATGGCTGGGTCTATCTTTCCGGTAAGGTAAATTGGTCCTATCAAAAGGATTCCGCCAAAAACGCAGTAAAAGACTTAACTGGGGTTAGGGGTGTAAGTAACAGTATACTAGTTCAAAATGACGTGAAGCCCTTTGAGGTAAAGAACAATATAAAAAGGGCGTTTGAACGGGCTGCAGAGATAGATGCCAACAATATTGATATTTCTGTAGATGGCCATACCATTACCCTTAGTGGTAAAGTACACTCTATTAAAGAAAAAGAAGATGCGGCCAAAGCAGCCTTTAACGCTCCTGGTGTTTTTGAGGTGAAAAATAATTTAAGAGTACAGTACTATTCAGAATATGCCTGATAAATGGTCCATTACAAACAATAATAAACTAGATTTTCTTTAAAATTGCCCTTATTTGATTAATTTCAACAGGGCAATTTTATTTTATTATTAAAAAGAGAACTCATGCATATTGTTTCTTGGAACGTAAACGGTATACGGGCCGTAGTGAAGAAAGATTTTTTTAAATCCATAAAAGAAATAGGGGCCGATATTCTTTGTCTACAGGAGACAAAAGCACAAGATGATGAAGTGGTAAAGGCCTTGGCACCTTTGAACGGTTATGAAATACACTGCAATTCCGCAGATAAAAAAGGCTATTCAGGAACTGCCCTACTCACTAAAAAACCACCATTAAAAATTACTTATGACATGGGTGTCATTGAACATGATGAAGAAGGTCGTGTGGTATGCGCAGAGTTCGAAAATTTTTATTTGGTAAACGTTTATGTACCCAATTCTGGGCAACAATTAGACCGTTTAGATTATAGAAAACAATGGGACGCAGATTTCCTAAAGTACCTACAAAACCTAGAAAAAACTAAGCCGGTCATTGCTTGTGGGGATTTTAATGTTGCACATAGGGCCATAGATCTAAAAAACGACAAGGCAAACTATAATAAGACCGCAGGTTATACACAAATTGAAATTGATGGAATGGATAACTTTATCAATGCCGGATTTGTGGACACGTTTAGACATGTACACCCAAATGAAGTGGCCTATACCTACTGGAGCTATCGTTTTAAGTCCAGGGAACGAAATACCGGTTGGCGCATTGATTATTTTTTGATAAGTCCTCAACTAAAGGATAAAATAAAATCTGTTAAAATACTGTCCAATTATTATGGCTCTGACCATTGTCCAATAAGTCTTGAGTTAGTAATGTAGCGCGCTTTTCTATTGGCTCCTTAAAAATTCCTCAAGGACACTCACTTGAAAATTACCTACAAGGGAAAGCTCAACATCTGCATTTAAGACCACCAGACCATAAGCTAAATGGGATAACTTGCAATCAATTATAATTTCTTTATCTACACCGCTAAATACCGGTCTAAAGTGTTGACAAAGGTTCATGCCCGATGATTTACCAACACCCATGGCCTTTACCACAGCGTCATTAATTTGATTGGGGGTCAGACCCTCATTAAGTAGATCGCTAGCCAAATATCTTAATTGTAAGCTATAATAGAAATCCATAAAATGGGCAATACTATCAGAATGCCTAAAATCCTTTGTAAAAAGCGTAATTTCCATATCAGTATTTTTAGTGCCCTATTACGAAATGAAGAATTTGCCATTAAAGCTTTTTCACGTATCCAAAGACCATATGCTTGAAATTCTTAAAATCCTTTGTGAATAGTTCTATCCTTGATTTTAATTTTCGATGTTGTTCCCTATAACTTCCATCGGCCAAACCTTTCTCTCCTTTTACCAAACGCGAGAGTAATTTTTCGTGATCAATAATATCCTGGGCCAAATAGTCAAAAAGATTTTCATGTATTTGGTCCAAATCATTTAGCATTTTTCCGTATTCTGACGTAGTTGCTTCTTTTTTTGCCAATACATCGGCAAAAAATTTAGTTTCATCTTTCCAGAATTCCACAGTATCCTGCCATTCCCTACTCTCTTCGTGTAGTACGTCTAAGCCTGCACCAAGTAAAAACTCAGTTTTAGGGTTGATTGTTTTTGTTTTCATAATACTATTTAAAATCTTGTTCTATTTCTTAAACCTGCTTAAAATACTTAGCTGTAAATTTTCAAGTGCTGCTTCCAACAATGCCATAATCTCTTCCTCTGTTTTGTTTCGAATCTTGGCAATCTCAGATACATCAAATTGATGAACCGTAAACAGTTCATACACGGTTTGTATCGGTGTAGGTAATTTATATAAGACCATATTGATATGTTTTTGAAGTTCAGAAGCACCAATTTCTTGATTAATTTTTGCGATGCTATCGCCTTCGCTGTCTTCCAAAAAAATATTTTTGAGGATATTCTCTTTTTTCTGGTATGAGATGTCGTCCAATTCATCCATCATAATCAAATCACCATCCCCATCCGCACTAAATTCCTCTTCCATACCTTCCCATTCCAATTGGGTATAATCATCGATATTATCAAAAAAAAGCGTATCGAACTCCTCTTCCACTAGAGCATCTTCCAATAGTTCATCTGCTTTTTTAAATAACCAGGTATGCAGTTCTTTGGCTATGGAAACTTCATCAAAATTATCATATACAAGTAAATATAATTGGTCTATGAAATCATCCTTTTTGTATTTCCCCCTATCTAATTTATGGTTGGCAACCTCCCGTTTTAACCTATTTTCTATATAACGCTCTACCTCTGGCATTACCTTTAATAAATGTTCATTAAAGGCTACTTTATTCTCTTCTTTCTTTAGTTGTTCCAATTTTACAAATTCATCAGACACGAATGTATGGAACGTACTTGTCTCCTTATTTTTCACAATAACTTTCATTAGAATATGCGTATTAGTTATGTCTAATTCAAAAATGAAAACTAATGGTCAAGAATAAAATGATGTAGGTCAGTGATCACATATTTGTGCCTCGTGATTAAAGACGGAAATACTGACACATGTCATTTTAATAAAAATGGGATCCTATTATTTTTATGAAATACAAATTATTCAATCATGAGAAGCGACTTGGAAATAAGGAATGATGTTTTAGCAGAATTGAAGTGGGAGCCTAACTTAGACGAAACCCAAATAGGTGTTATTGTAGAAGATGGTGTAGTAACGTTAAGCGGTCAAGTAGATGACTACCAGAAAAAAGTGGCCGCTAATAAAGCAGCAAAAAGAGTGTTTGGGGTAAAAGCTGTAGCTGAGGATATAGAAGTAAAATATGGTGATGACTACAAAAAAACAGATAAGGAAATTGCAAAGGCCGCGGTTAAGGCCTTAGAATGGAATACTACCGTACCACAAGATTCCATAACCATATTTGTAGAGGACGGCTATATTTATTTGTCCGGTATTGTACAATGGGAATACCAAAAAGATGCAGCCAGCTGGGAACTCCAAAATCTCCTAGGTGTCAAGGAAGTAGTAAACAATATTAATATTATACCAGAAAAGAAGTCCTTAAACATAGAAGAACAAATTAGCAACGCTTTAGAAAGGTCTGTTTTTTTACGGGATAAGGGCATTAGGGTACAGGTAGACGGATCCACCGTGCAATTAAAGGGAAGGGTACATTCTTTATGGGAAAAGGAAAAAGCGGAAAAAACAGCATATTTAGCCCCAGGGGTTAAAAAAGTACAAAATGATATAATAATACAAGCCTACCCAGAATTTGCGTGAAAAGCAACGTATCGTCCAACCTAATTTTGATTTTCTGTGGTTAATCCTAAATCAGTATAAAGGCTGAAACTAATTGAATTATTAAAATAAGATTTCTTTGGTGAAGGAACAGGAGTAAGGAAACATGATATAAATCATTTCAATTATTTCCAAGTCGAGTTACATTTAAACAGTAAATGAATTACTAATAATTAAATTATAAACCATGACAAACGATAATGGAAATGTACTTTTGGCCCTATTGACAGGTGCTGCCATAGGTGCAGGATTTGGAATTTTATATGCACCTGAAAAAGGTGTTGATACTAGAAATAGGATTAAAAGAAAGGTAGAAGACACTGGGCACGATCTTGCGGAACGTGTTACACATGCCAAAGAAGAGCTTACAAAAACAGCCAATGAAAAAAAGGATGCGATAGATCGTAAATTGGATGAAGCCATATCAACCATGAGTTATAAGGCTGATGATATCATTGCTACCTTAGAACGTAAACTTGAAGACCTTAAAAAGAAAAATGCCCAACTACAAAAAAAATAAAACGGCATGGTGTTCAAAGAACTAAAAAATGACCTTATAGAGGCTGATGCCGATATAAGGTCTTATGTTGAATTAAGTGAGGAATATATAGAGCTTAAAATTTTTAAGGTCTTTATGCGCTTTCTTACGTCTACCATAAAATCTGCACTATTAAGTCTAGGGATACTTTTTGTACTTCTTTTTCTATCCATAGGAGCTTCTTTGGCCTTATGTGAAGTATATGATAGTTACTATTTAGGCTTTGTGATAGTTGCAGGTTTTTATCTAATTATAAGTGCCATAATATATATTTTTAGAAAACAGTTAAACCGACCATTATTGGCTAAATTCTCAACCTATTATTTTGAGAAATTATGAAACAATACCACACTTTTGAGGAAATAGATGAGCGTCTAAGAATAATAAAACTTAGCAGGGAAATTCATATTGAAAATCTTAAGTTTAAATTGAATAGGGTTAAAACAGACATGTATCCTACCAATCTGCTTGGCAATTTTAAAGGATCTATTCAACAAATGATATTAACTTTTGCCATTCAAAAACTTTCAAGGATTTTTAGAAGGTCACATTAAATAGATGTAGGAGTCAAATATCAGTTTTGGCAACAACATTACATAGACAGAATTATTGCAATTTATACTTACCTACCCAAAATCTGCAATCTCTTTTAATTCCTGAATATCCAAAACAATGATTCTTCGGCCATGATCGGTAGTGATCAATCCCTCATCTTTAAAATCAGACAAGGTTCTTATGGCTGTTTCCGTGGCCGTACCAATCATACCTGCGAAATCCTCACGTGCTATACCCATTCCGCCATTGGGCTTTTCCTTAATGATACCTTTATTGTATAATTCCAAAAGTGCTTTTGCGGCCCTTTGTCTTACAGGCGCAAAAGCCATTGCCACCAATTGCTTTTGAACATCTATAAGATTATTGGATATCATACTAATAAACTTTTTAGATACAACGGGGTTTCCGTGTAATAACTTGGTAAAACTCTTTTTGGGGATTACACTTAACTTAGCATCTTCTAAAACCATCGCATTTTCTACATATTTCCCGTTTGTGTTCAATAAAGACAATTGCCCAATAAAATCTCCCGAACTATACAATCCGGTCACAAATTCCTTACCTGCCTCAGTGCTTTTGTACGTTTTAATAGTACCACTTTCTACAAAATAAAGGGAGTGTGCGTTATCTCCTTCCCAAAATATAATTTCCTTTTTTTCATATTCCCTTAATTCATGATTTTTGGAAAGGCTTTCCAAATCCATATAATCCGATGCTTCTTCTAAAAATGAGGTGAGTCCCTGTACGTTTCTGGTTATCTCTTTTTTTAAGAATTCGTTCTTCTTTAAGCGTATGGCTATGGCATCTAATAATTCCTTTTCTTCAAAGGGCTTGGTCAAATAATCATCTGCACCTAAATTCATTCCAAGTCTTATATCTGCCTTATCTGTTTTGGCCGTCAGAAATATAAATGGTATGCTAGAAGTACTAGGATCCTCTGATAATTTTTGTAACACACCATACCCATCCAATTCTGGTAGCATTATGTCGCAAACCACTATATCTGGTTTAAATTGTTTGGCCCTCACAACTCCTATTTTGCCATCTTCAGCAGTAAGTACTTTATAGTTTTCCAATTCAAGGATATCCGCTGTATTTTCGCGTACGTCCTGGTTATCCTCTATTAATAATATTTTTTTCATTTTTAGTCTACTGTTATGTTTATAAAAGCATGATCCATCACTTCATTTTTAATGGCAATTCCAATTTAAAAACTGTTGGTTCACCAGGTTCACTGGTAAAACTTATGTCGCCCCCCATTAGCTGTGAATATTGTTTAACTATATGTAGCCCTAATCCTGTGCCCTGTATATAGCCAGCATTATTAGCTCTAAAAAAGCGCTCAAAAAGATGCTTCTGTTCATTTTTTGGTATTCCTATACCGTTATCGGTTACGGTTAATTGTAAAAATTTATTTCCCGGAATAACTTCCATTATTATTATTTGACCTTCAGAAGAATATTTAGTGGCATTAGAAAGTAAGTTTATTAATATGTGGCTCACTAATTTAGGATCTAGATAAACAATTACATTGTTATATCTTGACCTTAATTGTATGGTTTGACCTTCTTTTTTTACAGACTCCATTTCATCTATAACTATTCTACAGAATTGCACCAATTCAAAATATTGTGGGTTGGCCTTTACCCTACCCTCTTCCAATTTGCTTAATGAGAGAAAATCGTTTAGGATTACCACAAGATTTTTTACATTGTTTCTGATTCGTGCCACGTGCTTTAACCTAGAGTCCTCCTTTCCAATTTCATTTTGTTTACCAATAAGAATCGCAGATGATAAAATGGCACTTAATGGCGTTCTAAACTCGTGTGATGCCATAGATATAAAACGCGATTTTAATTCGTTAAGTTCCTGTTCAGATTTCAAGGCATTTTCCAATTGATGCTGTACCTGTTTCTGTTCGGTAACGTTGTTATATACAAACAGGGCCCATACGGTTTCTTTATCATCAGAATAAAGAGGTGTGGAGTTTACTGTATATGTTTGATTTTGAAATTCAATTTCGGAAGAAATGGAATTTCCTTTTAATGTCTTGGTTATTTCCTGTATTAACACACTTTTCTGTGCCTCGGTAATAATGGAAATTTCATGAATTGTTAGGCCTTCAAAATCTTCTTTTTTAAAGTCTATTCGCTCCAGTTCTTTTCCTTCTAAATAAACCAGTTCAAAATCTTTATTAAATACAATTATTACACCTTTGGGGAAGTTTTTCGCAATTGCCACGAACATGGCATGACTGGTTCGTAGTTTATCCTCTGCCTTTCTTCTAAAAATAATTTGTTTCCCTAAACTTATATTGGTTACCTCAAGTTTCTTTATAGTGTCTCTTAGTTCACTAGTTCTATTTTCAACTTTTAGTTCCAATGTCTCTGTATACTCCTCTAGTTTTTTTTGTGATTGTAACATCTTTGTAACATCGTTCTGAACACCAATAAAATGCGTGAGCTTTTGGTTATCATCAAATAATGGGGTAATGCTTAATTCATTCCAGAACATATCGCCATTTTTTCGGTAATTGCGTAGGACCACTCTACATGAAGTTTTTTTTAGAATTGCCTGTGATACTTTATTTATTTCTTGTTGATCTCGGTCATCATTCTGTAAGAATCTGCAATTCTTACCTATAACTTCATTTTTTTCATAACCCGTTAATTTTAAAAAAGCCGTATTACAATATATAACTGGCAAATCTGGGTGTGTACCATCTGCAATAACAATACCATTACCTGCAGTTTCCAAGGCCTTGTCACGAATGTTCAATGTCTCCAGAATGTCTCTATATTGGGTGAAATCTGCGCCAGAACTTATAAGTCCTAATACATTATTCTTCCTATCCCTTAGTAAAGTATTGTTCCATCTGATTAGTTTCCTTTGGTTACCATTGGTCAAAACCCAATTCTCGTACATCTTTGGCGGTTCTATTTCACCGGATATAATTAGGTCAAATAACCTTATCAATTCTTTCCTATCCGATTTGGGAATAAATTTTTCAAACCAGTTCTTACCAATAATCTCATCCCGATCAAAACCTAGAATTTCGCACGCCTTCCTATTAACCATTGCCAATGTATGGTCTGGATTTAACACTATATAAATACAAGAGGCAGCATCTAGATATTTAATAAAATACTGATTGTCAACTTCCTTTTCTAACTGCATAGTATTTTAGCATATGAATTCAAATAACAAGGCGGGGGGAACCACTACGCGTTACAAATACGCAGTTATGTAAATATATCAATGTGACAAACGGCCAAAAATGATATTGGTCATATATGTGTGGCATGGCATATGACAATAATCATTTTAAGCTGAAGCCTACACGACTATTTTTGACACGAACAATAATGTATTTGAAAATGAATACCGGTTTGGTACTCTCCGGAGGTGGTGCACGTGGAATTGCCCATGTTGGCGTGATTAGGGCATTAGAGGAAAAAGGCATACAGCCGACCCATATTGCAGGCACTAGCGCTGGTGCCATTGTTGGTGCACTTTATGCAGCAGGCTGCCCTTGGAATGAAATGTTGGATTTTTTTAAATCTACACAAATTTTCAGTGTTAAGAAATATGCGCGAAGCCAACCAGGTATAGTGGATACCAGCAAATTCTATGATCATTTTAAATCTTATTTCCCTAGTGATAGCTTTGAATCCCTTCATATACCACTTTATATTACGGCTACCAATCTGCTAGATGGTACTTTAAAGGTATTTCATAGTGGTGAGCTCATAAAACCTATTTTGGCCTCTGCAGCAGTACCGGGTATTTTTGTGCCCATACAGATAAAAAATGGTTATTATAGTGATGGAGGTACACTTAACAATTTCCCTGTAGACTTAATAAAAATGTATTGCGAACAAATTATAGGTGTTTTTGTAAACCCTTTTGGGGTTATTAAAAAAGAGGACCTAAAACATGCGCACAATGTAATGGAACGTGCCTATCATATAATGATGACCAGTGATAATAGGGTAAAGTTCGATGATTGTGATATTCTTATACGACCTGAGAATATTGGAAATTTCGGTTTATTCTCTTTAAACAAGATAGATACCATTTTTGATATAGGGTATGCAGCTGCGAAGCAAGCACTTAAATCGTATACACCTAATCAGCCCATTAAGGGATAACGATGCCACTATTGCAAAAAATTTATGCCTGATGTACGTCATTCCATGACTTCGGTTTCTAAACTAATTTTAATAAAATTTAAAACTTGAAGCTATGGAAACTTTATTTGCATCTAAAGAACAGGTTATCCCCATGCCAAGAATTGGCGATATCGCGCCAAAATTTTCAGCTGTGACTACCCAAGGGGAAATTAATTTTCCAATGGAATATAAAGGAAAGTGGGTCATTCTTTTTAGTCATCCAGCAGACTTCACGCCTGTATGTACAACAGAATTCATAAGGTTTGCCAGTTTGGAAGATACGTTTGCAAAGGCCAATTGTAAACTTGTTGGTCTGTCTATCGATGGGCTTTACAGCCATATAGCATGGTTAAGGGCCATTAAGGAAAAAATAAAGTTTAAGGATTATAAAAATGTAGAGGTCAAGTTTCCACTAATAGAGGATATTTCTATGGAAATTGCTAAAAAATATGGGATGATACAACCTGGCGAGAGCAAGACACAAGCCGTGCGGGCTGTTTTTTTCATAGATCCAAGTGCCATTATTAGGGCCATTATCTATTACCCATTAAGTTTAGGAAGAAATTTTGATGAAATATACAGGGCCTTGATAGCTATGCAGACTGCAGATAAATTTTCAGTGGCTACACCCGCAGATTGGCAACCAGGTGATGACGTCATTGTACCACCAGCGGGATCATGTGGTACGGCCTCAGAACGTGTGGAAACAAAAAATTCGGATATGGAATGTTCCGATTGGTTCTTCTGCACTCAAAAATTACCAAAGAACAAAGTTTTAGAAGCCGTTTTAAAAGAATAATCACAATTAAAAAAGACATAATGAATTCGAAGTTAAGGTATATCACCATACTCTTTTTTTGCACCCTACTTTTTTCCTGTAAGAAATCTAAAAAAGAAGAGAAAGAAAATAGTGATGCCACTCCAATGGTGATGGCAGATACAACTTATTCTGCTGTTGAGAACAAAGCAAAATTAGTATGGACAGCATATAAGTTTACAGATAAAGTTGGTGTTAGTGGCACTTTTAACAATTTTGAACTACTGCTGAATAATGAAACTTCATCCTTGGAAAAATTTTTGATAGGTGATAAAATTGTTATTAACACCAAATCGGTAAATAGTGGCAATGAAATTAGGGATGATAAAATACGTACCCATTTCTTTAATGTCATGAATACGGATACTATATGGGGCGAAATTTTAGATGCAGCGGGTGGAAAGGGACATTTGACTTTAGAACTCAATAAAATTAAAGATACCGTAGACTACATGTATTCTAAAAAAGAGGACACACTTTTAATCAACACAACTATAGACCTCACCAACTGGAGTGGGGATAATGCTATTAGTAGTTTAAATAGAGAATGCTATGAATTGCATATGGGAGCCGACAAAATATCGAAACTTTGGCCCAATTTTGACATTAACTTAAAAATACCCTTTAAAAAAAACTCCAATTCTAACCAATAACTGCGCAACTATTAAGGAGGCAAAAGCAAAAATCACAGCTAATCCCAATTGACTAACGGTTAAATACTCCAATGAAAGTACCATGGCCACTTTTGGTATCGCGTATGCACTTAATGTTATAAAAACAGACAATATGATGGCACCCCAAACCCATTTGTTGGTAGTTACCTCGTTTTTAATAAAATTTTGGGATGGCCCGGGCATATTAAACACATTAAGTAATTGGGCGAAGACCAAGGTAAAAAAAGCCATATTGTTAATAGTAATTGGCCTAAGCTCTAAAACCCTATCTGAATACATTACAATACCCAATACGGCCATTGTTATAGTGATACCATACAAGATGGTTGTTTTCCAATCATAAGTAGTCATAATAGGCTCCTTTGAGCTTCTAGGTGGTTTTTTCATGATATCTTTTTGACCTTTTCCCATACCCAATGCCAATGCTGGAAAAGTATCGGTAACCAAGTTTAAAAATAATATTTGCAAGGGCAATAAGGGCGATGGCAAACTTAGTAGTGCCGCCAAACCTACGGATAGAATCTCAGCCAAATTACAGGATAGTAAATACACCACAAATTGCCTTATATTTTGAAATACTACCCTACCTTGGTGAATGGCCAGTTCTATAGCAGTAAACTTGTCATTTTTTAAAATAACATCTGCTACCTCCCTTGCCGCTCCAGTGCCCCTGATGCCCATAGTAATACCAATATCCGCTTTTCTTAATGCGGGAACATCATTTATTCCATCACCGATCATACCCACTACATGGTTATTTTCCTGATAAAATTTTATAAGGTCTAATTTCTGTTCAGGTGATGTTCTTGCAAATACCACTACATCAAGTAAATTATGGTTTAACTTATTGCCATTAAAGCCTAACTTTTTTAAATTTTCTCCCGTAACCACTTTATCCAATGCGGCATTTTTAGGTAGCAACCCAATTTCCTCAGCTATTTTCTTAGAAGTGCCAGGGTGATCACCCGTTACCATAACTACTTTTATCCCCGCATTCCTGTATACTTCTATAGTTTCCTTCACATCATTTCTGGCAGGGTCTAAACACCCAATAACCCCAATAAATGAAAGTTCTTGCAACATTGTTTCAATAGTGGGTACTTGGTCCATATTTTTAAATGCAAACGCCAATGTACGCAACCCGGTATAGGCCAATGTATCAACTTGTGCATCCCATTTTTCATGATTATCCAACGAAACTTTATTACCCTGTTTATATGTAGTATTGCAAAGCCCTACTATATTTTCGTAGGCTCCCTTGACAAAAACTAGATAGCCTTTTTCCGTTTTATGAGCCGTTGCCATTAGCTTCCTTTTGGCATTAAATGGCAATTCCATTATTTCCGGAAACTTCTTTCTGATGTTGTCTGGTTCATAACCCATTTGTTCGGCAAATTCCAATAGTGCTATTTCTAAGGCATCCCTATGGGCAAATGAAGAACTATGTTTAACATTATTACAAAGTATACTGGCTAAAACAATAATTTCAAAATCCTGCGAGTTCTTTACAAAATCCAGTTCGTTTTTATCTTTATCTAAAACATCAACTATCCTGTCAGCTAGTATCAAGGAATGTACTTTCATTTTATCTTCGGTAAGCGTTCCTGTCTTATCTGTACAGATGATATCCGTGGCACCCAGCGTTTCTACTGCTTCCATCTTTTTAATAATGACCTGCTTTTTAGACAGGCGTAACATACCTTTTGCCAATGCAATGGTAGCCACGATTGGCAGGCCTTCAGGAATTGCCGCCACTGCAAGAGCCACCCCTGTATCAATCATTCTTACTAAATCCTCACCCCTTAGATAGCCAAAAACCACGACCATAGTAGCTAGTATGATAGTAAGCCAAATAAGCCATTTGCTCAATTGATTTAGTTTTTTTTCTAATGGGGCAACATGTTTTTGGGCATCTATGCCCATTTGTTGAATCCCTCCTAATTGACTGTGTATTCCAGTGGCAGTAACAATGGCTTTTCCAAATCCAGTCATAACTGTAGTGCCCTTAAAGACCATGTTGTGCTGATGTGTAACTGGCGTATCTAAAGGAACAATGATTTCTGTGTTTTTAGATACGGCTATACTTTCCCCAGTAAGGGCAGATTCTTTCACACTTAGGTTATCCGCGGTAACCAATCTTGCATCGGCAGAAATAACATCACCACTTTCTAAAAGGACAATATCACCAGGAACTAATTCAGAAGCTTTACTATGTACTATTTGTCCTGACCGTATAACCGTAGTTACGGCTTGCCCCATTTTACGCAATGCCTCTAGCGAACGTACAGCCTTAAATTCCATTATAAAACCAATGGAAATGGAGATGAGTATTACTACGAAAATGGCAAAACCCTCTAACCAGTTACGAAAAAAAAGTGCCATGATTGCAGCAACTATCAATATGTAAATTATTGGGTCTGCTAACTGATCTATTAGTATGCGTCCTCTTTTTTTGGGTCTATGCTCTGGTACTTGATTTTCACCATATTTCATTAAATTTTCCCTGGCCTTGTCCAAGCTAAGTCCTTTATCTAAGTCGCTGCCCAAACTGGACGCAATATCCAAAGGTTTTAAAGTAAACGGATAATCTTGTTGCATGCAAAAAGGATAAAGCTAAAATTCAGTAGGTTTTTTAAAACGCTTCATTTGAAATAAAACAAAAAAACCCTTCTAGCTAACCTTTTATAAATGGACGCATTTAGGTTTAGACAGAAGGGCGTTGCATAAAAAGAAAAGCTTAATTTATTGTTTCATTATGCAATCTGAACTTTTTTGGGAGGTAGTTTTTTAGCTTCTTCCTTTTTTGCAAGATTAAAGCTCAGGATACCATCTTTATAAGATGCTTTTATGGCTTCTTCTTTTACACTATCTGGCAACTGTAATGAACGTTCAAATGCCTGATAGCTAAACTCCTTACGTGTGTAATTTTCTTCTTTTTCCTCTTCTGAGGTTGATTTTTCCGCAGCTATGTTTAGACAACCATCATCAATGGTAACTTCAAAATCCTTTTTTGTAAAACCAGGTGCTGCCAACTCAATTTCAAAATGGTCCTCTGTCTCTTTGATATTTAAGGCAGGTTCCGTTCTTTTTCCGTTCCAAAAACGATCTGGTAGCATATCCCTTACCCATCTTCTATTATCAAAAAAATCATCCATATCGAAGAAATCTTGAGTAATTAAATTACCAAATGGTCTTCTTTTAAATTTTACTAGTGACATAATTAATTGTTTTAAGGTTTAACATTTTGTATTTAATACTTCGAAAATACGTCCAAGGACCCTCGCATAAAATGATGTAGATCAGTCAGTAAACATTTAAGGGTTATCTAATTTTAATTACTTTAGAGTATCGTAAATTAAATTAGATGTTTAACCCCGCCGACTTTGGAATCAAAGGACTTACCAGCGAAGAAGTAATTAAATCTAGGGCCTTACATGGCAAGAACAGTTTAGAGTTTAAAAAGGAAAATCCACTTTTTATAGCCCTTAAAGCTATTATTTTGGAACCTATGGTCATTCTATTGGCAGTGGCCTCTAGTATATATTTTATTAGTGGCAATGTTGGTGATGGCATCTTTTTGGCTTCAGCAATAATACTAGTTGGTTCTATTTCTTTATATCAAGATTCCCGAAGTCGTGGTGCATTGGAAAAACTTAAGAAATTGACCCAGCCCAATAGTAAAGTAATACGCAATGGTAATTTGCTGGAGGTCCCTATTGAGGATTTGGTTGTGGGCGACAACCTTATGGTTGAGGAAGGAAATATGATTCCGGCAGATGGTGTTATAACACATTCAAATGATTTCTCTGTTGATGAATCACTTTTAACAGGTGAATCTTTTGCCATCTTTAAAGATGCCACAAAACAAGATAATAAGATATTTAGTGGGACTACCGTAACAACGGGCTTAGCTATTGTCCAAATCACTGAGATAGGTAATCATACACAACTTGGTAATATAGGGCAAAGCCTATCTGATATAAAAGAGGAAAAAACACCTTTAGAACGCCAAATATCAAATTTTGTAAAAAATATGTCCATCTGGGGCGGAGTAATGTTTTTAATGGTCTGGGGCATAAACTTTTTTAAATCCAACGATATATTAGACAGCTTATTAAAGGCACTTACGCTTGCCATGAGCATTTTGCCCGAAGAAATTCCCGTAGCTTTTACCACCTTCATGGCCTTAGGAGCTTGGCGATTAATGAAAATGGGTGTCGTAGTAAAACATATTAAAACCGTGGAAACCTTGGGCAGCGCTACAGTAATCTGTGTTGACAAAACGGGTACTATAACCGAAAACAAAATGAGTTTAGTTCAGCTCTTTTCTATAAAAACAGGTAAGGTTTCTACTTTAAATGAAAAAATGGGCCCGGCCGAAAAAGAACTAATCACATCGGCTATGTGGGCGAGTGAACCTATCCCCTTTGACCCGATGGAGCAGGCCCTTCATGAAGCGTATCAAAACGTTGTGGATGTTGATGAAAGACCAAATTATTCTATGGTTCATGAATACCCCTTAGGCGGGAAACCACCAATGATGACGCATTTTTTTGAAAATGGGAAAGGACAAAAGAAAGTTGCTGCAAAAGGAGCACCCGAAGCGTTTTTAGAAATTTCCAAATTAACAAAACAAGAAAAAAGTAAAATAGCAGAAACTATATATACCTTAGGTAAGAAAGGGTACCGATTATTAGGTGTTGGCATAACTAATTTTGAAGGGGAGCATTATCCAAAAAAACAACAAGAACTTGAATTTGAATTTTTAGGGATTGTTGCATTTTATGACCCACCAAAGGAAAATATAAAAGGTGTACTCAAAAAATTTGATGATGCCGGAATAAACGTAAAACTAGTAACTGGCGACTATGCCGAAACAGCTTCTGCCATAGCCAAGCAAATTGAATTTAAGGGATATAACAGGGCTATGACCGGAAGTGAATTAATGCAATTACAAGATTCTGAATTGCAAGAAAAAGTGAAGGAAACCCAAGTATTTACCAGAATGTTCCCTGATGCCAAATTACGCATCATAAATGCATTAAAAGCAAATAATGAAGTAGTAGCCATGATTGGTGATGGCGTAAATGACGGTCCTGCATTAAAAGCGTCACATTTTGGAATTGCCATGGGTAAAAAAGGTACTGAAATAGCCAAGGATGCCGCATCGCTAATCTTAGTAGAGGATGATCTTTCTAAATTAGTGGAAGCAGTAGGTTTTGGAAGGAAAATTTATACGAATCTTAAAAAAGCCATACAATATATCATATCAATCCACATTCCTATAATCCTTACCGTATTCACTCCATTAGCCCTTGGTTGGTTGTACCCAACTATTTTTTCTCCTTCTCATGTTATCCTTTTAGAGTTGATTATGGGGCCCACTTGTTCCATTATTTATGAAAACGAACCTATGGAAAAGAATACTATGATTCAGCGGCCAAGACCCTTTACAACTACTTTTTTTAATTTTAAGGAATTATGGACAAGTATCATACAAGGTATCCTAATTACTATAGGCACTTTAACTATTTACCAATATGCCGTAAATCAAAATTATAATGAAGAAGTGGTGCGAACCATGGTTTTTTTAACATTGATATTTTCAAATATTTTTTTAACCTTGGTAAACCGTTCCTTTTATTATTCTATTTGGACCACCATGAAATATAAAAATAGATTGGTACCCTTAATAATAGGTGTCACACTGATTTTGACAACTTTACTTTTGGTGGTACCACCATTTACAAAATTTTTACAATTTGAATTATTATCTATAAAACAGGTATTTACTTCCTTACTAGCTGGAAGTGTTTCGGTGCTCTGGTATGAATTGGTAAAATGGAGAAAAAGAATAAATAAGGGTATAGCAGAAAAGTAGGAAGGGATAACTAAATAAACGTCCACTAATTGTTAAACAAGGCCTATAGTTTCACACCAAATGCCAAATCCCCTGCATCCCCTATTCCTGGTAGTATATATCCCTTATTATTTAATTCAGAATCGATTGCCGCTATCCAGAGATGGGTGTTTTTGGGGAATACTTTTTTAATATGTTCCATACCCGTCTTAGAGCCAATAACAGAAATAATATGAATTTGTTTAGGTGTTCCGTGCTCCTTTAATGAACTGAGTACATTCTCCAAAGTTTTTCCTGTTGCCAACATGGGATCCGTAAGTACTAAGGTTTTACCTTCTAAAGATGGCGCGGCAAAATATTTCACAACAACCTCGAAAGCATCTTCATCGCCCCGATGGTGACGGTAGGCAGAAATAAATGCATTCTCCGCACCATCAAAATAATTCAACATGCCTTGGTGCAATGGTAAACCTGCACGCAATACAGAACATAATACCATTTGATCATTTGGTAAAGACATTTCTTTAGTCCCGAACGGGGTTTTTACTTGAGTATTTTTGTAATTCAAGGATTTGCTCAATTCATAACTCAACACTTCACCAATACGTTCAATATTTCTACGAAACCTCATGGGATCCTTTTGGATTTCAACATCCCTGATCTCCGCAATAAATTGATTTACTATTGAATTCCCTTCACTAAAGTCATGAACCGTCATTAGTTTTCATTTATTTTAAAAATAAGGATAATTACTTAATCCTTGATTCCAAATTTGCTTAAAATATCTTCCATTAAACACCATTTGGTAAAGGCTGACTGTAAAAGATTGACGCCCACAAACGCTGTAAACCATAGCCAATGGATATTTACATAAATGGCCAATACCAAACTTATGAGTATAAATGAGCCTGCTACTGCCCTTACGATCCTATTTTTCATGTTATTCTATTTTTAAATTTGTTTTTCTATGGGTACGACCACTGCCTTTATTGGATTGTTGGTTTCCAATTTTGAATTAAAATCCTTAATCAACCCAAAAAGCAAATCAATATTCTCTTCCTCGGTAAAAGAAAAGAATAAACTAGATTCCACTCCTCCCTTTTCACTAGGAAACCAACTAGAGGTTTTTAAAATGGAAGTTGGGTTTTTATATCCATCAATATCAGAGCCGCTATAGCTCTCAATTTTAGCCATTTTAAAGAGACGGATAATATCTTTTTCAAATTGCTCAACAACTGTGACTATAAGTAATTTCATCATATCAAATATTTACGTTATACAGGTATTTGTAAACTGATTTTAATTTAAGCTCCCCTTACTCTATACGCTCTTCAGTCAAATCCCCTAATTCTTCATCAGTGTACTTTTTCCGTTCTATCATATAATAAACCAATGGTACCACCAATAGGGTTAAAACCGTGGATACAATGGTACCGCCCATTAACGAAATGGCCAATCCTTGAAAAATAGGGTCAAAGAGTATCACAAAGGCTCCAATTACCACAGTACCTGCGGTTAATAAAATTGGTGTGGTACGCACCGCTCCCGCTTCTATTACGGCCAATTTTAAAGGTATGCCTTCTGCCAGTCTCAAATTGATAAAATCAATGAGCAATACCGAATTTCGGACCATTATACCAGCCAAAGCGATCATGCCAATAAATGAAGTGGCCGTAAAAAATGCCCCTAACATCCAATGTCCCAGTACAATCCCAATTAACGATAATGGTATCGCTACCATCATGACAATGGGTGCCTTAAAATTTTGGAACCATCCTACTATGAGAATATAAATAATGATTATTACGCCTAAAAATGCCAGCCCCAGGTCACGGAAAACCTCTAAGGTAATTTGCCACTCCCCGTCCCATTTAACCGTATAATTGTCTTCAAAATCTGGCTGTTTAATATAAAGTTCATCCATACGATACCCTGTTGGAAGCTTAATTTCCATTAGTTTATCGGTCATACCTAAAATAGCGTATACGGGACTCTCCAATTTCCCAGCCATATCGGCAAGTACATAGACAACACGCTTTTGGTTCTTCCTGTAAATACTCTTTGCTTTGGTCGTATTTTGAACATCGGTTAAATCACCAATCGTCACCATATTTCCTTGATTGGATTTTACCTTTAACTGTGAAATATCGGTTAAGGTAGATTTAGCCTTTTCATCAAGTGACAAGATCAACCCAACCTGTTCAGAGGCATCCTCATCATATAATGTAGTTATCGCCCTTTCTGAAAGCGCCATATTCATAGTATGTACAATCTGTTGTGGAGCAATACCATAAAGCATTGCTTTTTTCTTATCTATCACAAATTTATACTCCGTTTGATCGGCCTCAACCATCCAGTCTACATCTACCACATCATTAGTTTCCTTAAGGATATTTTGCACTTCATTGGCAACATACATTTGTGTATCGTAATCAGGACCATATATTTCACCCACTATGGTGGAAAGCACGGGCGGTCCTGGCGGCACCTCTACTATTTTAATATTGGCATTGAATTTTTCACCAATTGCCTGAATTTCTTGTCTCATTGAACTGGCTATACCATGACTTTGGGCGCTACGTTCCTTTTTATCGATAAGGTTCACCTGGATATCTGCCATATTACTGCCCCCCCTAATATCATAATGCCGTACCAGTCCATTGAATGTTATTGGGGCCGATGTACCCACATAACTCTGGTAATTGACTACTTCTGGACGGGTAGAAAGATACTGGGCTATTTCCTTGGCCACTACACCAGTACGTTCCAACGTAGTACCTTCTGGCATATCTATTACTACCTGAAATTCATTTTTATTATCAAAAGGCAACATTTTCACTGCAACCGATTTTGTAAAAAAGAGACCCATTGAGCCCAACAGTAATAAAAAGGTGACTCCTAAAAATACCCAACGCTTCTTTTTATTCTCGATCAATGGGCTTTCATACTTTTTATAAACTTTATAGATAAAAGTATCTTCTAAAGGTTTTTCCTGTTTTTGAGTTCCTTTTTTATCTTTTTCCCGAAGAAAGATGTACCCTAAATATGGGGTAATGGTCAAGGCTACAAAAAGAGACAAGATCATGGCAATTGATGCCCCAATTGGCATAGGGGACATATAAGGCCCCATTAGACCAGACACAAAAGCCATGGGAAGTACTGAGGCTATTACGGTAAATGTTGCCAAAATAGTAGGGTTGCCTACTTCATTAATGGCATATAGGGCAGCCTGTTTAAAGGGCAAGCGTTTCATTTTAAAATGCCGATGCATATTCTCAGCAATGATTATTGAATCATCTACAACTATACCCGTAACAAACACCAAGGCAAATAATGTAATCCGGTTAAGGGTATAGTCCAACATATAATAACTTAACAGGGTAAGTGCAAACGTAATTGGTACAGAAAGAAAAACCACTAGACCACCACGCCAGCCCATGGCCAACATCACCACTAAGGTTACGGCAATAATAGCCCCAATAAGGTGCATTAATAATTCAGAGACCTTGTGGGAAGCTGTTTCCCCGTAATTTCTGGTTACCTCAACATGCACATCATCTGGTATCAGGGTTTTTTGAAGATGTGATATCTTCTCCAAAATTATATCGGAAATCTTCATGGCATCAGCACCTTTTCTTTTGGCTATGGAAATGGTAACCGCGGGGTATTCAGATGTATACGATGCCCCTTTTTCACTTGCATTCCCAAAACCTAAGGAAACATAATTTTTGGGCAATTCCGGTCCATTTTTGATTTCAGCAATTTGGTTTAAATAAATAGGGCGTTCTTTCTGTACTCCCACCACAAGTTGCTCAACATCTTCTGTTGTTTTCAGAAAATTACCTGTTGAAACCAAAAATTCCGTATCGTTTTTATCAAAACTACCACTACTCAATTGCTGGTTGTTTGCTCGTATCATTTCTGCTACTGACAGAAAATCCAATCCACTCTCAGCCATTTTATCTTTGTCAAGAACCACGCGTAATTGCCTATTTCTCCCACCTATTTGTTTAGTAGCAGAGACATCGTTAACCTTTTCTATTTCATTGGTAAGTTCTTGGGCTATCTGTTTTAATTGATAATCATCGTAACTATCGCTCCATAAGGTTAGGCCCAACATAGGCACATCATCAATGGCACGGGTCTTAACCAATGGAAATGTAACACCTTGCGGCATAATATCCATATGCTTATTGATCTCATTATACAGTTTAACGAATGATCTTTCTATATCCTCACCTACATAAAACTGAACTATAACCATTGCCTTTTCTTCCATAGCAGTGGCATAGACATATTCCACTCCTTTAATGTTTGAAATTAATTTTTCCAAGGGTTTTACCACCCGGCTTTCTACCTCTGTGGGACTGGCCCCTGGATAGCCCACAAAAATATCGGCCATGGGCACATCAATCTGTGGTTCTTCCTCTCGTGGAATCAAGAATGAGGTATATACACCTATGACCATAAAAACAATCATTAAGAGCACCGTTAATTTGGAGCTTATAAATGCTTTGGCAATTTTACCGGCTAATCCTTCTTTCATTATTTATATATTTTTTGGTATTTAGTTAGGTCTATACACCTAGTACTCAATCTAATTAAAGTGAAAACAAATAGTAAGGTTCAAAGCTATAGGACTGGTTATGGCTTATTGAATTGCTATTTTTGCGCCATTGTACAATTTACCTTCTGCACTCAAAATGTATTTTTCATCTGCAGAAAGTCCTGCTAAAACCTCTACTGAATCCCCATATGTACGACCCAACCTTAACCACCTCAGAAGAGCTGTATTATTTTGACTTACCGTATACACCCCAGATAACTCACCCCTGTTAACAATGGCTTCTTTTGGAAGGAGGACCATGCTTCTTTCCGTATCCATATCCAAGGGGAACTGCACCGTAGCATACATGCCAGAAAGCAACTTTTCATTAGTCTTATCTAAGACCACCTTAACCATATATTGCCCGCCAGTATTTTTTGCAGAGGTACTTACTTCGGACACTTTACCTTTAATAACCGAGTTGATAGCATTAATATGAACGTCTACTTCAACATCGTTTTTAATCTGCTGAATTTCTGATTCTGGTACCATTGCCATAACCTGAAAATTTCCAGGTGCCTCAACCTCTAGCAAAGGCATACCAGGGTTAGCCATATCACCTTCCTTTATAAACGTATTGGTTACTACGCCAGAAAAGGGTGCCCTAATGTTAGCGTATGACAATTGTGCGTCTACTTCCTTCCTCATTTGTTTGGCAGATTCTAACCTGGCCTTGGCCATATTATGGTTCGCCGTGATATCATCCAATTCCTTTTGGGTCGCACTATTTTCCTCAAACAATGCCTTGTACCTGTTAAAATCTTTCTCTGCAATAGAATAAGCGGCTGTTGCCTCTGTAATTCCCGCATTTACTTGACCCAACTTTGCTGAGATATCGGTATTATTAATACTTAACAGTAGTTGTCCTTTTTGAACCTTATCCCCTACTTGTACATTAATCCTATCAATATAACCCATGATACGTGTACTGATGTTGGCGCTATTTACCGCTTCGATCTTACCACTTATATTTAATCTTGGCTTGCTATTTATTTCTCTAACGTCATTTACGTTAACCTTAATTGCAGACGAATTATCTGCTATTTCCTGTTTTTCCTTACTTCCACAACTAGAAATAAAGATTGCCAATAGCGCTAACACTAGTATGTATTTTCTTTTCATGCTTGATGCTTTTATTTTATGGGTCTTATTCATTATTCCTTGGTTAAAAATTGAACATATGCCAAGGCATAGTTATGATTGAAAATGGTGGTATAATATTCCAATTGTTTTTGTGAATACTGGGTTTCCGCAAACAACAGATCCGAAGTCTTTTCCAAACCCTGCTTAAACCTATTTGTTCTAATACGTAATGATTCTTTTGATTGTTGCAAAGCCAGTGTTGAAAGTTCTAAATTATTCTTTGCGTCATTTAACATGCGTATTGCCTTGTTCAGCTCCATTTGACTTTCACTTTTGTATTTGGTAAGTTCTAATTTGGATTTTTCAAATTCCGCCTTACTTTTCATGGCTTTACCAAACCGTCTGTTCCCTTCAAAAAGATTCCATTTAAGTTCAGCGCCAAATAAATAACCATCAGTATCCCCTTGGAATATTTCATCATCATGAAGTTCGTAGGTGCCAAAGGCATTAAGTCTTGGCAAAAAGCTCATTTGATCCGCTTTATACATTTGTTTATATGCATCGTTCGCCAATAGCATTGCTTGTATATCTGCCCTAAATTCTGGCAAAATATCTGGTATGGCAGTTTCTGTCCTAATACCTAGTGAATCTGTTGGTCTTAAGATGTCATTTTTTAAATCATCCATTAAAACCGAAATGTAATTGGAAGCATTATCAATATTGCTTTTAGCATATTGAAGCTGATTAGCAATTTCTGTAACCCGCACTTCTACTGCCAAAATATCTGATTTTTGCAGATATCCTTGTTCAAAATTATTCTGTGCAATCCGTTTGTTTTCCAGTGCCGCAGTTTTTGCCTTTTCCAGCACCTCTACCATTTTATATGAAAGTTGTAATTGCATATAGGCCCTATCTACCTCTAAAAGCATATAATCTTGGGTGCGTTCAGATTGATATTCGGTTGCTTTCCATTTAGCCTTTGCAGCCTTTCTTTGATAGAAACCATCAAAATTTAAAAGTGGTTGTTGTACTTCTATACGCGTTGCATAATCCTCAATTTGTGAAGGATTGTTCAACAAGTCCGGATTAAAGTCTTGCTGAACAAGTATGCCTTGATTTAATTTAGAACCAAAAGCCATTAAGGGATTAGTCGTTGCAATACCTGTATGGGAAACTCCAATATTTGGCAATAGTACGGCATTGGCCTGATTTAGATCTCCTTTGGCCATTAACACATCTTGTTGAGACATCTTAATAGTATGGTTCCTATCTTTTACCCTGGTTAGTATCTCATCCTTTGAAATGGAAACGTATTCCTGCGCAAAAGCTTTTAAACCTATTAATGCGGTTACTATAATCACTATTTTTTTCATCTAAATCTTACTAATTACATAATTAATATATAGCAAAAGTAGGATGGTAAAATGAGTGGGACAGTAACATGTGTTACATGAGGGATTCAAGCACCAAATAGCAAGTAGGTTAAAGCTACATTGAATTGAAAGGAATTAGCTAAGGATTGAACCAATAACTAATACCTGCCGAAAAATAAAATACACTATCTAAATCCTCCTCTATTACCGCATCTTCTGTTGTAATTGTGGCACTAGATTGGGGCATTGCCAAAACAGGGGAAAATGAAAAGATAAAGTGATTATAATAGTACTGTAAAGGTAAACTTACCTCAAGGTCAAGCATATTGAATTTAGAGGCTTCCTCAATGATAACCTCCGTTATAACAGTGGAACCTGACGTAGTGTTTTGCCCTTGGCCCTTTCCTTTTCTATTGCCCAATCTACTGCTATTGTAATACGCTTCATAAAAATTTTGTGAGCCGGCGTAAACGGCTATTGTTGGACTTATAAAAAACGTATTGTCGGTAGTTGAGAAGGTATGGCCTAACATTAATCCCGCAAAAATATCTGCGGAACTACCATCATTAAAAAAAGTACTTGCGAGAAGGGAAATCTCAATGGATTTTAAATCCAATGTTAGAAATCCAGATATATCACCAACCGTTTCCGATCTTACATTATAGCTATCTCCATTAAAAAAATAACCAGTACCTGAAATTCCACCACTTAATGAACTGTCATTGAACAAATATCCTGCACTTAGCAAAAAGAGATCAACACGATTTTCTTCTGAACTGGTTAAATAAGATGCTGAGGCATCCAAGAAAAAACCTGATTTATCATAATACCCAACAGAAGGTAAAATATAAGGGGCCTTAACAGAATCCCTTCTACCCATAAACACAGCATCATTGATATAGCTAATATCCGTCAAAAAATAGGATTCGTTCTTTGTTGAAATTTCTTTTGCCGATCTTTTACTGTTCTGCGAAAAAAGATACCCTTGAAAGAATAAGAATATTAGCAGAACCATTTTGTATTTTGTTTTCATGGGTATCTATTTGCTTTATCATAACTTTTTAAACGAATCAATAAGTAGTTTAAACTTTGGTTGTAGGTGGAATTCTAAATACAAGAATAAATCTCTTTCCAAAACAATGTGAACTGCTATGAAGGATAGTATAGTAGTCTTCATAGCAGTTAGTTTGTTGTATTATTTGTTAGTGCCTTTTTTCTTTTTTTGAACACCTGATTTTACATTCATCTTGTTCTTCATCATATTCTGTTGCACCATCATTTTACGTTGTTGGTACATATTTTTCATAAGTGCACCATCCATATTAATGCATTCACCATTTTTTAATCGCATTTGCTTTCGTTGCGCTGTTTGGTAACTACCATCAGGGTTTACCACCACACCATCACCAAATTCCAACTGTTGCTGAAGTCTATTTTGTTCTTGGTTTCTAATTTGAAATGCTTCACCATCTATTAACATTACTTGAAACCTATTTTGGTTACGTTCCTGAACTTGGGCTTCGGTTAAGCCTTTATTTTCTTGCTGTATTTTATACCGATATTGATACTCGTTACGATATTTAATACCGTCGTTATCTAAACATTCTCCATCCCTTAAACGTAATCTCTCTTGATCCTTTGTAACGTAGGAACCATCGGGGTTTACCACTGTTCCATCATTTAAGGTTATGGGATCTTGTAATCGTATTTGATCCCGATCACGTATTTGGAGTACCTCTCCATCCACCATCATTACGCGATCTTGATCTCTGTCACGTATTTGATCTTGGTCTTTGTCTTGGGCATTTAAGAAAGTTATGCCCATAATTAAAAATGTGCTTATTAAAAATGCATTTTTCATCTTTTTCAAATTTTGAAATTTATACTTAGCCAAATGTAAAACCCGATATCTGTCCTTAAAATGATGTAAATCAGCATAACCAAATTATTTGGAAACTAGGCCTAAAACCAAATCTATAGCCCATGATATTTGTCATATGTATCATTGTTGTTAGCCATTATATTTGAGGTATACATGCTAATAGGGCCATTAAAAATGAAACGAATAATTACACTTACCGTAAATCCGGCAATTGATAAGAGCACTACGGTAGCCAGTATTAAACCTCATAGCAAACTACGTTGTACAGCACCTGTCTATGAAGCTGGCGGTGGTGGGATAAATGTTTCAAAAGTATTAAAGGAATTAGGTAGTAGCTCTCTTTGCATGTATATGGCAGGAGGACCAACAGGAATCCATCTTAAGGAATTAATTGATAGTACAGCGATTGCCCAACACATCATTCCTATAAAAGGCTGGGTACGTGAAAATCTTGCCGTTACAGATACTTCCAATAACCAGCAATACAGGTTTGGGATGCCTGGACCATCCATAACCGAAAATGAATGGAAAAATACGTTAAGGGATTTAGAGTCTGAATTGTCAGCGGGTGACTTTGTGGTTGCCAGTGGCAGCTTATGCCCAGGAATGCCAATAGATTTTTACGCCAAGGTTGCTCATGTCGTAGCTAAAAAAAAAGGAAAACTTATACTTGACACCTCTGGTGAGGCCTTAATAGAAGGGGCAAAGGCAAAGGTGTATCTATTAAAACCAAATCTAAACGAACTAGCTACATTGTGTAATGTTACATCGATTACTTATTTGGAATTGGAAACCTATGCCAAAGAATTTTTAAAAAATAATTCTTGTGAGATATTAATCGTGTCGTTAGGTGCCCAAGGGGCTTTGCTAGTGACCAAAGATATATTTGCCAAAATACCCGCACCCGTAGTACACCAAAAGAGTACTATTGGTGCAGGGGATAGTATGGTGGCAGGTATGGTATTTGGACTATCCCAAGAAAAATCATTTACAGAAATGGCCCAGTTTGGTATTGCCTGTGGGACTGCAGCAACCATGACAGAAGGCACCCAATTATGTAAAAAGAAAGATGTGGACAAATTATATAAATGGATTTTATCCAATACCTTGACCTAGTGATAAACGATAAAAACCAGCAGAACAAATAAAGAATGGGAGCACATGACGTTAAAAAAATTGACGCAGAATTAAGGGCAAAATTTATACGTCATTTATTGGATGATATCAAAGCTTTGGAACACATGTTGAAAAATAGTATTATCGAAAATAATATTGTATGAAACCGATTCGGGGAAGTAAATGTATAGCAAAAAAACTACTTGAACGTAAGTGGGTATTACCACCTATTTTAAAAATTAAAATACAGGTATGTTGAACGTTATGACCAATATCAGTTTATCCCATATCTATGGTTTCTACCTTGCGATAAATTATTTTACTTTTTAAAGAGAATTAGATGGTTTAAAATGGATTTGCCAAACATCACAAATTAAAAAAACAAAATGGAGTATTACTTTTCAACATCGCTCAAAAATCACACATTTGAAAATGCGATAGAACGCACAACAGAAGCTTTAAAAAAAGAAGGATTTGGTGTTTTAACTGAAATAGATATCAAAGCAACTTTAAAAAATAAACTTAATGTTGACTTTCAAAATTATAAAATATTAGGGGCATGCAATCCCTCTTTTGCCTATAAAGCATTACAAGCTGAGGATAAGATTGGCACCATGTTACCCTGCAACGTAATAGTACAGGAAAAGGAACCGGGCACCATAGAAGTTGCAGCTGT
The DNA here is from genome assembly GCF_048890225.1 of Maribacter luteocoastalis. NCBI lineage: Bacteria > Pseudomonadati > Bacteroidota > Flavobacteriia > Flavobacteriales > Flavobacteriaceae > Maribacter > Maribacter luteocoastalis. Next base: position 40,786 of record NZ_JBMFZG010000007.1, read on the forward strand.
AGATCCTACCGCATCTATGCAAGCTATTAAAAATGATGACTTAATTACGATCGCAGAAACAGTTAGGGAAAAACTCAAAAATGTAATTGCCCAACTTAATAATGGGTAAATAATTCATAGCCCAGGTAAACGATCAACCCAAGTATTTGCTTAGCCATTATATAATTGCTTTTAAAGGAAAGTAATTTAAAACCCACTAACAAACAGAATATTAAACCTTTTCCATGCCTTTAGCTTTGGCAAATCGTTCTATCAAATCTGGAACTTTTTCAAATACTGCAGATAGTCCGTTAGCTTTAGTAGCAGACAAAAAAGAAATTTCCTCTCCTCTTGTTACCAGAAAACCTATAGGGGCAATCCCTACTCCGGCAGCCGTACCTCCACCTTGTCCTTTACCCTTTTTAGGCTCCATACCTTCTCCCCCTCCTGATCCAAAGCCCATGCCTACCTTAATCACAGGTACACATTTGAATTCCCCTAGTTCAAATTGATTGCCGATCACAGTTTCTGTAGATGCTTCAGTTTTAATAAATTCAGTCACCTTATCCAATAATTCTTCGAAATGTAATTCCATAACTATCTTTTTTAAAAATTAATAAGTGATTTTAGTATATATATTGGCCTATTATGTAATTGAAGTACCAATTGATTTTTTCCTTCAAAATTGATATTGAATACGCCATAATGTTGATTCAATACAAAGAAAATCGGATAAAGTTGGGCATTCAACATATAATTCCCCGTATCTAGGAAAAGTAAAAACTCTTTGACTTTAAAAGACCTGAGCATTCTTAAAATATACTTAAGGCCAATTCCTTTTTTACGCTTTACAGGCTTTTTCTTCATATGACTTTCCTTTGGTTTTACACCAACAAACTGCAATGGATAAAACATGAAATTCATAAAGAACAGGCGAATCCTTATACATATCAATTCATCCTGGTCACCTGCTATATTTATCTTTATAAAACCTTTTAATTGAAAAACATAGTCCTCTGTAACCGTATTTACATAGATATTAATTGGAATTAGTAAAACACATATAAATACGAGCATTACACTACCTAGAATAATCCAAGTCACGATTTCAATTTTATATAAATAAAGTATGAATCACCTCATTTGGCAATGATATAGGTCATGAACATTAATGAAGATCTAAATGGTTTGGGATAGACTGACACTAATCATTTTCTCCAAATCTAATTGATTCTATATTGCTCTTTTTATATAAATAACCATTTACCATGAAAACACTGGACCATGATATATGTCAGAGTTGTGGCATGCCCATTAAAAAAGTAACTGATTTCGGAACCTATGAAGACGGTAGTTATAACAGTAATTATTGTCATTTCTGTTTTAAGGATGGAAAATTCACAGACGCTGGAATTTCTTTGGAAGACAAAATTGCTAAAAACATACAAATAGCAATAAAAAGAGGAATGCCAGAAAGAAAGGCCCATAATTTGGCAACTACAATCCTACCCACATTAAAAAGATGGCAAAAATAATTATGTTAATAAAATTGAGTAATCATTTATTCCCTTACCAAAATTCCAATTTTAAGACAAATTTCTATCGCATTTGCTTTCTTTTTTTACTCCATTGTTTTGCCGCAACCAATTGTTGTTCACAGACAAAATCATTTTCTGATCATAACCATAAAGGAGCAGAAATTTTTAGTTCACAACTGGAGTATGTTTCCACCTTAGATAATGATAAAGACGTATCGGTCTACACCATTAAAATTGGTTATGGCGCCTATATTCTAAAAAAATTGACCTTGATTGGATTGATAGATTTAGTGACTTTTAAAGGTGACTATATGATACAATTAAATTCTAAACAAAATATTTTTAATGCTGACACTTTTGGAATAGGCACTGCTATGCAATTGCGATGGTATGTGTTAACCCTAGGTCGTATATCTATATTTTTAGACGCCACGGCAGGATTTTTATATAGTTTAAAGAGCTTTCCGCCAACCGGCACTAAATTAAACTTTACAGCGCGCCCAGGTGCTGGTATAGCCATAACCGTCAACAAATCTTTACAATTACTTATAGGGGCAAACCGATTTCACCTCTCCAATGGCCAAGGATATAAACATCCGATCAATCCTAGTTATGATGGATTAGGAATCTATTTAGGTATGATTTTTCATCCAATTAAAAAATAAATATAAATGATGAAAAAACAGGGTAAAAAAAACATCATAAAATCATTTGTTGATAGATTGGGACAGCAGATGATTTTCTTTCCGTTATTGGGAATAGCCCTGTTTTTAATATTTTACAGTATTGCCGCCATGCTATATCCAGGAGGTTCTTGGTTATCACCAACCTACGAAGGTTTTAGTATTTGGAATAATTATTTGTGTGACTTATTAGACGATATTTCCATAAATGGAGAGCTCAACCGGGCAAAATATTTTGCGCGGATTTCACTAGCTGTCCTATGTGCTGGTCTAATGACACTTTGGTACCATTTGCCTAAGCTTTTTGATCATAAAGGCATCAATTTAAAAATAATGTTGCTATCTGGGTATTTATCATTATTTACAATTTTATTTCTAGCAGCTGGCACCCACGATATTATTGTAAGAATTGCCGGTTTTTTTGGCGTAATTGCCTTTATTACTTGCTTTATAGAATTATTTAGGGTAGGCCATTTCAGCGTACTATTTTATGGTATACTATGCCTTTTAGTGTTCTTATTAAATTATTATATCTATGAAAGTGGTGTTTTTATTGTGGGGCTTCCCATAATTCAAAAAATCACCTTTCTTATGTTCATTGTATGGTTTATGTACTTAAACATTATTATTTATAAAAAAGTGAAAAAAGTTGTTAATGATTTTAATCATGGTCCACTCCTATAAAGTATATTAAATTGTACCGAAGTATTAAAAAATGAAATTATGGAAAACAATATATGCCATAGATGTGGCAAACCCATTTATGAATTAATTGATTTTGGTTCAAACCAGGATGGAACAATTAATACGGATTATTGCCATAACTGCTATGTAAACGGAATATTTGTAGACCATGGCATTTCATTAGAAGAAAAAATAGAGAAAAACATACCTCCAAGAAAAAATAATCAAACTATGAACAAGGGAAAAAAGAATACTATCACCGTTTAATTTAAATGGTTTTTGATTTGGCTTTTATAACCTTAATTATTTTTTCTAGAAATAACAGCTGTTATTACCAATCCCAAACCTATTCCAATTATAATAGAGCCCACCATTATTAATGCGGATACCTTAACAAATATGATACCCACCCCAACACCTACCATAGTCATCCCACCAATAGCCCAAACACTCCTATCTTCTTTTTTGTTACTCAAAGTTCAATAATTTAAAAGTTAATATAAAAAATTATGGGTATTTGGTAAAATTCATTTCGTTTCTAAATAGTTGCGATACCTTTGCAACCCTTCATTTACCATTTTAACGGCAGCAGAACTAGTCATTGTTGCAGCTGCCAACCCATCTATTACATGACCATCATCTTCAATAATTTCTATTTGTTTTCTTAAGAAGAACATATTATCAGAAAAATTAATTCTCTTTCCAACAAACTGATTTTCAAAGCTGTTTTGGGTAAAAGGAGCTCCATAATCAGAAGATTCTGCAGCATGGTCAAATTCTATTTTTTTTATTTCAAGACTATGTCTGTCTACCAAAACATTTGCCCAAATAGCCCCACCAAACCCTATTCCTTTTATTGGTAAAATGGCGGTCTCCGTATTATTGATTTCAAAAATGGGATAAGAAACAATAGCTTTGGGTTTCTTTAATGATTTATATAGTGCTAATGCCTTTTCCCTAGATATTGTCTTAACCAAACCACTATCGTTTATTTCCTTGTACGTGATTTTTTGTTCAATAGAAATAGTATCTGTTTGGTTAGGTTCAGCAAAGGCAGCCAAGGATAGAAGTTCCTCGGGAAATTTAATTGCTGCTATCTTTTCCTGTATTTCCTCTACCGCTGGTTTAGGTTTAACCGATGCTGGTTTCTCCTTACAATTAAAAAGTAGAAAAATTATAACTATGTAAAGAACTTTAGTTAGTTTCATATATATTAATTTATTTGGCCAACATTCCGCCGTCAACCACGTGTGTACAACCAGTGATATACATACTGTCATCTGAAGCCAAAAACAAGGCCATTTGAGCTATTTCCATACTTTCTGCATACCTGCCAAAAAGTGTGGAAGATTCAAATTCCTTTATCACCGCTGTTGGGTTTTTGGGGTCTATATCCTTTTCAATCCGTCGCATCATTTCATTGTTCACAGGGCCGGGATGAATTGTATTTACCCTTATTTTACGTTCAGCATTTTCTATTGCAGCAACTTTCATAAGGCCAATAACCGCATGTTTACTGGCAACATAGGCGCCTAGACCAGCAAACCCTTTTAAGCCAGCTACCGATGAGGTTATAATTACACTGCCAGAATCTTTCATTTTGGGAATAACGCATTTACAGCCTAACCACACCCCTTTTAGATTCACATTAATAACCTTGTCAAAAGTATCTTCTTTATAGTCTCTAATAGGTTCTGAGGAGCCTTCAATTCCAGCATTGGCGAAAAAAATATCAATTTTACCATAAACATCCAAAGTGTGTTTTACAAACTCCCTAGTGTCTTTTGCCTTTGAGACATCTGCTATACTATATGAAAGATTTTCATGGTCCAATTTCTGGCTCGCATTTTCCAATACTTCCCTGTTTAGGTCCACGATAACCACTTTAGCACCTTCTTGTAAAAATAGTTTTGCCGTGGCAAATCCAATACCTCCACCACCACCTGTAATAATAGCTACTTTACCTGTTAATCGACCCATGTTCTATTTTTTTAATCAAAGGTTTATTTTCCTAATCTCATATTCTTGACTGGCCATTTTAACTGCAATAAGATTATTACCAAGTAATTCAGTCCATAAATTTGGCAGTTCAAATCTCCTTTTGGACATAATGATATGGTCTCTTTCCGCAACAGGCCAGACTATTTCCCCTTGGGTATCTATCAGGACTTCTGTAAAAGCGTAATCATAAATTTTCAGTTGAAATTCATTTTCTCCCCTAAACGTTTTTTTGGTAAAAATACCTATGGCATGGCCATCCTTAAATGGCGTAAGGTTTACATACTCTGGTTTTATAACTATTTTACCTGTCTTATCCATAAATCCATACAGCGGAATTCCCTCTTCTGTCATTTCCATTACCATACAAAAACCTTCTGTAAATTGAGGATAATTAAGAGCGCCAATACCGTTATAACCTATTTTTTTTTCTGCGTTCCAAGCAACATCATCCCTAAAATCAATTACCATAGTACCCTCTTCATTAATAAAACCCCACTGGTTTCCCTTTCTAACTGCAGCAAGACCCTCATGAAAAGGGGTATATTGATTTAGACCCTCTATAATTGGGGTATTGATACTGCTCAGTGTTTGTGATAGGGCCAATACCGGTAATACCATAAATGCTGCAATAACTATAACTATATTTTTCATTTGTCCTCGATTATTATGTATATTAAAGTTGTGTTCGCACATCTGTATAAAATGATGTTAATCAGTTGGGAAATAGAATGTTTACCATGATTAAAAGTTCCATGCCCAAAAAAATATAACCTTTAAAAACCACTCGAAACAGCCAGAATACTATTTACCTATTAATTCAGTATATACCAACTAGCCTTAAAACATCAAATTGGTATAAATCATACTTTTAAGGTCTTTTGGTAGTGAGTCCCGTATATCTTCCATTTCTCCCAACGAGATATATTTTCTTAAATAAATAAACGTAGTGTCTACATATTGTTCCGCAATATCATCACTATATTCAAAGTCATTCACTGCTGCTGGATAATCATGTTCGCGGACCAAATCCAAAAATTCAGCCATATTCTTCACCTTTGGTTTTTCTTTTTTAATATTCCATCCGTTTACATAGACCGCTTTTAAAAACATTGGTAATTGCGAAATAAACTGTAAGGATTCTGCTGGTGGAATTATATCCCTGAGTGAATGCATTATTGCAGTAAATATTCTACCGGCCTTTGCGGTATCCTCTCCTAGATTCATTTGCTTGGCATAATCTTTTATAAAGGCATTTCCTTCCGAAGCGTATTTATTAAAATTAAGTGACATACTATTTGGGTTTTTGTTTATGGGTTAAATTTTAAACTTTTCAGGATAAAGGGAAATGATATATATCATTTTCTAAGTACTAAGTTGAATTTAGCTTTGACATAGAAAATTAATACTACAAAAGATGACCATAAACATTCAGTATATTCATATACCAACCAGTAAATCGCTAAATGATTTTATAGATGGGGACCTTACTAAACTTTACAACAAGTTTCCATTTATAATTAGGGCCGATGTTACTGTTAAAATGGAAAACGACCAAACAGGCAATGGCAAGGTGTGTGAGATAGAGTTAAGCGTTCCAGGCCCAAGAATTTTTGCTAAGTCTAGCGAAGAGAATTTTGAGAAAGCTGTAGTAAATACGATTAACGATTTAGACAGACAACTTAGAAAACGTAAGGAAAAGTTCAGTAAAAATAAAAAAGCCCATTAATTATGGACAATATTCTAGTACCAATAGATTTTTCTGAAACATCTTCCTATGCGTTAGAAGTTGCAGCAAAAATAGCCAAAGAGCAAAATGCGCATATTACCGTTCTTCACATGCTGGGGTTATCCGAAGCTATATTTACAAAAGACGAAACTCAGGAATACCACGAGGCAAAGTATTACATGGAACTTGCCAAAAAACGTTTTACTAGTTTTCTTGACCAACCATATTTAAAAGGTCTAGCTATAAAACAAATTGTACAGAACTATAAAATTTTTAGTGAGCTAAACAATGTATGCCATGAACATAATATTGATTTAATTGTTATGGGTTCCCATGGCACCAAGGGCGTAAGCGAGCTTTTTGTGGGGTCCAATACAGAAAAAGTGGTTCGTACATCAGATGTTCCCGTATTGGTAATTAAGGAACAAAACCCAACTTTTAAAATAAAAAAAATTGTATTTGCCTGCAGCTTTAAAGATGATTCCATTTTAGCGTTTAAAAAGGCATTGGATTTTGCCCATAAGTTTTCAGCAAAACTGCTACCCATCTATATAAATACACCTTATAATGATTTCATGAGCACAAAAGAGATAGATGAGCGCATATCCAAATTTATGTTCAAGGCTGGTGAACCCAATAAAGACGTATACATCTATAATGATTATAGTGTTGAACTTGGACTGTTCAATTATAGTAAAAAAGAAGAAATAGATGTTTTGGCCATTCCTACCCATGGTAGAAAAGGACTATCACATTTTTTCCTTGGAAGTATTGGCGAAGATGTAGCCAACCATGCTAATTTACCTGTGATTACTTTTAAGCTGTGAACTACTTGTTTAGCAATAAGCACAATTTACCTATAATAATTAATTCAGATTTATTTTTACCTGAAAAAACATTGGCAATATCATTTGCCGTGTCTACCATTAACCCATTTATTTTATGGGAAAATAAAGCTGTATGCTCCTTATAAAACTGCTTAAATTCATTAAAAACCTCATCCACATCATTGTCCGTTTCCATTAGCCACTCAAATACAGTTTCTATTTGGTAAGCTGCATCAGCGTGGTACATATCCTCAATATCATCAACATTAAGCCACCTTTCCCTAACTATTTGCCTTAGTTTTTTCAATTCTTTAGGATGCACTTTGCCATCGGCCATGGCCACGGCAAAAAATAGTCTCCCAATATTTTCATAGAGCTCAATACCCACTTTTTGTGAATTCAACATTTTTGTACATTTAGTAATTATCAAAATAAAACTAATGCTAAGCTTATTAGCAACATATGATAATAATCAGTTTAAAGCTTTAACTTTGGTTTATGCACGTCTTCCAAAAAAACAGTAATATTTTTAATCTTCTATCAGAAGGCATCTCCGAAGGAATTATTGTTGTGAACATTGATCAGACCATTGTGGCCACCAATTCGTCTGCCGAAGAAATGTTTGGATATGAAAAAGATGAACTTATTGGGCAATCTTTAGAACAACTAATACCTAATAGATTTCATAACAAGCATGATCATCATGTACAGGAGTTTATTAATAAAAGTGAGAAGCGAACAATGGGTCAAGGTCTAGAGTTGTTCGGCATTAAAAAAAACGGTGAGGAATTTCCTTTAGAGGCGGGATTAAATCCTTTTGAACTATATGGAAATACGTATGTAATGGCTCTTACCATAGATATCACCGAAAGAAAGATCAAAGAAAAAGAGCTTAGTCATTGGGCGCGGATTTTTGACGAATCGTTAAATGAAATCTACGTTTTTGATACTACTACCTTGCTTTTCTTAAATGTAAATAAGGAAGCACAACGCAATCTAGGGTATTCATTGGAAGAACTCAAAAAAATGAGTCCTTTGGACATAAAACCTGATTATGATTTACCTAAATTTAGAAAGTTGGTCAAGCCATTGGTAGATGGCGGTGAATCCAAAATAGAATTTGAGACCACACATGCTAGACGAGATGGCACACTATATCCCTCGGAGGTACACTTACAAATATCCAAAATGGGTGCTAACACAGTTTTTGTTGCTTTCATTCTTGATATAACCGAACGAAAGGAATATACCCAAAACTTAGAAAAAACAGTACAAGAACGTACCAAGCAACTCATGGAGGCATTAGCAAAGGAAAAAGAACTTAATGAGCTTAAAACGAGGTTTTTGTCATTGGTATCCCACGAATTCAAAACTCCTTTAAGCAGTATTTTAACCTCTGTAACCTTACTGGGTAAATATACCGAAACAGCACAACAAGATAAACGGGAAAAACATGTAAACACCATACGAAACAAAGTAAAATATCTAGATACTATTCTAAATGATTTTTTATCGGTCGAAAAATTGGAGTCTGGGAAAGTGAATTACAAGATTGAGGAGTTTCCGTTAAGCAAGCTCATTAATAAAGTCATTTATGATTCAAATTTCTTATTAAAATCAGGTCAAAGAATAAACTATCCATCCAATGCCGATGACATTTGTGTTCAATTTGATGAAAAAACCTTTGAATTGGTATTGTCAAATTTGGTGCATAATGCCATTAAATATTCCCCCGAAGACTGTATTATAGATCTTTTGGTGAAAAATTATAACGAAACTATTGAAATTCAAGTCGTTGACAAAGGAATAGGTATACCCGATAGTGATCAGAGACATATTTTTGACCGTTATTTTAGGGCCAAGAACGCTTTATTGACCCAAGGTACTGGTATTGGGCTTAACATTGCCAAACAACATCTAGAAAATCTAGGAGGCAAACTAGCATTTAAAAGTGAAGAAAATAATGGCTCCACATTTAGTGTATTTATCCCTAAGGAACATAAAATGGACAGTGAATGAAAAACATTTTGTTAATTGAAGATGATCGTGCATTGCGAGAAAACACCGAGGAGTTATTGGAACTTTCCGGCTACTCCGTTATTTCTGCACCTAATGGCAAAATAGGAATAAAGCTTGCTAAAGAAAGCTTACCCGACCTTGTTATTTGTGACATTATGATGCCTGAGGTAGATGGGTATGGTGTATTGGAAGACCTCTCATCAGATGAGTCCACCAAACATATTCCTTTCATTTTCCTATCCGCAAAAACAGAGCACAAAGAAATACGAAGAGGTATGGATATGGGGGCCGATGATTATCTCACCAAACCTTTTGAAGAGGATGACCTAATGAGTGCTATTGAAAGCCGTTTGGCCAAGGCACAACTTTTAGGGCGTATGATGAATAAAGGCGATTCTGGGCAGCATATATCAGGTAAGGAAATGCGAACCTTGAACGAGCTCAAGAATTTTTTTGATGACAATGGTGAATTTTACAGTTTTGAACAAGGGAAAACCATTTATCATGAAGGCTCGCGTTCCAATACTATTTATCTCATTTTAAAAGGTGTGGTAAAATGCCATATTATGGATGAGGATGGCAAAGAACTTATAACCTCACTTTACCGTGCAGATGACTTTTTGGGCTTTACTTCTTTCATGAACAATATTCCTTATCAAGAATCGGCAACGGCAATGGAAAATGTCACCTTAGCCGGAATTTCCAAAAATAATCTAAAACAAATTTTAGAAAAAAACCATACGATCTCATTAGAACTCATGGAGCTCCTAACTAATGATATTTCTGAAATTAAGGCACAATTACTACAAATGGCCTATAGTTCTGTTCGTAAAAAGACAGCCCAAACTTTAATACAGTTTGCAGAAATAATGAACAAAAGAACGGATGAGCCCATTAAAATATCTAGAAACGACCTGGCCAGCGTGGCGGGTATTGCTACTGAAAGTTTGATTCGAACGCTCTCAGGATTTAAAAAAGAAGGGTTAATAGACATTGAAGGTAGAAACATTAGAATTAAAGAGCTAAAAGCACTACAGTTTATCAATTAAATCAAGGCTATCAAATACTTTTACACAACCTTGTTTTATGATAATTATCATATTTTGGCATATTATGTGCTGCTATTTTTAATAAGCAGCAAATTTTAATGAAAACAATCCTTATCCCTACAGATTTTTCTAAGAACTCTTGGAACGCGCTATCCTATGCTGTCAAGATATTCAAAAATATTTCTTGTAATTTTTACGTACTTCATGTTGGAGATTTAGCGGATTCCGTAGTACAAAATTCCCCATTTAACTTTCACAACAAGAATTTGGATATATCAATTCAAGAAAAATTCTTAAAGCTATTTGCCAAAATAGAAAAAATAACACCTAACAATGGTCATCAATTTATTGCCGTACAAGAATATGGTAACATGACCAATGTTATAAGAAATTTCGTTGATGACAAAAAAATAGATCTGATAGTAATGGGAACCAAGGGTGCCAATGGGTTAAAGGAAACCGTCCTTGGCAGTAATACGGGGGATGTAATTACAAAAGTGCCTTGTAACCTAATGATAATACCTGAAAATGCTACTTTTTATTTACCTGAAAAAATTGCCTTTCCCACAGATTACAACATATTCTATTCACATGAAATTCTTGAGGCAATTACGGAAATATTACAGATAACCAGTGCAAATTTCGGAGTAATCAATATTGTGAACTTGAAAACAAAAGACAATATAGTTCAGCAAAAAAATAAAAGCTATTTGCAAGAATACCTCAAAGAACTTTTCCCTACATCACACAGTTTTCAATCTTTGAAAAATAAAAATGTAAAAACTGCAATTGAAAAGTTTGTAAAATGTGAAGATATAGATATGCTAGTGATGGTAGCCAAGAACCTCAATTTTTTACAATACCTTCTGTTTGACACAACAATAGAAAAACTTAGCTTCCATACAACAGTACCTATTTTAGTACTTCATGAATAATAAACCTAGATAAGTTTACAGCACTCTACTGATAATTATCATAGCTAAATACTCCATACACTTGTATTTTTAATAATACTTGCAAATGGCCATAAAATGAAAAATATTTTAATACCAATAGATTTTTCGGATATTTCCAAAAATGCAATACGTTATGCCATTGGCTTATTTCAAAAGGTACCTTGTAATTTCTATTTGGTCTATGTTAATGTTGAAGGCTTTGATCATGTTCAAAAAACAATACCTCAACTAGGGACCAATATTTTGGTTGAAAAGGAACCGATATCCATTGAAAAAAAGTTAAAAGAGTGGAAACATTTCTCAGAGTCCTTTAGCAAAAAATCTCACACGTTTACCGCTATTCATACCATAGGGTACTTTTTGGAATCCATTAGAAAACTAATTCAAGAAAAACATTTAGAACTTATTATTATGGGCACTAAAGGAGCATCTGAAATAAAAGAGTTTTTTATGGGCAGTAATACCGGCAATGTCATAACCAAAATAGACTGTAATGTTTTAGTGGTTCCATCTAATGCTGTCTTTCAAGAATTTAAACAAATTGTGTTCCCAACAGACCTTTCTTTTGTATATTCAAATGATGTCTTAATGGATTTGAGGAATCTTATCCAGTCAGATACAGCACAGATTAGAGTACTTCATGTTTCTAAAGTAAACACAGAATTATCAAAGAATGAGTTATCTATTAAAAGTGAAATACTTCAGTTACTTAAAAACACCTTTCCTAACCCAATTAGTTTTCATTCTTTGGTAAATACTAATGTAGAGCAAACGGTACTAAATTATTCGGAAAGTATTAATGCAGAACTAATTGTCATGGTTTCTAAAAACTATGGGTTTCTGCATAAACAGTTGTTTGATACCACTGTTGAAGAAGTAAGTTTTGATACCGAAATACCCCTACTATCCATTCAAGGATAATTTATAAATCAGGGCATTTTCCATTTTTGGTAATGATATTTATCATAGTTTTTCAAATGGTGGTAAGATACATTTGGTAGACACCAAAATGAAGCTATATGAGAACCGTATTGATCCCTACAGATTTTTCGGCCAATGCAGTACATGCTATAAATTATGCGTTGAAGCTGTTCGACAGTGAAAAAATCAGTTTTTATTTTCTACATGCCTATGCGGATGAAGTCTATGGTCCTAGCATTAATCAAAAAGGTTACTCTATTGAACAACTAAAAGAAAAGGTTAAAACCAGTTCTGATAATTTATTACAAGAACTGATACACACATTAAAGGAAAACACTAGCAATCCCAAACACAGCTTTAACACATTATCTGTTTTTGACTCTTTGGTTGATGCCGTAAATGATCTTGTGAACGAAAAAAATGTTGATCTCGTAATTATGGGGACACAGGGCAAGACCAAAGATAAAAACATCACATTTGGTAGCCATACCGTTCAAGTATTTAAATATGTAAAATGTCCGGTACTTGCTGTTCCAGAAAGCTTTCAATTTAAGAAGCCAAAAAAAATAGTTTTCCCTACAGATTATTTGCTTCCTTATAAAAAAAGGGAATTAAAACTTTTAGACTCCCTTGCCTCAATGTTTACTTCAGAAGTACATCTTCTTTATATCTCTGATTTTGAGGATTTATGCCAAAGACAAATAGACAATCAAGGTTTTATTAAAGAATTACTCCCCCATGCAGAACTCTTTTTTGAAAGAACACCCGTTAAAAATAAAGCTGAGGCGATAATGGAATATATTATCATGAAGAATATTGATTTTTTGGTCATGGTAAATTCCAGACATTCTTTTTTAGAGGATATGCTATACCGCTCCACTGTAGACCAAATTGGTTTAAAAATTAAAGTGCCTTTTTTAGTACTACAAAATCTACATAGATAATAATGATAACCTATAAAGATGAAAAAAATAGTATTACCAACAGATTTTTCAGACAATGCCTGGAATGCGATATTTACAGCAGTTAAACTTTATAAAGATGTAGATTGTCATTTTTATCTTCTACATGCCTATGAACCAAATTCATTAAATCTACTCGGTAGAAAAAGCCAACATAGATTAGGCGTCATTTATGATTCCTTATCGCAATATTCTGCGCAGGAATTGGATAAGGTGGAAGCTTATTTAAAGGAACATCATTCTAATCCAAAACACATATTCGAGACAGTTTCAAAAGCGGAAACCCTGGAGGAAGCGGTCAATGATATAATTACCTCACAAGATATAGATTTGGTGATAATGGGTACACAAGGAGCTACTGGTGCAAAAGAAGTTTTTTTGGGTAGTAACACTGTAAAAGTTCTTAAAAAAACAAAGGCCAAGCCTATTCTTGTAGTACCAATGGAATTTAATTTTCAACAACTCAAAACTATGGTGTTTCCCACCGATTTTACAAAATTCTATGAAAAATTCGAATTATTGCCCCTGATAGAATTGGCCACACTTTGGAAATCTAAGATTAATATATTGCACGTGTCCGTAGAATACGTTTTAAACGAAACCCAAAAAACGAATAAAAAAATACTCGAAGAACGCCTAACAGGCCTAGAATATTCACATCATAATGTACCTTTTACCAGTAATATTTCTAAAAGTGTCCAAAATTATCTAAAAGACAATGAAGCGGACTTAATGGGCTTGATAAGATATCATCATACCTTTTGGGATAAAATTATTGGAGAACCTGTTATAAAAAAAATGGCATTCCATACTACCGTACCAATACTTATGTTGCCTGAAAACTGAGATATAGACTTCCAAAGTTACATGGAAAAAACAGGAATATGAAAAAAAAACAAATTTTACTGCCTACAGATTTTTCGGCTAATGCACGCAATGCCATTGAATATGCCTTTTTTTTATTGAAAGATATAGCCTGTGAATTTCATGTCTTAAATGCCTATGAAGTAGGTGCATCGGCTTTAAGCAGTACTATGGGAAAAGTTAAGGAAACACGACTTTTCCTAGCTGTAAAAGAGGAATCTGAACGAAAGGTAACCGGCATAGTCAAAGATCTTAAATCCAAATCCAACAACCCTCTCCACCTCATACAAGGGCATAGCATTGCAGATTCTTTGGTGAACGGCATTGGTCGTTTTGCCATTAAAAATAACATAGATTATGTGTTTATGGGAACTAAGGGTTCTTCTGCTGTTAAAGAAGTGTTTATGGGCAGTAGTACCATTAAGGTCATCAAGTATTTCAATTATTGCCCTATCATTGCCGTACCGGCTTCCTACAACTTAAAAATACCAAGGAAAATGGTTTTTGCCACTAATTTTGAACATACGTATACAGCTGTAGAACTTATTCCACTAATTACAATTGCCCAGCTATGGAATTCTGAAATTATCATTGCCCATGTAGATCGGGGAACTGGCTTAAGCACTGAACAAGAAAATTGCAGAAAATTACTAGATAATAGACTTTACGGTTTAAAACATAGATTCGAGGAGGTTAATGGTGCATCAAGAATTTCTGAAGCTATAATGACCTATACATCCAAAAATGAAAATATTGAATTGATAGCTATGATAAATTACTGGCATAGCTTTTTTGAGAAATTAACGAAGGAAAATGTTATTAAACGATTGGCCTTTTATACAGAGGTACCGTTTCTTATTTTTCCCTTAATTGATTAATGTGCACATAAGGTTGACTGGACCTTGATTTAACAAAGGAAATAGTAGTGTTGCCACGTTTTGTGGTATGCAATTGGTTTAGGTGCTTAATCGTATAATTTTGTATCGGAAGTCCAATTCTTGATAATTCCTTTTTCACTTGCTCAAAAGTTTTGGGATTTTCATATATAAAACAAATGATACCATTATCCATATCAATATCCATAATACGAATATCCATTATACGACTTAGGTTACGAATAATAATATTCTTGTTTTTGATAGATTCAACATTTTTAAGGGTTGCAAGTTTTTTCATCGTTTTATTTTTTTGTAAAGTATAAGATGATCTGGTCTTTTAAAATGATAAAGGTCAGTTAGTAATAAAATAAAGTTATTTTCCTTTGTAAAAAGAGTTTCAAACTAATGATATGTCAATAGAAATTGTAATAGGAATAGATATTGGGGGCAGTTTAACTAAAATTGGGGCGGTTACCAGAGATGGTAAAATACTTTATAAAAAAATAATCCGCACAGAGTCCCATTTACCGTTTTCCAACTTTAAAAAAAGGTTAAAAAAGGAGGTAGATTTGTTAAGGTCCAAATTGGAACCCAATACCAAGGTTTTACATCTAGGGGTAGGTGCACCAAATGCCAATCCACTCACGGGAAATATGGAAAATCCGCCCAACCTTAAGTGGGGAAAAAGCATTCCTCTGGTAAAGGCTTTTGAAGCCATTTTTAAACTACCGGTAACTATTGCCAACGATGCCAATGCAGCAGCCTTAGGTGAAATGACTTTTGGAATCGGGAAAGGAATGAAAAATTTTGTTGTTCTTACGCTAGGCACTGGACTGGGTAGTGGTATTATAGTCAATGGCAAACTTCTAATTGGTGAACATGGGGTGGCAGGGGAATTAGGTCATGTAAATGTAGATCCAAACGGACGTTATTGTAACTGTGGATCAATAGGTTGCTTGGAGACTTATGCCTCTGTTACCGGTATTAAAAGAACGGTATTTGAGCTTTTGGCCAATATGAATATTGAATCTGTAATGCGTACCTATAGTTTTGACGATCTAAACGGGGAGAACATTTCTGACGCGGCATTGGAAGGCGACAAAATTGCTTTAAAGGCATTTGAAAAAACCGGTGAAATACTTGGTAGAAAAATGGCAGATACCGTGGCTCATTTAGACCCTGAAGCATTTATACTGTCTGGGGGCTTGAGCAAAGCGGGTGCAATTCTTTTAGATCCCATTAAAAGTAGTATGGAAAACAACCTTTTCAATGCTTATAAGGGAAGGATAAATGTTTTACTCTCAAAAGCTACAAGGTCTGACGCCGTACTAGGCCCTGCCGCTCTAGCTTGGTTGGCTATTGATGGGAAGTAGTTCTTAAAAATCCCGTGAATTCCTAATTTTTTCCTCTTCAATTGCCTGTTTCTCTGCTTTTTTTATCTCAAGATAATCATCCGCGAAACTATAAATTTCATGCTTAATATTCTGGAATTCATTTTTAAATGATTTCACGGTTTCCTCCAATTTGTTTTGTGATTCTTCTAATTTATCAATTTTGTCCTTATAGGTTGATTCAGATATCTTACCTAAATTTTGTAAGTGCTGTTTCAGATTTTTAAGTAAAGTATTGCATAGGCTCTTTAATCGGTGAAGACGAATCATACTCTCACGTAATTCATCTAAATTTTCATGTTTCAACATGTCATCAAGAAACCTGCTAATAAGTATATCTATAAATCGAATATCATCCTTATAAAACTCGAATTCCGAAATAAAACTTTTCACCCTTTCGTAATATTCCGCAGCTTTTTCAGAGCCGTATATTTTCTCTTCTTTATCGCTGTCTTTGTCCATCGCTTTCAATTTTCTCAAAATTAAATCAATACCACAGCTTTGAATATGATATTTATCATTTGCCTTTGGCAAAATGAAACCTACTTTTCTTTTTGAAAAATAATGGCCAAATGAAAAATATATTAATACCAACAGATTTCTCTGAAAATGCCTGGAATGCCATAAAGTATGGTTTGGCATTATATAAAAAAATACACTGCAACTTTCATTTGATACATGTTCATCCTATTGTTGCTTTTGCTGGCGGTGAAGCCGCCATGTATGCCTCACAAGAGTTAATGGAACGTAACCTATTAAAGGAAAGTAGTAAGAAACTTGAAAAAATACTAATAGATATAGAGCATCTCCCTTTCAATACCAAACACACTTTTCATACATCCGTTTTTTACGGCTTTTTTACCGATCATATAAAACAGCAGGTAGAGGATAATAATATAGACCTTATCATTATGGGCACCAAAGGTGCTTCTGGTCTACAAGCTGTTAGTATGGGCAGTAATACTGGCAATGTAATTACCAAAGTTAAATGTGCAGTGCTTGCCATCCCAGAGGATGCTGAATATCGAAGGCCTAAGGAAATAGCCTTGCCAACAGATTATCAAATGGGCTATGATATAAAAGTCTTGGAAGATGTAAAAGATCTTTCCCTAATAAACAATTCTGCCGTAAGGATTTTATACGCCGCTAAAATAGGAGCAGAATTAACCAATGAACAACTTAAAAATAAAAAATTCCTAGATAACTATTTTAAGGATGTTGAACATAGTTTTCATACGGTTACCGGAAACAAATTAGAAAGTGTTGTACAATGTTTTACTGAAAGTAGGGATATAGATCTGATAGCTATGGTAGCCAAAAACCTCAATTTTTTAGAACGAATATTGTTTAGGCCTACAGTGGAAAAAATTAGTTACCACACCAAGGTGCCATTTTTGGTGCTACATGAGAAATAAATTTACTGCTTTCGGTTTGGGGAATAGGACAAGTAAAAATAATTTTTAGTTCGGAAAATTAAAACCCATTAAAATTATTGCCCTTCAAAACTGACCGATATCATGGTTTTTAGCGTACTTGTCTTCTAGATTTATACATGAATTTTAATTGTACCATTATGAAACGGATTTTAGTGCCTACAGATTTTTCTGATAATGCATATAGAGCGATTACCTATGCCTTAAATCTTTTCAAGGAGGTTAAATGTACTTTTTACTTGATGCATACGTACACACCTCCTATTTACCATACAGAATATCTTATTGGAAGTCCTGGCCAAATTGGTTTGGGCGATGTAATGCAGGAAACCTCACTTACCCAATTGGAAAAACTAAAAGTGACGTTGGAAAAGAAATTCAAAAACGACAAGCATACAATAATGGTACACACTGCCTTTAATACTTTATTAGGCGAAATAACAGAAACTGTTGCCTCTGAACATATAGACTTGATTGTAATGGGGACTAAGGGAGCTACAGGGGCCAAAGAAATATTGCTGGGCACCAATACAGTACATGTAATTAAAAAAGTAAACTGTCCTGTACTAGCGGTTCCACCCAATTTTAAGTATGAAGCACCTAAAGAAATCCTTTTCCCTACAGATTTTGAAATAGATTATCAAGAGGAAAATTTCCAGGAATTATTAACCCTTGCAAAAGTACACAAGTCCCGTATTAACGTTATGCATGTTCGTGCGGGATATGATTTAAGTGAACAACAAGAAAAACATAAAAAGCAGCTAGAGGAATTACTGGGCAACATAGGCCTTTTTCATGAAATGCCAGATAATGGAATTATTGCTGCAGTCAATGACTTTCAACTAAAGACCAACATTAACCTTTTGGTTATGGTACAAAATAAACATACCTTCTTAGAAAAACTTTTCATAGAGCCAATCATAAAAAAAATAGGCTTTCACCTTACTGTACCGTTCATGGTGATTCCACAATTGTAATAAACTAGATTATGAAGAATTTTTTGGTTGCCACAGATTTTTCCCACGATGCCTATAATGCCTTGTTTTATTGTACGCAATTAATGAAGTGGCACCCATGTACTTTTTATATTCTGAACGTTTACAATGAAACTACCGTTTTAGAAAGCAAAAAAGAACAAATTTTACCAAGTAAAAAACTATTGGAAGAGCTCAAAATACAATCTAATGAAAAGTTGACCCATACCTTTCATAAAATTGTGCTAGACAACAATAATGCGCGCCATACTTTTAAAACAATATCCAAAAAGGGAAAGCTTACCAGCGTTTTAAAAAATATAGTAAATGAGAAACAGATAGATTTGGTAGTAATGGGAAGTAAAGGGGAAACAGGTGCCAAAGAAATATTTCTAGGCAGTAACACAGTAAAAGTAGCAAAGTCCATTACCCAGTGCCCAATTTTGGCCATACCCAAACAAATTGATTATAAAGAACCTAAAGAAATTGCCTTTATAACAGATTACAAAACTGGCTGTTCCAAAGAAACCATTGCCCCATTATTGTATTTAGCAAATTTGTCAAAAGCATCTATACGAATAATGCATATTCATGAAGAGCAAATATTAAATTCAGAACAAGAAACACATAGAATACAATTGGATGCATGTTTGGAACATATAGAACATAGCTTCCATTGGATGCAAGAATTTACGGAAAAAGCAAAAGTGATTGATACGTTCTTGGAAAAACTGACCATAGATATGTTTGCCATGGTGTATCATCAGCGTAGTTTTTTAGAACGTTTAATACGTGAACCGGTAATAAAGGATTTAAGTATTTATGCTGAAATCCCATTTCTAATCTTACCAGAGAGGGACTGATAATTATCATAGTTAATCTATGTGACAGCAGTTAAATTTATAAGGTAACAAAAGAATACTGCAATGGACAAAAGAATCTTAATTCCTACCGATTTTTCAAAAAATGCATTGAATGCCATTCGCTATGCCATGGATTTATATAAAAAACAACGTTGCGAATTCTATTTATTGAATGTTTTTCAAGTAGATGGGTATTCAACCGATAGTTTAATCATACCGGAACCCGGTAATACTTTGTACGAAAGTGCCAAAAAGGAAGCTGAGGAAGGATTTGCAAAATTGATGGACATGTTAAAATTGCACCCAGAAAATCCTAATCACACGTTTTATACAAATATTAAGTACAATTTTTTATCTGAAGCCATAAAAGACCTTATTGCCAAAAAGGATATAGACCTTTTGGTTATGGGCACTAAAGGAGCAACAGGTGCAAAAGGAGTCATCTTTGGTAGCAATACGGTAAATGCGATGGAAAAAATTAGGGAATGCCCTGTGTTGGCAATACCTGAGGATATCCGATTTTCACCACCAAAAGAAATCGTATTTCCAACTAATTATAAAGCTAGTTTTAAACGTAAAGAACTACATTATCTTACCGAGGTTGCCAAACTTCATGATGCGTCTATTAGGGTTTTATATGTTAGCAAAAATCAAGAGTTAAATGAAAAACAAGAAGTAAATAAACAATTGTTGGATGATATTTTCGAGGATATAAAGCACAGTTTTCATGTTATAACCAACAAGGATATTTCTGATGGCATTATCTCGTTTGTTGAAAGTAGGGACAGTGATATGATTGCCTTTATAAACAGAAAGCATTTTTTCTTTGGCAGCGTATTTTCTAAACCTTTAGTAAAAGATATTGGTTATGAAGCAACGATACCTATACTAGCTTTACATTGATCTACATACATAAAATTAAATAGGAATGAAGCAAACAGGAATTTGGCTAGACAAAGAAAAAGCACATGTTGTTCATTTGACCAAAGATGGTCATACACTAGAAACTATAATGTCCGAAGTAGATTTTTTTAATCCCTCAGGAGGTTCAAGGACAAGATCTGCAAAATGGGGACCACAGGATGTGGTACAGGACAGTAAATATTTGGAAAGGGAAAAACATCAACTCAAAAAATATTTTAACAAGTTAGTGGATATGCTTGATGAAACAGATGAAATAGCACTATTTGGCCCAGCTGAAACAAAGGATAAGTTTATAGGTGAATTAAAAGACAATCATCAATTATTGGCCAATAAGGTAAAAGCCATAATCACATCGGATAGCATGACACAAAATCAGACAATTGCTTTGGTAAAGGACTATTTTGGATAATCTGGTGGTGTGTTTTCACTAAAAAAGACGTATTACACAGTTGTAATAGGCATAATTTACACTAAAGGTGTATGGACGCAATTTTAGACTTATTAGAAAAACCATTCATTTCTAAACTCATTAAACTTTTATTATGGTTGTTCGTTATTTTAATTTCAATAGGTTTCCTACGTAAAATTTTAAAAAAACGAATAGAGAACATAACCATTAGATATAGGGCACAAAAAGGGGTAGAAATAGTAGGTTATGTTTTGATATTGCTCTTAGTGCTTATTTCATTTACCGCAGAGAGCATTAAGGATTACACAATAATAATAGGTCTTTTTACGGCGGGTATAACCTTTACCTTACAAGAGCTCATCTTAAGTATTGCAGGCTCCTTTTATATTTTTTTTGTTCGCGTTTATAAACCAGGTGATCGTATAGAGATTCATAATATCAAAGGTGATGTTATTGATATTGATAGTATTTACACCACTATAATGGAAATGGGAGAATGGGTAAGCAGTGATAACTATTCCGGTAGAATCGTGAAAATCAGTAATTCATTTGTTTTCAAAGGGCCCATTAAAAACTACTCTATGGATTTTCCCTTTGTATGGGATGAGTTAAACATATTAATCACCTATGGATCAGACATAGAATTGGCAAAGAAATTAGTTTTAGACAAAGCGAATTCGCTATTATTGGAATATACCAAGAACTCCATGGCAAAATGGAAAGAGATGGTCGCTCATTACTATATAGAAGATGCAAAATTAGAACCTACCTTAGCCTTAGGTCTTACGGATAATTGGATTGAGCTTAATCTTCGCTATATTACAGACTATAAGCTTAGAAGAGGCACAAAGCATGAGTTGTTTCAAGAAATACAAAAAGCAATATTAGAGACAAACGGCAAAGTACAACTAGCATCCCAGACACTACAATTGCTAAAAATTCCAAAAATGGAAATCAACCTGCAGAAATAAAAAAGAAAGTATAATGGACGTAGCTATTGTAAAATCTTCTGGGGAAAAGGCTAAATTTTCTATGGATAAATTGCGAAATTCATTGAAACACAGTGGTGCTGGCCATGATGTAATAGAACAAATTGTGGATAAGGTGCAAGACGAGGTTTATGAGGGTATATCTACCAAAGAAATATATAACAGGGCTTTTGCACTACTTAAAAAACATAAATCGGTTTTTGCCTCTAAATACAAACTAAAAAAAGCTATTTATGAATTAGGTCCAACGGGTTTT
This sequence comes from Maribacter luteocoastalis, assembly GCF_048890225.1. Lineage (NCBI taxonomy): Bacteria > Pseudomonadati > Bacteroidota > Flavobacteriia > Flavobacteriales > Flavobacteriaceae > Maribacter > Maribacter luteocoastalis. Next base: position 63,112 of record NZ_JBMFZG010000007.1, read on the forward strand.
CCATTTGAACGTTTTGTCGCCGCTATATTACAGTATTCTGGTTATTTTACAAAAACTGGTGAGATAATGAACGGTATCTGTGTTACCCATGAGATCGATGTTGTTGCAGAAAAAAATGGCAATATCATAATTATAGAATGTAAATTTCATGGAGAGGAAGGCCGTAATTGCAATGTAAAAATACCCTTATATATTCATTCTAGGTATAAAGATGTAAAGGCCCATTGGGACAGTAAAAAAAGCAAAAACAAAGCAATGGATATTGGTTGGGTGGTAACCAATACCAGATTTACCCAAGATGCCATACAATATGGCAAGTGCGCAGGACTATATCTTTTAAGTTGGGACTATCCATTTGGTGATGGGCTCAAGGATCGCATAGACCGTTTAGGCCTTTATCCAATAACGGTATCTACGCTATTAAGCAAACGGGAAAAGCAGTTCTTATTAGGAAGGGATGTGGTGCTTTGCAGACAACTATGGAAAGACAAGTTCTTTTTAGACCATCTTGGGGTAGCCAAAATTAGAAAGGAAAAAATACTTGATGAAATTAAACAACTTTGTCATTCATAGTAATGGATAAAATTAAAATACATTTTTTAGGTGCTTCTGGTACGGTAACAGGATCAAAATTTTATATTGAAACACCAGAATCCAATATAATGGTGGACTGTGGTATGTTTCAAGGTTTAAAGGAATTAAGACAATTAAATTGGAAACCTTTACCCATAAATACCTCTAAAATTAATGTTGTTCTTCTTACCCACGGACATTTAGACCATACCGGCTATTTACCTAGGTTGGTAAAAGAAGGGTTCGGTGGAAAAATAATTGGTACCGCCCCTACCCTGGCCATAACCAAAATAATCTTGATGGACAGCGCCAAGATCCATGAGGAAGAAGCAGAACAAGCGAATGCCGAAGGGTACTCTAAGCATCATCCTGCATTACCATTTTACACGGTTAAAGAAGCAGAAAACACAATTGATTTCTTCCAATCAGAACCAAAGGATAAATGGATTACGATATCAGAAAACATTAGGTTCAAATTTAAGTATAACGGTCACATCATAGGAGCCACTTTTATTGAACTGGAAATATTTGGAAAACTATTTGTATTCTCAGGTGATATTGGAAGAACAGAGGACTTGTTATTATCTTCCCCTGAATGTCCCAAATGGGCAGATTATTTGTTTATAGAAAGTACCTATGGCAATAAATTACATCCACAAGAAAATGTTGATGACCTGTTAATAGAGCTAATTAACAAGACAATTAGAGAAAAGGGCAACCTCATTATTCCTTCTTTTGCGGTGGAACGCTTACAGTCCTTAATGTATACTTTATGGAGTTTGTTCAAGAAAAACAAGATTCCCAATATTCCTATTTTCATAGATAGTCCCATGGGCAACAATGTATTATCCGTTTTTGAAAGATTTCCCGATTGGCACAAGCTACCAATAAAAGAATACCACGCTATGTGCCACCACTTCAATATCATTAGTTCCTATGCGGACACATGGAAAACTATTGATGACCCTAGACCTAAGATAGTAATTGCAGGTAGTGGCATGGTAACTGGTGGTAGGGTACTTACCTATTTAAAACAATTGATTGATGAAGTTTCTACAACCGTATTATTAGTGGGCTACCAAGCTGAAGGCACAAGGGGCAGACAATTATTGGAAGGCGCACATGAGCTTAAACTTTTTGGCAAATACCATCCTATTAAGGCCACTATTAAACATATAGAAAGTTTATCTGCACATGCAGACCAAAATGAATTGCTACATTGGATAAATGCTATTAAGAATATTCCTGAAACTGTGTTTCTAATTCATGGTGAACCTTTGGCTTTAGATGCTTTTAGGTCTAAAATTAAAGATGTACATGGCTGGCATATACATATTCCAAAATTGAATGAAGTAAGGGAGTTTCTGATTTAAATTCGTAGAAATGACGCATGTCATTGCGGTTGCCATCGTATAAAAATAGGTTTGTTGGTTGGCAAAGTTTATGACCATGAAAAAAAATGAACCAAATTCAGAAATCAAAAAAAACATTGAAGAATTGCATTGGGAAATTCAAGATTTCAAATCTAACCTGCAATTTATAAATGATGAGATTGCCTTTATGAACAATATGCTGGATTCTTATATTTTTGAACCGGATACACCGAATCTATTTGAACGTTTACAAGAATACAAGGCACATCTCAAAAAATGCACCGAGAAAAAACAAGAAGTTCAAAATCAAATATCCAAGCATGAAAATAACCTTGGTGGCTTACTGGAGCGTAATGAAATACCTTTAGATCCAATTGATTTTCTAAAACATGAAAAATTAAAAAATTCCATTAAAAATTATATGAACGACTATCAAAAGTTAAAAACGGAATTTTATAACTATACCGGTGGTATACTAAAAAAGCATAAACCATAAAGCAATTCCTTCATTGAACAACTTCTTATTACTGATAATTATCATTTTTATTGATTTGCACTTCGGCTATTTTAGAAGTAATTTAATATCTAGGCCATGAAATCAAATACAACTAAATATACCTATGTGGAATGGTTAAGTGCAGAAGAAATGCATGCCACATCCAAGTTATGGCTTTCAGAACTAAGTTTCATTATAGATGAACAGTTGTTTTTAAATGACCTTGTTAAATCCTATTCCCTGCAACTTGCAGAGCCAGAAATATTTGATCAAAGCAAAAAAATAATTTCACAAATACAAAAAACAGAAAAAGAGGTTGGTATATTGATTAAGAAGGTAAAAGCACACGAAAATGAATTAGAAATTATGGTAGACCAAGTAGATGAGTTAAAAATGGAAAAGGCTTACATAGAAACCCATAAAGAACTACTTAATGCTATGAACACGTATACAAAAGAATATAGAAAAGCTAAGAAAAAGCTATTCATTTTTATATCTACCATTATGAAAAAAGAAAAACAAAACCGATTACTACGTTAAAACCACCTCTAAAATGAAAAAACTAATACAAATTTTCTTAGTACTTATAATGACAGGGTGTTCCTCTACAAGTTTGGTTGAAAACTGGAAAAACCCTGAAATTGTTCTATTTGACGCCAACAAGGTTTTATTAGTGGGCATGGCCCAAAGTAAAGAAGCTAGGGACAATTTTGAAAGTCAATTACAGAAAGAATTTGATAAACGAGGTGTTGAAGCCATGCGCAGTCTAGATGTTTTTGATGTAAATTTCACAGATGTCAGAAGAACAGAAAAAGAACTTGACGCCATGGAGCAAAGTTTATTGGATAAAGATTTTGATGCTATTCTACTTACAAAAATTGTAGGATCAGAAAATAGGGAAAGTTTTTTGACCACAACGTCTAAATGGGATAATTACAGAGGTGATTTCTACAATGACTACCTAAGTCATCAAGATATATATTATGTTGACGATTATTATGAAACCTTTACTGTGTATCATGCACAGACCACCTTATACTGCATATGTGAAGGAAAGGATCGTTCTATGATTTGGCGTGGCAGTATAGATATTACAGATCCGAAGGACATAGACAAAACGGTAAAAGATTACATAAAATTGGTGGTGAAGGCCATGGAAGAGCAAGATCTTATTTTTAGAAAAGAAGAAAAGAATGAAATTACTGGTCTATAGTGCTAAAAAGTTTGAAATTCCATTTTTAAAGAAGTCGAACAATAATGCCCATAAAGTAACCTATGAAGCGGAAGCATTAAGTTCTGAAACAGCTATTAAGGCCGTTGGTTTTGATGCGATAAGTATATTTTCAGGAGACGATGCCTCGTCTATAGTGTTGGATAAATTATGGGATTTAGGTGTTCGTTTTATTACCCTAAGGTCCTCCGGTCATAACAACATAAACCTTAAAACGGCTAAAAAACTGGGATTTAAGATTGCCAATGCGCCGGACTATTCGCCACATGCCATTGCAGAACATGCGGTGGCCCTCTTATTGGCATTAAACAGAAAAATAATTGTAGCCAATGAGCAAGTACACCAATTTAACTTTTTGCAGGATAACCTAATTGGGTTTAATCTTCACGGCAAAACGGTAGGTATTTTAGGTACAGGAAAAATTGGCAGTATAATGGTAAAGATCATGCATGGATTTGGCTGTAAAATTCTTGCTACTGATCTTATGCCAGACAGTGATTTAATAGAATTATGTGATGTAAACTATACTACCTTGGAGGAGATTTGTATTCATTCAGATATCATCAGCATCCATGTTCCATTGACCTATGATAATTATGACCTTATCAATAGCAAAAATTTGGATTTGATGAAAAATGATGTTATCCTAATTAATACTGCAAGAGGAAGCATTGTGGAAACCAAATCATTGATCAATGCGTTGGAAAACAAAAAAATAGGTGGTTATTGCACCGATGTCTATGAAAAAGAAAAAGGCTTATTTTTTATGGATCATTCTAAGGAAGGAATAAAGGACGAACAATTAAAAAAACTATTGTCCTTCCCAAATGTACTGCTTACACCGCACCAAGCCTTTGTCACCAAAGAAGCATTGTCCAATATTGCCCAAATCACCTTTGACAACATTAACAGTTGGGAAGAAGGTAAAACAGCTAAAAATGAATTGGGGCTTGATTTGATTAGTTCATAATAATGGACTAAAGACTTTTCCAAAACCTTCTTTTAATTTATCCGTCCAAGGCCGTTTAATATATTCGTGGTAAGAAAGAATACTGCTTACATTGGCATCGGCTAAAAAATCCGCTTTCAAAAGGTTTGCGAATTCCTCATCATAAACTATAGCATTTACCTCATAATTCTGTTCAAAACTGCGATCATCAAGATTTGCGGTGCCTATGCTAGAAACAGCATCATCGCAAACAATTATCTTACTATGTAAAAATCCATCAGGGAAAAGATAAATTTTAACGCCTGCCTTTAGTAGCGTTTCAAAATAAGACCTTACGCTCCAGTTGACAATTTTATTATCCGCATTTGCCGATATCAACAACCGAACATCGACACCACTTAGTGAAGCTGATTGTAACGCCTGTATAATTGCCTGCCCAGGAATAACATAGGGATTGGTAATGTATAGGTAATGTTTAGCACTATACATCATATTTAAATAGGCCTGTTCTAATGAAGGAAAATCATCATCTGGCCCACCGGACACAATCTGCACCAACTTACCTGCATTGGAATCACCATCAGTCATTACAGTTATAGAATTGATGTATTTCTGACTTACCAAATACCAATCCATGGCAAAAATATAATCTAGATGCATTGCAGCACTACCTTCTATTCGCATATGCATATCATGCCAATTGCCGAGAGCAGGGTCTCCTTTTAAATATTTATCAGAAATATTGATGCCCCCTGTAAACGCAACTTTACCATCTACAGCAATAATTTTTCTATGGTTTCTATAATTAAGAGAAGAAAGAAATCTTCCAAATTTAAATGGGAGAAAAGGATATACCTCTACCCCCATCGATGTTAGTTTTTTTAAATATTTTTTACTTAGGGACAGACTTCCTATAACATCATAAATCATCCTTATTTGGACGCCTTCCGCTATTTTCCTTTCAAAAAGTTCTATAAGTTTGTTGGCCAATTCCCCTTCTTCAAAAATGTAATATTGTAGATGTATTCTGATGTTGGCATTTTCGAGCGCTTCAAAAATAGATTCAAAAGTGGTTTTGCCATCTTTTAAAAGTTTAATTTGATTATCATTAGTTGGGGAGAAGTGAGAATTACTGTACACAAGCTTCATGAGTTTTTTATATTTACCACTCATAGCGGCTGTATGTTCCGTAGTTGGTGCTGGCAGATCTAAGAAGGCTTTTCTCTTTAATTTCAGTAGTTTGTTCTTACGTCTATTTCTTCCCAGCAAAAGGTATAGGATAATACCACCCACGGGAATTGTAAATATCGCCAAAAGCCAACTAAGGCTTTTAGAAGGTTTGGCGCCATGAAGCAATATGCTAATTACAATGGATATGGCAATAACAATGTAAAGAACAAGAATAAGGATTGTCCACATACTTTATTTTATAAATACAAGTTCAATTTAGGTATATGGAATTATATAATTACATCAATTTAAAATTAACAGGAATACTATACGGAACCCTAACTGCCCTTCCTCGCTGCATACCAGGGGTCATTCTTGGCAAGGAGGCTATAATACGTTCTGCCTCTTTTTCTAACAATTCATCTGGTCCCCTAGTTTGTATACTAGTAATATATCCGTTTTGATCTATTATAAACTGTACATAAACCTTGCCTTGAATACCCATTTCAACAGCTATTGGTGGGTATTTAAAATTCTTTTGTACATGCTCCTGAACCTTCTTTTGAAAACACATTCTTTTTTCTTCCTTAGAACCTTCTTCACACCCTGGAAATACAGGTATATCTTCAATCACTGCAAACGGAATAGTGACTTCTTCCTCTATTTCTTCAACCACAATCTCATCAACTGATATGATTCGCTCTGCAACCTCTGTTTCTTGACTAATTTCCGTACTCTGGATTATGGTCTCTTCAATTTCCTCTGTATCTTCTATTACTTCTATAACAACTGGTGCTGCTGGTGGTGCCGGAGGTGGTGGCAAATTTAAAATTTCAGTAACTGGTACCTCTTCCTTAAGTTCTGGTTCTATAGAATAAGAAATTACCACTTCCCGTATGGGATCATAACGCTTATATTCAAACGCTCTCCAAACCAAAAAAAGCACAACAAAGAGACCAATGACAAAGTATAGTCCCCTGTCTTTGTTCAAATCTGCTTTTGGATTCTTTTTTAGTTCCATAATCAAAATATTATAGTAATCAAGTTACTTCAACTTTGGTTGATTTAATATGACATTAGTCAGTTTCACAGCTCTTTTTCTAACGTATGCATAGCACTTAACAGGATAACTTTAAGTAACGTATACCAAGTTCTATTTCATAGTGTTGCGGCTATAATTATAGTCAATGTTGTACTTTTGCAACTTTGCTATGAATTCATGATTAATTACGAAGAGAATATTGAGGTTAAAGGCGCTCGTGTCCATAACCTTAAAAATATAGATGTTACCATACCAAGGGAGAAACTTGTAGTTATTACTGGACTTTCTGGTAGTGGTAAATCTTCTTTGGCCTTTGATACTATTTATGCTGAAGGCCAACGTAGGTATATTGAAACTTTTTCTGCCTATGCCAGACAATTTTTAGGTGGTTTGGAACGTCCGGATGTTGATAAGATTGATGGACTTTCCCCTGTAATTGCCATAGAACAAAAAACCACTTCTAAATCACCAAGATCTACCGTAGGTACTATAACAGAGGTTTATGACTTTTTAAGATTGCTTTTTGCCCGTGCGGGAGATGCACATAGTTATACTACAGGAGAAAAAATGGTAAGCTATAGTGATGAACAAATAAAAATGCTCATCATAGATACCTACCGAGATAAAAAAATTAATGTACTTGCCCCTATAATAAAGAGTAGAAAGGGGCATTATAGAGAATTATTTGAGCAAATTGGCAAGCAAGGTTTTGTTAAAGTAAGGGTAGATGGTGAAATAAAGGATATTGTCAAAGGGATGAAAGTAGATCGCTACAAAACCCATGACATTGAAATAGTTATAGACCGTTTAAAAGTTATAGAAAGCGAGGATTTTCATAAACGTTTATCAGAAACCATAAATACGGCAATGTACAGTGGCAACAATGTACTAATGGTCTTAGAAGAAGGCACCTCAGTTCCTAGATATTTTAGTAGGGATTTAATGTGCCCAACCACAGGTATTTCTTATCCTACTCCAGAACCTAATACCTTTTCGTTTAACTCACCAAAAGGCATGTGTCCCAATTGCAGTGGTCTGGGTCATGTATATGAAGTAAACGAAACTAAAATATTCCCAAATAAAAAGCTATCCATTAAAAGCGGTGGCATAGCTCCCTTAGGGGAATACAAGAAATCTTGGGCTTTTAAACAGATTGAAACCATTGCACAACGTTTTGAGTTTGAACTTACGGACCCAATAAATAAAATTCCATCAGATGCAATGGATATTTTATTACATGGTGGGAACGAAAGTTTTGAGGTAGATTCTAAATCACTTGGCGTAAAACGTAACTATAAAATAGACTATGAAGGAATTTCCAACTTCATAAAAAACCAATTTGAGCAAGCAGAGTCCACTTCTATTAAACGATGGGCCAAGGAATATATGGACAAAGTGAGTTGTCCTTCCTGTGCAGGCAGCCGTTTAAGAAAAGAATCTCTCTACTTTAAAATAGAAGACAAGAACATTGCAGAACTGGCAAATCTAGATATTGCGGAACTCGCACATTTCTTTGCCGATCTCGAAAAAAGATTATCTGGAAATCAATTAAAAATTGCCGAAGAGATCATTAAAGAGATTAGGACAAGGGTACGTTTCCTGTTAGATGTAGGGCTAGATTATCTCTCACTTAACAGAAGCTCTAAAACACTTTCTGGAGGAGAGGCACAAAGAATTAGGCTGGCCACCCAGATCGGCTCACAACTTGTTGGCGTACTTTATATTCTAGATGAGCCAAGCATTGGTTTGCACCAACGTGATAACTCTAGGCTTATAAAATCCTTGGAAGCCTTAAGGGATATAGGTAATTCTGTTATTGTAGTGGAGCATGACCGTGATATGATAGAGCGCGCAGACCATGTGATAGATATTGGACCCAAAGCCGGTAAACATGGTGGTGAAATTATTTCACAGGGCACACCAGATGAGCTTAAAAACCATCACACCCTAACAGCGGATTATATTACAGGAGTTAAAAATATTGAAGTTCCAAAAACAAGAAGGGAAGGTAACGGCAAAAAAATTGTATTATCAGGTTGTACCGGTAACAATTTAAAGAACTTAACAGTTGAATTCCCATTGGGTAAAATGATTGGGGTTACGGGTGTTTCTGGCAGTGGAAAATCAACCCTGATCAATGAGACCCTTTACCCAATAATGAACGCACATTATTTCAATGGTGTCAAAAAACCAATGCCATATAAAAAGATTACCGGCTTGGAGCACATAGATAAGGTTATAGATATAAACCAATCACCTATTGGCCGAACACCTCGAAGCAATCCAGCTACTTATACAGGTGTTTTTAGTGAGATCCGTTCCCTTTTTACCAAAACACCAGAAGCGGCCATTCGTGGCTATAAGCCTGGTAGATTTAGTTTTAATGTAAAGGGTGGACGTTGTGAAACGTGCCAAGGTGGCGGACTTAGGGTGATTGAAATGAATTTTCTCCCAGATGTTTATGTAGAATGTGAAACGTGTAATGGAAAAAGATTTAATAGGGAAACCCTTGAAATAAGATATAAAGGAAAATCTATTTCCGATGTTTTGGAAATGACCATTAATGACGCAGTAGCGTTTTTTGAACTTATTCCTAAAATTCATCGTAAGTTAAAGACCATTCAAGATGTTGGTTTGGGTTATATTTCACTTGGGCAACAATCCACAACCTTATCTGGAGGGGAAGCCCAACGAATTAAATTAGCTACCGAACTATCAAAAAGGGATACCGGTAATACATTTTATATCTTAGACGAACCTACAACTGGACTTCATTTTGAGGATATACGAGTGTTAATGGAAGTTTTGAATAAATTGGCCAATAAAGGAAACACCGTTTTGGTAATAGAGCATAACTTAGATGTAATTAAAATGGTAGACCATGTAATTGATATCGGTTATGAGGGAGGGCGTTCTGGCGGACAATTAGTTGCCAGCGGCACTCCTGAAGAAGTAAGCAAAGACAAAAAAAGCTATACGGCAGAGTTTTTGAGGAAAGAATTAAAATTATAAAATTAAAATACAGCTCAAAAATATATGAGAAGAGAAAAACATCATAAAGGATGGAATGAGATAAAGACCAATGATTCATGGGCCATATTTAAAATTATGGGTGAATTTGTGAACGGTTTTGAAAAAATGAGCAAAATTGGACCCTGTGTTTCCGTTTTTGGTTCTGCAAGAACCAAAGAGGATGGGAAGTACTATCAACTAGCGGTCAGCATCTCAAAAAAGATTGCCGAAGCAGGATACGGGGTTATCACTGGGGGTGGACCAGGTATTATGGAAGCTGGCAATAAAGGCGCGAATATGGCAGGTGGCACATCAGTAGGATTAAATATTGATTTGCCTTTTGAACAACATGACAATCCTTATATCGATCCTGATAAAAGTTTGGATTTTGATTACTTCTTTGTGAGAAAGGTGATGTTCGTAAAATACTCCCAAGGATTTGTGGTAATGCCTGGTGGCTTTGGCACCTTAGATGAGTTATTTGAGGCAATTACGCTCATACAAACACATAAAATAGGCAAGTTTCCAATAATCCTTGTAGGTAGTGATTTTTGGACAGGCTTGTTTGAGTGGATAAAAGGCACCATGTTATCACAAGGAAATATTAGTCCAGAAGATTTAAACCTTATAAAAATTGTTGACACCGAAGATGAAGTGGTAGAGGTGATAGATGCTTTTTACAAAGGCCACACACTTAGTCCTAATTTTTAAATTCCAATTTGAACTTCCTTAAAACAAATAATTTTACTTTAAGCATCCTCCTATTTATCAGCGGGGTCTTATTAACGTATGCCCAATATGAAACAAAGCTAACCGTTAATTTAAACCATGTAAAAAAGGAATTGGATATTAAGCAAGAATTTGTTTATTACAACAACTCCAACTATTCACTGGGACAGCTATACTTTAATGATTGGGCCCATGCCTATTCCAACAAAAATACAGGCTTGGCGAAACGTTTTGCACAAGAATTTAGAAAAAGTCTTCATTTGGCAAAAGAAAGTGAAAGGGGTACAACTACTATAATTAGTGCTGTTGATAGTGATTACCAAGGCTTACAATGGGAACGGACTAGTAGTGATGATCTTATTAGGGTTCGGTTAAATAAGCCACTAGCGCCCAAGGCATCAACCAAACTTTTTATAACGTACACTGTAAAATTACCCCCAAATAAGTTTACGTCATATGGCTATGACAACCGGGGTAATTATTATTTAAAGGATTGGTATCTAACCCCAGCGGTATATGACGGCAAATGGCACTTATATTCCAATAAAAACCTTGAAGACCTCTATACCAATAGTACTAAAACGGTAATTGAGTTCAACTACTCAGATAGCCTGTTTATAGAATCGAACCTTAAAAAAGAAATATTAAAAAAATACGCTATTGGGCAAAGTGTTCGACTTATTGGTGAAAATCAAAAAAGTGCGGAGATAATTCTACAGTCATACAGCACCTTCACAACACATATTACACCTAATATGAAAGTGGTTACAGATATTTCTGCCCCTAGATATGATCCCATACAACAAGGTATTTCAATAAGTAAGATCACAGATTTTATTTATCGTAATCTTGGTGAATATCCGCATGACAAACTTTTGGTAAGTCAAATGGATTATAACAAGGACCCGCTTTACGGGCTAAACCAATTACCATCCTTTATTCGTCCGTACGACCAGCAATTTCAATTTGAGATGAAATTTCTAAAGACTGCACTTAGTAGTATCTTAAGGGAGACCATGTATTTAGACCCAAGAAAGGAACAATGGCTAAATAGCGCTATTGCGAACTATTTAATGATTGAATTTGTTGAGGAAAATTATCCTGATCAAAAACTTTTAGGAAATCTATCCAAAATATGGGGTATAAGAAGTTTTAATTTGGCAAAAATGGGATTTAATGAGCAGTATCCCTTTTTATACAACCTAACCGCCAGAAAAAATTTAGATCAGGCCTTAAGTACTCCAAACGATTCATTGATCAAATTCAACCAAAAAATTGCGAATAAGTATAAGGCAGGACTAGGCTTGGCATACTTAGCGGATTATATTGGCAAAGACAAGGTAGATGAAAGTATTAAGACGTTTTTTAAGTATTACAAGCTAAACCAGGTAAAAATATTAGATTTTGAATCTATTTTAAAAAGATCCACCGATAAGGATATCAACTGGTTTTTCAGGGATTATGTATCTACCGATAGAAAAATAGATTTTAAAATAAAAAAAGTAAATAAATCTGAAGACTCTTTACGTGTTACCATAAAAAATAAGGAAGGTACCAATGTTCCTATTTCAATGTTTGGTTTAAAGAAAGATTCTGTCATTTCTAAATATTGGTTTAAGGATATTAAAACATTGGAAACATTTACCATTCCAAATCATGAAGAGGATAAATTGGTGCTTAATTACGATCAAAAAATTCCTGAATTTAACCAGCGTGATAATTGGAAATCTTTGAAAGGATTTTTATCAAGTAACAAAAAATTGCACTTTACTTTTTTCAAAGATTCAGAAAACCCTTATTATAATCAGGTTTTTTATGTGCCCGTACTCAATTTTAATATTTATGATGGTTGGGCACCAGGAATGCGGTTATATAATAAAACCTTATTAGAGCGACCATTTGTTTACGACTTTGCTCCCTCCTACTCTTTTAGGGAAAAAGCTTTTGTTGGCTACGGTAAAGTTAGTTATCGTAAATATTTAAGTAAAAGTGGACTCTATGTAGCCAATTATGCATTAAATGGCTCTACATCCCACTTCAATGTTAATTCAAGATATTCTTCTGTAACACCATCGTTAAGTTTTGGTTGGAGACCAGATGATTTAATATCCAATAAAAGAGAATTTCTTTCTTTTAGGTATGTGAACATCTTTAGAAATTTTGATGAAAGCCTTCAGGACACGGCCAATGATTCGGAAAATCCAGATTATAGTATTTTTAATGCTCGATATATAAATCGTGACAATGGTATATTGGATTACAATTCATGGTTTTTAGATTTTCAACTGGCGGGTAATTTTAGTAAACTTTCATTTGAATACGAGTACCGAAAATTATTTCAAAATAACAGGCAGTTCAACTTACGTTTCTTCGCTGGTAAATTCTTAAGTAATAAAACAAATTCCGACTTTTTTAGCTTTGCTTTAGACCGTCCAACAGATTATCTTTTTGATTATGGTTATTTGGGTAGATCAGAAGATTCTGGTATCTATAGTCAGCAAATTATTATTGCAGAGGGTGGTTTTAAATCGTTTTTGGATGAGCGTTATAGGTTTTCAGATAATTGGTTGGCCACTGTGAATACAAGTTTTAACTTATGGCGATGGATAGAATTATATGGCGATGCAGGATTGGTTAAAAATAATGGTTTTAAGGAAAAGTTTGTTTATGATTCCGGTGTTAGGCTAAACTTGGTAACTGACTATTTTGAACTATATTTTCCGCTCTATTCAAATAATGGCTGGGAAGTATCACAGCCAAATTATGGTGAGAAAATACGTTTTATTATAACGGTAAGTCCGAAGACTTTAACTGGGCTTTTTACCAGAAAATGGTTCTAATTTAGATATTCTCAGCTTGGTCTTAGCCATCCTCTTGTTTATTAAACATATATCAACGATTGCTGCCGTTTACTCCTAATATCATAATTTATTATAAAAAATGGGCGTTGCTAAAACCATTTCTATTCGGTATTTTTGTGCAAACAGTAGATAACCCATGGACGTTTCTTCCAAGACCAGTAATGATATTTCTTTCGAAGATTTTAAAGCACAGATAATTAGCGATTATGAGGTTGCTTTTTTAAGTAGAACCTGTAGCCTTTTAGGAAGAAAAGAAGTACTTACCGGTAAAGCCAAATTTGGAATTTTTGGTGATGGAAAGGAATTACCACAATTAGCCATGGCCAAATCTTTCAGGGATGGTGATTTTAGAAGTGGCTATTATCGTGATCAAACGTTTATGATGGCTTTAGGCCTCTTAAAACCAAAAGACTTTTTTCATGGGTTGTATGCTACTACCGATATTGAAAAAGAACCCATGAGCGCTGGAAGGCAAATGGGAGGGCATTTTGTTACCTATAGCCTAAATGAGGATGGCAGCTGGAAAGATCTTACGAAACAAAAAAACAGTAGTTCCGATATTTCATGTACCGCAGGACAAATGCCTAGATTACTGGGCCTTGCGCAAGCCTCCAAAATGTACAGGCACCTAGACGGCATCGATAGCTCAAAATTTTCTGTGAACGGAAATGAAGTGGCTTGGGGAACAATAGGCAACGCCAGTACTAGCGAAGGTATGTTTTTGGAAACAATAAATGCCGCAGGAGTACTTCAAGTGCCTATGGTAATAAGTATTTGGGATGACGAGTATGGCATTTCTGTACCCGCAAAACACCATACAACCAAAGAAGATATTTCAAAGGTATTGTCTGGTTTTCAAAGAGACAAGGAAAATAATGGCTTTGAAATTTTAAAGGTTAAAGGTTGGGACTACACGGCATTGATGCATGCTTATGAAAATGCATCGGATATTGCCAGGCAAGAACATGTACCTGTGATTATTCATGTGGTAGAACTGACCCAACCACAAGGACATTCTACATCTGGTTCACACGAACGCTATAAAAATGACAAACGTTTAGAATGGGAACGTGATAATGACTGTAATAAAAAGTTCAAAGATTGGATACTGGAATCTGGGATTGCGACGGACGAAGAATTAAATGAAATTGAAAAACAAATAAAAAGAACCGTTAGGGAAGCAAAGAAAGAGGCTTGGTCAGAATTTTTAGCACAACACCAAGGACCTAAAAAAGAATTGGTACAATTAATTGATGCTGCTTCCAAGAAAAGTCCAAACAAAAACTTTTTAACCAAAATTAAGAATGACCTTATTGCTATTGAGGAACCCGTAAAAAAGGATATGGCCATTGCAGCAAGAAAGTCTTTGAGATATTTGTTGGGTGAATCTTCCAATGAAAGAACTGATCTCATCAACTGGATTACCAAATTCCTTAAAGAGACACAACCAAAATTCAGTTCTCACCTTTACAGTGAACAGGAGAATAAAGCATCAAAAATAAAGGCCATCAGTCCAACATATGAAGAAAATGGGGAGAAGGTAGACGGTCGTATAATTCTAAGGGATAATTTTGATAAACTCTTTAAAAAATATCCTAATGCACTCATTTTTGGTGAAGATACAGGAGCAATCGGAGATGTAAATCAAGGTTTGGAAGGCTTACAGGCAAAATATGGTAGCTTAAGAATTGCAGATACCGGAATAAGGGAAACTACCATTATTGGTCAAGGTATAGGAATGGCACTTAGAGGTTTAAGACCTATTGCAGAGATACAATATTTAGATTATATATTTTACGCAATGGCAACCTTGACCGATGACTTGGCAAGTCTATTATATCGAACTTTTGGAAAGCAAAAGGCTCCTTTAATAGTAAGAACCAGAGGTCATCGATTAGAAGGCATTTGGCACTCTGGATCAGAAATGGGCGGACTAATTCACCTATTAAGGGGGATGTATATTTTAGCTCCTAGAAATATGACTCAAGCAGCAGGTTTTTATAATACTTTAATGAAAAGCGATGAACCTGCCTTAATCATAGAAAGCCTGAATGGATATCGCTTAAAAGAAAATAAGCCAACCAACCTTGGTGAATTTTGTACACCAATTGGTAAAGTGGAAACCGTAAAAGAAGGTTCT
The DNA here is from genome assembly GCF_048890225.1 of Maribacter luteocoastalis. Lineage (NCBI taxonomy): Bacteria > Pseudomonadati > Bacteroidota > Flavobacteriia > Flavobacteriales > Flavobacteriaceae > Maribacter > Maribacter luteocoastalis. The sequence goes on from NZ_JBMFZG010000007.1 coordinate 78,688, forward strand.
GATATTACTTTAGTTTCTTATGGTTCAACCCTAAGATTGGTAGAACAAGCCGCAAAAGACTTGTTGGAAGTAGGTATAGATGCAGAAATAATAGATGCCCAAACTTTGTTACCATTCGATATTGGACATGATGTAGTTAAGAGTGTTCAGAAAACGAATAGGCTATTAGTAATTGATGAAGATGTGCCAGGAGGTTGTTCTGCATACTTGTTAAATGAAATTTTAGAAAAACAAGGCGCATATCAATATTTAGATAGTGCACCACAAACCTTAAGTGCTAAAGCCCATAGGCCAGCATATGGTAGTGACGGTGATTATTTCTCCAAACCAAATGTTGAGGATATTTTTGAGAAAGTCTATGCCATACTATATGAGGTAAACCCGCAGGATTTTCCTCATTTATTTTAAGATTATTTTTCTGGCATCAAAATTAATTTTAATAAAAGATTAATAATTGATACTTTTAAAGAGTCTAATTATAATTAAAATGAAAAATTCCCTCTTAAGTAATATTGGTTTAGCTTTTTTCAGAATCTGTATGTCAGGAATGATGATCACACATGGTTTTGGCAAATTTCAAAATTTAATTAGTGGTGATATTAAGTTTGGAAATCCTATTGGGATTGGTGAGGCACCTTCACTTTTTTTGGCCGTTATAGGCGAATTTGTTTGCCCTATATTAATAATCATTGGCTTTAAAACACGTTGGGCCGCTATTCCCACAGCAATAACTATGGCAGTTGCTGCTTTTATAGCACACGGGGCAGACCCTTTTGGCAAGAAAGAAATGGCGCTAATGTATTTGGTAACTTTTATTACAATTGCTTTAGTAGGGCCAGGAAAATTTAGTATCGATAAAAAGTAAGCTTAAATAATCTTAACCAATAATTCTTTTAGTAAGTCTGATGGCAGCATATTTGTGGCGCCAACACCTTTACCCTTTAAATCCATTTCCCGTAAATCAGAGATAATGGCGCTTACCTTTTTCATAGGATAATTTTTGGCAGCTGTTTGAAATTCTCCAACAAAATAAGGGTTTATTCTTAGGGCACTAGCCACATTTTTGGGAGAATGGTCTTTAAGACCGTGATATTGTAACAGCTGTGTGAAAAAAGAATGTAATAACGTTACCGTAAGAACAAAAGGATTGTCTTTAGGGTTTTGGGCAAAATAAGTTACAATTTTTGTAGCCTTTACTACATTACGTTCCCCAATTGCTTTTTTCAATTCAAAATTATTATAATCCTTACTTATACCAATATGTTCCTCAATATCTTTAGGGGTAATCTCAGAATTTGTAGGTAAGGCAAGTTTTAATTTTTCCATTTCATTGTTGATTCTACTAAGGTCAGTTCCTAAATATTCCACTAATAAAATGGCTGCTTTATGGGAAATAGAATAACCACTAGATACCAAGTTCTTTCGTAACCAATCAGAAACTTGATTTTCATATAGTTTTTTACTTTCAAAAACAACACCTGTTTTCTTAATAATCTTATAGAGACCTTTCCTTTTGTCAAGCTTTTTATATTTATAACACATAACCAAAACAGTGGTCATTTGTGGATTATTAGCATAATTGGCTAATTTTTCTATGTTTCTTGATAAGTGCTGTGCCTCTTTTACGATGACTACCTGTTTTTCTGCCATCATGGGATATCGCTTGGCATTACCAACAATATCATCGATGGTGACATCCTTACCATACAAAACCATTTGATTGAAACCCTTTTCCTCTTCGGTAAGCACTTTATCCCCAATAAAATCAGAGATTTTATCAATAAAATACCCTTCCTCCCCAAAAAGAAAATAAATAGGTTTTATAGTCCCCTTTCTAATATCATTTACAATCTGTACTGCTTCGTCCATTCAGAAAAAATCATCAAATTTGTAGCATGCAACCGCTTAATTTTCCCAGTTACACCTTCAGAGTCAAAAATAGTCAAAATAAAGACCTGATATTTGACGTAATCAGGAAAAAATTTGTGGTATTGACTCCCGAAGAGTGGGTACGCCAACATGTTTTACAATTTTTAATATTGGATAAAAAATTCCCAAAATCCTTAATCAACGTTGAAAAACAGATTACAATTAATAAACTGTTAAAAAGATATGATATCATAGTTTATAATCCAGATGGAACCATTCATATTCTAGTGGAATGCAAAGCCCCGGAAATAAAGATAAAACAGGATACCTTTGACCAAATTGCCAGATACAATTTTAACCTGAACGCAACCTATTTAATGGTAACCAATGGTATGTCACATTTCTACTGTCAAATGTTGATGGAAGAGGAAAAATATTTGTTTTTGCGTGAGATTCCTGAATTTAGCCGTTAATTTGCCACTGTTTTGAAAATTGCAATTGTCATATTAAACTGGAACGGAGAAGTGCTATTGGAGCGCTTTCTTCCGTCCGTTACAAAATATTCAAAGAGTGCGGATATCTTTGTTGCCGATAATGCATCTACAGATGGTTCTGTATCTTTTGTTAAGGAACACTATCCTGAAATTGGCATTATTCAAAATAAGAATAACGGAGGTTTTGCTAAAGGCTATAATGATGCCTTATCCCAAGTTGATGCAGATGTGTTTTGCTTGTTGAACTCCGATGTGGAAGTTACACAAAACTGGTTAAAACCTATAGAAGAAGCCTTTAAAGAGCTCCCAGAGGCCGCTATCATACAACCAAAAATTTTGGACTTATTAAAAAAAGACCATTTTGAATATGCCGGAGCTGCAGGTGGATTTATTGATCAATTGGGCTATCCATTTTGTAGGGGTAGAATTTTTCAAAGTCTTGAAAAAGATAAAGGTCAGTATAACGACATAAAAGAGATATTTTGGGCTACTGGTGCTTGCATGTTTGTTAAAAGGGAAGTTTTTTATGAATTAAAAGGGTTTGATGCAGATTATTTTGCACATCAAGAAGAAGTAGATTTTTGTTGGCGTGCCAAGAACCATGGATATAAGGTTTATTATGTAGGGGCATCTGAGGTATATCATTTAGGAGGCTCTACCTTAAGCAATATGAATCCAAAGAAAACCTTTTTAAATTTCAGGAACTCGCTATTCTCCATCACCAAGAATTTACCCAGACACAAAGCTTTTATAATTATATTTGTTAGGTTGCTTCTAGATGGTATTGCTGCACTGCGTTTTGTTTTCCAGTTAAGATTTAAGCATTGCTGGGCGATTTTACATGCCCATCTTAGCTTTTATAGTCAATTTAATAAAATGTACAAAAAGCGGGAAAAGACTAAATTTATATTAAAGTACTATGTTACGAAGTCCATAGTATGGTCTTATTTCGTAAATCAAGTAAGAAATTTTAACATTTTAGTAAAAGATTAACTAAGTATCGTGATTAGCGAATTGCAAAATATATAATTTAGACCGCGCTAACAGCGAAAAACAAGTAAATAACAAACATTAATATAGTTATCAATTATGAAAAAAATCATTTTAGGATGTCTTGGAGTAACCCTTTTATTATCATCTTGTGTTTCACAAAAGAAATATGCAGATCTTGAAGCTAAACAAAAAGAAACACAAGATTTATTAAATTCTGCAACAGTTAAATTAAACGATTGTTTAGAAGATAAGGCTACGGCAACTTCTAGATTACAAACATTGGAAGATCAAAATGCTTTCTTAAAGGCCAATAATCAAGAATTGATCAACAACATGGGTAATTTAACGACTCTTACCACAAAAGGCGCTGAGAATTTAGAGAAATCCCTAGAGAGTCTACAAGAGAAAGATTTAACAATTCGTAAGTTAAACGATGCCATTACAAGAAGGGATTCTGTTAACCTTTCACTAGTACAAAGCTTAAAAGGGGTGTTAGGCAACTTGGATGATGAAGATATTGAAATCAGTGTAGAAAAAGGTGTTGTATTTGTTTCTATCTCTGACAAATTATTGTTTAGCAGCGGAAGCTACAATGTAACTAGTAGAGCTAAAGAAGTATTAGGTAAAGTTGCCAAAGTGGTTAACAACAAACCTGATTTTGAATTTATGGTAGAAGGCCATACGGATGATGTACCCTACAGAAGCAATGGCGCTATTTTAGACAACTGGGATTTGAGTGTGAAACGTGCAACAGCGGTTGTAAGAATTTTACAAAATGATTTCAAAGTTGATCCTAAACGTATGACAGCTGCGGGTAGATCAGAATATGTACCTGTATCACAAACTGAAAAATCAAAAAATAGAAGAACCCGTATTGTTGTTCTTCCTAAAATTGATCAGTTCTATAGCATGATTGAAGAAGGAATGAAAGATCCAGCTATTGGTGGAAAGTAATTCTCAAAAAGAATACTAAATTAAAAGCGGCCCTAAAAGGCCGCTTTTTTTATCTGCTAGTTATAAATTTTAAAGGATTTCTATACTTCCTTTGCCCTCCCTGACCAATTCAGGTTCACCTGAAGAAACATCTATTATTGTAGAGGCCACGTTACCACCATAACCTCCATCTATAACAACATCTACCAGATTATCCCATTTTTCATGTATTAATTCTGGGTCTGTTGTATATTCTAAAATATCATCATCATCCCTAATAGATGTAGATACAATTGGGTTGCCCAGTTCCTTAACCAAGGCCCTTGCGATGTTGTTATCTGGCACACGAATACCTACCGTTTTTTTCTTTTTAAATTCCTTAGGCAAATTAGTATTCCCAGGTAAAATAAAGGTATAAGGACCAGGTAATGCCCGTTTTAATAATTTAAAGGTAGCGGAATCTATTTGACGCACATAATCAGAAAGATTACTTAAATCAGCACAGATAAATGACCAGTTTGCCTTTGCCAATTTAATGCCTTTTATTCGCGCAATTTTCTCTAAAGCCTTAGTATTGGTAATATCACAGCCTAAACCGTATACAGTATCCGTAGGATAGATAACCAAGCCTCCTTTTCTTAGAACCTGCACTACCCTATTTATTTCTTTAGGGTTAGGATTTTCTTCATATATTTTTATAAACTCTGCCAATTACTCCTACTTATTTTTGATATACCCTCACATAATCAACCTCCATCGTGGCGGGGAAAATAGAATCATCTACGCCTTCTAAACCACCCCAATTTCCGCCTACTGCTATATTCATTAAAAAATAGTAGTGTTTAGAAAATGGCCAATTTTCAACATTTGAAATTGTTGGTCTCATAAAATTGAGCTTAATATTTTCTACATCATCAATATAGAATTTCAAATATTGATCGGTCCATAAAAACCCATAAACATGAAATTCTTCTTCAATGGTTTCCAATGTGATGGGACCCGATGTAACCTGTGTCCCGTTTACGTGGTTATTTGCAGTGCTATGAATTGTAAAGTGTGTTTCATTAGGGCTATAACTTACATATTCCATAATGTCAATTTCGCCACAAGCTGGCCATCCTACTGCATCAATATCATTTCCCAACATCCATAATGCAGGCCATATTCCATTTCCCTTGTGTTCAGGGATTTTAGCCCTTATTTCAATTTTACCATACCTGAATTGCTCCTTACTATTAAGTCTAGCTGATGAATATCTACTACCGCCAATATCTTCTCTTTTGGCAGTGATCTTTAAAGTGCCATTACTAACTTCCACATTAGTATCAGCAACATAATTTTGTAACTCATTATTTCCCCAACCATGATTACCAGTTTCAAAAGACCAATTGTCTCCAGAAAGTTCTGACCCATCAAATTCATCACTCCACACCAACTCTACATCATCCCAATAATTAGTAGCAAAAACATCTTCTAACGGTGTTGTTACTTCTTCTTTATCAACCTGTTCCATACCGGATATATTATCATTTGATTTTTGACAAGAACCCAAAATCATAAAAAATAAAAATAACAAAGTAAAATAATTGTTTTTGGTTGACATCTTTTAAAGTGTTTATGAAGTTAAATATACAAAAGAAATAAAGTACAGCAATTGTTAAAAGCTGCTGATTATAAACCAGATAATAATAAATACGTTTATGCCAATACTTCTAATTTAGCAAAACGAAGCAATAACTTTTTTACATCACCATGGTCAAACTTTATTTCTGCCTTTCGGTCGTTGCCCACACCTTCAATCCTAATTACTTTACCCCTACCAAATCGCGTATGGCTTACTAGAACACCTTCGACTAGATTAGGATCAATAGTATTTGTGTTCCCCACGGGTTGAGCTAATTCTGGTTTAATTTTTCGTAGCTTTTTGAGCTGATTGAGATTAGGCTGGCCAATACTAGGCGGTGTTCCACCCTTAGGCTTGGACTGTCTTAATTTACTTTTATCAACTTCACCAAAAATATCAGCATCAATTAAGGACTTGTATCTATAACCACCATCTAACGGTGTTAAATTTTCTACATACTTCTCATCAATCTCCTCTAAAAACCTGCTAGGTTCTGCATCTATTAGTTTACCCCATCGATATCTGTTTTGGGTATACGTTAGAAATGCTTGTTTTTCAGCTCTTGTAAGTGCCACATAAAACAACCTTCGTTCCTCCTCTAATTCACTTCTAGTGTTCATACTCATTCCAGATGGGAACAAATCTTCTTCCATACCAACTATATATACATATGGAAATTCCAAACCTTTTGCCAAATGTATGGTCATAAGGGCAACCCGATCATCATCGCCAGTGTCATTATCCAAGTCAGTAGCTAGCGCCACATCTTCTAAAAATTCATTTAAACCACCTGTCGCCTCTGCCAATTCCTTTTGTCCTTCAACAAAATCCTTGATACCATTGAGCAATTCCTCAATATTTTCCATACGGGCGATACCCTCGGGCGTACCGTCTTTCTTAAATTCTAAAAGTACTCCCGTTTTCTTTGCTACATGCTCTGATAAAGTAAAGGCATCAGAACCTTCATTCATTATTTGGAAGCTTTTGATCATCGTTACAAAATCTTCCAATTTTCTTTTAGTACCCGTATTTATCTTTAAATCTATCTTAGAGATATTTTCCATTACTTCAAACATAGATCTGTTGTAATGGTTTGCCGCCACCACCAATTTATCTACCGTGGTCTGACCAATGCCCCTAGCCGGAAAATTAATGACTCGTTTTAGTGCCTCTTCATCCTTTGGATTTATGATCAGGCGCAAATATGAAAGAACATCTTTAATCTCTTTACGTTGGTAGAATGAAAGTCCGCCATAAATACGATATGGGATATCGCGCTTTCTTAAGGCATCTTCTATGGCCCTGGACTGTGAATTAGTCCTGTAAAGCACGGCGAACTCGCCATTACCCATTTGGTTTTGCATTTTATTGTCCCAAATAGATCCTGCTACAAAACGTCCTTCCTCAGCATCGGTAATACTTCTATGAATTTTTATGAGCCCTCCTTCATCATTAGAAGTCCAAACTACCTTTTCTAACTGATTCTTATTTTTCTCAATAATAGAATTGGCGGCATTAACAATATTCTTGGTAGAACGATAATTCTGCTCTAACCTATACATACCTACGTTATCGTAATCCCTTTGAAAGTTCAGTATATTACTAATATTGGCACCTCTAAAGGAGTAAATACTCTGGGCATCATCCCCAACTACACAAATATTTTGAAATCGGTCTGCCAGTGCTTTTACAATTAAATACTGGGAGTGGTTGGTATCCTGGTACTCATCTACCAATATGTACCTAAAACGATCTTGATATTTCATCAAGACATCTGGAAAACGGGTCAACAACTCATTGGTGCGCAATAAAAGGTCATCAAAATCCATTGCCCCCGCCTTAAAGCAACGATCAACATAGTTTTGATAGATATCCCCAATTCTAGGACGTTTGGCCATGGCATCGGCCTCCATTAACTCAGGGTTGTTGAAGTAAGCCTTTACGGTTATTAAACTATTCTTAAAGGATGATATACGGTTTTGAACTTGCTTGTATTTATAGATATCCTTGTCCAGGCCCATCTCCTTAATTATAGAGGCAATTAAACGCTGGGAATCTTGTGTATCATAAATTGTAAAATTACTAGGGTATCCTAAATTACTACCATCGTATCGTAATAATTTGGCAAAAACAGAATGAAATGTTCCCATCCAAAGATTTTTTGCCTCAGAGGAACCAACAATATCGGAAATACGCTTTTTCATTTCACGTGCCGCTTTGTTGGTAAAGGTCAATGCTAAAATATTAAACGAATCTACCCCTTGCGCCATAAGATGTGCTATCCTATACGTAAGTACACGTGTTTTACCGGAACCCGCTCCAGCAATGACCATAAGAGGTCCATCCTTATGTAAAACCGGCGCTTTTTGGGCCTCGTTTAATTCATCTATAAAAGAACTCAATAGCTATACATTTTAAACCGTGAATTTAGCTATAATTAAGGGATAGGGAAAGTCTTGTTTTTTAGATTTATAAACAATGGCTCAAATTTCAGTTCAATTTGAATATCTTTAACCTTCAATGCTTATTTACATGAGAATAGACCCAAAGAAAGTTTGTTTACTTATCCTATTCTATATTCCATTTTTGAATACGGTCCATGGACAAAGTAAGGAAAGTGGTCCTGTTATAGAATCCTATGGAAAGGTTTGGCGAGTTAAAAATCCAGATTTTAAAGTTGATACCTCAAAAACGTATAAGGCAGTTTTTGACATCATGAACTCCCCAGAAGATTCTTCTCAGCTAAATGCCAGCTTAGAGACTGCTGCACGGTTTTTTAATATGCATGCGCAAAATGGTATTCCCATAGAACAATTAAAAGTAGCTTTGGTTGTGCATAACAAAGCCTCTAAGGATGTAATAAACTCCTCCACCTATAAAAAAATATATGGGGTTGATAATCCCAACGAAAAATTATTGAAGGAACTAATGGCCAATGGTGCCGAAATTATCTTCTGTGGACAATCATCTGCATCAAGGGGTTTTCCAAAAGAGGTTTTAATACAGGGCGTTCAGCTTTCACTTTCAGCGATGACCGCATTAATACAATTACAAGACGAAAATTATCGACTTATCAAATTTTAAATACACACTATGAAGAGAATTACGCTATTTAGCTTAGTGCTATTTGGATATGCATCCCTTGCACAGGCACAAAATCTAGAAAAAGATTACACGGCAATAGAAAATAAGGTTATTGAGTGGCGCAGGGATATTCATCAAAATCCAGAATTGTCCAATAGAGAGTTTAAAACTGCCGAAAAGATAGCAGCCCATTTAAAAAGTTTAGGAATAGAAGTCCAGACTGGTGTTGCGCATACAGGGGTTGTTGGAATTCTTAAAGGCAATAAACCAGGTAAGGTTGTAGCCCTACGTGCCGATATAGATGCCTTGCCAGTTATGGAAAGGAACGACCTCCCATTTAAATCTACTGTAACCTCTGAATTTTTAGGTGAAAAGGTAGGTGTTATGCATGCTTGTGGACATGACACGCATACCGCCATTCTAATGGGTGTTGCAGAAGTATTGGCAAACAATAAAGATAAAATTAGAGGTACCGTTAAATTTATTTTTCAACCAGCGGAAGAAGGTCCACCACCTGGGGAGGAAGGTGGTGCTTTGTTAATGGTAAAAGAAGGTGTTTTAGAAAACCCTAAAGTAGATGCTATTTTTGGTCTTCATATTAATTCCCGAACACCTGTAGGTGTAATACGATATAAATCTGGCGGTACAATGGCAGCCGCTCAAAGTTTTACTATAAACGTAAAAGGCAAACAGAGTCATGGTTCCCAACCTTGGTCTGCTATAGACCCTATCTTAATTAGTGCAAAAATTATTGATGGTCTTCAAACAATAATTAGTAGGGAAACGGAACTAACAAATGAAGCGGCAGTAATTACCGTTGGTAAAATTAAAAGTGGTGTTCGCTTTAATATCATCCCAGAAAGTGCCGAAATGATTGGAACCATCCGCACTTTAGACTATGACATGAAGGATAAATTGAACAAACGCATGATTGAAATGGTAAGCACCATTGCAAGAGCCTACGGTGGCGAGGCAACATGTGTTATAAAAGATGCAACAGATATCACTTATAATAATCCAGCGTTAGTAGAACAAATGCTACCTACAATGAAGAGAATTGCAGGTGATGCCAACATTCAAACCCAAAAAGCAATCACCGGCGCGGAGGATTTTTCTTATTTTCAGAGGGAAGTTCCAGGGTTTTTCTTCTTTTTAGGAGGAATGGCACTAGGTAGTGCAGAGTCTTACCCACATCACACTCCTGATTTTAAAATTGATGATAGTGGACTCTTATTAGGTGTAAAAACCTTAACGGAAATGAGTCTTGATTATTTAAACAGTGATAAAACTCCGCGTTTGGAAACTAAGTTAAAGGGTTGATAATGCCAACAACTTCAGTGAATTTTCTTTCAAATCTCCCATGGTGGGGTTGGGTACTTCTATTTTTAATTTTAGTTGCCATCTGGGATATTTTTATTCAGAAAAAGCATACTATAAAACATAACTATCCAATTGTTGGCCATTTACGTTATTGGCTAGAAAGTATCGGTCCTGAAATGCGCCAATATTTTGTAGCCAACAATAGGGAGGAACTTCCATTTAACCGTATTGAACGTGGTTGGATTTATGCTTCTGCCAAAAGGGAAAATAATTATGAAGGCTTTGGCTCTGACCGTGATCTCCTTGCCCACCAACATGTATTCATAAAAAACAGAATGATGGCCTATAGTGTTCCTCAAGGCCACCCAAACGTAATTGATAATAACTTCGTACCCTGTGCAAAAATAATGGGTGCGTACAATATGCGTAAAAAGCCATTTAGACCGGCAAGTATCATAAATGTATCCGCGATGAGCTTTGGGTCTTTATCTGCAGCAGCTGTACAAGCCTTAAACAAAGGGGTTTTAAAAGCTGGTGCCTATCACAATACTGGTGAAGGTGGTCTCTCACCATATCATAAACAAGGAGGTGATGTCATTTTCCATTTTGGTACGGGTTACTTTGGCGTACGTACAGAAGATGGCAATTTTTCTATGGAGAAGCTTAAAAAATTGGTTCATGACAACCCTTGTATCAAAGCCATTGAAATTAAGCTTTCCCAAGGTGCTAAACCTGGTAAGGGAGGTGTACTTCCAGGAGCCAAAATTACTCCAGAGTTAGCAGAGATTAGAGGTGTTGAGGTTGGCAAGGATGTATTGTCCCCAGCTACCCATAAAGCCTTTTCCAATGTTCCCGAGCTAATGGCGCTTATAGAGTCTATTGCTAATGAGACCGGGTTACCCGTTGGTATTAAAGGAGCTATTGGAAAATTAGATCAGTGGGAAGAACTTGCGGATATCATGCTTAAAACAGGAAAGGGACCAGATTTTATTACCGTTGATGGCGGGGAAGGAGGTACAGGTGCAGCACCACCTTCATTTGCAGACCACGTATCTCTCTTATGGGTATATGGATTTTCAAATTTGTATAAGGTTTTTTTAGACCGAAAATTAACAGAACGAATTGTATTTGTAGGAAGTGGCAAATTAGGTTTCCCTGCAAAAGCTGCCATGGCCTTTGCCATGGGAGTAGATTGTATCAATGTAGCGCGTGAGGCAATGATGAGCATCGGTTGTATTCAAGCTCAAGTTTGCCACACCAATAGATGTCCTACAGGTATTGCAACACAGAAAAAGTGGTTGCAAAATGGAATTAACGTTCCACTAAAATCAGACCGTTTGGCACAGTATTTTAAAACTTTCCGAAAAGAACTCCTAGAAATAACGCACGCTGCAGGTTATGAACACCCATGTCAATTTACCATGGATGACGTTCAGGTAAACGTTGATGGCAATGAACTAAATAAAAGTTTAGCATCTACCTATGGGTATCATAAAACAAAAGTACATTTCACTGGAGTCCAAAATTTAAAAGACTGTTCGTATCTTGGCGGAAAATTAGACTAAGACTTTTATTACATATTGATATGATGAGAATTATACCTATTACACTTCTTCTTTTGATTGGTAGCTTCAACATAAATGCACAGCGTAAGAGCGAATTAATAGAGCAAAACCAAGAACTTAAATTCCAATTAGATTCTATAAAAAGAATTATTTCTGATGCAAAACAGAAGGAGAAATTAGCTGAATTAAAGGCATCGGAAATCCAAAGTCAAGTTTCAGAGCTTCAGGATGCCAATGCAACCCTACTTAAAAACTTGAATAGTTTTGCCGCGTTATCGAGTCAAAACTCAGAAAATATTAATAAGACCTTAGCCACTTTAGAAATTAAAGAGGCGCAACTAAAGGGTATTGTAAATGAAGTTGCCGGTAATGATTCAACCGCACTTGTAGTATTGACCAATGCAAAACAAACCCTTGGAGAAAATGCCAAGGTGCAAGTTAGTAATGGTACGGTTATTATATCAGAAAAGCTGGACTATTATTTTGCTGATGGATTAGGGACCAAACTTTTAGAATCTGCAAAACCATTATTGGAAAATATTGCCAAAATTGCCAATGCCAATCCTAAGACCATTATTACCATAACAGGGATGAGCATAACAGGAGAGTTAGATGTAGCTTTAGACCAAGCAGCAACTGTAGCCGCCCTATTGATTAAGGATTATGGAATAAATGGAGAAAGAATAAATGCCAAGGGAATGGATGGTGGACTTAAAGAATCACTCCAAATACGGATTCACCCCAACTACGAAGGATTTTATGAAAAATCCAAGAATGACATGAAAAATTAAAAAAGTTGTAGTTCATCGATAAGATAGTATACTAATTGATAAAATTGGTCGTTTTAGTGTCATTAAAACATCACAAACTAAGTTAAATCATCACGAATGACCTCAGACCAAATTTTTCAACTTTTTGCTTATTTATTACCTTCTATTGTTACAGGAGCAATTGCTTTTTACTTCTTTAGAATGCACACCAATAATGAGGAAGGTAGGAGAAGGTATCTTTTACATAAAGATTCCCAAAAGGATACTTTACCAGTTAGGTTACAGGCATATGAGCGTATGGCCTTATTCTTAGAACGTATTTCTATACCAAGTTTGGTAGTACGTGTTGCACCAAATTCCAATGATAAGGCGGCTTATGAAAACCTATTGATAAAAAGTATAGAAACTGAATTTGATCATAATCTTTCGCAGCAGATTTATATGACGGACGAGTGCTGGAATATTATTAAGGCTGCAAAAAGTGCTACCATTCAAATGATACGTAAAGCGGCAATGAGCAATACAGATACTGCAGATAAATTAAGGGAAGATATTTTAAATGATACTATGGAGAAAACTTCGCCTTCTGCCACTGCCCTATCCTTTGTTAAAAGAGAAATTGGGGACTTATGGTAGACTACTTAAAATAGCAACAAACTAATATTAAACCCTTAACAAGAACTAAATTACAATGAACTATTCCAATTCGTTAGGTTGAATTGGATTAGTCTCCTCATTTTTGTTTTTGGCGTACAAGTACCCTCTTTTCCACCATAAGGTCATTTTGGCCTTATCAAATATTAGTGAATTAGTAGTAAGGATGGTTGGTGTATAATATAGATTTATTATAGCGTTGTTTTGATTGGCCACCAATTTTCCAATTCTAATATTTTGATTTTCAATACGGTCCAAAATAAAGCTCATCATGGTCGTAATTAATTCAAATGGGTTTCTTGATGGCATACGATTCATGTAATTTACCTCGGTATGCAATACGATAACATCAACTTCAGTTGCCCCTCTTCTAATGGCTTCTTCAATAGGCACAATACTTCCTAATCCCCCATCTGCATATTCACAACCATTTTTTCTCACTAAACTCATAAATGGGGTATAGTTTGAGGAAATCCAAATCCAATCACAATACTCATCATAAGTACAATCGTTGATTGACTTATATTCCACCTGGTTAAGAGAAAGGTTTGCTACGGTAACTACCACATCTGAGGCACCCTTTTTCAAAGTTTCAAATTCTTCTTCCGTAACACTATCCCTTATTAATTTTCTTAGGTTTTCACTCTCTCCAAAGGTCTTTTTTCCTGAAATCAGATTTCTTAGGACATTCCAATGGTTTATGGTAATCTCATCTATACCATGTTTCTTTTTAATAAGAAAAGGACAGCTATTAAAAATACTATGTTGATTTACATTGGAATAAATTTCTTTAATCTTATCTAACTTACCCAACGCCAAATGGGAAATCAACAGACTACCTGTAGATGTACCTACAAAAAGATCATACTTTTTACCTTCTTCCTGTATTAGAAATTGGGCCACTCCACCTGCAAATGCCCCTTTACTTCCACCGCCTGAAATAACCAACGCTTTCATGGTAATTCTATTTTGGTTTTAAGATAACGTAAATCAGAAGATTTTAGTTGATTTACAAGACCTAGAATTTTAGACTTAAGTGCATCTTCCTCCAATAACTGATCCAATAAACGTCTTGAGAAATTCCGGAATTGCCACGAATAGTGGTTTGTGGCTATAATTAAACTCAATAATGATTCATCTTGAAAAGCCTTAATTTCAGATAAATATTGAAATGCATTTTGTCTAATTTCCCAATTATAACTTGAAAAAGTATAGTCTGTAAGTTCCTTTAAATAACTACTTTTTTTATGAATTTTATATTCAGGTGTCACCAGTGCCAAAGCCAACCACAACAAGCGTACATTCCTGTTGGGCAGGCCAATGATATCACTGGTCTTTTCTAAATAATCTAATCTGGAATCAGGAAACCCCATCCATAATTTAAACAAGGCATTCTCTATGGTGACATAGCTATCATCGTCCAACAAGGATTCAAAATTTTGTTTCTGCGATAAGGGAATGCTATCAAATTGAAGGGCCAATTGTTGCCTAACCTCAATTATATTTGAATCAAAAATCGATTGTAATTGTTCTTCGTTAAAATGTTTATGATATTTTTTTACTATTTCCGTTTTAAGGAATTTTGAATTTGTTTCATCAAAAATTGAAGAAAGATCATTCCCATGAATACCGGAATTGACTTTTCCCTGAATTAAAATCCATTCCGCTAAAGAAACATTTTCTGCTTGTAATTTTTCTAAAACAGCACTGTACGGCAATTCGGTACTTGCCAACCAAATGTCTTTAAAATCCGTCAAATCACTTTCACTACTAAACTGTATTTCAGTAAGAAAATCTTCAACTGTGACATTTTTAAATTGATACTTTTTCAAGTAATTGGCAACTCCTTTTGTAAAGGTGGTATCCCCTATGTCATTCCTAAGCATATATAGTGCTAAGGCACCCTTTTCATAAAAAGTTAGACTACTGGCTTTAGGGTCCAACAATCGCTGTCCATTTCCTTGATCACTTTCATGCTTTAGGATTTGTAATTTCCTATATAAATTCCAATAAAAATAATCATCCCCAAAAATTTCCTTTTCCGCCAAATAGGCAAAGTAAGTCGCAAATCCTTCATGCAGCCAATGATGGTTACCGTCTTTTTCTGTAACGAGGTTCCCAAACCATTGGTGTGCCATTTCATGGGCATTGACATTCACATAGTTTTTGTCTAAAAAAGCGGTGGAATCGATGAGATATCCATCAGAGAAAATGGTTGCTGTGGTATTTTCCATTCCTGCATACAAAAAATCATGAACTGGAATTTGTTTATAATTCTGCCAAGGATAAGAAACGCCAATTTCTTTCTCTAAAAAATCGAAAATCTTTTTTGTATACCTATAAGTTGGTTCAACGTTAAGACTATCCTCAGGATAGTAATAATTTTCTATGGGTACTCCACTTGATGAAGTCAGCTCTTGTTTTTCGTAATTACCAATGGCAAAAGCAAGCAAGTAGCTGCTCATAGGTTTATTCATATTAAATCGCCAACTCGTGTCATCTTCAGTTTTGTTTGAAAAATCAACCAATTTACCATTTGCGATTACCGTAAACTTATTTTTCGCTACAATTTCCAAATCAAATTCTACTTTTTCTTCCATAGCATCAAAACTAGGAAGCCAGTGGCTAGTATATTTACCTTGACCTTGTGTCCAAATTTGTTCATTACCCGCTATTTCATCATTCCATCCAAAAAAATAAACGGTCTGTTCCGGTTGGGCCATGAACTCAATAATAAGTTTATGTGAATTTCCTTTCTTGAACTTTTTGTAAATAGTTATGGTCTTTTGGGAACTTATATAATCTACTTTTTTTCCATCCAAATCCACTTTAGTAAAATTCATGTTCTTGGCATCGAGGAAAATAGAATCTACCTTTTGTTTCACGTTAAATTGATAAACCACAGTTCCTATTATTTGCTTTTTTAAAGGTTCTGGTTTTAGAAAAACATCCGCATAGACAAAGTCTACTTTATCTTGATGTTGCCCAAATAAAAAAGATGAAGCACAAAGGATAAGGGTAAGAAATAATTTCTTCATGAAATCTATAAAACAAATAGCAGACCAAATTTAATATTTTAGTTTGTCTCAATTATAGTTAACCCCTATTTTAGTCCTATGAATCCTAATTTTCTGCAGACTCCCATTGCATATTTAAAAGGTGTTGGTCCTAATAGGGCAGAAACCCTTCAATCTGAACTAGGAATACTGGTCTATCAGGATTTACTAAATCTTTTCCCGAATAGGTATATAGATAAAACGCAGTATTACAAAGTAAATCAGTTGCAAAAAAGTAGTGCTGATGTTCAAGTAATTGGTAAAATTGTACATATTAAAACAGTTGAGCAGAAACGGGGCAAAAGACTGGTGGCTAAGTTTATTGATGACACTGGTGAAATGGAACTGGTGTGGTTTAGAGGTCAAAAGTGGATACGGGATAATTTACAATTAAATATGCCGTATGTAATTTTCGGGAAATGTAATTGGTTTAATGGGGTATTCTCAATGCCGCACCCAGAAATGGAGTTACTAAAAGATCATGAGCAGGGCTTACGTATTGCCATGCAGCCTATTTATCCTTCCACCGAAAAACTAATTAACAAAGGCATTACTAACCGGGTCATTAGCAAATTATTACAACAACTTTTCGAAGAAATCAAAGGAAACTTTTTAGAAACACTTTCAGATGGCATTAGAAATGACTTAAAGTTAGTTAGCAGATTAGAAGCATTCTTGAATATTCATTTTCCAAAAAACCAAGAAGCATTGGCAAAAGCCCAATTTCGCTTAAAATTTGAGGAATTATTTTATTTACAGATGCAGCTTATTGCCAAGAACATGCTGCATAAACAACGCATAAAGGGTTTCAATTTTGACCAAGTCGGCGAGCATTTTAATGATTTTTATTCGAACAAAATTCCATTTGAACTAACGAATGCACAGAAACGGGTACTAAAGGAAATACGTTCAGATTTAGGCAGTAACGCCCAAATGAACCGTTTGTTACAAGGTGATGTTGGATCAGGCAAAACCATTGTTGCCGTTATGACCATGCTATTGGCTATTGATAATGGTTACCAAGCCTGCTTGATAGCCCCAACCGAAATACTGGCCAATCAACATTTTAACGGAATATCTGAACTACTAGAAGGAACTGGAGTTACTAGTAAACTTTTAACCGGTTCTGTGAAAAAATCAGAAAGAAAGCCTATTCATGAACAGTTGGAAAATGGGGAACTCCATATATTAATAGGCACCCATGCAGTACTTGAAGATAAGGTGAAATTTAAAAACCTAGGGTTGGGAATCATTGACGAGCAGCACAGGTTTGGTGTAGCCCAACGCTCTAAAATATGGCATAAAAATGAAATTCCACCACACATTCTTGTCATGACAGCAACTCCTATTCCGCGTACTTTGGCCATGAGCCTATATGGTGATTTAGACATTTCCGTAATTGATGAATTACCACCTGGCCGCAAACCCATAAAAACAGTTCATAGATATGATACCAACCGATTAAAGGTGTTTCAATTTATTAGGGATGAAATAAAAAAAGGACGACAAGTGTATATTGTGTATCCATTGATTCAGGAATCCGAAGCGTTGGATTATAAAGATTTAATGGATGGCTATGAAAGTATAGCCCGTGATTTTCCGGTACCTGAATTTCAAATTTCTATTGTTCATGGGCAAATGAAACCGGCAGATAAGGACTATGAAATGGAACGTTTTGTAAAAGGGGAAACACAGATTATGGTAGCCACTACCGTTATAGAGGTTGGTGTAAATGTCCCCAATGCCTCTGTCATGATTATTGAAAGTGCGGAACGTTTTGGGCTTTCACAATTGCACCAATTGCGCGGCCGCGTAGGAAGAGGGGCAGACCAAAGTTTCTGTATCTTAATGACTAGCCATAAATTGTCTACGGAGGCCAAGACCAGACTGGAGACCATGGTTCGCACCAATGATGGGTTTGAAATTGCAGAGGTAGACCTAAAACTGAGAGGACCAGGTGATATTATGGGTACACAACAAAGTGGTATGTTGAATTTAAAAATAGCGGATATCGTAAAAGACAATGCTATTTTAAAAACAGCACGATATTATGCCAGTCTACTCCTTAGAAGTGACCCTCGATTAGAAAATCCTGAAAATCTTACTATTAGGCATACGTATGCCCAATTGGTGAAGTATAAGAATATCTGGAATTATATAAGTTAAATCTTCACAATTGCGCATTATGTTGTTGAACATCGTAATTTAGATAGCCCTTAATTTCCAAACAACCCTTGTTTTTAATAATTTTACATTCTTAGACTAGAAAGAATTATGAGTGCAACAAAAACATTATTTGACAAAGTGTGGGATTCCCACGTAGTTCATAAAATACAAGATGGACCAGATGTCTTATTTATTGACAGACACATGGTTCATGAGGTAACTAGCCCAGTTGCCTTTTTAGGATTAAAAAACAGGGGAATTGGCGTTTTATATAACCAAAGAACCTTTGCAACAGCTGATCACAATACGCCTACTATAAATCAGCATTTACCAGTAGCGGATCCATTATCTGCCAATCAATTAAAAATGTTGGAAGAAAATGCTAATGAACATGGTATTTCTTATTGGGGTTTAGGCCATGAAAAAAATGGTATCGTTCACGTTGTAGGTCCTGAATACGGCATTACACAGCCAGGCGCAACCATAGTATGTGGAGATTCACATACCTCTACACATGGTGCTTTTGGAGCTATTGCTTTTGGCATAGGTACATCAGAAGTAGAAATGGTTTTGGCTAGTCAATGTATTATGCAACCAAAACCCAAAAGAATGCGCATCAATATTAACGGTAGCCTTAGCAAAGGGGTGACACCAAAAGATGTGGCACTTTTCATAATTAGTCAATTAACCACTTCTGGGGCAACAGGGTATTTTGTGGAATATGCTGGTGAAATCTTTAGAAACATGAGTATGGAAGGCCGTATGACGGTTTGTAACCTAAGTATAGAAATGGGTGCTCGTGGTGGTATGATTGCGCCAGACGAAAAGACATTCGAATATATTAAAGGTCGTGAATTTACACCTTCAGGTGCAGACTGGGACAAAGCAATGGCATATTGGGAGACCTTATATACTGATGAAGATGCCATTTTTGATAAAGAGTTAACCTTTGATGGCTCTTTAATAGAGCCAATGATTACATACGGTACCAATCCAGGTATGGGTATGGGAATTTCAAATGACATACCTATGGCTAGTGCCGTTCAAGGTGGAGCTTCTACCTACCAAAAATCCTTAAAATACATGGATTTCAATGAAGGCGAAAGTATGATGGGAAAATCTATTGACTTCGTATTCTTGGGAAGTTGCACTAACGGTCGTATTGAAGATTTTAGAGCATTTGCTTCCATTGTAAAGGGAAGAAAAAAAGCTGAGAATGTAACGGCTTGGTTAGTCCCTGGATCCCATAAGGTTGAAAGCGCTATTAAGGAAGAAGGCATTTTGGATATTTTGACTGATGCAGGTTTTGAACTTAGAGAACCAGGATGTTCTGCTTGTTTGGCAATGAACGATGACAAGATCCCAGCTGGGAAACTCGCTGTAAGTACATCCAACAGAAATTTTGAGGGGAGACAAGGCCCAGGCTCTAGAACCTTGTTAGCAAGTCCTTTAGTGGCGGCAGCAGCAGCTGTAACGGGAAAAGTTACAGATCCTAGGGAATTAATGGTAGAACTTGTATAACAAGTTTGCCGTAAGCTATTGGCAGTTGTCCATTAGCAAAAAAAAAATATTAATACAAAACGCTAAAGGCGAAAGGTCCTTAGCTAAAAGCTATAAAACATGGCATACGATAAATTCAACATATTAACATCTACTGCGGTACCATTACCAATAGAAAATGTGGATACCGACCAAATAATACCCGCCCGTTTCTTAAAAGCAACGGAACGTAAAGGTTTTGGAGATAATCTATTTAGGGACTGGAGATACAATCAAGACAGTACCGTAAAAGAAGATTTTGTTCTTAACAATTCCAAATACACAGGAAAAATCTTAGTTGGCGGTAAAAACTTTGGTTCAGGTTCTTCTCGTGAACATGCTGCTTGGGCAGTTTATGATTATGGATTTAGATGTGTTGTATCTAGTTTTTTTGCAGATATCTTTAGGGGGAATTGTTTAAATATTGGCGTTTTACCGGTACAGGTAAGTGCAGATTTTCTTCAGAAAATATTTGACGCCATAGAGGCGGACCCAAATACAGAGCTTGTAGTTAGTTTGCCAGAGCAAAAAATTACCTTACTTTCCACCGGCGAAAGTGAAAGCTTTGACATAAACGATTACAAGAAAAACAATATGATGAACGGTTTTGATGATATTGATTATTTATTGAACATTAAACAAGATATTGAAACCTTCGCCCAAAACACACCTCTTTAAGATTTCCTAGCCTAATAGCATGCTCATGAAAAGAAAGTTGGAAATCATGGACACCACCCTACGTGATGGGGAACAAACCTCGGGGGTCTCATTTTCTGCATCTGAAAAATTAACACTTGCCAAGCTTTTATTGGAAGAACTTCATGTAGATCGTATTGAGGTGGCTTCTGCACGTGTCTCTGAAGGGGAGTTGGAAGCTGTAAAACAAATTACCCAATGGGCAAGCGAGAATGGCTACTTAGAAAGTGTTGAGGTATTAACATTTGTAGATGGTGGAGTTTCCTTGGATTGGATGGACCAAGCTGGTGCAAAATCGCAAAACCTATTAACAAAAGGTTCGCTAAATCATTTAACCTATCAATTAAAAAAGACACCAGAACAGCATTTTAATGAAATTGCCATAATTTTTGCCGAAGGCAAAAAAAGAGGAATCATCAACAATATTTACTTGGAAGACTGGAGCAATGGGATGCGTAATTCTAAGGAATATGTTTTTCAGTTCCTAGAGTTTCTAACTACACAACCCGTAAATCGTGTCTTACTACCTGATACCTTAGGCATTCTTACCTATAAGGAAACCTATGGTTTTATATCAGAGATAATTACCCAATTTCCAAATTTACACATAGATTTTCATGGTCATAATGACTATGATTTGGGGGTTGCCAATATCATGGAAGCTGTAAAAGCAGGATGCCATGGATTGCATTTAACCGTAAACGGCATGGGTGAACGTGCAGGCAATGCACCAATGGCCAGTGCCATAGCTGTAATAAACGATTTTTTACCAGAAGTAAAAATCAATGTCAAGGAAAAGGCATTATACAAAGTTAGTAAGCTTGTTTCTGCATTTACAGGTGTATCTATCCCTGCCAATAAACCCATTGTTGGTGAAAACGTATTTACACAAACCGCAGGTATTCATGCAGATGGTGACAGCAAAAAGAATTTATATTTCAGTGACTTAATGCCAGAACGTTTTGGTAGAAAACGTAAATATGCCCTGGGAAAAATGTCGGGTAAAGCCAATATCCAAAAAAACTTACAGGAACTTGGGTTGACATTAAATGATGAAGAGCTTAAAAAAGTTACTACACGAATTATAGAATTGGGAGATAAAAAGGAGCGTGTTACCAAAGAAGACCTTCCCTATATTATTTCCGATGTTCTGGATTCAGATATGGTGCAGCAAAAAGTGTTTGTAAAATCATATGTACTAACACATGCAAAAGGTTTGAGACCTTCTACTACTTTATCCTTGGAGATAAATGGTAAATCGTTTGAGGAGAATGCTTCAGGAGATGGGCAATATGATGCCTTCATGAATGCACTTAGAAAAATTTATAATGCACAAAAAATAATATTGCCCCAATTGGTAGATTACGCCGTAAGAATACCACCTGGCAGTAATTCAGATGCCTTATGTGAAACAATTATTACTTGGGATATAGACGGCAAGGAATTTACATCTCGTGGTTTGGATTCTGACCAAACTGTATCCGCAATTAAAGCAACAGAAAAGATGTTGAATATTATTTAATATAATAAGAGAAATCCATATACAAATGAAATTAGATATTGCCCTCTTAGCCGGCGACGGTATAGGACCAGAAGTTATTGATCAAGCAGTTAAGGTATGTGATGCCATTGCAGCAAAATATAATCACGATATTACATGGAAACCTGCTTTGACAGGTGCTGCTGCAATTGATGCAGTTGGAGAGCCTTATCCAGATGAAACCCATGAAATTTGTGCTAATGCAGATGCTGTTTTATTTGGAGCTATTGGGCATCCTAGATTTGATAACGATCCTTCTGCAAAAGTAAGACCTGAGCAAGGATTGTTAAAAATGAGGCAAAAATTAGGTTTGTTTGCCAATGTAAGACCTACATTCACTTTCCCATCACTAATTGATAAATCTCCATTAAAAAGAGAACGTATAGAAGGTACCGACCTAATTATACTAAGAGAACTTACCGGAGGTATTTATTTTGGTGAAAGAGGTAGAAAGGACGACGGCAATACTGCTTTTGATACCATGACTTACCAACGATTTGAAATAGAACGATTAGCTCGTAAAGGTTTTGAAATGGCAATGAAACGTTCTAAAAAATTGTGTTGTGTAGATAAAGCTAATGTATTGGAATCTTCTAGACTTTGGAGAGAAACAGTACAGGCGATGGAAAAAGATTATCCAGAGGTTGAGGTTAGTTATGAATTTATTGATGCGGTTGCAATGCGCCTGGTACAATGGCCAAGTTCTTATGATGTTATGATTACCGCTAATTTGTTCGGGGATATTTTAACTGATGAAGCTTCTGTAATTGCTGGTTCTATGGGATTGATGCCATCCTCTTCAGTAGGTAGTAAAGTGTCTTTATACGAACCAATTCATGGTTCATATCCGCAAGCAGCTGGCAAGGATATTGCCAATCCGTTAGCTACGGTATTATCTGCAGCTATGTTATTTGAGGATTTTAACTTGAATGAAGAAGCTGAAGAAATTAGAAGAGTTGTAAACAAATCGCTAGCCGAAGGTGTTGTAACCGAAGACCTTTCAGAAGGAGGTAAATCTTATAAAACAAGTGAAGTTGGCGACTGGTTGGCCAAAAATATTTAAATACTAAAAAGGGCCAGTCAAAAACTGGCCCTTTTTTATTTCCTCTTACTTTATGTCATCTAGCAGGACATAGCCATTTTTCTAAACCGGTCCGCTTTTCTTTTTCTTACCACATATATGGCAATTGCAATAAAAACTCCTGCAAGGGCTAATGCTGCACCAACCAGACTCGAATAAATAACGCCGTAACCTAAAGCCATTGGTAAACCAGCCAAATAGGCCCCAGATGCATTGCCCATGTTAAAGGCGCTTTGATTCATTGAAGAGCCCAACATTTCTGAACCTTTTGAGGTATTTATAATGGCCATCTGTATAGGGGTAGCCACAGTAAAGGAAATTGCCCCTATTACAAAGGTCAACACCATTAACGAAAATGGATTTGTTGCAATAAACATATTCACAACAAGTATCAATGCCATAATTGATAAACTTATTATAACTGCTTTTAATGGTGAGAATATGTTTGCCATTTTAGCACCAATAAAATTACCCGCTACCATTCCTAAACCTGCAAGCATCATAGCATAGCCTACAAAGCTATCACTAAGACCCGCAACATCGGTAATTAGAGGCGCAATATAACTATACCATGCAAAGAAACCTCCTGTACCAATTGTTGTAAGCGCAATAAGCGCCCATAATTCCCCGTTTTTCAGTCCTTTTAGAATAGTAACCTCTTTTTTAGCTTCGGTAGTCTCTATTTCCGGCATCCAAAAACGTATAGCGCTTAGCGTTAACAATCCTACAACCCCAACCATATAAAATGAAGCGCTCCAGCTAAACTGCTGACCAATATAGGTTCCAAACGGAACCCCAATAACGTTAGCTATTGTCAAACCTGAGAACATTATAGAAATTGCTTGGGCAGACTTTCCTTCATTCGCCAATTTCATCGCAACTACAGCACCAATGCCAAAGAATGCACCGTGTGGTACCCCGGATAGAAAACGTAACAACAATAATCCTGAATAACCTGTTGCCAAACCTGATAAAGTGTTGAACACGGTAAACCAGATCATTAATAAAAATAACATTTTCTTAGGTGCTAATTTTGAACCAAAACTAGTAAGTAAAGGCGCCCCAATTACAACACCAAGTGCATAAGCAGCTATAAAATGTCCTGCTTGGGAAATGGTTATCTGCAATGCATTGGATACATCAGTCAATATTCCCATTATAACAAATTCTGTTAAACCTATTCCAAAACCTCCAATGGCCAAGGCTAACAACGCTTTTTTATTTGATGATTTTATTTTCATTACCTGCAAATTTAAATCAAGTATTACTTTTATAGTCCATACTTAAAGATTATTTGACAAAGTTAATATGCCCTCCTGCGTTTTTTAGATACACAATTATCTAATTTATATGTTATTTTACCTTTATTTTTTACTAATTTAATAGTTGTACGGTAAAATGATATAGTTGGTAATTAAAAAGCACCAGAACAATAGTTTTGGTGCTTTTTCTATTATGGTGGTGTAAGGCTACAATATATAATCTGTACTCACAAAATTAGATAGTTTAGCCTCTAACAGTTGTTGTATGATTTCTGTATTTAAATCGTTATCCTTAAATGCAACAAATGTCCTAATAGAAAAAGAACGCAAAGCATCATGTACACTTAAGGTTGCCTGAGCGGAGTCCTTTCTTCCTGTAAACGGATACACATCCGGTCCACGCTGACAAGAACTATTTAAATTAACACGACAAACTAAGTTTACCAAAGTATCAATCAACGGTGATAAAGCGTAAACATCCTTACCAAACAGGCTAACTTGTTGTCCATAATTACTTTCTGCCATATCATCCAAAGGCTCTTCAATATCAGTAAAAGGTACTATCGGGATAATAGGACCGAACTGCTCTTCTTTATATACACGCATGTCCTTTGTTACAGGGTATAGGACGGCAGGCCATATATAATTATCAAAGTGTTTACCCCCTTTTTTATTTAAAATTTTAGCACCTTTAGCAACCGCATCATCTATTAACTCTTGTATATATGCCGGTTTATCCGGTTCAGGCAATGGTGTCAATTTCACACCATCGTCCCAAGGATTACCAAATTTTAAGGCATCTACAGCTTCAGAGAATCGATTATTGAATTTCTCACGAATATCCTCATGCACATAAACAACTTTTAACGCCGTACAGCGTTGTCCGTTGAATGCCAAGGTACCGGCTAGACATTCATTAATGGTCAATTCCATATCTGCATCAGGTAAAATTATAGCAGGGTTCTTAGCCTCTAATCCCAAAACTAAGCGCAGGCGGTTACTTTTTGGATGCTGTTCCTGTAGGGCATTGGCAGACTTACTATTACCTATCAATGCCAATACATCAATCTTTCCTGTCTGCATAATTGGCGCAGCCACCGTTCTACCGCGACCAAAAATTACATTGACTACGCCTTTGGGGAAACTAGTTTGAAAAGCTTCTAAAAGGGGGGTAATTAACAAAACGCCATGTTTCGCGGGTTTAAAAATGGTAGTATTTCCCATAATAATTGCGGGGATCAATAAGGCAAAAGTCTCATTTAAAGGATAGTTGTATGGCCCTAAACATAACACCACACCCAAAGGCCCCCTTTTAATATGTGCATAAACCCCATCGTGCTTTTGGAATTTTGCAGCATCCCTATCCAACTGTTTGTAATCTTCAATAGTATCTTCAATATATTCTACGGTACGATCAAATTCCTTTTGGGAATCAGGCAAGGATTTACCAATTTCCCACATAAGCAATTTTACAACTTGCTCTCGCTTTGTTTTCATTTTCTGCACAAAGACCTCCATACATTCAATTCGGTCTTTTACATGCATTGTTGGCCAAACACCTTGTCCCTTATCATATGCGTTTAAGGCTGAATCCAATGCTTCCAAAGCTTCCTTTTCCTGTAAATTAGGAATACTACCCAACTTGGTAAGGTTATACTCCTCTGTAGATGAGATGGTCGAAAAAACATCCGTAGTATCGCCATCCCATGTTCGCAACTCACCGTTTACCAAATATTCCTTTTGGTGAATTTGCTCGTTTATCAAAAAAGCTTCAGGTATTTTAGTGTTCTTGTTCATATATGTTTCTTTATACCAAATATTGGAAAAGATCTGGTTTGTTGTTCAAATAGTCGCCAAAAAAGTTATTGGCTTTCATTCTGTTAATTAAAGGTTCGAGGTCTGATGGATCTTTTAATTCTATACCTACAACGGCGGGTGCATTTTCTTTGCTAGACTTCTTGGAGTACTCAAAATGGGTAATATCATCTGTAGGTCCCAATATCTCAACTACAAATTGCTTTAGTGCACCAGCGCGTTGTGGAAATCGAACAATAAAATAATGTTTTAGGTTGCCATATAAAAGTGCACGTTCCTTAATTTCGGCAGTACGTGTAATATCATTATTGCCACCTCCAATTATACAGGCTACATTTTTACCCTTAATTTCTTCTTTAAAAAAATCCAATGCAGAAATGCTTAAAGCACCAGCGGGTTCTACAACAATGGCATCCCTATTGTATAAATCTAATATGGTTTGACAAACTTTACCTTCTGGTACTGTTATCATTTTGTGAAGATTGTCCTTACAAATAGCAAAAGTAAGATCTCCTACCCTTTTAACAGCCGCGCCATCTATAAACTTGTCTATATGCTCCAATGTGGTGTTCTTGTTGTTGTCCATGGACATCTTCATTGAGGGGGCGCCATCTGGTTCAACACCAATTATTTTAGTTGAAGGGGACAAGGTGTTGAAAACACTTATTAATCCAGAAGCTAATCCTCCTCCCCCAACTGCCACAAAAATATAATCCAATGGTTCTTGGGTTTGCTCAAGCATTTCCAAACCAACGGTTGCTTGACCTTCTATAACCTTAGGATCATCAAAAGGATGTATAAATACCTTCTGTTCCCTATCACAATAATCAATTGCTGCTTTATAGGAATCATCAAAAGTATCACCTTCTAAAACTACGGCAACCCAATCTTCACCAAACATTTTAGTCTGTTCCACTTTTTGTTTTGGGGTAACCGCTGGCATAAAAATAGTGGCCTCTATTCCCAAATGATTACATGCAAAAGCAACTCCCTGAGCGTGATTGCCAGCACTGGCACAAACTACTCCGTTTTTTCTTTGATCTTTTGAAAGGGAACTTATTTTATTATAGGCACCTCTAATTTTATATGAGCGTACCCGATGCAAATCTTCCCTTTTTAAGTAAATATTTGCTTGGTATTCCTTCGATAAACGTATGCTATGCAAAAGCGGCGTTACATCCGCTACTTCTCGGATGGTCAACGCCGCTTTTTTTATATCCTCTATATTTGGAAAATAGCTCATTTTATGCTCTAATCCAGAATTACCCAGAAAAGCTATTCAAGTTTAAACAATAGGCTTCATTGCAGTCATAGATTCTCTTAATCTCTCCCCTACTCTTTCAACCGGATGATTTCTAAGGGCTTTGTTCACTTCTATCAGTTTTGCATTATCTACACCATTATCCGAACCTTCCCCGTAGTGTTTTCCAATAATATCAATATCTACCTTGTTCATAAAATCAGTTAACAAAGGCTTACAGGCATGGTCAAATAAATAACAACCATATTCTGCAGTATCAGAAATCACTCGGTTCATTTCAAATAATTTCTTTCTTGCAATAGTATTTGCAATCAATGGTGTTTCGTGTAATGATTCATAATAAGCAGACTCGCCAATGATTCCAGATTCGGTCATTGCCTCAAATGCCAATTCCACACCAGCACGTACCAAAGCTACCATTAATACACCATTATCATAAAATTCTTGTTCAGTAATCTCAACATCGCCTGCTGGTGTTTTTTCAAAATTAGTTTCACCAGTAGCTGCACGCCAAGTCAACAAGTTTTTATCATCATTGGCCCAATCCTCCATCATGGTTTTAGAAAAATGACCTGTCATAATATCATCCATATGCTTTTGGAACAATGGACGCATAATATCCTTCAATTCTTCCGATAATTCAAAAGCCTTTATTTTGGCAGGATTTGATAAACGGTCCATCATATTGGTAATACCACCATATTTCATACCCTCGGTGATGGTTTCCCAACCATATTGAATCAATTTAGACGCATAGCCAGGTTCAATTCCTTTTTCTACCATTTTATCAAAACATAAAATAGAACCAGTTTGTAACAAGCCACATAAAATGGTTTGCTCACCCATTAAATCTGATTTTACCTCTGCTACGAAAGATGATTCCAAAACACCAGCTCTGTGCCCACCAGTTGCTGCCGCGTATGCCTTTGCCTGTGCCAACCCTTTACCTTCTGGATCGTTTTCTGGGTGCACCGCAATTAATGTTGGTACACCAAAACCTCTTTTATACTCTTCACGAACTTCAGAACCTGGGCTCTTTGGAGCAACCATGATTACGGTAAGGTCTTCTCTAACTTGTGTTCCTTCCTCTACAATATTAAAACCATGTGAATAGGATAAGGTCGCGCCCTTTTTCATCAATGGCATTACAGCTCCAACTACAGCTGTATGCTGCTTATCTGGAGTAAGGTTAATTACTAAATCTGCACTAGGAATTAATTCTTCATAGGTTCCTACAGTAAAACCATTTTCAGTAGCATTGATATAAGATTGTCTTTTCTCCTTAATAGCAGCATCACGTAAAGTATAAGCGATATCCAAACCTGAATCGCGCATATTTAATCCTTGGTTCAACCCTTGTGCGCCACAACCAACAATTACAATTTTCTTTCCTTTTAAGGCAGTTACACCATCAGCGAATTCAGAAGATTCCATAAATCTACATTTGCCCAATTGCGTCAACTTGTCACGTAATGATAGTGTATTAAAGTAATTTGCCATTTGATAATTTTTTAAGTGTTCTTTCCTTTAAGGAAATTTGTTATTAGTTATTGATTCTATTAAATATGTTGAAATTCTTTTAATAAGGATGAAATTTTCATTTCATCTTTGGTAACCGAAATACGGCCAGATCGCACAAATTGCATAATACCATAAGGTTTCAATTGCTCATGCATTTCATCTATTTCATTTCTTCTACCACTTTTCGCAAGTACGAAAAACTCACGTGAAACGGTAACTATTTGAGAATTGCTCTCTTTTATGATGTTCTGAATTTGACGTTCATCAAATAAAAGATTAGAGGCTATTTTAAATAAAGCCGATTCTTGATAGATCGTTTCATCATCGGTATGATAAAATGCTTTGATAACCTCAATTTGCTTTTCTATTTGGCCTACAATATTATGTACCCACTTCTCAGTGGTATTTACAACAATTGTAAACTTAGAAACATTATCTATTTCAGATTTTGATACGTTTAAACTCTCAATATTGATATGTCTCTTTAAAAATATCCCAGATATCCTATTCAATAACCCTACGTTATTTTCTGAATAGACCGAAATAGTGAACCATTCTTTTTCCATAATTCAATTTTATTCTCAAAATATCCATTCGCAGATAATATCAATGTCATTTTAAAAGGCCCTACTGCGCTAGAGCAACAATTTTTAATATTTCCTTACCGCTACTACAATACCTGTTGACCAATTCATTTTGGTTAAACAAAAATCTTCCCTTTGCTCAAGATATTCCAGTAACCGATTTACATTATCCTCATGACCTTCTGGCCAATTTGGTTGATGGGCCATATCATCAATCACATAATATCCACCAACTTTCACCAAGTTCAAAACCTCATCAATTTGACTGTATTTACCTGGCCAAGCATCGGCAAAAATCAAGTCAAATGCATCACCTTTGTAGTTTTTAATCCATTTGGCACCATCTGCACAAACAATTTGTACTCTCTGGTCATGATTAAAATAGGCTTCCGCAATTTCAATAAGCTCAGGGTCATTGTCTACGGTTATTAAGGTTGATTTAGCATCCAAGCCATCTATCATCCAAGAAAGACTTAAACCAATGCCTGTGCCCAATTCTAAAACATGTGCCTCTTTTTTGGAACTTATCAACGTCTTTAATAGTGAACCAATATATAAATCTGATGGCATAGTAAATCCAATTTCGCTGGATTTGCGCTCTATTTCACTGTGGATTTTAGGAATGTCCTTAAAATTGGCGTCTTGCATGGCTTATTTCAACCTTATTTCTGAAACCGATGAACCGGAGGGAATCATTGGAAATACATTATCCTCCTTTTCTACCTTTACTTCAAGGAAATATGGATTTTTAGATTCCATCATTTCTTTAATGTTAGATTTCAAATCCTTTCTCTCACTTACCCTTTTTGCCTCAATGTGATAGCCTTCAGCAATTTTTACAAAATCTGGATTGGTCATGACCGTTGAAGCATAACGACGGTCAAAAAACAATTCTTGCCATTGGCGTACCATACCTAAATGGTCGTTATTAAGAACTACAATTTTTACGGGAACATTGTGCTGAAAAATAACACCCAATTCCTGAATGGTCATTTGATAACCACCATCACCAATAATAGCCACTACTTCCCTATCCATAGCACCCATTTTTGCGCCAATGGCAGCTGGAAGCGCAAAGCCCATAGTGCCCAAACCGCCAGAGGTAATGTTGCTTTTGGATTGCTTGAATTTAGCATACCTACAGCCAATCATTTGGTGCTGACCCACATCTGTCACAATAACAGCCTTTTGACCAGAAGCTATGTTTATTTCCTCTATCACCTCACCCATGGTAAGTCCTTCCTTAGTAGGATGAATATCATTTTTTATAACCGTATCAAACTCTATCTGATACTTTTCTTTAAATGCATTATGCCATGACTCATGGGCATTGCTATTTACCAAAGGGAGTAACATGCCCAATGTTTGTTTGGAATTACCCAAAACAGCAACATCAGCATATACATTTTTATTAATTTCTGCTGGGTCTATCTCAAAATGAATCACTTTGGCCTGTTTGGCATAATCTTCCAATCTACCAGTTACCCGATCATCAAAACGCATACCTATGGCGACAAGAACGTCACATTCATTGGTTAACATATTTGGACCATAATTACCGTGCATGCCAACCATACCAACATTTAATGGATGGTCAGAATCCAAAGCTGAAGCCCCCATTATAGTCCATGCTGCAGGGATTCCCGTCTTCTCCACCAAAGCTTTTAATTCTTCTTCAGCTTTTCCAAGAATCACTCCCTGTCCCCAAACTATAAATGGTTTTTTAGCTGCATTGATCAACGCGGCTGCATCCTCTATAGCTTTAGGATCTGGTTTAGGCTCCGGTACATAACTTCTCACCGCCGTACATGGCGTATAACTAAACTCAAACTCCTCTATCTGTGCATTTTTAGTAATATCAACCAGTACAGGACCGGGTCTTCCAGATTTGGCAATATAAAAAGCCTTTGCCATTACCTCTGGAATCTCAGAAGCATTTGTAATCTGATAATTCCATTTGGTTACTGGAGTAGAAATACCAATAATATCTGTTTCTTGAAATGCATCAGACCCTAGTAAGTGCCTTGTAACCTGACCTGTGATACAAACCATTGGTGTTGAATCGATCTGGGCATCTGCCAAACCGGTAACCAAATTGGTGGCACCAGGACCAGAGGTTGCCATTGCCACACCAACCCTACCAGAAACCCTGGCATAACCTTGGGCAGCATGCGTGGCACCTTGCTCATGACGGGTTAGTATATGGGTGAGCCTATCCTGAAACTTATATAATTCATCATACACTGGCATAATGGCACCACCAGGGTAGCCATATAACAAATCCACACCTTCAGCAACAAGACAATGGATAATAGCCTCTGCCCCAGATATTTTTATACTCTTTGCCGTGCTCTTTTGTGTTTTCTTTTCTTTTACTGTTTCCATATGCTATGGTCTAAATAATATCTTTTAAATATTCAAAACCTTGAATTAAAACTCATCCGTTACACAGCCTTTAGAAGCAGATGACACGGTTCGGGCGTACTTGTAAAGGACCCCACGATCAAATTTGAGTTTGGGAGCTACCCAATTTTCCCTTCTTCTTGCTAATTCTTCATCGGAAATTTCAATATTAATCGTATTTTTTTCCGCATCAATAGCAATTATATCCCCATTCTCCACTAAGGCAATATTACCTCCTACTTGTGCTTCCGGAGCTACATGGCCTACTACAAAACCATGTGAACCGCCAGAAAATCTTCCATCTGTTATCAAGGCAACATCTTTTCCAAGTCCGGCACCCATTATGGAGGATGTAGGTTTAAGCATTTCTGGCATACCAGGCGCTCCTTTCGGACCTTCATAACGGATGATTACAACATCTCCTTTCTTAATCAAACCATTTTTAATACCATCATTTACTTCAGTTTCGCTATTAAACACATTTGCGGTTCCACGAAACGACAAACCTTCTTTACCTGTGATTTTTGCTACCGCACCCTCCGTTGCCAGGTTACCGAATAAAATTCTAATATGGCCAGAAGTCTTAATAGGGTTAGAAAGGGTTCTAATAATATCCTGATCTTCCAATAAATTTGGAACGCTTTCTAAATTTTCAGCCAAAGTCTTACCGGTTACGGTTAAACAATTACCATGAAGCATACCATTGTCAAGCATATACTTTAAAACACCAGGAATACCACCAACACCATGAAGGTCCTCCATGGAATACTTACCACTTGGCTTTAAATTTGCCAATAATGGAGTATTATCACTTATACTCTTAAAATCGTCTAGGGTAAATTCTACCTGAGCAGCCTTTGCAATTGCCAAAAAGTGTAAAACTGCATTAGTAGACCCTCCTAGTACGGTTACTAATCTAAACGCATTTTCTAATGACTCTCTGGTAACAATATCAGATGGTTTGATATCTTTTTCCAATAATAAACGTAAGGCTTCTCCTGCCTTAACAGATTCTTCTTCCTTTATATTACCGGTGCTAACCGCCGGGTTTGAAGAATTAAATGGCAATGACATTCCCAAAGCCTCAATTGCCGAAGCCATTGTATTTGCTGTGTACATACCTCCACAAGCACCAGCACCTGGACAAGCTTTGTGAACTACTTCTTTAAATTCTGTATCATCTATTGTTCCTGCAACTTTTTGGCCATAAGCTTCAAAGGCAGAAATAATATCTAATTTTTTACCATTATGACAACCTGAAGCTATAGTACCCCCGTAAACTAAGATGGAAGGCCTGTTCAATCTTAACATTGCCATTAATGCGCCAGGCATATTCTTATCACAACCCACTACAGTTACTAAACCATCATAACTCATTGCTTGTACCACAGTTTCCATCGAATCTGCGATAATATCTCTTGATGGTAATGAAAATCGCATACCCGGCGTACCGTTAGATATGCCATCACTAACCCCAATCGTATTAAAAATCAAACCAACCAAACCAGCATTTTCAGTTCCTTTTTTAACATAAGTAGCTAAATCGTTGAGATGCATATTACAAGGGTTTCCCTCATAGCCGGTACTTGCAATTCCTATAAGTGGTTTTTTTAAATCTTCATCCGTTAAACCAATTGCATGCAACATTGCCTGAGCCGCTGGTAAGCTAGGATCTTGGGTAACAGTTTTACTATATTTATTCAATTCCATAATATATTTCTCGAATGCTTATCTTGATTACTTTAAGCTATTGTATCAAAGATAAAAGTTTATAAATCCTTGTTTTTTTAACAATTAATTCCTCTTCAAATTCAATAGCTATAATTTTAATTTAAATTACTGAAAATCAAATACATAAATAGTATTTATATATCATATTCAATAAGTAGCTATTATTAGTTTTATACTATAAAAAAACCTGTATCGGATGTATCTGATACAGGTTTTTTAAATCAACAAAAAATCTATATCATTTCTTAATCAAAAGAATAATGACGTTTTCTATGTTGACTTTTGTTAAATTCATTATACAATACTACATAAAAGTTAGCCCCAAACAAAATATTAAAAAATAAATTGAGGTTAAATTAGCTTGAAGGATATTGTATCTCCCTCTTTTTTTTGTGCCAAGATAGATATAGCCTTATCTGATAACTGTGTTATTCTTGGATAACCACCCGTAGTCTGTCCGTCCATCATTAAAATTATTATTTTTCCCGATGGCGTAAGCTGCACCGTACCTGGCAATGTACCGGATGTTAACATGCTTATTTCATGACCAACAATTGATTCATTTATTTGATAAGCCATCCGATTATTCTCTTTTGATATAGTAAAATCATTGGCAAACAAAGCCTCTAGTTGTTTGTCATTAAGCAAATCAAATTCTGGTGCACGGAACACCTCTAGAATGGTTTCTTCCAATAAGGAATCTGTTTTGTACTCAGAAATTTTAGGTTGAAAGAATTTCTTGGGTCCATACGGGATAATGTCACCATCCTTTATCCTATTCTCATTAGTTATTGGCTTATAAAAAGACATACTTCCCAAAACAGATTTAATTTGAAAACCATCTTTTATAGCTAAGTAACTCCTGAAACCATTTTCCAATTTACCATAGGAGAGTATATCACCGATATCAACTGAATACACCTTATAATTATGTATAGGCTTATTGTTTAAGGTGGCCGACATATTTGCGCCTGCAAGAACGATAAAGGTATCCTCTTCAAATATCAATGTAGGTCCTGTCATTGTAATTTCCAATACAGAAGCAGATTCTTGATTCTCCAATAAAGAGTTTGCTTTATGAACCGATATATGGTCCATAACACCGGAAACTGGAACGCCTTTATTTCTATAATGGAAGCGCCCCAAATCTTGAATAGTAGTATAAAACCCAGATTTTAAAACCTTAAGCATTAATTTTAGTTTTTTCTGGTTTATAAATACCTACCTCCGCTTCAATCTTGTGTAGATCATGCTCTGCCCTACTTACAGCATAAAACTGGATTTTATCACCAACACTAACAAAACAAGGCTCTTTTTTATTAATATCAAAAATGGGCACGGAACAGTTCCCAATGATATTCCATCCCCCGGGTGATTCCTGAGGATAAATGCCCGTTTGTTTACCAGCCAAACCTACTGCACCTTTTTGTACGTTTAAACGTGGGGTGGCTTTTCTGGGTATTTCCAATGCCTTGGGTAATCCCCCTAAATACATAAATCCAGGTAAAAACCCAATACCATATACGGTATACGTTGTACTTGTATGTAATGCGATTATTTCTTCTTTTGACTTACCCAAATGTTCTGAAATCTCTAATAAATCTATTCCAAACTCTAAGTCGTATGATACGGGAAGCCTCCACAAATAGCGCTGTTTTGGTATACTTGATTTAACCTGTCCATACCAAGTTTTTATTAGAAGACTAAACTCATTAAAATCTATAATTTCTTTGGGGTTTACCAATAAAAGGGAATTATAGGCAATTACAGTTTCCCAATTACCATCTTCGAGGCAAGTTGTTATTAGAAAATTTTCAAAACGAAGAATATCATCCAGTATCGCTTCATTCACTTCATTAGGCCATTCTATTAATACTGCATGAATACCGAAAGATTTAATATTTACCAATGGCGGGTTCATTTATTGAGAAAAATATTATGTTTAGGCAATTCATTGGAAAGATACGTTAATATTTGCAAAGCATTGGGTGTATCCCCATGTATGCAGAAAGTATCTGCTTTCATCCTAATTTTTTCTTTTGAAATGGTGTTGACGTGGTTATATCTAATCATCGCTATAAGATGTTCCACCACTTTGTAGGGCTCAACAATAACCGCATTGGCATTGGCTCTCGAAACTAAACTATAATCTGAATTATAATTACGATCGCCAAATGCCTCTCTTTTTATTTTGAAGTTTTGTTCAACAGCCATCCTTTCCATAACAGAAGCATAGGGGACATATAATAAGCAGCTGGATTTATATTTTTCTACAACCTTTAAAAATTGCAATATCAAATTCTCTTTCCATGCAAGGTCATTATACAGTGCACCGTGTGGTTTTATATGGTTTAACTGTACTTTTTCTGTTTCACAAATAGAAACTAAAACAGCTATTTGAGATTGGATTGTATCTTCAAATTCTTTAGGACTTAAGTCCATTGATATTCTTCCAAAGTTAGCCTTGTCTGGATAGGAAGGATGAGCACCTATTTTTATATTGTGTTTTTTTGCCAAAACAACAACTTCCTTAATGGAATCTATGTCCCCAGCATGTCCACCACAAGCAATGTTGCATGAGCTTAAGAATGGCATCAATTGAGATTCATTACCTATCCCTTCCCCTACATCAGCATTAATATCAATTAAAATTTTCTCCATTTAGAACAATCAAAATACTTTTAGAATACTTTTCACTCCCAAAAAACAGGATAAAAGTATTATACCAATACCTATTATGTTTTGAAAGCGTGTATTCCTAAACTTTCCCATTACCGAGGTTTTGTTTACAATCCAAAGTAAAAATATGGCAATAACGGGTAAAAGCATACCATTTGCAACCTGTGCAAATTTTATTATTTCTATAGGTTTTATACCAAACGATAAAAAAAACACGCCAAGCATTAAGATGACTATCCAAACCATTCTAAACTTTGTGCTTTTCAAGTCTAATTTCCATCCAAAACAACTTTTTGCAACATATGCAGCTGCCAAAGGTGCTGTAATAGCCGATGTTACACCTGCAGAAAACAATCCAGTCCCCATAAAATATTTAGCTAACGAGCCATACAATGGCTCTAGACCCTTTGTCAAATCCATAACGTTTTGTACTTCTATTTCACCAATTGAAGAAGCGGCAATAATAATACTTATAGACACCAAACCACCTAATGCAATGGATATATAGGTGTCCCTTTGAGCAAATTTAAGTCCATCGTTAGTTTTCCATTTTTCACTTACAATAGAGGCGTGTAAAAATAAATTATAGGGCACTACAGTAGTACCTACCAGGGCAATAATGGTAATTATACTACCTTCCGGTACATTTGGCACCAACAACCCTTCAAAAACCTCAACTATATTTGGTTTGGTTATTATGGCCGTAATCACAAATGAAAGACTCATAATTAATACAAGTAATACAAATACCTTCTCCAAAAATTTATAACTGCCAATATATAATAACAAAAAAGCCAATCCACCAATTACAAAAGGGTAATAGCCTATATAAGTATCACCAAACATTGCCTCTAGACCTAAAGTCCCTCCGCCAATATTCCCGGCTTCATATGCGGCATTCCCAATAATTATGGCTACAAGAATAATCCCTATAATACCATTCCTTAACCAAGTATTGGATAATTCTTGCTTAATTACATCAGCTAATCCCTTTTGGGTAATAACGCCCAATCTTGCGGACATTTCTTGTAACACCAGGGTAGCGATTATTGATAACAACATAGACCATAGTAGGTTATTACCGAAACCAACACCTGCCAATGTACATGCTGTGACAGTTCCAGGACCAATAAATGCAGCCGCGAT
Organism: Maribacter luteocoastalis; assembly: GCF_048890225.1. Taxonomy (NCBI): domain Bacteria; kingdom Pseudomonadati; phylum Bacteroidota; class Flavobacteriia; order Flavobacteriales; family Flavobacteriaceae; genus Maribacter; species Maribacter luteocoastalis. The sequence continues at coordinate 116,474 of NZ_JBMFZG010000007.1, forward strand.
CAATACACCAGGACCTGATTTTTTGAACATGTATAAACTTTAAGTTGTTCTGTAAATATAATTGCAATTATGTAAAACCGACTCCATAACAGAAGTGAAATTCACAACAGTTTTAACATTTTCATTTACCGTTTATCTAAAATATTACCGTTCGTCTAAAACTAAGGTGTCATTCATCGATAGAACATAATAATTCAAAAAAACATAGGTTATTATTATCCCCAAACCAAAAATTTAACCTACTTAATGATTTGTTTAGAATGTAAAAAAGAGCTTGACTATTTAGACCACAAAAATGCAATGGATAGTCTAGGTGTAGAATTATGTCAACCTCATCATGAGCGAATGCAAAAATTAATACAACAAAACAATACTCCTTTAGAAGCCATTCAGCTATACTATGGTCTTAGAGAAGTTGGCGTAAAAGCTATGCTTGAATGGTGGGATGGTAAAAAATCAATTGATATCGCCATTTCAAGAGTAAAATTGAATATTGAGATAGATTCTGAATATGAAAAACTAACCGAAGAGCAAGCCATAAACAACTTAGAGGAAGCTATGCATTCGTTTAAAAATGGTTTTACTACAATACGTATACCACATATTGTTGTACGATATTACCTAAAAGAAACCGTGAAGAATATTCTAGGTATTATGGAAGGCCTTAAAGCCAATATCAAGGTGATTTAACTTAAAAACTAATACCATGAAAAAAGACAAAGCCTTAAAAACCCCTATTAGGGTAGCACTGGTAACCTTACTGATCGGATTTCTAATGAGAATTCTGCATGTGCCATTTGCCCCGGGTATCATTTTTACTTCGTTTTTAACCATTGGTATTCTTTATTCGTTACGCTTTAGTAAAAAAGTGGATAAAAAACCAGTGGCCTATATCAAAATGGTTTTAGTACTTTTCTGGACAACCAATGGACTCCTTAGAATTTTAGATTTCCCATATACCATTTTCTTTCAAATTGGTACAGCTATTACATTTATAGCATGGTTTGCCATGGAAGGCACATCCTATTTTATGGACAATGACCGCAAGTCTAAAAATAGTAATTTAGAAATTATATGGAATTTTGCCATGGTCGTCGGTGTTTTAACCATTATCTCCGGGGGTCTTATGCATCTTTTGAATTGGGATTTTGCCATTCCAACATTAACTGTTGGCTTAACCATTGTAACTGCTTATATACTTAAGGATATCTTTAACCCTACTAAAGAAGACAAACCCAACCAGAATAACGAAGAGCTTTTATTATGATAAAAATAATTATCATTTTACCTTTTTAACCCACCCCTCTTCCCTATCCAAACTACGATATTGAATGGCTTTGGTGATTCACCCTAATGTGTAAGTCAGAAATACACGAAACCGAAACCTATTTCAACACTTTAATAATCCTTGGTATGCAATAATACTCATTACTTTCTATCATGAAAATTATGAATTAAATATTTCCGTACATTGATAAGGAATCCGCCGACCTATTCCTTCTATGTTCAAATTCTACCGTAAAATCCGTCAAAGATTACTTACTGAAAAAAAATCAATAAATACGTAATGTATGCCATTGGTGAAATTGCACTAGTGGTTATTGGTATTTTGATTGCATTAAATATTAACAATTGGAATGAGGACCGGATTGCGCATAATACGCTAACCGAGAAACTAAAATCCCAAGTTAAGGTGAGGCAAGCCGATAGAGTTCGTTTACAGTCAAACATCGATATCGTAACATTTAGAATTTATGGGATAAAGCGGGTCCTAGAATTGGCCAGCATACCTACTAACTAGTTCCGACGTTGGCAAAGGCTATATGTTCTACCTGATAAAGAAACCCAAATCTGGATTGGTCCGTATCCGAATCAACTAGATAGGGAATTTATAGAAACTGTTTTCGAAATAGCTGGATCCGGACCATTTACGTTTAAATTGAACACCACCATATTTGAAGAACTGATTACTAGTGGTTTGTTTTCAAAAATCCAAAATGATTCTCTCAAAATAGACCTTAACAGGCATTATGACTTATGGAATTCAGAGACTACTATTAAATATGTTGACGTGCTTAATAGATGGCGTGAATCACTTCGAAAGCAAGGTGCATTGATATTTGATGTTGAAACCAATGAAAACCCCATAAACTTGCTTACTGAATCGCCTGAGGCTACAGCGGCATTAAAAGAAGTAATGTTTGAGAGCATCTGGCAAGGACACTTGATTCATAATTCAATCGAATCCATTGATAGGTTTATTCAAAGAATAGATATAGAAATTTCAAGGACAGACTCATTTTATTACCCAATTAAACACTCCATTATATGCAATATGGTATGATGAGGACATCTAAATGGCCGTTATCCCATTAAACCCATTTTAGAAAATAATGAATTTCACGAAATTTAGGTTCAACTCGATACTATGACCTAGCGTAATGGAGATTTAGAGATAGAACCAACGAAGAAATAAGAAAATTAATAGAATTGATAGATAACGAACTAAATTGATACCATTAATAAAAAAAGCCATAGGAAATACTTATGGCTTTTTAGATTACCCCAACCACCCCTCTCTATCTAGGCTTCTGTACTGGATTGCTTCCGAAATATGGTCTCCGTTTAAATCGGTAGCACCTCCAAGATCTGCAATGGTTCGCGCTACTTTTAGAATCCGGTCATATGCACGGGCAGAAAGATTTAATCGCTCCATCGCATTTTTTAGAAGACTTTTTGATGCGTCATCCAATTTACAATAGGCTCGAATTTGCTTTGTGTTCATTTGCGCATTGTAGTGTACATTCTCTAATTCAGAAAATCGTAAGGTCTGTATCTCTCTTGCTGATGTAACCCGTTTTCTTATATCTACACTGCTCTCCCCTTTTCTCTCTTCTGATAATTTTTCAAAAGGTACTGGGGTTACTTCTATATGAATGTCAATACGATCCAACAACGGTCCAGAAATTTTACTTAAGTACCGCTGCATCTCTGCCGGGGAGGAAGTAACTGGAGCATCTGGGTCGTTAAAATATCCACCGGGACTAGGATTCATACTTGCTACCAACATAAAGCTACTGGGGTAGGTTACCGTAAAGCGAGCCCTTGAAATGGTAACCTCCCTATCCTCCAAAGGCTGTCGCATTACCTCTAGCACACCACGTTTAAATTCTGGTAATTCGTCCAAAAACAAAACGCCATTATGTGAAAGGGAAATTTCTCCTGGCTGGGGATAGGCACCGCCACCTACGAGGGCGACATCTGAAATTGTATGATGCGGACTTCTAAACGGTCGTTGACTCATCAAGCCCATGTTTTTAATCTTACCGACCACGCTATGTATTTTGGTGGTCTCTAATGCCTCATGCAGCGTCATAGGTGGCAAAATAGAAGGTAATCTTTTTGCGAGCATGGTTTTACCAGCTCCTGGCGGACCTATCAAAATAATATTATGTCCACCTGCAGCGGCTATTTCCATACAGCGCTTAATACTCTCCTGTCCCTTTACATCTGAAAAGTCAAATTCTGGAAAATCCAGACTCTTATAAAACTCCTCTCTAGTGTCAATAATAGTCTGTTCCAATGGAGTGTCATTATCAAAAAATTCTAACACCTGTTTAATATTATCTACCCCATATACTTTTAAATCACCAACAATAGCAGCTTCTTTAGCATTCTGTGTTGGTAAAATAAACCCTTTGAATCCTTCTTCCTGCGCCTTAATGGCAATGGGAAGCGCTCCTTTTATAGGTTGCAGGCTACCATCTAAGGACAGTTCGCCCATGATAATATACTTTTCAATTTCTGGGGATTTTATTTGTCCAGAGGCAGCCAAGATACCTAGGGCCAAAGTAAGGTCATAAGCGGAACCTTCCTTACGCAAATCAGCTGGTGCTAAATTTATGGTAATCTTTTTACCCGGTATTTTGTATCCGTTGTTCTGTAAGGCAGCGGCAATACGATAATTACTTTCTTTGATAGCATTGTCAGGAAGACCTACCAAATGGTACCCAATTCCCTTATCTATATTTACCTCAACTATTATGGTAGTGGCCTCTACCCCAAAAACTGCACTCCCATAAACTTTTGTAAGCATGTATCAATCCTTTGGTCTAAATGTAAGGATTTCTTTACTCTTTTTAATTTCAGCTTCGTTCATCATCATTTTTCTGAATTTTCCCTCTACATACATCTCAGCTTGATCTTCATAGTGTTTACTAAATGGGTTACCAGATTGGCCTGTTGGTAAAATACTGATACTGTTCTCAATATCGGAGAAGTCTATAACCCTTCTTGTAGAAGGTCCAGAGCTTGTTTTGTAAAATCCACTTTCATCATAAGGAAAAGCCATATTATTAATTACCTCACGGGTGCCACTAACAGGAAAAGGGCCAACATTAAAAAAAGAACGCAAGACTTCTACTTGACCTATTGGATGTGGATGCTCTAACGTATGTACTTTCTCCCAAGTCCATTTTTTCATATCAGGTCCAAAATCCTTTTCCAATGATGACATCATTTTCATAAATGATTTTTGGACAATATATTCTTGGCTTTCAACCGTATCCGAAGTATTCACGTTATCCCACCAAACAGATTCGGGTTTGGCCGCCATTGGGGCAATTAACCGTTTGTGTAGATGTGTAGCCAAAAATTGTTCAAACATTTCTTCCCCTAATTCGTCTTTAAAGGTATCGGACAAGAAAAAGTAAATCCATCTGGTGTACATAGTAGATGCAACACAACCAATTGGGTAATCCCCTTTCCAAGTTCGTAAGTAATCTAATGCTTTGATTTGTTTATCCTCCAATTTGACAATATCCATTAATTTGGTCAAATCCTTAACTACGGTCTCATTTACCGGTGATGTAATGTCCAAAATCATCTCACTGGCCTCTTTTATGTCCCAATTAGCTTTGGCGTCAAGCAATGCAACAATTCTTTTGGCCCTATTTTCTGGTAAATAATAACCTGGGTATAACATTCCTGCAATGGAATCTGGTTGGTTGTTGGCAGAATACACATAATTCCAAGGTGGATTTACAGCTTGTGGGTTATCTGTAAATTCCAATAATTTCTTTTCTGATGATAACCCTTTACCATATTCGTATACCATTTTTGTATGTACACTATCCGGGATTTCATATAATTGTGCCGTTGCAAACCAGCCTACATTACCCTCAGCATCCCCATACATAATATTAAGTCCTGGAGCATGAATTTTGGGCAGAGCTCCTTTAAATTCATTTAAATTATTCGCATGGGACAATTCATAAAAAGCATCTATCACCTGATTTTCGCCTTGAGTATATATCCAAGACATAGCTATTGGTCTTTCTCCAGTATCTTGATTTGCGATACCGTTCAATACGGGTCCATGAACAGATTTCTTAAAAGTGAAATCAACAATGCCCGAATCTTTAACTTTTATCCGCTTTGAAACAATTTCATAATCCTTCCAACCCTTTTCCGTTTTATACTGATTTTCATTTTCAGGGTTGTTTTCTACATAATAAAAATCCACATCATCATTCTCAAACATGGTCATACCATAGGCCAATTTCCTATTGTGGCCAAGAACTGGAAATGGGATGCCTCCAATATGATACCCATATTTGGAATATGTAGGGGTTTCTATATGGGCCTCATACCAAACGGATGGCTGTGCAAAGCCAATATGGGGATCATTGGCAAAAATTACTTTTCCATTTTTTGTTTTTTCAGGACCAATAACCCAACTATTACTGCCTTCAAAAAGAGGTAAATTTATAGTAGACAAGGCATCATTGACCATTGAAGTTAAGGTAGTGTTGATTTTTAAAGATCCATCCGGTGCATTCTTGATCCATTCCAAATCACAATTAGAAAAAATCTCAAGATCCTTCAAATATTCTGTGCCCAACTTATCTTTAATATTGGAAAGAAAAGGATCGGTCTTATGGGCCATGGCAAAACTAAACGCCATATACCCCATAGTGTTGTACATATCTTTTAAGGTAAATTCCGATTTATCAATTCCTGTTAAGTAAAACTCGATTGGCGTAGGCCCTTCAACAATAAATTGGTTGACACCATCCAAATAGGCATTGGCCAATGTAACAGCTGTTTTGTCCTTCTTTAACTTGGAAACGCTTTCTACAGAAGCATCATTAATACCTAATGACAAGAAAAACTTATCAGTACCTAATAAATCTTTGCCAAAGACCTCTGACAACTCGCCACTTCCAATTCTGCGCAGTAGTTCCATTTGCCAAAGTCTATCTTGGGCATGCACATAACCTAAGGTCCTAAAAGCGTCTATTTCAGATTCACCATAAATATGTGGAACTCCAAAATCATCATAATACACCTCTACTTTGTTTTCTAAGGAAACCAAAGTTTTGTCTCCGGAATAATCAGGCTTGAGCGTTTGTACAAATACGAATACACTAAGCGCCAATATCAGTAAAATCAAGAAGGTGTAAATACCAAATTTTCTTAAAAATTTCATCTCTATAATTTAGGGGGAATTTAACCCTAAGTTATAATTAAATTTAAAAAAAAATGTAAGCCCTTACTTTTATTAAGAACAAGTAACCTTTTACTTTTTCAATTTACCCTTTAAAATTACGTAAACCTACTAATAGCCAAGTACGATACGTATTGGCATCTGAGTTTTGTATAGACGTGTTCAACACTTCCAAGTCAGGAGACAAAAGTACGTAGTACGGCTGTGAGACCGCATTAAAATTGAAATCCTGAAAAGTACCCCACTTTTGGGCGATATTGGTTATTTGTTTAATTCGGCCAGATTCATATTGAAAATTGAACTGTTCTTCTTCTGACAATTCTTTTCTATCATCAACATATAGGGATATTAAAACATAATCATTTTTTAAAATTGAATAAATGTCCGGCTCACTCCATACATTTTCTTCCATCTTCCTACAATTAACGCATGCCCAACCTGTAAAATCTAGGAGAATTGGTTTATTGTTTTCTTTGGCATAGGCCAAGCCACTGTCAAAATCCTTAAAACAATCAATACCTAGGGGACAGTCGCTTTCTTGTTCAAATACACTATAAAATGCAGGCGGAGGAAAACCACTTAGTAATTTTAGATTGGTGACATTGCTTATCCCCAAAACCAAATAAATAGTAAACAGCGCACTAAAAACGCCAAACGCCCTTCTTCCTGTACTTAATCTTTGTTTTGGACCATCATGAGGAAAGCGGAATACACCAAAAAGATAAAGTGTCATTAATAATCCAATTATGATCCAAATTCCCAAAAAGATTTCCCTTTTCAATATTCCCCAATGCCCTACTAAATCGGCATTGGAAAGAAATTTTAATGCTAACCCGATTTCCAAAAAGCCAAGTACAACTTTAACGGTTGTCATCCAACCACCTGATTTAGGTAATGAATTTAGCCATGCAGGGAATAAGGCAAACAAAGCAAATGGGAATGCCAACGCCACGCCAAAACCGGTCATACCCGCTGTTAGATTCACAGCTACATCACCTTCTGCCAAAGTTGTTCCACCAAGTAACCCACCTAAAATAGGGCCAGTACAAGAAAAAGAAACTATAGCCAAAGTGACGGCCATAAAAAAGATTCCCAGTACGCCACCAATTTTTGATGAAGCCTCATCCATTTTATTAGCCCAAGAACTTGGTAATGTGAGTTCGTAATACCCAAAGAATGAAAATGCAAAAAAGACAAAAATCACAAAGAATATAATATTAAGCCAAATATTGGTTGCTATGGTATTTAAGATTTGAGAGTCTACCGAATCAAATAAATGAAAAGGAAGACTTAAAAGAAAGTATATTAAGATTATGAAAAAACCATACAGCAAAGCATTGGCTATACCTTTTGATTTTTTCTGGGAGTGTTTGGTAAAAAAAGAAACGGTTAAGGGTATCATAGGAAAAACACATGGCGTTAACAATGCTATTAAACCACCTAAAAATCCTAATGCAAAGATTACCCATAAATTGGAACCGACACCTATATTCTCTTGACCTTGGGTAAGGAGCTCCCTATTTTTTAAATCTAGTTTTAATTTGGCCGTAAGGGCTGTACTCTTATCATCTAAAGCGATTGTTTCCTCAACTACTAAGCTACCATCCAATGAAAAAACAAAATCTGTATCTACAGGAATACAAACTTCCTTACATACCTGATAAAACAAATTCACTTTCACCTGCTTTGTTGCTGGATCAATCAGTTTTATTTTTTGCTTGAAAATGGCCTCTTTCTTAAAGTAGGTCTCTTCTACCTCAAAAATCTCACTAAATTCCTTAACGGTTTTACTTTCATTGGTTGCGCCAATCAATTCATAGGCTGTACCGGCACCAACAAATGAGAACTCACTTGGTAAAGAACCACCTTCATCCGTATATTGGGAATACACATGCCAGCCATCAAAGATGGCCCCTTTAATAACCAACTCATATTCTATATCTGAAACTTGATTCACCTCTTGACTCCAGACAACAGGGTTTTCATCGCTCTGGGAAAAGCCCAAAACACTAATCAATGATACTATTACCAATAAAACTCTCATATATTCTTCACTTCAATTCTTACTATTACTTTGGTATCCTCTGTAACTTTATAACGACTGTCTGCCCTTTTGCCAACCACCCAAACAATACTATCATCTGAACATAGCAACCATTGTTCTTCTTTTGAAAAACTATTGATCTTCTCATCTTTAAAGAATTTTGCCAGTTTCTTTTTACCCTTCATACCTATTGGATGAAAATAGTCGCCATTTTTCCATTTCCTTAATGTTAAAGGAAATTTTAACGCAGCTTTATCAACAAAAATTAGATTTTGTGTATTATCATTTCTGTAATCCACAACAGTAAAATTGATATCCAACGGTTCTTTAACATTCATGACACCATCTGGTATGGTATAAATTTCCTTTTCAACTGACGTATTGGCGATTTCCATCAATAACAAACATTCCCGATCTTTTAAAAGTTTATGCGTCTTTGATTCCAAATACTTACCACTCATACGCTCCAACAATTCCTCTATCTGACCAACTTCCTTAAAGCCGTACGGACTAAACAAACCATATAAATAAGCAGATAATGGCACCAATTTTTTTAAAGAATCAATAGAAATACTTATCATACCGTTTTCCTCAACAAATAACTGTTGTTTTACATAGAACAACCTATGCCTTGAAATCTCATTGGTCTCACTCAAATATTCTAATGTATTTTTAAAATTGGTGAGGAAGTTAGGGTGTAGTTCCTTTAATTTTGGAATTATTTCTAATCTAATTTTATTACGTAAGTATTTGACATCTTCGTTACTCACATCCTCTCGCCAACCAATGGAATTATTTTCAGCAAATTCTAAAATCTGTGCTCTAGAAAAGGACAAAAGAGGCCTTCGAATATCCGCTGTTTTAGACGGAATACCAATTAATCCGTCAATACCTGTACCACGTGATAAATTGATTAAAAAGGTCTCCAAATTATCATCTGCATGATGTGCGGTAACCAGAAAATCAATCCCATTTTCCTTTAAAATCTCCCTGAACCAATCATATCTGAGTTCACGGGCGGCCAATTGTAAAGAAATTCTGTTTTTGGCCATATACCCAAAAGTATCAAAATAGGTGACAAAGAATTGCTTGTTTAATTGTTTTGCTAATTGGTTAACAAAAATTTCGTCGCCATCACTGGCCTCTCCCCTTAACCCAAAGTTACAATGGGCAATAGCAAAATTCATTTTACATTTATGGCAAAGATGTGCCAAAACAATACTATCTAAACCACCACTACAGGTCAAAAGAAAGGTACTGGAAAGAAGTTCCGGAAAATTCTTATTAATATGCGCTTCAAAATCGTTAAGCATAGTGCAAAGGTAGGTAATTAGCCAATCAAGAATTAAAATACGGACTATTCATTAGTAACGCCCAAACCTAATACCTGTCGCATCCCTTTTGCCTTTAAAAGACACTCCTCATATTCCTTTTGTGGATTGGATTTGGCAGTGATAGCACTACCCACGGCATAGGAAAGATATTTTTCAGATTCATTGTAAAGAATACTACGTATAACCACATTAAAGTCAAAATCATTTTCAGGTGTAAAATAGCCTACTGCCCCACTATACAAACCTCTTTTAAATGACTCTAATTTTTCTATTATCTCCATAGCTGAGATTTTTGGGGCACCGGTCATGCTACCCATAGGAAAACAATCCTTAATTATATCAACTGGATTTTGGTCTTTCTTAACTCGCGATGTTATAGTAGATATCATTTGGTGTACCTGTTTAAAAGAATATATTTTGCAAAGCTCCTCTACACTTACAGTCCCCTTTAAAGCAGTTTTAGATAAATCATTACGTACCAAATCAACAATCATAACATTCTCCGAACGCTCTTTTACATCATGTTCCAACTCATATTTTAACGCATTGTCCAATACAAGGTCCTTTGAGCGAGCAGCCGTTCCCTTAATAGGTTGTGAAATTACTTTGTTTCCAACTTTTTTTATGAAACGTTCTGGGCTTGCAGATAGCAGAAATTTATCAAAAAGCTTTAAATAAGTAGAAAAAGGAGCTTCTGAAATCTTGTTCAAGTGTTTATAAACAGAAAAGGTATCTATACTACAATCTTGAGCATAAAATTCTTGACAAAAATTAGCTTCATAAACATCTCCTTGGTGTATATATGAAAGTAACTCGCCAACACGATTAAAATACTCATCCTTAAATATTCGCATTTTAATATGTGGAAACGTTGCTGCATTCTGCTTTACATTTTCAAATTGAGGGTTATCACAGATTTCATTAAAATCAATTTCAATTTCATCAGCAACCAAATTCAAATAGACGAACTCTACTTTATTCCCATAGATTTTTATAATTTTTTTTGGCTGAAAAAAATAAAGGTCGGGGAATTTAAGTCCGTCAAAATTGTTTGATTGTAAATTTTCTGTATCATTTTTTAGATCGTAGGATAAATAACCAAAAATCCAATCATTGGTTCGGTTTTGATACTCAATTAAATCCTCAAAAGCATTTTGACTATCAGTAGAAATGGCAGTTAAACCATCAACAGCCAATAATCCTTCAAACGAGCTATATTCCGATTTATGTTGATTATTATCTAACCAAACCACTTCATCAAATTGCTGTGCCCATTGTAATACACACTCCTTAAAATCACTGATACATTTAATATCACGTACAACGGTAGTTCTCAAACGGTAATCTTTGCAAGAAATTCTTTTAGTGCATTTGCATGTTCTACTGCCAATTCATCGTCCAATATTCCCTTATCAATATCAAAATTATCAAAAAAATTAGGTAGAGAAAATGTTCCTGTAATATCTGCGCCAAATCTAGAGAGCATTTTCTCTGCTACTTCTAAAGAACCAATAGCCCCTCTCTTACCACCAGAAGTGGCCATTAATAGTACTTTCTTGTCTTTAATGAAATTGCGGTCCAATCTAGATAGCCAATCGATGAGATTTTTAAAGTATGCTGAAGGGTTTCCATTATGTTCATTCACAGAAATGATTATACCTTTTGATATTTGTAGGTCATTCTTAAACTCAATTAACGAGTTTGAAAAGCCATTTTCTTTCTCATAATCTTCACTGTACATTGGAAACGGACAATGTGCCATGTCCATTAACCTTACTTGCGGGTCTTTAATTAATGTGGCGGTATAACGTACCAATTTATAATTAATGGAAGTTGAAGAATTACTACCGGCAAAACCTAAAATAAATGACATATGTTTTAAATAAGATTATGTATACGAAAATAGTCGAATTCCTAAGGAGTTGCCAGTATTTTATATAATTTTGCCCTTTTAAAGATCCAACTATACTGAAAATTAAGTATATAAGGTTAAGTAAAATAAAATGAACAAGAGTACAACGAGACTTTATTTTATAGATGCCATTAGGGCTTGGGCTATATTAATGATGCTCCAAGGTCACTTTATCGATGGCTTACTGGACAATACGTTTCGTGATAATTCAAACATTTTTTTTAGTGTTTGGAAATATTTTAGAGGTATTACCGCACCAGTTTTCTTTACGGTTTCCGGATTTATTTTTACCTACCTTTTAATAAAAGTACCACAGACCGGTTGGGCAAATCCAAGGGTTAAGAAGGGAATAAAAAGGGGAATTGAGCTACTTGTCATTGGTTACCTTTTAAGAATGAATTTTTTAGGCCTCCTAAAAGGTGAAATTTATGAATCCTTTTACCTTGTAGATGTGTTACACTGTATTGGGCTTTCTATTTTAGGGATTCTTGCTATTTATTTACTTTCCAACAGAGGTAAGCAGTGGCTATTTCCATCATTGCTGCTTATATCAACCCTTATCTTATTTGTTTTTGAACCCTATTACAAAACCCAGAGTTTTAGTTTATTTCCGCAATGGTTGGCAAATTACTTTACTAAAACGAATGGTTCTGTATTTACAATTATACCTTGGTTTGGATATACTGCTTTTGGAAGTTTTATTTCTATTCTTTTTGCAAAATACAAAGACCATAAACATCTTTATACCGGTAGCATAAGTTTATTCATGATAATAGGTTTGACGCTAATTTTTTATTCCTCAGACTTCTTTCTAGCACTTTCCAACTATTCTGGTATTACACTTTTTAGCGATATATTTTACAATAATTATTTATTCATACGCTTGGGCAATGTGCTCTTGGTCTTTTCGGTTTTTATGTTATTCAGACAATTTTTGACAAACAAGACTGGATTGAGACTTGGTCAAAGTACCTTATCCATTTATGTAATACATTTTATGATTTTGTATGGCAGCCTAACAGGTTTAGGCTTATACCGGTTTTTTCATCATTCATTGCATCCAATCATAGCCATACTTGGAGCAGTAGTATTTATGATAATTAGTTCCTATTTGGCCTTGCGTTATGAGGACCATAAAGTGAGGATAAAACAATCTGCGGCCCATGCTTTAAATATAGCTAAGTTTCAATTGGAAAAAATACTTTTCATAAGTCTTGATATGTTTAGATCACTGTTCAATAGTATTATTAGACTATTTGGATTCGTTAAAAATTAAAAGCTCCAATCTTATTTGTCATCGGTTTACAGTAAATTGATAAAAAATTTAGTGTTTATGAACGATAAAAATTATTCTCCTATTGCGGTTGACCTAGAGAAAAATAAGCGTTATGCTTGGTGCACCTGCAGCCATAGTGCCAATCAGCCATTTTGTGATGGCGCACACCGTGCACATAACAAACCACCCTCTTTAGGTTTTAGCGTAGATGAAGATAAAAAAGCTTATTTATGTACCTGCAAACAAACAAGCAATCCACCTTATTGTGATGGTAGCCATAAAGAGCTATAAGCATAAAAAAAGCAGTTGAAATTCAACTGCTTTTTTTATGCTGTGTATTTATGAATTAAATGTGCAGTGCTCGATCTTCCGTAGCTGCCAATGCAGCTTCTTTTACTGCTTCGGCAAAAGTTGGGTGAGCATGGCTCATACGTGAAATATCTTCGGCAGACGCCCTAAATTCCATGGCCGTTACAGCTTCTGCAATTAAATCTGCACAACGAGCGCCTATCATGTGCACACCAAGAACTTCATCGGTCTCCTTATCTGCCAAAATCTTTACAAATCCATCTAAATCCATACTTGCCCTTGATCGCCCAAGTGCCCTCATAGGAAATTGACCTGTTTTATATGACACTCCAGCTGCCTTAAGTTCTTCCTCGGTTTTACCAACCGCAGCAACTTCTGGCCAAGTATAGACCACCCCAGGTATTAAATTATAATCTATATGTGGTTTTTGACCAGCCAATTGTTCTGCTACCAAAGTACCTTCCTCTTCTGCCTTATGGGCTAACATAGCTCCTTTGATTACATCCCCTATGGCATAAATATTATCAACATTTGTCTTTAAATGTGCATCTACCTCAACCCTACCTCGGTCGTCTAACTTAACCCCCGAAGCTTCAATATTCAAACCATCTGTATACGGTTTTCTACCAACCGACACCAAACAGTAATCCCCTTCAAAAACCACTTCATTTCCATTTTTATCATCTGCCTTAACCGTAATGGTATCCCCCTTACGTTCTACAGATTTAACTTTGTGTGAAAGTGCAAATTTCACTTTTTGTTTTTTCATTACTTTGGTCAACTCTTTAGAGAGTGCGGCATCCATACCAGGAATTATGCGGTCCATATACTCCACTACCGTTACTTCCGCACCAAGCCTTTTATAAACTTGACCTAATTCCAAGCCAATAACACCACCTCCAATAACGATCATGTGTTTTGGAATTTCCTTTAACTTTAAAGCTTCGGTCGAGGTAATAATTCTTTCTTTATCGATAGTGATAAATGGTAAACTAGATGGCTTAGAGCCTGTAGCAATGATGACATTTTTGGCCTCAATTGTTTCTGTATTAGCATCATTCTTTTTAATAGTTACGTGTGTAGCATCTTTAAAACTACCCATACCTTCATAAACATCAATCTTATTTTTATCCATTAAGAATTGGATGCCTTTTGTTGTTTGATCAACAACACCTTGTTTTCTCGCAATCATCTGCTCAAGGTTCACTTTTATTTCTCCAGGTATCTCAATACCATGTTCTTCAAAATGTTTGACCGCATCCTCATAATGATGTGATGAATCCAATAGGGCCTTAGATGGGATACAGCCTACATTAAGACATGTGCCACCCAGAGTGGAATATTTTTCAATTATTGCTGTTTTCATTCCTAATTGTGCACAACGAATTGCCGCAACATATCCTCCTGGACCCGAGCCTATAATGGCTACATCATATTGATTCATAAATTATTATTTTTTTGACAGCTGTAAAATTAGTGCTTTTTTAATTTTTTATAGCGGAATTGCAGTGGAATGCTTCACTTCTTTTATGGTAAAGGAACTTTGGGTGCTACCAATATGGTTGATTGCTGTAAGTTTCTCAACCATAAAACCTCTGTAAGCCTCCATATCTTGAACATGAATTTTTAATACGTAATCAAAATCGCCGCTTAAATGATGACATTCTACAACCTCATCCAATTTTAAGATCTCACGTTCAAATTGCTTAATATTTTCATGGGTATGCTGAACTAGTTTCACATGGCAAAAGACCGTGAAATTTCTGTTTACCGTTTTTTTATCAACCAAGGCCACATAACTCTTAATAATATTGTTTTTCTCAAGTCTTTTTATCCTTTCGTAAACTGCGGTTACGGACAAACCCAACACATTGGCATATTCCTTAGTGGTTTTTTTACTATCGGTCTGCAACAGGCCAAGAAGCTTAAAATCCGTATCATCTAATTTCATAAAGATAATTTTTCGAAGTTTTTAACTTAAATTATCGATTTTACTTATAATAATCTAAAATACTAATAATTTTAGATTTAAAATCTATAATACAACTTTTATATTGACAATACATCAGTTTTACTATATTTTTAATGATAAAAAAATAAGATGAGTAAAAAAGCGGCAAACGATTTACAGGACTTACAATACTTTGGTGAATACGGTGGTGTAAATCCATCAATATCGGACTCTTCAACATATACCTTTCTCTCTGCGAAGACCATGTTCGATACTTTTGAGGGCAATACTGAAGGTTGTTATTTATATAGTAGACACTCCTCCCCTTCCAATCTGTATTTAGGAGAAGCCTTAGCTGCCATTGAAGGAACAGAAACCGCAAATGTTACCGCAAGTGGTATGGGAGCAATCACAGCCGTTATTTTGCAATTATGTAATGCGGGTGACCATATCATAAGCAGTAGGACCATTTATGGTGGCACCTATGCCTTTATGAAGAACTTTTTAAAAAAATTCAATATAAACACAACCTTCTTGGATATTACCGATTTGGAATCTGTTCAAAAGGCCATTACCCCAAATACCAAAATGATCTATTGTGAGAGTATTAGCAATCCACTTCTAGAGGTTGCGGACATTGCCGCTTTATCCAGAATAACAAAAGAAAATAATATCCCCTTAGTAGTGGACAACACTTTTTCCCCTTTGTCTATCACGCCTGCCAGACTGGGTGCGGATATTATTATTCATAGCCTAACCAAGTTCATAAATGGCACAAGCGATTGTGTTGCTGGGGTGGTATGCGGTACAAAGGCGTTTTGTCGTAGCCTTAAGGACGTGAACAGTGGTGCCGGTATGTTATTGGGAAGTACGTTGGATAGTCTGCGTGGCGCCTCTATTTTAAAGAATATGAGAACCTTACATATTCGAATTAAAAAACATAGTGAAAATGCCCAATTTTTAGCAGAAAAGTTTCAAGAAGATGGTTTAAGGATTGTATATCCCGGTTTGATGTCCCATCCAGGACATTTAATTATGGAAGACCAAATGAACCCACAATATGGTTATGGGGGACTCATGACAATGGATGTAGGCTCTTTAGAAAACGCAAATGCCCTAATGGAGCTAATGCAGGAGAGAAAATTAGGATATTTAGCTGTTAGCCTTGGGTTCTACAAGACGCTGTTCAGTGCACCGGGAACTTCCACATCATCCGAGATACCTATTAAGGAGCAGGAGCAAATGGGACTTACAAATGGACTCATTCGTTTTTCCATTGGTTTAGACGATGATATAGAAAGAACCTATTTGTTAATGAAGGAATGCATGTTGGAATTAGGGATTTTAAATGCTAAGCCTGCCAGAAATTAAGTTACCAAATCAACTGGTTTGCACAAACGTTACTTAAATCGTAATATTACCAGATATCCAAACAAAAATTTTAATGTCAGATAACGGTACCAATAAGTATAGGGAAAACGAACATATAGTTGAAAACACGGAGTTGAGTATTCTTCAGGCCATGATACCGGTTATTGCTTTAGTGGCGATGTTGGCCTATAATGTATATGTTTTTGGTGATGATGCCCTAAGTGGCTCTAACCAGTTTATCTTGTTATTGGGTGGTGCCGTAGCGGCCATTGTGGGATTTTTCAATAAAATATCCTACAAACAAATGTTGGCTGAAGTAGCAGAAAATATTAAATCGACTACGGGTGCTTTGCTTATACTGTTAATGGTTGGGGCCTTGGCCGGAACTTGGTTGGTAAGTGGTATTATTCCCGCTATGATTTATTATGGACTTCAAATTTTGAATCCTACCATTTTTCTAGCGGCGTGTGTTATAATTTGTGCCATTATTTCCATAGCTACCGGTAGTAGCTGGACAACTTCAGCCACGGTTGGCATTGCCTTAATCGGTATTGGTGAGGCTTTAGGAATTTCTTTGGGAATGACAGCTGGCGCCGTCCTTTCGGGAGCATACTTTGGTGATAAATTATCGCCATTAAGCGATACAACCAACCTAGCCCCGGCTATGGCTGGCGGTGAATTGTTCAATCACATTAAATATATGCTATGGACAACGGTACCAACCATTTCTGTCACTTTAATAGTGTTTATAATCATTGGTCTAAACATAGAAACAAGTGGAGTGGCAGATATTGATGCAATTTTGACCTCAATTGATGCTTCTTTCAACATTAATGGGTGGCTTTTTATTGTTCCAATTGCGGTTGTGGTCCTTATTGTAAAAAAGACACCTCCATTGGCAGCCCTATTAATAGGAACTTTATTAGGTGCACTTTTTGCACTTATCTTTCAACCAGAAGTTATTGCCGGATTAACGGGTACAAAAGAGCTGGATTTTCAATCGGGTTATAAAGGAATACTTAAGGCGATTACGGTAAGTACAGATGTTCCTACAGACAATGAGGCATTAAGTGACTTATTCTCCGCTAAAGGTATGGCAGGTATGATGGGTACTATTTGGTTAATAGTATGTGCTATGGTTTTTGGTGGCATTATGGATGGTATAGGGGCACTTTCTAGAATTACGAAAGCTTTATTAAGTTTAGCAAAGTCGACTTTTGGCTTATTTTTCAGTACAGGTGTTAGTTGCATTGTTTTGAACGGCACTGCGTCAGATCAGTATTTGGCAATAGTAGTACCCGGAAAAATGTTTGCAAAAGCCTTCCATGACAGAGGCTTGGCACCTGAAAATTTAAGTAGGACCTTAGAGGATACCGGAACGGTAACCTCAGTGTTAATACCTTACAACACCTGTGGTGCATATCATAGTGGGGTTTTAGGCGTGGGAGTAGCAGAATATTTTGTGTATGCCATATTTAACTGGCTAAGCCCCATAATGACATTTATCTTTGCAGCCCTAAATATTAAGATAAAAAAGCTTACTTCTAACTAAAGCTCACTTTTCCTTTTATCGGATTAATAATGAATTTTAATTATTCTGATAATATTGTAAAAATAGGCCCCTATAATTTGATACCCTACTCCTATAAAGGGATTTTATTTTAACTATTCAAAATAGTTATTGGTCTATTGAAAATACTAATTTATAAAATCCTCAAAGACCTTTTCATAGCTTAATTTTGTGTTTTAAATAATTATAAAACAATAATAAATTATGGCATTTGTAGGGAGAAAATTTCCAAATCTTAGTGTTAATGCAATGAACGAATTAGGGGACACGTTTAAACTTAATGTTCTAGAAGAAGCTCAAAAAAATAATAAAAAAGTAGTTCTTTTCTGGTATCCTAAAGACTTTACTTTTGTATGTCCAACAGAACTTCATGCTTTTCAAGCTGCTTTAGGTGAATTTGAGAAAAGGAACACTTTGGTAATTGGCGCCTCTTGTGATACTGCAGAAGTACATTTTGCATGGCTAAGTACGGAAAAGGATAATGGTGGAATTGAAGGTATTACTTATCCCTTATTGGCCGATAGTAATAGAAATTTAGCCGCTACATTGGGTATTTTGGATATCACCAACCAAAATTACGATGAGGAAAACGACATCGTTACCGTAGAAGGTGATAACGTTACTTACAGAGCTACCTATTTAATTGATGAGGAAGGAACTGTTTTCCATGAGGGTATTAACCATATGCCATTGGGCAGAAACGTAAATGAATACCTTCGCTTAATTGATGCCTATACCCACGTACAGGAAAAAGGTGAGGTTTGCCCTGCTAACTGGGAAGAAGGAAAAGAGGCCATGTCTGCAAACAGGCAAGGGGTGGCTAGTTATCTATCTGCACACGCCAACTAATCATATTTTAAAGTAAATGAACATGGAACCAATCACTCCATATTCAATTAAATAACGTAATACAAGAAATTGATATGATCTTGGAATTAGAAAAAGACAACTTACAAGAAATAATAGACAGCAACACCAATGTTGTCGTTCAATACTCAGCTAGTTGGTGTGGTAACTGTCGTATTATGAAGCCTAAGTTTAAAAAAGAGGCTTCTGCTCATGAAAACATTACGTTTGTTATCGCGGATGCAGAAAAATTTCCTGAGTCCAGAAAACTTGCCAATGTAGATAATTTGCCAACTTTTGCATCATTTGAACAAGGCAAGTTTAAAAATCAAGTGCAGACCAATAAATATGATCTTTTAAAAGAACTTATAAGTGAGGTTGCCAATAATTAAACATTTGACCAATTTTATTGAGGAGAACGATAGTGATTACATTATAGAGACTATTGAGACTTTAGAAGCCTTAACAGAAGTTTCCTCTTTAAAAGATGAAGAATTAGATGTCATTGGTGAATTGATCTCTAATATGTATGGAGCATTGGATGTAGCTAAAAGCATTCAAGAAGGCACACCGAAAAAGGAAGCCATGAATCTATTCATGCAACGGGTAATGGGTGCTATAGACAATTAATTTTATCACCGCAATATGAAAAGTCCTTTCAAAATTGGAAGGACTTTTTTTATGACATTAGCTAACTATTCATCTTTATATTTTATAATTTCATGCTTTCAATTTTTATATCATAAGATAATGGCTTCGGTTACCTTAAAAGGAAATGAAATTAATACCATAGGAACGTTACCATCTACTGGCAGTAAAGCGCCAGAATTTGTGCTCACCAAGAAAGATTTATCATCTATTAAACTCTCTGACTATAAAGGGTCTAGACTGGTTTTAAACATATTTCCTAGTGTAGATACGGGTACTTGCGCAAAATCGGTAAGACAATTTAATGAAGAAGCTACTAAATTGGAGAGTACCATTGTTTTATGTATTTCTAAGGATTTACCTTTTGCACAAACACGATTTTGTGGCGCTGAAGGTATTGATAACGTAGAAATGCTTTCCGATTTTAGGGATGGTAGTTTTGGCAAATCCTATAATCTTGAATTTATAGATGGACCTTTTGTTGGTTTACACTCCAGAGCTGTTGTGGTCTTAGATGAAAATGGTTTTGTACTTTATTCAGAACAGGTTCCTGAAATTGCAGATGAGCCTAACTATAAAGCCGCATTAGAGGCATTAATTAAATAAGAAACCACTGAACAAATGCCAAAAGAATCATTCTTGGTCAATAGATTTAAAAGCATTGGTTTTGCGTTACGTGGAGCCATATTATTAATAAAAACTGAGGCGAGTATAAAAATTCAAGTTTTCATTACCGTTATAATGACATTTGCTGGATTTTATTTTGAGATATCCAATACAGAATGGATACTTCAAATATTCGCAATTGCCTTAGTATTAGGTATTGAAGGTATGAACACCGCGGTTGAGAAAATATCAGATTTTGTGCAACCAGAGTTTGATTCAAAAATTGGATTTATCAAGGACATATCGGCTGGTGCGGTAATGTTGGTATCCATAGCTGCCAGTATTATAGGATGTATTATTTACCTACCAAAGATTTTTTAAAACAACAATGCTCAAGGCAAAATGGCTAAATTTGTATTTTAGCCCCTAGAAGAGAAGATTTCATGGCAAAGAAGGCACGGAAAACAAAGCCAAAAGCAAAATCAGAAACAAAAAGTAAACCATTTAGGTTATCCAAACAGAATAAAATTATTCTTGGTAGCCTGTTAATACTTTTTAGCATAGCACTATTCTTTTCATTTGTTTCCTTTTATTTCACTTGGCAAGATGACCAAAGCCTACTAACAGAATTTAAGGATCGGAATGAAGAGGCTAAAAATCTACTAAACAAATTTGGCGCAAGTATAAGCCACATTTTCGTTTATAAAGGTTTTGGCATAGCCTCACTTATTTTCACTTTTTTACTGTGTCTAACAGGGATTTATATGTTTCTGGGCTTAGATAAAAAAGGCTTATTAAGAAAATGGATATGGGGCCTGATATTCGTTATTTGGATTTCCATTACATTAGGTTTTTTCGCTTATAACAGCCCATTGCTTGGTGGTTTGGTGGGTTATGAAATGAACGATTTTCTTCAAGATTATATTGGTAAAATAGGTGTTTTATTGGTATTGGTTTTTGGATTGATTTTTATTATGGTTCGCCTGTTTAAAATGACTCCCGATAGTGTCGTCAACTTTGTTAAATCTAAAAAACAGGGGCTCTCATCAGAGTTTAAACGCCAAAATAAAGCCGAATCTGATGACATTATAGTACCTACCGAGGAAGAAACTCCTGTAATAATAGACACCTATACCCACAAGACCGAAATACCACACTTAAAAAAGCAAGATACTATTAATGATTTTGAAATTTCCGTACCAGAGGAACCTGAAGAGGAAGAGCAACTGGCTATGGAGGTAGAAAAAATTGTAGAAGAAGTTGAAGAAATAGATTTACTTGCCAATAAACTGGTTGATGATTTTGGAGAATTTGACCCAACCTTGGAATTAGGTAACTACAAGTTCCCAACTATAGAGCTTTTAGACCAACATGGGGTAAGCGGCGGTATTACAATTAACCAAGCGGAACTAGAAGAAAATAAGGACAAAATTGTAGATACGCTTAAGAACTATAAAATTGGAATTGCGCAGATTAAAGCCACAATTGGTCCTACGGTAACCTTATATGAAATTGTACCAGAGGCTGGTATCCGAATTTCTAAAATTAAAAATTTAGAGGATGATATTGCACTGTCACTCGCAGCACTGGGAATACGAATTATTGCGCCAATTCCAGGGAAAGGAACTATTGGTATTGAAGTACCTAATAAAAATGCAACTATAGTTTCCATGCGTTCCGTAATTGCATCAAGTAAATTTCAAAAAGCTGAAATGGAATTACCCATAGCTTTTGGAAAGACCATTAGCAATGAAACGTTTGTAGTAGACCTGGCTAAAATGCCTCACCTATTAATGGCAGGAGCAACAGGGCAGGGTAAATCAGTAGGGTTAAATGCTGTACTGACCTCCTTACTTTACAAAAAGCATCCAGCAGAGGTTAAATTTATACTGGTAGATCCCAAGAAAGTAGAATTAACACTTTATAATAAGATTGAACGTCATTTCCTGGCAAAACTTCCAGATTCCGAAGAAGCGATAATAACAGACAATACCAAAGTAATCAATACATTAAATTCACTTTGTATTGAAATGGACAATAGATATGAACTGTTGAAATTAGCCATGGTTCGTAATCTAAAGGAATACAATACTAAATTCAAGGCACGTAAGCTTAACCCTAACGATGGTCATAAATTTTTACCTTATATCGTTTTGGTCATTGATGAGTTTGCAGACCTGATCATGACCGCTGGTAAAGAGGTAGAAACACCAATAGCCAGATTGGCTCAATTGGCAAGGGCAATTGGGATACATTTGATCGTGGCTACGCAAAGACCATCGGTAAACGTCATAACAGGTATTATTAAGGCAAATTTCCCAGCTCGAATTGCGTTTAGGGTAACCTCAAAGATAGATTCAAGAACCATTTTAGATGCGCAAGGTGCAGACCAACTAATTGGCCGTGGTGATATGCTTTACACACAGGGTAATGATGTTACACGTATCCAATGTGCTTTTGTGGATACTCCAGAAGTAGCGAAGATCACAGAATATATTGGCAGCCAGAGAGCTTATCCAGAAGCACATGAACTGCCAGAATATGTGGGCGAAGATTCTGGCACGAGTGTTGATTATGATATTGCCGATAGGGATAAAATGTTCCGGGAAGCGGCAGAGGTAATTGTCATTGCCCAACAAGGTTCGGCATCATTGATACAGCGTAAATTGAAATTAGGTTACAACCGTGCAGGTAGAATAATTGATCAACTGGAGGCCGCTGGTATCGTTGGTCCTTTTGAAGGCAGTAAGGCAAGACAGGTATTGGTATCGGACATGGTGGCCCTACAACATTTATTAGACAATGAAACAAATTAATAAAGAAATGAAAAAAGTAGTTTTTATATTGGCATTAGTACTCACAACAACCTTGGCAAAGGCACAAGGTGAGGCAAAAGCAAAGGCATTGTTAGATGAGGTTTACAACAAAGTAATGAGTTATGACAACATTGCCGTGGATTTTAAGTTTGACCTTAAAAATACTGAAGCTGGCATAAACCAAGAAACACGTGGAGACGTAACCTTATCTGGCAATAAATATGTTTTTAATTATTTAGGTGCAAAACAACTATTTGATGGCAAAAAAGTATACACCATTGTACCAGAAAACGAAGAGGTTACCATTGAAGACCAATCAGATGATGAAAATGCCATGACCCCATCTAAAATGCTTACTTTTTACAAGGAAGGTCATAAGTACGCTTGGGATATTTTACAAGATGTCCAAGGAAGAAAAATACAGTTTGTAAAGCTTACGCCAATAGATTCAAATTCTGAGATCCAATCTAGATTATTAGGAATCGATGTAGGCACAAAACATATTTACAAATTAATAGAAATAGGAAAAAATGGTACTAAAACCACCATTACTGTTAATTCTTTTAAAACAAATCAACCGTTGTCGTCTACCTTATTTACTTTTGATGCAAATAAATATGAGGAAGAAGGCTACTTCACCATAAGAAATTAGATGGTTTGAGAATATTAGACCGATATATTTTATCAAGGTTTGTATTTAATTTTTTCAGTTCGTTTGTAATATTGATGTTTATCTTCATATTTCAAACGATCTGGCTTTTTATTGATGATTTGGCAGGTAAAGGCTTGGACGTAATTATCATTGGTAAATTTCTCTTTTACTTAATGCCTGATTTAACTGAAAAGGTTTTGCCTTTGACCGTGCTATTATCCTCTATTTTAACCTTTGGTGCTTTTGCTGAAAATTATGAGTTTGCTGCGATGAAAGCTTCTGGAATTTCATTACAAAGAGCCATGTTAAGCCTAATTGTTTTTGTAACCGTTCTTGGGGGTGTTACGTTTTTCTTTGCAAATACAGTGATACCATTGTCCCAGAGAAAAATCTACAACCTAAGGAAAAATATTGCCAAGGTGAAGCCTGCCGCTGTAGTAGCGGAAGGGGTTTTTAGTGATTTTGAGGGCATGAATATTAAGGTGGATGAAAAATATGGTGAGAATGATAGGTACTTAAAAAACGTTATTATTCATATTAAAAATCAGAACAATATAAATAGTACGGTCATAAAATCCAATCAAGGGGAGCTAATTAGTAGCGAAGAATCCGATATTATCCAATTGGTCCTTACAGATGGTCATTATTATGAGGAAGTCAATTCAAAAAATAGCAAATTAAACTATCCTTTTGCAAAAGCAAATTTTGATACGTACATCATGAATATAGAAATTCCTGAACTCAATCAGGAAGATTTAGAGGCAGAACGTGATATAAGTACGGATAAAATGAAAAATATTTCACGTTTATCAAAGGACATAGATTCCTTGAAAACGGATAATTATAATATAGTCAGGGCCTTTTCTAAAAATATTGGGACCAGAATGGGGGTATTTACACCACTGGAACAAAAAGATACCCTTACAGTGCTTAGTGCTGCCATGCTGCAAAAGGATTCAATAAGGAATGCTAAAATAGTATTGATAAAGGCCAATAAGCAAAAACAGGATTCTATCAATAAAGACTTTTTACATTTGTTTCCAGAATGGCAGAAAATGCAAATTATGAGTGCTGCAAAAAATTCAATTACAGGAGTTTTGGGCTCGGTAAAAGGAAAGAAAGACGAAATGCAAAAGCGTTATAAAATATACAACATGCATATTTTATCCCTTCACAATAAATATGCGCTCGCATTTTCATGTATTATTTTGTTTTTTGTTGGCGCACCGTTAGGTGCTATTATAAGAAAAGGCGGGTTGGGCCTACCCATGGTGGTTGCCATAATCCTATTTTTAATTTACTATTTTATAGGTGTATTTGCGAGCAACTATGCCAAAGAAGGAAATATTCACCCAATGCTTGGTGCATGGGTCTCAACAATGATAATGTTACCCTTGGGTATCTTTTTAACCAAAAGGGCTACCGCGGATAAGGGAATGATGAATTTTGGGGTAATAACGGATTTTTTCAAAGGTCTTTTTAAGAAGAAAGATAAAACTATAACTGATGATCACTAGCAAGTTGGAAAGCATAAAATTAAATACAATTGAAGAAGCCATAGCCGATATAAAAGCGGGTAAGGTTATTATAGTTGTAGATGATGAAAATAGGGAAAACGAGGGGGATTTTTTGGCTGCTGCCGAACTAGCCACGCCGGAGGTTGTTAATTTTATGGCCACACATGGCAAAGGACTTATTTGTGCCCCATTAACCGAAGCACGATGCAAGGATTTAGGGTTACATATGATGGTAAGCAATAACACTGACCCCATGGAAACGGCTTTTACCGTATCTGTAGATTTAAGAGGTGCAGGTGTGACCACTGGAATATCTGCTTCTGATAGGGCAAAAACGGTTTGTGCCTTGACAGATGAGATTACAAAACCACATGATTTTGCAAGACCAGGACATATATTTCCCTTGGTGGCAAAGGATGGTGGCGTTTTAAGAAGAACAGGGCATACCGAAGCTGCCATTGATTTTGCTAGACTTGCAGGACTAAAGCCAGCTGGGATCATTGTTGAAATTATGAATGAGGATGGTAGTATGGCACGTTTACCGCAACTTGTTGAAGTTGCCAAAAAATTTGATTTGAAAATTGTTTCCATTGAAGATTTGGTTGCCTATAGAATGGAACATGACAGCCTTATTCATAAGGAAAGTGATTTTGAAATTACAACCCGATTTGGGGAATACAGATTAAGAGCCTATAAACAAACCACTAATAATCACATTCATATTGCTTTGACAAAAGGCAAATGGTCCAGAGAGGAAAAGGTATTGACTAGGATAAATTCTACATTGATCAATAATGATATCTTAGGAACCTTGACCAATAGTCCAGATAAAAAGCTTGAGAACATGTTCAATGCAATAAACATCGAGGGTAAGGGAGCCATAGTTTTCATAAATCAAGATTATGAATCCTTAAATCTACTTTCCAGATTGGCAGAACTGGAGGAACTTCAGAAAAAAGGCATTTACAAAGCACCTAAAATTGAGATGGATAATCGTGATTTTGGAATTGGCGCACAAATACTTCATGATTTAGGCATTACAAAAATGCGATTGCTTACCAATAGTGAACAAACTAAAAGAGTGGGTATTGTTGGGTACGGCCTAGAAATTGTCGATTACGTTACCTATTAAGGTCAATTAAAACAATCTGCAATAGTTTTTGCAATTTTATCAGCTCTTTGCCGTGCTTCTTCTTTCGTCCAGTTTAACTTGATCAGTACAGATATTGTCCTTCCCATCCAATGGTCTGAGGATGAAAAATTAGTTTTAGCATAATCTGGCAACCGATCTTTTACCTCTTTTGGAAGATTACCTAATGAGGTCAAGTTGCTAAGATGTTCCCATTTTCTGTAATAATGCCAATTATTATCAAACCAATAAAAACAACCATCGACTCCATTTTCACCCAATGCCGCATGTACTTTTCTTGTCAATTCTTCACTTGGCAAAAAGAAACTTAAAAATGAATAGTTTTCCACTCCTCCTTCAGGAACGCTCCTAAAGGTAACCCCATTTACTTTTTCCAAACCGGTTCGAATAATTTGATAATGGTTTTTCTGGATTTCCAAAAATGAATCCAATTTTTGCACTTGTGCACAGCCAACAGCAGCATTTAACTCGGATATTCTAAAATTATACCCTAAAAACGGATGACTTTCTGCACCACGGTCACTACCTATATGGTCATGTCCATGGTCTGAGTAATTATCTGCGTTGGTATAATATTCTTTATTATTGGTAATTACCGCACCACCTTCACCACAAGTAATCGTCTTAACATAATCAAAAGAGAAACACCCTAAATCACCATAACTTCCTAATGGCTTCCCTTCAAAACTACCTCCTATTGCCTGACAAGCATCTTCTAAAAGCAATAAACTATGTTCATCACATATTGCTCTCAATACTCTCAAATTGGCCATAGAACCACACATATGTACAGGCATAACCACTTTTGTCCTATCAGTAATGGCATTTTTAACTGCCAGTGGGTCTAAGGTTAGTGTATCATCAATATCAACCAAAATAGGAACGGCACCAATTGCTAGAATAGATTCAAAACTGGCAACAAAGGTAAAGGTTGGCATTATGACCTCATCCCCAGCCCCTACTCCTGCGCTGGCAAGTGCTACAGTTAAAGCTGCAGTGCCACTACTAACGACTTGGGCATATTTAGTTTGCATACGTTTGGCTAGCAAAACCTCTAGTTCCCTAGCTTTCCAATGACCGTTACGCACTCCATCAAAACCATAACGCATCAGAACACCGGAATCCAACACATCTTGAACTTCCTTTTTTTCTTGCTCACCAAATAATTCAAATCCAGGCATATTTTTTTGTCTATCTAAAATTAAAAAAACCACAATTTTACAGCCATTATCACTACCATAACCACTAAAAATGTCTTTATAAATCCATCACCCTTGCTTACAGAAAATCTACTTGCGAACCATGCACCGCTACCGTTGCCAATGGCTAAAATTAAACCAATCTTCCAATTTACAAGGTCATTAAGGATAAAAACCACTAAGGCGGATATCATATACATACAGACCACTGCAACTTTGGTCGCATTTGAACGTACCAAAGACATTCTATTAACATAATGTAAAAAAAGAATCATTAAAAATCCTAGTCCAGCATTTATAAAACCTCCATATATCCCAAAAAGGAAGAAAACAATGATCCCCAACCAAAGGTACTTCCCAGTTAGTCTTTCTTCCACTACTTGAAGGCTTAATTTAGGTCCAAAAACTATCAAACAGACTACACCGATCATAATGATAGCTAATATTTGTTTGAATAAGTCCCCAGTGATATCTACGGCAATATATGCCCCAATAATAGAGCCTAAAAATGCGGAAATTCCTAAATAAACATTGAAAGGATACGTAGAAACCCCTTTGCTTTTAAAACCTGCTGTCGCAATGGCCGTCTGTATCACAATGGCTACCCTATTTGTTCCGTTTGCCAAGTTAGCGGGTAACCCTAAAAATATGAGTACCGGTAGAGATAGTAAGGATCCGCCGCCTGCTACTGTATTAATGAAACCAACGGCAAAACCAACAACAATCAACAATAGATAATGGTACCATTCTTCCATCTTGTAAAAATAAGTCTTGCCCAGGAAATGAATACGTAAAAAATGGGATTCCTACCCTTTATTTATCTTGACCCGTAAATAAATTATATATTATTTGCTTTTCCCCTAAAGTAAACTCCTTGGATTCAAACCAATCATGGGCCTTAATTTTTTCATTCTCTAACTGCGCTTTTCTTATAGCGGAAAGGGAAACCAAATGCCAGTGCATCCCTTTTTTTCTTGATACGGAATAACCAACATCCTCTGTGATATAGGAAACTTTTGGCTGATTAATAAGTTTTACTCCATTTTTAAGAATAGCCATGGTTTTAGTCAACCCAACCACCT
Organism: Maribacter luteocoastalis; assembly: GCF_048890225.1. Lineage (NCBI taxonomy): Bacteria > Pseudomonadati > Bacteroidota > Flavobacteriia > Flavobacteriales > Flavobacteriaceae > Maribacter > Maribacter luteocoastalis. The sequence goes on from NZ_JBMFZG010000007.1 coordinate 145,265, forward strand.
CGGAAAATGAATATCTGATAAAATCTGTAAAACCGTTCTGGGTTGTGTTATATACTTTATCCCCAATCTTAAGTTGTTCCATACATTTAAAAAAGCGCAAAAATAACCGTTGGTATACCCATCACGGCGTTAAAATGCCCTCTAATTATCAACAAAAAAACAAAACCATCAAAACAAGATGTAAGCTGCTTATTTCCAGTTTTTTAAATAAAATGAGACAAAGAGTACAAATACAATACTATTTTTTTAAATTTGTTGCAGTGAGTAAACTTTTCGCCATATCATTTTCATTTGTCCTATTGCTCCAAAGCTTTGGGCTTCATTTTAATGACCTTGTTCAAATAGATGAGTTTATTGAACATGCCCAATTTCATAGCGAACAGTATGGTGACAATGTTATAGTTTTTATTTCTAAACACTATGGCGAATTGAAGGCTGCCCATGAACAGGAACATCAAGAAGAGCAAGAAGACCACGAACAATTGCCTTTTCAACATCACTGTCAGTTAACCTCTTTAGTGGTTTTTAACGTAAATGCTATTGCTTCCACTATTAAGTCCCCTGTAAACTTGGAATTAAGCACTACTAACTTTCATTACCAAGCGCCTTCCTCATCATTACATACACGAGGTATTTTGCAGCCCCCCCGGCAATCATAAATAAATTAGACGATTCTTTTTAAAACACCATATCAATGTAATTGAGTATGGATTATTAACGTTGATTATTTTATGAAAAATGTTATCCCAACTTATCAATTTTAGTATAAGGAACAAATTTATTGTTCTGTTATTCACCTGTTTTATAATAGGATGTGGATTGTATTCCTTATCCCAAATTCCTATTGGCGCTGTTCCTGATGTTACCAACAACCAGGTTCAGGTAATAACCACATCGCGCAACCTTTCAACACAAGATATTGAGCAATTCATAACCTATCCAGTGGAATTGGAGATGGCTAATTTACCTGGTGTTGTAGAAATTCGTTCTGTTTCCAAATTCGGATTATCGGTGGTTACCATTGTCTTTGAAGACAATATGGGCACCTACTTACCTAGACAATTGATAGCCGAAAAGATTAAATCTGCCTCTGAGAAAATACCACAAGGCTTTGGCACGCCAGAAATGGGCCCTATTACTACTGGTTTGGGAGAAATTTACCAATATATCCTTGATGTAGAACCAGAGTATAAGGACCAATATAACGCGGAAGAACTGAGGACCATTCAAGATTGGATTGTAAAAAGGCAGTTATCTGGTATTCCCGGAGTTATTGAAGTAAACACTTGGGGTGGATTTTTAAAACAATATGAAGTGGCTATCAATACAGAAAAGCTGAACGCCATGGACATTACGGCAACAGAAGTTTTTTCTGCTTTGGAACAGAACAACAGCGTTGCTGGTGGCGGTTATATAGAAAAAGTAAATCAGGCCTACTTTATAAGAGGTGAAGGACTGGTAACATCTTTAAGGGATATTGAAAATATCGTTGTAAAAAATACAAGTAGCATCCCCGTCTACATAAGGGATGTTGCAAAAGTGGGCTTTGGAAACGCCACAAGGTTTGGTGCTATTACAGGAAATGGGGAAGGTGAGAAAGTACTTGGCCAGGTAATGATGTTGAAGGGTGCCAATTCTAAAAAAGTAATTGAAGCGGTAAAAGAACGTGTGGCAACAATAGCTCAATCTTTGCCAGAAGGCGTGTATATCAATGCTTTCTTGGATAGAAGTGAGCTCATTGCCAAAACAACATTTACTGTTACCGAAAATCTAATTTTAGGTTGTTTGATAGTGATTTTTGTAGTCGTACTGCTTTTAGGCAATTTTAGGTCTGGCTTGGTGGTGGCATCGGTTATTCCGCTTTGTTTGCTTTTTGCCCTATCCCTAATGTATATTTTTGGGGTGGATGCAAATCTTATGAGCCTAGGTGCAATTGATTTTGGGATAATAATCGATGGTGCCGTAATTATAGTAGAATTTATTGCTTTTCAAATTACACGACAGAAATCTGAATTGGACGCTTTAACAAACAATGAAAAGCAAGTTTTAAAAGACAAGATTACCTTTAATGGTGCTACCAAAATGATGAATTCGGCCATTTTTGGCCAGCTGATCATTCTTATCGTATTTATTCCCATTCTTTCCTTAAGTGGTGTTGAAGGTAAAATGTTCAAACCCATGGCACTTACGTTTAGCTTTGCCCTATTAGGTGCCATGTTGTTATGTTTTACCTATGTACCGGTAATAGCATCCATTTTCTTGAAGCCTGTAAAAGTGAGCGATAAAAATGTTTCTGTTAGATTAATGAAGTGGTTAAATAAGCGATATGAACCTATAATTCATTGGGCCTTAATTCATAAACAAGTTGTTTTAGGTATTGCCACCGCCTTATTGGCCTCTTCAATTTACTTATATGCTACTATGGGTTCAGAATTTGTACCCACTTTAGATGAAGGTGATTTTGTAATTCAACCTGTGTTAAAAACGGGTACATCCCTTAGCAATACCGTGGAAATTACAACAGAAATAGAAAATATTCTGCTAAACAATTTTCCGGAAATTAATCAAGTGGTAACGCGTATTGGTGCTGCAGAAGTGCCTACAGACCCTATGTCTATGGAGGAAAGCGATGTTATCATTGTTTTAAAACCCAAAAGCGAGTGGACCTCTGCCTCTTCCAAAGATGAATTGGCCGATAAATTTAAAGAGGCATTAGCCGTAATTCCGGGTATGGAGGTAGAATTTACACAACCCATAGAAATGCGGTTTAATGAGCTTATCACTGGTGTGCGAGCAGATATCGCCATTAAAATATTTGGTGAGGATTTAGATATTCTTGCTAAAAAGGGGAATGAGATTGGGGCGTTAATAAGGGATGTACCAGGGGCTGCAGATGTTTCTGTAGAAAAAATTGTGGGCCTACCTGAAATGAACGTCACCTATAATCGCTCAAAAATTGCTAGGTACGGTTTAAATATCCAGCACTTAAATGATATGATATCCATGGGTTTTGCCGGAAAAGTTGCGGGAAACATTTTTGAGGGCGAAAAGAATTTTGACCTTGTCTTGAGGTTAGATAAAGCAAAACGCATGGATATCAACAATATAAAAAATCTATACATAGATCTTCCAAATGGAGGTAAAATACCATTAAGCGAACTAGCAGAAATTACACTTAAAAAAGGTGCCGCTAAAATATCAAGGGATGACACTAGACGAAGGATAGTAGTGGGCGTCAATGTCCGTAATAGGGATTTGCAATCGGTAGTGGATGACATCCAGGCACTCATAAACAATAATGTAAAACTACCCGTGGGATACACCATTACGTACGGAGGACAATTTGAAAACCTACAAAGTGCAAAATCCAGATTAATGATTGCCGTGCCGATTGCCTTGGTGCTTATATTCATTCTATTATACTTCGCTTTTAAATCTGTTAAAGAAGCCCTCATGATCTATTCTGCCATACCCTTGGCTGCCGTAGGTGGCATTCTACTATTATGGATCAGGGACTTGCCATTTAGTATCTCCGCTGGCGTAGGTTTCATTGCGTTGTTCGGTATAGCTGTTTTAAATGGCATTGTTCTAATTGAACATTTTAAGGAATTAAAAAAAGAAGGATTTGAAGATATGGAGACTTTAATAAAGCAAGGCACAAAAGATAGGTTACGGGCCGTGCTCCTTACTGCATCTGCTGCTGCCCTGGGATTCTTGCCTATGGCTATTTCCACAAATGCAGGTGCAGAGGTACAAAGGCCGTTGGCAACCGTGGTCATTGGTGGTCTAATTACAGCTACATTGTTAACAATGGTCGTTTTACCGGTTTTGTATGCCTATTTATACAATAAACCAGCAGCAGAAAATGCCCATAAAACAAAGGTGATAAAAGGAATTGGATTGTTAATTTTAATCTTGTCACCGAATTTAAAAGCTCAAGAAACACCAAAAAATTTAAGTGAATTAATGCCATTGGCAATAGAAAATAATGCTGGGCTTAAAGCGTATAAACTACAATTAGAGCAATCCGGTATTTTGATAAACAGTGCTTTTGACTTTGAAAAAACAAATATTTACTATGAGTTTGATGAAAACAATTTAGCACCAAACAATGAGCCCTTACGGGTAATTGGTGTGCAACAGAACTTCCAATTTCCCACGGTTTACTTTTCTGAAAAGAAAGTGAACAAAGCGAAATATAGTTTAGTAGAAAGCAAATATCTTATTCAGAAAAAAGCATTGGAACGGCAAGTCACCAATGAATACTATGCCTATCAGATTGCTAATGAAAAGGTATTGGTCTATAAGGTTTTGGACAGCCTGTATTTGAGCTTTGCCCATATTGCAAAAAGGCGTTTTGAACTAGGTGAGACCAATTATTTGGAAAAAATAACAGCCAGCTCAAAACAAAAACAAATACAATTAAAATTCTCCGATGCAAAGAAAAATGTAACCATTGCACGCGAGGTGCTTCTTAGTTCTATACAAGCAAAAGACACTATAATCATAGCAAATACAACGCAGCTAAAAATCCCTATGCAACTGCCAGATATGGAAAACAGCCCCGAAATGGTTTATTATCAAAATCAAGAATCCTTTTTAAGGGCAAATCGTGGTCTTGAAAAACAAAAATTATTGCCTGATATTGGAATAAATTATTTTCAGGGTACCAACTCCCAATTAAATGGAAATTTATACGGCTATCAACTTGGGGTTAAAATCCCTTTATTTTTCAGTGGTCAATCTTCCAGAATAAAAAGTGCTCGAATGGCTCAAGATATTTCAAAGGAGGAATCCACAGCTTACGAGATTCAAATAAACTCCAAATTACAAAGTCTTATTGCCAGTTGGACTACACTTTCTGAATCTTTGGCATACTATGAAAATGAAGGAAAATTACTTTCAGATGAAATATTAAAAACAGCAAATAGTGCTTTCAAGAATGGGGAAATAGACTTTTTCCAATATATACAAAGTCTTGAAAGCGCTTATGAGCTAAAATTAGACTATTTGGATAAGCTCAACGAATACAACCAAACAGTCATTTCCATTAATTACCTAACATTATAAACTTTAGATGATGTACATACATAACTATAAAATAACTCTAATAAGCCTTGTTTTTATTTTTTTTGGCTGTTCCGATAAAGAAAAAAGCAAAGCAGAACTTACTAAAGAAACAGTAAACGAAACCCCATCCCAAGTTTTAATTACCCAAGAGCAATTTGATCAATTACAAATGGAAATTGGGGGGTTGGAAGAAAAGTCATTTTCTAAAAAAATCAGTGTTAATGGTATGATTGATGTACCGCCAGAAAACAGGGCCGTAGTAAATGCAACCATGGGTGGTTATATTAAAACCACACCATACCTTATTGGGGACCAAGTAAAAAAAGGTCAGATACTAGTTACACTGGAAAATCCTGAATATATATCACTACAACAAAACTATTTAGAGGTTCATGAACAACTCGCCTATTTAAAGGCAGAATATGAGCGACATAAGATTATGCAAGCAGAGCAGATTACCTCCCAGAAAAATTTTCTGAAAGCTGAAAGTGACTATCGCTCCGCTGTTGCCAAACATGAGGGCTTAAAAAAACAACTTGGCATGTTGAACATTGTTCCGGCCAATGTTGAGGCAGGCAACATAGCCTCAACGGTAACGATTACTGCCCCAATAACGGGTAGTATCACAAAGGTAAATGTTAGCAAGGGTACTTATGTTTCACCAGCTACCTCTATTCTAGAGATTATTGACAATGACCACATTCATTTAGAGCTATCGGTCTTTGAAAAGGATATTATGAAAATCTCCAAAGGGCAACCCATTGAATTTAGTATTCCAGAAGCCTCAAAAAACACATTTAACGCTAAAGTCCATCTTGTTGGTACTTCAATAGATGAGAACAGGACTATTAAGGTACATGGCCATTTAGAAGATGAATCCAAAGTTAATTTCTTGACCGGCATGTTCGTGGAAGCGAATATCATAACTGATTCTACAAGTGCCATAGCGCTGCCGGACAGTGCTATTATTGAAGTAGATGGCACACCTTTTGTATTACAATTCGATAAAAAATTGGACAACACCTATTATTTTAACCAAAAGGAAGTTAAAATAAAAGAAAGCTACAATGGTTATACAAGGATTGAAAATGCATTGGATTTTGAAAAAGAAAGTAATTTCTTGACTAAAGGTGTTTATAATTTGTTGGGCGACTAAAAAACCATAAAAGTAACTTACCTTTTTTGAAAGGATTTAGATTTTTCAATGACTAGTAATGAGTAGTATCATATTTAATATTTAAAATGAACAAAGGAATAATACATATTACATTAGTTGTGTTAATGGGTTTAAATACCCTATTTGCACAAGACTGGCAACAAGATATTAGCAAAGCAAAAGAAATTGCCACTAACGAAAACAAGCCCATTATATTGGTCTTTCAGGGGTCAGATTGGTGTGCCCCATGCATAAAACTAGACCGTGAAGTATGGAGTACCGATTTTTTCAAAAACTATGCTAACGAGCATTTTGTTATGTTGCAGGCCGATTTCCCTAGGAGAAAAAGTAATGCCTTACCAGAAGCACAGGCAAAAGCGAATGCACAATTAGCTGGAATGTATAATAAGAATGGTATTTTCCCCTTTGTTGTAGTTTTAGATAAAAATGGTAAAGTTTTAGGCGAAACCAGTTACAAAAAAATGAGTGCCCAAGCCTATGTTGAAGAACTAAACCGATTTATAAAATAGTTTGAAAAACCTTTTCACATTTTTTATTTTGCTCATATCTGCGGTTGGCATTTCGCAGCAAACCTATAATCGAACCCAAAAACTAATGGGTAGCAGGTTTGATCTTACCGTGGTAGCCAAAGATTCCGCTCAAGCAAATGCCTTTATTGATATTGCGGTTGGGGAAATCAAACGAATAGAACAATTAATATCATCTTGGGACCCCAATTCACAAACTTCAAAAATTAATGCTAACGCAGGTATTACACCAGTAATAGTTGACAGTGAACTTTTTGATTTAATTAAGAGGGCTCAGGGTATTTCAAAACTAACGGATGGTGCTTTTGATATTAGTTATGCATCCATGGATCGTATTTGGAAATTTGATGGCAGTTTAAGCAAAATGCCCACCGAAGAAGAAGTCTTAAATTCTGTGGCTAAAGTTGGGGCAGGACATATTTTGTTAAATGCAAGTGAAACCAGCGTATTCTTAGAGCTAAAAGGAATGAAGATTGGTTTTGGTGCCATAGGAAAAGGATATGCCGCCGATAAAGCCAAAGAACTTTTAATACAACATGGGGTAACGGCAGGTATCATAAATGCTTCTGGCGATATGAATACTTGGGGCAAACAACCTAACGGCGAAGATTGGAAGGTTGCCATTACCAACCCTATGGATAAAAATAAAGTATTTGCCTTGTTGCCAATCACCAATGGTGCCGTGGTAACCTCCGGGGATTATGAAAAATTTGTAGAATTTGACGGAAAACGATATTCACATATTATCGATCCTAGAACCGGATATCCATCTATCGGTATAATAAGTGTGACGGTATTTGCACCAAAGGCGGAACTGGCAGATGCTTTGGCCACTTCCGTTTTTGTTATGGGTAAGGAAACTGGAATTGATCGCATTAATCAGTTACCAAATGTGGAATGTATCATTATTGATGATAAGGGAAATATTACCACATCCAAACATATTGAAATTGAAAAATTATGAGTAAAAGAATTCTGATACTTGTCTTAACTATCGGTTTTTTAAGTAGCTGCGTAGTTGTTAAGGAATATGAAAAAGTAAATATCAATGACCCTGATATGATTCTAGCAGATAAAAAATGTGACAGAAATGTTACTACCATGCATTCGTATAGGGAAGCTGCAGCTGGAGGTAATGGAGGTAAAACCGGTGGAGGTTGTGGTTGTAACTAAGTATAAAGATTGATTTTACACGATATGAAAACATCAAAATATATTTACTCAATTTTTATGGTAATGATGGCGTTTGCCACTTTTGCCCAACAAGACAACAACGATGGTACTGGGTATAAAAAACGGGTGTTGGAGACAACAGAAGTTGATTTCCTAAGTAGTTATTATTCCCAAAATGGGGACAATGCCGCTGTTAGTGGAGGTATTGGCACAGAGGAACTTACAGATGTAACCGGAACATTTGTGGTATCCATTCCGTTAAATGATGACGATATACTTACCATAGACGCTGGCGTATCTGCCTATACCTCTGCATCATCCAGTAATATAAATCCTTTTGATGGCGGTCAGCAAGCAGATGCGTTTATAGCCAGTTCTGGGGCTTCGAGTTCAGATACTTGGGCCAACCTATCAGGTTCTTATGTACACAGTTCTGATGATAGAAATACGATTGTGTCGGCCAATCTATCTATCTCATCGGAATATGATTATTTTTCTTTGGGTTTTGGTGGGGGCTTTACCAAAATGTTTAATGAGAAAAACACAGAACTAAGTGCGAAGGCCAGTATTTATCTAGATACATGGAATGCTATTTATCCAACGGAATTAAGGCCTTTTGCCCAAAACGGAAGTGGTTCGTTTAGACCATCGGAAATAACGGGCAACACTAATTACAACCCAAATTTTAATAGGTTTGATAGTGAAGGTAGAAATTCCTATTCGGTAGGTCTTGGATTCTCACAGATTTTGCATAAAAACGTTCAAGGTTCTTTGGCTGTAGATTTCGTACAGCAACAAGGTCTACTTTCTACCCCTTTTCAGCGTGTATATTTTAACGATATTGCAGATTCCTTTATTGAGAACTTTCAGCTAGCGGACGATATAGAAAGATTACCGGACAGCCGTTTTAAAGTGGCGGTAGGTGGTAGGTTAAATTGGTTTTTGAATGAACTGATCACCGTAAGAACTTTTTATCGCTATTATTTTGATAATTGGGGAGTAAACTCCCATACCGCAAGTATAGAGATTCCTGTAAAAGTAACCGATAAGTTCACGGTATATCCCTCCTATAGATTTTATAATCAAACAGCGGCAGACTACTTTGCTCCGTATGAAACACATATATCCACGGAAGTATTTTACACCTCCGATTATGACCTTTCTAAATATGCTGCCAATCAAATTGGTTTCGGTGTTTCGTACACAGATATATTTACCAAGGCACATATCTGGAAATTTGGTTTAAAGAGCATCGATTTAAAATTCTATAAATACGACAGGGACACCACCTTTAGCTCAAGCATTATTACCACTGGTTTTAAATTTGTGATGGATTAAGGTAAGACAAGTTTAATTTCATCATAGTAACAACCCAGTAGCAATACATTATTTCAATTAGAGGATTATTGCGAATAATCAGGTCATTGAGTATAGTAGAAATGACACTATAATCACGGAGTTTATTTAGAACACTTATTACTCATTTGGCAAAAGCTAAAGCTTAAAAAAACAAAAAACCCAAAACTTTCGTTCCGGGTTTTTTTTGCGGAGAAAGAGGGATTCGAACCCCCGGAGGTGTGACCCTCAACAGTTTTCAAGACTGCCGCATTCGACCACTCTGCCATTTCTCCTAATGCGGCTGCAAATATAGAAAGCTTTTTCTTTCTAATAAAGCGTTTTCAATAATTTAATTTGAAATACATGTAAAATATTTACTGATAGTTTTTGGGTATTCTTATAATCTACTGTATTTTCTGCCGAACTAAATGAAGTGGAAATTTATGTCACAGCCCTTAATCAGTATACTAATTCCTTTCAAGAATACTGCTAAGTTTCTTCCGGAATGTATTAATTCAATCCTTGTCCAAACCTATACCAACTGGGAGGTAATTGCCATAAATGACCATTCTACAGATACCAGTTTAGAAACATTACAGTCATATCAAGCAAAAGATGAAAGAATCAAGGTGTTCAATAATGATGGCGTTGGTATAATAAATGCCTTAAGAACGGCGTATAATCTAAGTACTGGTGATTATATCACAAGAATGGATTCTGATGACATGATGACATCAGAACGGCTGCTTATTATGCTGCGTGCATTATTAGAAAAAGGTAATCGTCATTTAGCCGTAGGTCAGGTAAAATACTTTTCTAATAGAGGGATTAGCAATGGTTATGAACGCTACGCAATGTGGCTAAATAACTTGACTATAAGCGGAAACAACTTTACTGAAATTTATAAAGAATGTGTAATTCCCTCGCCTTGTTGGATGGTCTCCAGAAAAGATTTGGATTACTGTAATGCTTTTGAATCTGATAGATATCCAGAGGATTATGACCTTGCATTTAGGTTCTATGCCAATAAATTAAAGGTGATTCCATGCGATACTATTTTGCTTCATTGGCGAGATTACGACACCAGGACCTCAAGAACGAGTGAACATTACGCCCAAAATTATTTTCTTGATATTAAACTACATTACTTTCTAAAACTGGACTATCAACCGCTAAAAACTTTAGTGGTTTGGGGTGCCGGCAATAAAGGAAAGACTATTGCCAAAGTTTTATTGGAACAAAACATTGATTTTCATTGGGTGTGTGATAATCCTAAGAAAATTGGAAAAGAGATTTATGGCAAAGAAATGCAATCGTTTCAAGTCTTAAATGAAATTAAATCATCACAAAGTATTATAACCGTTGCCAATGTTGAGGCTCAGGAAGAAATCATGGTGTATTTTAAAAAGCAAAATAGGCTACCTATGCTAGACTACTTTTTTTTCTGTTAGTCGTTTTTTTGAGTTGTTAAATATCCTATAGATTATAGGGCAAGCAACAGCCTTCTAATCCCAAATTAATTATCTTTGCTTAATCATAAATGGGAATGCAGTTTAAACATCCGGAAATTCTTTGGGCCCTTCTACTACTCTTAATTCCTATTATTATTCATCTTTTTCAATTAAGACGGTTTAAAAAGACCCCTTTCACCAATGTAAAATTGCTTAAAAAGGTACTTTCTGAATCAAGAAGAAGTAGTGCGATTAAAAAATGGTTGGTGCTTTTAAGCCGTTTGGGAATTTTTGCTTCAATAATTATAGCTTTTGCCCAACCGTATAGTGCAAATCTTAATGCATTAAAAAATAGGGAAACCGTATTTTATTTAGATAATTCCTTTAGTATGGAGGCTAAAACCGAAAACGGTACCCTACTACAAAATACAGTTCAAGAATTCATTAAAGGAGTACCTAAAAACGAAACGTTCACTCTTTTTACCAACAACAGTGTTTACAAAGATATTAGCATTAAAGATATACAGAACGATCTTATTACCCTAGAACATTCTGTGAACCAACTTACGCTACAGCAAATAACGCTAAAGGCAAACACATTATTTACGAGGGATAACCAGTCTATAAAAAATACCGTTGTTATTAGTGATTTTCAGCGCTATATAGGTGATACCCCTACAGACCCAACCAGTGATATTACCGATTTTATTAAGGTGTCAGTTCCTGATATTTCCAACATTGCCATTGATTCTGTATATCTTAATACCAATAGTGGCGAGAACCTAGATTTGGTTGCCCTATTATCGAGTAATAAAAATTTAGAAACAATAGCAGTATCGCTTTACGATGAAGAGAAATTAATAGCCAAGACCGCCGCCAATTTCAATAATGGCAAAAAAGCGAACGTACTTTTTACCTTGCCACATAATGAAGCTGTTCATGGCAGAATTGCTATTTCAGATAAAGGATTGGCATATGATAATCAATTTTACTTTAACATAGGCCGAACAGAGAAAATAAAGGTGTTATCCGTTGGAAGCGTTGATAATACATTTTTAAGAAAAATATATGGTAGTGACGAATTCACCTATACCAATGTTAGCTTACCACAATTAAATTATGGCGCGTTAGAAAACTACAATATCATTATTTTGAACGAACTAGAATCTGTCCCAACAGGATTGGTTGCTGCATTACAATCTTTTCATAGTAATGGTGGCAGTTTGGTAGTTATTCCCGGTGCCAACATTGAAAATGGTAGCTACAACTACTTATTAACTTCATATTTTTCCACGAAATACACGGACAAAATTAATCAGGAAATAGCTATCGCCAATATTAATTTTGAGCATCCATTGTTTAGCAATGTCTTTGAAAAAAGTGTGAGCAATTTTCAATTTCCAGAAGTAAATTATTTTTACAGGACGAGCTCTTTGGCACCAGCAGCTATTAGCTTTCAAAATAATGAACCCTTTTTACTTGGCAATGACGATATATTTATTTTCACGGCTTCATTATCAACTGAAAATAGCAATTTTAAAAATTCCCCTTTAATAGTGCCTACTTTTTATAATATGGCGATTGGTAGTTTAAAACAATCAGAAATTTATCATACCATAGGCAATAAGGTATCCATAGATATTCCCATTACATTGCCTAAGGACAATATCCTAAAACTATCCAATAACGAAGTAGAGTTCATACCAGAACAACGGTCCATGTCAAAAAAAGTACAATTGACCTTTACTGAAATTCCAACCTTGGATGGTATTTACACCATTAAAAATAATAGCACCTCTTTAAAGGACATTAGTTTTAATTATAACAGGTCTGAAAGTGATTTAACGTATTTAACTATAGGCGATTCAAATACCGGAAGACCTTTTGAAACGGTCAACGACTATTTTGATGAAACCTTAAAAGCGAACAGCATAAAGGAGTTTTGGAAATGGTTTGCTATTTTAGCATTAACATTTGTGATAATTGAAACACTGTTACAGCGCTTATTAAAATAACCTTCTAATGAACAATAACTAGGCAAATGAACATACTTTTAAAATCGGCCAAAATCATAAATGTAGCCAACAAGGATATTCATTTAAAAAAAAGGGATATATTAATAATAAATGGCATTATAGAAAAAATTGCTCCATCTATTGAGGCACCTTCAAAAACAAAAGTAATAACCCATAAAAACCTTCATGTTTCCTTAGGTTGGTTTGATTCTGGAGTTAGCTTTGGTGAACCGGGATACGAAGAAAGGGAAACTATAGCGAATGGTTTAAGATGTGCGGCAAAAAGTGGTTATACAGATGTAGTGTTAAACCCTAGTAGCTTTCCCGTACCAGATACAAGTTCAGATATCATATATTTTAAGAATGCTTCCAAGGACCAACTCACCAATTTACATCCTCTTGGTAATTTAACTGTTGGTGGTCATGGCGAGGCACTTGCAGAACTTTATGACATGAAAAATGCAGGTGCAGTGGGGTTTTATGACTTTAAACATCCCATAGAGAATGCCAACCTATTAAAAATAGCATTACAGTATGCCCAAAATTTTGACGGTATTGTTTTTTCATTTCCCCAAAATCAAAACATTACTGGTAAAGGCATTGTAAACGAGGGTGTCAACAGCACTAAATTAGGACTTAAAGGTATTCCGGCTCTTGCTGAAGAACTTCAAATTTCAAGGGATTTATTTATATTGGAATATACGGGAGGTAAATTGCATATCCCTACCGTTAGTACTGCCAATTCAGTAAAATTAGTTGCAGACGCCAAGAAAAAAGGTTTAAATGTAACCTGTAGTGTTGCCCTGCACAACCTTATATTTACCGATGATGTTTTGGAAGATTTTGACACAAAATATAAGGTTCTCCCACCTTTACGTATTGCAAAGGACAACAAGGAGCTTATAAAGGGTATAAAAGCAGGTACAATTGATTTTGTGACCACAGACCATACACCACTCAACATCGAATTAAAACAAATAGAGTTTGATCATGCTTCTTATGGCACTATAGGCTTGGAAAGTAGCTTTGGAGCTTTAAACACCATCTTTTCAATAGAGGAGACCATATCCATATTAACAAACGGACGAGAAATGTTCGGACTTCAGGAACCACAACTTAAAGAAGGAACTGTAGCTTCCATAACCCTATTTGAGCCAGATATGGAATATGTGTTTTCAGAAGAAGAAATTCTTAGTAGTTCTAAGAACAGCCTATTTCTTGGTGAAAAAATGAAAGGAAAAGTTTTAGGATGTATTTCTAATGCTAAGATCGAATTAAATTTTTAAATGATGCAGGAACAAAATACAATACCAGGCAAAACCACAGGTCTTGTTGCTTATATGACCATGATTGGTGCCATAATAGCCATATTCATGAATTTAGAGCCTAAAAATGATTTTGCCCGTTTTCATATTAGGCAAGCCTTTGGTCTTCACCTTATGTTTCACGCTTTTGCCTTATTTTCTAGCGTTTGGTATAGTCAGTATGCGTTATACGGACTTTATCTGTGTTACGTAGTATTATGGGTTTATGGTTTTTTAGGAGCTATTAACAATAAAAAACAAGTGGTGCCCATAGTAGGTCCTTATTTTCAAAAATGGTTCACATTTATTCAATAAACAAATGACCCTAGCCCCACTTTCATTAGAACATATCATTAAGCCATCTTCAGTAACCGATAAAAAACCAGCAGTTTTATTTATGTTGCATGGTTATGGTAGTAATGAAGAAGACCTTTTTTCCTTTGCACAAGAACTTCCGAAAGAACTTTGCATAATATCTGTTAGGGCTCCCTATCCCCTTCAACCATTTGGTTATGCTTGGTATGCCATAAATTTTGACGAAGGAAAAGGTAAATGGAGCGATGACAACCAAGCCATTTCTTCTCGGGATAAAATACTAGCCTTTATTGATGAAGCATGTGCTACGTATCATTTGGATGAGAGCAAAATCACCTTATTAGGCTTTAGCCAGGGTACGATTTTAAGTTTTGCTGTTGCCCTATCCTACCCTGAAAAAATAAAAAATGTAATAGGTTTAAGCGGTTATATTAATGAACGGATTTTAAAGGATGGTTATAGAAATAATGATTTTACCAATTTACATATATATACCTCCCACGGGCAAGTAGACCAAGTAATACCTATAGAATGGGCGGAAAAAACACCTGAAATTTTAAGTGATCTAAATATTGACCATGTCTATGAGGAATTCCCTTCCGGACATGGTGTAATACCTCAAAATTTTTATTCCTTTAAAAAATGGTTGTCCGATAAACTTTAGTTATTTCTGGTATAAAGAAGATGGTCTATTAAGGTAAAATCTGCCCCTAAATCATCTTTTAATTCATATTTAATAAGCAATTCACCCCAATATTTACCATCAGAAAAATCAGCCAATATCCATTTATGGTTCAATACTTTAATTTTATTGATCTTAAAATCATTTTGCATTCCATCATAAGGAACCAATGGATTATCGCCTTGGGTTTCATTAGTTTCCAATAACTTATCCGCAATATACCTGGCAGGGCTCTCCAAATCCAAATGCTCATAATATGCCAGTGCATCATCATTATTTTCCAAAGAAAAATATTGCATTTCCAATACTTTCAATTCAGAATTTTGAACGGAATCCTTAAGCTTGATATTTTCAGTTTGTAGCCTACCTATTTGTTCATAATTTGTGGTTGCCATTTTATCACTGCTAACGAATAAATAAAGACAAATAAGAGATGTAAAAACAAATAGGTAAAGAAATATATTCTTTTTCATTATTAAATTTCAATTATCAGATTATCGTATGCCAAATGTACATTTTCTGGAAGACACTGCTCAACTTCTGCATGGAATCCAAGTAGGTGGCTAATATGGGTAAAATAA
Organism: Maribacter luteocoastalis; assembly: GCF_048890225.1. Lineage (NCBI taxonomy): Bacteria > Pseudomonadati > Bacteroidota > Flavobacteriia > Flavobacteriales > Flavobacteriaceae > Maribacter > Maribacter luteocoastalis. Next base: position 160,898 of record NZ_JBMFZG010000007.1, read on the forward strand.
GCTTTTTCCGGATTTATCAATGCCACAAATTCCAAGGCTTCCTTTAAATTAAAATGGGAATGATGAGGGTCTAGTCGTAGTGCATTGACTACCAGTATTTTGGTTCCCTTTATTTTTTCAATTTCTTCCTTATCAATTGTTTTCACATCGGTTAAATAAGTGAAATTATCAATTCTGTATCCCAATACCTTCAACCTATTATGTAAAGCTTCAATGGGAACTACTTGCTTATTTCCTATTTCAAATATAAGGTCCTTGTCTATTTGGTTTATGGCAACAGAAGGTGCACCAGGATATTTATTTCCATCCTCAAAAATATAATCAAATCGTCTTTTTAGGGAATTAATAACACGCTCATGGGCATATATTGGAATATCGCCTTGTCTAAAAAAGTAAGGCCTAATATCATCTATTCCCGCAGTATGATCAGAATGTTCATGGGTAAAAAGAATTCCATTAAGCTTATCTACCTTATTGGTTAGCATTTGCTGTCTAAAATCTGGACCACAGTCTATTACATAATTATAATCTTCCCATGTCAACAATACAGAAACCCTTAAGCGTTTATCACGCGGGTCATTACTTAAACAAACCGGATGTGTACTTCCAATAACTGGTATACCTTGTGAGGTGCCGGTTCCTAAAAATGTAATTTTCAATCCAGATTTCATGTATTCAAAAGTAATCCTTATTTCATAAAAAATAATACGGTATTTTATTAGAAAGACATATTCTTGGGGTGCTAATGGAAAGAACAAAAACTTATGGTATTTTTTTAGTCCTATTGTTATCTAGGTAATCCATTCTTTATAAATTTGTTAAATAAAAACATACTAATGGCTTCAGTTTTAAAAAGAGAAAGCGCTTTTGAAAATATTCCGTCAATTAAGGCAAAAACCTTAAGAATAAATTTGAATCCGGATATTTACGGGACCTTTGCGGAAATAGGTGCAGGACAGGAAACTGCAAGGCATTTTTTTAGGTCTGGTGGTGCCTCTGGCACTATTGCCAAAGCCATGAGTGCGTATGACAAAGATTTTAGCGATGCCATTTATGGTACGGAAAAAGATGGTAGATACGTAACCCAGGCTAGGTTAAAGACCATGTTAAAGTACGAAATGGAGTTGATGGAGGAAAGGATCAGCAGGGAACATCACCCTGATAGGCTTTTCTTTTCTTATGCCAATACGGTTGCAACAATAGATTTTTCTAAACGATACAAAGGCCATGGCTGGGTTGGTATACGATATCAACTTGATCCCAAACAAAAAGAATTTGACGAAATAATTCTTCATATCCGTTTTAAACAAAATGAAGCGAGACTACAGCAAGAAACATTAGGAATACTTGGCGTAAACCTTATATACGGTGCTTTTTACAAATATCATAAGCCTAAAAAAATGCTTAAATATTTGTATGACCATATAGACAAGGACACCTTAGAGATAGATATGATCAATTTCTCTGGACCTAACTTTAAAGATGTAGACAATAGATTAATGAGTCTACAATTGATTAGAAATGATATGACCGATGCGGTTATGTTTGGACCAGATGGCAATAACCTTTTACCGGCAGCAGTACTTTATAAAAAGAATATTTTGGCCCTAAGAGGTAGTTTTAGACCCGTAACCAAGGTGAATTTGGACATGTTCCAAAAATCGTATGATATTTTCATTCGAGATCCACAAGTAGATCAAGCTAATAGTATTGTAATTTTTGAAATTACATTGTCAAATCTTAAAGCATCCGGAGAAATAGATGAGGAAGACTTTATGGGCAGGGCAGAGCTATTATGTTCCCTTGGCCATTCTGTAATGATTTCCAAGTTCCAGGAGTATTACAAATTGGTGGAATATTTTAATAACTACACCAAGAATAGGATTGGGCTTACGATGGGTGTAAACAACCTTGTGGATATTTTCGATGAAAAATACTATCGCCATTTAAGTGGTGGCATATTGGAGGCTTTTGGTAAACTCTTCTTCAAAGACCTGCAAGTTTATCTCTATCCGATGAAAAATCCTGAGACAGGACAAGTGATGACCAGCAACAATGTAAAGGTGCACCCAAGAATGAAGGAATTGTACAAGTTCTTTAAATATAACGGAAAGGTGATGGACATTATTGATTATGAACCTGAGATTATGCATATATTCTCTAGGGATGTACTTAAGAAAATAATGAACAATGAAGAAGGATGGGAAGCGATGCTCCCAGAAGGTATTGCCGAGATCATTAAGGAGAAGAAACTCTTTACAAAGAAAGAACTGGTAACCAAAGAAGAAAGCAAATCTTAATTCTATAAAAAAAATATAAAAAGCCCCATAATGGGGCTTTTTTAATTGCCTAATCTAGTAATTGAGCTGCGTGATCTTTAGTTTTAACCTTATCTATTACTTTGGTTATTACGCCATCTTCATTAATAACAAATGTTTTTCTGTGTATACCATCATACTCCCTTCCCATAAACTTTTTAGGTCCCCAAACACCAAAGATATTTAGTATCGTATGATCTTCGTCAGCCAGCAGAGGAAACGGAAAATTGTACTTGTTTTTAAAATTTAATTGTTTTTTGGGTGCATCTGCACTCACGCCCAACAGTTCGTAACCTTGATTTTGCAATTGCCCATAATTGTCCCTAAGATTACAAGCTTCTGCCGTACAACCAGGAGTACTTGCCTTTGGATAGAAAAAAACAATTAATTTCTTTCCAGAATAATCAGATAAATTAATAGTATTGCCATCTTGATCTATTGCTGCAAACTCAGGTACTTTATCATTAACTTTTAAAGTGTTCATAGTAGTATTTTATATTGTGTTTAAGTAAATTAACGTAAAATTAAACAAATAATGACTAAAGCGGAAAAAGTAACCTTTACAATTTCAAAGTTAAATGAACTATATCCAGAAATACCCGTTCCTTTAGATCATAAAGACCCGTATACCTTATTAATTGCCGTTTTAATGTCTGCACAAAGCACAGATGTTCGAGTAAACCAAATTACGCCCTTGCTTTTTTCAAAAGCGGATAATCCTTTTGATATGGTTAAGCTTTCGGTTGACGAAATTAGGGATATTATAAGACCAGTAGGACTATCCCCAATGAAATCTAAAGGAATATATGGACTTTCAAAAATATTAATTGACAAGTACAATGGCGAGGTACCAAAAGCTATTTCCTTATTGGAGGAATTACCTGCCGTTGGTCATAAAACGGCAAGCGTAGTCGTATCGCAAGCTTTTGGCATTCCTGCATTTCCTGTAGATACCCATATTCACAGACTTATGTACAGATGGGGATTTACCAACGGAAAAAACGTAGTACAAACAGAAAGGGATGCAAAAAGACTGTTTCCAAAAGAACTCTGGAATGATTTACACTTACAGATTATATGGTACGGTAGGGAATACTCCCCAGCAAGAGGCTGGAATTTAGAAAAAGATATCATTACCAAAACTATTGGCCGTAAAACTGTAATTTCAGACTACTATAAAACAAAAAAGTCTCGCTAAAGCGAGACTTTAATTTTAGTTTAAAAAGGTTTCAAACCTCATGTTCTTATATTCAATATCGTAAAGTGCCTGTGAAAAACTCAATAAAAAATTGATTGTTTTTGGGCATACTCTATTGAACTCTGTTTGTTCTTGGTAATTGTTTGAGTAAATTTTTTCCATATCTCCAATGTTGTTACATTAAATTAACGCAACAAAATTGGAAATATTGTCAGAGTGTATTTTTAAGAATACTAATTGGTAAGCACAATATTGTTTTTCTCAATTATTTTTCTAAGGTTAATAAGTGCATAACGCATTCTACCTAATGCCGTATTTATGCTAACACCCGTGTTTTCTGAAATTTCCTTGAAACTCATATCCTTATAGATACGCATAAGTAAAACTTCTTTCTGATCATCTGGTAATTCTTCTACTAAATATCTTAGATCTGTATCAATTTGATCCTTTATAAGCTGCTTTTCAGCATTTAACTTATCATCACCAATTACAGAAAATATATTAAAATCATCACTTCCCTCAAACATTGGCATTCTTTTATTCTTTCTAAAATGATCAATAATCAAGTTGTGCGATATTCTCATTACCCAAGGAAGAAATTTACCTTCCTCACTATACGTACCCTTTTTTAAGGTCTTGATAACTTTTATGAAAGTATCTTGAAAAATATCCTCTGTTATATCCCTATCTAAAACTTTAGAATAGATAAAACTTGTAATTCGTTGATTATGACGGTTGATTAAAACTTCCAGTGCTTTTTCATCACCACTGATATAATCCCTTACTAATTCTGAGTCTTCAATTTGTAATTCCATAATAGTTATTTTCTTTGGCGGTTATAGATTGGGTGTTTTGGTTTGTACCTGTTATTAGTTTGTTGATTCTGAAGTAAAACTATATAAAAGGAGTCCTGTAGGAAAAAGTATGTTGTAAAACCGCATTATTTTGATGTGAAACAACGAAAACATAATTTACAGTACAATAAATGATTATTTAACTAGTTGCATGGGATTATGAAATAGTGTGTTTAAGCTTATTAAGGTTACCCACTAATTTTCTTGCTACTGGTTAATTCCAAAAAAAATCCACAAGAAAAAGATTTCCTTGTGGACTTATATAATTAGTTATGTTTATTTCTAATTCAAGTTGCTTTCAAACTGGTGACCGTCAACTTCGGTAATTTTCAATGATTTAGAATAATTCAATAAAAATTGTATGGTCTCTGGTCTGGTTTCTACAATTTTACAATGGTCATTTTGCTTGGCGTAAATTTTTTCCATATTACCTTCTTTTTTGGTTCAATTAAAGAACGGAAAGGAAATAAAAATAATAAAACCAGTCGACCTGCTGCCAATTAATTCGTTAAAACTATACTATTGGCTTCAACTAGCTTTCTTAGGTTAATAAGTGCATATCTCATTCTTCCCAATGCAGTATTGATACTTACACCGGTATTGTCGGATATTTCTTTAAAACTCATATCCTTATATATACGCATTTCTAAAACTTGTTGCTGATCTTCTGGCAGTTCTTTGATCATCTTGATAAGATCCATGTCTATTTGATCTTTTATCAATTGCTTTTCTGCGTTCAGACGATCATCTCCCATAAGTGAAAATACATTAAAACTGTCCGCACCTTCAAACATGGGCATTCTATTGTTCTTTCTAAAATGGTCTATAATCAAGTTATGGGCTATACGCATTACCCAAGGCAAAAATTTACCCTCCTCATTATAAGCACCGCGTTTAAGCGTTCTTATAACTTTCATAAAAGTATCTTGGAAAATATCTTCGGTTAATTCACGGTCGCCAACTTTAGAATAAATAAAACCAGTTAACCTAGCATTATGTCTTCTAATAAGTGCCTCTAGTGCTCTTTCGTTTCCTTCTATATATTCTTTAACAAGTTGGGAATCTTCAATAATTGAATCCATAGCTTTACTTTTTGTGGGTTAAAAATTTGACCCATATTCAATAGAATAAGGGCTCTGTGGGTTATTTTCTAACTTAAAAAGTAAATGTTTGCTATAGGCTTATTGCGTTTTTAATAGGAACCAAAGATAAAAAAAAATTGATACTCTAAAAAAAATGTGAAACTTATTACGATTAATCATGGTTAAAATAGATTTATATGGCCGTAAAAGCCCCTTATCGTATCTTTGCAAAATTAGAAAATTCTATGCCTTCAATTGCTGAAATAAACCCAAAGGAAAACATCATTATTAAAGGTGCAAAATTGCATAACCTCAAAAACATTGATGTTGTAATACCAAGGAATAAATTAGTCGTAATCACTGGACTTTCGGGCTCTGGGAAATCCAGTTTGGCATTTGATACCTTATATGCTGAAGGACAGCGAAGGTATGTAGAAAGTCTTTCTTCTTATGCGAGACAGTTTTTAGGTAAATTGGATAAACCTAAAGTAGATTATATTAAAGGTATTGCACCAGCTATAGCAATTGAACAGAAAGTTAACTCAACAAATCCAAGGTCAACTGTAGGCACGACAACAGAAATATATGATTACCTAAAACTCCTATATGCCAGAATTGGCAATACTTTTTCACCTATATCCGGTAACGAGGTTAAAAAACACACAGTGTCCGATGTTATTAACCATGTAAAATCATTTGAAGAGAATACTAAATTACTACTATTGGCACCCGTTACCATAAGGGAGGATAGGGATGCCTTAAAATCATTGCAGTTATTCTCAAAGCAGGGTTATGCTAGAATTAAATATAATGGCAACGTAATACGAATAGACCAGGCTCCAGAGAATATTGGAAAAAAATTTAATTTGGTTATCGATAGAATTATAACCAAAAACGATGAAGATTTTTATAATAGATTGGCCAATGCTGTGGATACCGCCTTCTTTGAAGGTAAGGGACAATGCGTTATAGAAGTTTTGGAAAATGGTAAACAACAATTGTTCAGCAATAAATTTGAATTGGATGGTATCCAGTTTTTAGAACCGAATATTCATCTTTTTAGTTTTAATAATCCTTATGGGGCATGCCCAAAATGTGAAGGCTATGGTGATGTTATAGGTATTGATGAAGATTTGGTTATACCCAATACGGCATTATCAATTTATGAAAACGCAGTTTTTCCATGGCGTGGCGAAAGTATGGGTTGGTACAGGGACCAACTAGTAAACGCTGCCTATAAATTTGATTTTCCTATTCACAAGCCTTGGTTTGAGCTATCTGATGAGCAGAAAAAACTGGTTTGGGACGGGAATGATCATTTCATAGGGTTACATTCGTTTTTTGAAACACTAGAGGAAAAGAGCTATAAAATACAAAATAGGGTCATGCTGTCCCGCTATAGGGGTAAAACCAAATGTAATAGTTGTAACGGCAAGCGTTTAAGACAGGAAACTGATTTTGTAAAAGTTGGAGGCACATCTATTTCTGAACTTGTAGGATTATCAATTGAAAAATTAATTGCATTTTTCAATGCTTTGGAATTGGGTGATAACGATTCACAAATAGCAGATAGGTTATTAAAGGAAATACACACCCGTTTAGGGTTCTTGGACAAAGTTGGATTAAGTTACCTTACGTTAAATCGTAAATCCAATACATTATCAGGGGGTGAAAGTCAACGAATAAATTTAGCTACTTCTTTAGGTAGTAGTTTGGTAGGCTCTATGTATATATTGGATGAGCCGAGTATTGGTCTACATCCCAAGGATACCGAAAACCTGATTGAGGTATTACTTTCTCTTCGTAATCTTGGTAACACTGTTATTGTTGTTGAGCACGACGAGGATATTATGAAAGCTGCGGATGAAGTTATTGACATTGGGCCGGAGGCGGGCACTCATGGCGGGAATATTGTTGCACAAGGCACATTGGAAGAAGTTTTAAAATCCTCATCATTAACGGCCAGTTACTTAAACGGAAGTATGGAAATTAAGGTGCCTTCTGAAAGACGTACCTCTACAAACTATATAGAAATTAAAGGCTGTCGTGAAAATAACCTAAAAAATATCAACGTAACCTTTCCGCTTGATATGCTAACCGTTGTTACGGGTGTTTCTGGAAGTGGAAAAAGTACCTTGGTTAAAAAATTACTTTATCCTATAATTTTAAAAGAAATTGGTGGTTACGGTGAAAAAGCCGGACAATTCTCTTCTGTCTATGGGAAATACAAACATATAAAGCATGTTGAGTTTGTTGATCAAAACCCAATAGGTCGTTCATCAAGATCTAATCCAGTTACCTATATAAAGGCCTATGATGACATAAGAAATTTATATGCCAGTCAAAAGCTTAGTAAAATTAGAAATTACCAAGCAAAACATTTTTCTTTTAACGTAGATGGCGGGAGATGTGAAAAATGTAAGGGTGAAGGCGAAATAACTGTGGAAATGCAGTTTATGGCAGATGTGCATTTGGAATGTGATACTTGTGGAGGTAAAAGATTTAAAAAAGATGTTTTAGAAGTAACTTTTAACAATGCCAATATTGATGCCGTACTGAACATGACCATTGATGATGCAATTGACTTTTTTACTACTGGTGAACAGAATAAAATTATATCTAAATTAAAACCATTACAAGATGTTGGCTTAGGTTATGTTACTCTAGGCCAATCTTCCTCTACCCTATCTGGTGGTGAGGCTCAACGTATTAAACTAGCCTCTTTTTTGGTTAAGGGAACTACCAAGGATAAAGCGCTTTTTATTTTTGATGAGCCCACTACGGGACTTCATTTTCACGATATACAAAAACTACTAAAATCTTTTAATGCCCTAATTGGTAAAGGACACTCCATTGTGGTTATTGAGCATAATATTGAACTGATAAAATGTGCAGATTATATCATAGACCTTGGTCCTGGAGGTGGTGAGAATGGCGGGCAGTTATTAGCGGAAGGTACACCTGAAGAGGTGGTACAAAACAAAGCTTCATTTACAGCAAAATATTTGAAAGAAAAGATTTAATATGTAAGGCATATTTTTAATTTAGAATTATTAATACATTTTAAAATATTGAAAATCAATTAGTTAAAATAATTTTATTTTTTTGGCACGTTGTTTGGTATAAGTAAACCGAGTGTAAATATTTACACTTAGAATTTAAAACCTTATATCATGAAAAATTTAGTACTCCTTTTTACGGCGATGATTTTAGGCACAACAGGTGTCTTTGCCTCAGGTACAAACGAAGATAAGGTTGCAATACGCAATGCTTATAGGTACAACAACTCATTTATTTTTGTTGAAAATGGCATTACGTTTTCAGTTTATCCAGATGGTGAGTTTGATTTTTACATTGAAGATTATGTAACAGGAAGAAGAAATGGAATAACCTTCAACTCTGGTTATGACTATAGTCCCTATGCACAATATGATGATTACGGTGCTGTAATACAAGTAGAGAATGTTCCCATTTTTTATGATTACTACGGTCGTGTTTCTCAAATTGGTGATGTGGATATCAACTACAGAAATGGTAGGGTCCGTAGAGTTGGTGGCATGTATGTGTACTACAACAACAATGGTTTCTATGACTACCACACCGGATATATAAATATTTATAATAGGAATTATGTTTACCGTCCTTATCACAGATGGTTTGCAAGACCTGCAATAAACCTTTGTTTAGTATTGAATAGACCATATAGAAGGTATTATGCTCCTGTGAGATATACCTATTATAGTCCTTATAGATATAATAATAGAAGGGCTTATGTGAAAATTGGCAAAGAACATAGATACAATCAAGTACGTAAAGAAAGAGCAAACATTTATAGAAATGACAGAAGAGTTGCCGTGCGTGATAATGCTTACAGAAGCAATAGAACCGTTGCCAATAGAACTGAAGGTAACAAAACACAAAGAAAGGCTGTCGTAAATAACAATACTCACTCTAATAGAGGCAATGATGTTTCAAGGACAACAACGGTAAAACGCAATACCACGGTAGCGCGTAGCAATGGAAATAATGGAAGAGCTACCCAAGGTAAAACCGTTACCAAGAGAGAGGTAACAAGAACTCCAAGTAGTACAACAGTAAAAAGAAATACCACAACGTACAGAAAGCCAGCTAACAATGGCCATACGGTTGTACAAACAAGAACAACAACCAGGAGTAGTACAAGTAAGGCTGTAAACAAAGCCCCGACTAGACCAAGCAGTACGGTTTCAAGAAGTACGGATACAAGATCCGTAAGTAAGGCTCCATCAAGAAGTAATACAAGGTTTACCACTACTAGAAGTAGTAGAAGACAATAAAAATAGTTTTTAGGTTGGTTAGTTGTTTAGCCCTGTAGTAGATTTATCTACTGCAGGGCTTTTATTTTAATTAATTGTTCAAGAATATTTTAGCAAAGTTTTTAGGAATTGAAAGCTCAAATTGTAGCATTTCTCCCGTTACAGGATGCTTAAACTTTAACATATTCGCCTGAAGATAGAGTCCCTTTCCTTTCAACAGTAAACCAGGTAAATTATAATTCCTATCTCCCAAAATAGGATTGCCCATAGAATACAAATGCTTACGTAATTGATGTCTTCTACCGGTAAGTGGTTCTAACTCGACCAAATTTAAAAAATGAAATCTTTTAGACACAGTAGTTTTTAGAACCCTATATTTTGATACTGCATTTTTATTATCTATAGGTAAATCTATAATACCTTCAACAGGCATAGCCCCAATAGTAACCGCAAGGTATTTCTTGTAGATTTCCTTATCCTCAAACATTTTACCAAGTGATACAATACTAGTCGCGGTTTTACCAACCAATAATAAACCTGTTGTCGGATAATCCAATCTATGGATTGGTTTAGGAGTAATAGCATCTACTTCTGTGCTTTTAGTTAAGTTTTGAGGTAAAGCATTGCTAACTGTTTTAAATGTGTTACCACTTACCAAAAGTCCAGCAGGCTTGTTTATAACAGCAAGATGTTCATCTTCATAAATTACTTCTAAATCTAATATTAATCTTGATGGCTTTTTATTGTCTAAAACGCCCCGCAGGGTAATTTCCTCGCCCCCGTTGATAAAAATAGCAGTGGTTGCCACCTTATCATTTACAAGAATAAGCTTTTTATTAATCGCTTTTTTTAATCCGGACTTGGTAGAGATTGTATTAAAAATACCTACGCCATATTCCTGCAAACGAATTGGTTTTATTTGCATATCGGCAATATGGGTCTCCTTGAATTCCGTAGTGGCTTTTTTTAATTCTTTATTTATCTTACTTACCCAAATATTTAGAAATCAATCCATGTAAATCCTCAGATATCCTAAATCGATATAAAATAACCAAGTAACAAATACACATTAACATACTCTTAAAAATAATATTGACTATTGGATGAAAAGTAAAGTTAATGAAGTAAAAAATGGCTCCAATTCCTAGGAGCAATAGCATAACTTTAGCGGTTTCGTTTGTAAATGGCTGAATATTAAACTTAGATTTTACGTAATACAATTTTAAGGTATTATAGATGAAAAAAGCAGAAAAACTGGCTATTGCAGCACCATTTATGCCATAGGCGGGAATAAGCCAAAGATTAAAACCAATTGCCAATAATGCCAATAAAACCCCAAAAAACAATACTGATCTATAATAATCAGAATTGTATAAAATTGAATTGTTGTTCCCTAAAATAGAATCGTACACTTTAGCCAGTCCAATCCAGAAGACAATTAAAAATCCTTTATTATATCCTTCCGGAAGCATTTGATATAAATCTTTTAAGTTTAAAACAATCAACAAGAATAAAATTCCGGAAACAATCAATAAGGTTAGCGAACTTTTTTGATACAAAGCTTTTAACGCTGGTAAGTCCCTTCTATTTAATAATTCGGCCGTCAATGGATATGTGATTTGGTGCATTGCCCTTGAAGGAACAACAATACTTATGGCAATGAAACCGGCAACACCGTAGTATGCAACATATTCAATTGGCAAATAATTATTCAACATTACCTTATCAACCTCCATTAATACCATAGCGGTAGATCCCCCTAAAATAATCAAAGCACTATATTTTATTATTTGCTGCCAGTTACTAGGTAATTGGAAGGTGAAATCTGGCTTTCGCAAGCGATATGCGTAAATTTTCATTATCAACGTTCTTACCAAATAAAAACCTACTAAACTGTTTATAAAAACATCTATGCTTATATATTTAAATAGAAACAACAGCAATAAAATAGATTGACCTACCCTGCAAAAAATCTCTTTCATAAAGTTGCCAAAAACCGACTTTAATTGAATTCTGGCCCAAGCGTAGAATACCTCAAAATAGGCCATTGCCATTCCAGTTAAAAATATATGCCATACATAATCATGGACTATTGGGTTTTTCTTTGAAAGTAAACTACCAACAACATCGTTGGCTAAATAACCAAACAAGGCAATGGGTAGTATCAAGAATAAAGGCAACAAAAGCATCATTGTCAAAAAACCTTCCCGTTCTTTACTAGCATTAAAATTACTGTAAAATTTCACTATACTATTGGGTACACCAAAGGCTAGAATGGGCATTAAAACTGCAGAAACCGATAAAATAACCTGTACCAATCCGTAATTACTGGCTTGCATAAAATTGGTATAGAACATCAAAGTATTAATAGCGCCTATTACAAACCCAATATAGGTTACAATGGTATTACTTAAGGATTGTTTAAATACTATACCCATTTAGATGTACGCTGCTAATTTACGTGTAAGTTCACGTCTGCTATAGTGTTCCGTTTTAACCGGATCAATATGTAACGATTGATTTTGATATTGCCCAAACCAATCTAAAAGTACATTTTTCAGCTGAATATGGGCCTTGTAATTAAATACAAAACCAGATTTTGTTTCAGAAACCATAGTAGCAACTTCCCAATTTTCTGGGCCAATCCCAAGAATAGGTCTTTCTGCCAGCATATATTCAAAAAGTTTTCCCGGAATAATTCCTTTTGTTTCTTCTGAATCTATTTCAACCAAAAGTAACACCTGTGATTTTTGTTGGTATATAACAGCTTCTTCATGTGACAAATACCCCAAAAATTCAGTAAATTCCTGTAGACCAAATTCACTGATCGATTCCCACACATCATCACTTACAACCCCTATAAATTGCAACTTTAATTTTTCCTTAAAAGTTGGATGCTCTTGGATTAATTCTGAAAGTGCTTTCCACAAATTTAATGGATTGCGCCCTGTAAGCATAGATCCAATATGTGAAATTGAAAAAAATTGATCCAAGGGTAGTCCTTCAATTTTTTGGTTATCATATCCGTTCGTAATTACTTCAATAGGTTTTGAGGTTATGCTGCTGAATTCGGCTTTTGTAGTTCTACTTGTCACTAGTAACTTATCTGCACTTCTTAGCACCAGAGTTTCCAACTGTTTGTGTCTTTTCTGGGCATAATTGGTTAATTTCAATTTCTTATGATACCCTATAGAAGTCCATGGGTCCCTAAAATCTGCAATCCATTTTACATTTAACTTTTTTTGTAATTGTAATCCTATTAAATGTAAACTATGTGGTGGACCGCTTGTGATAATCGTATCAATAGTTTCTTCTTCAATAATAGTATTCAAAAAACGTACAGAAGGTTTTATCCAATATTTTCTGGCATCAGGAATAAACAAATTACCCCTAATCCAAAGCATAACCTTTTCTAAAAAAGATTGATCTTTTGTATTAATCAATCCACTACTAATGCGCTTTGTTTTCTTACCAGAAAAAATACTGGCCAAATTATAAGGCTCAAAAATGGCATGCTTATAAATTTTGATATTACTTGGTATATCTGCCTTAAAAGATTCATCTACTAATGGATAATGGGGGTTATCTGGAATATAGACTATAGGTTCTATATTAAAATCCTGTAAATATTTGACGAATTTAAGCCACCTTTGTACGCCTGGTCCCCCAGCAGGTGGCCAATAATACGTAATGACCAAGACTTTTCTCATTATTCTTTTTCCTCCTTTTTAGCCTTCATAAAAGAAAAAACAATACCCCCTAAAAGAATCAAACCTAACAACAGGGTGCTGGCCAATGTAATCTTGCTACCACGTTCTACCACTTCAGGTTCAAACTTAAATTCAATGTCGTGCTTACCTTCAGGAATCTTTAAAGCTCTTAAAACATAATTTACCTTAAAATGGTCTGTTAACTTACCATCAATGTAGGCATTCCAACCCTTCGCATAATACATTTCAGAAAAAACAGCAATACCAGCATTAGGGTTTTCCGACGTATATTTCAAATGGTTAGGCTTATAATCAATTAACTCAATGGAAGCAATAGAATCTAGTTGATAATCAAACCTATTTATATTATTGAACGTGTTCGTATTTACAACAGCCGTAGTCTTTGTATCTAAACTATCCAATGCCACAATTTCTTCATTTGCCGATCCAACTGATTTTAAATTTTTGATAAACCAAGCATTCCCATTGGCATTGGGATTTTCTATAGGAAACGCGTTACCATCTTCATCTTGTCTCACAACGTATTTTACATTCAACATGTTAAATACTGAAAGGTTACCCTTGTAGACATGAAATTCAAATAAATCTTGCATACCTGAGGGTTTAGCTGCATGGTATCCGGTTATACTATTATGGAAGTAAGCAGTTTTGGCAGAATCAAAACCATTGGTCTGGTCAAAAACCCGGTAAACACTATCATCCTTCAAAATCTGTCTATCGGCCGCAGTAGCTTGGAACGGTTCTAACATTGTTCGCTTTGAAACAAAACTATCGCTATTGACATACCTAAGGTTTACGCCTACTAAATCAAAAACAAGTAAAGTTCCAATTGCAATTAGAACAAGGTTCATTTTCAATTGCTCCTTTAAATAAAACCAAAGTAATAGAATACTAATTGCAACATAACCTAAAGAACGTAATAAATCACTGGTATAAACCGCCTTACGGTCTAACTTCAACATTTCTGGCAATTCTTCCAACCCTGTCATTCTCAAACGCTCATCTGAAGGGCCAATAAAATCGAACATACCCTTAAAAACAAATAAAAGTACCCCAATACCAATTACAGTTCCAGCAGCATATTTTAAGGATCTAAATTTGTCCGTTATGTTTACCTTAGATGAGAACATTTTCTTAAGTGCCAAAATTCCCAAAATCGGCGCACAAAGTTCCAATATTACCTGGATAGAACTTACTGCCCTGAATTTATCATATAGCGGGAAATGGTCTATCATAAAATCAGTAAGCAATCCAAAATTCTTACCCCAAGACAAAGCCAAAGAAAACAAAGCTCCAAAAAACAACCACCATTTGTGCTTACCCCGAACCAAATACAATCCAAGAATAAATAAGAAAAATACAATAGACCCAATATATGCGGGACCAGAAACACCAGGCTGTTCACCCCAATACAAAGGCAGTCCACTAACAAAATCCAATGCACTAGACCTTGGAAGGCCCTTGTCAATCAAGTAATTGAAAGATTTAGAATCTTCTCCAAGATTTTCTTGGCTAGCACCACCAAATAATCTTGGAACAAAAAGGTTTAGTGATTCTGAAATGCCATAGCTCCATTGTGTGATATAGTCCTTACTGAGTCCGGTTGTATTGTCTTTGTATGTACCATTGGGATTTATAGTAAGTTCGCTCTTACCTCTTGTACTCCAATCCGCATACTCTTTAGTCGCCAATAATCCAGTTGCATTTGAAGCTATACCCAAAAGTACGGCACCAAGAAGAATTCCAACACTTATGAAATAATGCTTAAGCTCTTTTCTTTTAATGGCATCAATTAAATATACCACTCCCAAAATCAATACTAGCAACATAAAATAATAGGTCATTTGGTAGTGATTGGCTACAATTTCCAAGGCCATGGCAATAGCGGTGACCAAAAAGCCTACTAGATATTTTTTGCGAAAAACGAGGACGATACCAGCTAGTAAAATAGGCAGATAACCCAACGCATGTGCCTTTGCATTATGGCCTGCGCCAATTATTATAATTAAATAACTTGAAAATCCAAAAGCTAAAGCACCAAGAATCGCCAATCTATAATCAACCTTTAAACAGCATAATAGAATATAAAAACCAATGAAATACAGAAATAGATAATCTGCAGGCCGTGGTAAGAACCGTATCAAACGATCTAACTTTTTAATGTAATTATGAGGGTAATTTGCACCTAATTGATAGGTTGGCATACCACCGAATGCGCTGTTGGTCCAATAGGGTTCAGCATCATTTTGTTTCCTAAAATCATTCTGCTCCTTGGCCATGCCAGTATACTGGACAATATCTTGTTGATAAATAACCTTTCCTTGCAGTACTGGATGGAAATATGCTAACGCCGCAATTATGAAAAATACGGATACAAAAAAATTAGTGAAAAAGAATTTTAAACCTTTCTTCATTTACAGGATGGTGGTTGGTTACGCAAATATAACTAGTCTAGTTCCTCAAAGTCTATATACTCACCAACTTTTTCAGAATCTCCTTTTTTGGCTTTCGCCTTTTTATTGACTATGACATCTCCTATTTGCTCTTCCTTAGTGCCTGTATTTTGTTCAAAGCCTTCAAAAGCTTGTTTAAAGTGTGATTCTGTTTTTTTGGCTGCGTAGCTTAATATCTTTGGCACAAATAACCTTGCTAAAATCTTTAGAAGGTAGTACACCAATAGAATTATCAATATTGTTTTTAATAAAGCCATTTTATTTAATGTGATTTATATCAAAAATACAATTATCACGTTGTAATACTAGGTTCAAAGTATTAAAATAATTATAAAGTCGATTCTATGGGGAGCCCCTTTAATATCAAAAGAATCTTTATTCTTCTTATAATAGTTATTATTTCGCCAATTTATGTGACAGCACAGTATACGGACGTTATCAACTCCAATAGGCCTGGACTTTCCGTTAGTGCCTATGCCGTGGGTAAAAACGTAGTTCAGGCAGAATTAGGCCTTTTTTATGAACAGAGTGACCATAGTTTATTAAATACGCAATCAGACATGTGGGGTACGGACCTATCCTTGCGATATGGTTTATTATTTGAAAGGTTAGAACTCAATTATGAAGGCAGTTTCCAAGATCAGGATATAACATTTATAAATTTTGGAATAAAAGCCAAAAGAAGGGATTTCTCAAGAAATAGATTAGGTTTAAAGTATCTTGTTTATGATCCTTTTAAGAATCCAGAACGAAATAAACCAAACCTTTATAGTTGGAGAGCGAATCATAAATTTCAATTTAAAAATTTGTTACCTGCAATATCCCTTTATGGCGGTGCTAATTTTGTTTTAGGGGACAATCCATATTTTCCCGGTGAAGCCACTATATCTCCTAGGGCAATGATTGCCACACAAAGTAGGTTAACTCCCAGGTTTGTTATGATTACAAACACAGCATATGACAGAATAGGAACAGAATTCCCAGAATTAAGTGTTCTGATTTCCCTTTCACACGCTTTTAGAAACCCCAAATGGAGTGCCTTTACAGAATATCAAGGAATTAAAAGTGACCGCTATGCCGATATGATTTTGCGTGGTGGGGTTGCTCATTTATTAAGTGAACAATTACAAGTGGATATGAACCTAGGGGCCAGTTTCAAAAACACGCCCTCACGAGTGTTCATGAGCATTGGCGGTTCTTATAGGTTTGATTTTCACAAAGATACCCTTGTACCTATTGAAGATCAAAATGCCGATGAAAATGGTGGCGCAATCCCTAAAAACACCATGAAGAAAAAAAGGAAAACCAAAAAGGTAAAAAACAAAGGTCGTGGCGCTGAGGATATTGATCTTGGTCCATCTAAGAAACAACTTCGAAAACTCAAGAAAACCCAAAAAAAGAAGAAAGAAGATAGTGATGAGATTGAGTTCTAAAAACCATCTTTTTTTTACAAATACGTCCTTTTCATATTTTCAAGTGTAGAATAATATACCTATTATTGAAGGTTATAAATAGCTTCAATGGTCAGTATAAAATCTATTTCCTCAAAAGAGGATTTAAAAAAATTCGTAACCTTTCCTTTCTCCTTGTACAAGGGTTCTAAATATTGGGTTCCACCTATTATTAAGGATGAAATGGAAACTTTTGACAAAACAAAAAACCCTGTTTTTAAAGATGCCGAAGCTTGGTTCTTTTTAGCCTATAAAGACAATGAAATTGTTGGTAGGGTCGCCGCAATAATAAATAGACTTGAAGTAAACCACCAACAGGTCAATAAAATGCGTTTTGGTTGGTTTGATTTTATTGATGACAAAAATGTCTCAACCGCGCTATTGCAAAAAGTGGCAGAAATAGGTAATGACAATCAACTAGAGTATATGGAAGGTCCGGTAGGATTTTCAAATTTGGATAAAGTGGGTGTTTTGGTTGAAGGTTTTGATCATATAGGCACCATGATTACTTGGTATAACCATCCTTATTATAAAAATCATTATGAAGCCTTAGGATTTGTTAAGGAGAAGGAATATATGGAAAATAAGTTTCCAGCGGCAAATGCAGACCCTAAATTGTTCACCAAACTAAATGACCTCATCAAAAGACGATATGGTCTAATAGAGGTTAATTTTAACAGTACTAAGGAAGTTATGCCTATGGCCGATGAGATGTTTGATCTCTTTAACGAAACGTATGCCAATCTTTCTTCTTTTGTGCCGATAACACCAATACAAAAAGAATATTTTAAGAAGAAATATATAAGCTTTATTAATCCTGAATACATAAAGTTTATAAAGGATAAGAACGATAAATTAATTGCTTTTGCCATTGTGATGCCTTCTTTCTCGGAAGCGTTACAGAAAGCAAAGGGGAAATTGTTTCCTTTTGGAATCTATCATTTACTAAAAGCAAAAAAGAACAGCAAAGACGTTATATTTTACCTCATAGGCATTCACCCAGAATATCAAAATAAAGGTGTAACCGCAATTATTTTTAATGAATACTATAAAACATTTAAAGAAAAGGGAATACAAATGTGTTATAGGACTCCCGAATTAGAAGAAAATATTGCTATTAAACAAATGTGGAAACACTTTGATCCAGTCATTTATAAACGTAGAAGAACGTACAAGAAAAACCTATAATCAAGTACAAAAAAAGTCCGAATTAATTAATTCGGACTTTTTAATTTTTATTAAAAGTTGAGTGAATTATTCTCCCATAGCCGCAGCTACCGCAGCAGATAATCTTTTATAGGTACCATTCTGTAAACGCTCCCTTATACCAGAGAAAGCGGCCAAGGTTTCCTTAATATCATCCATGGTATGTGTTGCCGTAGGAATCAACCTTAACAAGATTAATCCTTTTGGAATGACTGGATAAACCACTATGGAACAGAAAATTCCGTAGTTCTCCCGTAAATCCTTTACCAAGGCCATGGCCTCTGGTATACTTCCATTTAAATACACAGGAGTTACACAACTAGTAGTGGTACCTATATCAAATCCTTTTTCTTTAAGTCCGTTTTGAAGTGCATTTACATTTTCCCACAACTTAGCTTTTAGCTCTGGTTGTGTTCGTAACATATCCAATCGCTTTAAAGCCCCTTTCACGTATACCATTGGTAGTGACTTTGCGAACATTTGTGAACGTAAATTATATTTTAAATAATCTATAATTTCTTGATCTGCTGCTACAAACGCACCAATGCTAGCCATTGATTTAGCAAATGTTGCCAAATACACGTCAATCTCATCTTGCACGCCTTGCTCCTCTCCAGCTCCTGCTCCAGTGGCACCTAGTGTTCCAAATCCGTGGGCATCATCGACCAATAACCTAAATTTGTACTTATTTTTAAGAGCAACAATTTCCTTAAGGATACCTTGCTCACCCCGCATACCAAAAACGCCTTCAGAAATCACAAGAATTCCACCTCCTGTCTGTTCTGCCATTTTTGTGGCACGATCTAAGTTCTTTTCTAAACTTTCTACATTGTTATGGGTAAACGTAAATCGTTTTCCCATGTGTAAACGAACACCATCAATAATACAGGCATGACAATCTACATCATAAACAATAATATCATCTTTTGTGACCAAAGCGTCTATTACAGACATAAATCCTTGATAACCAAAGTTTAACAAGTAAGAAGCTTCTTTTTGCGAAAATGCTGCCAATTCTTTTTCCAATTGCTCGTGATACTCTGTATGACCACTCATCATTCTAGCACCCATCGGATATGCCGCACCATGTTCAGCAGCGGCCTCTCCATCAACTTTTTTTATTTCAGGAAGGTTGGCAAGACCTAAATAATCATTTATACTCCAAGTAATTACATCCTTACCTTGAAATTTCATCCTATTAGAAATAGGACCTTCCAATTTTGGAAATACAAAATAACCCTCGGCCTGTGAAGCCCATTTTCCTAAAGGGCCCTTATTTTCAACGATTCTATCAAATAAATCTCTCATTACCTAAATTTGGTTCTGTTTGCAAAAGTAAATATTTTTAAGATGCATTCACAAATTATTTAGAATACAAAAAAGCGGGTTACTACCCGCTTTTAAATTAATCTTATTGGAGGTATTATTTAACAAACTGTATGGCCTGAGTTTCCTCTACCGTTTCGTTTTCCAAAAATCCTTGGTCCTCCATCCATTTATCGCTATAAATTTTACTCATGTATCTAGAACCGTGGTCTGGAAATATAACAACAACTTTACTGTCCTTGTTAAACTCCCCTTCTTCATTAAGTTGTTTCAATGCTTGCATAACAGCACCACTGGTATACCCAACAAAAAGCCCTTCCTTTCTAGATATTTCCCTTGCTGTATGTGCACTTTCGGCATCGGTTACCTTTATAAACTTATCTATGGTATCAAAATCTGTTGCAGATGGAATTAAATTTTTTCCCAATCCCTCTATACGGTATGGATATATTTCATTGGTATCAAAATTACCGGTCTCATGATACTTTTTTAAGACTGAACCGTACGCATCCACCCCAATTACCTTAATTTTTGGATTTTGCTCCTTTAGATATCTTGCAGTTCCAGAAATTGTTCCTCCAGTGCCACTACAAGCAACAAAATGTGTTAATTGACCTCCGGTTTGTTCCCAAATTTCAGGACCCGTAGATTTATAATGTGCATCTATATTCAACTCATTAAAATATTGGTTGATATAAATGGATCCTTTTGTTTCCTCGTGTAGGCGCTTTGCTACTTGATAATAAGACCTAGGATCATCTGCACTTACATGGGCTGGGCAAACATATACTTTTGCTCCCATTGAACGCAGCATATCTATTTTATCACTAGAAGATTTAGAACTAACGGCTAAAATGCAATCGTAACCCTTAATAATACTTACCATAGCAATACTAAAACCAGTATTACCAGAAGTAGTCTCAATAATTGTGCTGCCTTTTGTTAGTATTCCTTTGCGTTCTGCCTCTTCAATAATATGGATTGCAATACGGTCTTTAGATGAATGTCCCGGATTAAAACTTTCCACTTTCGCGTAAAAATCACCCTGAAATCCTTCCGTCATACGATTAAGTCTGACAAGGGGTGTATTTCCAATAAGTTCTAGGATATTATTATGAGCTTTTATCTCATTTTTCATAAGGGGATGCTTATTTATTTCCATTTATCAAATCCAAGATTTGGGTAAATTTCCGTACAAATCTACTATTTTTTTTCTAGAGTGAAATTTTACCTTCCAAATCCAGTAAAAAAGCATATTCCTTTGCCACTTCCTTTAAGGATTCAAACCTACCCGACGCACCACCATGTCCTGCTTCCATATTAATATCAAACAATAAAAGGTTATCATCGGTTTTTAAATCTCTTAATTTGGCCACCCATTTTGCTGGCTCAAAATACTGTACCTGAGAATCATGCAGGCCAGTAGTAACCAGTAAGTTAGGATATTTCTGTGCCTTTACGTTATCATATGGAGAATATGATAGCATATATTCATAAAATTCTGCCTCATTAGGATTACCCCATTCATCATACTCTCCAGTGGTCAAGGGAATAGTATCGTCTAACATCGTAGTAACTACATCTACAAAAGGTACCGAGGCTACTACACCATTATAAAGCTCTGGTGCCATATTAACAACCGCACCCATTAAAAGCCCACCAGCAGAACCACCCATGGCGTAAAGATGACCTTTGCTCGTTTTGTTTTGGTCAATTAAAAATTTAGAACAGTCTATAAAATCCGTAAATGTATTTTTCTTTTGCAGCAACTTACCATTCTCATACCATTCACGCCCTAAATACTCACCTCCCCTAACATGGGATATTACATATACAAACCCACGGTCTAAAAGACTTAGACGGATGGTAGAAAAATAAGGATCTACAGTATACCCATATGAACCGTATGCATATTGTAAAATAGGGGTGTCCTTTGTTAGTTTGGTATTTTTGTGATATACTACAGACATTGGAATTTTTACTCCATCCCTAGCATTTGCCCAAATTCTTTCCTCTTTATAATCTTCCTTATTAAATTTACCTCCAAGGACTTCTTGTTCTTTTTTAATTTCTTTCTCTTGGGTGCGCATATTAAAGTCTATAACAGAACTTGGTGTTGCTAAAGAGTTATAACTGTACCTTACTATTTCTGTATTAAAATCTGGATTGTTACCTACATATGCGGTATATGTCTCACTTTTAAAAGGAAGGTAGTATGATTCCTTCTCATCCCATCTTACCATTTTAAGTTTATTAAGGCCATTTTCTCTTTCTGAAAGCACATAATAATCCTTAAATATTTCAATATCACTTAATAATACTTCCTTTCTGTGTGGTATAAATTCCATCCAATTATCAGATGACGTTTTATCTTCTCCAACTTTCATTAATTTAAAATTGGTGGCTTTGTCCTTATTCGTTAAAACATAAAAGGAATCTCCATAATGAGAAATAGAATACTCCAACCCTCGCTCACGTGGTGAAAAAACTTTAAATCCTTTTTCAGGAGCATCTAATGATAAGATCTGAAACTCAGAGGTTAGCGTACTATATGATCCAATAACCAAATATTTTTTAGATTTGGTCTTGTAAACAAATGTGCTAAAAGTATCGTCTTTTTCATGAAAAACTAGCTCATCTTCTGAAGTATCCGTACCTAAAACATGCTTGAAAATTTTATCTGACCGTAAAGTTATTGTATCGTTTTTAGTATAATACAACGTCTTATTATCGTTAGCCCATACGCCACCCCCTGTTGTGTCATCTATTTTATCTGGATATATTTCACCAGTTTCCAAATTCTTAATACCCAGGGTGTATTGCCTTCTAGAAACTGTATCTACGCCAAAAACGGCAAGTTTATTATTTGGACTTATAGCTATACCCCCTATGCTAAAATACTCATGCCCTTTTGCCATTTCATTACCATTGAACATAATTTCTTCAGGCGCATCCAAAGTCTCTTTAAACCTTACATATATTGGGTATTCCTGACCAACCTCATATTTGGATTTGTACCAATACCCATTTAATTTATAAGGCACAGAGGAATCATCCTCTTTAATTCTAGCTTTCATCTCCTCAAAAAGGACTTCTTGAAATTTTTTGGTGTGTGCCGTTACTTGTTGATAATAACTATTCTCGCTTTTTAGATAAGAAAGTACTTCCTCATTTTCTTTGTCATTAAGCCAATAATAATTATCTACACGAACTTTGCCATCTTGCACTAATTCTTTAGGCTTTTTGTCTGCTATGGGAGGTGTTGGTATGCTCATTTCTTTGGTATTGTCATTTTTACAAGAGAATGCAAAAATAACACTAATAATATGTACCTAAACTTGAATGGTCCTTGAATCAATATGTACTATTTAAATCCATCCAATTTATTACTTTTACATGATTAAACTATAAAATATAGAACATGTTTGGAGATATGATGGGAATGATGGGGAAGTTAAAAGAAACCCAGCAAAAAGTAGAAGAAACCAAAAAAAGGATGAATACCATATTATTGACGGAAAAATCATCTGATGACTTGTTGGAAGTAACGATAACTGCTAATAGGGAAATAAAAAAAATTAAAATTTCCGATAGTCTTTTAACCGATAAAGACCAACTAGAGGATTATTTGATTATAACCTTAAATAAGGCCATAGAACAGGCCACAAGGGTAAATGAAGCAGAGCTTGCAGCCGTAGCAAAAGAAGGCATGCCTAATATTCCTGGCATGGACTCATTTTTTAAATAAATACTCCGAAACGTTTTCCAATTACAAATCTGTCCAAATTTCTTATCTTTAAAAGAAAGAAATTTTATGATCGAGGTTAAAAAGATTGACAATCAAGATTATCAGTTTATAGTAAAATCCAATATGGGAAAGACCTTATTGGAAAGCACAATTTTTCCAGACAACGCATCATTGGAAACAACACTTTCTGGGTTAAAGGATGTAGACACTTCTTCCAAACACTTTGAACGTAAAACCAACTTTGATGGCAAATTTCTATTTACGTTAAAGAACGAACAAGGAAGTATTATTGGCAACAGTGGACTATATAGTTCCGAAGCTGGTATGGAAAATGGCATCAAAAATTTAAAAACCATACTAAGTCAACCCTAAATACATTATACCGCTATAATGTACCCATTGCCTCTAAAAAATAGCTATGCATATCATCGGTATAGTCCATATGGGTTACCATACGAAGTTTCCCCTGACCCATGCTGATAATATGTATATGCTTATCGAGTAGTTTTGACATAAATTCTATGCTTGACATGTAATTTTGATCTATTTCAAATATTACTATGTTCGTTTCTATTGGCTCTACCTTTTTAACAAAATCCAAAGACAAAAGCCTATCACCTATTTCTTTGGCTTTGACATGATCTTCTGAAAGTCTTTCTATATGATTGTCCAACGCAAAAATACCGGCAGCAGCTAAAAACCCCGATTGTCGCATTCCTCCACCCAAAATTTTCCTGATTCGGAGTGCATCATGAATGGTTTCCTTACTCCCTAACAGAACAGATCCAACAGGACAACCTAGGCCTTTGCTCAAACAAACACTTATAGTCTCAAAAATTGCCCCATACTGTTTAGGTGTTTCCTTTTTGGCCACCAAGGCGTTCCAAAGACGAGCACCGTCCAAGTGATAGTGTAACCCGTGTTCTATGCAAACAGCCTTGATTTTTTTAAGCTCTTCAAAATCCCAAC
Organism: Maribacter luteocoastalis; assembly: GCF_048890225.1. Taxonomy (NCBI): domain Bacteria; kingdom Pseudomonadati; phylum Bacteroidota; class Flavobacteriia; order Flavobacteriales; family Flavobacteriaceae; genus Maribacter; species Maribacter luteocoastalis. The sequence continues at coordinate 185,529 of NZ_JBMFZG010000007.1, forward strand.
AAGCACCACCTCCCTTGTTCGTCGTATTTTCTATGCATACCAGAGAGGTAAGTGGGCTATGATAAAAATCAGGCGGATTTATAGCTTCTTCTACCTGTGCGGCGTTTACCATACCTCTATGACCATCTAACAATCTACAGGACACTCCACTATTAAAACTAACACCACCTCCTTCATAATTATATACATGGGCATATTTATCACAAATCAATTGTTCACCGGGTTGTGTATGTAATTTAATTGCGGTTTGGTTGGTCATAGTGCCACTAGGGAAAAAAAGTGCGGCCTCCATTCCAAATAGGGCAGCTATCTTTTCTTCTAAAGCGTTCACGGATGGGTCGTTCTTAAACACATCATCCCCAACCTTGGCATTCATCATGGCATCCAACATTCCAGGTGTAGGCTTGGTAACAGTATCACTTATCAAGTTAATTTCCATATTCACAATTTCAATTGTATCTAAATTTAACGGTCCAATTTACAGCTTAATCAAAACAATCCATACCAATTGGAGAACCGTCAGGAATCGATGACACTGGAATTAATTTAAACTCATGGGGTTTATCCATGAAATTCCTTATTCTTCTAATCATTTCAATTGAATTAATATCCTTACCGTTACCTCCAAAATAAGTGGATACATCCATAAGGCTTTTATTTGCTATGGCATTTACCTGAGGATGAACATTGTCATGTGCGGCCAAATTCATTATATGGAAGAGTACCCTATAATTAATGTTTTGCTGCACAGCATTAAGATAGGGGTCTTTTTGAACCTTATAAATAGTTTCAGAAACTAAATCGTCTAAAACCTCCTTTAACCCAATATTATCTTGTTCTGTTGCTTTTTGCTGCACTAACCTAGAAACACGTTCTGGATGTAATAACAAACCAAGAGACATGTCTGCAGCGGTTTCCGCAGCGGAAAGCGCATCAAACGAAACTCCCGTTTTACCTTTTAAGGACTCCCGTGTTCTTCCATACCCAATGGCCCTAGGCGGAAATAAGGATAATTTATCCTTAGGAATAGCAATTACTTTGGCATCTAAGGTTTGTAAAACAGCCTTTAAAGCATCAAGTTGTGACGCTTTGTCCAATTGAGCCACCGTCAATTGGCCATCTCCTTTTACCGTGTAATTATAATCTAATCCGCCAACTTGTTTTGTTACCGCTTCTGTTTGATATCTATGAAAGAAATACAATGGGGCAAATACATCCTCTAAAACCGAATTTGGCTCATTCTTACGGATATTGTCCATGGAGAAATTCTCTATAGCTTGCTTACGTATAGCCAACATATCAATTAATTCACCACTTATACTTTTACCGTTATCCCAAAGATGTGCCAATACATGTGCGCCACCTTGCGGTCTTGCATCCTGATCGGAAATATATCTTAATCCTTTGTTTTTAGCTTCGGCCAATATTTTATTCAATTGTCCTCTTTCGTCCAAAGCCCCATCAAACTGCTGATAAGAATATGCCACGGTTACTTTGTCCCATTCGCCTATTCCTGTTGCATATGCATTGGAATAGTCAATCTCCCCATTTTTTAATGAGAACTGCGGATGGGGATAATCCATAACAGATGCCCTGTTATTGGTGCTTGCAGCAAAATTGTGGGCAAACCCTAGTGTGTGGCCTATTTCATGTGCGGACAATTGTCTTATTCTGGCAAGGGCAATATCTAACATTGTATTGTCATTGTCATCCCTCTCCTTAAATGGCTTGTTCATTAATGCTTGTGCAATAAGAAAATCTTGACGAATTCGTAAACTACCTAAACTTACATGTCCTTTAATTATTTCACCTGTTCTAGGATCTGTTATACTACTCCCATAGCTCCACCCCCTAGTAGATCTGTGAACCCATTGTATTACATTATAACGAACATCCAAAGGATCTGCATCGTCCGGTAACATTACCAATTGAAACGCATTTTTGTAGCCAATGGCCTCAAAAGCCTGGTTCCACCAACGCCCACCTTCCAACAGCGCTGACCTAACAGGCTCCGGCGTGCCATTATCCAAATAATAAATTATAGGTTCGACGGCTTCACTTACCCCTAATTCAGGATTCTTTTTCTCTAATCTATGTCGTGTAATAAATTGCTTTAAAATCGGCTCCTGAACCGGTGTTGCATAATCGTAGAAAGAAAAAGGGTAAGATCCAGAACGTGGGTCAAATACCCGCTTTTTATAATTATCATCTGGTAATGCTATAAACGAATGGTGTTGTGCAACCGTTATTAAACTTGGATTTGGCACTACACTTTTTATAAATTCGCCTTTTGGAGTTCCTTTGAAGGTCAAGGTGACATCAAATTCAATATTTTTTGGAAATGCCTTAATACGTTCTAATGTCATGGCACTCCTATCTTTGTCTAAACTATAATTACCTTGGTCCCTGTTTTGCAATCTATTGGCAACCCCGTGGGCATCTTGTAATAAGAAATCAGTTATATCTATTACATATATGCCATTTCTTTTCTCTACAATTGGAAAACCATATAATATGGACTTAGCAAAAGCCTGTTCCACAGATTTTTTCTCCAAAACATTATCTGTGTTGGCCCTATATTTTAAATTGGGCTGAACCAACAAAAGTTTATTACCTGCTTTTTTAAAGAATACCACTTGTTCATTCCCTAACTGTCCCCTATCCAATCCAATATCATTACTTCCAATACCACTACTAAGGGAATATACATATAGAAATTCCTTATTCAAGTCTACAACTTCCATAAAAATTTTATCGGTGGCCCCGTCATAATAGAAATTAAAAAGTCCCTCATATTTGGAGTAATCCTTTTTTTTCTCATAAAACTGTGCAGTTACCTGTGCTAAGCATAGCATCGTTATTGTGCAAAGAAGTAAAATTCTGTTTTTCATTTTCAAATTAGTTTGGCTTTAAAAATATATAATTTACCAATAATAAATTTAACCTAGACGGTGATGATGCAAAAACACATTATAGATAAATTATACTCTGAATTTTTATGGAAAACAAAATTTAAACCCCCTATTAATATTGAAACAACACCCGTAAATACTTAAAAAAAAACTACCTTTTAGGAAAACAATTTATATGCTGAACATCGAAAATCAAATTTTTTCATCCTATCAAAAAAACCCTGATTTATATGATGAAATTTATGACTCAGAAGGGAAGGTCAAAGATGTTTATCAAAAGTTATTTGATATTTATGGAGGACATTCCATTCAAGATTATATTAATCTAAACGCAAAGGCCAAAGCCTCTTTTTTTAATCAAGGAATTACATTTCAAGTTTATGGGGAAGACAATGTCCAGGAGAAAATTTTTCCATTTGACCTCTTTCCTAGAATTATAGATCCCGATGAATGGGATATAATTGAAAAAGGTTCTATACAGCGAAGTAAGGCCCTTAATTTATTTCTTTGGGACATTTATCATGACAAAAATATTTTAAAGGAAGGCATAGTTCCTTTAAAACTAATTACATCTTCCGCCAATTATTTAGACCAAATGAACGGGGTAAATCCTCCTGGAGGTATTTACAACCATATTTCAGGTACCGATATCATTAAACATAAGGACGGTAAATATTATGTTTTAGAAGATAATATTAGGTGCCCATCAGGGGTCAGTTATGTTATTTGCAATAGAACAGCGCTTAAACGAGCCCTTTTTGGTGTTTTTAATCACTATCAGACACATACGGTTACTGATTATGCGGAAAATCTTTTGGAATTACTAGAGTCTGTTAAACCTAAGGGCGTAGATATTCCAAACTGCGTGGTTATTACCCCTGGTATGTACAATTCTGCCTTTTACGAACATTCTTATTTGGCAAAAACAATGGGTGTAGAGCTAGTGGAAGGACGAGATTTATTTGTGGAAAACGACTTTGTCTATATGAAAACTATAAAAGGTCCGGAGCGTGTAGACGTGATTTATAGGCGTATAGATGATGGTTTTATTGACCCGTTAGAGTTTAGATCCGATTCTACCCTTGGTGTCCCAGGTTTGTTTGCCGCATATAAAAAAGGAAATGTAGCATTGGCGAATGCTCCAGGTACCGGTGTTGCTGATGATAAGGCCGTGTACACGTATATGCCACAGATAATCAAATACTATTTGAATGAAGAACCTATTTTAAATAACGTACATACGTATCACTGTAGTAGGCCCGATGAGCTAAAATATGTTCTGGAGAATATTCAAGAATTGGTCATAAAGCCTGTGGATGAAGCTGGTGGTTATGGAATTTCTATTGGTAATTGTCTTACCAAAGAAGAAATCGAGAAAGTTAAGAAGGAAGTCCAAGAAAACCCTAGAAAATATGTGGCCCAGCCTATTATGTCCCTTTCAGTACATCCAACATATATAGATGATTCTGAATCCTTTGAACAAAGGCATGTAGATTTAAGGACATTCACGATTTTAGGCAAAGACAAAGAGTTCGTACTCAAAGGTGGTTTGACCCGAGTAGCTCTTAAAAAAGGAAATTTAATAGTTAACTCCTCTCAAGGCGGTGGTTCAAAAGACACTTGGGTACTAAAAAAATAAAAATACATGTTAGCAAGAGTAGCCAATAATCTTTTTTGGATGGGTCGGTATATTGAGCGTTCAGAGCATATTGCACGTTATATGAGCGTTAATTATTTTTCATCATTGGATGCCCCAAATCAAATTTCGCAAGACCGACAATTTGTTTTAAGATCAATGTTGTTTATGGTTGGAGAGCCAGAAAAGGACTTTAACAAAATATTGACCGAAGAAAATATTTTATACAAGATAGGACTTGACCCAGAATTCCATTTTTCTATTTTGAACAATGTAAAACTGGCCCGTGAAAATGCGAATAGTGCACGAGACCTTATTTCAACCGAATTGTATGAGGCAATCAACAAGTTTTATCACTTTGTTTTAAACTACCCCAGAGCGATTTTTGTAAAAAGTGGTCTACATGACTTTACTACGAATATTGCCGAAATGAGCGCTATTTTAAGAGGCAAAATTAGGGGCACACTACTTCATGATTCCGTTTACGCTATTATTCTTATGGGTGTTAATATAGAAAGGGCTACCCAAGTTACCCGTATGATCAATTCAAAATATAACGATGCTTTATTGGCACAAGGGAGTTATAACGAAAAGTTTAGTAAAAGTTTTGAATGGACCACCTTACTGAAATGTGCAGAATCATATGATATGATGCGTAGGTTTTACAAAAAGACCCCTACTAGTATCTCAACCCTTGAATTTCTGATATTGAATCCTAATTGTCCTAGATCGGTAATGAATTCGCTTAACCAAGTATATAAACACGTTAGAATACTTAATCCAGAAAAAAGATATAACAAAGCCTCAACCGCATTTCTTATTGGTAGGGTAAGGGCAGAATATGAATTTAAATTTATTGAGGAAATTGAGCAAGACATAAAGTCCTTTATAGAGAATATTCTTAAAAGTCTAGCAGAAATAAGCAACAAGGTAGATGAGGAATTCTTTCATTATTAGCGGGTTCAAATAGTGTATTTTTGCATCTAAGATGTCAGAAGAATATACGGTTACCTACAGGGCGGATAATACATATGAAAATTGGGTAAATGATGCTTTTTGGCAATTTTTAATAATACCGCAAGAGAATGATTCCCAAGAATTAGTGGAGATAGATTTTTCTAACTCCATTCATGCCATTAACGAATTTTCAATTAATGGCTACGGTTTTAATACCATAAGGGTTCATCCAAAGAAAAAATTTAAGGAAATATCCTTTGAGGCTAGTTTTAAGCTTATAAAAACTGATATCAATCCGTTTGATTTTGCTCTAGAACAAGACCATAAAACGGCGTATACCAAGCTACAAGAATTAGATTTTAAGGTAAATTTCACTTCCTTTTTAAAAGAAACACGGTTAACCAAAATTATTGGCCCTAATTACTATTTTGAATTCAACAAGGAGAAGTCCATTTTTCAAAACCTACAAGATTTAAATTATTGGTCATATAAACACTTACAATTTACCACAGGTGTGACGAACACCAATACTAGCTTAGATGTTGTTCTAAACCTTAAAAAAGGGGTTTGTCAAGATTTTGCACATTTATTCTGTGCCTTGGCTAGACTAAATGGTATACCTGCCAGATATGTGTCTGGTTATCTAAATCAAGGAAACGGCTACTTTGGCGATTCCCAAATGCATGCCTGGGTAGAGGCATATGTACCTTATTTAGGGTGGTTGGCATTTGACCCAACCAACAATATCCTTGCTAACAGCAACCATATTAAAGTCTGTCATGGAAAGGACTATAATGATTGCCCCCCTATAAAAGGAGTGATTTATACTAAGGGAAAAAACAAAACTACGTATTCAGTAACCGTTACCAATCAGCAACAGTAAAATTCAAATATTTTCGTGCATTGCCTAAAAGAGTATTATTTTTGTGTAAAATAGAATTGCATGATAATTACTACAGACCATTACAAAGGTCTTATAGATCGCCTTGGTGCGTTAAGGAGGTATCTTTGACATTGATGCCAAATTAATAGAAATAGAAAACGAACAAGAAAAGACCTTAGCTCCTGATTTTTGGGATAATCCACAAGAAGCACAAGCGCATATGAAATTTATCCAGTCTAAAAAACAATGGGTAGATGACTATAATACTGCCGAACTTTTGGTAAAGGATTTAGAGGTGTTGATAGAGTTTTTGGCTGAAGGGGAAGTTTCTGAGCAGGAAGTAGAACTCCAATATAAAAAGGCCATTGAGGTTTTGGAAAAAATGGAGTTCAAGAACATGTTATCCGAAGAGGGAGATGAGCTTCCGGCTGTGTTACAGATTACTGCCGGCGCAGGTGGTACTGAGAGTTGTGATTGGGCCGCCATGCTTATGCGCATGTATATGATGTGGGCAGAAAAGAATGGGTATAAGGTTAAAGAATTAAACTATCAAGAAGGTGATGTTGCCGGAATAAAAACAGTAACTCTAGAGATTGACGGTGATTTTGCCTTTGGTTGGCTAAAAGGTGAAAACGGTGTACATAGATTGGTTCGTATATCCCCGTTTGACAGCAACGCAAAAAGACATACCTCATTTGTATCTGTATATGTATATCCCCTGGTGGATGACAGTATAGAAATAGATGTAAATCCGGCTGATATAACCATTACCACCGCACGATCTAGTGGGGCCGGCGGACAAAATGTGAATAAGGTAGAAACTAAAGTTCAATTGGTACACCATCCCACAGGAATACAAATTTCTTGTTCAGACAGTAGAAGCCAACATGATAATAGGGCCACTGCCATGAAAATGTTGAAATCACAATTATATGAAATTGAGCTTCGAAAAAAAATGGAAGCAAGACAAGAAATAGAATCATCCAAAATGAAAATAGAATGGGGCTCCCAGATTCGCAACTATGTTATGCATCCATATAAATTAGTAAAAGATGTCAGGACCGCTGAAGAGACAGGTAATGTAGATGCTGTAATGGATGGTGATATTGACCGATTTTTAAAGTCATATTTAATGATGATGGGACAAAAAGATGAAGTATAACTTACTATTGTAATGATATGATTAAAATATATCACAATCCAAGATGTAGAAAATCTAGAGAAGGACTTGAGCTATTAGAAAAATCTGGCAAGAAGTTTGAAGTAGTGAAATACTTAGACGAAGTTCCCACAAAGGAAGAGCTAAGGGAGGTAATAAACTGCTTAGGAATTACTCCAGAGAATCTGGTAAGAAAAAATGAGGCTATTTGGAAAGAAAAGTTTAAACATAGGTTATTAACCAATGAAGAAGTATTGGATGCCATGATTACATACCCTAAACTTATAGAAAGACCTATTGTAATCAATAACGGTGTTGCGGTAATTGGAAGACCGGTTGACAATATTGAAAAGATTATTTCATAAAATTTCCTTAACAAATAAGTATTATTTAGACATATGTTAACAAACAATTAACCATTAGCGGTTAAACCAAAATCTAATTTAACAATCAAACGTTATGAAAAAAATAGTAAAACCAAGCGGATTTCATTTTTTAGCAATACTGCTAATACTATTTACAAGTTCTGAAATTTTTGGTCAATATGGTTACGGTGGCTACGGATATGGCCGCGGTGGTTACGGGTATGGAAGACAACGCAGTGCGATACCCCAGACTCAAGAGACACCTAAAAAAGAAGAACCTAAAACTGCAGAACAACTAGTAGATGGTGAAATGCCTTCCATTACGGAAGCTTTGTCATTAAATGAATTTGAATCGGCTGTATTGAGTTCTGTTTTAAAAAAATATGTTCAGGAGCGAATTGAGGCTCAAATATTAAAACTTCCGCCAGAAAAAATGAGGGAAGTTTATGAAAATATAACCAAGCGACAAGACGAAGAACTTAAAGCGGGATTACCGCTGGAAAAATATGAGGCATTTGTAGAACTCCAAAAAAACGGGGTTGCCAAGACTATAAAAGAAAACAAAAAGAAGAAAAAGAAACAAAAGAAAACCAAAACATAAACACATGAAAAAACTTTTCCTATTGCTCCCATTAATTTCCGTAATTGCACTACACAGCCAAAGACCGGGAGGGAATCAAGGCCAAAGGCCAGACCCGATTACCATAACTGGAAAAGTTTTAGATCAAGAAACAGGACAACCCTTGGAATATGCTACTTTGATATTACAAAGTGTAAGAAACCCTGAAAATGTTACAGGTGGTATTACCAACGCCAATGGTGATTTTGCCGTAGAAACCATACCTGGAAACTATAATATAAGGATAGAATATATCTCCTATAAAACCTATGCCTTGGAAAGACAGGCCCTTAGAAGCGCAACTGATTTAGGCACCATAAAACTTGCCCTTGATGTTGAACAATTGGAGGCCGTAGAGGTTGTTGGCGAACGCACTACTGTAGAATTACGACTAGATAAAAAAGTGTATAATGTGGGCTCTGACCTCACTGTGAAAGGGGGTTCTGTTACGGATGTTTTAGACAATGTACCATCCGTAAGTGTAGATGTTGAGGGAAATATAAGCCTACGAGGAAATGAAAGCGTAAGGATACTTATAAACGGTAAGCCCTCTGCCCTCTCTGGATTGAGCCCTGAAGCCTTACAACAATTACCGGCAGACGCCATAGAACGCGTAGAAGTCATTACCAATCCGTCAGCGAGGTATGATGCTGAAGGTACTGCAGGAATATTGAACATTATACTAAAACAAAGTAAGACTGCGGGTTTAAACGGGTCAGTAAATGTTTTTGCGGGCAATCCGGACAGTTACGGCGGTAATATCAGCTTAAACTTACGAAGAGATAAATTCAATATTTTTTCCAATACATCATATAGATATACAAAAGGGCCTGGTAACGCTTTATTTGAGCAAGAAAATTTCAATGAAGACGGTAGTACGGCAAGTTTTCAGGATGAATATAGGGATTACCAAAGACAAAGTGAAGGATTCAACACTAATATTGGCTTTGAATATTTTATAGACTCCACAAGTAGCATTACCAACTCTTTCGTGTACAGAAATTCCAATGGTGATGATACCACTGATATTGATTTTTTCAATTATGATGCGGCCAAGAATCCAACAATTAGAAGAAACAGGTTTACCAATGAGCTTGAAGATGAAGAGAATATTCAATACTCTGTGAATTACATCAAAAGATTTAACAATGATGGCCATGAATTAAAAGTGGATTACCAATATTCTACAGGTAATGAACTTGAGAATTCCATAATAAATGAAGTAATATTAGGCGATAACATACAATTGGACACCGAACAGACTATTAATGACGAGTCTCAAAAAAATCAATTACTCCAGGCTGATTATGTACTTCCTTTTGGCAAAGACAATCAATCCCAATTAGAATTGGGTTATCGCGGTACGTTTAATAATTTCAATACTGATTTTGATTTCGGTATTTTGGAAAACGGGGTTCTGTACAGTAATCCTAATTTCAGTAACGAACTGAACTATAAAGAATATGTCAATGCCCTATACACCCAATTGGGCAGTAAATTTGGCAAATGGAACCTCCTTGGGGGCTTACGTATGGAGACTTCCGATATAGGTATTGAGTTGGTGAACACCAATGACGTTACGGACAAGGATTACACAAATTGGTTTCCTTCTATTTTTGTGGGTTATGAATTCTCGGAAAAGGAGCAAGTGACCTTAAGTTACAGTAGAAGATTAAGAAGACCATGGTCTCGTTTTATAAATCCATTCCCATCACGTTCTAGCAACACAAACCTTTTCCAAGGAAATCCCGATTTGGATCCCACGTTTACGGATGCCTATGACTTCGGTTATTTAAAAAGATGGGAAAAACTTTCATTTACCACTTCCGCTTATTTTAATAGGTCTACAGGTGTATTTCAATTCATTACACAAGAAACTGGTGATTTTGTTACCATTGAGAATCCTTCAGATCCATCTAACCCAGTGGTAGTACCTGTACAAGCGAGGACACCAATTAACTTGGCAACGGATGAGAGATATGGTATGGAATTCACCACTACCTATACACCTAAGAGAAACTGGCGCCTTACTTGGAATGTAAATGTGTTTCAACAAAAATTAAGGGGAGATTACAGCTATGTAAATTTCCAAGATGAGCAAATTACACAAAATTTTGATGCAAACAATTTTACGTGGTTCTCAAGATTAAGTGCCAAATTACCATTGCCTTGGGAAATAGATTTTCAAACCAATGCTTTTTATAGAGGCCCTTCAGAAGATGCCCAATCAAAAAACAAAGGAATATTGAGCACTAATTTGGCCTTTAGTAAGGATGTCATAAAAGATAAGGCCACCTTATCTTTGAATGTGAGCGATCTTTTTAATTCACGTAAGCGCAAAAGTGAAACCAGAACGGACAATGTATTTACCTATAGTGAGTTTCAATGGAGACAAAGACAGATAAATTTGTCTTTTTTATATAGGTTCAATGAGCAGAAGAATCAAAGAAGAAGAAATGGAGAAAGCCCTAGAGGTGGGGATGGAGGAGAATTTGAAATAGAAGGATAGTCAAACAAGTTGCCCTAAAAAAAAGAAGCCAAATGGCTTCTTTTTTTTTATTCATTACGCGCAGCTCTTTTCTTATCGCGTCTTTCTTTTAATAATTCTATGATGTTACCACCTAACCAATAAGGCACAACGAACAATAACAAGAACATCATTAACCAAAAACCAATGGTTAAAATAGTTAAGAAAGCTAAAAAACCTAAATATTGATCAAATTCGAACATATCTTACATCTTAATTCTTAACAAAGATACCATAAACGAATTATTTTTTGCAAACCAAAAGGCAAATTAATTTTACATATCCTTACTTCTTTGTTGTCAATAAATAAATACAAATCTTATTTTTGAAACAAATAGTTAGCAAGTCACTACTTTATAATAAAAAATCATGGAATTTAGAATAGAAAAAGATACCATGGGAAATGTAGAAGTTCCCAAGGATAAGTACTGGGGCGCACAGACCCAAAGATCACGAAACAATTTCAAAATAGGACCAGTAGCCTCAATGCCGTTAGATGTAGTTTATGGCTTTGCCTATTTGAAAAAATCAGCTGCATATGCCAACTGCGAGTTGGATGTTTTAAGTAAGGAAAAAAGGGATTTAATCGCTAAGGTTTGCGATGAAATACTTGATGGTAAACATGATGATCAGTTTCCTTTGGTAATTTGGCAAACAGGCTCCGGAACCCAGAGCAATATGAACGTGAATGAAGTTATTGCCAATAGGGCACATGAACTTGCCGGTAAAGAAATAGGAGTAGGTGAAAAAACGATTCAACCAAATGATGATGTAAACAAATCACAATCTTCCAATGACACTTTTCCAACAGGAATGCATATTGCAGCTTACAAAAAAATTGTAGAGGTTACTATTCCTGGTGTTACTCAATTGCGTGATACACTTCATAAAAAAGCTAAAGATTTTAAGGATGTGGTTAAGATTGGTAGAACGCACTTAATGGATGCCACTCCCTTAACCTTAGGTCAAGAATTTTCTGGTTACGTATCACAATTAGACCATGGGATAAAAGCACTTACAAACACATTGGATCATTTAAGTGAATTGGCTTTAGGAGGAACAGCTGTAGGAACAGGGCTTAACACACCAAAAGGATATGATGTTTTGGTTGCTAACTATATTGCTGAATTTACAGGCCTGCCTTTTAAAACGGCCGAAAATAAGTTTGAGGCTTTAGCTGCCCATGATGCTATCGTAGAAAGTCATGGTGCCCTAAAACAACTGGCAGTATCTTTAAATAAAATTGCCAATGATATTAGAATGATGGCCTCAGGTCCACGTTCCGGTATTGGAGAAATTATTATTCCTGCAAACGAGCCAGGTAGTTCCATTATGCCAGGAAAAGTAAACCCAACACAGTGCGAAGCATTAACCATGGTATGTGCTCAAGTAATGGGCAACGATGTAGCTGTGACAATTGGAGGCACCCAAGGACACTATGAGTTAAATGTATTTAAACCATTGATGGCTGCAAATATTTTACAATCAGCAGAATTATTAGGTGACGCATGTGCCAGTTTTGATGAAAATTGTGCTGTGGGTATAGAACCTAACCATGAGGTAATCAAACAGCTTTTAAACAATTCCTTAATGTTGGTAACCGCATTAAATACTAAAATTGGATATTACAAAGCAGCGGAAATTGCAAATACCGCCCATAAGAATGGTACTACCTTAAAAGAGGAAGCCATTAATCTTGGATATGTTAACGCTGAGGATTATGATGCTTGGGTTAAACCAGAAGATATGGTAGGGAGCTTAAAATAATTGTTTATTGATTTTTATAAAAGTAAAAGGGCGGTCTTTTGAAGACCGCCCTTTTTTTATTTAAATGGATAGTGTATGAATTACTTTAAAGTAAATTTAGATGTACCCAATAATTTTAATTTGTCATCATAAACATTAACCATGTAGTTCCCTTTTTGGAAATCACCAGCTGGTTTGTTTATATAATCACAAACATCTAAAGATTTATTTTCATAGTAAAATGCTGTTCCTTTACTATAAGTTACAGATGCACCTCCATCATTAGTTTTAGAAAAACTTTCTCCTAAAACATTACCTTGTGGATCCAATACTTCTAAATAAAATTCTCTATCTCCAGCTTGCGCAATTACATTATCAGCAACGGTAAAGCAAATCTTGAATTTATCTGTAGTTCTTGCTCTTTGGGTAGAAACCAGTTTACCACTGTTACGCTCCCTTACCGCATCTACATTAAATTTAGAAAGGTTTAAAGCTGAACCTTTTTCAACAGCATCTGCCAATTGTGTATTCTGTACAACTAAAGAATCATTAAAAACGGTTTGTTTTTCTAATTCAACATATGTGCTATCTCTCTGCATAGCAATCATAGTGTTAGAACGTGTTAAAGAATCAACTTGCTTTAATAATTGCTCTCTTTCAGCTTTCAAAACACCCACTTGTCTTCTGTATCTTGCCAAAGAAGAAATATCAGCTTTCATTGTATTAACAGAATCAATATATTTAGCAATGTTATCCCTTGCTGATACCAATTCCTCATTAGTAGCATTACTCTCCAAAATAGCTTTGTCGTATTCAGATTTCAAGCTATTTAAATCCTCAACTACTAATTCTTTTTCTTTAGTTAAGACATTTTCTGTCTTTTTCTTGTCTTGATATAGACTAACTGTGTAAATAATAGTACCTAAAAGTACTACACCCAATAAGGCCGCCAATACCTTTAATCCATTGTTGTTCTTTGTTTCACTCATAATGTAATATTTAATTTTCTCGTTGAATTTTCAACTAATAATTGGTTGTTTGTATCATTCTATATACGTACAGATGTTCTTTTTAGATTTTTTAATGTTATTTTTTTTTTATTTACATCAAATTCCACATCAGTAACCATTATTTTTAATCTTAAAACATAGGAATTAATGTTGAAGATCGTTGGTTATAAAGATATCTATGCACATTCTTTTAGAGATTTGAATATTGCATGGTTAGAGAAGTTCTTCGTTGTTGAAAAAATGGATGTAGCATTATTAAATGATAGTAAAAAAGAAATTATAAATAAAGGTGGTTATATTTTTATTGCCTTGTGGAACGATACTCCGGCTGGTTGTTTTGCCTTTATTCCAAATAAAGATGGTTTTTTTGAATTAGGTAAAATGGCTGTTAGTGAAAACCATCAAGGCAAAAAAATAGGTCAAGAAATGTTGGCACATGCGGTACAATTTGCAAAATCCAAGGACTGGAAAAAAATAATCTTGTATTCTAGTACTAAATTAGATACTGCACTTCATATCTATCGTAAGTTCGGGTTTCAAGAAGTACCTTTAGAAAAAGACTTACCTTATGCTAGAAGTGATATTAAAATGGAAATGGAACTTTAAAATATTAGTTATGAAAATAAAAAGATCAATTATTTGTTTATTAATCTCATTAACGTTCTTAAGTTGTAAGGAAAAATCTAAATCGGATGCTGTTGCCATTGAAGAAAAAATAGAAGAATCTGATAAATCAAAAAGGACTGAACACAAAGATTTACAAATTATTCCCATTGAACATGCTACCGCAGTCTTGAAATGGGAGGGTGTTACCATTTATATAGATCCAACGGGTGGGGCCTCCGCATTTGAAGGCCAAGATATTCCAGACCTCATCTTAATTACAGATATTCACGGAGACCATTTAAGTATTGAAACACTTAAAGCACTAAACACTTCTAAAGCAAAAATAATTGCTCCCAAAGCTGTTGCAGATCAGCTTGCTAAAGAATTTGCAAATCAAGTTGATGTATTGGCGAATGGCGAATCTAAAGAACACTTTGGAATTATAATAGAAGCTGTACCTATGTACAACCTTAGGGAAGAAGCCAAAGATTTTCATGTAAAGGGCCGTGGTAATGGATACATTTTAAATTTTAACGAACAACGTGTTTATTTTTCAGGAGACACAGAGGATATACCTGAAATGAGAAGTTTAATAAATATTGACAAGGCCTTTATATGTATGAACCTTCCTTATACAATGAAAGTTGAAAGTGCTGCTTCTGCAGTACTAGATTTTAAACCAAAACAAGTTTACCCGTATCACTTTAGGGGCAGACCCGAGGTAAGTGATGTCTCTAATTTCAAAAAATTAATAAACGAAGGAAATCCAAATATTGAAGTGGTACAGTTGGACTGGTATCCTAATGAAGATTACTAATAATTAAAAAAGGCTCCCACACTGGGAGCCTTTTTTGCTATCTTATTAATTTCTTGTACTTGATTCGTTTAGGCATTAAATCGCCACCTAGACGCTTTTTCTTATTCTCTTCATAATCAGAGAATGACCCCTCAAAGAAATATACTTGTGAATCTCCTTCAAAAGCTAAGATATGTGTACAAATACGATCTAGAAACCACCTATCATGCGAAATGACTACGGCACAGCCAGCGAAATTCTCCAAACCTTCTTCCAATGCCCTAAGGGTATTCACATCTAAATCGTTAGTAGGTTCATCTAAAAGTAATACGTTTCCTTCTTCCTTGAGTGTCATGGCCAAATGTAAGCGGTTACGTTCCCCACCAGAAAGCATGCTTACCTTTTTATTCTGTTCACTTCCGGAAAAGTTGAAACGACTTAAATATGCTCTAGAATTTACTTGTCTGCCGCCCATCATAATGAGCTCTTGTTCATCACTAAAATTTTGCCAAATAGTTTTTTCTGGATCAATATTTGAATGACTCTGATCTACATAAGCAATTTTAGCAGTATCACCTACAATGAATTCTCCTTTGTCTGGAGTTTCCTCACCCATTATCATTCTAAAAATAGTAGTCTTACCTGCGCCATTCGGACCAATTATCCCAACTATACCTGCTTGTGGCAAGTTAAAATTAAGGTCTTCATAAAGTAATTTGTCACCATACGCCTTACTTACACCTTTCGCTTCAATAACATTGGTTCCTAATCTAGGTCCATTAGGAATATAAATCTCCAGCTTCTCGTCTAGCTGCTTTTGATCCTGACTCATTAATTTGTCATAATTTTTGAGTCGGGCTTTTTGTTTTGTCTGCCTCCCTTTCGCACCTTGTCTAACCCATTCCAACTCTCTTTCCAATGTTTTCTGGCGCTTAGATGCTGTTTTACTTTCCTGGGCCAACCTTTTTGATTTTTGGTCCAACCAAGAAGAGTAATTCCCCTTCCAAGGTATACCCTCACCCCTATCCAATTCTAATATCCATCCTGCAACATTATCCAAGAAATATCTATCATGGGTTACTGCAATGACCGTTCCTTTGTATTGGGCGAGATGATGTTCGAGCCAATGTACAGATTCTGCATCTAAGTGGTTGGTAGGCTCATCCAACAATAATATTTCAGGTTCTTGTAACAACAATCTACAAAGTGCCACCCTTCTTCTTTCTCCACCAGAAAGCACTGCGATTTTCTTATCTGCTTCTGGAGTCCTAAGGGCATCCATGGCAATTTCCAATTTGGTATCCAACTCCCATGCGTTAGATGCATCAATCTTATCTTGCAAAACTGCTTGCTGGTCCATAAGTTTCTGCATCTTATCAGCATCCTCATAAACTTCTGGCAACCCAAACATGTCGTTGATCTTGTTATATTCATCTAGAATGGCAACCGTATCAGCTACACCTTC
The DNA here is from genome assembly GCF_048890225.1 of Maribacter luteocoastalis. NCBI lineage: Bacteria > Pseudomonadati > Bacteroidota > Flavobacteriia > Flavobacteriales > Flavobacteriaceae > Maribacter > Maribacter luteocoastalis. The sequence continues at coordinate 202,210 of NZ_JBMFZG010000007.1, forward strand.
CTTAACAACCTCTAAAACCGTTTTATCCTCATCTAAATCTGGCTCTTGTTCAAGATATCCTACATTATAACCCGGGGAAAAAACTACATCACCCTGAAAATTTTTATCAACACCAGCAATAATTTTTAAGAGTGTAGATTTACCAGAACCGTTTAAACCTAGGATACCGATTTTAGCGCCATAATAGAAACTGAGGTAAATATTCTTTAAAACTGGAGTGTTGGCATTTTTATAGGTCTTGGTAACTCCAGACATGGAGAAGATGACCTTCTTATCGTCGGACATAAAATACTGTATTTATTGGTTGTGAAAATTAAACTAAAATCGTGGAATTAAACCCTACCTTTTAATGCATTAAAAACCCAGGCTATTGCGAAGAAACCAATGCCAACTGATGCAAATCCCCATCCGGCAACCTCATCATATCTAAATGCGCCAAGGGCTATTAAAGCAAGACCTACAAAAATCATAATAAATGTGGCCCAGGCCAATACCGTGTTCTTATTCATTCCCATTCTAAAAAGATTAAAAGAACAACAAATATCGGTATTTTTAGTATGTTAATCCAATTTTAAACCGCTTTATTCCTCAAAAGGAAATACGATTCCTGTTTGTGTACGCACAGTATCCATTAAGGTAATTAAATCTAAACTGTTCTGATGGCTCCATAAATCACTTTCCAGTTTATTATTTATTAAACATTGTTGGACCTCCTCAATTTCATGGGTATACCCTTTACCCAGTTTAGGAACCTCTATTGTTTTCTCATTATCACCTTTCACCAAGGTATAACTTGTGGCTTCATGCCAACGAGGATTAATATAAATAGTTCCTTCACTCCCTGATATGGTACTTCTCATCTCACACGTTGTGGTTAAGCTACTATATAACATAGCATCTGCATTAGGATAATCAAATATCATACTACATTGTTTTTCCACACCAGTTTCATGAAATTTCACATTTGCCAAGATATTTTTGGGCATACCCAAAAGTAAGTAACTTAAAAATATAGGGTAAATACCAATATCCAATAAAGAACCACCAGCCAAAGCAGGGTTTAAAAGTCTTCCGTTAACATCCCTATCCAATGCATAAAACGCAAAGTCTGAATATAAGTGACCAACTTCCCCTATTTCACCGGAATTTACCAATTCCTTAACGGCTTTTATTGTTGGGTTAAAACGCGTCCATAGTGCTTCCATTAAAAACACCCCGTTCTTTTTGGCTGCGGCCAACATCGCAACTACTTCTGTCTTATTTACGCCCAATGGTTTCTCACATAGAACATGAATACCCGCTTCCATGGCCTGTATCGCCAGATCTGCATGCCCAGTGTGGGGGGTAGCAATATAAACCACGTCCACCGTACCACTTTTAAACAAATCCTCATAACTACCAAATGCATGTTCTGCACTATATTCATCAGCAAACTCCCTTGCTTTATCAAAGCTTCGAGAGGCAACAGCGGTAAGCCTTCCATCATCCACCAATGCCAAATCCTTAGAAAATGTGTGGGCAATTTTTCCTGCTCCTACAATACCCCATCTGATCATACTTTTGTTTTTAGGATTGATTTTACCAAATTTAACTCCTTATCTTTAGCCATGGAAATGAAATGCACAAGAATGGATATTAAATTCAATCAAAACGAAGATAGCAACAAGCTTTTATTATCAGAATTAAGGAGAAAAACTGCCCAGATACATTTAGGAGGTGGTAAAGACAAGATTGCAAAGCAGCATGACCAGGGCAAAATGACTGCTAGGGAGCGAATAGAATATCTATTGGACGACAAAACTGATTCTATAGAGATAGGAACTTTTGTTGGCGAGGGAATGTATGAGGAACATGGTGGATGTCCTTCTGGTGGCGTAATAATAAAAATTGGTTATGTACAAGGTAGGCAATGTATAGTAGTGGCCAATGATGCTACTGTTAAAGCAGGTGCTTGGTTTCCAATAACCGCAAAAAAGAATTTGCGGGCACAGGAAATAGCTATAGAAAACAAATTACCAATTATCTATTTGGTTGATAGTGCAGGTGTGTATTTGCCCTTACAAGATGAAATTTTCCCTGATAAAGAGCATTTTGGTAGAATTTTCCGAAACAATGCGGTTATGAGTAGTATGGGAATTACCCAAATTTCTGCAGTCATGGGTAGTTGTGTTGCTGGTGGCGCCTACCTACCTATTATGAGTGATGAGGCTTTAATAGTTGATAAAACCGGGAGTATTTTCTTAGCTGGGAGTTATTTGGTGAAAGCAGCCATTGGAGAGAATATAGATAATGAAACACTTGGTGGTGCCACCACGCATTGCGAAATAAGTGGTGTAACAGATTATAAGGCCAAGGATGATGCAGCCGCCTTGGACACCATAAAAAACATTATGAACAAAATTGGTGATTTCCCCAAAGCAGGTTTCAATAGGATAAAGAACCAAAAACCAAAAGAAAATCCTGAGGATATTTATGGCATATTACCAAGCTCTAGAACCGAACAATATGACATGATGGACATTATTAAACGATTGGTTGATAATTCTGAATTTGAGGAATACAAATCAGGTTATGGACAAACTATCCTAACGGGATATGCCCGTATTGATGGCTGGGCTGTAGGTATTGTTGCCAATCAGCGAAAGGTCGTAAAAACTAAAAAAGGTGAAATGCAATTTGGCGGTGTAATCTATTCAGATTCTGCGGACAAGGCCACCAGATTTATAGCGAATTGCAACCAAAAAAAGATTCCCCTTGTATTTTTGCAAGATGTTACCGGCTTTATGGTGGGCAGTAAAAGTGAGCATGGAGGAATAATAAAAGACGGTGCGAAAATGGTAAATGCAGTAAGCAATTCCGTGGTGCCAAAATTTACAGTGATAATTGGTAACAGCTATGGCGCTGGTAATTATGCCATGTGTGGTAAAGCTTATGACCCTAGATTAATAGTGGCTTGGCCAAGTGCAGAATTAGCAGTTATGAGTGGTAATTCTGCCGCCAAGGTACTTTTACAAATTGAAAAAGCTTCACTTAAAAAAAAGGGCGAAACCATAACAGAAAAGAAAGAAAAAGAACTGTACGATAAAATCAAAAAACGATATGACAATCAAGTATCTCCCTATTATGCTGCGGCCCGCATATGGACAGACGCGATCATAAATCCATTAGATACACGCAAATGGATCAGCATGGGCATTTCAGCTGCAGACCACGCACCCATAGAAAAACCGTTTAATCTAGGCGTTATACAAGTTTAGTTACCTTGATGTTTTTTTACACGAGGAATCAACAAAAGCTCAGTTTGTCTACCATTGACATATCTAAACCCATTTTCACCATAGAAACCAGCTTCTTCTAGCATTATACGAATATCACGGTTCCATTCTGGTATTGTTATCGAAGTATTTAATTCAATGGCATAAACCGTATTGGTGTTTAGGGGGTAATTTTCTCCATCATCTTTCATTACGCCTCCTTGGGAATCCCACATGCCAATTGTGGTTCCCGCAGAATGGCCATAAAGTCCCAACGGATGTGTATAAATGGAAGGTCGTAATCCTACGTTTTTTGCGTCTGATAATGACTTTGCCAAAATCTGATTTCCGGTTTTGCCCCCTACCATATTTGTCGTTAAGAAATCCTGAACTCGATTACCTTCTTTTAAACCATCTATTAAAAACTGTGGTGCACCTTTTTCTCCTGCTTTTAAAACATATGCCAATTCTTGACAATCGGTATTTAACCTTAAATACGTGATGCCAAAATCGCAATGCAGTAAATCACCTGGTGAAATTACCATATCCTCAGGCCTACTTGAAAAAGAATACAAATGACTAGCCAGCTCTTCTTTAGCCCTTTGGATATCTACTGTTGGATGAAACCAAGTTTCCAGCCCCAAATCGGTAACTTTTTGACGCATCCACCACTCCACATCCTTTGTGGTAGTGATTCCCGGGGTAATTACTTTTTCCGAAAACGCCTCCGCAATAATATCATGGGTAATAGCTACCAGCTGGTTATAAATAACCATTTCACGCTCGGTACGAGTTTCTATCCAACGTACGGCAAGTTGTTCGGCAGAAACAACTTTAGATTTATATTTTTTGGGTAGATTGGACATAAACTCATCGTAATCCGTTTTATCCAAGCCATCTGCTATGTTGTGATCCTTTGAAAAATTTAATCCAATTTTATTAGGATGACGTTCAATAATAAGTTGCATTAACCGCTTCCATTGATCAGGTTCTTTCTCCTTGTCCCAAGCCGATTCTATGTTCTTACCTACATTATATCTAGCTACAGCCAGTTTTTCAATGTTATTTTTTTCTCTGTTTCGATAAAACAATAAAATTGTTCTTCTACGCGCATTTAGCCACGTGGCGGGAAGCATTGTCTTTATAACCGGGTCTTCGTTATATTCCCTTGAAATCACAACCCACATGTCTATGCCGGCCATATCCATTAAATTGGGTAACAAATTAGTTAAACGGTCATCCAAAATATCATCAATAACCACGGCCCGTTCTTTTTCTTTTAAGATTCGTTGTGCATGTAGGGATAAGCTCAAAACAAAAAGCAGTAAAAAGAGAAGTTTTTTCATTTGGTGAGTTATTACGTCTTATTTAGAAATATAGAGGAAATTTAATGAATTCCAAATACCTTGTTCAAAGTGGGCGTGCGTTGAATTTTTTCATTCTCAGTACGTTCAAAATTCTCCAAAAAACAAACTGTTTTGGGAGTTTCATAGGGTCCTAAATCCTTAGCCAGCTTTAGTAGATTAGCTATTTCTTCTAAATTACCTTTCCCTTCAATTATAAGAATCAACTTTTCGCCTAATTCCTCATCAGGTATTCCTGCCACAAAAAAAGGATTCTTTATGATATGGGATAATTTTCTTTCGATATTTTCCGGAAATAGTTTAACCCCTCCTGAATTAATCACATTATCAATCCTACCTAACAATTCAAATTCTGTCGTTGAATGTAACTTTACTACATCATTTGTGACAATTTTAGTTTTGGAAATATTTGGGGCATTTATTACCAAACATCCCCTTTCATCTTGTTCTATCCTAATACCGGGTAATGTTAAAAAAAGTGATGGAATACCTTCTCCTTTTAACTCATCCTCAATTAATTTCTTAACCGCTATATGGGTAACTGTTTCCGTCATTCCATAGGTTTCAAAAGCATTAACCCTAAGCCTATTCAACTCTTTTTTCAAAGAGGAAGATACCGTGGTTCCACCAATAATTAGATTTTTAATATGGGATAAATGCGAAAGTGAATTTTGAACCTGTATTGGAACCATAGCACAAAAATCGTAATCCCTACTAAAAATATGCAAGGGAGAAGAACTAGGCTCAACGGTGTCCAATTCTAAACCTAATACCATAGCCCTCACCAACATCATTTTACCTGCAATATATCTTGCCGGCAAACATAGTAGAGCACTATCTCCTTGTTGTAGATCAAAATAAGAACCAGTAGCCTTGGCACTATTAACCATATGTTCTTTAAGTAGTATAATCTCTTTCGGGGAGCCAGTAGAACCTGAAGTTTGTACACTAACTTCATTTGTTGCATCTAACCAGTTTAGTAAAAATACCCCTATTTCCCTCTCAAATGCTTGTCCTTCTTTTATGAAACAATACCCAACTTCAATTAAATCCCTTTCATTTAGGGCCAAACCGTTTAATTTAAACTTTGGGTGTATTTCAGCCACAATAAATTATGTGTTATCAGCATTTAAAAATTCTTCTTCGGAAACCACTCTACCAGTTAAGCGTTCTTTCCAATTAGACCAACCATACTTTTTAGAAAATACGACCAATAAAATAGGAAATACTACAAAAACTGGCACCAACACATCCCATCCCAAAACTGGGTCAGAAATATCTGTATATACAGAGTGGGTCTTAAATGCTGTCCAATCTGCCGTTACCAAAAGAGCAGCGGTCAAGTTATTTGCCGCATGGAAACCCAGTGCCAATTCCAGCCCTTTATCCATCAAGGTTAATATTCCTAGAAAAAATCCAGTACCAACATAGAAAATTAAAATTCCATAACCCAATTTTTCTACCTCAGGATTGAATATGTGCATTAAGCCAAACAATAAAGATGTAAAAACCAATGGAAACCATCTGTTTTTAGTTAATACCCCAAGTCCTTGCATCATATAGCCACGCATAAAATATTCTTCCATACTTGTTTGTATTGGGATTAAAAAAATTGCGATTGAAGCTAAAATTAAAAAGGGATATAAATTAAAATTAAATTTATAATCCTCAGGGGAAAGGTATATATCCAGGAAAATAAAAAATACTGAAATTATACCCCAAAGAAAAAATGAAAACAAGATACGTTTCCAGTCCACTTTTTTTCTTGAAGTAGTTAAGGATTTAATAGTTTGTTTATGAACCAGTTTTACGTATAAAAAAAGAAAGAACAAACCTATGGCAAAAGTTAATAACATATAAAAGAAAAATGTATTTGAACCTAAGGCATCGGACATTGCCCCCATTTCACCACTAGCTAATGTAGACATACCATCGTCTGACAAAATCAGGGCTACAACTAAGGGTATACCTCCAATAAATTGCCATGCAAAAAATATCAAAATAATACCTAAAAAATACCTCCAACTATCACTTAAACCTTTATAAGCCTGCTCTATGTACATAAATTCTTAAACATATTAATGTCCCAATTTTTGGAACGGTTGTAGTATAGCCCTCCATGTTTCACCTCTAACGGACTATCTATATTATTTGTAAATAAACCACCAGTGCCTAAACCCTGTGGCATATCATTATTTAATGTTGCTGTCCATTGGGCAATGGCATTTAAACCAACATTACTTTCCAAGGCACTGGTTATCCACCAGCCTATATTAAGTTCTTCAGCTAATTTTATCCATTCCATACTTCCCTTAAAACCACCAACTAAACTAGGTTTCAGAATAATATATTGTGGTTTAACCGTTAGTAACAGTTCTTTCTTTATTGTTACATCTATAAGGCCAATTAATTCCTCATCAAGTGCTATAGGCAACGGTGTTTGGGCACAAAGTGTTTTCATTTCATTCCATTGACCGTATTTTATTGGTTGTTCTATGGAATGAAGTTCTAAGGTAGCTAACTTTTCTAACTTCTCTAGCGCTTCACTGGGCATAAAAGCACCATTGGCATCTACCCGTAGCTCTATTTGATCTTTTGAAAATTGATTCCTTATGGATTCTAATAACCTAATTTCTGTTTCAAAATCAATAGCACCAATTTTCATTTTTATACAACTAAAACCCTGTTCCAGTTTTTCCTGTATTTGGTTCTTCATAAAACCAGCATCACCCATCCATACCAAACCATTAATAGGTATTCCCCTATAATTATTTAAGAATGATGTTTCAAAAAGTTCAAAAGGGTTACTAGACCTAAAAGATAAAAATGCCTGTTCAACCCCAAATTGTAAGCTTGGAAAGCTTTTCAAATTTTCCAACAAATAAGCCTCACCTCTATCAATATTTTTGATAATCCAGTCACACGTATCCTCAAATTCTGGAACATCATCAAAACTTAGACCCCTAAATATTCCACACTCGCCTATTCCCCATTTATCATTTTCTTGAAGAATTAAATACCAAGTTTCCTTAGATTTTAATATACCCCTAGATGTACCACTAGGGCTTTTAAACTTTAGGAGACGCTTTTTAAATATAGCTTTCATAAATTCATTCAAATTTAACTATATTTTTGGCTAAGAAAAGAGCACAATGAAAAGTATACGCGGCAATGTTATTTGGATTACTGGGGCGTCCTCTGGTATAGGTGAGGAGTTGACGCATCAACTTAATGAACTTGGTTGTCTATTAATTATTTCTGCTCGCAGGGAAAATGAATTGGAAAAGGTTAAATTATCATGTAAGTACCCAGAGAATATTGCAGTGCTTCCATTGGATCTTTCAGATTTTGAATCTTCAGACAAAATGGTGAATAAGGCCATTTATTTTTTTGGCAAAATAGATATCCTTATAAATAATGGCGGTATTAGCCAACGTTCATTAATCGCCAAAACAAAGTTTAAAGTATATAAAGAGTTAATAGATATTAACTATCTGGGTACCATAAGCATATCTAATTCATTGTTGCCGCATTTCATAGAGCGGGAACAAGGTCATTTTGTTACGGTTACCAGTTTAATGGGGAAATTTTCATCTCCATTCCGATCTGGCTACTGTGGGGCCAAACATGCACTTCATGGTTTCTTTGATGCGTTAAGAATGGAGCACGAAAAAGACAATATAAGTGTTACCCTAATCTGCCCAGGGTTTATACAGACCAATGTAGCCAAAAACGCTTTAACTGCTGACGGAAGTAGGCAAGGTGAAAATGATGATGCAACTTCAAGTGGATTACCTGTTGTTATCTGTGCCAAGAAAATCATTAAAGCAATAGAGCAGAAAAAATTTGAGACCTATATTGGGAGGAAGGAAATTTACGCTATCTATATTAAACGTTTTTTTCCAAAACTACTACATGAGCTTGTTTTAAGAAGTACAGTGAGGTAGCTGTGGTTTATTTAAAATTAAACCAAAAACGAACACCTTGAGACGTTTTATCTGTATTCAATGTGGTTTGTAACTGATTGGCGAGTCTGTTCATTAACCGAATTCCCATAGAGGATTCAGCCCTTTCTTGTGTATCTTCCGGTAAACCAACTCCGTTATCTGTGTATTCAAAAAAGCCTTCACTACCAGATATTTTTCTTAAATGGATATAAATTTTTCCATTTTCCTCATCATGTGGAAATGCATATTTAAATGAGTTAGAAACTAACTCGTTTAATATTAGTCCGAATGGAATGGCTCGATCAATATCTAATTCCACTCCCTCTGCATCGATAGTAATATTAATATTATGTCCGCCTTTTTTGTAAACTGATTGCACACTATTAATAAGACTTTCTATATACCCTTGCATCTCTATCACAGACAAATCATCATTCTGATATAATTTTTGATGAATCAATGCCATGGCCTTAACCCTACTTTTACCTTCCTCCAGAGCTTGTATGGCGGCTTTACTCCGTGTATTTTTAGTTTGCAAACTCAACAAACTAGAAACCATTTGGAGGTTATTTTTAACCCTATGGTGAATCTCTTTTAATAATGAATCCTTTTCAACAAGCGAATTTTCAATTATATGTTTTTGCTCTGCTATTAATCTTTGGTTTTTTATACTTTTTAAGTACGCATACACCAAACCTGCAAATCCCATAAGAGTGAATACCAATGAGATAAATACTAGACTAATACTCTTATCCTTTTCTGCAATATCATTTCGTGATTTCTCAAGCGCTTTTTTCTGCTCCTCGATCATACCCTTTGAATATTCCACCTCTTGATTTATTACAGCCGCCAGTTGTTGACTTTTGATGTTTGATTCCTTAAGATCAATAGAATCCCTTATTCTAATATTACGTTTTAAATAGGTGGCAGAACTTTTAAAATCGCCAGTTTTATCATAATACATGGCATATAATCTATTCTTTTGAAGAATATTCTCTGCTTTGATCGGGTTTAAATCATCAGTTAAATAGTCGGTTGCTTTTTCAAAATTATCCAGCTGTAAATAGCAATTGGCAATTGCCAGGATGTTCTCCATGAGCTCAGATAAAAACTTGCCTGATTTGTGTTTCTTAATGGTTAAAATACTTTCTTCTAGAAAAGGTATGGCAGCTTCATACTCTTTAAGTTGTACATGGCATTTACCTATATTACCTAAAATTATTCCTTTAAGGGTATTTGCCTCGTTAATTTGATTATCGGTCTTAACTTTTATTACATCACTGAAATATACATCTATCAAAGCATTTGCCTTGTTAAAATAACTCAGTGCCGTCGGTGTAGATTTATCCAGTCTTAGGTAATTCCCTATGTTATTATTATAAACCGCTTGAGCAAAAAAATCATCATCAGCAATATTCTTTTTTTCCTCGGTCATATAATCCTTCATGGCCTTACGGTGCTGTCCTAAATTGGAGTAGATATCATAAAAGAAAATATTGTCCGTAATACCTAAATCCCTTTTGCGACGTCTTATTTCAATTTGCTTGTCATACAACTCAAGTTTAGCGTAATTGGAATCCATTAATTCCAATATGAGTATTTGGGTATCTATATTATATAGCTCCAAAGTATCATATAGCTCCTTTGTAAGTGCCAGACTCTTCTCATAATCCCCTAAATCATTATAAATTTGAGATTGAATTAACTGATAATTTACAATGGCTGTAGAATCACTGGTTTTCTTTGAACTGTTTAGGTATACGTTGACCGAATCCAACCAGTCATATGCAGAATTTTGATTGTATCTATTGGAAGTGCTGAAGAAAAATACCGTGCGAAGATCAGCGTCTGAAAGTTCCTGAAACATTTCAAAATAGTTTTCCTCGGCATTTTCAAATTCTTGAGCTACTCCCATAAGAGTGGACAATAGCATCAATGCAAATAAAAATCTATAATAGAAATTTCTTTTCATACTAATTAAAACTCAAAAGCAAACCTAAAACAAATCAAATGCCTTTTCAAATCATTGTTGTTCACCTTTCATAACATCTTATATGAAGTGGATTACAAAAACGGTTTCTAAGTGAAATAAATTGTGCTCTCAATGGTATTACTTTTATTCTTAAAAGTAAAAGTGTTTATCGCAGATAGACTGGAAAATATAGGAAAGTGTCAAGTATTGAATAATTTACTTAACAATCTAATCAATATTATATAGCTCCCAAATACCTACCTAACAAAAATATTATATAGAACTTCAAGTTTTACAGTATTGTTGTGTAACCCCTATATTTTGTTGTGAAGCAGTTATTTGGCTTAAATACGCGTATTTCATCGATGATTCTGTGTGTTTTATCGGTTTTTAAAAAGATATAAACATCACATATAAATTAAAATATCACCTCCAAAAAATTATGAAGTAAAATTATGAATTCATTGCAGAAATAATAAACTCCTTAAAATCCTTTGAAATTGGAATTAGTGTATTATTTATCATAATGTCCTTGGAATTTATAGCGTCAATGTGATCCACATTAACTATATAAGATTTGTGTGCCCTGTAAAATTTATTCTTGGGCAGCTTCTCCAAGTAATCCTTTAATGGCGATCTAACCAAAAACTTTTTATCAATGGTATTCACCTCTAAATAAACATTATCAGCTTTTATAAATTGAATATCCCCAAACTGAATTCTGTAATACAAATGTTGTTTTTTAACAAAAATAGAGTCCTTTAAAATAGAATTGGACATTGGGGCATCTGAACTTATCTCGCTATTATCATCATCAATACTTTTCGCTTGTTTACCATAAATAAAATTAGAAAGTGCAATTTCTATGGACGTATATAGATCTTGCTGTTCAAATGGCTTTACAAGATACCCATTGGGTTTTACTGTTTTAGCATTCTCAACAGTAGCCCTATCAGAATTAGAGGTGACAAAAATAAATGGTATATCGTAATTATCTCGAATATGCCTACCTAAGTCAATGCCTGTTTTATCAGATGCTAAAATGATATCGATGAGAACAAGATCTACTTGCTGGCTTTTCAGTACCTCTACAGCTTGTTCATAAACAATGACATTGTCAACAATTTCATAGCCTATTTCCTCCAACATGGACTGCATATCATCTGCGATAATAACATTGTCCTCTACAATGAGTATTTTAATAGGTTGTTCCAAGTGAATATATGGTTTAGATGGTTAACATTCAAATCTACAAAAAAATATTATAACTGAAATAAAAGAGAATTGCCATTAAAAATGTACTTAAAGCAAGTTTTTTCAACTCAGGATCTACGTTTTTGGCAATGTTCGTACTCTTAATTTTTATCAGATGTATAAATATTGGAATATAGGCCAATAGACTGCTAAATTGAAGCCAATTCTGGTATGTGAAAATCACAAAAAATAAAAGACAAATAAAGGATATAATCAATAAAAAATAGTGATATACCTTACCATTTAAAAATCCGATTTTCACAATAATCGTATTCTTACCTGCGTCCTTATCAGATTCATAATCCCTTAAATTATTAAGGTTTAAAACACCCACACTTAATAATCCCATGCTTACAGCCGGCAGTAAAGATAAAGGAGGTATTTCCTTTATGTATAAGAACATAGAACCTATTACCCCTACCAAACCAAAGAAAATAAAAACAAATAAGTCTCCCAAACCATGATAACCATATGCGGATTCACCAAGGGTATATTTGAGTGCTGCCCAGATACTTAAAAAACCTAACAGTAAGAACACTAAAGAAAATAGCATATTGTGCATGCCAAAAGCAGTAAATAACAGACTAAAAACAAGAAGCAAACAAATAACTACAGAAATGATTATACCTCGTTTAAGCTCTTTTGCGGTTATTAGACCACTTTGAATTACTCTTTTGGGGCCTATTCTTTTATCATTATCGGTTCCTTTTACCCCATCTCCATAATCATTGGCAAAATTTGAAGTAATCTGAAAACCTATGGTAGTCAATAAGGCCAAACAAAAAACAATATAGTCCACACTACCGTAATAACCAGCTAATGCAGTACCAACCAAAATACCTGAAATTGATAACGGAAGTGTTCTAGGCCTAGCTGCCTTTATCCAAGACTTAAATTCGGGCACTAATAGGGATCTTCTATTTGAATTCTCTTACCTTCTTTATATGACGCAACAAATGCATCCTCAAAACCAATATCAACCAACTGCTTTCTAAAAGATTGGGCTTCCTGTAAGGTTTCAAAATTACCTAATGAATAGGAATAAAAAGGATTTGTTTTTACAAACAGCGTATTGGTTAGTGCTTCAGAAGCAAGCGTTACATTGTTATCTACGAAGGATTTCACCTGTACAGAGTAAATTTTTTCCTTAGCCAAAAACTCCTTTGCCAAATAAAACTCTTTAACCAAGCTTAGTTCTTCATTTTGCTCTTTTAGATTGCTAATCCTAGTTTTAATCGCATCCAAGCTATCGATAGAAACCAAAAGGTTGTTATTCTGTTTATCAAAGGAATTAGAGCTGCTTAGCCCAGCCGTGAAGGAGGTAAATGCCAAACCACCAATTAAAAAGAATGCTGTAATGCCTGCAAATATATTACGCTGAATCTTACTTTTCTTTAACTCTTTATTCTTAAATTTTATCTGATCTAAAAGCCGCTCGTTAATAATCTGGGCCTTGTCAATATCCTTATGTAATTCTAGTAGATCGCTCTCTTCTATAAAAGGCATAATAAAGTATTAATTAGGGGGCTTTTCTTGCCTAAATTTAATTAAAATCTTATTAAAGATATAAACTAATCTTTATAAAATCACAAAAATAGTATTAATCATATATAATACCAATATAAACTCCATTTTATAAGGTATAAATCTGATTGTCAATCAAATGATGAATTTTCTTACGATTAATTGCCTAATCGTCAATTAAACTAACACCATCATCCTCAAGTTTAATTTTTCTAGCTTTATACAAAGTACCTAAGCCTTTTTTAAAAGTCTTCTTACTCATCTGCATTGTATCCCTAATTTCTTCTGGATCGGACTTATCATGCAAAGGCAAAAAACCACCATTTTGTTTGATTACCTCATATATTTTGTTCGCTGCTGGTTCTAAAACCCTACTTCCAAGGGGTTGTAGTGAGATATCTAATTTATTGTCTTTTCTAATAGTTTTAATACAACCAGGAATAACATCCCCGATATTAATGGATTTAAAAACTTCATTAAAATAAACAAGACCTTTATGTTTTTCGTTTACTATAACTTCCCAACCAAGATCTGTCTGTCTGGTAACCACAAGATCAACCTCATCCCATTCTCTTAATTGTAAATTCTCATTACTAAGAAATTTATCTATTTTGTTGGATGCTACCAACCTTCCACTTTTTTGATCTAAGTAACAGTGTACCACATACCATTGTCCCTGTTTCATTTTATCGCGTTGTTCCCGAAAAGGAACCAATAAATGCTTCTCAAGTCCCCATTCCATAAAGGCTCCAAATTCATTTACTTCTGCAACCTGTAGTAACCTGAACTCGCCAAGCATTATGTAAGGTTCCAACGTCGTGGCTATTGGACGTTCATCATAATCCAAATAGCAAAAAACTTCAATGGACCCACCTATTTCATATTCAGTAGGTACATATTTATTCGGCAAAAGAATATCTTGACCTTCACCATCACCTAAAAAAAGACCAACACTGGTATCTCTTAGTATTTCCAATGTGTTTTTTCTTCCTAATTCTATCATATTGCAAAATTACGTTTTAATATTTGCACTGTTGGTTTAGAGGTGATAAAGTTATTTTCGATTAAAAAAAAGTCGCTCCATAGGGAACGACTTAAATACTTCTTAGCTGAATCTATTAATAGATAGAGGCTTTGTTAAAATGCTTACAAAGCATATAATAAACTACAGCCCTATGCTTATTTTTATTTGACGAACCATATTGGTCCATAACACTTTTAATAGCATCATCCAAATCTGAACTATCCTTTAAGCCTAATTTCTTAATTAAGTAATTATTCTTTACGGTAGCCAATTCTTTATCGTCACCACCTGAAACTTTTGAAGCATCTAGATTATAGATAGATGGTCCTAAACCAACGGTCACCTTTTTTAAAAGATCCATATCTGCACTTTCACCGAATTTATCCTTAATATCTGCGGCGTATTTTTCAATAAGTTCGTCTCTTTTACTCATAATTTTTAGTGTCTAATTAGTTAATAGTTAATTTGACTCTAAGATATAAAATGAAAGTAATCCATCAAAATTTTATCATTTAATAATCGAGGGGTTTGTATCTCTAGTAATTTAGGCTCTGATGAAGGTTCAAAAAAAAGCGATAACTCATGTTGGAGGGAAGGTTCATCATTTACTAGTTGATAACCAATCCCATACATATTACAAAGTGCCGATGCGTTTAAATTATGAACAGTTTCAAAATAGTTTTCAAAATTATCGGTTTCCTCCTTTCCTGGTAAAATTCTAAAAATGCCCCCACCATTATTATTAATTACTATAATTCGGAAATCCTTTCGTATATAACTGTTCCACAACGCATTACTGTCATAAAAGAAACTAAGGTCTCCTGTTATGAGCAACGTAGGGTTTTCTTCATAGATGGAGGCGCCAATAGCGGTGGAAGTACTCCCATCTATACCACTCGTTCCTCTGTTACAAAAAACCTTTATTGTCTTATTTACATCAAACAACTGGGCATAACGAATAGTGGAACTATTTGCCAAATGCAATTGATAGTTTTCCGGAATTTTTGCAAGAACAGCATCAAAGACGATAAAATCTGAAAATGAAACTTGTCTGCTATATTCCTTTCTTTTAGAAAGGTAGTTCTTTCGTACATTATCCCATCTAGGATAGTAGTTAGCACTAGAGGGTTTTTCAGATACAAGCAAGGCCCTAAAAAAAACATTGACATCTATCTTAATGTCCTTTTCTAGTACAAAAAAAGTATTATTGGCCCTTTTATCCCCAACATGCCAATGATATTTGGGAGGATAAGACCGCAGAAAAGCCTTTATTTTTTTCGAAACGATTAATCCGCCGAACGTAATTAAAATTTCTGGCTGAAGCTCTTTAAACTGTTCATCCCTATTCTCTTGTAACTCTATTGGTGCCAAAAGTGAGTCTATACTGGTGAAAAAATTAGTGTGGTAAAGGTTTGATGTTGTTTCTGTTAATACTATTACCGATGGGTCATTTCCTAATTTATCAAGGAACTCCTGTTCTATGGTATTTGGACTATTTACCCCTACAAGAATCATCTTTTTAGATGCTAAATTCCAGATTTTGGTCAACTTATTTAGCTGCAATAATTCTTGCTTAGGAACTTCTTTGTGTTCAATGTTTACCTGAACACTTAAATCTGATTGATGATCATATAAAGGCTCTTCAAATGGCACATTAATATGTACTGGAAGGCTTTGGTGCAAAGCCATGTTAAAAGCTTTATTTATTTCCGAATCATTAAACTCTTGTATTTCCTTTTGAACTTCATCAATATTCAAATTTAAAATCCAGTTTGGACTATATTTTTTTATTCTTTCTACCGAATGTGACCTGTCTTGTTTTAAGTTTGCCGAATACCCTATATGTCTAATGAACACATGGTCTTGGCGTATGGTCTGTCCATCGCCAACATCTATTTTATACGTTGGCCTATCTGCGGAAATAACCACTAAGGGTACCTCACTATAAAACGCTTCGGCAATTGCCGGGTAATAATTTAATAATGCACTCCCAGAGGTACATACTACCGCCACTGGCTCTTTTAATCTTTGTGCTATGCCTAAAGCAAAAAAGGCGGCACACCGTTCATCAACAATACTAAAACATTTAAAATAAGGGTGTTCGGTAAAAGACAATGTCAATGGCGCATTTCTAGAACCTGGGGAAATTACAATATTGGAAATACCTTTAGCTTTACAATGCTTAACAATGGTCTGTGCCGAGGGTATGGTAGAATATTTCATGCAATACAAAAATACGGACTGTAACTAACTTTGCCCAATTCTTAAGTTATATACCTTTCAGAATACGAAGCATTGTAAAACTTTTATTCACGGTTTCTACCCATTCTTTTTTTGCGTCCGACCCTTGGGTTATGCCACCGCCAACATAAATTATTGCCTTATTTCCAATACGTTGAATGCAACGAAGATTCACAAAGAGTTCCGATGTATTAGTAACCGACTTATACACGCTATTTTCATTATTACGTGGATTTTTATTCCTGGACAGTTCCTTCAAAAGATTAAGTTCGCCCAAATATCCAGTATAAAACGAACGTTTATAGTTTTCATTTTTTAGTATAAAATCTTTAGAAGCTTGTAATGGTATTCCACATACGGCTGGAGTTGGATGTAAACTTTTAATGAGCTTGCCAAAATGTTCTTTTTGAAAAATACCAGATATTTTGGTTCGTAAATGCCATAAATTACCGGCTTTGGATGACTCAACCTCCCCAACAGTGATATTCTGAACTTGAGGCTCTAAAACAGCTACAATATAGTCTGTTACTAATTGCTGTTCATATAATTCCTTATCTCCCCATTTAGGGTTACAAGAATTTTCTTTAACAACCTGAGTACCTGCCAAAGCCATCGTGGTAAACCTATTTCCATTACATTTTAACAGGACTTCTGGGGTAGCCCCCATCCAAGTACCTACTCCTGGGTGATGCCATAAATAACAAAATGCGTTATCATAAATTTGGATAATATCATTGAAAATATCAAAATTTGATTTAGTGACGTTAACTTCTAGACTTCTGGAAAGAACTACTTTTTTAATTTTATTTGAATTAATAACAGAAACAGCCTTATCTACCATTTCTAGATAGCGCACAAATTCCAAATCATTTGAATGATCATTAATTGGTTCGCATATTGTTTTTGATCTGTCTACATCAAATGTCCCTTGTAGCACTACATCGAATTTTATTAAAACGGGTGGTTGATCTTCCGCATTAAAGGGGGAAAATATAAAACCCTGTTCAGTAAAATCTGCCACACGGTTTAATTCATCATCATTTTGAAATACTCCATTAACGTAACTCTCCCTTGGTCTTTTATATAATACAAAAGGTAAGTTCTTACTGTGGTGTAATTTAGCTTGGTCCCAAAGGGTCATTCGTAAATTATTTTTTTGGTAATGCTATCGTCGTTAATTTACAAACTGAAATTAGCTCATTTTGCTCATTGGTTAAGCGAATATCCCAAACCTGGGTGGTTCTTCCCTTATGAATAAAGGAGGCTTTTGCAAATACAAATCCTTCACGAATACTTTTAACATGGTTAGCTGAGATTTCTATTCCCCTTACAAAAAAGTTTTCTGCATCTAAAAAAATATAGGATGCCATGCTACCGATACTTTCAGCCAAGGCAACCATTGCTCCTCCATGTAGCACACCATCTGGTTGATGTACTTCTGGGGTCACAGGCATTTTTCCTACTAAAAAATCCTCTCCAACATCCACATATTCAATATGTAAGGTTTCCATGAGTGTATTCTTAGAAGATGCATTACAAACTTGAAGTATTTTTTCTTTATGTTCGCCCATGTTTTTTTTGTAAAATTAAGGAATAGAAAACCAAGTACCTCATACCAACCAATTAGAAATTTATGACAAGTATATCTAAAAATGTAACCTATACGCATACAAATACTTATGAAACCTTAAATGAGCTTACGCCAAAGACAAAGAACATCTGGTTGGTATTTCATGGTATTGGCTATCTCAGCAGATATTTCTTAAAATATTTTGATGAATTGCCATCAGAAGAAAATTATATTATTGCTCCCCAAGCGCCTTCTAAATATTACTTAAACAATAAATATAAACATGTTGGGGCAAGTTGGCTTACCAAGGAAAACACCAAATTAGAAACCAATAATGTTATCACCTATGTAGACACGGTTTTAAAGGCGGAAGGTATTGGAAGCGAACATAATTTAATAGTATTTGGTTATTCCCAGGGCGTTTCTATAGCTACTAGGTGGATAGTGAACAAAAACGTTAATTGCTATAAATTGGTGTTATATGCCGGCGGTATTCCAAATGAGTTAACATCTTTGGATTTTCAGGATTTACTGAAATCAAACACTGAAGTTATTACCCTAGTTGGCGATAACGACCCTTATTTAACCCCTGAAAGAATGAAAGATGAGGATAAAAAAATAGATGACTTGTTTAATAGAAGAGCGATAAAAATAGTTTTTGAGGGCGGACATGAAGTTAAAAAGGAATTAATCAATGCTTTAATTAAGCACTAATGGAATTAATACTAGAAAATGAAAGGGTAAGATTAGTGCCACTAAACCTGGAAAATTACCATTATTTAATACCAGTAGCATCTCAAAAGAAGTTGGTTCAATTTTCACCTAGTGATATAGAAACACCGGCTGCCCTCAAATCCTATGTTGAAATTGCCCTAGAACAGAATAAAAACAAACAAGGCATACCGTTTATAATATTTGATAAAAATACGAATAGATATGCCGGTAGTACGCGCTATATGAATATTAATTGGCAGAATAAAATAGTACATATTGGTTCTACATGGATAGGCAACGAGTTTCAGGGTACTGGTCTAAATAGCAACATGAAGGTTTTAATGCTTGATCATGCATTTACGAGAATGGGTTTTGAAAAAGTAGAGTTTAGGGTTGATGAAAGAAATTTAAAATCCCGTAAAGCTGTAGAAAAACTAGGTTGTACTTTAGAGGGTATTTTGAGGCGAGACGTTTATCTTTTAGATGGGTATAAACGAAATACGTGCTGTTATGGACTTTTAAAAGAGGAATGGGAACAGAGTACAAAAAATAAATAACAACGCTATTCCTTTAACTTTGATTTCTCTGTAGTATAATAGATGATTTTTCTAGTAGTATACGAATTTTCTGGTGTAACTATTTGTTTGACCCAATTACCATTACCGCCCCGATCATATTGATAAATATATTCCTTTTTATCTGTATTTTGCGGACCTTTTGCCAATTCCTCTGTTAACATGCCATTTTCATCATAAACATATGTAGTCCGTATCGTTGGCACAAAGGATTTACTTTCTTCATCATAGTCAAACTCCTGTTGGGCTGTAAGCCTTTCTTTTTCATCGTATACCTCCTCAAAAGCTATGTTTTCTTCTCCCTTTAAAAATTCTTTCGTCAAAACTATTTTTTGAAAGGAGCCATCCTTTTTTCTTTTTCTGGATGTACGTATAGATTTTAGCGGTACATTATTAATAAAATAGGTAATGGTATATTCTCCTTTATACTTTTTATATTCTACCAAGGTCTCATCTGTACCCTCATTATCTGTATGAATCATTTTCACAAGATCACCATTATCGTCATAAGAGTAAATGTATTGATCCATAAACTCCTTATCATAGGTAAATATTTTCTCGGTTATCTTTCTATTCGAGGTCGTATCTAAAGTATAAAAATGTGCTATTGAAGTCGTTGGGTCGAATACGTTATCACGATAGGTCTCGGACCTTTTCTCAGACAATTCGCCATTTTTGTATTTGTAGAATACGATGTCATAATCATTCTCATTGTATCTAGTCACAGATTTCGTCAATAACCCCTTTTTATTAAAGTCATATTCTTCCTTCCCATATTTGGTACTGACCAAACAAGATTTTACACTATCCTTTAAATCAAAGTCTTGCAATGTAAAAATGCGCACCTCTTGGCTAAAGGCATAACCAGAAACAATTAAAATCAGAAATAAAAAAATGTAATTGTATTTTTTCATCATGTTCCAAAATTACTTCAATTTAAATCAAGCAGAAAAGAAATCCAATAACAAAAATAAAAAGGGACGGTTAAACCGTCCCTTTTTAGTTATTATGAAAAGATTATTTATAGTTATTTCACTTCCTCAAAATCTACATCTTCCACATTGTCTCCTTCTGGAGCACCACCTTCAGCAGTTGGTTCACCTTGTGGAGCACCGCCTTGCTGAGCTTCTGCCTGTGCTTTGTACATTTCTTCAGATGCCACTTTCCATGCTTCGTTTATTTTATCCAAAGCCGGAGTAATAACTGCAATATCCTTAGTTTCATAAGCTGTTTTCAACGCTGTCAAGGCTTCTTCTATCGGCTTTTTCTTGTCATCAGACAACTTATCGCCAAATTCCTCAAGTTGCTTTTCGGTTTGGAAGATCATACCATCCGCCTCGTTCAACTTATCAGCAGTTTCTTTCGCCTTTTTATCTGATTCAGCGTTCGCCTCAGCTTCAGCTTTCATTTTCTTGATTTCCTCTTCTGTTAATCCAGATGATGCTTCAATACGGATATCCTGGGTTTTATTGGTTGCCTTATCAGTAGCGGATACTTTAATGATACCATTCGCATCAATATCAAAGGTTACCTCAATCTGTGGCGTACCCCTCTTAGCAGGTGGAATACCATCTAAATGAAAACGACCAATAGTCTTATTATCCGCAGCCATAGGCCTTTCCCCTTGCAATACATGTATTTCCACTGAAGGCTGGTTATCCGCAGCAGTAGAGAACACTTGGGATTTTTTTGTTGGGATAGTGGTATTGGCCTCAATTAATTTGGTCATTACACTACCCATGGTCTCAATACCTAAAGAAAGTGGGGTTACATCTAATAAAAGTACATCCTTTACATCTCCAGTAAGCACTCCACCTTGTATGGCAGCCCCAACAGCAACAACTTCATCTGGGTTTACACCTTTAGAAGGTTTCTTACCAAAGAATTTTTCAACCGCTTCCTGTACAGCAGGTATCCTAGTTGAACCACCAACCAAAATAATTTCATCAATATCACTTTTTGACAATCCAGCAGATTTCAAAGCTGTTTCACATGGCTGTATTGTTCTTTTGACCAAATCATCTATTAATTGGTTGAACTTGGCTAATGTAAGCGTACGCACCAAGTGCTTAGGCCCAGAAGCCGTAGCGGTAACGTAAGGTAGGTTGATCTCTGTTTGTGCAGAAGATGATAATTCTATTTTTGCTTTCTCTGCTGCCTCACGTAAACGTTGTAGCGCCATTGAGTCTTCACGTAAATCAAGTCCTTCCTCGGTCTTGAACTCTTCAGCCAACCAGTCAATAATTTTTTGGTCAACATCATCACCACCAAGGTGTGTATCCCCATCGGTTGATAGTACTTCGAAAACACCATCTCCCAGTTCTAGGATAGAGACGTCATGTGTACCTCCACCAAAATCAAATACCACAATTTTTTGGTCTGTACTTTTCTTGTCCATACCATATGCCAAAGATGCCGCTGTAGGCTCGTTGATAATTCTTTCAACCGTTAAACCTGCAATTTCACCAGCTTCCTTTGTAGCCTGTCTTTGGGCATCATTAAAGTATGCCGGCACTGTAATTACAGCTCTTGTTACATCTTGACCTAAATAATCTTCCGCGGTTTTCTTCATCTTTTGAAGAATCATGGCAGAAAGTTCCTGTGGTGTATATAAACGACCATCAATATCTACTCTAGGGGTGTCATTATCTCCCTTAACTACTTTGTAAGGTACCCTATCAGCTTCTTTTTTAGATTCTGAAAATTTATTTCCCATAAATCTCTTTATGGAATAAATAGTTTTATTTGGGTTAGTTACCGCCTGTCTTTTGGCAGGGTCTCCAACTTTAATTTCACCACCTTCCACAAAAGCTATAACTGATGGTGTGGTTCTTTTCCCTTCCGCATTTGGTATTACCACTGGCTCATTACCTTCCATTACGGAAACGCAAGAGTTTGTAGTACCCAAATCAATTCCTATAATCTTACTCATTTTATATGTTTTAAATATTAGTGCTTTATTTTTGAATCGATTAGTTATTGACAAACAATATGCCAATGGAATAAAACTGACATGATGTCATTTTTCATGCGTCAACATCTGTCTTTTTAAGTATTGCCAGCTTAAACAAACGTTGTACTTTAGTCAGAGAATGCGAAAGGATATGCAGGATATGGAAAGTATAAGCATTTTTGATATGCTTAAAATAGGCGTAGGCCCTTCTAGCTCGCATACCTTAGGACCATGGCGAGCTGCGGAGAGGTGGTTACATGAACTTAAAGGTAAAAGTGTTTTTGAGCAAGTACAGTCTATAAAAGTACATATCTATGGCTCTCTTTCCTTAACCGGAAAAGGACATGCCACCGATTATGCCATAATTTTGGGATTATTAGGACAAGACCCTGTCCATATTCCTATAGAAGATATACACCCGTTGGTAACTTCGGTCAAGGAATCAAAAAAGTTGCATCTTGGAAACCTACGTATGATTGATTTCTGTGTTGAACATGATATCATTTTTCATAAAGAGTTTCTTCCCTTTCATGCTAACGGACTCACATTTGAAGCCATATTGGATAATGGAAAAAAGGTTTCAAGAACGTATTATTCCATTGGTGGTGGTTTTGTTGTGGTTGAAGAACGAAAAAATGCCAAGAAAAAAATTGATGCCTTCCAATCCTTCCCATTTCCAATACAAAAAGGTGCCGAATTATTAGGTTTTTGCCACCAAGAACAAAAATGTATCTCTGAGATAGTTTTGGATAATGAACTATCCTTAAGAAGCCAAGAACAAATAGACCTTGAAATTAAACAGATATGGGACACCATGTTGGAATGTATGTACACAGGTTGTCATACCGAAGGTACACTACCAGGAGGGTTAAACGTTAAACGCCGAGCCTTTGACATGCACCTAAAATTGAAGGGGGAACTCCCCTACTCCAATCTAGAGGAATGGCTACTGACCATACGCCAGACCGAGGTTAAATTTAGGCAAATATTGCAATGGGTAAGTTGTTTTGCACTTAGTGTAAATGAGGTAAATGCCTCTTTAGGCAGAGTGGTAACGGCACCGACCAATGGGAGCGCCGGCGTAATACCAGCTGTTTTAATGTATTATTTGGTCATTGAGAACCATGCAGGTAATTTTGAACATATAAAGCAATTTTTATTGGTGGCAGGGGAAATTGGGAGTATTTTCAAAAAAGGGGCAACTATATCCGCGGCCATGGGTGGGTGTCAGGCAGAAATTGGTGTATCTTCTGCTATGGCCGCAGGGGCACTAACAGAATTACTTGGTGGCTCACCGGAACAAGTACTTATAGCAGCAGAAATTGCTATGGAGCATCATTTGGGGCTTACTTGTGACCCCATTGGTGGTTTAGTGCAAATTCCTTGTATTGAGAGAAATTCTATGGGAGCCATTAAAGCCATTAATGCAGCAGAACTCGCATTGGGAACCGATCCAGCAGAAGCCAAAATCCCATTGGACAAAGTGGTACAGACCATGTGGGAGACCGCAAAGGACATGAGCTCAAAATACAAGGAAACCTCTCAAGGCGGACTAGCAGTAGGTGTGTTTTTGAGTGACTGTTAGCGTTTTATTTACAACAATACCTTGATCATTTGGCTAAACTAACCTTTTAAATAAGCCAAAATATTCTTTTCTATTCTTTCTTGGATTTGCTCTGTATCTGCTTTTATAAAGGTCTCACCGGTAATGTTTTCATAGAGTTCTATATACCTTTGAGAAACACTATCAATATATGCATCGGTCATTTCTGGAACAGTCTGACCTTCTAATCCTTGAAAATTATTTGCTATTAGCCATTGCCTAACAAACTCTTTGGATAATTGCTTCTGGGGTTCTCCTTTTGCTTGCCGTTCCTCATATCCATCGGCATAAAAATAGCGAGATGAATCTGGCGTATGTATTTCATCGATCAAGACAATCTTACCATCTTTAGTTTTACCAAACTCATACTTCGTATCCACCAAAATCAATCCTCTAGAAGCCGCTATTTCCGTACCTCGTTCAAAAAGTGCCCTGGTATATTTCTCCAAAACGTCATAGTCCTCCTTTGAGACAATGCCTCTTTTTAATAGCTCTTCTTTTGAAATATCCTCATCATGGTCTCCCATTTCCGCTTTGGTTGCGGGCGTTATAATTGGGGATGGAAATTTATCGTTCTCCTTCATCCCTTCTGGCATTGGAACGCCACATAGCATTCGCTTACCCAACTTATACTCCCTGGCAGCGTGCCCAGATATATAACCCCTAATCACCATCTCCACTTTAAAGGGCTCACAAGCTATTCCAACAGCTACATTTGGGTCTGGCGTAGCCGTTAACCAATTGGGAACAATATCTGAAGTAGACTCCATCATTTTAGTGGCTATCTGATTTAGAATCTGTCCTTTATAGGGTATTCCCTTTGGCATTACTACATCAAAAGCAGAAAGTCTATCTGTAGCGATCATTACCAAAACATCATTCTCTAATTCATAAACTTCCCTAACCTTTCCTTTATAAACACTTTTTTGCCCTGGAAAATTAAAATTGGTATCGTAAATTGTATTGGACATGTATTCTAGTTTTGGTGTTCAATGGTTTTATAGGCATCAATTACTTTTTTGACCAACTTGTGACGTATCACATCTTTATCATCTAAATAAATCACCTCAATTCCTTCTACATTGTTTAAAATCAATAACGCTTCCTTAAGTCCTGAAATGGTTCTTCTAGGCAAATCTATTTGCCCAGGATCACCGGTAATCAAAAACTTGGCGTTTTTTCCCATTCTTGTTAAGAACATTTTCATTTGGGCATGGGTGGTATTTTGTGCCTCGTCCAAAATCACAAAGGCATTATCAAGGGTTCTGCCGCGCATAAAGGCCATAGGTGCAATCTGTATTGTGCCGTTATCAATAAAATGTTCCAACTTCTCTGATGGTATCATATCCCTCAAGGCATCATACAAAGGTTGCATATAAGGATCTAGCTTTTCCTTAAGGTCGCCTGGTAAAAAACCAAGATTTTCTCCAGCTTCCACTGCTGGTCTTGTCAAAATTATCCTTCTAACCTGCTTTTCTTTTAAAGCTTTTACCGCCAGTGCAACACCGGTATATGTTTTACCTGTACCTGCCGGGCCAATGGCAAATACCATATCGTTCTTTTTAGCAGCATCTACCAAACGCCTTTGGTTAACGGTTTGTGCCTTTATTAATCTACCACTTACCCCATGAACCAAGGTTTCACCACTTTTTTCCGGTGATTGGTAATCAGACTGTCCATTGCTGGTCAAAACCCGTTCTATAGTGTTCTCGTCCAATTTGTTGTACTTGATAAAGTGCTCGGTAAGCATATCAAAACGCTTATCAAATTCATCTAAGAGTTCTTCATCCCCATATACCTTTATTTTATTTCCTCGAGCAACTATTTTTAGTTTAGGGAAATACTTTTTTAAAAGGTCAATGTTCTCGTTTTGTTGTCCAAAGAATTCTCTTGGATTGATTTCGGAAAGTTCTAAAATAAGTTCGTTCAAACAGTGGAATTTAGAATGATGTAAACCAGTTGAAGATTAATTTCGCTTGGCTGTTTTTTTGTTTAATTTTGTGATTCAAATTTAAGTAAAATTTAAGTTTGTTTAATCAAAAACATATCAACATTGCTGCATGGCAATCATTACCCTTACAACCGATTTTGGACTTAAAGACCACTTTGTTGGGGTTTTAAAAGGTACTATATACAGTGAACTTCCAGATGCGAAGATTGTTGATATTTCCCATAACATTACTCCGTTCAACATACAGGAATGTGCCTATATTCTTAAAAACTCCTATCATAATTTCCCAAAAGGATCTATTCATATTGTTGGTGTAGATTCTGAAGCAACCGAACAGAACAAGCATATTGCCGTTTTTGTAAATGGCCATTATTTTATTAGTGCCAACACAGGTGTTATAGGTTTGATAACTTCTGAGATGAAACCGGAGAAGGTTGTAGAAATTAGTATTCCAGATCCTATCCACGGTTCATTCCCTGTTCTGAGTGTTTTTGTACAAGTAGCTTGCCATATTGGCCGTGGTGGTACTTTAGAGGTTGTTGGGAAGCCCTTCACAGAATTAAACACACTAAAGGAATTCTCTCCTAGGATAGTGGAAGATGGTAGAAAAATTATTGGCAGTGTTATCTACATTGACAACTATGGCAACGTGGTTACCAATATTCAAAAACATTTATTCGAGGCATATAGAAAGGGCCGCGAATTTGAATTACAAGTTCGAAACCATAAAATTAAAACAATAAACAAGGCCTATAGCGATATAGTAGATTACAGTATTGACAAAAGCAGACGAAAGGGAGATGGGGATTTACTCGCCCTTTTTAATTCTTCCGATTATATAGAACTAGCAATTTATAAAAGTAACCTTACCACCGTTGGTGGTGCATCTTCGTTATTAGGTTTGGACTACAGGGATACTATAATCGTAGATTTTCTATAAATGGGTTTTGAAATATTTGGATGATAAAAATTATCAATCATATTGCTATTTGGCATAGTTAATAACTACCCTCAATTAATAAGAAATTTTGGCATTAGGTCAAAACCTACAGTACTTTAGCCAATAAATAGGAACGCTAAGACTGTTAATAAGTTTGTTTCCGTTAAATAAGCATTTAAAATATCTTTGTTCGGAGGAACAGCTATTACCACAAACGGTCACTTTTTTACCAAGCTGCGTTGTTCCAAAGGAATAAAACCAAAGGATATCTAATGAAATTTATAGTCTCTAGTACGTACTTATTAAAACAACTTCAAATCTTAGGTGGTGTTATCAATAACAGCAATACGCTTCCAATATTGGATAATTTTTTATTCGACCTTAAACAAGATAAATTAACCGTATCTGCCTCGGATTTGGAAACCACTATGAGCTCTGTGCTTAAAGTGGATTCTGACAATGAAGGGACTATTGCCGTTCCTGCAAGATTACTTTTGGAAACCCTAAAGACTTTTCCGGAGCAACCATTGACATTTGTGGTTTCCGATAATAATACAGTAGAGATAAGTGCCAATCACGGCAAATATGCCTTAGCGTATGCAGACGGTGCAGAATTCCCAAAAGCCGTTGAGTTGTCAAGTCCGAGTTCCACAACCTTACTAGGGGATATTTTGGCAACAGCTATAAACAAAACCATATTTGCGGCGGGTAACGATGATTTAAGACCGGTAATGAGCGGGGTTTTCTTTCAGTTTTCACCAGAAAATCTAACTTTTGTGGCAACTGATGCGCATAAGTTGGTTAAATACCAAAGAGAGGATGTATCTGCTTCTGAAGTAGCAGAATTTATAATGCCAAAAAAACCGTTGAATTTGTTAAAAGGGATATTGGCAGGTAGTGAATCTGATGTACTTATCGAATACAATGAAAGTAATGCAAAATTCACTTTTGACGATACTGAACTTATCTGTAGATTAATTGATGGTAAATATCCTAATTACGAAGCGGTAATACCAAAAGAGAATCCTAATAAATTAACAATAGCAAGAAATCAATTTTTGAGCTCTGTGAAAAGGGTCTCTATATTCTCCAACAAAACTACGCATCAAATAAGATTGAAAATTGCTGGGGCAGAGTTGAATATTTCCGCAGAGGACATTGATTATTCAAACAAGGCAGAAGAACGACTTACCTGTTCGTACCAAGGGGATGATATGCAAATTGGGTTTAACTCCCGTTTTTTAACTGAAATGTTGAATAACTTGGGGTCGGATGAAGTTTCATTGGAAATGAGTTTACCGAATAGAGCGGGTATCCTAACCCCTATAGATGGTTTGGATGAAGGTGAACAAGTTGTAATGTTGGTAATGCCTGTGATGCTGAACAGTTAAGCAACTAAAAAGTATAAACTTAAAAAGGGAGCCTATAGCTCCCCTTTTTTTATTAAAATTGATATTTAAGAGATAAACCTAATTGTTCCAAAATAACTAGGTAACTCACCCTTACTTGCCTTTATGGCATTTATTGCTGGCATCACTATGGACAATAAACCGGCGAATACCAAGAGTAGTATGCCCAACCCAAATAATAAAATACCAGGGATTCCTATAATTAGGTAAAGTATTAAGGTTAACTGAAAATTAAGTACTGCTTTCCCATGTTCATTCATTCCTATTACCGAATCTTTGGTGGTTAACCACAATACTAGTGGCACAACCAAGCCTCCAAATCCGGTTACAAAATCTAAATATTGACTAAGATGGGTTATAACCAATATGTTTCGATCTTCCCTTAACGTGACATTTGGATTTACGATTTCCATTTTTTGATTGATTTATGATGAATACTACATATATGACGCAATAAAGTTGAAGTAGTTACATAAATCCAATAAAATAGACTTTACCTTTTTCTAAGTAATTTATTTAACTGCTCCACATTCTTAGAATTTTTAGATTGCAGCTTTTCAATTTTAGAATTCAATTTACCAATATCAACCGGGGATAAAACTCCTTTAATCCTTCCTCTTTCCAACTTTGATGTTAATTTTCCAATTTGTTTTTCAACCTT
This sequence comes from Maribacter luteocoastalis, assembly GCF_048890225.1. NCBI lineage: Bacteria > Pseudomonadati > Bacteroidota > Flavobacteriia > Flavobacteriales > Flavobacteriaceae > Maribacter > Maribacter luteocoastalis. Next base: position 231,166 of record NZ_JBMFZG010000007.1, read on the forward strand.
TTTTATTTCCTTCCTTTTAGATACAATCTGCTGTTCTAATTTTTGTTCCCTTTTTAAGGCTTTTTCTTCTTCAGTCCTTTTTTTAGAATCCTTTGCCGCTTTTTTTACTTTTTTGTGAACTGCTTTTTCCTCTTTTAGTTGCTCCTTGGCACTTACTTGATATTCAATTAGTTTTGTTGGCTCTGATTGAGCTAAAACGACTACTGAAGATAAAAGACAAAAGAAAATAAATGGTATGCTTTTTTTCAATTTCATTTGATATATGTATTGGTTAATAAAAAATAGGGCATACTACCAATGTGCCAAATTAAATCTTGAAGAAGTCCAAAGCTTCTTATTTTCTCTATTTTTGCATTATGGTTACACATGATACTATAATTGCCTTAGCTACTGCTTCTGGAGCCGGCGCTATAGCCATTATCCGAATTTCTGGAACGGATGCACTCCGTATAGCTGCCAAACATTTTACATCTATATCAAATAAGAAACTGGAAGATCAAAAAAGTCACACTATACACCTAGGCCATATCATAGAAGATAGTAAAGTTTTGGATGAAGTTTTGGTCTCTGTATTTAAGAATCCCTATTCCTATACTGGGGAAGATGTGGTTGAAATTTCCTGTCATGGCTCCATGTATATCCAACAAGAGATAATACAACTGTTCATTAGAAATGGATGTCGTATGGCAGAGCCAGGTGAATTCACCTTAAGGGCCTTTCTAAACGGTAAAATGGATTTAAGTCAGGCAGAAGCCGTAGCGGATTTAATTGCCAGTGACAATGCCGCTAACCATCAGATAGCGATGCAACAAATGCGTGGCGGCTTTAGTAATGAAATACAAACGTTACGACAAGAGCTTTTAAATTTTGCCTCCTTAATTGAACTAGAACTGGACTTTGCCGAAGAAGATGTTGAATTTGCCGACAGGACTGCATTTAAAGAATTAATTGATAAAATTCAATCTGTCTTAAGAAACTTAATAGATTCATTTGCAATAGGTAATGTAATCAAAAAAGGAATTCCGGTAGCCATTGTTGGGGAACCAAACGTGGGGAAATCTACTTTATTAAATGCTTTGTTAAATGAAGAACGGGCCATTGTTTCAGAAATAGCAGGTACCACAAGAGATACTATAGAAGATGAAATTAGTATCGGTGGTATTGGGTTTAGATTTATAGATACCGCTGGAATACGGGAAACCCAAGATATAGTTGAAGGAATAGGAATTCAAAAGACCTATGAAAAAATTAAAAATGCCCAAGTAATCCTTTATTTGGTAGATGGAAATAGTGCAATACATTCCAAAACATTGGAACAACATACCCTTTTAGAGCTTCATAAAATTAAAGAAGATTACCCCCTAAAACCTATCATTGTCGTTATTAACAAAATTGACCAGGTTAATCAAGACTCCCTGGATAAATTAAAAAATATTCTTTCCCAAGTAGATGGTATTTCAATTCAGTCCTTATCCGCTAAAACAAAATTGGGTATTGATGAATTAAGAAATTCATTATTGACATTTGTAAATACAGGCGCTTTAAGAAATAATGAAACCATAGTGTCCAATACCAGACATTACAGTGCCCTTTTAAAGGCTCTGGAAGAAATTGAGAAAGTAAAAATGGGTATGGACGATCATATTTCTAGTGATCTAATGGCCATTGATATTAGAGAGGCTTTATATCACCTCGGTGAAATTACGGGTCAAGTAACCAATGATGAGCTTTTAGGCAATATCTTTGCTAATTTCTGTATCGGAAAGTAGGCAGAACGTTGAGAAGTCAAAATGATATAATCATTGATTAGAGGATTAGGGAAGTAGTTAATCTAATTGGAAATGAAATATTTTGAATCCTTTCAATTCACAATAATATTCCAAATAAAAGTTCTCTAAAAACTATAATAAAATTAAAGGAAAGAGTATTGCTTCCCAACATTCATGTAGTAGCTTCGCGAATAATCATTCTACACGTTCGAATATTTGATAGAAATAAGCAGATATATATTAACCCCTGCTTATTACTAAGAAAACTTCTGTTTTATTTCTTGAAGGAGTTTAAAAATCCGTATTTTGTTTTAGGCTAGGCCTGCCCTCGAAACAGAAAATGAATGTCCAACCAGTATTAAGCATTGTGCAATTCTAACTATGTATTTCTTATACGTATCGACGAATAAAGGAAGTATGGGAAATACGTTAACTTTTCGGCATCTAAATTTCCGCATTACACTTTTTATTCTGAGCTTTTTGCTAATTACAGGTGCCATACAGGCACAGAACAGCAAAATTGACAGCCTAAAAAATGAATTGGCACTTCATACCAGAAAAGACACGACAAGAGTTAATCTTTTAAATACACTGGCTTTTTCTCATTTCGGTAGTGACATGGCCAAAACTCTTAAGTACTTAGAAGAAGCGGATGCAATGGCAGATTCTATCCATTTTAGAAAAGGAAAAGCAAGAAGTATCTACATTCGTGGTATTACCGAGGCCATACAATCGAATTTTGATCAAGCACTTAGCTACTATAATGCCGCATTGAAATTGTATACAACTATTGATTTTAAAAAGGGAATAGCAAACAGTTACAATGCCATGGGCATTACCTATAGAAATAAAGGGCAACTAAAAAAAGCCATAGAACACTTTAAAGGAGCCATAAGGATAGAAGAAGAGATAGGAAGTGATAATCTTTCTGCCAGTCTATTGAATTTGGGAACTGCAAATGAACAATTGGGTAATTTTGACGAAGCCATTTTATATTTAAAAAAAGCGCTATCTATTGCTAAATCTGAGGAAAACGAACAACGGGTTGCTTATAGTTTAAATAATTTGGGTATTGTTTATAACAACCAAGGTAATTACCCACTTGCCCTAGAACACCATAGTAAATCGTTGTACATGAATGAAAAGCTTGGGGATAGTATAAGTATGGCCCATAACCTTTCAAATATCGGTTCTATTTATAAGATTCAGAAATACTATGATAAGGCGATGATGAGCTACCAAAGGTCGTTAGGAATCTACGAGCGAATAAATAGCAAACTAGGAATTTCCTCATCTTTGAATGGTATAGGAGCGATACACGAGGAAAATGGCGATTATAAAAAAGCGCTCGACCATTATCTTGATGCTTTACGTATAGGTAAACAAATTGGTGCAAACAGTGAGACACCAAATATTCTAAACAATATTGGTGGGATTTATTTAGCATTTAAAGATTATAATGCTGCAAATCGATACTTCACAGAAGCAAAGAAAATCAGTTTAGAAAATGAAAGTCAGGAAACATTATGCGGTGCTTATATTGGATTGGCCAGGACCTATGCGAACCAGAAAGCGTATAATAGAGCCCTTAGCTATGTTATAAAAGCAGAGGAAATCTCCAAAAAAACCGGTTTTTTGGAGTATCAAAAACAAGCTTCTGAGGTTCTTTCCAAAATCTATAACAACACCGGTAACTACAAAAAAGCACTCGAAAGCCACCAGCAATTCAAAATATTGAACGATAGCCTTTTTAATAAAGAGAATGTTGAAAAAATAGCCCAGTTGGAGTATGAGTACAAATACAAACAAGCCTTGGATTCCGCAAGTATCCGGGAACTGAAGCTCACCAAGACCGTAATGTCTACATCGCAGGACCTTGCCAAATCAAGGCAGAACTACCTTTGGGCGGTTATTGGTATTCTAATTATTTCTATCATGTTCGGCTCAGTGGTTTTCTATCAGAAGTTTAATTCCATCAAGCTTAAAAATCAAAGCATCATTACCGAGCAAAAATTATTGCGTTCCCAAATGACCCCACATTTTATATTCAACTCACTTTCGGTCTTGCAGGGGATGATATTAAACAAGGAAGAGAAAAAATCCATTACCTACCTTTCCAAGTTTTCAAAACTGTTGCGTATTGTCCTAGAAAACTCAAGGGATAAAGTTGTTCCCCTTATCCAGGAACTGGATGCCATAGACAATTATATGATATTGCAAAACTTAGATACAGACCCACCGTATGATTATAGTTTAGTGGTCGATGAAAATATAGACATTAACCTATTCCTTATCCCACCAATGCTTATTCAGCCCTTTATTGAAAATGCCATAGAACATGCTTTTTCGGTAGATGAAGACCATCGCGAAATAGAAGTCCATCTAACCTTTAAGAACAAAAAGTTGAGCTGTACCATTACCGATAACGGTATTGGAATCGATGCCATTTCAAACAAACCGAATACAAAAAAGAAGTCGTTGGCTACGACCATCACAGGGGAACGGTTACGACTGTTGGCGAAGGATTTCAACGTGCCAAGTGGCATAACCATAGAGGATAGGAAAAATTATCAAAAGCAAGGAACACAGGTCACCTTGATCATTCCCTATAAAATAATCGAGAACGCATGAAAGCACTTATTGTTGAGGACAAAGCCTATATCCGAAAAGGTTTGATCAATCTTTTGGAAACTATTGAAACCGACGTAGAAATTATCGGCGAATGTGCATCCGTGAAAGAAGCGATTGTGGTCTCCAATGCCTGTAAGCCCGAACTTGTGTTCTTGGACATTAACCTTACCGATGGTACCGGATTCGACTTTCTCGACCAGACTGAAAATCTTGATTTTAGAACCATATTCATTACTGCCTATGAAGAATATGCGCTAAAGGCACTGAAAATAGGTGCGGTAGATTACCTATTAAAACCTGTGGACGTTGACGAGCTGCAAATGGCCCTTAAAAAGATAAGGACCTTACCTATTTCTGAACAAAAAAAGCAATTACACACCGCCAAAAAGGTCTGGTACCAAGATGATGCCACCCTGGTACTATCGCTAAGCGACAGCTTTCAAGTCATCAACCTACAAGAATTATTGTATTGTGAGTCCGATAAAGGCTACACCACTTTTTATTTAGCCGACAACAAAAAATACGTAGCCTCCAAGCCGCTGAAAGAATACGAAGAGAAATTGGAAAAGATAAATTTCACGCGGCCGCACCAATCCTTTATGGTCAACCTGAAATTTATTGACAAGTACGATAAATCGGGCATCATCTATTTAAAAAACGGTAAAAAGATTCCCGTTTCCTCCCGAAAAAAAGATGCCTTTATCACTACGTTCCTGCGATTCAATAGTCACTAGCCAATACTGCTTAGGCATTTTTTAAGCAATTTCCCTTCCTCTCAAAAAACAAATATAGGATCGTTCCTGACACAAAAACCTTGTGGTTTCACACAAAAACATTGGCTATTTTTTTGGAAATCACTTTGCCCCATCTTTAGACAGCAATAACCATTTCTTTATTGGTCCCGTATGTTACAAACCTTTATATGGGTTAACCATCAACGAAATAATCAAACCAAATAATAATGGAAAATATCAAATCTAAATTAGGACAAGGAGGCCTTGTAGTAGCGGCCATGGGAATTATATCCGCCATACTGTCCATTTTCAATTACAACATTAGGCTTTTGGCCTGGATAGACATTTGGGGCAGCACCATGGGCTGGATCTTAAGAATTGTCCTTGTTTTGGGTGGAGGAGCATTGTTCTTCCTATTTGGAAGAGCGGAAGAAGACGAGGAATAACACCAAGCGATAAAGTAAAGATCCAATGAAAAATTTGAAACAAGTTTTAGCCCTAGGGATATTCTCAACAATATTATCGTCCTGCGGTGGTGGTGCAGCAAAACAACCTGCTAATGCAGATGGTTTTGCGGACATTGAAAAAGAACTGAAAAACGAATTTGGTGACGATGCCTACTACACGGAATTGACGATTATTTACAATGAATCCATCGGAAATAGCATCTCGACCACCGTAACCGATAATCCGGAATCGATGAAAATGGGACAATGGACCTACTCTATGGGAAATTGGAACCAAACTTCGGAAATAACTCTTGAGGTACCCAATGGTAGCAAAGCGGCAGATTTCATGTTCCAATTGGATGAAAAAATAAGCCTGAAAAACTTAGGTGAACTTGTTGAGAAATCGAAAGAACAGTTAAATGCCGAGAAAGACATTGACAACCCGAGATTTGAAATGGCCTTCGTCAACTATCCAAAAAACGGAGATATTGAGGCTGCAGAATACATTGTAAAACTTCAGCCTGAAAACGGAGGTACTTCGTTCACCTTTTCATACCAATTGGACGGTTCATTAACAGAGATGGACTATTGACATTCTAGACAATTTCTGCAATTCGATTAATCGAGCAAATCACAAAAATCTTGAAAGGCATATTTCAAATCTGCTTGTTTAAAATAATCTGTACTTATACTAAGTACAACCTGCAAAAGTGACGATGGTGAAATTACACCTTGAAAATTAAAATGTAAAAGAATGTTACTATGGATAGCATTCTATTTTGGCAATAAACTGATTCGTCACTTAAGCCACTTTTCATAATTCTCGGAATGTCCTTGGTAAAATTAAATGTATTAAAATGGAAAACTTAATAGAGATTAAAAGCAAATACAACACATTAGATAGCCTCAAAGGTTTTTTAGAAACACAAACGGAGTACGAGTGTACAATAGATTACGACATATGGGAAACCCGTACCGACGCCAATAATCAAATGGCACAATGTCTTGTGATCAAGAAAAATGGCATGAACGCTGTAAAAGTGTTCCATGTAAATGAGAACACCCTTAAGATAAACCACATCGTACCCAACAAGATGATGAATGCCTACTTCGGTAAGAGTGTGAAGACGCATAGAAGCATTTTAGAAATCGCAGCAGATGCCATAAAGCAAACCCTGTTAAAAGGGCCTCAACAAAAAGCATTTGAAGAATTGGAACAGCTTGTTTCAAAGGCATCATAATTACCAAATTCAATAGGTGCCTAACCATTCTTGCACCCGTAACCGAACAAACCATAAAATATGAATGTAAATTATACATATTATACACCCATTAATCCAAAAAAATCATCCACCAGACAGGATGAAAAATGGGATGAAGTGGTGGCTCTTTTCAACGGTAAACAATACGATAAGATTGTCTCTACCTTATTGGATTATATCGACCCAACCCTTGACGGCAAAAAGAAGGGAGACACCTATGAGATTCCACATGGTTCAGTAATCATCTCCATCACCCAAACAGCCCATGAACTTTTTGTCAAGTGTCCTTTTTTGAATTTGGAAAATGCCAAAAAAGTACCCTTGATGCGCCGTTTGGCGGAGCTGCGTATGTCTCCCCTGAATTTAACCAATTTGTTGCTAAAGGGTAATTTAGTGTATTTCACCTTTTCATGCCCCATAAGCCTTTGTGAGCCTTACAAAATTTATGGAGTGCTTAGGGAGATTTGTTATTATGCGGATAGCCTTGATGATGAGTTTATCGAAAAATTTGATGCTGAGCACCTACAAGAGCCAAAGACCATTTCTTTTTCGATGGATGTAAAGCGGGAAGCCTTCGCCAATTATCAAAACATATTGCAGGATGGCCTTCAACGCTTTGACCGATATATGGAAAAACGCCATGGTAATAATGCCTGGTACGCCTTGAACGTCACCCTTAAAAAAATCGAGTTTTATATAGAACCCCAGGGGTTTTTGCGAACCCAATTGGAAAAGGCTGTGGATGGACTTTATGATGGTAATATTCCTTTTCATGACCGATTGCTGAACGGAAAATCGGACTTGGAAAAATTAAGGGCAATTCCACAAGATAAATTCATGGAAGACCTTTACCAAATTGAAACCTTCGTGCCCTATAAATACAGTGGTAAAAAAGAGAATATTAGGGAAAACTGGCAAGAAAGTTATGAAGAGGCACAGGAGCTGATCTCAAATTCCCGATTTGAAGATGCCACCAACCTAATGCAGTCCTGTTTTTACAGCCTGTTCTATTACAACTTGGTAAACGAGGAAATCAGCAAACCCATTACCGATGCCTTGGCACAGGCCAGTAATCAGGAATGGAACCAAGCGGCACCCAAACTCTTAAAGGGCATGCAGGCCATTATGGAAGATGCCTTCACGGGTATGGATTTTGGCATGGACCTCTCCAAACTAATGGGCGAACAAATGCAACAATCCATGGCGATGATGCAGCAGCTCATGGCGAACTATAAAACGAATTAAATACATGTGATTATGAACAATATTGAAGGTTCAGTATATAAAATAAATACCGCGAACGGCACGGGAACAGGTTTTTACAACCAAGAAAATGACATCATCATCACCAACTACCATGTAGTTGTAGGATGTCATACCGTAAGCGTGGAGGCAATGGATAAAAATAGATACCTGACCAATGTATTATATGCAAATCCGGGTAAGGATATCGCTTTTCTTAGGGCGGATAGCCTTCCCAAACCCGCCAATACGGTCTTGCTAGATCACAGTACCGTTTCACAAACCCGTGATAAGGTTATCGTGCTCGGCTACCCCTACGGTATGCCGTTTACGGTTACCGAAGGCATAGTTTCAAATCCTCGTCAAAGCATTGGTGGCAGCTACTTTATTCAAACGGATGCGGCCATTAATCCTGGTAATAGCGGAGGACCAGTAATCAATGAGAAAGGGGAGCTGATGGGAATCGTAACCTCAAAATTCTCCGATGCCGATAATATGGGGTTTGCCATTCCTTTAGAAACCCTTCTGGAAGAATTGCAGGTCGTAAAGGAATTATCAGATACATTTACCTTAGGCTGTTCCAACTGCGGTGGGTTGATTGAAGAAAAGATCGATTATTGTCCCAATTGTGGAACAAACGTAGACGAAAAGCTATTTGAAGAAATGGTCCTTTCCGATTTTAGTCTAATGGTTGAGGAGGCCATATCCAAATTAGACAGCAATCCCGTTTTGGCAAGGTCCGGTAGAGAGCGATGGTATTTTCACCAAGGTAGTGCGGAAATACGAATGTTCGTTTACGACAACAATTACCTCTTCGCCACCTCTCCCCTCAACGACCTGCCTCGCAAAAATCTGGCAGAGGTCTATGAGTATATCTTAACCGCAGATACGGGATTACATCGCTTATCCATTTCGGACAATCAGATTTACCTCTCGTATCGCATTCATATTAGCGATCTGTATTCTGAACAAAAAGATGAAATACTGAAGAATATTGCGCAATTGGCCACGAAGGCCGATGAACTGGACGATACCTTCGTAAACGATTTTGGAGCTGAAATGACCCATTATAGCAAATAACATGTAGAGATACCAAATTCAAACAAACCCCACAAAACTTTGAATCATGAAAAAAACACCTTTTATCAAAACTGTATTTATCGTAGCATTTGCCTTTACTGTTAGCTGCTCCGACGATGAATCCTCTGAAAGGGAAATTCCCGTAAGGGCCACTCCCCAAGCTTTTGCCCAACTTAAAAGTGCCTCGCTTGAGAACAAAGTGCAGAACTTTCAATTGGATGCCTCACAAACGGGCTTTTTCACTACCGAAAATGGGGTGTTTTTTGTTATCAATGGCAATTGCCTTTCTAGAAATGGTAATCCGGTTACTGGAATGGTAGATGTACAAGTGGTGGAACTTTATGATCGGGGCGCTATGCTGACGACCGACAAACCCACCATGGGAGCCCTGCCCAATGGCGATAAGGCCCTGATGGTTTCCGGTGGCGAGTTTTTCTTGACCATTGCCCAAGATGGGGAACCTGTGGACGAGGACTGTGATATCGTCGCAACCATCCCTGCTGATTTAACAGGGGGAGCGGATATGGGAATGACCCTTTGGAAAGGAAATGGTGGCGATCAGGATTGTGATAGACTGGACGATGATTGTGATGGTTTTGTTTGGACAGAAAACTTGGATGCCAACGGAAATCCCCTTGAAGCAGACGTACAGGACGGAGACCAAGGCGAACGCTTTTATGTAGCACCGTTTGGTGATTTTGGATGGACAAATGTAGACCGATTCTTTAGCGACCCCAGACCGAAGACCACCATACTGGTAGAAGTCCCAGAGGGTTTCAATGATGAAAACAGTCGGGTATACCTATCCTATGCTGGGGAGCCTAATGCCTTGGCGTATTTGGATACCTACGATTCCGCGACCGGACGCTTTAGTGAGCATTACGGACAAATTCCCATCGGTTTGGAATGCCATGTAATCTTTACCAGTGAGGAAAATGAAGCATGGCTCTACGCCATTAAATCGGTCACCATTGTAGATGGCCAAACAATTGTTATTGAAGAAACTGATTTACAAACCTCAACTGAAAGTGAACTTGAGGCATTGATAAATAGCCTGCCTTAGCAATAAAAACGAGCTAAATAGAGTTGAAGAGATTCATGCATTTAAAAACGAAAATCTTAAAGCATAACACGACCTTGATGAGGGGTTGTGTTATGCTACTTCTTGTTTCGCTATTGGGGGCATGCAAGTCTTTGTTTATTGACAAACAAGAACTTGCAGCTTATAAGTTGTTGAAGGAAATAGACTATCCTTATCAAGCAGTCGAAAACCAATATGTAACCGAATCCCTTCAAAATATTTTGACCGAGGAGGAAATTTCAACCTTGGAAAATTTTAGCGATTCCATTCCCTTCTTGGAAAATTTTTTGGAAACGGAATGTGTTGGTTGCTCGAATACTATCGGCAGGCTTAAGCCGGTTTATAGGATTACTAAAGGAAAGTTTATCCACTTCGGACTTCAAAACGAAATGGGTGTGGAAAATTGGGTCTTCAAAAAAAGCGGCGCTTTTATGACCAGATTTGATATGTTTCAAGGCGAATCACAGGAACACATCCGTGAAGTACTTAAAGACATGCAAAGCATAGGCTACTTTTTGGAAGGGGTGTATCCCATCAAAATCGATAAAAAGAATATCTACCTAGAACATGTTGCATTCGAATACCAATCGGAATTGAACAACCAATGGTATCAGCCCATGTTCCCAACAAAAATCAACTATGAGATAAACCTATCGGAAAAAAGTCCCACTATGCGTTTTAAAATCGATGGCGGATTATTTTCCTATCAAAGACCCAATGAAAATGGAGCGTATCAAATCATCAACTTTGTAGAACCTCTGGTTTACGCAAATGCGATGGACATTGATGAACCTATGAGCTATTCCTCTTTTACCAATGCCTATTATGCCACTGCGACCTTTTTTTTGCTGAATATAGAAGAACGATCCAAAGTGTCGATCCGAATAGAATCAAAAACAGCAGGAAAGGACTTTACGTTTTCGGTATTTAAGAATGAAGGATTTCACACAGTAAAAGAATACTTGCAAAAAGAGTCTCCGTTATTCGACCGATACCAGAATACAATGGGCAAAGGCAGATATTTGGTACGGGTCCTGCATGAGGATTCAGATTATGCCGAAAAACCTTTGTATACCGTTAATATTGATAAAGAGATTGTTGATTCGGCGGGAACCAATCAAACCAAATAATACTTTAAAAAAACAACCTTGTGTTCATAGTAATCATCGTCATACTGGTTATCATAGTTGTACTTCTGCTCATCCTTTGCTTTAGGTTGTTCAAATGGACCTTAAAAAGTAAAAGGCGGGTTCAGGTAGCTCTGGTGATGTTAGTAGTTGGGGGTGTGGCTTTTGGTATCAACCATTTCTTTTTTAAGAATATGCGGTTTATTCAGTCCGAGGTATATCCGAACCTGTATTTGGTCGAATATCCAGATAAGAACTATTCCGCAGTAGAAAAAGCGATCAAAGAAAAAATAAGGAATCACCTCAGTACCGAACACAAAACAGGAAAACCGTTGGCCTACACTAATGAAAACGGCATTTATTTTTATGAATTGGGTGGCAGGACCTTTGGTTTTATAGGAGACGCCGGCACGGGTTATTTCATAGACCATGAAGAGGATTTGGGCGGTTTTGTAAGTGAGGAACTGGGCATGTATACCAATTATAGATTGGCCGAGTTTTACTACGACGCATGTCCTCAGGATACCACTATGTATTGCGGTGAAATTGGCTATTATAAAGAGGGTGAATATTTTAAAGTTGATAGTTTAAGGAACCTTGGTTCTGTAAACAGCAACACAAAACCTTCAAAAGATTTAAAAATAGCCTCCAAACAAAAAACTGTGCAAAGCCCTAAAGGGATTGATGAAAATCAAGAAGAAAAACTGCCACTTCATGGAATATTGGATAAAGAGGCGGTAGCCAAGTATTATCCAAACATTTTGAACGAGCATGGCCAAAATGGAAATTTCTATGCCGAAAGAATAGCTGTAACTAATAATCAAGGAGTTATTGTGAGTCTTTTGCAATTTGTAGATTCTTACACCCGCTATTTTTTATCTACCCATAACAAATACTTCGAGACTATTGACTCCTTTTACATTGGGACAACCACGGATTTTGATAACAGCAAAAGCGAAACTATTGATTTTGAAATACTTAAAGACAGCATTATGGTCTTTAATAAAGTAGTTTGGGGAATGACAGAAAGTAATCAGCAAGAAACCATTGACACCCTGGCACACGAAATAGTGACAATCAGTATATCGAACAGGGGTAAAATTCACTATGCAATTTCACAAAATCCAGAATATTACGTTTTGGAAGTTTATAATGCCGATTTAGACCCTAAGGGAATCAATCTACGGGACGAGCCCAATGGCAAAATCCTTAAAACCCTTAAACCACCAGAGTACGGTTACATTTTTAGTATTGTTCAAGGAAAAAACGGATGGTTCCGGGTTTTAAGGATTGACACTGTAGATGATGGGGAAATAAAAATGCCCCAGGGTATTTTATGGATACACAGTTCGGTCATAGGAATTCGGGCCAATTGGGACGCACCCATCCTTGATACCCTAAAAACCGGCAAACAGATTGGTCTTGTACCAGCGGACGAGGATTTGAATATTATCGATTTAAAGCAGGATTGGATAAAGATTGAGTACCAAGGTTTAATAGGATGGGTAGATTCGAGATTGCTCTGCGGTAACCCCGTTTCCAGTTGTCCATAACGCAGAAATTTATGCTGAAAACAAAACACATACGACACTTATTCTTGATTTCACTGGCTATGCTATCAATTAGCTGCAAGGAGGGTAAAGTAGATGGTCAAGGCGCTATGGAAACACCTAAAAAGGTACCTCGGGCCACAGAATATCAAAAAAAGTCAGAGAGTCAAATCAGTAGCGATCAGGGCAAAATTGATCCAATACATCAGGCTTTTGATATTAAAAAACTTAAAGAGGCTTTTAGGGACAAAAAAGAAGCACTTTTTTTAGATCAATTTCCGTCTGGCTTCCAACAATTCATTGAGTACTTTGGTTGGGACGAGCGGCAGGACCAACCCAACGAACTTTACGAAGAAAGTTACAACTACATTAATTACTACTTTGAATTATTGTCTCAAGATACCTACAGAAAATTTGAAAAGAAGCTAGTCGGCATTGCGAGGAATGGAGCTTGGCAGGAGGACGGAGTCAATTATTTTCAAGATTTGACATTGGAGTATATAAAGAATGGGAAACGATACGACCTCATTAATAAACTGTCATCTGATGAGGCGAAATCGGTGTTATTCTTTTTGTTTGACGGTCCACATCCCAAATTGGATACCAATTTTGCCGCTCAGCTCAGTCCGTCCAAAAAAGGAATACTGGAAGAACTATTTGTCATAGGTTTTTATGATGATAATCAAAACCCGGACCCAATTGAAATCGACCTTGAAACACCGGATCCAATAGATTATGACGGGTCAATAGCCTATGATATATCTGATTTTGAAAACAATGAGCGCTATTTTATTCGTGATATCGATCTAGATAACGATGGCCTAGTGGACAAAATCGTGAGTGCAGGGCCATACCAAGGGGATGAACTACTACTTTTCATCAACAATAAAAACAGCTACGCATTTGCTTTAAAAATCACCAATTTTTCGGAAGACGGTGGCAACCAAATTATTGATGTGGTTGCAGAAGAAAATGGCTTTTTCGTTAAAACGGCATTTCCTGATAGGGGGCTAAACGAGGCATATCACCACATTACATTTAAAGATAACACTTGGGTATTGACCAATACTGTTTACAAAACACAAAGTAGCAATCAAGAAGATGCCTTTATCTATGTCTGTGATGTACAACAAGGATTGAATCTGGCCGATGCCAATTTTTTTGAGCAGTTAAAATGGATGCCTGACGAGAAGGAAAGGGAACGTATTTGTACAATAGAAATAATAAATTAAAACAAAGGGCGATGCGTATTGTAAAACAAATAGTTGCCTACCTATTATGGACGGTGTTGTCTTTTATTTTGGGCATTGCATATATGAGACTCTTTTTGGGTCCCAATAATGTGCCTGAAGAGGGGTTGTGGTATTTACTTCATTTGTTTTTTGAAATCGGGTTGATACAAGTAGGATTATGGGGTGGAGCAATCATTGCTTTCTGTTTCATATTTCTAGATGTACTATATCTACGTAATAAATTAATAAACAACCCAAAAAAGACCATCATCCGTTTAGCGTTATTACTGATAATTACCGTGATGATCGCCATTGCACATTACATCCTTGAAAAAGTTATTGATGTTATCTAAAAAAATAGAAATGAAATATATCTTAATTATACTTATTCTACTCTTCTTCTCTTGCCAACAAGGTACTAAAGCGAAAAAGAATACTATAACCAAGGCTCAAGAAATAGAAAAGTATGAAAAGAAAATTGACACCATAGTAAGGCATCAAAAGCAAACAACATTTTATAGTGCTTTACGCCCAAACGAATTAATTGATTTTAATAGAATATATACAGATACCATTGAATTCAGTGACTATAATGATGATTTTGATTACAGCTACATATTTGGTCAAAAAGATGGCACCGAGGTTTCACTGGTATATAATTGGGACTGGTACAATAATCAAGAATACAATTTCAGACAGGGCGATTTGATAGCAGTTCAATGGAAAATGGACCGTATTGTCATGCCGGGTGACCAAGAAGTCGTGGATATTGTAGAAATGGCCATTGATGCGAAAAAAATAGCACCGGGTAACCAACCGATTCAATTTGTAAACCGCAAAATGGCATATGATGAAACAGTTGGAGCCGAAGTAAGCACTATGGTAATCAACCAGAGCTATCTTCAAAACATCCTACCACCAGAAAAGGCGGCCTTGGCCTTTATAGCCTATGATATTGGCAACGAATGTGAGTGGGGCTATGACTCCACTGGGAATAAACGTGTACTATGGTGCCAAATTGTATCTGCTTTAGATTTGGGCCACCAATGTTCCGATAAACAACTGAACTTTTTACGTACGTGGTTTTCCAAAGATACTCTCGCTCTAGAAAAACTGAAAAGTTGTCGCACCATGCCCAACACCGCAACGATTCAGACCACTTTTAATGAGATTCTGGTACAGAACAACAAAACCGAAAAGACGATTACGGTGAGTTATAAGGTTACAGGTATAAATATGCGGGAATCAAAAAAATGGCACCGCTCCCAGACCGATGTTTTTGAGTATGGCCCAGAACATATCGTGTTGGTAGACTCCAAAAAAACGGATTTGACCGAAGAGGAGACAAACATGAACCCAGAAACTGCGGAGAATATTGACCCTCAAAACTTTGTTTTGGCGCTGAAAGACCACATACTCAACCAATGGAAGAAACATGACAATTTTGACACGCTAGATATCACCTTCACCAATAATATTCTAAACATAAAAGGCGAGGAAGGATTTGCCTTAAGCAATTATGATTTTAAGGAGATGATCATTAACGGTACGGATGACCCGCAGATAGTATACCTAACGATTGGTAATGAAGGTGGCGGAGCAGGTGGTAATGTGATAATAGACGAAACCTATATTTTAACCATTTTGGATACCGAAAATTTTGACATAAAGAAAGGGGAAACCAAAATAGTGGAGTAAAGATGAACGTAAACAATATTTTTTTTGCGCTAGTTTTTACACTACTGGCTTGTGGTCAAAAACCAAACAATTTTTATCAAGGAGTGGTCCTAGATAAAAACGATAGACCCATTGAAAACGTAAAGGTTTTTGAAGAATTTGGCACAGAAAATATGATTAGAACGGACACTCGGGGATACTTTTTATTGGACAGTTCTAATGATAGACTTACAAGGTTGGTATTTGTAAAAGAGGGTTATAAAACGGATACAATTCCCACGGTATGGTCACAGCATGGGGAACGGGTTGGCTACCAATTTATAATGAATGACACTACCATAGTGCGTTTAAGGACTGAGAAATCATACTAATTCTGAAAACATGGCTCACAAAATCAAAATAAAAAATTATTACACAGCGATTGCTTTTCTAATTCTTTCTTGTGGTCAAAGCTCCAAAAAGGAAAAAGAAGCGAATGGGGAAACCCAAGGAGCCGTTGAAATCAATGAAACAGTTATCGATTCTTTAACCAATGTGGAATATTTTGATTTTAATAAAACAATTAAAAGCTTACCAACCAAAACCTTACCTCATTTTGAAAAATCAAATTTTGACAGCTTTGTTGAAGCTGAGGACTACAAAGTAATAGATACCCAAGCATTACAACTAGACCAGATTTATCCTGATTACCATAGGGAGGGTTTTAACCCAAAGGTTACTGCTATGTACAGGCTTCCATTGTCAGACAGGTATATTTCACTGGCAATAACCATTTTAAAGAGCGAGGTAGAAATGGAGACCTTATTGGTTAATTACGATGCCAACGGAAAAGTAATTGCCCATGAAAAAGTTGCTTATGACGAAATTGCAGAAGGTATGTCTCAAGTTGTCTCCAGAATAAGCGAAGGCAATATAACGGTAAACCGTATTTTCTGGGGCGATTTTAAACAAGTTGAAGAAGTTACATTCGAAATCTTGAATGATGGTAAAATAGAAAAAATAGACACCAAAAGCTTGAACGAAATTTTTGAAGATTTTACTCTAATCAATGATGTTTTATTGAACTCAAAATTAGATTGGATACACGCAAAAACCAAATTGATAACTACCAAGGTTTTTCCTGAAAGCCCAGGTGAGACCATTGTTGTTATTCCAGAAATCGTAGATGAGGGTGTTATGTATTTTACCCTCAATACCCACATCGTCATTGCCGACAACAATACTGAAAGAATAAAGTACAACTATTTTGAAAGCCACGAAACAAACGGATGGGTATCTGATGCGGTAAGGCTAGATGGCATTGAAATAGAAAGTAACCCTTACAAGATCGCCGAAGATAAAGAGGCCTTTGGGGTAAAGGTTTCGCATTTCGGGTCTTCGAGAGTGAATCCATATTCCATAGAAAATCTTTCACTTTTTGTAAAATCTGAAAACAAGCTTCTCAAAGTGCTTTCCAATTACTCCATTGCAGATTATGGCGGCGAATGGGACGGTGATTGTGATGGTGAGTTTAATGAGACGAAAAAAAGCTTGATGTTGAGCCAGGAAAAGACCAACGGCTATTTTGATATAGAAGTGACCAAAGAAATGACCTATACGGCGCAGTTTAAAGACAAAAACGATGAATGCCTTGTTAATGAAAAGAACGACACCAAAAATGCAACCTTAAAATTTAATGGCTGGAGGTATGGCGAATATGATGCGGAAACTAATGTGTATTCCGAGTTCCATCCCAAGAAATTGGACAACATCCAAATAGACAGATTCCATATCGAACAGGCCTTTGAAGTAAATGGGTATAAAATTGTAGCTGGAAATTTTGAACCCGTAAACGGGCAAAATGTGGCACCGGATACCGAGAACGATTGGGGCGACCGACTTTTAATGTTGGATTCAACCAACAACATAGTCTATAAATCACAGGGTGTTGGTGATGTTTATCGATATGACCCTCACTTTTATGAAGTTGACGGTTCAGATAAAATCATCATTATCTGTCAGTTGGCCTTTGAATACCCTTTTGGAGGCGAGGCCTTTATCCTCGAAAATGGAATCCTAATGTATATGGGGAGACTAGATATAGAAGGCTACTACGAGGAAGATGATGGAAAGTACATGGTTGATATCATAGAAATAAAAGAGGTAAATAATGCTATTGAATTCACTTTTAAAACAGAACAATTATTGCTGGGCCCTGGTACGGAAGATGAAGTGATAACAAACAATAATGCACGATATGTTTACAAAAACAAGGAACTATCCTTACTATCAAACAACCCATGAGTTTTAAGAACATAATTTTTTTATGCATAGTACTTTGGGCTCTTGAACTCAACGCCCAAAAGGATTCAAAGCATCCGGAATTACCAAAATCGGGAAAGGAGCTACAAGATATAATCCCGACGGGTTGGGAGATTTTGTCGCAAACCTCGGGAGATTTAAATGGTGATGGTTACGAAGATTTGGCATTTGCCATACAAAGCCCTGTAAAAGAGACGATTGAATATAACGATGGTATTGAAAGTGATTCACTACAAACAAATCCTAGAGTACTGGGTATCTATTTTGGCAAACGCAATGGAAAATTCAAAAAAACGTTACAGTCCAATACGTTTATCATCAATCGAAATACACCGACCATGGAGGAACCTTTTAAAGGCATACAGATCCTCCCAAATGGTGACCTGCAGATAGATTTCTATATATGGCCGTGCAGGAATTGCACCTCATGGTCGTCCCACGAATACCGATTCAGGTATCAAAACAAGGCTTTTGAATTGATTACGTATTTAGAAAGTATAAGTCAAAGGGTAACTGGTGATGAAATTTATTACAACATCGATTTTCCAATTAAGACTCTGAAAATCACAACCGAAACACGCAATGAAGACGATGAACCTGAATATGACGAAACCTTAAAGAAATTTGAGTTACATCACTTAAAAACAATTCAGTCTTTAGGAAAACCCTTTGAATGGGAATTTCTTCAACTACGCATTTAACAATCAAAACCTTCTATATATGAAAATCATTTTTATTCTTATTGTGGTTCTTGCCCTAATCGGCATCTTGGCCATTGTGCTTAATAACAAAATCATTGGCAAAAAGAACCAAGTGGCACAAGCCTTTGGAAGTATTGAGATTTATCTGAAAAAACGGTTCGACCTGATACCGAACCTAATCGCCATACTGAACAAATATTTGGCACATGAAAAAGAAATCTTACTAAAGATTACCGAATTGCGGAGCAGTGCAGAGAAGGCCACAGAGGCCAATGAAAAAATAAAAGCCTCGAACGAACTGACCAAAATTATGGGCGGGCTGAACATCAATGTAGAGAACTATCCTAATCTAAAAGCGGACAAACAATTCACAACTATCGAATTTGAACTATCGGACATAGAAGACCAGATAGCTGCTGCGCGAAGAGCCTACAATGCTGCTGTGACCAGCTATAACAACACCGTACAAATGTTTCCCTCGAATATAGTTGCCGGTATTCGAAAAGACCAAGACTATACCTTATTGGAAATTCCTAAATCGGAACAAAAAGAAATTAATGTCAATCAACTATTAAATCTATAAAATCATGCAAATGTTCGAAAATCTGCCTTGGTATGGCTATGTTATTTTGGCCATTGCCGTTGCCTCTTATGCCGTGCGGTATTTTAAAATCGGAAAGAAAGAATACGATGCCCCGGATATTACCGAGGCAAAATTTAGAAAATCGCCAAACAACCAACTCAATCAAGAACAGTTGTTTGCTTTAGCGTTTTACACACCCATTGCCGAATGGTGGAAAGCCAACACCAACACCTTATCATTCCTTACTTCAAAAGAAGTTCAGCCCTATTTGGAAGGTTGGGGAATAAATAGCCCTGAAGGATACTGGGATTTGACCGAGTATTTTATGAAAGATGGTCGCCGCTGGTATTTCGATTTTATACAGCATATGGTTCTAACCGAGCCCAAAGAAAAATGGGAGGAACTGATGACCCGAAAATTTGGAAATAACGAACGCGCAAACCGTTATCTAGCGCAATTGAGTAGCGGTGAAACTTTACATACGCTGAAGCAAAAAGGTATTCTCACCTTTGATTCAGATATGGAACTAGGTGTTGCCGGTTATGATGCCGCAGTATTGGTAGGACAGGCCCGTAAGGCATATACTGGAAATATTATTACTGAAGAAGAAGCCTGGAAGGTTATCAATTTTGGCAGGGAATTGGCATTGAAAAATTTTTCATCTTGGGACGATTTTGGAAAAAGCTTTGTCCTTGGTTTTGCTTTGGATATGAGGGCCGATTACAAGACTTATAAAGAAGAAGTGTACCACTTGTACAAACAGGTTTTGGTAAAACCGACCAGCCCATGGAACACCTTGGATTGGCCAACAAGATAAAGCGATGCAAGAACGAATACAAGAGGCCTATTTCCAAACCAGTAAGGTATTGAATGTATTGTACAAAAAGCGAAAACGCACATTGCTTTTTCAGAAGGTCATGTGGGGCATTATGGGTTTGTACCTTGTTTTTATGTTGGTATTGCTGGGGTTGCAATTTATACCATATTCACAAAGTAGGACTTGGAACTTTTTGGAACCATTTAAGGCCACCCCCAATAATCCCTATGCCACCCTCTATCCAATAATTGGGTTAATAATACTTTTGTATCCTACCACAATTGCTTTTGCAAAAGCATTTCAAAAGTTCAAAACCATAGAAAAGGAAACCATGGCCAAGATGGTGAAAATGTTGTTTCCACAAGTTGAATTTACACAGGGGGCAATGGCCCCTGCCAAAGAAGCGGTAAAGAGCAAGCTTTTTGCATGGATTAAGAAAGGGTCGCCCATTTACAACTACGGCCAAATAAGATGCAGAATAACGGATACAGAAATAAACATTGCGGACTTGGGCATAGTAGAAAGCAATATGACCAACCAGTTTCTAGGCGTAATCATGACTATTCCTATTCTGAATATGTTAGGGATTTTGTACCAAAATGTCTTCAAGAATTTGGCAACGAACAAATTGGGCGATAACACCAATTATTCTTTCCGCGGTATGTTCTGCTGGATGCATTTTAAGAAGAAATTAAATGGGCACACGGTGATGCTGCCCAAAAACAAATTGACACAATTAGACCAATGGGCCAGCCTTAATTTCAAAGAGGAACAAGAAATACATTTGGAGGATCCAAGATTTACTCGCAATTTTACCGTGTACAGTACAGACCAAGTGGAGGCTCGCTATGTTTTGTCCTCTTCAATTATGGAAAAGATCGTTGCCTTAAAGGAAAAATTCGACCGTCCCATATGCATGTCTTTTCAGGACAAACAACTGTATTTCGCAGTGAAAAACAATAATGGTTTGTTTTCAATTTCTTCTGGAAATCTGAATGATATAAAAGTAGTGGAAGAGTTGGCATATGAAATTGAAACTGCTTTGGGAATGCCTAAAGAACTTTTTGGAACCAAGAGTTAATATTACGCTATTCAAACATCTCAAAAAGTAAATAAGCCCTTAGCAGTTGAATAGATTATCGCACCCCTAGAAAGTATATATATTTACTTTCATTTTCACGAAAGTTAAATTATGTATTTTTGCGTTCCAAAAATCATTAGCCTTGGCTGACTTTAAGTCAACTTTTAAATAGAATATTCATTGTCAAAGAAGTTTGTTATTTTAGTCCTTTAATAGAAGTAGTTAGCAAATAAAACCACAAAAAAGGAAAACATTGGGGTACACCTATTTTCCACCCTTGTTACGCCTACTCCCCTATTTATGGGAATTGTGATATAATATATAGGGAAATAAACTAATGCTTAATACCGAATTGATAATCAAAAGAGTTTCCTTCTCCTATAAGTTTTAAAAAATAATTCCCATCAGGTAAATGACTTACATTAATTTCTATTTCTTGATATGAAATCTGAAATTTCTTTTCTTGAAGCATTCTACCTGAAGAGTCAAAAATCAAGATTAAAACTTCCTTTTTTAAACTGGATAAGTTTGAAATTTTAATTACATCTGTTGTTGGGTTTGGATATATAATTGGCTCTGCGTTAATTTCTAAGTTCGCCAATTCCTGTGGTAATCTAACCTGTAAGGCAGTCACCAAAGTATTAACCACAACATCGTCAAAGGTCGCCGTGGCAACAACACCGTCGTTGTGCGAGGTCACAGCCAATCCCACGTAGACCGTGGTGGGCATCGCCACTACCCTGCTGCCCAAAAGTTCCCAGTTCCCATTGGTCAGGGAACCATACGCACTGAAGGTATCGCCCTGGCGTACCAACCTGAGGTACCTTGGGAATCCGCCCGATACGGGGCCTATGTTATGTGCCGTGGAGGAGCTCATCGCCCCACCGTCCGTATCACGCTGCTGTAAGGTGTAGCCCGGGCCAGAGCCCAAGGGGTTAGGGTGCATCGAAACCAGTGCCAGGGAGGCGTTAGCCGATAGGCCGCTCCTTATCATAAGCCCAGCCTTGGCCCAGCCATTGGTATTGTCCAACGACAGTACGCGCGCCGTGATCTCCATGTCACCGCTCAATTGCTGGTACACATAATGGAACTCGTCCGCTCTGCCCCAGATATCGGAACCCGAGGCACGTATCTCATAAGTGCCCGTGCCTTGGTCCTGGCAGGAACTCCCGCCAACAGATACCGCCCCAATGTCCTGGCCCTGCCAGGGAGGGGACAGTGCGGTACAGTCCTGTACGGCAACTACACCGATCGTTAACGTGGCAGTGGCCGTCAAGCCCTCTGCGTCGGTAACCGTAAGGACAGCAGTATACGTACCATCGGTAACGTACGTATGCAAGGGATCCGCTTCCGTGGAAAGCGGGCTACCGTCTCCAAAGTCCCAACTATACCCCGTTACACCCGTATCGTCCGTGGAACCACTGCCCGTAAAGGAAACGTCCAATGGGGAACTGCCCCCCAAAGGCGTACCGCCGGCAACAGCGACCGGTGGCTCATTGCCACTTGGCGCAAGACCCTGTACCACTACATCGTCAAAGGTCGCCGTGGCAACAACACCGTCGTTGTGCGAGGTCACAGCCAATCCCACGTAGACCGTGGTGGGCATCGCCACTACCCTGCTGCCCAAAAGTTCCCAGTTCCCATTGGTCAGGGAACCATACGCACTGAAGGTATCGCCCTGGCGTACCAACCTGAGGTACCTTGGG
>NZ_JBMFZG010000008.1:0-551 GCF_048890225.1 Maribacter luteocoastalis
AAAGGCGTACCGCCGGCAACAGCGACCGGTGGCTCATTGCCACTTGGCGCAAGACCCTGTACCACTACATCGTCAAAGGTCGCCGTGGCAACAACACCGTCGTTGTGCGAGGTCACAGCCAACCCTACGTAGACCGTTTCGAACATTGGTATACTTATCGGATTGCCTACTTGACTCCAATTCCCATTACTTTCAGACACATATCCTGTGATTATGTTACCAACACGTACCAATCTCATGTAAGATGGAAAGGCATCCGCAACTGCTGGTGTAGAATTATCGGCATCCATGAACTCACCAACAGTATTGCGGTGTTGTAACCAATGAGCTGGTTCTCCGATGCCTGCAATTGGGGACATTGACATATATGCGAAAGCCGAATCATCATCTAGTGTATTTCTTATCATAACCCCAGCCTTTGACCAACCAGAAGTCTGCTCCAATGCGGTTACCCTTGCTATAATCTCGCCATTTCCTGTCAATTCCCTGTACACAAAATGGAACTCGTCCGCACTGCCCCAGATATCGGCACCCGAGGCACGTACCTCAAA
>NZ_JBMFZG010000009.1:0-204500 GCF_048890225.1 Maribacter luteocoastalis
AAGAAGCATTTTGGTTTGTAACACAAATTTTATTTTGGTGGTTTGTAGGATGGTTGGTGTTAAGAAAAGATTAATTTTTAACTGTTTCTTTTTGCGGTGCTTGCACAATGACCTCTAACAATAGGATATACACAATTGTTGATATCCCACTTATGTAAACTAAGATAGTAAATCTTTAATATTCATGAAGGAACGGTCGGCTACATGGGTGTAAATTTCGGTTGTTTTGGTAGAACTATGCCCAAGAAGAAGTTGTATATGCCTTATATCCGTACCATTTTCCAAAAGATGGGTCGCAAAGCTATGCCTCAGCATATGCGGGGTCACTTTTTTCATAATTCCAGCTTTTTTGGCCGCTGCATCCACTATATTTACCACACTTGAGCCACTATACCTATTTCCATAAGCACCTTCAAAAAGATAGTTAACAGGTCTGTATTCCCTGTAGTAGGTCTTTAGGTCCTTGAGCATATTCGGGCTTAGGACACTATATCTATCCTTGTTCCCTTTTCCGTTTAAAATATTCACGATCATTCTTTGGCTATCGATATCCGTAACCTTAAGGTTCAAAAGTTCGTTCCGTCGAAGTCCTGAGGAGTAAAGAAGGCCCACAATGCATTTATGCTTAATATTGTTGGTGTTCTCCATGATTTTGATAATCTCTTCCTTGGAAATCACTTTTGGTAATTGCTTCTGTTTTCTTGGTCTTTCAATGGAATAGAACCTATTTGGCATTCCCAAAACAATCTCATAATAGAATTTTATACTATTGACTGCTAAGTTTATATAGGAGTTCGATTTGTCTTCCTGTACTAATTTTTGAAGATAATTGCGTACATCCATTTCGTTCAAATCTTCTGGATCCGTATCAAAATAATGATTTATAAAAGCTTCGAAGCATGATACATAATTGCGGACCGTATTTTCCGCATATCTTTTCAACTCTAATTTTAAGAGGTATTGTTCAGGACATTTCTTATAATCCTTTCTTTCAGGGCGGTTCCTGATCTGCGCCAGGTTAAGTTCAGGATTGTCACTGGTAATGATACGTTCCGTAAAAAAATAGTTCCCGTTTATCCAGGCCACCCCTCTGAACGTTTTAAAAATACGCTCTAGATTGGCTTTGTTATTTGGGATATGGTACATACCAAAGGATTTGCTCCAGGTTACGTTTGGCAAAGAATCCACCAATGCCTGTAATACTTTGTTGGTGTTGAATTGCAGACCTATGCATTTTTGATTATTGATAAGTAAATGTTTGATGGTAATACTTTGGTGAGTGTCCATAATGATATTTTTTGTCAATTTAATTGTAATAATTGATTTTATCGTACCTTATACGGATAGGATACGTATAATGCACTATTAAATAATCTTAAATGAGAATTTACAAGGATTGTCTACAATGCGGTAAAGAATTAGAGGGTAGAACGGATAAGAAATTTTGTGATCCCCAATGTAAAAGCGCCTATCAGTACCAAAAGGAAAAGCAAAGACCGGAACGTTTTTTTAATAAGGTGGACAACCAACTTAAATTGAACCGAAAGATCTTAAAAGAGTACAACAAAGGAGGAAAAGTAACCATACGCAGTAAAGTTCTTTTGGATCTGGGTTTTGACCCTAAATTTTTCTCACATTATTGGAAAAACCAAAAAGGGGAGGTTTACCTATTCGTGTACGAATACGGATTTTTAAAAAGAACTGAGAACGGGAAGGAGAAATATGTGCTGGTCACATGGCAGGAGTACATGAACTGAATTAATTTACTATCCATGAAATAACCGTCTACCTATGGCTTCTGAGTCAATTTGTGTCATTTCGGGGTATTATTTTAAAGTCCAATTAATGATTCTTGGAAAATCCCTTGAATAATTTAATGATGAACAGATCCAGACAAGTCATTTAGTTCTGCTTCTCCAAATATGACTTTAATAATATATGGGCATATGACCATAGCATCATTTGGCCATAGCTATATAGCTATATTCAATTTAGTGATGCAATAGTGCCCTGATGCACTAATGTGATATAACTATCATGCTATATATCGAATGCCTCCTATAGCATCAGTTAAAATGTGAGCGTTTCTTTATGCACACCGTAAACTTTTAACGTTTTCTTTTCCCTGTCCATATATTTAGGACCTCCGCTGGAGACACCCAAGCCCCATTTTTAAGCTTTTTGTGGCTAGGGGGAAGAATATAGTCGCTATCGCCTAGGTTGATGACGGTCTGGTGAAAGATGGTAACCGCTCAAAGGAAAAAGTGGTCCTTCGGTACCCATTAACTATCCTATTACTGGGTATATGTAACTGCTTCATTAATGGGTAAATATGTTGGTATCCAGGAAATGGGAAACGGCATTTGGAGGGTATTTTATAGAAACGTATTTTTAGGTTTCTTTGATGAAAAGTATCTAAGAAATAAAGAACAAGCAACAAGATTGGAAATTAATTTAGTGTAAACCTTAATCTTTAACTTGTGTAAACTATGTGCCTTAACGAACAGTATAGGCAAAGGTTGCCCTTATACATTAATCGGTCTGAATATTAGCCAGGCCAAACCGAATACCTTAAGCTTCATGAATACCCTAAAATTCCAATTTGTTCCTAAAAAGTGGTGTACACTACTTTATGTACAGCACTTAAAATCTAATTCTTCACTTGCCCTTAGGTTTGCCATAAGTTAATCGGAGGTCACGTAGCAAGCCATGTTTTTGCAAGCAAAAACTGCTCACTTTGTTCGCAGGCTTGTTGGGTTCCTCCCCAAACCCCAGAATTATGGCACGTCCAAAAAAGGATATTGAATCATTGAAAGCGATACGGGTCAACGTTCGTATGACGGTCAACGAATACTTGATCGTTTCCGGTAATGCGGCAACATTGGGTATGGGAATACCGGATTATATCCGAAAAAAATTAATAGGAAGACCGCTCCCGAGAACCAAAGTGACACCGGAGGATAGAAGACTGTTCGTAGAGTTGAGCCGTATAGGCAACAACATCAACCAACTTTCTAAAAATTCCCATCTGCGCATGCACTCTCCAAAAAAGCTGTCTCTACAATTGTCAGAACTACGGCATCTATTGGGCGAATTAAAATCAAATATCAAGGATAAATGATAGCCAAGCAGATAAAGGGAAAGGATTTTTATGGACTGTTGGCCTACAACCAAAAAAAGGTTGAACTAGGCCAGGCTGTTGCACTGGATGCCAACATCGATTTGGGCAGCGCGGTGGAGATGTCCAAGGAATTCAATTTGGTCAGGCAGTTGCGTCCCAGGTTGGGCAAAGCCGTGTACCATGTTTCCCTGAACCTTCCGCCCGATGAAAAAATGAACGATAAAAATTTTGTTTCTATGGGATTGGACTATCTAAAGGGAATGGGATTCGACGATAACCAATATATCATTTACCGTCACGATGACCAAAGTCACCAACACATCCACATTGTGGCGAACAGGGTAAAATATTCCGGAAACTTGGTCAGCGATAGTAAGGACTATAAGAGAAGTGAAAGTTTGGTAAGGAAATTAGAACAGAAATATGGACTTTCCCTACTTCCTGATGAACCTTCTGTGCGAAGAGCAGCCCTAACCCAAAAGGAAATTGAGAAAACACTTCGGACGGGCAGCGCACCGACAAAAAGTATAATGCAACACCAACTGATGGAGGCATTGAAACGCTCGGGAAATATCGAGGAGTTCATATATCAATTGCAGTCAAGGGAGATTATGCCAAAATTTAATATCAGCAAGACTACAGGAAGAGTTTCCGGTGTTTCTTTCAGCTACGAAGGGATTATTTATAAAGGGAGCAGTTTGGGAAGACAATATTCATGGAACAACATCATAAAACAAATTGACTATGAACAAATCAGAGACAGTGCAGTTATTCTCCAAACTAATGCAGCAGAACAAGGAGATTTTAGAGGGATTGACGCAGGTAAAGAAGGGCCAGGGGAAAATACGAAACAATCAAAAAGTACTATCGGCAGGGCAGGGAAAATTGTTGGCCAACCAACGGATTATTTGGGACTTTCTGAAAAAGATATCCTAAGTCCGGAAGCCTTCAATACTTATAGAAACGAATTGGATGGCCCGCTCTGGAGAAGGCGCAGAAAAAAAGGGAGAAGTAGGTAGTGAAAACCGCGGTCGTACATATAGAACCATTGAATCTTACAGGGAGGGCATTTTGCGTGCGATTGGGTATTTCCTATAATGGACAGATAATGCAGTCACTACGTGATCAAGGATTGGTCGATTTCTTTAAAGTGGGTAAAAAATATCTGTATCCTAGGGAAGACATTGAAAGAATAAACTTAAAATTGCGGAAAGGTGAAATATCTATCAAGGTCAATAATGGGTATTATATCACGATAAACTAACTATTTCACATTACCCAAACAACCTATTCATTTCATCAACCTGTTCTTTTTGATAAAAGTCTTTTAAGTAGTGTTGAGTAGTAGACAATTTTGTATGCCCCAGTAATTTAGAAGCCATCAATAAACTCGTGTTATTTTTCACAGCAAAATCTGCAAAGGAATGTTTAGCCATATGAAAACTTAAACCTTTACCGAAACCTAAACGTTTATCTAATAATTTAAGTGAAACATTAAGCATTTGATTTTTTGACATAATTCGAGTTTCGATTTCTTCCTTGGTTTTATTTTCCCATCCATATAAAGGAGGAAAAATGAAAGTTGCATTACGACCTTCATATTTCTTAAGTATTTCCAAAGAAGAATTGTTTAAAGGAACGGTTCTTTTCGATCCAGCCCTCTCCTTTGATTTTGACATGACATATACGATATGGTTTTCCGAAATGTTGGACCATTTTAGTTTACAAACGTCGGAAAATCGCATTCCTGCTGCATAAAAGGAAAATAAGAAGATATCTCTGGCTACATTCATACCTTTCCTGCCAGCCATTAAATTATGTTGGGAAAGTTTATCGATTTCTTGTACACTCAAAAATTGTTTTTCAGAATGTTCCCTTTTGGTTTTGTAGGATTTAATAGGGTTATTAATAATTAAACCTTGTTTTTCAGCTATGTTCATTACTTTCTTTAGATTGTCGATGTTTAAGGAAATCGTATTTGTTTTGTTGCCCTTTATTAACATGTCTTTTTCATAATCTCGAACAAGCTCAATAGTTAATTCTGAAAAATTAATGTTCCCAACAAACGCCTTAAATTTGTTTAAACTTTTTTGCTGAGAAATGGCAGTTCTTATTTTACCTTCTAGTTTCTTTTCATCAATGTAATTTTGATAGAAATCCACAAATGACATGGATGCATATTTCTGCCTGTTTTTAATTAGTTTTAATAACCTTTTTGCACTTACACCAGCATTTCCATAATAGATTTTCTGTACTTCATTCAGCATGGACACAAGAGACCCATTCAACTGTTCCTCCAAAACATGTTTTTTAATTTTCTTTTTCTTTATATCCCACTGATTTCTTTTTATTGAAATTCCAGTATCCAAATATTGAACATCCTTTTGTGAGGTTTCCAATTTTAGCCTTATCAATTGAGTTCCATTTTTCTTTATATATGAGGAGAGGTAGAAATTGAAGTTCATTTTTTTAATTAGTTCGAAATTAGTTCGAAATCATAACCAAAATAAACAAAAATAAAACAATATAAAAAATTCGAAGCTTGAAAAACAACGAGTTAGGTACTGTAATTGCTGGAAATAAGGCATTTTACGAGAAAATAACTGTTTTATTGTTGTAGACCATAGTTTTTCTTAAAATATGGAGTTTAACACCTCTAGAAAGAACTATTTTTTCTAAATCTCTTCCCTTGCTAATAAAATCAGTAATGGCATGTGTATGCGATACGGTTGTTACATCTTGTTCTATTATTGGTCCTGCATCTAATTCTTCCGTAACATAGTGACACGTAGCGCCGATAATTTTAACACCTCTGTCAAATGCGGCATGATACGGTTTGGCTCCAGCAAAAGCAGGTAAAAATGAATGATGGATATTTATGATCTTATTAGGGAATTTCGAAATTAGTTTTTCACTCACTATTTGCATGTAGCGCGCTAAAACGATAAAATTAACATTGTACTTATCCAGTAGGTCCAGTTGTTTTTGTTCTGCTTCTTGCCTATTGGATTTTGAAAATGGAATATAATGGTAAGGAATATCAAATTGCTCTGCTATATAGTTTAAATCTGGATGGTTACTTAATATGAAGGGTATTTCTACATCAAGCTCACCAGAATTAAATCGGCTTAACAAATCATATAGGCAGTGATTGTATTTAGAGACAAAAATTGCCATTTTGGGTTTTACGCCATCAACATGCATGCTCCAGTCCATCTGATAATTAGTGGCAATATCATTTTTAAAACTTGATTTTAGCACTTCAACATCAAAATCCTTCTGAGTAAAATCACTCTCCAACCTCATGAAAAATACATTGGCAGATTTGTCCACATGTTGGTCTAGATAAACAATATTACCATGTTGGGCATGAATAAAACCTGTAACGGAGCTAACGATTCCAGTTTTGTCCGGACAATTAATAAGAATAATTACTTTCAATGTTGAATATTTTAAAACACCAAAAGTAACTTTTTAACCTTTATGGCTAAAGCCAATTTATGTGATTATAATAACAGGTTGGGGCAGGTGTTTTTAAATAGTACTTATTTAAGCGATAGTTTCCATTGCTTGTAGTGCTTCCTAAAACTTTTTATCTCGTTTCGTAGTAGGTCTAGATATTCTATTTCTTTCAGTCCATCTTTTTCTAATCCCAAACAATAAGAATTTATGTTTCTAATCATAATATTTATGAAAGAAACATTTTGCATTCTTTCACTATTAGACTGACTTTGTTCTACTTGGGCAATTTTTTGTGGAATTAGAATGGCGTCCGTCAATAATGAATCTGCCATGATGTCCCTATGACTTTTAGATTTATATAAGTACAGTAAATCTTTATTTAAGGTTACATAAGACACAATCTCCCTACTCATTTTACAAAGTTCAAGCGCTTTTTTATACACAGGAATATGTCTTAAATTTTTTTGTGACACCAGTCAAATAGTTTGAATTATTATACTATAAAATTACTGTAGGAATCGGAGATTATACTTTGTATTCAATAGTAAATTTGTAATTTTGCTATTGAAACGTAGTATTTAATCTTTTAAACTTTTGAAACATAAAATTGACGACATTAATTGGAAAATCCTTAAAAAACTACAGCATAACGCTCGGGAATCTTTCGCAAACATAGGTAGGTCAGTAGGCTTGACAGCTCCTGCGGTTGGTGAGCGCGTAAAAAAAATGGAGGATTTAGGAATTATTGAAGGATACCATGCCAAAATATCACATTCAAGTACAGGACACCAGTTAAAGGCGATTATTACCTTAAAGGCATTTATGGGAAAACTTAAGCCTTTCTTGGCTATTGTTGAAACCTTTGAAGAAGTAGTCAACTGCTATAGAATTACAGGTACTGAGAACATAGTTATGGAGGTAATCCTTAAAGACCAGTTTCATTTGGAGAAATTTATAGATAAACTGATTCAGTATGGGGAAACTAGGACAAACGTAGTTTTGTCACAGGTAATATCGGATGCGCCAATAAACAAAATAAATGGATGATAACACCCGACCATTGAGGTTAAGTTAAATCTTTGAAAGGTATAAAGGCTTCTCCTATGTGGAATATTATTAAATTGATAATGAAATTTTGGCTTTATTTTTGATATGCTATTTAATATGAGAAAAATTACCGCTTCTTTATTTTTTATCCTTCCTTTTTTACTGTTTTCGCAACAAATAAAGCTTTTGAAAGGGGCTATTAATGACGGTATTGTAGTTAACGACACTGTAAAAGAAACCTTTGCCGTTTACCTTCCAACAAACTTTGATATAGAAAAGACTTGGCCAGTAGTATTTGTTATTGATATGGATGGAAAGGGAAAGCAAGCATTGTCCTATCTAAAGGAAGCTGCCGATGCTGAAGGTTATATCATGGCTAGTTCTAATAATTTAAATGACAGTCTAAGTATTTCACAAAATATATTGGTTGCCAATAGAATGTTCAATGAGGTCTTTGGTATGTTCAAAATTAAAAAGGATCGCACTTACACATTAGGATTTTCCAATGGAGCCAGGTTTGCATCTATTATACCAACTTTTATTAATGAAATAAGTGGTGTTGTTTCCTGTGGGGCTTCAGTGGGTAACCTTGAAATACTGAATTCTAAAAACCCATTTTATTTTATCGGAATAGTTGGTAGGGAGGATTACAACTATGTGGATATGATAGATACAAGACAATATTTGAACAAATTAAATTTCCCTAATCAGTTATTGCTTTTTGATGGTGGTCATGTATGGCCAGAAATTGATTTGATAAAAAAAGCGATGCGTATTTTTACCATATCTCAAATGGAAAAAGGTAATGTTGCCAAAGATGACCTATTTATTAAACAATCCTATGAGAACGAGTTGTTAGAGGCAAATAATAGCTTTACGGATGGTAAGCCTTTATTGGCAGAAAATAAGTTGACTAACGCAATGCGGGTATACAGGTCTTTTTATGATATTGATACATTAAAAAGCTCCATAAAACTACTTAAACGAAGTATTTCTTACAAAACCAGCAAAAGAATACAGAATAACTTTTTTTTAAAAGAATCTTTTACAAAGGATGATTATAATTTTTACCTAGAGGAAGATGTAGCCACTTATAATTATAACAATTTGGGATGGTGGAATTTTCAAATGACCGAGTTGGATAAATTGCAAGAAAGCTCCAATCCATTTGAAAAACAAATGGGTAAAAGATTACGGGGATACATTAATGCATTAATTCAAGATAATATAGATTTTATAAACGTGCAAAAAATCGCAGATCTATCGGCCTTGGAATTCTTATACATGTTACAAACGATTACCGACCCCAGTAATTATGATAGTTATTTAAAAATTATTTCCAGTAGCTCTAAAGTTGAGGATTTTGGAACCGCACTGTTTTATTTGGAGGAATTGCTAAGAAATGGATATAGGGATAAGGCAAGTATTTATGCATTGGAAGATACCGCATTATTGCGTATTACTCCAGAATTTAACAAATTGATTGAAACCTATTTTGATGATGCCCGTTACAAAATAATTAAGGAGTAAAATCAGGGAATTAGTTCGATGAAAATTTTTAAAACATATTTTATTTTTACTTTTATTCTCATTGTCAGTTGTAAGCAAGGGAAAAAATATCATGATGTAAAGAATCATGATAATGTGTTAATTAAGACCGATAAGTTAGCTGGTATACTAGCTTTTCAAGATGACTTAAATTCGGAATTTAAAAATCCAGATAGTTCTCCATTACCAGATCGATATAGGAAAGATTTTGAAGGGCTTGACTTCTTTAATCCTGATACCAATTATGTGGTGGAAGCTAAATTTATAAGGACACCTGAAGCTTTGCCTTTTTTAATGCCGACCACTACAGATAGAAAATCTACAGAAGTAGTTTATGGTATAGTAAGATTTGAACTTAATGGGGACAGTTACGAACTAGAGATTTATCAAAATCCAGAATTGATATTGGAAGAAGGTTATGAAGATTATCTGTTTTTACCATTTACAGATGTTACCAATGGAAATGAGACATATGACGGTGGTCGTTATTTGGATTTAAAAATACCTGAGGGTAATACTATTGTGTTGGATTTCAATAGGGCTTATAACCCCTACTGTGCCTATAATAAAAAATATAGCTGTCCTTTGGTGCCTTCTAAAAACAATCTGGACACTAAGGTTTTGGCAGGTGTAAAAGCCTTTGGTGAAAAATAAAAAACCCGGTGTTATCACCGGGTTTTTTCATGCTTAAAACTATAAAAAATCAACCAACTAATCTTGCGTTTAGAAAGAATATACGGCTGCCAATACAAAAGATGAAAGGCTGCTCATTGCTTCACCATCACCATTAACAAACGTTGTATCTTCAGATGTACTGTCCAAACGTAATTCTGGCTTAATGATCAAATTACCAATAGTGGCACTTCCTGTCAAGGTAACGGCAAAAACACTTGCATCGCCATTAGCATCTGTAGCACCTATTGCACCAAAGAAATCTGTTTCAGAGAAATATTCGCCCCTTAATCCAATAGTAAAGTTTTCAGAAGTTGCCAATTGTGGGTAAACCGCTACACCGGCAAAGCTTCCGATACCGTCATTCTCATCACCACTAAAGTATGCAGCGTTCAATCCTAAGAAGAAGGAATCTGAAAGGTCAAAACCACCAGTGAAATCTATCTCGTAAGAACCGTTGTCAATCAATAAGTTTGCGTATTGTCCACTATATCCTAACTGTACACCATAAGCATACTGTCCAACTGGGTTAAACTCAGTTAAATCTGTAGGATTCATTACTGCAAGCATTAAACTAAAATCATCGGATAATGCAAAATCGGCTTTTAATCCTGTGTGAGAGAAAGGTCCGTATGAGAACAAGTAGGATGTACTGTAGTTAAAGTTTGCTACAGGGGAAATTACTTCGTACCCTAAGAACGTATTAAAATTACCAAAGGTTAAAGTAACCGCGTCACTAACATTCCAGTAAGCATATAATTGGTTTACTATATCACCTGTTGCGGAGTACATTGGAGATGCAAAAATTGCATCTGTTCCTCTAGGTCCAAAAACTAAATCGGCAACAAAACCAACTTTTTCTCCCTCATATGCAGCAACTACGTTTGCCATACCCAAGGCAAAACCTGGCAAGTTGGCGAAAGAACTACCTGGCGCTTGTGCATCAACACCGTTTCCAGCGTTAAGGTTAGCCCTATAATAAGCATCTATAGAACCACTTAAACTAAATTTTGGAGAATCAGCTTCTTCCTCCTGAGCTACTACTGCAGAAACAGTTAAAAGTGCAAATGCTGATACAAATAAATTTTTTACGAGTTTTGTATTTATAATCGTTTTCATAAATTTAAATTTTAAATCCTTTTTAGGATTGTTTTGAGATAAATGAATTTGAATTGTTTTTGAAAAGGTTATGTAACGGAGCGTTCTGCAAAACGCTCCGTTTTTCTTTTCTGTGATTTAGTTTGTTAGTGCTGGTTCATTCTGAAGTCGGCATAAGCATCCATCCCATGTTCGTGAATGTCTAGTCCTTCCAACTCTTCTTCTTTTGATACTCTTAGGCCTAAAGTGGCTTTTAATACTCCAAGGATAGTACCTGAAGTAACTATACAGAATGCCCCCACTATCAATACACCATATAACTGGGTCATGAACTGATCTACACCTGCCATGCTTCCAAAAAGGCCAACGGCCAATGTACCCCAGATACCACAGATTAAGTGAACAGCTACAGCGCCTACCGGGTCATCTAGTTTTAACTTATCAACTAAGGCAACACCCAATACGATAATAATACCTGCAAGGAAACCAATGATTACAGCTTCGTTAGGAGACATTAAATCTGCTCCGGCAGTAATACCAACCAAACCACCTAGGATACCATTTAGGAACATGGTAAGGTCCAAGTTCTTATATAAAACCGTAGAGGTGATCATGGCCCCAAATCCACCAGCAGCAGCAGCTAAACTTGTAGTAACCAATACTAAGGAAGTTAATTCAGGATCAGCAGATAACACAGAGCCACCGTTAAATCCAAACCATCCTAACCAAAGGATAAGAACACCTGCGGTTGCCATAGGAATACTGTGACCTGGTATAGCCTTAGGTTTGCCATCTTTTCCAAATTTACCTATTCTAGCACCTAACAAAGTTATAGCTACCAAAGCTGCCCATCCACCTACTGAATGTACCAAGGTAGAACCTGCAAAGTCATAGAAGCCCCAAGAATCCAAGAAACCACCGCCCCATTTCCATGCACCTACTATTGGATATACCAATCCTACGTAGATAACTGTGAAAATCATGAAAGAGCCAATTTTAATACGTTCTGCAACTGCACCAGATACAATTGTAGCTGCTGTTGCTGCGAACATCCCTTGGAAAAGAAAATCTGTCCACCAAGTGTAACCGCCATCTGCATAATCTGGAGTCATTCCTCCTTCTGGTGCAGCAATTCCAAATCCTGCAAATTTTAAAATTCCCATATCCCCATCTTCAAAACCGGGATACATAAGGTTAAATCCGAAAGCATAGTATAAAAGTAGGCCTCCAGTGATAATAAATATGTTTTTAAATAATATGTTGATTGTGTTTTTTTGTCTTGTTAAGCCTATCTCTAAAAAGGCAAAACCTGTATGCATGAAGAATACCAGTGCGGTAGCCAACATCATCCATACGTTATTCGCTGTAAATAATCCTGCGTCCATGTTAAATAATTTTAGTTAGTTGATTTTTTAGTTGATACCTGCTAATCCGCTTTCTTTGGTTCTGATACGGTAAGCTTCAATTATGTCTGAAACGAATATTTTACCATCTCCTACATTGCCGGAATAGGCTGTTTCCAAAATTGTATTTACGGTTTTTTCTAAGAAATCATCCGATACTACAATAGATAGGTATCTCCTTTGTATATCTGTGGTGCTGTAAGAAATACCACGATATACATGACCTTGTTTTTCATTGCCAACCCCAGTTACATCCCAGTAGCTGAAGAAGTTAACTTCAATTTGATGCAATGCCTCTTTGACATCGTCAAATTTTGACTTTCTGATAATTGCCTCGATTTTTTTCATTGTATTATTTGTTTTGATGCGTCAAATGTATGTTAAAATATTTAACACCCTAATTTTTTAGGGGGTATAGATATGATTTTTATGCTTATGATAAATTATACCCTATAAAATTAAAGGTATTAATAAATAAGAGTATTGATTTTGAGAATTTACGGATTGTAAATGATGGGTCCTGTCATTATTTGATGAAAATGGAAGAAAAGTGTAAAAAATATAGATAAATGTTAAATAAGTTGATTAAATACTAAGAAAACTTAAATATTTAAAAATTACCCTTGGTAATGTTATTTTTATAACATTTTTGATAACCAGATACCAAAAGAGACGGCTAGTATTCCAATTAGTAGACTGCCAATAGTGTAAATTGAAAAATGAAGTATGCTTGCATCTTTTAAAAGGGAGTGACCTTCAAATGCAAACGAGGAGAAGGTGGTAAACCCACCGCAAAAGCCTGTTACTAATAATAAGGATTGTCCTTGGCTGAGATAATTGTTCTTAAAAGATAGGCCTATTAATAGTCCTATTAACAAACAACCTATAGTGTTTACTAAAAAAGTGCCAAGGTAGAAGTTTGGATATATTGGGTTTAAATATTTTGAGCTTAGGTAACGGAGTAAACTACCAACACCACCACCGAGAAAAACAAGTAAGAATTGTTTCATACCTTATAAAGGTATAAAACTAAATTGCTTTTTTATAGCTAGTAGCTAGTAAATCTATTGGGTAAATAACGGTAACTTTAGGTGAAGAAACTCTATGCGTAGGTTTTTTCGTCTTTTTGTTAACGCTGTTTAGACTTGCAATGACAATTGCAATATTTAACCCAATTAAAACGATAAGTATAGTAAAGAATGTCATCATAATTATTGCCCCTATATAGATGAATAACGCAAAATTACGCTATTTGGTATATTATACGAGGAAAACTGGTATTTTGTTGTGAAACCCTTAACTTTTGTGGGGAATGTAAAAAATTGGGAATTATTTGAGTAAATACTTAATTATAAAGAGTAGAATTATGAATATTATGAAGATTATTCCTACCCATCTAACGCCTTTGTAATTTTTTTGATGCAGGTTTAAGTCCTTTTTGTAAGAGATAATAATTATTGAGGTAAAAGATAGAGCAAATAACGCTGCAAAAACAATTTGTCCGGTGCTGAACATATTTTATATTTTTACGCAAAGCTAATTTAAATTAAGGGAATTAAAATGAAAAGTAAAATCAACGCAGTACAACAGTTTCATGAATCGTTTGGTTTAGGTGTTTCACACGAAATGAAGGCTAATTTAGGTGATGAAAAAAATTTATTACGTTATAACTTAATGGATGAGGAAAACCAAGAGTACCTAGAAGCGGCAAACAATAATGATTTGGTAGAAGTGGCAGATGCATTGGGTGATATGCTTTATATTCTTTGTGGGACTATTTTAGAACATGGTATGC
Source organism: Maribacter luteocoastalis (assembly GCF_048890225.1). Taxonomy (NCBI): domain Bacteria; kingdom Pseudomonadati; phylum Bacteroidota; class Flavobacteriia; order Flavobacteriales; family Flavobacteriaceae; genus Maribacter; species Maribacter luteocoastalis. The sequence goes on from NZ_JBMFZG010000009.1 coordinate 14,147, forward strand.
AATACAAGATAGAGGAGGTTTTTAATGAAATACAAAGAAGTAATATGAGTAAGTTAGGTGAAGATGGTAAGCCTATTTATAGGGAAGATGGTAAAGTGTTAAAAGGGCCTAATTATTTTAAACCAGATATTGCCAACATTTTAGATAAATAAAAAAGGGCCATTGGCCCTTTTTTGTACTATTATTTATTCACTTTGTATCGCCATCCAAATTTATCTTCAGAGGTATTGTATTGTATGTCTGTAATAAGGTTCTTTAGCTTAGAGGCATAACTGTCTTCCAATTCGGGTAAAACATAATCCGTATCCTTATAGCCAAAGCCTGAAATTGGAGAAATTACAGCCGCCGTGCCGGCGCCGAACATTTCTTTAAGGCTACCATCTTTAGCTGCGTTGACAACTTCTGTAACCGAAAGTTTACGTACTTCCGTAGGGATGTTAAGATCTTCGGTTAACTTTAGAATACTTTTACGTGTAATCCCATCTAAAATGCGGTCACTGGTAGGAGCAGTAATCAAAGTGTCATTTATTCTAACAAATATATTCATAGCTCCCGCCTCCTCAATATACTCATGCTCCGTGTCATCGGTCCAGATAACTTGGTCATAGCCTTTTTCAACTGCTAATTGGGTAGGGTAAAATTGTCCAGCATAATTACCGCCGGCTTTTGCAAAACCTACACCACCATTTGCAGATCTAGAATATGTCTGTTCAATTAAAACCTTCACTTTTCCAGAAAAATAGGATCCAGATGGGGCACATGCAATAATAAATTTGTACTCATCGGCAGGAGATGCATGAAAACCATTGCCAGAGGCGAACATAAAAGGCCTAATATATAATGAAGACCCTTTCTTGGTAGGAATAAATTCTTGGTCTAATTCCAATAAAGTGGTCAACCCATCCATGAAATAGGATTCAGGTATTTCAGGAATTGCCATTCGCTTTGCGGAAATATTAAATCGTTTATGATTGTCCAATGGTCTAAATAAAAAGATGTCACCATTACCATCTTTGTAAGCCTTCATTCCTTCAAATATAGATTGACCATAATGAAATATTTTAGACGAGGGGTCTAAAGTAATAGGCTGGTATGGAACAATTTTTGGAGTTTCCCAAACACCATTCTTATAATCACAGACCAACATATGATCGGTATAAACCGATCCGAATTTAAGATTGTCAAAATCTATTTGGTCAATTTTTGAGGTCGTTGCCTTTTCTACTAGAATGTTTTTGGTATCTGTGCTCATCAAAAAATAAATTAAAGATTAAAATTAATCAATTATCCCAATTGCAACTTCTTTTTTAGTTTAAAAATGCCCAGTTTTGTAAGAGAAATTTAATTTTTAATAAATATGAAAGGTTTTGGCATTTTACTTATTTTTTTATTAGTCTTTTATTTTTGCAAAGGTCAGATTTCACCTAACGAAATGGGTTCGGAGAAAAACAATTATATGTCTATCGGTGATAAAATAGATACAAAGAAGGCATTGGGTAATGCTGCTATGCTAGAAAAATACCTAATAATGAGCGCGACAGATACGCTATTGACTAAATTCGCCGGAACAGTTAAAGAAGTTTGTAAGGTAAAAGGATGTTGGATGATACTAGAACTCTACAATAACGAGGAGGTTATGGTGAGGTTTAAGGATTATGCTTTTTTTATGCCCACTGATATACAGGGTAAGGATGTGATAGTAAATGGAGTTGCTTTTGTTGAAGAGATGAGTATAGAAGATCAAAGACATTTTGCCAAGGATGGCGGAGCCAATGTTGATGATATAAATAAGATTTTAAAACCCAAAAAGACCTTTGGTTTTGAAGCAAGTGGGGTGTTGATAAAGCAATAAGAATAGGTGCAAAGAGAAATCATTACAACAGCGGACGGATCTAAAACCATTCAAATAAAGGATTGGGAAGAACAATACCATTCCAAACATGGTGCTGTACAGGAGGCATATCATGTATTTATTAAACACGGTCTTGAATTATTTAAAGGGGAAAACATTAGAATTCTTGAAATAGGTTTTGGTACTGGATTAAATGCTTTTATTACTTTGTTGGAGTCTAAAGCATTGGATTTGAAAATTGAATATCACGGAATTGAAGCCTATCCAGTGGCACTGCATGAAATTAAGGAACTTAATTACGTTTCAATCTTAAAAGCAGGGGCAATGCAAGCCTATTTTGATAAAATGCATAATTCTTCATGGGAAGAAAAATCCAATATCAATTCTAATTTTACACTTTTAAAATTGAAGAAGTTTTTTAGTGATATTGATGATGAACAACTCCATGACCTAATTTATTTTGATGCTTTTGGCGCACGTGTACAGCCAGAACTATGGACCGTTGAAATCTTCCAAAAAATGTTTACAGCGCTTAAGCCAGGCGGTTTTTTGGTTACCTACGCCGCCAAAGGAAGTGTAAGAAGGGCTATGCAGGAGGTTGGTTTAGTGGTAGAACGTTTACCAGGGCCACCAGGTAAAAGAGAAATGTTAAGGGCTAAAAGACCCAGTTAACTAATGTAAAACATTAATAATTTTATTTAAAGTTTAGTTAACTCTGTTAAATCCAAATTAAATCCAACCTAGACCTTAATTCAAAACAATACCTTTGAAATATGAAAGTATTGATTACAGGTGCGACGGGTTTAGTTGGTGAGGAATTGGTGGCCCAATGTCATACAAAAGGATATGCTGTTAATTACTTAACTACAAGTAAAGACAAGTTGGTTTCAGAAGACAACTATAAAGGATTTTACTGGAATCCTTCTAAATATGAAATTGATCATAGTTGTTTGAACGATGTGTCGATTATTATAAATCTTGCCGGAACTAGTATTTCAAAAAGATGGACGTCAGCTTATAAAAAAAAGGTACTTCAGAGTAGGGTTGATTCCCTGCAAACATTATATAGGGCAATAGAGGAAAACCCTAACCATACTATAAGTTCAATTATATCGGCATCTGCCATTGGTATTTATCCAAATTCACTGAGTGACCTTTACACAGAGGATGAAGAAGTAATAGATGACAGTTTTTTAGGTGACGTAGTTTCGGTTTGGGAGGAAAAGGCAAATAGGTTTAATAACTTGGGGCTCCAAGTCGCAAAAGTACGTATAGGGTTAGTATTGTCTGCTAAAGGAGGCGCGTTGCCGGAAATGGCAAAGCCTATTAAGTATTATGCTGGCGCAGCCTTCGGAAGTGGTGAACAATGGCAATCTTGGATTCATATTTCAGATTTGGCAAGTATGTTTTTATTTATTGCGGAAAACGAATTGACCGGTATTTTTAATGGTGTTGCTCCTAATCCTGTTACTAACAATAAACTCATAAAAGAGTTGGCAAAGGTATTGGAAAGACCACTTATATTGCCAAACATACCTGAATTTGTCATGAAGGTATTATTAGGTGAAATGTCATATCTTCTTTTTGCAAGTCAAAGGGTAAGTTGTAAGAAAATTGAAGAAGAAGGTTTTATTTTCAACTATCAGAACGTGTGTTCTGCCTTAAAGGAAATTTATGAAAATAGTGTAGTTGAGCGTAGCGCAGAAGATAAATTGAATAAAGAATTTGTTTCTTGATGTAACTAGTAAATTATCGCAAAAAGATGGAAAATCCGCATTTGGCGGATTTTTTTATAAACTTTGGTGACATTTTGACATTTTTAAAGATTTGGCAGTACTTTTGCCACCTCAAAATCGTCGATTAAATAATGATAATCATATGAGTAAAAAAAATAAGGCGGAAAGGACCGATGAAGAAATTTCGCAGGATGAAGTATTGACAAACGAAGAGCAAGACACTGCAAAAGAAGAGGTGCAATTGTCTAAGGAAGATCAGTTAAAAGAAGATTTGAATAAGGAAAAAGATAAATTCCTTCGGTTGTTTGCAGAGTTTGAAAATTATAAAAAACGTACATCGAAAGAACGTATTGAGCTTTTTAGAACTGCTGGTCAAGAAGTCATAGTTGCTATGCTACCTGTGCTTGATGATTTTGATAGGGCGTTAAAAGAATTGACAAAATCTGAGGATAAGGAAATGTTCAAAGGCGTGGAATTGATTAATGGTAAGCTAAGGGAGACTCTAAAGGCTAAGGGACTGCAGGATTTAGAAGTAAACGCCGGTGATACTTTTGATGCTGATATCCACGAAGCAATAACACAGATACCCGCACCTGATGAGAATATGAAGGGAAAAATAATAGATGTCATTGAAAAGGGTTTCAAGTTGGGCGATAAGATTATCCGACACCCTAAAGTGGTCGTTGGTAATTAATAGATAGGTATGAAGGAAGATTATTATGACATTTTAGGTGTAGGTAAAAGTGCATCTGCAACGGAAATAAAAAAGGCGTATCGCAAAAAGGCAATACAGTATCATCCCGATAAGAACCCGGGAGATACCAATGCTGAAGAGCAATTTAAAAAAGCTGCGGAAGCTTATGAGGTGCTAAGTGATGCCGACAAAAAAGCAAAATATGACCAGTTTGGTCATGCCGCATTCGATGGCAGCGGAGGCTTTGGAGGTGGCGGAATGAACATGGACGATATCTTCAGCCAATTTGGTGATATTTTCGGTGGTGCTTTTGGCGGAGGCGGTTTTAGTGGTTTTGGAGGTTTTAGTGGTGGGCAACGTAGGGCCAAAGGGAGTAACCTTAGGATTAGGGTAAAACTTTCTTTGGATGAAATAGCCAATGGTGTTGAGAAGAAGGTAAAAGTAAGGCGTAAGGTTCAGGCAGAAGGGGTAACTTATAGAACCTGTACGACATGTAATGGCAGGGGACAGGTTACAAAAATCCAAAATACCATTTTAGGCAGAATGCAAACAGCCGCAGCATGCAGTACTTGTGGAGGTAGCGGACAAATTTTGGACACCAAGCCCGGCGATGCAGATGCCCAAGGTCTAAAGGTTTTAGAAGAAACAGTGTCTATAAATATTCCGGCCGGTGTTGAAGATGGGATGCAGCTAAAAGTACCTGGTAAAGGCAACGATGCTCCGGGAAATGGTGTTCCTGGCGATTTATTGGTTGCCATTGAAACTATAGAACACCCTACTTTAAAAAGGGAAGGCGATAATTTGCACTATGATTTATATGTAAGTATTTCCGATGCAGTTTTGGGTACATCAAAGGAAATAGATGCTGTAGGTGGAAAGGTTAGGATAAAACTTGAACCAGGTATGCAATCGGGTAAAATTTTACGATTACGTGGCAAAGGTGTTTCTAGTTTAAATGGTTATGGAAGCGGAGACCTTTTGGTACATGTTAATGTTTGGACCCCAAAAGAGCTGAACAAAGAGCAAAAAGAATTTTTCCAACGCATGCAAGGGAACGAGAATTTTGAGCCTAAACCAGAAAAATCAGACAAGTCTTTCTTTGAAAAAGTGAAAGATATGTTCTCTTAAAACCAAACTGTTCGGTTTTTAAATAAAAAACGTATATTTGAGTTAATATTGGGAAACCAATATTAATTTTCTTTTTCATAGCAATTTTTTTCCCATCCTTGATTTTATTGAGGGTGGGTTTTGTTTTTTGGGCAGTTTGATGGTTTGGAGACTTCATGAAAAAATTAAATAGCTGTAAAAAATTCATGACAAAACATTTCAATATCTTTGAATAAATTGGCTGTATGAATAATATTTTGGTTGCAAAAAACGTTACCAAACAATACGGGTCCCACATCGCCCTTAAAGATGTGTCCATAGAAATCCCTAAAAATAGTATTTATGGCCTTTTAGGACCAAACGGTGCAGGGAAAACTACACTTATACGTATTATAAATCAAATAACATATCCTGACCAAGGCGAGGTTTATTTTGATGGAAAGCTTTTAAAACCTGAGGATGTAGCACAAATAGGCTACCTCCCTGAGGAGAGGGGGCTTTATAAGAGTATGAAGGTAGGTGAACAAGCATTGTATTTGGCACAGCTTAAAGGGCTATCTAAGAAGGATGCCAAAAATAGATTAAAACATTGGTTTGAACGCTTGGAGATTGGAGATTGGTGGGATAAAAAAATTCAAGAACTATCCAAGGGCATGGCACAAAAAATACAGTTTATAGTTACTGTATTGCATGAGCCTAAATTGCTCATATTTGATGAGCCCTTTAGTGGTTTTGACCCAATTAATGCCAATATCATAAAGGATGAAATTCTTAATTTAAAGAAGGAAGGCACCTCCATAATATTTTCTACCCATAGGATGGAGTCTGTTGAGGAGTTGTGTGAATATATAGCCCTAATACACAGATCAGAAAAAATTCTGGATGGGAAATTATCAGAAATAAAAAAAGCCTATAAGAACAATATTTTTAATGTTGGTCTCACCTTGGAAAACCCCAAAGAATTGTTGGCCAGTATTGCCAATAAATTTGAAATACTAGAATTTGATTACGATGAAGTAGAGAAGCAATTAAACCTAAAAGTACAATTGCCCAATAGTGAATCAGGAACATTATTAAGCTACATAGGAACAAAAGCTAACGTTAATAGTTTTGTTGAGACTATTCCTTCCGCAAACGATATTTTTATAAGAACTATAGAAGAGAAAGGAGTTTTCCATGAATAAATTATCATTAATAATAAGAAGGGAATATTTGGCCAAGGTAAGAAACAAGTCATTTGTAATCATGACTTTTTTGAGTCCTATTCTAATGGTGGCCATGATACTGCTCATTGCATATTTGACCAAGCTGAACGATAATGAAAAAAGAATAATCGCGGTTTTAAATGAAAGTAATTATTTCTCAAACGAATTTGTAACCTCCGAGGCTACTTCATTTGTTAATTATAGGGATCTTACTTTAGAACAGGCAAAGGACTCAACCATGAACATGGGGTATTATGGGCTTGTTTACATACCAAATGAGGATGACCTTGAGCAGGTCTCCAAGCGCGCTTTTTTTTACAGTAAAGAGGCGCCTAGTACTACTGTGCTGGAAAAATTGGAACGTATTTTTAAAGAACGGTTAAAACTAGAAAGACTGCGTAATTATGGTATTTCTGCGAAGGAATATGTTGAAATGGACAGTAATTATCAAATTAATATCTCAACTTTTGATGGCACCCAGAACTTAAAGGGTATAAATGAGATAAAAGCGGTAATTGGAGGTGGTTTCGGATATCTTATTATGATGTTCATTATTATTTATGGAGGGTTCGTAATGAGAAGTGTAATAGAGGAAAAAACAAGTAGGATCATCGAGGTAATTATATCTTCGGTTAAGCCCTTTCAGTTAATGCTGGGTAAAATTATTGGCACTTCCTTGGCAGGGGTTACCCAATTTGCTATATGGATTTTCTCCGGCACTATTTTGTTGTTTGTTGCCATGGCTATTTTTGATATTGATATGTCTACCTTGTCTGGTAATGGTATGGGAACTGGCGTTTCCAAAGGTATGAATATGGGATTGCCTACCCCAGATGACACTATGATGCTATATGCACAAGAATTGTTTGATATCCCTTGGTTGATGTTGATTTTACTTTTTTTGGTATATTTTATTTTAGGGTATTTAATATACAGTTCAATTTATGCTGCAATAGGGGCTGCTGTAGATAATGAAACAGATACACAGCAATTTATTTTTCCTATAATTTTACCATTAATGTTGGCGATTTACATAGGTTTTTTCTCAGTTTTTAGTAATCCACACGGGCCAATTGCCGTAGGTTTTTCATTATTTCCACTAACATCGCCAATTGTTATGATGATGCGTCTACCTGGAGGTATTGGTGAAGGGGGAGTACCGATTTGGCAGCTGGTCTCTTCGCTATTAATTTTAATAATTACCTTTATTGGGATTGTGTGGCTAGCTGCTAAAATTTATAGAGTGGGTATTTTAATGTATGGTAAGAAACCTAGTTATAAAGAAATCTTTAAATGGATTAAATACTGATAATGGTACAGGACGAATCAGAAAAAATAAAGGAAATACTTGAGGAAGACATATGGGGTACTATTAAGAGTTTTCTTGAGTTAGGTTTCCATTATGGCGAAGGCGAAAAATCCATTAATATCACCGTAGGGATATTGTTATTGTTAACGGTAGCTTTTATGGTTACCTCTTTTATATTACGTTGGATACGTAATTTCTTTACGCGAAAAATGCAAGCGGACGACAAATTAAAGTTTGTAAGCATTTTCAAGTTTATCAAGTATGTAGTTTATATTGTGGTGATACTATTGACCATGAGTGCGGCAGGTATAGACATTACTATCTTAATAACCGCGTCGGCAGCCTTATTTGTTGGTCTTGGGTTGGCATTGCAAGAGTTATTTCAAGATATAATTGGGGGTATTTTTATTATTTTGGACAAATCACTCAGAGTAGGGGATATCATAGAAATAAATGGTAGGGTAGGTAAGGTGTTTGAAATTAAATTAAGGACAACTAGGGCTATAACTAGAGATGACAAAATTATTATTATTCCCAACCATCATTTTATTAGTGATATTGTTTTTAACTATACCCAAAATCATAAAACTACTAGGGAAAGCGTTAATGTTGGAGTAGCCTATGGTAGTGACGTAAATTTGATTACAGAAATCTTATTAGAAATAGTAAACGAACAAAAGGGTATTTTAAAAAGCCCAAAACCATTTGTCTTATTTGATGATTTTGGTGACTCTGCTTTACTTTTTTCTGTGCATTTTTACATAAGTGATAGTTTTTCAGACCCTAAGATTAAAAGTTTGATTCGTTATAAAATTGATGAGAAGTTTAGAATAAATAATGTAACAATACCTTTTCCACAAAGGGATGTACATATCTTTCAGCAATCGGCAGTTATTCCAAAACCTAAACCCAATTTGGAAAAGAATGGGTAAATATAGATTAATGTTTGTCCTAATTATGGGCATTTGTTCCATAGTCCAAGGACAGACACCAGATGTTTTTGGGGCAGAATATATGATAATGCCAAAGAATGGGGCAGATGTTGAAACATCACGAATTAAATTTGTTGCCAACTTGCCAATACCAGTGAGGGGTAAAAATGATTATTTGGTAATAGGAGGTGAATATAATCGTTATAATTTTGAGGTTCCAGATAGCTTATTTGCTAATTCCAATGATTTAAAAAAACTACATATTATAGATGTAAATCTGGCTTATGTATATAAATTGAACGAAGATTGGCGGTTGGTGGGTGTCATTACCCCAAGGTGGTCTTCAAATTTTGTTGATGAATTGCAGGAAGACGACTTTAATATAAACTATACGGCAGGTGCTTATAAGGATAAGAAAAATATAGAAAAGCCATATAAATTGGTTGTAGGGCTGTCCTATAATACTAGTTCACCAATTGAGGTACCGCTACCTGTTCTCTATTATGAGAAACGCTTTAGACCTAATTGGGCTTATATATTAGGGGTGCCAAAATCAGGTATGAAATACTACACGCCTAAATCACATTTTTTTCAAGCAGAATTGTTTTTAGACGGGTATTATGTTAATATTCAAAACGATATTTTATTAACCGATAATAATTTATCTACCGATGTATCTTATACGGCATTATTATTGACATTAGGATATCAATATAAAATCACAAAAGACATGTCCGTTTATTTAATTGGAGGTCATTCGCTCTTTCAAAATAGTGCATTGCGCGATAATGAACGAAAGGATATATTTACGTTGAATGATGATGCTGGTCTTTATTTTAGGACAGGTTTTAGAATAGGAATTTAAAAAAAAAGTATGTCAAAAATATTAGTGATAGAAGATGAAGCGGCAATAAGAAGGGTACTTGTAAAAATACTGTCAGAAGAAAATGATACTTATACGGTTGAAGAGGCTGAAGATGGATTAAAGGGAATCGAGACCATAAAGGATAATGACTATGACTTGGTACTCTGCGATATTAAAATGCCCAAAATGGATGGTGTTGAGGTGCTCGAGGCAGCAAGAAAGATAAAGCCTGAAATTCCATTTATTATGATTTCTGGCCATGGTGATTTGGATACTGCAGTTAATACTATGCGTTTAGGGGCTTTTGATTATATATCCAAGCCACCAGATTTAAATAGATTGCTAACTACGGTAAGAAATGCCTTGGATAGAAAGGTGTTGGTGGTAGAGAACAAAATACTAAAAAAGAAAGTCAGCAAAAACTACGAAATGATCGGTGAGAGCCCGGAGATTACAACCATAAAGGAAATGATTGAAAAGGTAGCGCCAACAGATGCAAGGGTGCTCATTACAGGGTCAAATGGTACAGGGAAAGAATTAGTTGCACATTGGATACACGAAAAAAGCGCAAGAAGCAGTGCTCCCTTCATAGAGGTGAATTGTGCCGCAATTCCTTCAGAATTAATAGAAAGTGAACTTTTTGGGCATGTAAAAGGGGCTTTTACATCCGCAGTGAAGGACCGTGCAGGTAAATTTGAAGCCGCTAACAAGGGTACAATATTTTTAGATGAAATAGGTGATATGAGTTTGTCTGCCCAAGCCAAAGTACTTAGGGCGCTGCAAGAAAGTAAGATATCTAGGGTTGGTACAGATAAGGATATAAAGGTAGATGTTCGTGTAGTAGCTGCCACTAATAAAGATTTAAAGAAGGAAATAGAAGAGGGGAAGTTTCGGGAAGACCTTTATCATAGGTTAGCCGTTATTTTAATAAAAGTACCTTCTTTAAATGATAGACGGGATGATATACCATTATTAATTAATTATTTTTCCCAAAAAATCACCGATGAACAGGGTATTGCACCAAAAACATTTTCAGATAAAGCAATTAAATTGTTAAAGGGGTATGACTGGACAGGTAATATTAGAGAACTGCGAAATGTAGTAGAAAGATTAATTATTCTTGGTGGTAATGAAGTATCCGAAGAAGATGTAAAACTTTTTGCCAGCAAATAAATATATTAATCAAAAGAACATTTGCCAATTCGTATTAAGGCATTGACTGTAATCTCCTTGGTACGTAAGTAGTAGTACTTTTTACCATCTGTTAAATCGTTCCTTAAAAGCTGTTTTTCACATTGCGCAACTATTTTTTCAGCAAAGCTTTGAGCTTCTTTACATTCAATGGTTTCAACAACTTTGTCCAAGGATAATTTATATTTTTCCAAAGCATTATCTATGGTGTAATAAATACTTTTATGTTTTGTGCTATTGGGAAAATCTTCACTAGTGTCAATGTTGGTAGATCTTAGTGATGCCAGATCTTTATTTTGTTTATTATTATGTATGTGGTGATCTGCCAAGGCATTTAAACTTCCCAAGGTATTTTCTAAAGATCTTAAAAGTAGAATTTGCGTTGCCTCCAAGGTGGTTGCTTTTGTGGCCAGAATTAAATTGTTAAGTCCTTCCTCTAATTCTTCTTTAGCATAAATGCACCCACAAATATCAAGCTGTTTTTTAGATTTCTCAATGACGTTAAGTGCTTTATACGCATAAAATCTTGCTTGGTTAATATCATCCATTTCAACAGCTTTCTCCGTATGGGTTTTTGCAAAATCAATGGTCGATTCAGCATACTCGCATTCCAGATTATTGGTAAAAGAAGAAAGTATGAAACATGAAAATATAGCTAAAATGGGTATGTAGGTCTTAATCATTACTAAAAGTTTGAGCGGTAAAATTTGGGATTTTTACAATTATAAAATTAGGCATTGAAAGAGATATAGGGTTATATTATTCGATAGCGGTCACTACACAAGCGTTTTATTTGATTAAAGGGTGAAATCATAGGTTGAACGGCCATTTTTTTTAACATTTAGGTGTATTTCAACGATTAAAAATTTTATATTTCACTATGGATTATATAGAAGTTAATAACTACAGGGCTCATAAATCAAATGAACTTGCGACTTTGCCAACCTATGAGGATTTTGGACGAACTGAAAAACAACTTAAAAAAGACCTTAGTAAAACTAGGAGGGAACTTGGTGAATTTCAGGACATGTTGTACGCACATGGCAAGTATAGTGTGTTGATATGCTTACAAGGAATGGATACAGCTGGTAAGGACAGTCTTATTCGTGAGGTATTCAAGGATTTTAATGTAAGTGGCGTAGAGGTACATAGTTTTAAAGTTCCAACAGAATTAGAATTGGATCATAATTATCTTTGGAGGCATTATCTAGTATTGCCGGCTAAAGGAAAGTTTGGGGTATTTAACAGAACGCATTATGAAAATGTTTTGGTAACAAGGGTTCATCCAGAATATATCCTAGGAGAACGTATACCTGGAATACATAATGTGGATGATATAGACCAAAAATTTTGGGATAAGCGTTTTGAGCAGATAAATAATTTTGAAAGGCATCTTCACCAAAACGGTACCATTATCTTTAAATTTTTCTTGAATCTTTCTAAAGAGGAACAGCGTCAACGATTGTTAAGAAGACTTTCCTTAAGGGAAAAGCATTGGAAATTTTCTCCAAAAGATTTAAATGAAAGGTTATTGTGGGACAAGTATCAGAACTGTTATGAAGAGGCGATTGCTAACACTTCATTTGACCATGCTCCTTGGGACATAATACCCGCAGATAATAAAAAAGCGGCAAGGGTAATTATAGCGACAATTCTTTTAGAAAGGTTAAAAAAATACAAAGATATCAAAGAGCCGGCGTTGGACGATAAAATAATGGCTAATTTAGAATCTTATGAAAAGCAATTACAAAGTGAGTAAAACGATTAAAGTAGCGCTATTATTTTTATGTATTACGCATTATGCATCATCTCAAGTAAATGATGAAAATCAAATTAAAAGGATATATGAAACCGCCCTTAGCCAAGGTAAGTCTTATGATTGGTTAAATTACCTGTCCAATCAGATTGGAGGTAGATTATCCGGTTCCGTACAGGCACAGCAAGCTATAAATTATACTAAAAGTGAGTTGGATTCCCTTGGTCTGGACCGAGTTTGGTTACAACCCGTTATGGTGCCAAAATGGGTGCGCGGTACGCCAGAGTTTGCTTATTTTGAAACAACACCAGGGGTAACCACAAACGTACCAGTTTGTGCTCTGGGAGGCTCAGTTGCCACGCCATTACAAGGAATTAAGGCAGAGGTGATAGAAGTACAAAGTATAGATGACCTTGCTACATATGGTGAGGCTAAACTAAAGGGAAAGATTGTTTTTTTTAATAGACCAATGAATGCTACTGAAATCAATACGTTTTCGGCTTATTCTAACTGTGTCGATCAAAGATATTCAGGTGCCAAAGAAGCAGGGGCATATGGTGCTGTGGGAGTGATAGTTAGGTCTATGAATTTGCGCTTAGATGATTATCCACATACGGGATCTATGAGTTATGGTGATTTGGCCGTTAATGATAGAATTCCTGCAGCGGCCATTAGTACAAATGCAGCAGATTTATTAAGTACAGCCTTAAAATTAAACCCTGAAATAAAATTTTATTTTAAGCAAAACTGTAAGCAGTTTACCGATGTTGAATCCTATAATGTCATTGGTGAAATCAAAGGAAGTACATACCCCGAAGAAATAATGATTGTTGGTGGACATTTAGATTCATGGGATTTAGGGGATGGTTCACATGATGATGGTGCCGGTTGTGTACAAAGTATGGAGGTTTTGAATTTATTTAAAAAAATAGGTTACAGACCTAAAAGGACTATAAGAGTTGTATTGTTCATGAATGAAGAAAATGGATTGCGAGGTGGAAATAAATATGCAGAGGAGGCTAAGGGTAAAAATGAAAAACATGTATTTGCTTTGGAAAGTGATGCAGGTGGATTTTCACCTAGAGGTTTTTCGTTTGATGCATCGGACGCTAATTTTACACAAATTAAAAGCTGGGAAAATTTATTTGAGCCTTACTTAATCCATATGTTTGTTAGAGGTAGTAGTGGAGCGGATATTGGACCGTTAAAGGGTGATAACATAGTATTGGCTGGTTTAAGACCGGATTCTCAACGTTATTTTGATCATCATCATGCGGAGAACGATACTTTTGAGCATGTAAATAAAAGGGAGTTGGAATTAGGTGCGGCAACAATGGCAAGTTTGGTCTATCTTTTTGACCAATATGGGATTGTGAATCCTAAATAACATACTTCAAATATTTTTGAATGCTGTTTATATAAGTTATTAAAACATGTAAAGTCATGTTCAGGCATTTTTGGAATTTAATCAAGTTAATATTCTAAAAAGTATTTTAATTACCTTTGCCGTTCATTTAAAAAAAAGTAAAATGGAAGACGGTATTTACGCAAAATTTAATACAACTAAAGGGGAAATCTTGGTGAAATTAACCCACGATAAAACACCTGGTACAGTTGGTAATTTTGTGGCACTGGCCGAAGGCAACAAAGAGAATTCAGTGAAATCTATAGGAGAACCCTATTATAACGGAATTAAGTTTCACAGGGTAATTCCAGATTTTATGATTCAAGGGGGTTGTCCGCTTGGAACGGGAACAGGTGATGCAGGATACAAATTTGATGATGAGTTTCATCCAGAACTTACACATAATGCCCCAGGTGTCTTATCAATGGCAAATGCTGGCCCTGGAACTAACGGTAGTCAGTTTTTTATAACTCATGTGGCAACACCATGGTTAGATAACAAGCATACTGTTTTTGGTCATGTAGTGGCGGGACAAGAAGTTGTTGATGCCATAGCCCAAGGTGATAGTATAGATTCCTTAGAAATTGTTCGTGAAGGTAGCGATGCTGAGAATTGGGATGCCGTAAGGGCGTTTGAAGATTTTAATGCATCTGGAGCCGCACGTTTAGCAGCGGAAAAGGCAAAGCAGGAGGCAGAATTGGATAAAGTGGCCGCTGGCTTTGAATCTACTCCTTCGGGTTTAAGATATAAAATGATACAGAAAGGAACTGGCGCAAAGGCAGAGGCAGGTAAGAATGTTTCTGTGCATTATGAAGGTTCCTTGCTTAACGGACAAGTATTTGATTCTTCCTATAAGAGAAATTCCCCGATAGATTTTGAATTGGGTATTGGACAAGTAATACCAGGATGGGATGAAGGTATAGGACTTTTGAAGGTTGGTGATAAAGCCCGTTTTGTAATACCATCAGATTTGGCTTATGGTAGTGCAGGTGCAGGTGGAGTTATTCCTCCAAACGCCACATTGATATTTGATGTGGAACTAATGAATGTTGGCTAGAAAGCTAATTCATAAAAAATAAATAAAAGGCCTAAGCAGTTAAATGCTTAGGCCTTTTATTTATTTTTTATGACACTGGAAATCAACATTATTAGGTTGAACAGAATCAAAATTAAAATAATAAGTAAGAATAATTTCATGGTGTAGTTGTATATAGTGTTTACTACATATACAACAATTATGGAAAATAAAACCCTACTGAACTAGGTTGGGTTTATTTGTTTTTAGAAACCATACTTGCCAGTAACATGGCAATGTTTATAAAAATCAATAAAATAAGTACTCCAAAAAAAGTGGTCATAGAATAAATCAGATTTAGTTTTGGGGAAACTTAAGTAATAGGTTTAAGCTAAAGATTCAAGAGTTTGGAAATGGTTGCGTAAATCTTAAACAATTTTTTTTACTTTAATTCTTGTAAAGGAAAATTATAAAAAAGCCCGAACAAAGTTCGGGCTTTAAACTATAAAAAAGTTAAATCGTTACCTAGTCAACAACTTTCACATTAACGGCGTTTAATCCTTTTTTACCTTGTTGTAGTTCAAATTCCACAACATCACCTTCTCGAACTTCATCGATTAAGCCAGAAATGTGTACAAAATGATCTTCGTTTGAACCATCTTCAGTGATAAATCCGTAACCTTTGGAATCATTGAAGAATTTTACTGTTCCTTTACTCATAATAAAAAAATTATATATTAATTAAAGTGCAAAGATAGTATTTAAATATTTAATCAATAGATATTTAGAAAGTTATATTAAGGTTAAGTATACTATTTAATCTTCTAAATGCTAATTATTTAATCCTTTGTTGTTGGGTCTGGTGTCATTCTTAAATAAGGCTTGATTTCATTAATGCCTTTACTGAAAATTTGTTTGGCTTCATTAGTTGGTATCGCAGGGCTAACCACTACATCTTTTCCACTCTCCCAGTTAGCTGGCGTAGCTACTTTATGGTATGCTGTTAGTTGTAAAGAATCAACAACCCTTAAAAGTTCATAGAAATTGCGTCCCGTAGAAGCAGGGTAGGTCAAAATTAACTTTACAGTTTTGTCTGGGGCAATAATGAAGACAGACCTCACGGTTAAATTGTTATCCGCATTTGGGTGTATCATATCATAAAGTTTAGATACTTTTTTGTCCTCATCAGCGATAATTGGAAAATTCACAGTGGTTTCCTGCACCTCATTAATATCTTTGATCCATTCAGCATGTGATTCTACGCCATCAACGCTCAATGCCAGCATTTTTACATTTCGTTTGTCAAATTCCCCCTTAAATTTAGCTGCTGTCCCCAACTCAGTGGTACAAACAGGGGTGAAATCAGCTGGATGTGAAAATAGAATACCCCAACCATCACCTAAATAATCATAAAGGTTTATGATGCCCATTGAGCTATTTGCAGTAAAATCCGGTGCCTTGTCTCCTAGTCGTATTGTTGCCATTCTATTTATATTAAATTTTTATCCTACAAATTTAGTAGATTAATAAAAAAGCTATGATAGTTTAAGGTTAAAAGTCTATTAAAGTTTTTTATTTTTGAGTTATGGATGATTTAGAAAAATTACGTTACCCTATTGGTCATTTTAAAGTTCCGGAAAGTATTACCGATGAAATGATATCAATCTGGATAGAGGTCTTGGAAACATTACCGCAAAGACTAACTTTACTTGTTGGAAATTTCACAGAAGATCAGTTGGAAACACCTTATAGGCCAGAGGGATGGACCATTAGACAGTTGATACATCACATAGCGGATAGCCATCATCATAGCTATACTCGCTTTAAATGGGCCTTAACAGAAAAGCAACCCGTAATTAAGGCTTATGAAGAAAAAGACTGGAGTAAACTTAGCGATGCAAAAACGGCCCCAATTCAACTTTCTCTCACATACCTAAGTGCTTTACATGCCAAATTGGTTTTTTTATTAAAAGGACTAACGCAAGATGATTTGAATAGATATTATTTACATCCAGAAGGTAATGTGCAAGTATCTGTCGCAGAAAATATTGGAAAATATGCTTGGCATAGCAACCATCATTATGCGCATATTTTTAATTTGGCCAAAAGAGAGGGATGGTTATAAACCCCATTTGAACATGAAAATGGGAGTTTTAGGATGATTGTTTCCATTTAATGTTGCAGCCAATACTTGGTTTTTGTAAGGCTGTTATTTCATTGCCATTTAATAGGTCTTCTAAAGCATTTATTAAATCCTTTCCCGTTAAAGGCAATCCATTTCCTGGTCTGGAATCATCCAATTGCCCCCTATAAATTAATTTCAAGTCAGCATTGAATAAATAGAAGTCTGGTGTACACGCAGCATCATACGCTTTTGCCACTTCTTGGGTGTCATCAAATAAATAAGGAAAGGTATATCCTTCTTCGGCAGCTTTTTTCTTCATTAAATCTGGTGCATCCTGAGGATATTTAATAATATCATTACTGGAAATAGCAATAAACTCTATTCCTTTTGCCTGATATGTTTTAGCAAGCTCAGTAATTTTTGGGTTTACATGAACTACAAAAGGACAGTGATTGCAAATAAACATTATAACAGTTCCTTGTTTTCCCTTTATTTCGGATAAACATAAATTTTTATCTGTAACTGTGTCATATAGCTTAAAATCTGGTGCAATGGTCCCTAGGGCCAGCATATTACTTTCGGTTCTTGCCATGGTAAGAATATCTTTATCACAAAGTTAAAATAAAATAAGACTTCCATTATTTTACATAAATAAAGGAAGCGGAATAGTGGTGTTTTTTAGGATGCCCATTAACTACTAAGTTTCCTTTGTATGCTAAATAAAATTTGAATATCTTGGATTTTACGGTTCATGTCATTAAAGACATCCCAGAAAATATTTAGTATTGATATCCACTTCTTTAGATAGCGTACAGATTAATTTTGATACCGAGGCATTATGGACCATGAATGTTGTACTGGCGTTTGTAATGTTCGGTGTAGCTTTAGATATCTCAATTAGGGATTTTAAAATGCTTTGGTCTAAGCCCAAAGCAATTTTGGTTGGTGTGTTAAGTCAGTTTGTATTACTGCCTGCCTTAACTTACATGTTGGTTTATTTTATTGATCCATATCCAAGTATAGCCATGGGCATGTTTATGGTAGCTGCCTGTCCTGGAGGTAATATATCTAATTTTATAACACATCTAGGAGGGGGTAATTCTGCTTTATCGGTCTCCTTAACAGGTATAGCTACTTTATTGGCGGTTGTTATGACGCCATTGAATTTTCAGTTTTGGGGCTCTCTTTATGGACCAACATCTTCAGTTTTAGAAACCGTTGCGGTATCTCCTTTTGAAATGGTAAAACTAGTATCGTTACTGTTAGGCTTGCCCTTGGTACTGGGTATGTTCATTAATTATTGGAAACCCAATTTGGCCATAAAACTGGCAAAAGTCTTGAAGATTGTTTCACTGCTATTTTTTATAGCATTGGTTTTTATAGCACTTTATAATAACAAGGAAATATTTATGGAATATATTTTTTATGTTTTTTGGATTGTGGTAATACATAATATATTGGCCTTTTTTACTGGTTTTTCTATATCCAAACTGTTTGTTTTAGCTAAAAAGGATGTAAAATCTATTACCATTGAAACTGGAATTCAGAATTCTGGTTTGGGTTTATTATTGATTTTTACTTTTTTTGATGGTTTAGGTGGTATGGCTCTTTTAGCAGCCTTTTGGGGAGTATGGCATATCATTTCTGGTTTGTTATTGGCCAGTTATTGGGGGTATAGACCACTAATAAATAAAGAGTTGGCTTGAAAAATTTCATATATAATAGTATTAAATTAATTATGAGGTATGGACTACATGTTTATCATAAAAATATACGTGTAGTAGGATTGGACAATGTACCAACAAACAAACCTGTCCTATTTTTGCCTAATCATCAAAGTGCCTTGTTGGACGTGCTCCTAATTGCCACGGACTGTAAGAGAAAGCCTTATTTTCTTGCTCGTTCCGATGTATTTGGAAACCCTTGGTTAAATCGTATTTTTAGTTTTTTTAGAATGATACCTATCTATCGGATTAGGGATGGTAGGGCAACATTAGCTAAAAATGATGCTATTTTTAACAGTTGTGCAAAGGCTTTGAACAATGGTGAGGCCATTGTCATGTTTCCAGAGGCCAACCATAATCTAAAAAGAAGGGTTCGTAACTTAAGTAAAGGTTTTACACGTGTTTTATTCAGGGCCTTGGAGTTAGATCCCGCATTGGATGTGCAAATTGTGCCGGTTGGCTTAAACTATAAGCACGCTACCGGTTTTCCTGATGAGGTAGCGGTGTACTATGGTAGACCTATAGCATTACAAGCATTTTTAGGGCAAGTCGACCGGCTCAATATCACGATCGAAATTAAACATGAAGTTTCTAAATGTTTACAAGAACTTACTACCCATGTCCCCTTGGAGGAAAACTATGATAAAATCATTGATTTCTTAATGAATAACAACGTTGATTTCCTAAATCCGAAGGAAACAAATGAACTAATAAGTGAATTTTTGGGAAGTGAAAATTTAGGTGAAAACCAAGAATTTAAGAAGAAAAGCAGTTCTATTTTTTATCCATTTTTTACGACACTTAATTTTCCTATAATACTAATTTGGAGAAGCTTTATTAAACCAAAAGTTTTGGAAGCTGAATTTTTAGGCACATTTCGTTTTGTAACTGCATTTATTGGTTTTATAGGGTATTATAGTATCCTGCTAATTTCAATAGGGCTATTAGTAAATATAAATATAGCTATACTTATGGTATTGGGCATTTTTGTGTTCAATTGGCTTTTTGTAAAATATGGTCAGGCTGCATTACATTAATAGAGCCTGACCGTTTTAGTCTTTACATCATCTCACCAAAGAAAATAGCGTTCATTAATAACTTGTTGGTACCATACCAAAATGCCCTAAAGTTGGTGTTGTCGGTAAATGCAACAACCCTTCCTTTTCCCATTCGTTGCACTTGAAATGGAACGGTATTCTTGATCAATTCTAAATTTTCTTCTGATATATAACCGCTCAACAATGGGTTTGCTGTATATTGGATAGGATTATTATAACTGTCCTTATCTGGCTCTATGTAAACGTTTGTATTGCGAAATAGTGCTAGATCGCTGTTTTTGTATCCATAATTTATTGGATGCGACCTGTCCAATATGGATTCAAATATGGCGCCTCCCGTAACTTGGGCACCATTAAAATCCCGTTTCTGGTCAAATGATATGTTTTTGGCCACTAGGGTGTCTTTCTTGAATTTTAATTTCATGAATTCATTTTTGGCAAACCATTCTGCTACATTCCTATAGCCAATTAAAGTGCCGCCATTTTTTACCCATTCTTTTAAATTGCTAGTACTGCTTTTGTCAATAGCATTACCATTTGAACTCGGTAAAATAATATCTGTATACTTGCTTAAATCAACAGTGTTTAGGTAGGCAAGGTCAATTTTGCTTAACTGCATATTGTAACGGGTATCAAACAAATGCCATATCTCACCAGCATCATATGAGCGGATTCCATCACCCACTATTATGGCAACTTTTTGCTTCTTTACTGGGTCAAAATCATTACTTCCCAAATCTATACCTTTAGTAAGGCCAGTGCCTACAGAAGTTATTTTCAACATACTTTCTTTTGCAATTTTCTCCATAAACCCATATAATTCTGCTGGACTTAGCTCTTGGTTTTGAACAGGTATCATAATAGTACCATAATCATAGGTCTTGCCTTCTAAGGTAAATGGCGATTTGGCAACTTTGGCCCTTAGTCCTTTTTCCATAATGGAATTAAGTGCCTTTGGGGTGTAATATTCATTCCATTCAAATAAATAGGCATAATTGCTTTGTCCAGAAACAGATCCGGAAATAGGTGTTAACGTAGTAATCAGTTCACCAGCATTTGATAATGAATTCACCTCTGTATAATCAACATTAAAAGCTAAAGGAAATGTCCAGGCAGAGATATCGTAGAACAGGCTATCGGTAAACGTTGTTCTTTTTTCAAACATTGCCTTAATTAATCTGGGGTTCTTCTGGTCCATAGGAACTACATAACTTTTTCCTTTCTTGTATGATTTGCCATTAATGGAAGCATCATTGTTAAGATCATGAACCTTAATTTGGTGTCGCTTTAAAATCTCTGCCAAGTGCCAAGCTTTCGCACCATCTTTGCTATCGCCAAAAACTATTCCTTTTGTTTTACTTTTGCTAGCCTCGGTTTTTACGTCTTGGTAAAACGTACGTTGATAATTCAAAATTTTCTCTCGCATATTTTTTGCCGCTACTATGGTTGAAAGGGCAGTTGTAAATTGATTGCGCACAGTAAAGGGGAATGTAAGTAAACCGTTTTCACTTTCTTGTATATGTCCTCTAGAGCTTGCTTGCTCAAAAAGGATTCCAATACTACCATTCACATCAGGAAAAGTTGAACCTTTGCCATAATAATAATCATCATACCCTTCTTCTGAATAATACAATGAACCTATTTTGTCCAATGCCTTAGCATGATAAGTACCTATTTCTTCAGTTAGTTCTTGGTTGATTTTAGGTGTTAAAGGGTGTACCCTAGTAGGTTCCCCTGGTTGAAAAAAGAATGTGGAGTTGGTTCCCATTTCATGATGGTCGGTTAAAATATTAGGGAGCCATTTGTGAAAACTTGCAATTCTGGCCCTACTTTCGGGGAGCTGAACAGGTAACCAATCACGGTTCATATCAAACCAATAATGATTGGTTCTACCACCTGGCCAAACTTCATGATACTCACGTTCGTTATTATCTGAAACTAGATTAATACTTTTATTTGTATTGGCCCAATAAGCAAATCGTTGCAAGCCATCGGGATTAAAGGAAGGGTCCATTAAGATTACCATTTTATCCAATATTTCCTCTATCTCTGGACCTTGTGCAGCTGCCAAGTAATAGGCATATGCCAAACCGGCATTGGCACCACTGGGCTCATTACCATGAATGGAAAAACCTTGGTATACTATTATTGGCATATTGGAAGTATCCAAATCGGTTCCATTTTCGGTTAATGCGATATGCTCTTCCCTAATTTGCTCTATTTTTTGATGGTTTTTAGGAGAGGTAACCGTAAGCAACAAAATAGGTCTGCCCTCAAAAGTTTCTCCTCTGTTCTCGATGGTTATACGGTCACTTTTTTCCGCTAATGTTTTCATATAGAACATAAGCTTGTCATGGGTAACATGCCATTCCCCAACTTCATGTCCAATAATATCTTTAGGGGTAGGTATGTTACTATCGTATGTTACACCATCTGGTAAAAAATAACTTAGGTCCCATTTATCTTGGGCCAAGGATGTGAGGTGTACACAAAAAATGGTGAGTAGTAATAATTTTCTCATATAAAGTTTGAATTAGTTGTTTATAAAAATAAAAAACGGCCCTTAATTACAAGAGCCGTTATCATATATTTAAGAGTATTAAGGCTTAAATATCCTCAAAATTTACATCGGTAAAACTCCCAGTTGTAGTTTCCTCATCCAATATGCTTGTTTCACTCTCCTCTTTTTTGAAATCTTTTTGATGTCTTTCGGATATAACCTCTTCACCTTTTTCATTAATTATGAAATCCATCATTTCTTCTACATTTTCCTTAAAGGCATCAAAATCTTCTTTATATAGATAAATTTTGTGTTTTTTGTAATGAAATGACCCATCATCATGAGTGAATTTTTTGCTTTCAGTGATGGTTAAATAATAGTCACCCGCCTTTGTGCTTCTTACATCAAAAAAGTAAGTTCTTCTTCCTGCTCGCAATACTTTGGAGTGAATTTCTTCCTGATCCATTAAATCTCTTTCGCTCATTTCCTATCGTTAAAATATATGGTTAGTCTACCAAAAATGGAAAAAAAAATGGTATCCGACAACAATTTTCTAGTTTTCTTTGTCTGTAAGCTGATTCCTATACAGTTCTTGGTAATAGCCTTCGGTTGAATTTAACATTTCATGTGTCCCTTCTTGAATTAACTTTCCGTCCTCTAAAATCAATATTTTATCCACATTTTTTGCAGAGGAGACCCTATGGCTAACTAGTAAAGTAGTTTTATTTTGGGACGCGGATTTTAAGTTTTTCAGAATTTCTTCTTCCGTTTCGGTATCAACGGCAGACAAACAATCATCAAAAAGATAAATTTTTGGATCTTTCATTAAAGCCCTGGCAATAGAGACCCTTTGTTTTTGACCACCACTTAAGGTAATTCCCCTTTCTCCTAAAACTGTATCATATTGTTTGCTAAACCCCATAATATTCTCATGGACAACAGCTTCTTTTGCAACTTGGATTATTTCCTCATCAGTGGCATTATACTTGCCAAATTTTATATTGTTCTTAATGCTGTCCGAAAATAGAAATGCATCTTGCGGTACAGCCCCAATGGCACTTCTTAAATCCATCAAATCTATCTCATCAATAGGAATATCATCTATCAATATTTCTCCGGAAGTAACATCATAAAGTCTAGCCACTAAATCTAAAACTGTAGACTTTCCAGAGCCAGTTTTGCCAATAATTGCAATTGTTTGGCCCGGTTCTATAACGAATGAAAGGTTTTTTATCGCATTTATCTCTGTGTCCTCATAAGTAAAGGAAACATTTCTAAACTCAATTTTACCGTTAATTTTATGGTGTTTGGCATTTGTATTGCTAAGTTCTGATTGTTGATTTAAAAACTCATTTATTCTTTTTTGACTGGCTTCGGCTGTTTGAACAATAGAGGTTAGCCAACCTACGATTGCCACTGGCCATGTTAACATGTTCACATAAAGAATGAACTCTGCAATAAGACCAACTCCAATTTCACCATTAATATATTGCATGCCGCCTATATATATCACAAGAATATTACTAATGCCAATAAGTAAGATCATTAGCGGAAAAAACCAAGCATTTACTTTTGCCAAGCTCATACTTTTGTTTTTGCCATCATTTGTCAATTCCTGCAATTCTGTATTGGTTTGTGGTTCTAATGCATATGCTTTAATTACAGATACCCCAGAAAAAACTTCTTGTGTAAAGGTTGATAATGAAGAGAGATATTCTTGAACAATGGTACTTCTTTTGTGTATGACATTACTTATTTTATAAATTAAAACGGAAAGAATGGGCAAGGGCAGTAGTGTATACGCCGCAAGTGTTGGTGCTTTAATAAACATTAAGGGTACTAAACAAGCAAAAAGTGTCAATGTCTGAATACCATACATTATGGCGGGGCCTGCATATGATCTGACTTGATTTACATCTTCACTTATGCGGTTCATTAAATCGCCTGTTCTGTTTTTTTTATAAAAGTTTAAGCTTAAGATTTGATAATGGTCAAAAATCTCGTTCTTCAAATCATATTCAATGTATCTAGAGATGTTAATTATGGTTTGGCGCATTAAAAAGGTAAAGAAGCCAGATAAAAGTGCGGCCCCAACTATAATCAATATATATTCTAATAATAAGGATTGTGCATTGCCTTTTGTAAGTTCTGAATCTAGAAATTGCTGAACAACGGTAATAGATTGGTTAACATATGTAGGCATCACCAATTGAAAAAGTCTAGCAATAATGGTAATTATAATTCCTAACAGAAGTTTACCCCAGTATTTTTTAAAATATTTGTTTAGATGCCTAAGTTCCTTCATTTCTAATCTTCAAAAGGGCTGATTTTATTAAAAGATTTGCCAAAGATAGGTTTTTGACGATGAATCAAATGTTATAAATTACCTAAGATAATTGCAATTGCTATTGTGGTGCTTTGAAAGGTTGCTTACTTTTGTGCTCTTTAAAATCAATCATAAAACAAAAGTTCTTTAACATGCTCACAAGAAGGCATATTAGGGTAAAAGTAATGCAATGCATTTATGCCCTGATCCAATCCAAGGATGACTCGCTGCAAAAGCAGGAAAAATTTTTAAGAGTAAGTATTGACAATACGTATACCTTATATCTTTTATGGTTGAGTTTCTTTGTGGAATTACAGAAAAAGGCTGCTGAGCAGGTAATTCTCTCCTCAAAAACATATTTAAACAATTCCAAGCAAGATTTTCCGAATAGCGAAAAATTTGCAACGAATCGACTTTTACTTCAATTACAACAGAACCATTTGCTTAAGGAAGAACTTTCCAATAGAAAATTGGACAATTGGTATATGAACGAGGAGTATGTAAAGTTGATCTATAAGAATATTATAGATAGCGATATTTACAAGGAATACATGTCGAGTGAGAAAAGTGATTATACCCAAGACAAAGAATTTATCATTGCAGTGTTTAAAGATATTATAGCTCCTAACGATAAAATATATGATTACTTTGAGGATGATAAGTTAACTTGGATAGATGATATTCCCATTGTGAATACTTTCTTGGTTAAACTATTTAAAAAGGCGAAGCCTAACCATGAGGCATCTTATTTTTTGCCAAGATTGATAAAGGATAGTGAAGATTTGGATTTTGCCAACCAATTATTGACCAAGACTTTATTAAAGAACGAAACTCTTGAAAAGGAAATAGAAGGTAAGACGCCTAATTGGGATAAGGATCGTATTGCAGATGTAGATGCTATACTCTTAAAAATGGCAATTTGCGAACTACTTAATTTTCCATCAATCCCAGAACGGGTTACCATAAATGAATATCTAGAAATTGCAAAAGAATACTCCACACCAAAAAGTAGCATCTTTATCAATGGTATTTTAGATAAACTTGCAAAGGAATATAAGGCAGAAGGTAAGCTTAATAAAATAGGTAGGGGTCTGTTATAAAAATATTTTCTAATTTTACGTTTAAATATAAAAATCAAGTTATAATGAAAAAAGGAATTTGTATTGTTGGTATGGTGGCAATGTTCGCTTTTACCTCATGTAAAGAAAACGCATCAAGTAAAATAAAGACTGATAATGTAGCAGAAGCTGCAGTAAGGGATGAAGCGGCAAAAGCTGTTCCAGTAATGTCTTTTGAAAAGGCAGAGCATGATTTTGGAACAATTGAGCAAGGAACACCACAGGAAACCGCATTTAAATTTACAAATACAGGTAATGCACCTTTAATAATAACAGATGCTAAAAGTAGTTGTGGTTGTACAGTGCCAAACCCTCCAAAGGAACCAATTGCACCAGGAGAAACCAGCGAACTTATCGTAAAGTTTAATGGTTCTGGTCAAAATCAAGTTACAAAAACCATTACGGTTACGGCAAATACTGAGAAAGGCTCTGAGACTTTAAGAATTAAGGCTTTTGTAAATCCAAAAGGAGCAGCTCCATTAGGACCTGTTAAATAATAATTTAATACATACCAAAACATGGGTGATATAGGGCAGTTTCTGCCGATGATCTTAATATTTGTGGTGGCATATTTCTTTATGATCAGACCACAAATGAAAAGACAAAAAGATGAGAAGAAATTTTCAGCAGAATTAAAACGTGGAGATCGTGTAATAACCAAAAGTGGTCTGCATGGTAAGGTTGTAGATTTAAATGATAAGGATTCTTCTTGCATTTTGGAAACCATGGCCGGAAAACTAAAATTTGATAGATCTGCCATTTCTATGGAAATGAGTAAAAAATTAACAGCTCCTGAGAAAAAATAATCTTTTTTCTCTTAATAAATTTAAGCACCGATGTTTAACATCGGTGCTTTTTTTTTACCCACTTATTTGGTATCTTCAATTCCATAAAACTATTTACCAATGCCTTATAATAGAAGAAAATTTATTCAAAAAAGTACCGCGGGGTTAGCAATAACTGGAGCTTCATTCTTGTTGCCGATGGAGTTGTTGGCAATTATGCGTAAAAAAGTTGGCCCAAATGACACAATTAACGTGGGGCTCATAGGATGCAATGGGATGGGGTTTTCGGACCTTTCCTCTTTTCTTAAAATGAGCGATATTAATGTTATTGCCTTATGTGATGTTGATGAATCTGTTTTAAGGAAGAGAACAGCTGATTTGGATAAGGCGGGAATTAAAAAGCCCAAATGGTACAAGGATTATCGTAAACTATTAGAAAACAAAGATATTGACATTGCGATTATTGGTACACCAGATCATTGGCATTGTTTACAGTTTACGGACGCTTTACAGGCTGGTAAAGATGTGTATTGTGAAAAGCCCATAGCAAATTCAGTACAAGAGGCCAATATAATGCTGGATTATGTAGGTGCAAGCGACCGGATGGTGCAAATAGGGCAATGGCAACGAAGTCAACCACATTTTGTGGATGCCATTAATTTTGTGCATTCCGGTAAATTGGGAGAAATACGTTTGGCAAAAGCTTGGGCATATCAAGGTTGGATGAAACCTGTGCCTATAGTATCGGATGGCCCTGTTCCTGATGGTGTAGACTATGATATGTGGTTGGGACCTGCTCAGAAAAGAGCATTTAATCCCAATAGATTTCATTTCAACTTCAGATGGTTTTGGGATTATGCCGGTGGTTTAATGACGGATTGGGGAGTGCATTTGATTGATTATGCATTGTATGGTATGAAAGCTGGTACACCAAAATCTGTGATGGCATTGGGTGGTAAATTTGCATATCCTGATGACGCTTCGGAAACACCCGATACATTACAGACAGTTTTTGAATATGACGGCTTCTCAATACTTTGGGAACATGCAACCGGCATAGATGGTGGTAACTATGGCAGAAACCATGGCATTGCTTTTATAGGTAATAATGGGACATTAGTGCTAGATAGGCAAGGGTGGGAAGTAATCCCGGAAAAGGAATTTCAAGGTTGGGGTAAAGAAGGAATACCTAAAATGGAGGGTATGGCATTTGATAATGGTGGTCAAAGTGGTTTGGATCTTCATACCAAAAATTTTATGGATGCCGTAAAGTCAAGGGATAATTCCCAGCTTACCGCCCCAATAAAAGTTGGGTACGATGCCGCTTTGGTTTCCCACATGGGGAATGTTGCCTTTAAAACGGGCAATAGAATTTATTGGGATAATACTTCTGGACAGTTTAAGAATGAAGAAGCTAATATACATTTAAAGGCTAATTATCAAAATGGTTGGCAATTGCCGATTTTATAATATTTAATAGTACACTTATATATCATATATCATTTAAACCCTTACCGGACAAAATCTTAGGTTTTATTTTATTGAACCTACTTATTTTGGTTTTGTCCTGTTTGGTTTGTGTTAAAGATTAAGCATATTCTTTTTGATTAAAAGGGGTAGCGAAAAAAAGGCATCTTTTAAGCTCATATTTTCCCTTAATGCTTCTTCTAAATATACGGTTACTACTACTGGGTTTGAATTTGTTTTTAGGAATAAGCTGCAAACCTTTTTTTAGTTTTGAATAGCCTCAGTAAAATAATTTAAAACAGTTTTTAAATCAATATTATCAATTAATTTAAATTTCTTATGTCTGATGGCTTGGGTCTTACCTACGTGTGCATTTTCCAATACATTTTTTTGGTCACTCAAAAAAACCGTTAAAAAAACAAATACTAAAGTGTTCCTTATGTTTGCATACAGCCAATACATTTTTTTATTGATTGTATGTATACGTTGGAAAGTTCCATTTAATTGTTCGCTAAAGCAATGTTTTTAGTGCTATTTCCCTAATACTTTCAATGGCCTTTTGAATATAAAGTATTCAGTATAAGACGCTTCTTTTTTCTGATTTTTCTATTTTAAGTTACGCGTAGGAAATTCATATGCCTCAGCAATTGGTAAAACAGTATTATTTTAATGATTTCACAAAGGCCTGTGCTTCGTTTTTTGTTGTGAATGTATGGGTTTCATTATTTCCGCGTTCCCTGTTTATGTTTACAGTGTAGCCATTTTTCGTTTTACTAATATGGTAGGTGTCATGGCCGATTTGGTTTAAAAAGTTGGCGTTCTTTCTGTATTCGTTAAAAATTTTTACTAGTTCTCCCGTTTTTTGATTCGGTTTCTTTTTTTTTCATACTTATCTGTTTGCTGTAAGTTCGCAAATTTTCACAATAACTTCAACGGCCTTTTGCATACTATCCACAGGCACATATTCATATTTACCATGAAAGTTGTGGCCACCAGCAAAAATGTTGGGACAAGGAAGTCCCATAAAGCTTAGCTGTGAACCATCTGTACCACCTCGTATAGGTTTTATGATTGGGGTTATCCCAATGGCTTTCATGGCATTTTCAGCAATTTCAACAATGTGGTAAACGGGTTCTACCTTTTCACGCATATTGTAATATTGGTCTTTTAGGCTTAGCGCAATGCAGTTGCCATAGCTTCTGTTTAATTGGTCTATAATGGATTGTATTACCTGTTTTCTTTCCTCAAAAGCTGACTTATCATGGTCTCTAATAATCAAGTCTAGCGTTACTGTTTCTACATTGCCTTGTATATTTCCAATATGGTAAAAACCTTCCCTGCCCGATGTTTTTTCAGGTATTTCATTGTCAGGTAGTGCTGCTATAATCTTATTGGCAATTAGAATGGCATTTACCATTTTTCCTTTGGCATATCCAGGATGGACACTTTTTCCAGTAATTTTTATGGTAGCTCCCGCAGCATTAAAATTTTCATATTCCAATTCGCCAATTTGACTGCCGTCCATAGTATAGGCCCAATCAGCTCCAAATTTTTTCACATCAAATTTATGGGCCCCTCTACCAATCTCTTCATCAGGCGTAAATCCTACTTTTATGGTACCATGTTCTATTTCTGGATGGTTTAATAAATATTCCATAGCGGTCATAATCTCTGCTATACCCGCCTTGTCATCTGCTCCTAATAGGGTTGTACCGTCGGTCGTGATTATTGTCTGCCCTTTATATTGCAACAAATCATCAAAATAGGATGGAGATAATATCAGGTTTTGCTCCTTGTTCAATGTGATATCCTTTCCATCGTAATTAGAAATGATTTGCGGCTTTACATTGGTTCCTGAAAAATCTGGAGTAGTATCAAAATGTGCAATAAAACCAATGGTCGGTACTTCTTTAACGGTATTGCTTGGTAAAGTTGCCATAATGTAAGCATTGTCGTCAATGGTAACATCTTGCATTCCCATTGCTTTAAGTTCGGAAACAAGTATGTTGGCCAAATCCCACTGTTTTTTAGTACTAGGAGTGGTCTCAGAAGCTGGATCGCTTTGTGTGTCAATGGTAACGTAACTTATAAATCTAGTTATCAAGTCCTGCATGTATTCGGTTTTTAATCAAAAATAGGCTTATAAATCGTATTTTCGTAGCCGTTCTAAGATTGTAATATATGATTCTGCGTTGTTTGTTTTATCTGGTCCAAGTTGTTTTGATTATGAGCTTCTTAAATGTGAAAGCCCAAGCAGATTGTATACTGGGCGTTGGCATTACTGATGATGATACTTTAATTGAAGTTTTCCAGATGAATAAATTTCAACAGGAAAACCTTGCCAATTTTGGGGGTGAATTAAAATACAGAAATGAATTGTTGAACAATCAATTGGAAAACATTAAAAGAAGACATCCACAAAGCAATTCAGAAGAGTTAATGCAATTAGCTGGGAAATACAAAAACATTATGGATAGCATGCAACTCGTACAGGCCATGATAGATAAAAAGGTACTGTCGCTTTTTAATGAAAAACAATACGAGTTATACTTATCATTATGTAAAGAGGCCTCCCGTTCCCCTTTTGTTATTGTACCTAAAGTGTATTTGGATAGTGCTGCAAGTAAACAACGTTAATAAATTCTTGTCTCTTGTGATATTATCGAACTATTTTATCAGGTTCAGTTTGTATTTTTGCCCTTAACCATTCCATCAAATGTATACATATCTTATTAGACCAATCTTATTTTTATTCGACCCTGAAAAAGTTCATTATTTAAGTTTTTCCTTGATTAAGTTTTTTTCAAAACTTGGGATTTTAAACTTGATGGGACCATTTTTTAAAGTCGAGGATAAACGCTTGGAAAAGGAAGTTTTTGGTCTAAAGTTTAAGAACCCAGTGGGTTTAGCAGCTGGATTTGATAAAAATGCATTATTGTACAATGAGCTATCACAATTTGGATTTGGTTTTATAGAAATTGGAACCTTAACCCCCAAACCACAGGATGGAAATCCTAAAAGGCGATTGTTTAGGCTCAAGGCCGATAAAGCGATAATTAATAGAATGGGGTTCAACAATAACGGTGTATTTGAGGCTGTTGAGCAGCTAAGAAAGGAACATAAAGTATTAATAGGGGGGAATATTGGCAAGAATAAAGTTACGCCCAATAACGAAGCAATTAAGGATTATCTTATTTGTTTTGATGCCCTTTTTGATCATGTAGATTATTTTGTGGTAAATGTTAGTTCCCCCAATACTCCAGGTTTAAGGGAACTTCAAGATAAAGAACCTTTAACTGCCCTTTTGAAAGAACTTCAGAAGGAGAACTTAAAATATGTTGACAAAAGGGGTATTAAGAGAAAGCCAATCCTTTTGAAAATTGCACCCGATTTGTCTGACGATCAACTCATGGATATTATTGATATTGTCGAGAATACTAAGATTGATGGAATTATTGCCACAAATACTACCATTGCCAGAAAGGATTTAAAATCTGACTATTTATTAACCGAGCAAGCGGGTGGTTTAAGCGGAAAGCCTTTGCGTGAAAGGAGCACCGAAGTGATTCGTTTCTTGTCAAAAAATAGTAACAAAGCCTTTCCTATAATAGGAGTTGGGGGTATACATTCTGCAGAGGATGCACTAGAAAAATTAGAAGCAGGGGCAGACCTCATTCAACTGTGGACGGGTTTTGTATATGAAGGGCCCGCCTTGGTCAAAAAAATAAACAAAGCTATACTAGAGAAAACATTTTAAAATATAGGACTTATTTTGTCCAATAGTCGAGTACTAATACATCATCCAAGTGTGGACCTAACACATCACCAAAAGCCTTATGATCTGGATGTGGAAGATAAATAGCTCTGTCCGCTTCGCTTTTAAAAGTAAGGAAAAAACAATGGGTAAATCCTTTATCCAAACCTTCTGGACTATTATTGGTTCCCCATTCATAACCCGTTATTTGTTTTATTTTAGAAGGTAGTGCATTAAATGCGTCCTCTACTTTTTTTATATCCTCTTTAGAGGTGTCATCCTTAAACTTAAAAAGAACTACATGACGTAGAAGACTATCTTTAATAATGTTCATTTGTTCAGGTTGGTTATTATTATTTTCAGCTCTTTTTTTATTGGTAAAACCATAGGTTAACATTGAGATTATGGCCATTACAACTATATATTTTAATTTCATGTTTTTTTAATTTGGGACAAGATATTAAAAATTAAAAAGCTAGCAGCATAATTTGTATTTTTCAAAAATTGGAATAAAATTAAATATTGGATTATAACATAGTATTGGCGTTTTCTTTGGCAACTGCAGTTCTTGCCATATCACCAGGACCAGATAATATATTTGTTCTTGTACAAAGCATGGTTAATGGTAAAAAGAATGGATTAGCCATTGTAGCCGGTTTAATGACCGGATGTTTGGTTCATACTACCTTATTGGCATTTGGTGTATCGGCATTGTTAAAACAAAGTCCTACTATTTATAACGGTATAAAGGTGTTTGGTGCCACATATTTATTATATCTGGCATTTAGGGTTTTTAAAAGTAGTTCCAGTTTAGTATTGGAAAATACGTCCATAAGGGAAAATAAATTTTTCAAACTTTATCGGCAGGGATTTATTATGAACGTTTTAAATCCGAAAGTCACTATCTTTTTTTTAGCATTTTTTCCAGGATTTTTATTCTCGGACAACTTAAGTAATGTCATTCAATTTTATGTTTTAGGTGCGCTCTTTATTATTGTGTCCTCCATGGTATTTGGTACAATCGCTATTTTATCTGGTAGAATAGGCACTTATCTTAAATCAAATTCTAAGGTGGGATTATATCTTAAGTGGTTACAATTAATTGTATTTATAGCCTTGGCTGTTTATGTATTGATAAGCTAAAATTAATTTGAGACATAATTTATATCCGCTCTTGGTAGGAGTTCGTATTTTTACATTATGCCTAATGCAAGAATTAAATTGATAGAATGCCCAAGAGATGCCATGCAGGGTATAAAGGCGTTTATACCTGCTGAGCAAAAGGCAAAGTATATACAGTCTTTACTTGGTTGCGGGTTTGATACAATAGATTTTGGAAGTTTCGTATCGCCCAAGGCAATCCCACAAATGATAAATACAGCAGAGGTATTATCCATGTTGGACCTAAGTAGGACCAAGAGTAAATTACTGGCAATTGTTGCCAATGTTAGGGGAGCACAAGAAGCAGTACTGCATGAAGAAATAAATTATTTAGGATTTCCATTTTCTATATCGGAGAATTTTCAAATGCGTAATACGCATAAAACAATTGAACAATCCATAGAAACGTTAAAACAAATTTTTGAAATTGCCCTTAAAGCGGAAAAAGAGGTGGTAACTTATATTTCAATGGGTTTTGGAAATCCTTATGGAGATCCTTGGGATGTTGAAATTGTAGGGGATTGGACAGAGAAATTAGCAGCTATGGGAGCAAAAATAATATCCTTGTCCGATACCGTGGGTACTTCAGATCCAGAAACCATAAGTTATTTATTTTCAAATTTAATACCTAAATATCCTCAAATAGAATTTGGTGCACACTTACATACAACCCCTTCAAAATGGCATGAAAAGGTAGACGCTGCTTATAAAGCAGGCTGTACTAGATTTGATGGTGCGGTGCAAGGTTTTGGTGGTTGTCCAATGGCTAAGGATGAACTTACCGGTAATATGCCCACTGAAAAGATGTTGTCCTATTTTACTGCTAAAAAAGCGGAAACAGGTGTTAATTGGATGGCTTTTGAGGCAGCATATAATAAGGCAACTGAATTATTTTCTATTTATCATTAGAAGGTATAATCTGCCAAAACTCCGTTTAAATAACTATTAAGGTTTAATTGTAATAAGGTGCCATCAATTAAATCGTACAAAGTGGTAATTTCATATGAGCTAGGAGCAAACGTCACCTGTGGTGCTCGCGAGTCTACTATTAATACCTTGCAGTTTTTTAAGATTCTCGGTATTCTTTTTGTTCCCTTCGAAAGCAAGTTCAAAAAAAATAATGTAAAGGGGATTTATATCTGTCAAGAAATTAGTTTTCAAATTATTTTCAGTTGGAATCGTTCAGTTAAAAATATAAATTTTATTTAGATTTAATTTAAATAATTTTGTGTGATTGGTTTTTGGGTAGTACATTTGGGCCCATAAAAAATAATTGTTCATATCAAGTCTAAATAAAAACAATCTAAAATGAAACGATTCATATTGCCGTTAATGCTACTGTTAATTGTTACGATTATTACGGCCCAAACAAAAACAGACTCCATAACACTAGTGCCACAGTCCCAATTAAATGCTGCTCAGCGTTTACTTTCTGGGAACTATGCTTCTGCAGTTACTGTAGGTGCTTATGCAGAAATGTTATATAATCAACCAGAGGGTGATAATGGAGAGTTAGATGTTCAAAGAATGGTCTTGTTATTCGGGTACCGCTTTAACGATAAAACCCAATTTGTAACTGAAGTTGAATTAGAGCATGTCAACGAAATTTATGTGGAACAGGCATTCGTAAATTATACGCTAGGAAATAATCTAAGTATCCGTGGTGGATTAATGTTGGTGCCTATGGGTATAATAAATGAATTTCATGAACCTACAACATTTAACGGTACGGAAAGGCCGGAAATGGACAATGTCATCGTGCCAACGACATGGAGGGAAATTGGAATTGGAGTTTCAGGAAGGTTTAATGATATTTCCTTAGGATATCAAGCGTATGTTTTCAATGGGTTTAAATCTACGGAAGCAGATGGTGCAGCTGGAGTTTCTGGTTTTCTGAAAGGGTCTAACGGTTTAAGGGGCGGTCGCCAAAAAGCGATACAATCTACTGTTGATAGTCCTACACTTTCAACTAAGTTAGATTATTATGGCATACCTGGGTTACGTCTAGGTTTTTCAACTTATTTTGGAAAAACACAGGCTGCTGATGATGTTGAGAGTATTGATGGTGCAAATATTGGTATTGCAATGCTAGGTTTGGATGCACGTTATGCCTATCAAAGATTTACGGCTAGAGGACAGTTTATCCATGCCTCATTATCAGACACTGAGGCGTATAATAATTTAACGGGTAAGGATTTGGGTAGTGCATTACAAGGCTGGTATATAGAAGGTGCATTTAATCTTTTACCTACGTCCAAAGAACAAAAATTATTTGCTTTTACCCGATATGAAAAGTACAATACCCATTTGGATACAGATGGTTCTTTGGTTAAGAATTTAGCTTATGAACGTACCGATATTACAACTGGATTAACCTATCATGTTGCACCAGGAGTTGTGTTTAAAGGAGATTATCAGTTTAGAACTAATGCTTTGGACGGTAATGATGTGAGAGATAGGCTAAATTTTGGTATTGGTGTTTGGTTTTAATGAATCTTGGGTTAGGCTGTTTTAAGCCTCAATTCTTTCATGAAATTCAATCCCATGTAATTTAATACATTTGTTAAAATGATGAGACCTCTAAGATTTGTAGTTGCTTTTGCTGTTCTTGGATTGCTTTTGTCCAGTTTTGGACTCTCAAAAAGTATTCATAAGAAGGTTGTAAGAGAAATTCAAAATGTATTGGATATTGAAACTTTTGAACTGGAAGCAGTAGCGGTTTCCAATCAAGATGTGTCTGCAAAGTTACCCATCAGGATAACAGGAGATAACTTTTTCAAAATAAATACAAGCAATGATATTTTAGGGTACGTATTTGTGGATCAAGCATCTAGTAAAACTGCCAAATTTGACTTTATGGTAGTTTTTGATCCACAATTAAAAATTATACATTCTAAAGTGTTGATATACCGTGAGGAATATGGAGGCGAAATTGGCAGTAAACGGTGGCTAAAACAATTTTTGGGTAAGACTATTGGTGATCGTGTTGATTACGAGACTAATATAGATGGCATAGCTGGTGCTACCATATCTGTACGGTCTATGACCAATGCAATAGACAATTTATTACAGTCCCTAACTATCCTAAAAAATAAGAATCAATTGTAATGCAAATAAATGGCCTATTACAGCAACTTCCAAGTCCTATAAAAGTGTTTATAGGGTCATTTGTAGTTATACTTTCTTTCGGTTTTTATACCGGGTTACTCTTTGTGTCGGAAAGCAGTACTAATTCACCAGACGGAATAGAAGAGAATTATTTAGGTAATGAGGAAGATGAAGATGCCGTGGTGATGAAGTTTAAGAAAAGTGAGAGGGAAATGTTAACTATAGTTCATACGCATGTATTGTCTATGTCTTTTATCTTCTTTTTATTGGGAATATTGGTGTGGCTTACCAACCTGTCCACCAAATTAAAGCTTTTTTTAACCGTTGAACCCTTTATCTCAGTACTGCTTACTTTTGGTGGAATATATTTGCTTTGGAGTGGTATTTATTGGATGAAGTATGTAATAGTGTTTTCCGGTATCTTAATGACTTTTACTTTTTCTATATCCGTACTATTGGTATTGTTACAACTTACCCTTAATACAAAAACCCAATAGATTAGTTTACCAATAAAAATCACTACATTTGCACGCAATTAAATCCCTAATTGCGATGGAAGCCCACCTAAATAAAATTCTCGGAGAAGGTCTAACTTATGATGACGTACTTTTAGTACCTGCATTTTCCGAAGTACTGCCCAGAGAAGTAAATATTCAGTCTAAGTTTACTAGAAATATTACTATTAATGTACCTATAGTGTCAGCTGCTATGGACACGGTTACTGAAAGTAGAATGGCTATAGCTATTGCGCGTGAAGGTGGCATAGGTGTTTTGCACAAGAACATGACTATTGAGCAGCAAGCGCTTAAGGTTAGAAAGGTAAAAAGGGCCGAAAGTGGTATGATCATGGACCCTGTAACACTGCCATTAAATTCTTTAGTGCGTGATGCAAAAGCAAGTATGAAGGAATTTAGCATTGGTGGAATACCTATTGTTGATGATTCTGGAAAATTAATAGGAATCGTGACCAATAGGGATTTACGATTTGAAAAAAACAATGACAGGCCAATTGCTGAAGTGATGACTTCAGAAAATTTGGTAACAGTTAGCGAAGGTACCTCATTGGAGCAAGCTGAGGATATTTTACAAGAAAACAAGATTGAAAAATTGCCCGTGGTGGACAAGGATAATAAGTTAGTTGGTCTTATCACTTTTCGGGATATTACCAAACTTACCCAAAAACCAATTGCGAATAAAGATCAATATGGTAGATTACGTGTTGCTGCGGCACTAGGCGTAACTGGTGATGCTGTTGATAGGGCAGAAGCCTTGGTTAATGCTGGTGTGGATGCTGTAGTTATTGATACAGCTCATGGTCATACCAAAGGAGTTGTTTCCGTTCTAAAGGAAGTAAAAAAGAAGTTCCCAAAATTGGAGGTTATCGTAGGTAATATCGCTACTGGGGAAGCCGCAAAGTATTTAGTGGAAGCAGGTGCAGATGCGGTTAAAGTAGGTATTGGGCCTGGTTCTATTTGTACAACACGGGTAGTTGCCGGTGTTGGATTTCCACAGTTTTCTGCAGTTTTGGAAGTTTCTGCCGCAATTAAGGGTTCGGGAGTTCCCGTAATCGCCGACGGTGGAATTCGCTATACTGGGGATATACCAAAGGCTATTGCAGCAGGTGCTGACACGGTGATGCTAGGTTCTTTGTTGGCCGGAACAAAAGAATCACCTGGCGAGACAATTATATATGAAGGTAGAAAATTTAAATCCTATCGTGGAATGGGTTCTGTGGAGGCGATGAAACAAGGAAGTAAAGACCGTTATTTCCAAGATGTAGAAGATGATATTAAAAAATTGGTGCCAGAAGGTATTGTAGGCCGTGTTCCTTATAAAGGGGAGCTTTATGAAAGTATACACCAATTTGTAGGTGGGTTAAGAGCAGGTATGGGATATTGTGGTGCAAAGGATATAGAGACTTTAAAGGAGAACGGACGATTTGTAAAAATAACAGCCAGTGGAATCAATGAAAGTCATCCTCATGATGTGACCATTACAAAGGAAAGCCCAAATTATAGTAGATAAATTAAAATAAAGTCATAAAAAAGCCCTCTTTCGGAGGGCTTTTTTATGACTTTATTTTTTTAATATTATTTGCTTTGTTCTGCATAGCTCTTCCAATCTTTCTCTTTATAAATGTCATCTCCAAAATACCTTGCGATATTTAAAAAGGGTTCTGGTTTTTGATACCCAGGTACAGGTGAAAGCATATTTAATTTTTCATCAAGAAAAATAGTAGTTGGATAACTCATTTTACCTTGCATTAGCGCTGCGGCAAATTCATGATATCCCTTTCTGCCTGTAGGTACAAATTTATAAGTTTTCCCTTTAAATTCTATAGGTTCCTTTCCTTCTCCATCCATTTTAACCATGTAATAGTTCTTAGACATGTATGCCGCAACTTCAGGGTTTTGAAAGGTATCTATATCCATTTTTTTACACCAGCCACACCAATCGGTATAAACGTCAATAAAGACTTTTTTGGGATTTTTATCAGAAGCTGCTAATTCGGCAGCTTCTTCCCAACTAAGCCAATTAACTTCTTGGGCATAAGTGCCTGTAGAGATAAAAGCAAATAATAAATATAAAAGGGTCTTATTGGGAATGGTAAATATCGTTTTCATAATATCTGTATTGAGGGATAAGTCCAACAACTATATCAAAACTAACGATTTTTTAATCACTTTATTTTACTTTCACATTTTCTTTCACTTCAAATAAATCTTTAATATCAACTTGGTTTTTAATTAGGTCGTCAAAGTTTTCACGTTCCCTGATTAAAATAGCCTTACCCTTATGCCAAAGAACTTCGGGTGGTCTATACCTAGAGTTATAGTTGCTTGCCATTGTAAAGCAATAAGCACCAGCATTTTTAAAGCAAAGTAAATCTCCTTCTTTTATCTCGTTTATTCTACGGTTACTGGCAAAAGTATCAGTTTCGCAAATGTAACCTACAACGGAGTAATACCTCTCGCGTCCTTTAGGATTTGAAATGTTTTCTATACTGTGTGTTGCACCATAGAGCATTGGCCTTATTAAATGGTTAAAACCAGAATCAACACTTGCAAAAACAGTAGAAGTGGTTTGTTTAACCACGTTTACTTTTGCCAAGAAGTAACCCGCTTCACTAACCAAGAATTTACCTGGCTCAAAAGCCAAAGTCAGATCCTTACCGTATTCTTTACAAAATTCATTGAACCTTGAACTTAGTTTTTTGCCAAGCTCCTCAATATTGGTTTCAATATCACCTTCTTTATAAGGAACCTTAAAGCCACTACCAAAATCAATAAAATCTAAGTTTTTGAAATTTTTGGCAGTATCAAAAAGAATTTCCGACGCATAAAGAAAAACATCAATATCCAAGATATCACTACCGGTATGCATATGGATGCCATTAATATTCATCTTCGTAAGCTCAACAATGCGCAGTAAATGCGGAATTTGATGTATGCTAATCCCAAATTTGGAATCTATGTGACCCACTGAAATATTGGAGTTTCCTCCTGCCATTACATGTGGGTTTATTCGAATACAAACAGGTATGTCTGGATGCTTACTTCCAAATTGCTCTAATATTGACAGGTTATCTATGTTAATACGTACCCCTAGCTTTGCTGCTTCTTCAATTTCTTCTAGAGATACACCGTTAGGTGTAAAAATAATAGATTCAGGTTTGAAGCCAGCTAAAAGTCCTAACTGTACTTCTTGTATTGAGACTGTATCCAAACCACTACCAAGACTGTTCATTAACCTTAATATGGTAATATTGGATAAAGCTTTGGCTGCGTAATTTAGTTTTAGTTTTTTTACCGAACTAAATGCATTAGTTAGTCTTTTGAATTGTGAAATAATTTTTTCCGAATCATAAACATATACTGGATCACCATAGATTTTTGCAATGTTTAATAAATCTTCATTTTTCATACTACTATCTTTTTAGCAAAGTTAAGTTACTCGTATTCTATCAGCAAAAAAAATCACTTAATATTAATAAATACAACAAAATGTGATAAATATAACACTTGAAATTTAAAAATATTTCTTGTTTCTGGAAAGGTTTACTATTATTTTTAATATTATGAAATTACCATTGTTCCCATTAAAATCTATTTTTTTTCCAGGTGAAACCGTGCCGCTACATATATTTGAACCTAGATATAAACAACTAATTCATGATTGTAGAAAAGAAGCCATAACATTTGGTATTCCTGTTTATATTAAGAATACTATAGCTTATGGTACCGAAGTTCAGCTAGTGGAAGTTGTAACAACTTATGATTCTGGTGCAATGGATATCATGTGTGTGGCTCGACAAGTTTTTAAGGTTAAGACCTTTAATAACCAAATAGGCGATAAGCTATATGCAGGTGGAATAGTCGAGTTTTTGGAATATGATTATATATCAAATGAAGGGCAGAAAGAAAAAGTTCTGACTAAAATACAGGAGCTCTATAGTATGATGGACATCCCATTTGCTTTAATAAAGCCAAAAAATTTCAATAGTTTTAAACTAGCACATAAAATAGGGTTATCTTTTGAACAAGAGTATGAATTACTTCAGATACCAAAAGAAAAGGATAGGTTGGTTTTCTTAGAAAAACACTTGATCGATACCCTATTTGTACTAACAGTAGTAGAAAAAACCAAGGAGGCTATTAAACTAAATGGGCATTTTAAAAATTTTGACCCCTTGGATTTTGAAGATTTAAATGTATAGTTATATGTCAATATGCCTTGATTAGCACGTATTAATTTGCGTTTACCAATTATTCAATGATAATTTTCAATTATTACATTGTCTTTCCTATTTTTGCACTACAAATAAAACGACCATAACATATGAACCTTCACGAGTATCAAGGAAAAGAAATTTTAGCAAGTTTTGGTGTGCGAATCCAAAGAGGAATTGTTGCCCACAATGCAAAGGAAGCTGTGGAAGCGGCTAAACAATTAACCGCTGAAACAGGAACAGGATGGCATGTGATTAAGGCACAAGTTCACGCAGGTGGTCGTGGAAAAGGTGGAGGTGTTAAGTTGGCCAAAAATCTTAAAGAAGTAGAAGAGATTGCAGGAAGCATCATAGGTATGAACCTTGTTACTCC
This sequence comes from Maribacter luteocoastalis, assembly GCF_048890225.1. Classification (NCBI taxonomy): domain Bacteria; kingdom Pseudomonadati; phylum Bacteroidota; class Flavobacteriia; order Flavobacteriales; family Flavobacteriaceae; genus Maribacter; species Maribacter luteocoastalis. The sequence continues at coordinate 55,442 of NZ_JBMFZG010000009.1, forward strand.
GCAAACCTCTGCCGAGGGCAAAAAAGTACATCAAGTTTTAGTTGCAGAGGATGTGTATTATCCTGGCGATAGTGAGACAAGTGAATTTTATATGTCTGTTTTATTAAATAGAGGTACTGGTAAAAATATGATTATGTATTCTACCGAAGGCGGTATGGATATAGAAGAGGTTGCAGAAAATACTCCCCATTTAATTTTTACTGAAGAAATAGATCCCGCTACTGGGCTTTTACCTTTTCAAGCAAGAAAAATTGCCTTTAACCTTGGTTTATCAGGAACTGCTTTTAAAGAAATGACAAAATTCGTCTCTTCATTGTACAAAGCATATGTTGAGAGTGATTCAAGCATGTTTGAGATCAATCCAGTCTTAAAGACTTCCGATGATAAAATAATGGCTGTAGATGCCAAAGTTTCTATTGATGATAACGCCTTATACCGTAGAAAGCAATATGCTGAAATGCGCGATTTACGTGAGGAAAACCCAATTGAGGTAGAAGCTAGGGCGGTAGGTTTGAATTATGTTGATTTGGATGGCAATGTTGGTTGTATGGTGAACGGTGCCGGATTGGCAATGGCCACTATGGATTTAATTAAAATGGCTGGTGGTGAACCGGCTAACTTTTTGGATGTTGGTGGTACAGCTGATGCCAAAAGGGTGGAAGAGGCTTTTAGGATTATATTAAAAGATCCAGAAGTAAAGGCTATTTTGATCAATATATTTGGAGGTATCGTGCGTTGTGACCGAGTTGCACAAGGTGTGGTCGATGCATATAAAAATATGGGTGATTCAATTAAGGTGCCTATAATTGTTCGTTTACAGGGAACAAATGCTGAAATGGCCAAAGAAATAATTGATAATTCAGGATTGGCCGTTCATTCTGCGGTACAATTCCAAGAGGCTGCCGATAAGGTAAAAGAGGTATTGGCTTAAGATTCTTATGCTTTTTAAATAGAAAGGCAATGTTTAATAGACATTGCCTTTTTTGTTTGCTGAATTTGCACACTCAAGTCTGAACCTTTTAACTCGGTTGTTTTTCCATACATTTTAGTTTGTTTTTCAATGTGATTTATTTTGCTTAAGTACTTCAGTGAAAATCATTATAACATGTAATAGGTTTTTATTCAATGCGTATTAATTAATTAATTGAAATATTTTAAAAGAGGATATGCTCTTATGGAAATGTAATTAGGTATTGACTTTGAGTTTTGTTTAAACAGGTATGATTTTGACTAAAAAAAATGTTAAAACCAATTTTTGTTGTAACATTCTCATTTTTGAGGCGTCTTTTTAGTAATTCATCATCAATCAATTATTAATCAATCTCCAAACAAAAGGAGATAAAAAAAACGAAAAGTCATGAGAAAATTAAGTTTAGTATTTGTAGCTGCATTAGTATTTGCATCGGGGAGTATTTTTGCAAACGACATTGAAAATGTTAAGCCTACCAAGAGTCTAAGTGCTCAAATTTCTAAAATTTTGGCAGATAACAACTTTTCAAATGCCGAAGTTAATCTTACGGCACAAGTCAGATTTACCTTAAATGGGGAGGGTGAGATTGTAGTATTGTCTGTAGATACAGATTTTGTAAATCTAGAAAGATTTGTTAAGAATAAGCTGAACTATGCTAAGGTGGATGTAGCAAACGCTGAAGAAGGAAAATTGTATACTATACCTGTTCGTATTGCTGGATAATAGACAATTAATGGTTTAAAGCAAAAGATCCTGATATATAATCAGGATCTTTTTTTGTTTTTGTATTTTACACTGGGGAGTGCCTTGTCTACTTTTTTGATTTGTTTGGCTTTAAAACCGCTATTTTTATCAGTCCTATTTTTAGTGATGTTGGTTATTCCCATAAGGACTTCACCAGGGTTTTTTGGATTATCCCTGGTACCTCTAAGATGTATAACCAAGCCATTCAGAAAATTACGTAAGACCTGATCACCACATTCCATATAATTAGGGTGATCCTCTTTTCTAAAAAACGCGCCTAATTCACTTTTTGAAATAGTAAAGTCAACCAATTTTAAGATATCAACAATTTGTTCATCGCGTAGTTTTAGGGCTACACGCAGTTTTTTTAAAATATCGTTATTCGTCATGTATTGAATATTTCTATGCAAGGTATCACATAATTCTAACATACTCTAGAACCTAGATTTGTTAGGTTATTAACAACTGTACTAATTATAGGAGCAGTGATAGGACTATATAGTTTAAGCTATTTTAAATCAGTTGTTTAAAAAGGAATTATTATATTTTTTTAAACATAAAGTGAAGTGTTTTGTATACTATTTTGATATTAAAATAGTTATATATAGATAAGATTGGCATAATACCTATAAATGAACAGCCTTAAAGAAAAACTTAGTATTCTGTCAGAAATGATATCTTTTGCAAAGGTGGATAACACCTTAAAGCAATCTGAGTATGATTTTCTTTTTAACGTTGCACAACAATTGGAGATAGGTAAAAAGGATTTTGATTCATTGTTAAAATCAAAATCTGAACATGTAATTCCTAAATCACAGGCGGACCGTTTGGTTCAATTTCATAGATTATTATTGCTTATGAATATTGACAGGCAAACCGATCTTACTGAAATAAGTAAACTCCATAATATAGGATTGGGCATGGGCTTGCCTCCTTCAGCTATAGAACAGGTTCTGTCTATAATGCATAAGTACCCAAACGGACTTGTACCTCCAAAGGTTATCATAAATATTTTTAAAGCCCATTATAACTAATTAAGCCTTTTAATATACGTGCTTTATTATATCGAGTTCCATTTAGGAATCTTATGGAAACTTCACTTTATTATCTGTCGGCTAGGTAAATTTGACTTTTTGCATGTCAAAAATATAATATAAGCATCTTAAAAAATGCCATAAAGGCATTATTTCATCATCACTACATGTCAAAATGTCCTGAATTACTGATTGGTATATCATTTGTTTTTTGAAAAGCGTAACAAAGTTTAATCTTAAAAAATATATAGTTATGAGTTTAGTAAAAAGAAATGACATGCTTTTCCCTTCATTGATGAATGAAATTTTTAAGCCAGATTGGTTTGGAGGTATGGAAAATTTAAACGTTGCCCACCCCAAGGTAAATATTAAAGAGGGTGATTCTAATTTTGAATTGGAGCTTGCGGTTCCGGGTAGGACTAAGGAGGATTTTAATATTGAGGTAGACGATAATGTATTGACTATCTCATCTGAGGTAAAGCAAGAAAAAGAAACCAAAGAGGATAACTATACCAGAAGGGAATTTGGTTATTCTTCATTTAGACGTTCATTTACATTGCCAGAAACTGTTAATACAGATAAGATAGGCGCTAGTTATGAGAACGGAATTTTAAAATTTGATTTACCTAAAAAGGAAGAGGCTTTGCCAAAACCAAAAAGGTTGATTGAATTGTCATAACAAAAGAATTTGTGATTATTCATTAGAGTTGAATTTTCATAGAGTTGGTTGAGTTGGTTAGTTGGAAAAGGTGCTTTGAGCAATCAAAGTGCCTTTTTTATTTCGGCAAGGGCTCGGATAGTATGGCCAAACAACTTATAATACCTTCTTTTAGGTTGCCCAGTCTTAAATTCTCGTTAGGTCCGTGAATACCATTATCAGGATTTGGAATTCTAATTGATACTGCGGGTACATTTAAAGTCTTTATAAAGGGTGCCATAGGCTGTGAGCCACCCGTGGTCCTCATGTTTACAACTTGTCCTGCAAATACTTTATACATTGCCTTATTGAGAAAGTTGCCAATTGGACTGTCCATTTCTGTTCTAAACGGTTCTGAGCCTATTCTGTGGGATAGGGAGGCTAACTTGGAATATTTTTTTCTTTCTATGTTTGTTGGTAAAGAATCCACAAGATGATATCCGTAATCTTGAATATGTTTTTTTAATAAAGCAATTTGTCTTTCCCCGGGAGTTTCTGGCACTAATCGCATATCAATTTCTATTAATACTTCTGAAGGTATTATGGTTCTAACTTCTTTATCTACCCAAGCAGCCTTTATGCCTCTAATATTAAGTGAGGGGTACTGTAATGCCTCTTGATATGTCTCACCAACCTGTTCCGCTTTGGAAATGCCTAAATTACTTAAGGTTTGGTCCATATCTTCAGGTATCTTTTTTAATCTTGCTTTGTCATCGTCTGTTAATGAGACTCCATCATAGAAATGGGGAATGGTTACTTTTCCATATTCATCTTTTAGACTGGCTATAAGTTTAGCGGCTTCAAAAACAGGATTAGGAGCAAAATTTCCATACTGTCCACTATGTAAACCATATCTGGGTCCATAGATGGTTAACTTGGCAGTTGCAATACCTCGTGCTCCGTATGTTAGTGTGGGTAAATTGGAAATATGTCTTGTGCCATCCATTATAAAAAGCATTTCAGATGCTAATAAATCCTTATGGATTGAAACTGCCTTAGGTAAATCTGGTGACCCCAATTCTTCTTGAAAATCCATGATCACTTTAATGTTGAACGCTGGTTTTATTTTTTTGGATTGAAGAATTTGTAATGCGGAAATGAGTGACATTGCCGGTCCCTTTGAGTCTGATGCGGAACGTGCAAAAATACGCCAGTCTGGATTTATTTTTTTGTGAATATTTTCAAAGCTGATAGACTGCCAAACACCATCTTTTTTTTCTTTTAAAACGGGTTCAAAAGGATTGGCTTGAAGCCATGCGGTTGTGTCTACCGGCTGACCATCAATTTGTAAATAGAACAAAATACTTTTAGCCTTTTTGTGGTACATTTTTTCTGCAAAGAGTAGGGGAGCACCATTGGTTTCTATTGTTGTGGTCTTGAAATTTAATTGGGTAAAAACACTATCGCACCAGTGTTTGTTCCTAAGGATTTGATCAGGATAATTCCCATCATTTTTTAGTCTCAAAAATTGTTGTAAATTCGAAATGGATTCTACAAATTTTTCTTCTGTAGCCTCTGTGATATACTTCTTTGAAAGACTTTGTGCCTTGCTATTAAAAGTCAAAATAAGCAAGGTATTAATTAGGATTAATTTGTATTTTTTCACTTTAAAAGGAGTTGTTTGAAAAATTTAGCCATGTCTAAAAATGTTATTTAAACGTTTTGTATTCAGGATATTAATTTAATTTATATAAAGTTTTTATTGTAAAGCATAATACATTTATCATTTTCTGATTGTAATCAAGGTTCTTGCTCTTGTAATAACTTTATTTCATCTCTCAATTTAGCTGCTTGCATAAAATCCAACTCCTTGGCGGCCTTTTCCATTGCCTTTCTTTTTTCACGTATAAGTTTCTCAATTTGTTCTTTTGTGAGGTATTGTAAATCGGGTTCTGCAGCTCTTAATTCTTCCTTTTCAAAATGATAGGTAGAGACAGAATTTTTGGCAAAAACACTGTCTAGATTTTTCTTTAACGCTTTTGGGACAATGTTGTTTTTGGTGTTGTAATCAATCTGTTTTTCTCTCCTGTAATTGGTTTCGTCAATCGTTTTTTGCATGCTATCCGTAATCTTATCGGCATACATAATTGCCTTGCCATTCAGGTTTCTTGCAGCTCGGCCAACGGTCTGTGTAAGCGATCTATTACTTCGCAAAAAACCTTCTTTGTCCGCATCTAAAATTGCTACTAAAGAAACCTCTGGAAGATCTAGACCTTCCCGTAAAAGATTCACTCCTATGAGCACATCAAAAATACCTTTTCTAAGGTCTTGCATAATTTCTACCCGTTCCAAAGTGTCAACATCACTATGTATATATCTGCACCTAACGCTAATGCGATCCAAATACTTGGCCAATTCTTCTGCCATGCGTTTTGTAAGCGTAGTTACTAAAGTTCTTTCATCTTTTTCTACGCGTAGATGAATTTCCTCGACTAAATCGTCAATTTGATTTAAACTTGGTCTAATTTCAATGATAGGGTCTAATAATCCTGTTGGTCTAATGACCTGTTCTACAAATACTCCTTGGCTAAGTTTTAGTTCATAATCTGCAGGGGTTGCACTAACGTAAATTACTTGATTTTGTAAGGCCTCGAATTCTTCAAACTTCAATGGTCTGTTATCCATTGCTGCAGGTAGCCTAAATCCATATTCCACCAAATTTTCTTTACGTGAACGGTCACCACCATACATGGCATGAACTTGTGGAATGGTTACATGGCTTTCATCTATTACCATTAAATAATCATCAGGGAAATAATCTAAAAGACAAAAGGGTCTTGTGCCTGGTTCCCTACCATCTAAATATCTAGAATAGTTTTCAATTCCAGAACAGTAGCCCAATTCCCGTATCATTTCAAGGTCAAAATTGGTCCTTTCCTCAAGTCGTTTGGCTTCTAGGGGCTTTCCAATTTCCCTGAAGTAATCAATTTGTTTTACCAAATCATCTTGAATGTTATGAATGGCATTTTGCAATACATCTTGTGAGGTTACAAACATGTTTGCAGGATATATGTTTAAATTATCATAAACTTCTATAACGTTATTGTTAAAAGGATCAAATGCCTCTATTTCCTCAATCTCATCCCCAAAAAAATGAACTCTAAAAGCATGGTCCGCATAACTTGGGAAAACATCTACTACATCACCTTTCACCCTAAAATTTCCATTCCTGAAATCTGCAGTAGTTCTAGAATAAAGACTTTGTACTAATTGATGTAAAAATTTTGTTCGTGCAATAACTTGGTCTTTATGAATGGAAATGACATTCTTTTGAAATTCCACAGGGTTTCCAATTCCATATAAACACGAAACAGAAGCCACAACTAGCACGTCCCTTCTACCGGAAAGTAATGATGATGTTGCGCTTAGCCTTAGTTTTTCGATGTCCTCATTAATTGACAAATCTTTTTCTATATAAACCCCACTCGTAGGAATATAAGCCTCTGGCTGATAATAATCATAATAGGAGACAAAATATTCGATGGCATTTTCTGGAAAGAACTGTTTAAATTCTGAATATAGTTGGGCCGCCAAAGTCTTATTATGGGCCAGTACCAAAGTTGGTTTTTGTACTTCCTTGATTACATTGGCTACTGTAAAAGTTTTACCTGAGCCAGTAACACCTAATAGGGTTTGGTACTTTTCGCCATGTTCTAATCCAGTTACCAATTCCTTAATGGCATTGGGTTGATCTCCCGTAGGTTTGAATTCTGATACTACCTTGAATTTCATGGATTAAAAATACGAACACTCTTTGTATTCTACATTCGTTTTATGGCAATTAACCAAGATCTAAGAAAAGTTAAGCCGTAGTTCAGACTATCGTTTCAATGTAAAATGACCAGAAACTACTTTCTGGTTAAAAGTAATTGCTCTATACCAATAATCACTTGCCGGCATTGGTGTGCCATTAAAATTTCCATTCCAACCAATGGATTTAGGATCTAGTTGAACAATAAAATTCCCATATCTATCAAAAACATGTATGGTCTCAATATTTGTTTCATTGCTGTCTGGGGGCATAATAAATTGCCAAAAGTCATTTGTACCATCACCATTGGGAGTGAAAAAGTTTGGAAAATCATTTACGGACAACTCTTTCTCAATTTGTCTTTCTGCAATGCCACAACCTCCCTTATCCCTAACAAATACCGTTCTTTCTCCTGGCCTGATATTAAAAAAAATTGGACTATCCTGAAAATCGTAATTATTATTATCCAATGCATACTCGTAATTTCCCTGCTCAACTACCACAATTTCAATTCTTAAACCCGAAGACTCCCTAGTTGTTATTACTTCATCGATTACAGGAGTGGTTGCTGCTATAACTTCAAAATTCTTACTAACAGGACATTCGATTGTTGCGCCAAATTCATTTATTGTGTTAAATAATTCCAATCTGTACAGGCCTGTTTCATTATATTCCAAACTTCTGCTCTCGGAGAGTATGGTTTCAATTCCGTCTGAATTTATTTTGTACCATCTATATCCAACAGCTTTATCAGTTGCCACTATAGTTGCGTTTAAACGGTCTGAACATAAACTTAATTTGTCCGGAATGGATATGGTGGGGTAATTAGCAGGAACACAACTTACAGTAGGTTCTCCGGTGGTAAAACTATCCTCGCTACAGCCAATAGCGTCACCATTTTCATTGAAAGGTACTATCCTAACAAAAATTTCTTGGTTTAAAGGAAGTTCTTCGGGTAATTTATAGAAAAGTTGGTTTCCTGTTTCAAGGTTATCTACTATATCATAATTATTGGATAAAGAACCCATAGAAATGCGATAGTTAGTTGCGCCTGGGGCATACTCCCATTTTATATTGGTATCTACACGTACTTCTGTGTCAAGATTTAACGGACTGGATAAAGTTGTACACTCCGGTGGTTCTGTTACATTAACTGTGGTAAATATTTTTAATGGACAGGTTTTTATAGGAGCATCTGGTAAAAATAGGCTAATAGTCACATAAATAGTGGTGTTTTCTGGTAATCCGACTTCTGGTTGATAGAAATTATTTAGTCCAGAAGATCTACGATTAATTATTTCTCCTCCTCCTGGTGTTGTTCCCAATGAGATAAGATATCCGATAATCCCTTCCACTGGTGTCCAACTTATTAGATTGTCAACAGGTACATTAATATCCCCATCCAAAGGAGAAGTCATTGTAGGGCATTGTTGAGCGGTAGTGTGAACTGTACATAGAATACAACCCAAAAGGACAATAAAACCTCTTGCTTTAAATAGAAGTATTTTAGGAAAAAAGGGTGAAAAAACCCAAGTCCCAATTCTTTTCATAGCGTACTTAATAACAGTACAATATAATTAAATTTGGACGTATCGGGTCTAATAATACTGTTAAATGGGATATAACTGGGTCGTATGCCTATTTAACAATATTGACTTTTGACTCACATCCTATAAATCCCTTCTTTTAAGTAAGGCATATGATCCATATATAAAAACCACTGTCCAAACCAAAACAATTAGTACTTCATACCAATGTACACCATAATTCAGGGTTATTTGTTCGCCAACCTGATCTGCAACCGTTTGTACGGCTTCTAACCTAGTAAAGGGTTCCTTAACTAGATTGAACATTGACTGCAGGGGAAAAAATCCCATAATTGTATCAGTAGTGTCCCCATCAAATAATTTCCAGCGTATCAGCCCTCTGGTAATCCCTTCCAAAATTTGCCATAAGATCAAGAAGCCTAAAGCGAAGGCCGATCGTTTTACAAGAATTCCCAAGAATAAACAAAATGAAAAGAAACCTACAAGCTTTATGAAAAATGCAAATATGAATTCTAAATCAGAAAAAATAATGGACAATTCATCGTAATCTGAGTAAAATAATCCTAATATCAATGATACTACAAATACGAATACTGTAGAGATCATGGCAAATGAAAGAACAGTAAGAAATTTTGATAGGATGAATTCTTTTTTGGAAAGCCCGTCAATAAGATTCTGTTTTATAGTCTTATTGCTGTATTCGTTCGCCATCATGGATACAATGACGATTGCTAGAAATAGTTTAAAAAAGCCAGTTACAAAAGTATTGAAGTGCCATATATACGGGAAATTGAAAATTCCTATTTCCGCTAAATGGAATTTTACGGGTCCAATGTCAAACTTTATGGCGGCTATTAGTGCAATAGATGTTAACAAGGCAAAATAGGCGATTATTAGCACCTTACTCGCCCTATTGTTCCAAAGTTTAATGAATTCTATTTGAAGTAATCTTAACATGATGTCCTCTTTTTAGTTTGATTGATTTTTGGTCAAGGCTAGGAATTGCTCTTCTAAACTTTCTTTTCTTTTTACAAGATGGGAAAGTACCACACCATTATTGAACAAAGAGGCGTTTAAGGAATGGGCATCTAGTTCTGCACTTAGAAATGCAGTTACCAAACCTTTTTCTTCCTTGATTTCTGAAATATTCGGATTTAATTTTAAGACCGAAATCAACTTTTGTTGGTTTTCTGCCTTCAATTCAAAAAATCCATAACTGGTCAACATACCATCAACTCTTCCAGAATATAATTTCTCACCTTTTCTTAAAATGACGACATGGCTACATACCTTTTCCACTTCATCCAATAAATGGGAAGCCAATAAGATTGTAGTTCCCTGTGAAGCAATTTTTTTTATTATTTCACGAATTTGATGGATACCTTGTGGGTCTAATCCATTGGTGGGTTCATCAAGAATTAATATTTCAGGGTCATTAAGCAGGGCAGAGGCTATGGCCAGTCTTTGTTTCATGCCCAAAGAATAGGTTCTGAACTTGCTGTTTTTTCTTTCCAACAGTCCTACCAATTCTAATTTTTCTTCTATTTTATCCGTGCTCACCTCTTTTATGATGCTAACCAACTTTAGGTTTTGAACAGCGGTCATGTAAGGATAAAAGTTAGGCCTTTCTATTATGGCACCTACTTTTTTTAAAGCATCATGGGTTGAGGTAGTGCCATCAAACCAATGGAAATCACCACTGGTTTTATTTACCACATTAAGTACTATGCCGAGGGTAGTGGACTTACCACTGCCATTGGGTCCTAAAATTCCATAAACATTACCTTTTTCTATGGTGAAGGATAAATCTTTTACAGCTTTTAAATAGCCAAAATTTTTTGAGAGGTGGTTAACCGTAAGAATTGTATTCAAAGCTAGTAGTTTTTGATTGATGTACTAATGGGACGAGTAAACTGGTAAATTGTTACAGTTTCAAGAATAATTTTATAGACCGATATAAATTAGTTGAGTATTTAGTTGTATTTAAACTTAGTAGTAATGCAAATACGTAATTCGCTCATCAACCATGGTACTTGATTAAATTCTCTTTATTGTATCTTTATCAAAGAATTTGATGCTATGGAAGAAAGATTAATGTCAAAAAAAAAACCGGCATATCCGGTGAACAAAGATCTAGATGAGTATCTGGAACATTATAGTCGAAAAATTGAGATTCCCATCTTTTATGATGATTTATTAAGGTTCTCCGGTTCGGTAGTAGTTTATGATAACAACGATGAAGATACCTTATGGATCAGAGTGTATTACTCTGAATTTGACCGAAAGGAAATTGATGATAGTTTAAAAAAAGTGTATTCAATTTTACATTCAGATGGTAGCAGCAATATTCATCAATACCTAAATGTAGATGCCGTAGACTTCTGTACTTTTGGTAATTCCAAACCCTTTAGAATCAAGATAAGGAATATCTTAAATGACAACTTCACTTATTTTTACATTAAAAGAACTGATGCTTCCCGTATTTATGGTCTTGAATTGGAGCATATGTTATCTCCTTATAACCTTAACTTTTTAGTTTACAAGGATACCTTAATTGAGGAGCATATTGCGGGGATACCAGGAGATGAGTTCATCAAAAATATGTTGCCTACTTGTTCTGAACCTGAAAAAGCACAATTGGCCAAAGAATTTGTAAAATTCAATGAGCGGTGTATGATACGACTATTGGGTGATATGCGATCTTATAACTACGTGATTGTTCCTACACATGATTTTGATCACGTGGTCTACAAGATACGTGCTATTGATTTTGATCAACAGTGCTTCGAGGGAAAGTTAAAAGTGTATAGGCCTCAATTCTTTAAGGAAAATTTTGAAATGGTAGAGTTGGTACGTAATAAACTCTTACGAGATTCTGTAGACCAGTACAAATTAGAAGAACGCTCTATGGTAGCAAAGCGAATTTTAAGTTCTGGTAACCGTATTAAACGGTTAAGGACCATATGCAAAAAAGATGTTATATCTACTGATGAGAATATTCAAATGCTAAAAGAGCAGATTGAAATACTAACATCTGACTCTAATTTTAACAAATGCAAGACTATGGGCGAAGTATTGGACCTTGCACTAAATTTTGTGCGCAGAAATTATGAAGATGTTAGTATGAAACAAATCATAGAGCAGAATATAAAAATTTAGTATCGAGTAGTTGGGAATTAGATATTAGTTGTTAAGGCTAGTTTCGTTTGAAAGCTAAATATATTTATTAGGTTTCGTTCTATTCATTCTATTTTAGGAAAATAATATAATTTTACCATCAACCATCAACCATCAACCATCAACCATCAACCATCAACCATCAACCATCAACCATCAACCATCAACCATCAACCATCAACCATCAACCATCAACCATCAACCATTAACCATCAACCATCAACCATCAACCATCAACCATCAACTTTTTTGCTCCTTATTGAAGTAAACTAGATAATAGTACATTTGACGCTCTTCGTCCCATCCTTTTTCTACAAACTTTTCAGCTGATTCTGGATTTATGAAGTCCATTTTAATCTGTATGTTGGTGTCCAGGTTAATGACATTTTTTATCTTCTTTCTTGCATCCGATACCGCTTTGTTGGCTATGTCAAAATTAGAAACGTCTTCAATGCTATATTTAGGACCTTTTTCTACTTTGTAATGCTTAAACTCAGGTATCAGCTCAGGATTTTCCATAACTTCATTAAGGAAGTTGGTTTCTTCAAAAGCATCATTTTTGGCAAAATGGTTTACTGCCCTGTTCATGAATAAAACTTCCTGTTGTTTATCCTCGGCAGGAAGTACAACATCCTTGGCGAAATTTTGACAAAACTTAAGATAGTTTTTGGTCTTAAAATTGTCATCGGACAGGACATCAACTCCTAGAAAATTTTCTAACCAATACTTAGTATCATACTTATTACTATCTACTGATAATACTTTATAACCTTCTTCTTTGTTAACATTAAAAATTAAACATCCCTTATCTAATTTGTTAATGTTAATTCCTTGTTGTACAACAATATCCAAATTAGATTTATTTTCTTGAAACTGAAGAAAATCATGCTTAAGTTCGCTTTTAAAAATGCCAATAGCATCTACTTTTTCATTGTCCAGAAGTAAACCGGATAAATAGGTAACATAAACTTCACCACTCTTTATATGCGGATGGTTAGATTGTTCAAATAGGTGTGTAGCGATTTTTTTGGAATTATAATGCGTTTTTGCCGGGTCTGTAAATACCTCACTAACAATCTTATATAATTCGTTAAATTCTACATCTACCTCATTACTTAGTTTATAGTAATTCTCCTCTTTTTCCCTAAATGGTTTAAAGAAATATTCCTTTAGTAAACCAGTAGTCTCATCATTAAGCGCAAAAGGTTCCGATGATAGAAAAACACCCTCATTTTTATTTTTATTTCCTACTCTATGTATGGAGATTGTTTCAATTTGGGTTGCGTATAGGTTAATCATGCAATTGTATTATTTAAATGGTCTATTTAAGGAATTTTATTATGTAGCAGGATGTTTTTTATTTCTACTAACTACTAACTACTAACTACTAACTACTAACTACTAACTACTAACTAGTTCCAGTTCTCATCAAAATCCAAATCATCATAATTTTCGAACGTATCGTCAAAATCAAATGCACTGTTTTCAGATTCAAACTTCCTTTCTGGCGGGAATTCTGGAAGTTCCCCAAAACTAAATAGCACATTAGGATATGCCCTTCCATCTTCCTTCTCAACGATATCTGCTAATTCAACAAAGAAGGTCCACATGTTTAGAAAATCATAAACATATATAAGTTTTGGACTGTTCTCGGTTAAAACATCCTCTAAAAACGTTTCATTCATCAACCTAACATCAGAACCGTTTTCGCTCATATCAAAAAGTGCAATTTCCTCATCTTGTTTCCATTCCTCGTCACAAGTATAGAAAGATGCCATTTCGTTTCCTAGAAATCCAAAGGCTTGGGTAATGGCATTATGAAATTCTTCTAAAGAATTATTCGCCTCTATCTCCAAATCCCGGAAGATGTCTTCCTCGGCATCCAAGATTATCCTTACTTTATAAACCATACCTTAATTATTGTGGGAAGGCAAAGTTACAAAGTTTTGAGACTTATTTTAGGCTTTAATGCATCTAAAACCAAATAGAATTGTACACCAAATAAAATTGAGGCAAGTACAAGGTGCAAGGGTTGGCTTGCAAAAGGAAAATCTAAGTAATACATGGCTATGCCAGAGAAAACTTCTACAATTAGTAAAAAGAGTATCCAGTAAATCTTAATGTGGCCTAATTTATATTTAAAGATTCTATATCCTAATAAAGTATTAACAAGAACTACTAAAATTGAAAAAGAACGATGTATATAAAATTGCAAAGACGGATTGTCTAGCCACATATCCTTTGCATTGGCACCAACTAAATCAATTTGATGGTCCACGAACTGCCGTACCTGTGTTCCAATTATAATTTGTATTAAAGTAAGGCCTAAGGCTAACATAGCGATCCATAAAGTAGTTTTGTCAAAGGTTATACGCTTGTCCTCCGTATTAACAGTATAAATAACATATAGCAGCATAGCTACAATTAACAAGGCCATTAGCATATGAAGTGTTATTTTAATAGGTTCCAAAACAGAATATACCACAGTTGCACCTAACCATGCCTGGAATCCCATGCCAAAGACAACCAACCATGAAAGAATTGGAACAACTCTTTTTTTTCTCCAAAATTTGAAAGATGAGATTGCTAAAATAAGTGTGGCTATGCCGGCAAGAGCTCCAAAGAGTCTATTTATATATTCAATCCAAGTATGCCATGGATTAAAAATGGCATAGTTATGTTTTGTATAAGGTTTCCAATTTTCTTGTGTATATTTTGTAGAAGTTTTAAAATCTTTCTTAGCTACTTGTAAAGTTTCCTTGACTATAATTACTTGTCCTTTTTCAAATTCTTTATTGGGTTGCCATGCTAATTCAGACACATCTGTAGGCGGAATGTAATAACCAAAACATTTTGGCCAATCTGGGCAGCCCATTCCACTACCGGTCATACGCACCACCGCACCTGCTATAATAACGAGATAGACCAATATGAGGGTGATTTTAGCAATTTTTCTGAAGGCCATAATACGTCAATTAACTGTCAAACCTAATTTTTTTCCTTTTTTGATCATAAAGTGTTTGGCAGCCTCATATTCATTGGGTATCTCGCCTTCTAAAATAGCTTCCTTTATCGCATCTTTAATTATTCCTATTTCCTTTGATGGTTTTAGGTTAAAGGTTTCCATTATTTCCTCACCACTTACCGGTGGTTGAAAATTTCGTATACGATCTCGCTCCTCTACTTCAATAATTTTTTCCCTTACAATTTTAAAATTGTTTTTGTACTTACGAAGTTTTTTTGGGTTTTTGGTGGTTATATCTGCTTCACACAAAGTCATTAAATCATCTACAAATTCACCAGCATCGAACACTAATCTTCTTACAGCGGAATCTGTTACATGTTCTTCAGATAGAATTATTGGTCTGGAACTCATCATTACTAACTTTTGAACATATTTCATCTTTTCATTTAGTGGCATCCTTAACCTTTTAAACAGCTTGAATACCATTTTTGAGCCTACAAACTCATGCCCGTGAAATGTCCAACCTATTTTTTTATGAAACCTTTTTGTTGGCGCCTTCCCAATATCGTGTAATAGCGCTGCCCAGCGTAACCATAGGTTATTGGTATTTTTAGAGATGTTGTCAACAACCTCCAGGGTGTGCCAAAAATTATCCTTGTGTTTTTGTCCTTCAATTTCCTCAATACCTTGTAGGGCAGTTAATTCTGGTAAAATAATATCTAAAAGACCTGTTTTATGTAGTAAAGAGAATCCAATTGACGGGGTTTTGGAGAGTAAAATTTTATGCAGCTCATCAACTATGCGCTCATTGGAGATTATCTTAATACGCTCCTTGTTTTCTGTTATAGCATGCAGCGATTCTGGTTGGATGACAAAATCCAGTTGAGTGGCAAAACGTATGGCCCTCATCATTCTTAAGGGGTCATCTGAATAGGTTATGCTTGGCTCTAAAGGAGTTCTGATTAATTTGTTATCTAAGTCTTTAAGACCATTAAAAGGATCTAAAAGCGCTCCAAAACTGGACTTATTAATGGATAATGCCAAGGCATTAATTGTAAAATCGCGTCTTTTTTGGTCATCCTCTAAGGTACCATCCTCAACAACAGGCTTTCTACTGTCCCTATGATAACTTTCTTTTCTGGCCCCAACAAATTCTAATTCTAAATCACCATGTTTTATCATAGCGGTGCCAAAATTTTTAAAAACAGAAATTTGCGGTTTACCTTCTAATTTGGACGCCACTTTTTGAGCCAGTTCAATACCGCTCCCTACAGCCACAATATCGATATCCTTGGCCGTACCTCGGTTTAGAAAATAATCACGTACAAAACCTCCTATAACATAAGCATCAATTTGGAGTTCATCTGCACATTGCCCTATTATTTGAAAAATATGATTTGAAAGTGCTTTTTTATGGTTCATTTATGGTTGCTTAGGCATTATTTACGGATAATTTTTACCGTACCATCATTACTTAGCTTAATTATTGAAGATGGGGATTGATTTTCAATTTCCCGGTGCAAATTTACCACATAGTCTACACCTTTTAAAATTGCTTGGTCTATTTCTTTGAAACTATTGGGAGTCGCTAATCCCGCAATATTTGCAGAGGTTGATACTATTGGTTTTTTAAACTTTCCTATTAAGTATTTGCAAAATTTATCGGATGCTACGCGTATTGCGATAGTATTGTCTGAAGCTACTAAGTTTTTAGCTAATCCTTTGGGTTGGTCATATATAATGGTAGTTGGTTTTGTGGATAAATCCATAATGTCATAAGCTACCTCTGGAACTTTTTCAACATGCCTTTCTAGCATGGCATCATTTGCTACTAGACAGATAAGTGCTTTTGAGTCTGCTCTTTGCTTTAATGCATACACTTTTTTAACAGCATTTTCATTTGTGGCATCACAGCCAATTCCCCAAACCGTATCCGTAGGGTAGAGGATAAGGCCGCCACGGTTTAGGACTTCAATACAAGTATTCAATTCTGAGCTAAAATCAATTTTCGACATAAGTATTTAGATCTCTATAAGTGTCATATAATTTTTTAACTGTGATTCGTAATTCCATTTCTCATGGGAATAAAAATCTTTATTTTCAATTGTTTTGTTGGTTATAGATTTAAATAACATCAATAAACTTTCTGAATTGGTATAGAAATAGGAATTTTCTTTTAAATCTGGTATGATGCTTACTTCTTTTGGACAAATGAGAGGCTTTTTATAAGCAAATGCCAAATTATAGGCGCCAGTAATTTTATAGTTCAAATAATGCCGCTCTTCTGTGGTAACGGGTGCCATTATATAATCCGATTTTTTTATATAGCTATGGAATAGTTCATTTTCGATAAAACTATCAAATGTTAAAACCATTTGATTTAGACTTAATTTTTCCAGTTCATGTAGGAACGATTTTGCATCTGCATTCGCCGGATTCACTTTGCCAAGTAGTATGATTTTTAAATTATTAGTGTCTTTTTCTATTTTGGATAACGCCTTTAACACTAGGTTGTAATCTCTTCTTTTATAGTTTAATTCCCCAGGAATACAGACCCAAACATCATTATTTTTATCTATTGTTCTTACCGTTTCATATTCTGGAAAATAAATAGGATAATAAGGAAAAAGAGATAACCCCTTATTGTTAATTTGAGCGGAATTCACTAAAAAATCATTAAGCACAAAATAGTTTTTAATACGCTTACTAACTGACTTTTGAGAAGAGCTATGATTTAACTTTTTTAAATTGTGTATAGTACCGAAACAGGTAATGGATTTTGGTAAAAATTGTATAAGTGCAATAGTTTCCTTATTGCTGCTTGCGGTATTAAAAACAACTTTTTCAAATTTATTATCAACAATATACCGGTATAATGAAAACCAATTTATAATTCTTATTATAAGTGTTGAAGCACCTCTAGGGTCAAACAGTTTTATTTTATTTTTATCTATACCGTAAAAGGTAATATTATTACTGTTTTTTGGGTTGATTATAAGACTTACGTCATAGTTGGCATCCTTTAAAAATTTAATTTGGCTAAAAAGACATTCTTCATGGTAAGTGGTCAACTCAATGAGTGCTATTTTCTTTTTCACATTTTTATCTCTTAGATAATTCAAAGATACTGGAAGACTTTTATATTTTTGTCCTTATATGAGCAACAACATGGAGATTCCTAAAATCAGTGTAATCGTAAGTACTTATAATGCAGAAGAATGGTTAAAAAAGGTTTTATGGGGATTTGATCAGCAAACATTTAAGGATTTTGAGGTGGTCATAGCCGATGATGGATCTAGGGATGCCACTAAAGAGTTAATTGAAGAAATGTCTTTGCAGGTAAGTTATCCTATAGTTCATGTGTGGCAAGAGGATGATGGTTTTCAAAAATCTATGATTCTGAACAAAGCCGTGGTCGCATGTAGGTCTGAGTATATTATAATGACAGATGGTGATTGTATACCAAGAGAGGACTTTGTACAGGTACATTACATTAATAAACAGCAAGGTTATTTTATTTCTGGGGGATATTATATGTTACCAATGAACATCTCAAAATTAATATCATTGGAAGATATTGAAAAACAAAGATGTTTTAATATTAATTGGCTAAAGGAAAAGGGCATTCCAAAGACCTTTAAGAACAATAAATTAACGGCTACAGGTATTTTCTCTAAACTTTTAAATTGGATAACACCCACCAATGCCAGTTGGAATGGTCATAATTCCTCTGGTTGGAAGAAAGATATTGTAAACGTTAATGGTTTTGATGAACGTATGCAATATGGGGGCCAAGATAGAGAGTTGGGAGAGCGGCTTTTTAATTTTGGAATAAAATCCAAACAACTACGTTACAGTGCAGTTTGTGTTCATTTAGACCACAAAAGAGGATATAAAACTCCTGAATCTATTGCTAAAAATGTTGGTATACGTAGGAAAACTAAATATGAGAAAAGGGTGTGGACCCACTATGGCATTACTAAATAGTAAGCCAATTCATTTTTTTGTTCCAAACGTTTCAGCTCCTTGTAACGTTCTAATACGCCCAATGCATTTAAGTAACATATGGTAAATCCTTTTTTGCCATCAAGAATACCAAACCGTAGTATGTAATGGTTAAAGAATTTCCAGCTTGGTTTTAGGAACATTAGTAAATAGCTGAACCTTTTCTCAGTATAAAAAGACTCAACAGCCTTAAGTCTACCATATTTAAGCATTTTACCTTTATAATCCTCATAATTCTTGTAGCAGTAATGTGTTAATTTTTCTTTTAAAATTCCCGATTTACCATTTACATCAAGAGTCTCATGAACAATTTTACAATCAGAAAACTTAACCCTGCTTTTTCTAAAAAGTCTATAGTTCTTATCAGTTTGCCATCCACTAAACCTTAACTTTTCATTTTGGAACATAAACTGTCTGTAGAACCAAAAGGCAACTATATCTGTATTTTGATTTATAGTGTCTGAGATTTCATTTTGCAAGGCACCGGTAACTATTTCATCTGCATCAACAAACAATACCCAATCATTAGAGGCTTGTTTTAAAGCGAAAGATTTTTGTGCCGTAAAATTTTCAAATGGATTTTGAATCACTTTTACCTTTGGATGTTGCTTTAAATATTCAAAAGTGCCATCTGTACTATAGGAATCCACTACCACTATTTCATCAGCAAAAGCAATTGATTCAATACATTTTTCTATGTATCCTATTTCATTATAGGTAATAATTAAGGCGGTAAGTTTTTCTATTTTGCTAGTCATATTATCCAGTATAAGTAGGACACTTTTGGTTGGGTCAACAAAGATATAACAAAAAAAAAGCTTGAAAATTGTATTTTCCTACAAAATTTATGGCAAAGCCCATATTTACTTATAACAATTTAATGTAAGACGGCAATATGTTTAAAGAAAACCACCATAGTCGGAAATATTTTCGACTATGGTGGTTTTAAATACTACTTGAAGCTTAAACAGCTACGTCATATTCCCTTAACGCATCATTTAAGGAAGTCTTTTTATTGGTACTTTCTTTACGGGTGCCAATAATCAAGGCACATGGCACTTGATATTCTCCTGCAGGAAATTTTTTGGTATAGCTACCTGGAATTACAACAGAACGTGCCGGTACCAAACCTTTTCTTTCAAAAGGTACATCACCAGTAACATCAATTATTTTTGTAGATGCGGTTAATACTACATTAGCCCCTAATACCGCTTCTTTTTCTACGCGAACACCTTCAACAACAATGCATCTAGAGCCAATAAAAGCATTATCCTCAATAATTACGGGAGCAGCTTGTAATGGTTCCAAAACACCGCCAATACCCACGCCTCCACTTAAGTGAACGTTTTTTCCAATTTGGGCACAACTGCCAACTGTAGCCCAAGTATCTACCATGGTGCCTTCATCTACATATGCACCAATATTCACATAACTTGGCATTAAAATGGTGCCTGGGGAAATATAAGCACCATGTCTAGCTACCGCATTCGGTACAACACGGATACCTTTTTCCTTATATCCTTTTTTAAGTGGCATTTTATCGTGGTATTCAAAAATACCCGCTTCCAATGTTTCCATTTTTTGAATAGGGAAATACATTACAACCGCCTTTTTTACCCATTCGTTTATTTGCCACCCATCAGCAACCGGTTCTGCACAACGCAACTTTCCTAGGTCAATTAGGTTGATAACCTCTCTTATAGTTTCTTGAATATCCGTTTCTTTTAAAAGCTCTCTATTTTCCCAAGCTTTCTCAATAGTATTTTTTAATTCGGTCATTTCTTCTAAAAATTTTGTCAAATATAGGTGGTAGGATAGTAAATAGCCACCTAAGAAAGTACATATAACAAATTATCCTTTATTTTTGCAAAAAAAATAGTTTTGGGAAGGATTCTGGCAATAGATTATGGTAAAAAACGAACAGGTATTGCTGTAACGGACGAACTGCGATTAATTGCCTCTGGACTTACAACAGTAGCCACATCGGATATTATATCCTTTTTAAAAGAATACATTATAAATGAAAAGGTTGATATTTTTGTTGTTGGTGAGCCTAAACAAATGGACAATATGCCATCAGAATCAGAGGTTTTGATACTTCCTTTTATTCAAGAAATCAAAAAAGAATTTCCAAAAATTACGGTTGAACGGCAGGATGAACGATTTACCTCCAAGATGGCATTTCAGACGATGTTGGATAGTGGCTTAAAAAAAGGACAACGCAAAAACAAAGCTTTGATTGATGAAATTAGCGCAACCATAATTTTACAGTCTTATATAGAGAGCAATAAATTTTAGGTATTTGAAGGGAGCGGAAATATTAATTAGAAGAAAGTTCAGGCAATATTTGGATTCTTATTTCAAAAATAAGGAAAGGCAAAATTTAAGTAATAGCGACTTTGTAATAGTTAGTAAAAATTGTTGGGGAGGACAACTATATAAATGGTTCGATCTGCCATATAATACCCCATTTGTTGGGTTGTTTTTATGTGGCCCATGCTATATTAAACTTTTAAAAAACTTTGAGTATTACCTTGGGCAAGAATTAAAATTTGTAGAAAATACCAAATACCAGGTTAATGTAAAAGAGATATACCCTATTGGGATGTTAGATGATATTGAAATTCATTTTCAACATTACAAAGATGAGAACGAGGCAACGGATAAATGGAATAGAAGGGTTGCGAGACTAAAAAGTAATATGGACTTTGATCGTTTTTATTTCACTATTTGTGATAGGAGGGACGCGTCGGTAGAAATAATAAGGGAATTTCACGATTTGCCATTTAAAAATAAAGTCTCATTCGGCAAAAATAAAATTGAAGGATTAAATTCAAGCCAACATATGGTTGTACATAATCCGAAAAAGAAAAGTACCCAATTACAAAACGGAAAAAAATTATTTAAACTAACATTTTTGTATTTTGACCTGGTTACATGGCTTAATACAGGAATGGTCAACAGATCACGATTTAAAGCATAAACTAAAGTTATGATATTACCAATTATTGCCTATGGCGACCCTGTATTACGAAAAGTAGGAAGCGATATAGACAAGGATTACCCAAATCTCCCAGAACTTATTTCAAATATGTGGGAAACCATGTATAATGCCAGTGGTGTAGGGCTCGCGGCACCACAAATAGGATTGCCAATTCGTTTGTTTTTGGTAGATACCACACCTTTTTCTGATGATGAGGATTTAACGCTAGAGGAACAGAAACAACTAGACGGATTTAAAAAAGTTTTTATTAATGCCAAAATTGAAGAGGAAACAGGATCGGAATGGGCTTTTAATGAAGGATGCCTCAGTATTCCCGATATACGAGAGGATGTGAATAGAAAAGATACCATAACGATATCCTATCTAGATGAGAATTTTAAACAACATTCAAAAACATATGACGGTCTATTGGCAAGGGTTATACAACATGAGTATGATCATATTGAAGGAATTTTGTTTACCGATAAATTATCCACTCTTAAGAAGAGGCTTTTAAAGGGTAGACTAGCTAACATATCTAAAGGAAAAATTAACGTTGAATATAGAATGCGTTTTCCTTCTCTAAAAAAAGGACGTTAAAATATATTCACAATACAATTAAAAATATAATATTTGCCCTCTTAAAACCAGAAATTGCATATGGGATTGGATAAAATTTTATCAGTTGCCGGTAAACCCGGTTTATATAAATTAATTACACAGACCAGAAGTGGTTTTGTAGCGGAGTCTTTATTGGACGGTAAAAGAGTAAGTGTTGGTTTACGTAGCAATGTAAGTGTGTTGTCAGAAATTGCTATATACACACTTGAGGAAGAATTGCCATTAAGGGATGTTTTCCTTAAAATACAGGTGAAGGAAAAAGGGAATAAAACCTCTGTTAGCCATAAGGATGAGAAAATTAAGATGGAGGAATATTTCTTTGAAATTTTACCTAATTATGATGAGGATAAGGTTTATGCAAGTGATATTAAAAAAATAATTCAGTGGTATAATATCCTTTTGGAAAATGGGATAACGGATTTCGACGAAAAAAAATCTGAGCCTGAAGCAGTTTCTGAAGAAGAATAGTAACTATAAGAACAAAAAAATAAAAGCCTCGCTAATTTTAGCGAGGCTTTTTAATTTAATCCTTTTCTATTTCTTCATAGGTATATATACTCTTTTTCCAATCAATCAATGGTGACGGATAATACTTTACATTCATTCTATCCAAGAAAGGCGCTTGATCGGCCAAACGCACTTTATAATCATCCCAACTACGGTTTTCTGAAATACTCCAACTAAGCTCAGAATAGCCAATTACCCTTGGGAAAGCTAAATACTCCAGTTCATCTATATTACTGATTGTTTCTGACCATAACGGAGCTTCTACACCTAAAATATTTTTCATTGGGATGCCATACTCTTCTGGTGTCCACTGGTAAGCTGTATCAACTGGTATATATGCTGCCCAATGCAGTCCAAATTTAGATAAGGTATCATATTGCATATCCAAATAAGCTTTTTTTGCAGGGGAAACAATGATTTGCATTCCTTTTTCTACTGCTTTCTTTGCATTTTCCTCACTTGCCCACCACTGTGATATGGAAGTAGAATCTACATCGGCAATAGCCACTTCGTCCCAACCTATCATTCTTTTGCCATGTTTTTGAACAATTTTCTCAACCTTATTTACAAAATAGATATAATCCTCCTTTTTGGTTACATGGCTTTCATCTCCACCAATATGAAAATAAGGACCTGGCGTTATTTCGGATAATTCACGTACAACATCGTCTATAAAGGCATACACAGTATCCTTTCTTGTATCAAACGTGCTAAAACCAACACGCATACCTTCATATAACTTTGGTGTTTTTCCATTTCCATTAAGAAAAGGGTAGGATACCGATGCTGCGTTGGTATGCCCAGGCATATCTATTTCCGGTATTATGGTCATGTATCTTTCTGCTGCATAGCGAACTATTTCTTTATAATCTTCTTGGGTGTAAAAACCACCAGCTTCCCCGCCAACTTCTGTAAGCCCTCCAATTTCTGTAAGTTTAGGCCAAGATTTAATTTCTATACGCCAACCTTGATCGTCTGATAAGTGGAGATGAAGCACATTGATTTTATAGTAGGATAAAATGTCAATATATTTTTTCACATCATCTACACTGAAAAAATGCCTTGCAACGTCTAACATAGATCCCCTATAGGCAAAGTTTGGATTATCACTGATTTTACCCGATGGTATTGGCCATATTTTCTGTGGAGCTAAGGTATCATTGCTAGTCTCTGGGACCAGTTGGCGCAAGGTTTGTATTCCCCTAAATGCACCTTCTGCAGTATTTGCATTAAGAATAATGGAATCTTGGTTAATGTATAACTGATATGCTTCCGGATTCCCAAGTTCTAAGCTATCAGATTGGTTAATATAGATTACCCTTTCAACATCATTTGTTGTCTCACCATTTACAGGTAGTTCTAAATTAATTTTAGCCTTTATCTTTTCTGATAAAAATTCCCCTACGGCATCAAAACCAGTGGCACTTTTAGATGTGTAAATAGCCGTGAATTGGTCTAGTGCAAAGGCAGAATTGGTTGGTATGGTTTTAACGGGTTTTGGTATTAAACTTACTTTGGTAAGGTCTGTAACTGGCATAGGAATTCTCTTTTTTTGCTCGTCCTTACAGGCAAAAAAGGCTACAATTACAGAAATAAAGAAAATACTTCTTACAATAACAGTTTTAATCATTTTTATATTTAAGGTTTATTAATTAAATCTTTCATGGCGGCGTACCATAAATCATATCCTTTCTGGTTCATATGAAGTCCATCAGAAATAAAAATATCTTTTTTTAGCTTTCGTCCATTGAGCATTGGTGTCCACACATCTACGTATTTTAAGATAGGGTCATTTTTTGCCATTCGCTCAAATTTTCGATTCAATTTTTTGTACTTTCCTTTCAAATTCCACCTGCTAATACTTGGCTTTGCTGAGATAAGCATAATTTTCACATGTGGATTTTTAGCCTTAATTTTAGCAACAATCTGTTGCGTGGTAACAATTATTTCCTTGGGTCTTTTTTTTGCAAAAATATCGTTATCACCTTCATAAATAAACACTTTTATAGGATTGTACTTAAGTACAAGTGGCTCTATGTGGTACAATAGATCAGAAGCTTGTGAACCACCAAAACCTGTATTTAAAATTTGATGGTTAGGAAAGGACTCTTTTAGATTTTTCCACATGCGAATGCTTGAACTCCCTGTAAATACAATGGTATTTTTTGAGTTGTCCCAAATAGTATCATGTTTTTTTGAAAGTGTTGTGACCTCTTGTAAAAAGGGTACGGGGTCTTGTCCGTATGTAACATATCCTTTTCCGATAAAAAGAAGGGAAAATAAAAAAGTGACCAGTAATTGGTTTTGGAATCTCAACGTAATGTATTTAAAGTTAAGGTATATGGAATGGAGTGTGGCATTACATTTTTACAGGGCTGAGATCCTTGTTGGTTATTTCAATTTCAGACCAATTATAAAACCGTTCTATCCAGTTGTCAGAAGGCAAGCCTTGTTGCTTCATTCCAAATCCATGGCCACCTTTGGAATACATATGTAGTCCCGCATTTTTTTCGGCTTTTAACCATGAGGAATATAATTCTACACTTCCAGCTGCCAATCCTAATGGGTCATCGGTAGCGCATATTACTAACATTGGCGGTGCATCTGCAGGTGCTTCTTGAACCGGCATGGCAGTAGTCCAGGGATATACCGGAACAATAAAATTAGGCCTATTGGTTGAATTGTAATTATAAACTACCCCCATGGTTACGGCACCTCCAGCAGAAAAACCCATGAAACCAATTTTCTGTGGGTCGATGTTCCATTTGGTCGTATTGGTCCTTACATAGGCAATGGCTGAAAGTCCGTCTGCAATTGACAGCGGTAGAACAGGTGTAATCCGTTCTGCAATCTTTTGTGGGTTTGTAGTGCTTTCATCGGTTATTTCTTTTACGCCATCTTCTCTTGTGGGTACCAACCTATATTTTAAAACAAATGCCGTTATTCCCTTTTCATTTAGCCATTTGGCGACTGCCGTTCCTTCATTTTTGATACTAAGCGCATATAAGCCTCCACCTGGAGCAATAATTACACTCATTCCATTGGGCTTTTCTGGTTTAAAAACTTCCATGGTAGGTACGGACACATTGGTTACTACATCTGTTTGCCAGATATCCGAATAATAGCTTTTTGCCTGCCCTTCCCAAACAACATTTGAATTTTTATTAAATGGTAATTCTATAATTTCTTGCGCAAATAGGGCTGTATTAATTGTTAATATAGCACTTAAGAATAACATTTTTTTCATAACAGGTTTTGTTTAGTTTAGACTTATAAATATGAGGGCTGCCAATAAAGAACCTATAATTGGTCCTATAATGGGTACCCATGCATATCCCCAATCACTACTGGATTTATGTTTTAATGGCAGTAAGGCATGCAGAAGGCGTGGACCAAAATCCCTTGCCGGATTAATAGCATACCCTGTTGGGCCTCCTAGACCAAAACCAATACCCATAACGAGCAATGCAACTGGTAAGGCATCTAGGGACCCTAGTGATATGGCTTCATTGGCCATGGAACCACCTGCAATATAAAACACCCCAAAAACAAGTGCGAACGTTCCAATAATTTCTGTGACCATATTCCAAAAAGGATTTCTTATGGCTGGTGAAGTACAAAAAGTACTTAAAATTGCATTTGGTTCTTCGGTAGCATCATATTGTTTCTTATAGGTTAGCCAAATCAATAAGTTACCCATCATTGCACCCAAAATCTGTGCTACAATATATCCGGGCACCAAATTCCATGAAAATTTGCTAGCCGTAGCAAGACCTATGGTAACTGCTGGGTTTAGATGGGCTCCACTAACATCTGCTGATATGAAAACTCCGATAAATACGGCAATACCCCAAGCTATGGAAATACCAACCCATCCTGAGTCAGGTCCCTTGGTCCCTTTTAGTACTAAATTGGCCACTACACCATTTCCTATTAAGATTAACATAGCTGTGCCGATAAATTCAAAAATATAGTTGGTCATTGGTTATTTGGTTAAACTGGTTTAATATAAAAAAATCTATTGAGTTATACATTTTAAACACCAAACTGCTGTAGATGATGATCTAGATGTTTGGAGAAAAGGGTGTTCCACTGCTTTTCTGTTAAAGCTCCAAATGCATGTGAATCTTTACCATCAAAATGTGCACCACCTAGTTGTTGGGTTTTGGTAATATAATCTATTAGTCTAGTTTTTTCCTTCTCAAACTCCCGTTCATCGGAAATTAAAAAAATTGGTGAAGTGCGAAGATTCTTTTTATATGGTTTTGGACCTACAACCAGATTTTTAGCGAAAAGCTTAATTAAGAACTTCTGTAACCCTTTTGGTTTTTGATGTTTATCCGTATAAATTAATTCATAGGCAACATTACAATGGGCCAACATTTGTGAAACATTCATTTTGCCCCACTTATTTTGCGTTTCAGGAGTTAGATTTTGGATAGGTTCTATAGTTTCCTTTGATTCTTGCTCGTCAAATAAATTTTTCCAATTCATGGTATTTTAATTTGATATACATGTTGATTTTGAAAAATATTTCTTAGTTATCTAACTCCATTTACCGCCATTTGTAAAGTGTACACGGCATCCATGGCGGTAATAAATAAAATATCTTGCCTTGCTCCTCCAAAAGTTACGTTGGCTGTCCATTTTTCTGGCACCTTTATGTGTTCAATTTGTTTTCCTTTTTTGTTGAACACAGTAACCCCATCCCCTGTTAAATAAACGTTACCCTTATTGTCTATGGTCATACCATCGGAACCTAATTCACAAAAAAGTTTACGGTTGGTAAGTGTGCCATCTTCTTCAATGGTATAGGCATAGGTTTTTTTGTCCTTTATGTCAGCAACATATAATTTTTTGCCATTGGCAGTCCCAATAATGCCATTGGGCATAACAAAATTTGGGTCTACAATAATTAACTCCTTTGCATTAGGTGCCAAATAATATAGTCTTCTTTCGTCTATTTCGGCCTCGGTATAATTCCACCAAGGTCTTTTGTAAAAAGGGTCGGTTATATACATACCTCCATTTGGGGCCACCCAGACATCATTTGGACCGCCTAATTTTTTGCCTTTGTAGTTATCAATTAATACAGTAACATTCTTTTGTGGGTCAATACTCCAAAGCTCATTTTTTTCATCGGCACATGAGATGAGGTTACCGGTATTATCAAAAAAAAGTCCGTTGGAGCGGCCACTTGGTTGCATCCAATCGGTTACCGTATTATCAATAGCGTTCCATTTTACAATTCTGTCGTTTGGTTGGTCGGTAAAATAAACATCACCGTTCTTATCCACGGCAGGGCCTTCTGTAAACTCATATTCTTCGGCTACTAAAGTCAGCTCTGCACCTTTGGCAATAATGTTTTGTGCTTTGCAGGAAACAGCGACCAATACTATTGCCATGGATAAATAAGGAAGTTTCATGGATTATGTTTTAAGCTGGTTAAATAGATTTTAAGAATTGCATATTATGTTTCATACTTTCTAAAGGTGTACTTGCATATTCTTCTTGTTCAATAAAAATATGTTTTACCCCTGATGCTTTCTTGTTTCGTAACATCATTTTTATATCGAGACCACCTTTGCCAAATTCGGTACTTTCTTTTTTATCCATATTCATATCCTTTAAATGCCAAAGAGGAAAACGACCTGGATATTTTTTAAAGTAATCTAAGGGGTTCTTGCCTGCTACAATCACCCAACCAAGATCTAATTCCATATGCACCAAATCGGGATCGGTATTATCCATTAGCACATCATATAGGACTTGCCCATTATCAGATTCAAACTCATACTCATGATTGTGATACCCAAATTTGAGTCCCAATTTTTTACATTTTTCTCCAGCCTTATTGAATTCCTCAGCTACTTTTTTATAGTTGTCAACAGTTTGGCCTTCACTGGGCATTGAGGAGCAAATCAAATAAGATTGTCCGGAGGCAACAGCTTCTACCATGGTTTTGTCAAAATTATTATCCAATGCCACGTGGCCACTTGTTAATCGCATACCCAAATCATCACATGCCTTTTTCATATCTGCAGGGGTAAGTCCGTAATAATGACCTTTGCTGCTTCTGGCAGATTCTATTTCTTTGATCCCTATAGATGCGATTTTTTCTAATGTGCCCATGGCGTCCATAGCCATTTCATCCCTAAAGGAATATAATTGTACCCCATATTTTTGTTCTTCTCCCGTAGTGAAACTAAAGTTCGGCAATAAAAATGTGCCAAGTGAAAGCATGCTGGATTGTTGTAAAAAATCTCTTCGTTTCATTTAATTATTATTAAATTTTCTTCTCGGTTATTGTGATATCGTGAAAAAATGTGCCTTCTAAATTAGTAAATAATACGACACCTTTTCATGGTTATGATTTGTACTTTTGCCAAAATGTTTTTAGATGAATTCTAGAGAGGCACAATTAGAGGCTTTTGATAGGTTGCTCACTATTATGGATGAGCTTCGTTTACAATGCCCTTGGGACAGGAAACAAACCATGCAAACGCTACGTCACCTTACCATTGAGGAAACGTATGAACTAGGTGATGCTATCTTGGATAATGATCTTGAAGAAGTTAAGAAGGAGTTAGGTGATGTATTGTTGCACATAGTTTTCTACGCTAAAATTGGATCGGAGACCCAGGACTTTGATATTGCGGACGTGTGCAATGAAATATGTGGGAAATTAGTTCATAGACATCCCCATATCTACGGGGATGTCACTGTTGAAAATGAAGAAGATGTAAAAAGGAATTGGGAGAATATAAAACTTAAGGAAGGGAAGAAAAGTGTATTGGAAGGCGTTCCAAAAGGGCTTCCAGCTCTTGTAAAGGCAAATAGGGTTCAAGATAAAGTAGCAGGCGTAGGGTTTGATTGGGAAGAACCTGAACAGGTATTTGAAAAATTACAAGAGGAATTACAAGAGTTTACAACCGAAGTAAAGGTGGGTGACCAAGATAAAATGGAAGCTGAGTTTGGGGACGTACTTTTTTCCATGGTCAATTACGCTCGTTTTTTAAATATTAATCCTGAAAATGCCTTGGAACGGACTAATAAAAAATTTATAAGGCGATTTCAGTATTTGGAAGGAAAAGCCAAGGAAATGGGTAAGGAACTAAAAGATATGACTCTTGGCGAAATGGATGTTTTTTGGGAAGAGGCAAAAGTGGCAGAATAATAGGAACAGAGAAAGGTCCCCTCTACTTCACACATTAATAAATATAATTTGTTACAAGATTTTACAAAAGAATTTAGATACAATATAAAGCTATCAGTGCCTGTTATCATGGGTCTTTTAGGGCATACCCTTGTTCAATTGGCAGATAACATTATGGTAGGCCAATTGGGTACCGCAGAATTGGCCGCAGTTTCTTTAGGTAATAGTTTTGTCTTTATTGCAATGTCGTTGGGAATTGGTTTTTCTACAGCAATTACCCCTTTGGTTGCAGAGGCCGATGGTGCAGGTAACAAAGCAGATGGCAAAAGTGCACTTAAACATGGTTTGGTGCTATGCACTATTCTTGGAATTACTTTGTTTGGTGCAATTTTATTGGCCAAGCCCCTAATGTATATGATGAAACAACCTGTGGAGGTTGTGGAATTGGCCTTGCCTTATTTAGACTTGGTGGCGCTTTCCTTACTTCCATTAGTAATTTTTCAGGCATTTAAGCAGTTTTCGGAAGGGCTTTCGCAAACAAGGTATCCCATGTACGCTACAATTATTGCCAATGTGGTTAATATAGTATTAAACTATTTATTGATTTTTGGGTCGTTTGGGTTTCCCAAAATGGGGGTCGTTGGTGCGGCAATAGGTACTCTGGTTTCTAGATTTATGATGGTGGCCTATATATGGATATTGCTTAGAAAAAAGGAAAAATTCCATGACTATGTAACCGGGTTCAATTTTAGGAAAATTGAGAAAAAGGTGATGCGGAAAATTATTAATCTTGGTTTTCCTTCTGCCTTACAGATGTTTTTTGAGGTGGCCATATTTACAGCGGCGATATGGTTAAGCGGGGTTTTGGGTAAAAATGCCCAGGCAGCCAACCAAATTGCGCTAAACTTAAGTAGTATGACCTTCATGTTTGGTATGGGACTAGGTGTTGCCGCTATGGTACGCGTAGGCAACCAAAAGGGATTGCGAAATTTTATACAATTACGAAGAATTGCCAAATCCATCTTTTTTTTAACCTTATTATTGGAAATTGTTTTTGCCGTTCTTTTTCTTTTAGGTCGTACTTGGTTTCCGTCATTATACTTAGATGTGGACGATATTTCCAATATGGCGGATAATACAGAAGTAATTTTCCTTGCTGGACAACTTATGTTAGTTGCCGCATTCTTTCAAATTTCAGACGGCATACAGGTTGTTGTATTGGGTGCTTTACGAGGACTTCAGGATGTGAAAATACCTACAATAATTACCTTTATATCTTATTGGTTAATAGGTTTTCCCATATCTTATTATTTGGGTCTTTATACAAATTTGGAAAGTATGGGAATTTGGATAGGACTCTTATCGGGGCTAACGGCATCGGCTATTATGTTGTATCTTCGATTTAATTATTTGACACAACAATTGATCATATCAAACAAGTAAAAAGTTACACAAACCTTAAGTCTATTAGTGAGTATATGGAACTGCCAAAATTTTTATTAGGGGATAATACAGATTATCCTAGCGCTATATTTATTGTGCATACAGATTTCCCACGCTTTGTTATTAACCTAGAGAATGATGAAGTAGAGTGGTTAGAGGAATTTTCAAAAGAGGACGAAAAGGAATTGGAAACAGAGGCGGAAGGGTTAATAGAGGCGGCAACCGCTTTTTATGACAGAGAGGTCTCTCGTTACGAAGATTAATATCTATGTTTGAAGAACTGCTACATCTTGATAAAGAACTTTTTCTTTATTTGAATGGCATGGGAAATTCCGACTGGGATATTTTTTGGCAGTTTGTTTCCAATAAATTCAGTGCCATACCGCTATACCTTTTTCTTTTAATTGTAACCTATCAGAAATTTGGTGCTAAAAGAACCGCCCTACTGGTAATTGCAGTAGCACTTCTTATCACCGTATCAGATCAGTTAAGTAACTTTTTTAAATATGGCGTCGCACGTCATAGGCCATGCCATGATGAAGAGGTTGTCCATGTTATGCGGTTGGTTAAAAGTTATTGTGGCGGTAAATACGGTTATTTTTCTGCCCATGCCTCTAACTCTTTTGCAATTGCAATTTATTTTGGTGGTTTGTTAAGGGATAGAGTACGATTTATAGCTTTTTTACTTTTGGTCTGGGCTCTTTTGGTGGCCTATAGTAGAATTTATATTGGAGTTCATTTTCCTTTAGATGTGCTCACAGGAGCTGCAGTTGGAGCGCTGCTTGGATGGATTTTTTTGAAGTTATTTATATTTGCTGACCGGAAATTCGCCCTATGACATCTAATACAAGGTATTGGTTTTTGATTATTCTTATAATACTGGTGTATATTGCCGGAAATTTTGCACTTCTTTTTGAGAATGATTCCGCTCAATTTGCTGTAATGGCCATGAGAATGGTACAAGAAAACGATTTCCTAAATCTTTTTAAGGGGACTAATGAGTATCTGGATAAGCCACACATGCACTATTGGTTGGCAGCATTGTCCTTTAAAGTATTTGGTTTACATGATTGGGCCTATAGAATACCTGGAATTCTGGCCACTCTACTTGGGGCTTATAGCAGTTATGGGCTTGGGAAACTTCTTTATAATAGTAACGTAGGGAAATTAGCTGCATTAGTTTTTATGTCGGCACAGACTATTGTACTTGGGGCAATAGACGTGCGTACAGATGCTGTCCTTACTGGATTTACAATTTTGGCTATTTGGCAGTTAACAAAGTATATAGAGGAAGGAAGTTTAAAAGCTATTGCTATTGGGGCATTTGCAGCAGGTATTGCTTTCTCCACCAAAGGGCAAATTGCTTTATTGGTTATTGGTTTGCCCATAATTTGTCATATGGCGTACACTAGAAAATGGTACGCTTTTTTAAATTGGAAAGTACTGGTAGCCCTTATGGTCTTTGCTATTGCTATCGCGCCAATGTTATATGCATATTATCATCAGTTTGATCTGCATCCGGAGAAGGTCATAAGGGGCAAATCGGATAGGAGCGGTATATTCTTTATTTTCTGGGAACAGAGTTTTGAACGTTTAAGTGGTGAGGGTATTGGTAAAAATAGTAGTGATTATTTTTTCTTTTTCCATACTTTTTTATGGGTGTTTCTGCCATGGACCATTTTGGCCATTACCGGGTTTGGAACAAAAATAAAAGCTTTAGTAAAACAAAAATTTGCTTATGATTCCAGTAAAGAGGTACTGACAATTGGAGGAATTACCTTAATTTTT
The DNA here is from genome assembly GCF_048890225.1 of Maribacter luteocoastalis. Taxonomy (NCBI): domain Bacteria; kingdom Pseudomonadati; phylum Bacteroidota; class Flavobacteriia; order Flavobacteriales; family Flavobacteriaceae; genus Maribacter; species Maribacter luteocoastalis. The sequence continues at coordinate 88,830 of NZ_JBMFZG010000009.1, forward strand.
ATTCTTATAAGTTTTGCCCAGTTTAAATTACCCCATTACTTAAACGTCACTATTCCATTGTTTTCGGTACTAACGGCTTCCTATATGTATGGGTTATATAGTTTGAACAAGCAAACGGTAATGAAGTATTTGATTATGGTACAGTATTTTATATTGTCCATTATTTTTATAGCTTCTTGTTTGTTATGTTTTTATGTATTTAAGATTGATAGTGTTTTTACCTACTTTATTTTAGGCATTGGAGGTGGGATAATACTCTTTTTTGCTTTAAAGAGTGAAGCGCAATTTGTAAAATTGATAACCATATCCGTTTGTGCTTCGTTCATGTTGAATTTAGTTTTAAATGTTCATTTTTATCCAAGTTTACTGAAGTATCAAGGTGGATCCTCTATGTCTAAAGTTGTTGAAGAAAACAATATTCCAGTAGATAGGATCTATAAAATTGGAAAGGAATTTACATGGGCCTTGGATTTCTATAATCAATCCCCTGTGAAATTAACCAACATAGAGGGGATAAAGAAAAATAATAATATCTGGATATATGCGAATGACGAAGAACTGGAAAAACTTAAGGTTTCCAGATTGGAGTGGGATACGCTTTACACCGTGGATCAGTTTAGGATCACTAGGCTCCAAGGTAGGTTCTTGAATCCTAATACACGTGATAAAGTATTACATAGACAATACTTGGTTCATATAAACTAGAGTGAATTCAGTGGTTTTATGACGCCATTACATCAAGCTTTATTTTCTTAAAATGATACCAGATGCCTATGAAAGATATCAAGGCCGTAATCAAGAAAAACACTACACTAATGCCTACCGAAATATTTTCATTGAGATTTAGTAGGGCTGCCCCATAAAAAAAGGTGACCTCCCTACTGCCAATACCTCCTATGGTTAAGGGTAGCACCGATACAATGGATGAAATAAGAAATATTACCAAATATGAAATTTGATTTATTTGAATTCCTAAAGAAAGCATGATAAACCACACGCATATAAGTTGCGCAAGCTGAACAATGGCAGAAAACAATAGGGAGGACCAGAAAACAGGTAGCACATAGTTAAAAAACTTTTTGTTCAAAAACCAAAATACCATTACCGATAAGGGAATGGCCAGTACAAATAAGAAATTATAGCTTGAAATGGCTTCATGATTAAGTACCAAGAGCAACAAGCACGCATAAATAAAAAGTAATAATAACCCACTTAAGCGGTCTAAAACTAGGACGCTAACCGCTCTTTTGGTAGGTACATCAAATGTTTTTTTAATTAGATATCCCTTATAGGCATCTCCCCCTATACCTCCAGGTAAAAAAAGGTTATAAAACATGCCAAGAAAATACAATTTAAGATTGCTATTTTGAGACAAGGGTACATTTAATTTATGGAAATAACCATTTAAACGTATTGCCGCGACTATTTTGGAAATCAAAAAAAAGAGAAGTCCACAAAAAAGATATACTGGGTCACTTTTTTTTAATATGGTGCCAATTTCTTCAATGTCAATTTTTGTGACAATAAAATAGATAAGTACAACACTTATGATAAACTTTAATAAGGTTGTAAAGTTCTTACGTGTCTTGGCCACCTACATTAATTTTTTTAATGCGATAAGGTCTTTTCTTCTGCGACTCGTAATACGTACGTATAAGGAGCTCCATAACAATGCCTATGGTAAACAGTTGAATACCGGCCATAATAAACATCATGCCAAAAATGAGCAAAGGTCTGGTTCCGATATCTTGTCCAAATCCAAGTTTTACAATCAATAAATAAATATTGATCAGTACACCTAAAAATATCATTAATGCCCCAAAAATACCGAATAGGTGAATAGGCCTCTGAAAGTATTTTCTAATGAACAAAAGTAGTACCATATCTGCTACCACCTTAAAGACACGTTCAAGTCCGTATTTGGAAACACCGGCATTTCTTGCATGGTGTTTTACAGGTACTTGTTTTATTTGTGCTCCTTCTAAATGTGCCAATAAGGTTATAAAACGGTGCATTTCCCCGTATAGGTTTAAATCTTTAGCGATATCCTTAGTAAATACCTTTAAGGCACAACCGTTGTCTTTTATGTCTAATTTAGTGACCCTACGCACTAAAAAGTTGGCAATTTTGGAGGGTATTTTCTTTACAAGTGAATCCTTTCGTTTTTGGCGTATACCAGTTACAACATCATACTCATCGTTAACGGCGTAAGACAACATTTGTGGAATATCACTGGGGTCGTTCTGTAAATCCCCATCCATGGTAATAATATATTCCCCTTCAGCATAATCTATTCCAGCAGCTAATGCTAAACTTTGCCCATAGTTCTTTTTAAGCTCAATAAGATGTACTTTATCATCCTGTAGCTCCTTGATAACCTTTTTGGTTTTATCAGTGGAAAAATCATCTACATATATGATCTGATAATTATAACCTACTAGGCTTTCATGAATTTTTTGGGTTAACAATGTTACATTTTCTTCTTCGTTAAAGAGAGGTACGACTACCGATAAAAGGGAAGGGGTAACAATGTCCATTAAGCTAATTTTGGATTAGCGGCAAAGTTATGTTTTTTATTACTAAGATGGTAAACTTGGTTTTACGAAAACTGTTTTAGGATGATTCCTTGGTTTTTATATACATAGCTAAGAGTTCTTCGGCAGCCATAAAAGGGGAGAGGATACCTTCAATTATCTTTTTCTCCAATTTAGGAACCATTTCCCTAACTTGATTTTGCTGATAAAAGTTCATTTTCAATAACTCTTCCACATATTCCTTAAACCAATTTTTGTTCTGGTCCTTTCTTTTCATATCAAAATATCCGCTTTGTTTGGTTTGTTGTGTATTCCTTAAAATGGTTACCCAAATTTTATCCAATCCCTTGTTTTCCAATGCAGAACACATGGTAACGGTCGGGGTCCAACCATTGTCTTTGGGAGGAAACAATTTTAAGGCCTGTTTAAATTCTTCTTTTGCAAGTTTGGCTTTATTAATATTGTCACCATCCGCTTTGTTTATGGCAATAGCATCTGCCATTTCAATGATACCCCGTTTTATGCCCTGTAATTCATCACCTGCTCCCGATAATTTTAAAAGGAGAAAGAAATCTACCATGCCTTGTACAGCTGTTTCGTTTTGTCCAACACCTACGGTTTCTATTAGTATTACATCGTAACCGGCAGCCTCTAGTAAAATGATACTTTCCCTGGTTTTTCGGGCTACACCGCCCAAGGTATCACCAGAGGGTGAGGGCCTAATAAAGGCCTTAGGGTCTGCAGCTAAGGTTTCCATTCGAGTTTTGTCACCAAGTATGCTACCTCTGGTTCGCTGACTTGTTGGGTCTACAGTAAGTACGGCCACATACTTGCCTTCTAGAGTAAGCATTTTGCCAAATTTTTCTACAAAGGTACTTTTACCTACACCTGGTACTCCAGTGATACCAATTCTAATGGTTTCTTTTTTATATGCTAAACAAGCTTTAATCAGACCTTGGGCAATTTGCTGATGTTCTGGTTTTTTGCTTTCAATGATGGTTATCGCCCGGCTTAAGGCAGTTATATTATTTTCCAAAATACCTTTAACCAAGTTTTCTGGAGCAGTAACTGATTTTGATTTGTCCTTGCCTGTTGTAATGGTAGAATTTTTTAAGGCTAATTAATGGGTACTTGAACTTTTACCTGGTCCCACAAAAGGTCTAAGTACAATTGGTCCTTTTCTTCAAAAGCAATGGTAAAATTTTCTATTGGTTTAACTTGTTCCTTAATGGGGACTTCAACGACAATAACATCTTCTTCTGGTTCCCTTGTGGTTTCCGAACCACCACTTAATAAGGTAACGCCCCAATCCGGTACTTCTTTATTAAAAATAACTTTCCAATTTTCCTTATTTGGAATGGTCCATAGGGAATATGTGCCTGCAGGTAATAACTTGTCAATGATTTTGATTTGATTGGTAGTTGTAAATGTGGTGGGCTCGTTGGCACCGGTACGCCATACCTGTCCATATGGTACAAGTTCACCAAATATGATTCTATTTTTTTTAGATGGACTAGAATAGTTTACTGTTATGGTTCCTCCTTTAAAATCATAGGTGGCAGTTTGCTCTGGGCTATATTTCTTTGTTTGAGATTGCATATATGGCAAGCCAATAAAAAAGAATAACGCAGCTAAAACTGCCAACGTAATCACTAGTCGTTTTAAAAATCTCATAATTGGTTTTATTTAATAATTTGTGATTAGAATTTCTAAGGTAGTAAATCAAACTTAAAGATAGAGATGTTATTATAGGATTCACCTGGCCTAAGTACGCTGTTTGGGAAATCTGGTATGTTAGGAGCATCTGGGTAATTTTGTGTCTCAAAACAGATGCCGGGAAAATCTAAAGGGGTATAGACTATTAATGCAGGTTGGTTAGTGTATACTTTCAAGGATATGCCTGATCTTTGTGAAGAGACCTCGGCTACCTTTTCATTTCCAATGTCTTTAATAAAGGGGGTATCCATACGTTGTACACCAATTTGTTTGGGCAGCAGAAAATCATAGCTGGTCCTTCTTACAGGAATAATATCGCCGGTTGGCAATAAATTGTCATTGGTTTCCAATACGTAGGGACAGTTTAATTGTAATTCGTAATCATCTATATATGGACTATCATCCAATTTAAAGTAAGAATGGTTGGTAAGGTTTACCACTGTACTTCTGTCGGTAATCGCCTCATGTACTATTTGCAGGGCATTACCAACAAGTTTGTAGGTTACGTTCACAGTTAAATTACCTGGATATCCTTCTTCTAAGTGTTTACTTTTGTAAGAGAGCTTAACATATGGGTCATTAGATTTACCTACTTCTTCAATATGCCAATATTTTTGGTTAAAACCTTCCTTGCCACCATGTAAATGCACACCTTCATTGTGCTGTAGGTGAAATTTTTCCCTGTCAAGTTCAAATCCCCCTTTGGATATGCGTCCGGCATAGCGTCCAACGCAGGCGCCAAGATAATTTTCATCCAATCGATACCTACTAGGATGATTGTAACCTACAACAACATTGGTAAATGTATGGTCCTTACCTTTTACCAAAAGCTTTTGTATGGTGGCACCGTAATCCAGGACCATCATGGTGATGAATTCGTTGGATATTGTAACTTGTTTCAAATGGAAATTTTAATAAGATCAGTAAAAATAAAAGTTTTTTGCAACATCGTTATTTTTCTTTCGTCTTTAAATTAACAACAACTAAAAACAAACACCAAACCAATCCATGTTTCTGATTGATGTTGTAGAAAAATGTAAGGCTAATGACCGCTCAGCACAGGTACAATTGTACAGGCAATACTGTGATGGTATGTACAATGTGGCCATGCGATTTGTTAAAAATTCGGATGATGCCGAAGATGTGTTGCAAGAGTCGTTTATAAAGGCATTTCAAAAAATACATCAATTTAAGGGTGAGGTAACCTTTGGGGCATGGCTAAAAAAAATAGTGATAAATAAGAGTATTGATTTTTTAAAGTCTAAGAAGGAACATTTGGTAGCATTGGATGACAATTATATGCACCCAGTCGAAGATGAGAATTGGAACATAGAAGTAGGTATAAAATTGGACGATATAAAATTGGCTATTAATGATTTATCAGATAAATATAAGTATGTGGTGCTTCTTTTTTTGGTTGAAGGATATGATCACAGTGAGATTTCACAAATATTGGATATTACGGAGACCACTTGTAGAACAAGGTTACTTAGAGGAAAAGGATATCTAAAGGAATTATTAAAAACAAGACGATATGGGACAGGATCTTAGGGAGTTGTTCAAGGAAGAACAAAAGCAGAAGTTCAGCTTAAAACAGGGGCATGAAGACCGTTTTCTCCAAAAGTTGAATGATGCTATGCCTATAAAGAAGAAAGGGTTAAATACGATTTGGTATGCAGCTGCATCAATAATAGTATTGATAGGAATTGGATTTTTAGGCTTTTTGCAATTAAAAATGGATACCAAAGTACCTACAACCATAGTGGATATAGATGCTATTCCGCAAAATGAGGATTTTTCTTTTGGTGACCTTTCGCCAGATTTAAAAAAGGTAGAGAACTATTATGTGGCCAATATTAATCTTGAACTGTCCAAGTTGGAGATTTCTAAGGAAAACAAAAACTTGGTAGACAGCTTTATGGACAGACTGGCTGAGTTAAATATGGAATACATGGATCTAAATAAAGAATTAAATGAACTAGGTCCCAATGACCAAACTATTAGCGCGTTGATTGAAAATTTACAATTACGATTACAATTATTACAGAAATTAAAAAAGAAGTTAAATCAATTAAAATCATCAAAAAATGAACAGATCACCCAAAATAGTATCTAAGCAACTTATCATTGCCTTAGGATTTTTTACACTGGTTTCCGGGGCTTTTGCCCAAAAGGAAAGTAAAACATTTTCAGAAACCTTTAATGTGTCAGAAGATGCAGTTTTAGACATAAATACCAGTTATGCCGATATCGAGTTTGAGACCTGGGACAAGAGTACGGTAGAAATTACCGCAACAGTAGAATTGGAAGGTGCTACAAAGGAAGAGGCCACGTCTTATTTTGAATCTATGCCCATTGAAATCATGGGTAACAGTCAGAAAATTACGGTTAGTTCCAAATCCTCAAGGAACATTTTTATTACGGATCAGGATGTGCATGTTGATTTGGATGAGATGCATATTGAAATTCCTGAAATTGCTTCTTTTGTTATGGAAATGCCTGAGATAGCACCATTTCCTGAAGTCGCTGAAATGCCTCCCTTGCCAACAACAAAAGCCTTTACTTTTGACTATGAGGCGTATAAAAAGGATGGCGATAAATACATGAAAAAGTGGCAGAAGGATTTTCAAAAGAGTTTTGATAAAAAGCATCAAAAACGATTGGAAGAATGGGCAAAAAACATGGAGGAACGTGCCAAGGCCATGGAAGAACGTTTAGAGGAACGTGAAATTAAGCGAGTGGAGATAGAGGAAAAACGAGCTGAAATGCAAGAAAAAAAGGTAGAGATCCGTGAAAAACAAAGAGCTGCAATGGAAGCTGCTAGAGAGGCGAGAGCAGCGATGTACCACGAACAATCTATTTTTATGAATAAGAACGGTGATAATAATGAGTCTAATATATTCTATTTTTCAACCGATGGTGAAAACAAAAATTATAAGATAAAGAAGAATATTAAAATTAAGCTTCCCAAGTCTACCAAAATAAAAATGAACGTTAGGCATGGTGAGGTTAAATTGGCAAAAAACACAAGGAATTTGAATGCGACCTTGTCGCATTCAAGCCTTTGGGCAACAACTATTGATGGAAATGAAACTATCGTCACTGCCGCTTACTCTCCGATAAAAGTTCAAGAGTGGAATTATGGCAACTTAAATACGAAATATTCAAAAGATATTTCCTTGTCCAAAGTTATAGATCTACAATTACAAGCGACTTCCTCAGATATCACAATAGGGCAATTGCTTAAAAAAGCGTACATTAAAAATGATTTTGGCCCTTTGCATATATTGGAATTTGGGGATGATTTTAAAGAGTTGGATGTTTCATTGAAAAATGCAGAATTGAAATTGAAACTTCCAAAAGTGGCTACAGCGATATATGTAAAAGGAAATGCTTCTAGTTTTAGTTCGCCGGCAGCATTACAATTGCAGACTTCTAAAAATGGTAGTTCAACAATTCACAAAGGTTACCACATGAAAGACGGTAGTTCTAGGTCTATCATAATTACTTCAGATTATAGTGAAGTGGTGCTGGAATAGCTATTTCTTCAAAAGTAATGTCCCAAATATATCTGCATTTATCCAACCTTGATTTTTATCCTCTCCCGGTACAAATACCGATCCTATAAAGTTTTCCCTTTCCGTACTCTCATCATTATCACAATAAGCTAGCGCAAAGCCAATTTTCTTTTCAGCTTTTAACATTACCGGTTTACTAGTGTTGTCGTCATTATAAGTATCATCAAATACTTTTAGTTTAATTTCCCAGGTAGTTAGATTATCGGTTGTACTATGTTTGGAACTAATATGATTGTTAAATAATCTGGGAGACTTGTCAGGAGCAAGGTCCACTACATTACCGTCTAAGGCTATATGATAAGCAAAAGCATTGTGGTTATACTGGTGTAGGCCTCCAGAGTTATCCTCGTCAATAAAAATTTCAACACAATCATCGTTCCACCATAACTTTAAGGGGTCTTTGGTACGGTCATACAAGACATCATCCGTAATCTCAATTAGTAGGTAGAGACCTTCTTCGTTCCAAGCCAATTTATATCTGCCATTAAAGTCTTCATGGTCATAAGGTCCCCCAAGCCAATTTTGGTCTAAAGGGTTCCAAGAAATTAGATTCCAAAAATTTTCTGCTGCTGTACCATCAAGGGTAAAGGTGTTATCGGTATATGAAACCTCAATGATGGCCTTGTCTTCCTTGTGCTTATGGGTGTTACATGAGAATAGAACAAGGGCGAAAGTAGCTGTAAAAACTCTTTTCATAGGTCATAAGTTTGGGATTTGAAATACTAAATATAGTAATTTCCTACATTGGAAATTGTATTTTAGTACTGCAAATCCCTTTTTAAACTTAATTACTACCTACTCTTTTATAATTTAGGTTCCCAACCTTGGGTATACTCCCTTTTCCAAAAATTCATGGCCATTTCGTTGTTCAAAACCTTTCCAGTAGTATTGTCGATCTTTAAGGTTTCTCCAGCGTCCTGAGCCATATTCCCTAAATGGCATAACATTGTGGAAATGCTGGCATCTTTAATGTCAGAATGTAAACTTTCATCCTGTCTTATAGCATTAAAGAAGTTGGCTATATGGTTTACATCTAGTTGGCCTTCACCTCTCGTGTTCGTTGTTTCACTGGCTCCGCCTTCCTTTTCTTCTTTCAATAGATTTCCTTGAAGGTCATACAACTGATAAAAATTACGGTCTAGCATTATACTTCCCTTACTACCGTAAATGGTTATGCCACGACCAGGTCTGTCTGGTTTCATGATAGCACGACTATGTCCTGTCCAGGTAATAAACTTATCATTATTAAAAGTATAAGTCACTTGTTGATTATCTACAAACTCCCAATCATCGTCAAAGGTGTATTTTCCACCAAAGGAGGTAACACTGTTAGGAAGGTCAACGCCAAGTGCCCAACGGCAAATATCAATTTCATGAGTTCCGTTGTTATGTATTTCGCCTGTACCATAGTTTCTGAACCAATGCCAGTTGTATGGGTGAACGTTGTCTTTATATTTATCTCTTAATGCAGGTCCTTGCCATAACTCCCAGTCCAATGTTTTTGGTACATCTATTACTTTACCTTTTCCAATGGAACCTCTGTTGTTTGAATAATAGGCCTCTCCTTTGTAAGCTTCTCCAATAATACCATCCCTAATGTCCTTAATAGCACTTATAGAAGTATTGGCAGATCGCTGTTGATTTCCCATCTGGACCTTTTTTCCATATTTTTTTTGCGCGGCTACCAAAAGGTCATTTTCGTAGGGATTGTGGCTACAAGGTTTTTCCACATATACATGCTTTCCAGCTTGTAAGGCCAAAATGGCCATAGGCGCATGCCAATGTTCCGGTGTGGCTATAAAAACAGCATCTACATTTTTATCCTCAAGGACCTTTCTAAAGTCTTTTTCAACCTTAGGGATATAGCCAATGTTTTCCTGGCACCATGTATTGTGTTCTTCCAAGATGACATCATCTACATCACAGCTATACAGAATTTTGGCATTGGAGTCTGTATGAATAGCCTTTACATGGGCTTTTGCCCTACTTCTCACCCCAATAATGGCACAGTTGATTTGGTCATTGGAACCAAGTATACCGGCAAAGGATTTTGTTGGCAATACCAGACTTCCCAGAGTAATGGCAGCTGTACTTGCCGTTGTTTTTTTTATAAAGTTTCTTCTTGTGGTCATGTTTAGTCTTTTGTGATTGGTTTTATCTTTATGTTTTTAAAGGATACCTTGTCTCCATGATCTTGTAGGAGTATATGTCCTTTTTCAGACTCTCCAAAATTTGGCCATTGCACATATTTACTTTCAGAAACCAATTTTTTATAGGCTTCACTTCCACGTTCATATTCCAAAACCTTCATGCCATTTAACCAATGCTCTACATGGCCATCCTTCGAAATAATATGTGCTGTATTCCATTCCCCTATGGGGTTTACATGCTTATTAGGATCTGCTTGTATAAGATCGTACAAAGAAGAGATTGTTCTACTACCGTCATGGTTTCCTAATTTGGCATCTGGATGTCTTTCATCATCTAAAATCTGATATTCCAGACCAATAGATGATCCAGGACCCTTATTGATATCAGTATCTACATAATATTTTATACCACTATTGGCACCTTCGGTTATTTTAAAATCTACCATAAGTTCAAAATCACCATAAAGCTCTTTGGTTACGATATCACCACCAGCTGCAGATTCTGCACCACCAGAAGACAATACCGTAAGTACACCGTCATTTATTTCCCATCCCTGTTCCGGAAACTCATCTAAACGGGCACCACGCCATCCGTTGGTAGTTTCACCATCCCACAGCATTTTCCAGCCTTTCTTAGCCTCATCAACACCAAGTGCATTTTTAGTTATGATTGGTTGTATAGGTGTACTGCGACTATATTTTGATAAACTATCGGTCAATATTTTAATGTTCTTCCAGATAATTTCCGTTCCCTCTGTATTGTCTCCATAAATACTATGTACCTGTAGGGCTATAAATCCTTGAGAGGTTTTGTCATCTATAAGGTGTGCAGCCGGCACATCATTTATCCACGTTTTTATGGTATCACCAATGGCCTCAATACGGTAATGGTTCCAATCATTTTGCTTAAATGCTTTTTGTGCTTCGGGATTGGAGGTCATTGGGTTTAACCATCCCCTTCTTGCCTCATCATAAATACCGGCACTCCAAGCCCTGTCAGAAGGGTCTATTTCTATTTGATAGCCATGTACCCGCCCATCCATATAGTGAGGGTAGCTATTACTTCGAATCTGAATCCCGGAATTCATTGTAGAATCTACCAAATAATCCAGTTCTAAAATAAAATCTCCATACATTTTATCTGTGGTCATAAAGGAATTGGGCGTATCGCTCACTGTAGTACCAACAACACTGTTATCGCGTATGGTATAATTTGCTTCACCTCCTAATTGGGTCCAACCATTAAAGGATTCGCCATCAAAGAGGGAAACCCATGGGGTATCATCTTTGGGTTCTTGTTTGCAGCTAAATAAAAGCCCTAGGCAGAGTAGACCTAAAGCAATAGGATTGGTTCTAGTGTTCATAAATTGGTTGTTGTTAATTAATAAAAAAGCGTCTTAAAAAAGACGCTTGAAGATACAAATTAATTCCTATTGTTTTAATGGGAATTTTCCTTTAAATAATCACCAAAGTTTTCCTTAAACCTATTTAACCTTGGAATGGAGACATTTCTGATATAGGAATTATTGGGATGTTTGCGTTCGTAGTCCTGATGATACTCCTCTGCCTTATAAAATTTGCTAAACGGAGTGACCTCTGTAGTTATTGGGGCGCCGCTGTATACGTCTTGGTCCCTTAAAGCTTGTATATAACCCTCGATAATTTTTTTCTCTTTTTCATTTTTGTAAAAAGCTATGGAACGGTACTGTGTACCACGGTCTGGTCCTTGTCTGTTTAAGGTAGTTGGGTCATGCGAGCCAAAAAACACCTGAACCAATGCAGTGAAGGATATTTCCTTTGGGTCATAATATACTTCTACTGCCTCTGCATGGGTACTTTGCCCACTACCAACCATTTCATAGGTTGGATTGTCCTCTTTTCCTCCGGCGTAACCAGAGATAACTTCCTTTACGCCTTTTACGCTTTCAAAAATTGCCTCCACGCACCAAAAGCAACCACTGGCAAAATATGCAGTTTCATATTCGCTAAGGTCTTGTGGGTTTAGCTTGGCCTTTTTTGTGGTTTGTTCCTTTACCGCCGCAGTGCTTTCAGGTTGGGAATCGATTTTTTTTGTCTTGGACTGACAACTGGTAACGAATAAAGTAGCTACAGCTAGTAGTGATATTTGAAGTAGTTTCATGTTATTTTCTTTTCATGGTTGGGGTAGGTAAGGTACAAAGTCCTTACAGTAGAAATGGTTAAAAAATGTTAAGGTAAAGGAATCTAGTATTATTTTTATGGGATGAACACATTGGTGAATCACTTAAAGGTACTTTCCAAATCGGGAATAGCAATTTTGGATAGTCGAATATCCATGGACAGCTATGTACCTATGGACTTATCTATAAATAATGGGTCGTTAAAAGTTTTTGATATCACTGACCCCGTTGCCTGTCAGGTATATATTGATGAGGTTTTAGAGCAGAAAAAGGGAAAGGTGGCCTATGGTGGCTATTTGGAACAACGTAATCTCTACGCGGATAAATCTAATTTTAATGCTGCGAACGGGCTTAAGAGGGACATTCATTTAGGTGTGGATTTTTGGTGTGATGCACATACTGAGGTGATTACACCGATTGATGGTGTAGTTCATAGTTTTAAAAATAATGCGGTTTCGGGTGACTATGGACCAACCATTGTTCTGCGCCATGATGAGGGCATCCATACTTTTTTTTCTCTGTACGGACACCTTTCCTTGGCATCACTGGATGATTTATTCGAGGGAAAAGTATTTAAAAAGGGGAGTGTTTTGGGTGCATTGGGTACACCGGATATTAATGTAAACTATGCCCCACATCTTCATTTTCAGTTAATAAAGGATATGCAGGGCTACCAAGGGGATTATCCCGGAGTCTGTGCTGCCAAAGATTTGGATTATTTTCAAAATAATTGCCCAAACCCTAATTTACTACTCAACCTATAAGGTAGAATTACCGATAAAAAACACCTTTTTTCGGTAAGGTGTTTTTAGGCTTGATGTCGTTTATCGAGCAAAAAATACACTTTGTCCCAGTTGTTGCAGCATAACGAGAAATGTATGTTTTTCAGCGAATGGGAACCCTTCAAAATACACTTGCGCAAGTTATAATAGTGTAACAAACGCAAGTCATGAAAACAATAGCAACCATCATCTTTATCATCTTCATCGGAACAGCTGCACAAGCCCAAAACAATACTACAGCTATAAATGCTGAGACGGTTGAAATGACGAGTGTTACAGAAACTACCAACGAAATTAAATTGGAGAGCAAGGCCGAGGTTGCCAGACTGTACAAAAGAAAATTCTCAACAATAAAAAAAGAGTTGTCTTTCACTACCAAAAGAAACAAAGCTAAAATGGCTTAATCGAGTTATAAAGTATCAAGTACAAGTATTAAGTACAAAGTTGGAAGTACAAAGTTGGAAGTACAAAGTACAAAGTTGGAAGTACAAAGTATGTTGTAGTGAGTAGATCAAAAAGAGTATAGGGAATCCAGTTCTTTTTGGTGTTCATAATAGAAGTGTCCTTTCCTTGGTGTTCTTATATACCAGAAGTTTTTAGATTTGAAATATTAGACTAGAGATAATAGAACTATTGCCTTTGTTTAACTACTTGTATTTCAGTACACAACTAATGTTATTAAGTGATTAGACCCATCAATTCAAACATTTTGTAGGAATAAGCTTATTAAATTGATTAAACGCATAAAATCATCGATGAATGGAAGGATTATTTGTAGGAAAAAAAATGTAGGAAGGTGTTATTCATCGAAAAAAATGTATTTCATCGGTGAAAATAGACCGTTTGTCGAAAGGCGAATTCTAAAAGGGCATTACCATCAGTTATATAATCACCAAACAACCTACTAATGCGATATATTCTTTTTTTATTACTTGTTATCTGTATGGGGACCTGCGCTATGGCCCAGCACCGAAATTCTGAAGTAAAGGTGAAAACCATTGCTTTACCCATGTCCCAAACGGTTCACCAAACTAATTTTGGTGAAGGTGGGTTCCCTGCAATAACAGGTATTTATGTACTTAAGAATTCCAGGGTAAAACGGGCTTTGGCTTTTAAAGTAAAGTGTAAAATTGTAAAATTGGCTTAGTCCATTGATACGGTTTCTTTCTCTTTTGTTACCATTTTTTCTAATACGGTCCATACATTGTTGGCCACTATTTTTTGGCCCTCTGCAGTAGGGTGAATACCATCTTCTAAATTTAGCTCCGGATTTCCAGCTACACCTTCCAATAAAAAAGGTATCAAGGCAATGTCATTTTCCATTGCCAAACTGGGGAAAATATTTCTAAACTGTGTAGTATATTCAGGTCCCATATTTGGTGGAATTTGCATGCCCGCTAAAATTATCTGGGTATTGGCATTTTTTTCTTTCACCTTATCTATAATCGTCTGTAAATTTTCTTTGGTCTTGTTTAAAGGAATACCACGTAACCCGTCATTGGCACCAAGCTCCAAAACAAACACATCTACCTTTTGGTTCAGTACCCAATCCAAACGGTTAAGTCCGCCAGAAGTGGTCTCCCCACTCAATCCGGAATTAATCACCTTGTATACCAATCCAAGTGAATCTAGTTTTAGTTGAATTTGATGCGGAAACCCTTGCTCTTTCTCCAAGCCATAGGCGGCGGTAAGGCTATTGCCAAAAAACAATATGGTTTTATCATCTGTGGAAACTTCCTCTTGTTGTACTGTTTCTACCCGGTCGGTAGTATTATTAGATTTTACTTTTGCTGGTTGTTCCCCACAATTGATGAATAGGCATACCAATAAAAAATAACTAAACTTTAATACTTTGTGCATAGGCTAGGGTTCTATAAATCAAAATCATTTGCTTATTTTGTTCGCTTGTACAAAATGATTTATGACAAAGATATTAAACGTTAACAACCTAAGGAAAACCTATACCAGTGGTTCAAAAAAATTAACGGTCCTGGATTCTATTTCTTTTGCTATCAATGCAGGGGACACATTTGCTATCGTAGGTCCTTCAGGAAGTGGAAAAACCACTCTTTTAGGGCTCTGCGCGGGATTGGACCAAACAGATGAAGGCACAATAGAATTATGTGGCAGCGAATTAAGCAGCTTAAATGAGGACCAAAGGGCCTTGCTAAGAAATAAAAAAGTAGGCTTTATTTTTCAGGATTTTCAATTGTTGCCCACATTGACGGCATTGGAAAATGTAAGTGTACCCTTAGAATTGCAAGGTGCCCCTAATGCGCTATCGGATGCCCGTGAACTATTGGAAAAAGTAGGTTTGGGAAATAGGCATGACCATTATCCTTCTCAACTTTCAGGTGGGGAACAACAAAGAGTGGCATTAGCCAGGGCCTTTTCCAATACACCCGAGATATTGTTTGCAGATGAACCTACTGGAAACTTGGATGAGGAAACAGGGGAGAAGGTCATAAAGCTCCTTTTTGACCTAAATAAGGAAATGGGCACCACTTTGGTCATTGTTACACACGACCTTGATTTGGCCAAACTTACCCAAAAAGTGATACGCTTAAAAGGTGGCAAATTAATTTCTAATGAAATAAACCCTGTAGCTTGAGCGATATAAAAAATTCTTCCACCACACCAATCAGCTGGCTTTTTAAAATGGCTTGGCGCGATAGTAAGGCAAGTGGTAAGCGCTTGTTTCTTTTTATGGCATCCATAGTTTTGGGAATAGCTGCTGTTGTGGCCATACAATCGTTTAGTGATAATTTACAAGATAATATTGGACTGCAGTCAAAAGCACTCATGGGGGCAGACTATCTTATAGACAGTAACCAGCCAGCCAATGAGCGCGTTTTGGAAATTATAGATTCCTTGGGTGGCTATGATGCTATGGAAGTAAATTTTGCCTCCATGGCAGCTTTTCCAAAATCGGGCGCGGCAAAATTAGTACAGGTTAGGGGAATTGAGGGTGGTTTTCCCTTTTATGGAGAATTGGAAACTGAACCTGTTGCAGCGGCAAAAACCTATCAAGTTAAGGAGGGTGCTTTGGTAGACGCTACCGTTATGTTGCAGTTTGACCTTAAACCTGGTGATAGTATTAAATTGGGTAATAGTACCTTTCCTATTATCGGTTCCTTGATTACCGCTCCAGGGAGTACGGGCATAGGGGCTTCGGTAGCGCCTCCCGTCATAGTGCCTTTTAAGTTTATGGAACCTAGTGGACTGCTACAGAAAGGGAGTAGGCTAGGGTATAATTATTATTTTGTTGATCCCGATGCAGACTTAAAAGCCTTGGATAAAGCGGTAGACCCTTTGTTGGACGAGCAAAATGCCGATATGGACACCCATACCGCTACAAGTCAGCGCTTGGGAAGAAGGTATGACAACGTAGGTAGGTTTTTAAATTTAGTGGCGTTTATTGCCCTATTATTGGGTTGTGTGGGCATTGCCAGCTCAGTCCATATTTACATTAAGGAAAAATTAAAGGCCGTTGCAGTTTTAAAATGTTTGGGGGCGACCAGAAAGCAGACCTTTCTTATTTATTTGATTCAGATAGCCGGTATGGGATTGGTAGGTGGTATTATAGGCACTGCTATCGGACTATTGCTACAGCAGTCATTTCCCATGATTTTACAGGAGTTTTTGCCTTTTACGGTAGAAATCAGCACCTCATACCAATCTATTGTTGTTGGGTTGTTACTCGGGCTATTCATGTCCGTATTATTTGCCCTTTCACCATTGATTACCACTTGGTATGTATCTCCATTACAAGTGCTAAGGGTACAGGAAACAAATAAAGACAAGTCCAAAAAAGCCCAAATTACCGTACTTTTTGCTATTGTACTCTTCGTTTTTCTTTTCGCCTTTTGGCTACTGGGTAGGTTTACCTTTGCCCTAAGTTTTGTGGTAGGTATCCTAATAACCTTTGCTATTTTAGGGGGCGTAGCCTTATTTTTTATGAGATTGGTGAAACGCTACTTTCCTAAATCATGGAGTTTTACCGCACGCCAAAGTTTACTGAACCTTTTTAGGCCTAATAATCAGACAGCGGTTTTGATATTGGCTATTGGTATCGGTAGCTTTTTGATAAGCACCCTATATTTTACGAAGGATTTTTTAATGGCCAAAGCTACGCTTGAAGCCAATGAGACCAGTCCTAATATTATTTTGTTTGATGTGCAGACGAACCAAAAGGCCGATGTTATAAATACCATTACCCCTAAAGGATTGCCCATACTGGATAATATTCCCATTATTACCATGCGATTGGAACGTATAAAGGATAGAACTGTAAACGATATCCGCTTAGATACCACTACATCAATAAACAAATGGATTTTAAACCATGAGTTTAGGGTAACCTATAGGGATTCCCTTATTGGTTCCGAGAAGTTGGTTTCTGGAGATTTTAATGGCCCATATGTACCTGGGCAACCGGTACTTATTTCCTTATCGGATAATGTAGCGGGGGATGCACAGGTGATTGTTGGCGACACCTTGCTGTTCAATGTACAAGGTATGCTTATGGAAACCGTTGTAGGAAGCATACGCCAAGTAGATTGGGGCAGAATGCAATTAAACTTTTCCGTGGTATTTCCCACAGGGGTTTTGGAGAATGCACCACAGTTTCATGTGTTGACCACCAATGCGCCAGACAAGGTGGCCTCGGCAAATTTACAACGGCAATTGGTAAAGCAGTTCCCTAATGTGAGTGTCTTGGATTTGAGACAGGTAATCAACCTTATAGAAGGTATTTTGGACAAGATATCTTGGGTCATTAGTTTTATGGCATTTTTTAGCATCCTAACCGGAATAATTGTGCTTATTGGCTCGGTACGAAATAGTAAACATCAACGTATTCGTGAGAATGTATTGCTGCGCACACTCGGTGCCAAGAGCAAGCAGATACTACAGATTACGGCCTTGGAATACCTGTATTTAGGTGTTTTGGGAAGTGGTATTGGTATTTTACTTTCCTTATTGAGTAGCCAGTTATTGGCATTGTTTCTATTTGAAACACCTTTTGTGCCTTCGGTAATACCCTTTTTGGTGGTATTCCCAGGAATTACACTTTTGGTATTGTTAATAGGTCTGTCTAACAGCAGGCAGGTGTTAAATAGTCCCCCATTACAAGTATTAAGAAAAGAGACCGCATAGGAATAATATCTTATTTAGCTGTTTTATTATCCTACAATCTGTATTTTAGGGGTGTTCCTACATTAGGAATAAGTTTAATTATACATATACATTTTTGTTGGCAACTGTATCAGCTCGATTTAAAATGATTGCCTAAATTTAACTTTAGACATCCTAATAAAGGGAATTTTGAATGAATGGATTAAAGCAAATTATTGTTCTTGCCCAGTTGGCATTATTAATCCCGATTTTAAATTCTTGCTATCAACACAATAACAAAACTTTAAATGTCCTTTTAGTCGGCAACAGTAGTATTTATTTCAATAATATGCCAATAATGCTTGAATACATTGGCAATAAAAATGGACAGGACATAAAGACAAAATTAATTGCGTTTGGTGGCAATACCCTACAAGACCATTTGAACGAAGGGATTGTCGAAAAAACGCTTGATTCCCAGAGTTGGGATTTTGTAGTTCTCAACGAACAAAGTACATTGGGAGAAAATTACGTAGTGAACGGTGTTCAAAGAGTAAAAGAAAGTGAATCATTTTACGAAAGCGTTAGAAAATTTGATTCAATGATCAAAAAACGAGGTGCCAAAACCATAATTATCTCATTGTATGCTCGAAAAAACGTACCCAAGATAGACGGAGAAATCTTGGACTATTCTTATATGAAAATTGCCAAAGAACTTGGTCTTGCACTTTCTCCGGTAAGCTACACATGGAAAAGTATATTAGAAGAAAAAAACAATTGGCAACTCTATCAGGACGATAATCTACATCCAACTCCACTTGGCTCTTTTGTTACGGCCAATGTCCTATATTCGACCATAACTCAAAATAAAAGTATTTCATTTATCGGAGAAATAACTGGACCTTTCATAGATCAACTTGATGGAATTACTTATAACGATTCACTTGTTGATTTAATTAAAATAGACAAATCCAAATCTGAAATAATAAGTGAAAGAGCATATGAAAAAGTTTTAGACCTAAAAAAATCTGGAGGATATTATCCAATATCAAAACCTGAATGAAATATTTCTGAAAATCCAAACGGGAAAAACACAGTTGCCAACAATACCTAAGGCAAATAGGGCATAAAGTGCTAAATTTAATGGCTTGGTTTTATTTGCCAAGTCCGCCAAATCTTATGTTTTTAGCTTTGGAACAAAAAATAAAACTTAACAAAAAGCTCTGGCTAAAAATGCAGACAGAAACTGGCCAGCGCGCCAACTCGCCCACTGCTGTCGCAGATGGCGTACCTACGCACTACACTTCGCTAAACCGTTGAACCCATATATTGACCAAACCTAGAAAAAGAATTGAATTGAGAAATTCTTAAAAATAGAAAATACCACAACCTAGGTATCTATCCATATTTGCATCCAATCTTTCCTGGCAATCAAAATCCACCAGTATTTTAACATTTTTGGGAATAAATTCTTTATTTTTAAAACCATAACCTTCCCGTGTTCGGCAAGAACATAAATACAAGAAAAAAATACGAATGGAGTTTACCAGTGAACATTTGACCAAAGCGAAAACCCGGTCCGATTTAAAAAAAATAGCCAAAAAAAATAACATTCCTATAGAAAAAACACTTAGGAAATTAAGCTACGAAGCAGAATTACGGGAGTTACAGTCAGAACTAGTGAGTCTACAGAAATGGGTTGCCGATAAGAACATGAGGGTCGCCGTAATTTTTGAGGGTAGGGATGCCGCTGGAAAAGGAGGCTCCATAAAAAGGTTTAACGAGCATTTAAACCCAAGAACCGCCCGTGTGGTGGCACTTAACAAACCTACCAATGAAGAACAGGGGCAATGGTACTTTAGAAGATATATTAAAGTACTGCCCAATCCGGGTGAGATTGTATTTTTTGACAGGAGCTGGTACAATAGGGCCGTGGTAGAGCCGGTTATGGGTTTTTGCACAGAGGATCAATACAAAAAGTTTATTGTCCAGGTTCCGGAATATGAACATTTGTTATATGAGGATAATGTAAAAATCATCAAGTTTTGGTTTTCGATCTCTAAGGAAGAACAAAAGAAAAGATTTGATTCCCGTTTAAATAATCCCTTAAAGCGGTGGAAATTTAGCCCGGTAGATATGAAAGGTCAGGGTTTATGGGACGAGTATACGCACTATAAGGAACAGATGTTCAGTAAGACACATACCAATTATAGCCCATGGGTCATTGTAAAAACAAACAGTAAAAAACAGGCACGTCTGGAGAGTATGCGCTATGTGCTGTCCCAATTTGATTATGATGGTAAAGGGCAATCCAAGGTAACACTTTTACCGGATCCAAATGTGATCATGGGATACCACCGAAGTGCAGTGCAAATAGATATTTAATAGGGCCAAAATGAAGAAAGATAAATACACAAAAGAAGAAATGGACCTATTTAACTCTATAATAGGTTTACACACCCTTTTAAAAAGGAAGAACAACAACCCGGATAAGGCATTGGAGGAAATCAAATACCTAACCGTGTTAAGAGAGAAGCAGGAAGAGCTCATAAAGCTTCAAAATTGGGTAATTGATAATGATGAGAAAGTAGTGATTCTATTTGAAGGTAGGGACGCTGCCGGCAAAGGGGGTGCCATCAGAAGAATTACGGAATATATAAATCCAAGACATTTTAGAAAAGTTGCCTTGAACAAACCTACCGAGGATGAAAGCAAGCAATGGTTTTTTCAACGCTATATCAACCAACTGCCCAAACCTGGAGAAATAGTTTTTTTTGATCGTAGTTGGTACAATAGGGCGGTTGTGGAACCCGTAAATGGTTTTTGTACAGAAAAAGAGTACGAAACATTTATGAGGCACGTAAATGATTTTGAAAGGATGCTTATTGACGCTAACATTCATTTGGTGAAGTTCTATTTTTCTATCAATAAAGAAGAACAGGCCATACGGTTCAAGGATATCAAATCCAATCCCTTAAAACGATGGAAAATGACTCCCGTAGATGAGAGAGCACAGGAATTATGGGACGAGTATACCAAATATAAAGAGCGTATGTTTGAGGCAACACATACAGAAATAGCACCGTGGTTGATTATTCATGCCAATAATAAATCTTCGGCCCGCTTAAAAGCAGTTTCCCACCTACTGGAAGTTGTTCCTTACAAGTAAATGTTATAGGTAAAAGGGATAGGGAAACCCAAATACTAGTATAGCGATTCATTATTGTAATAGGTACTCCGCTCTTGAGTAGCTGCATGCGATAGTCGGTGTTGTTCTGTTGTAGCAAGTAATGTTAACCAGTATCAAATGAAAATATATGCCATTAGCGGATTGGGAGCGGATGAAAGGGTCTTCAAATATTTGACCCTGGACCATGAATTGGTTCCTGTAAAGTGGATTACCCCAAAACATAAGGAACCTATAATAGCATATTCAAAAAGGCTGATAAAGAAATACGGAATTGACAAGGACACTAATTTTGGAATTTTAGGGGTAAGTTTTGGAGGACTCATTGCAACAGAAATCAGTAAATTAACAAAACCTAAGTTCACGATATTAATTTCGTCCATAGAAACAAGAAACGAATTGAACGGAATCATAAAATTAGCTGGCAAATTAAAATTTTTTGAGCTGATTCCTGCAAGACTATTAAATCCACCAAAATGTATTGCTCATATTGTGTTCGGTGCGGAGCGGAAGAAGTTGTTAAATTCCATTTTAAAGGATACCGATTTGCCTTTTGCAAAATGGGCCATTAGAGAGTTGGTAAATTGGGAGAACCGATCACAATTAAAAAATTTGATCAAAATAGGTGGTACAAACGATAAATTACTTCCACCGAAAGGGAGTAATACCATTTTGATTGATAAAGGAGCGCATTTTATGATTGTGGACAGGGCAAAAGAAATAAGTGAAATCATAAACGGAAAAATAAAAGCTTTAAATCCCAACGAATAATACAAACGAGATTTTAACCTAACACAAGTATTTATTATGAAAAAAATAGTTGCCCTACTAATTTTATTGCCCGTACTATCTTTAACCTCCTGTACCGAAGAATGTGATTGTGAAGTTTTGGAAGATGGCACGATAGAATGCCCTTGTTAAATCTAACCCCATAAATTTCTGCGAAAATAGTATTCCTTAATTTTAATGGTGAAAAGAAGTCAACAGCTCTATGGTGATGTTTCCAGATGCCCCCGCTAATTTATCATGGCCCAGACCCGAACGGTGAATACCATAAAAATGAAAATAATCATAACATCTATAGGTACCAGAGGGGATATTGAACCTTTTTTAGCCATAGGCGAATTATTAAAGGAAAAAGGACATACTATAATAGGTTTATTTCCAGAACAGTTTAGAAACCTAACAGAGGATTCTGGCTTTATTTTTGAATCCTTGGGCAGCGAGTTTATTGAAATGCTAAATAGTCCAGCAGGAAGAATTGCAATGGGTGGTGGTAAACTTGGGTTTAAAAAATTAAAGGCATACCTAAAACTTCTTTCAATGCAAAAAGAAATGAGCAAAGGTATGATCTTAAAACAAGAAGCGGTTATTGAAAAGGAACAACCAGATAGGATTGTACATAATGCAAAAGTTATGTACCCTGTTATTTGGGGATTAGAAAATAAGAAAAGTATTTTAATAAGCCCTGTACCCTATTTACATTATGTAAAAGACCATTCGCATGTAGCGTTCAATAAAAACTATCGACCTTTTATAAATAAACTTACGTATCAACTGGCCAATTATGGTTTAATAAAGACAATATCAGGTTCGTTAAAATGGTTATCTACACCTAACCGAATACCTACAAGGGAAATTAAAAAGGCATTGTTTGAAAGTAAGGTCATTTATACCGTGTCCCCATCACTTTTTAAAAGACCCGAATATTGGCGTGAAAACTTTCAAGTTTTAGGATACCACGAAAGAAAGAAAACCAATAATTGGGAGCCAAATCAAGCATTGAAGTCGTTTATAGAGAGGCATCCTAAAGTTATTTTAGTGACGTTTGGTAGCATGGTAAATTCTGACCCGGTAAAGAAAACGAAAATTATTCTTGATGTTTTAGAGCGAAATAATATCCCGGCCATCATTAATACGGCTTCGGGGGGTCTTGTAGAACCAGCGTTGTATGCTAGGTAAAACATACTTTTTGTAAATCGTATTCCTTATGACTGGGTTTTTCCTAAACTGTATGCGGTAATTCATCACGGAGGTTCTGGTACCACCCATACCGCCATTAAATATGGTTGTGCATCAATGATCATTCCACATATAATAGATCAATACGTTTGGAACAAAATAGTCTTTCAAAAAGGATTGGGTCCTTTGGGAATTGATGTAAGCGAAATAAGCGTCAAGAATTTAGAACCCAAAATCATGGATTTATACACCAATACATGGTACAAGGAAAATGCCGAAAAAACCGGATTAGAAATAAGAAATGAATCTTTTAGAACTCAGATGTATAATCTGATAGTGGAATAAGAGCTGATTTCTTTGTAGCTGAACGACCTGTGCTGGTCGTATTCAAAGTAAGTCCATTTTTTTTGGTGGCTGAGCGGAGTCGTAGCCACTAGTAAATTCCGACTCCGCAAAGTCCCTGGATAGTTTTATATATTTTATGGGATTTACGCTAAATAATAAGTAGTAAATCTTTCACGTCGTTGTGCCAGATAGCTATACAGCATATTCTTTATCCACTTGGTCACCCTGCCTTATGGACATTATTTATTTTCTACCCATATGCCTTTATTTGAAACTTACAACCTTTTCATTAATTAATCCAAAAAGATTATTTACAAGTTTTTACATCAATACCTCTGTTACTCCTGGGGTTGGAATAGGGTAAAATCCGTCTGGTCCAGGTACACTTGGTGGGGTACTGTCCCAACTTAGGTCACTTGGCATTAATTGTTTTTCCGAAGCCAAGGCATCCTGCCAGGTAATCACTTTTCCGGAGTAGGTCGCCATTCTTCCCATAATTGCTGTTAGGGTGCTTTTTGCCCCGTTCTCGGTATCGCTGATCACTTCATTGTTCCGTATCGATGCAAACAATTTATCGTGCTCTACTTGATACGGATTTGGGTCGTTACGGTTACGGTAATCAAACATTTTTTCACCGTCCAAACCAATAATACTGGCGGCACCGGCATCGTTCATATCTATGCTGCCTTTTGTTCCTTGAAAATTTTCACCCACCTTGGACCAAGTACCGGGTTGGTGTCGACATTGACTGGCTATGACCGCCCCACTTGGATAGGTAAACTCTACAAAGTGATGGTCAAAGATTTCACCATGATCTTTTCCATTACGCACCAGTCTTCCACCCATGCCTTGGGCCGAAATGGGATATTCGCCAATAAACCAGTTCGCAACATCAATGTTGTGGATATGCTGTTCCAAAATGTGGTCACCACATAACCAATTAAAGTAATACCAATTGCGCATTTGATACTCCAGTTCTGTCTGGTTAGCTTGTCTTGGGCGTACCCAAACACCCCCACTATTCCAATAAACCTGCCCCGAAACTATTTTGCCTACATCACCTTGTTTTATTTTCTCTGCAATGGCCAAATAATTGTTCTGGTAATGGCGCTGTAGGCCCACTACTACGTTTAATTTTTTCTCCTTGGCAATCTTCCCCATTTCCAATACTTTTCTGATTCCTGGAGCATCGGTAGCCACTGGTTTTTCCATGAAAACATGTTTTCCGGCATTAATGGCATATTCAAAGTGGTAGGGCCTAAAACCAGGAGGAGTGGCCAAAATAACTACATCAGCTTGATCAATGGCTTTTTTATAGGCATCCAGTCCCACATATTTATGTGCATCTTTGACATTTATTTTTTTGGTTTCTTGAAATTCCTTTTGGAGGTTCAGTAAGCTTTTGTCTAACTGGTCACCAAATGCGTCTGCCATGGCCACTAATTCTATATGGTCATCTGCCTTTAAGGCTTGGTTGGCGGCACCGGTACCACGACCTCCACAACCTACCACAGCCAACTTTAGTTTCTTGTCGTTAAAAACATTGACCATGGCACTCATTTCCAATCCAGGTAGGAGCATACCTGCACCTACAAGTGCCGAGTTTTTACAAAATCCCCTTCTAGAATTATCAGGGTTTACCTTCGTTTTGTTTTTTGAACTGTTCATCGTTTTTGGTTTTACGGTTACGGGCCTACTCGCCCCAATATTTTTGAATCTCGGTTTCTTTAGGGATATTTTGATCACGTACAATACGGAAGCCTACATAAGGCGCATCTGTATTCCACCATTTACTTTTTGGAAATTGTGGGTCTCGCATCTTCCATTTTTCCATAGATCCTAAACGCGCCGCGCTTCTAAGAAATTCCGCATCGTCGTAGTAAGAACCTCCACGTACAGTACGTGGATATTTTGTAACAGGACGTTCCCATGGTGAATTGGTCACATTAGTCCTGGTTTCAAATGCCTCCGGAAGATATTGATCTAGCGTCCATTCCGCAACATTACCGTGCATATCATAGAGTCCCCAAGCGTTAGGTTGTTTTTGGCCAACTCGGTGATAGGAATCCTCACTATTTTCAAAATACCATGCATATTTGTCTAGTTCTTTTGGATCATTTCCAAAATGGTACGCAGTACTGGTGCCTGCGCGTGCACTGTATTCCCATTCCGCCTCGGTAGGTAGCCGATAAAAATGACCGGTCTTGGCGGAAAGCCATTTGCAAAATTGCGATGCTGCGTACTGTGTAACATTACCAACGGGTAGACCTTTACTCGTACCCATGCCTAAACTCATGTCTACATAAGGTATGGTTGCCCCTGAAACACCATCGACATTTATAGTTACTTCAGATGATATTGATGGATTTTCGATATCATCTATGGCGCGATTCACAAAAAGATTATATAATTCCCAAGTAATTTCGTGGCTAGAAATCCAAAAAGCGTTTAGTTGTACGGTATGGGTTGGGCCTTCATCGCTATTTCTTTTTTCTTCGGTAACTGGACTCCCCATTATAAAAGCGCCAGATGGGATGGCGACCATTTCTATGGCCAAATTAGAACCAGAAATGGTTTGCGTAAAGTCCTCTAACTGGGGTTCTTGCGAAATAGATTTGGCAATACATAAAAACGTTATGCTAAGCAGTAGTTGCTGAGGAATATTCATATCTTAAATATACTATTTTTTTTCAGGTATAAGTTTTAAGAATAAAAGGAGGGTATATCGCTCAAAAATATTTTATAACAGTAAATTTTTAACTTTGGTCACATGAAGGTCACGGAAGCACATAATGAAAGGGTAGCAAAATTGACATTCGCGTCTGTTTATCCGCATTACGTTACAAAGGTTGAGAAAAAGGGTAGGACAAGGAAAGAACTACACCAAGTAATAGAATGGTTAACCGGTTTTGATGACCATGAAATTCAAAAACATATTGATGATAAATCCACCTTTGGGATTTTCTTTGAAAAAGCGAAACTGAATGCGAATGCCCATCTGATTACTGGAGTAATTTGCGGTTATCGAATAGAAGAAATAGAGAATACCTTAACACGACAAGTACGATATTTGGACAAACTGGTGGATGAATTGGCAAAAGGTCGTAAAATGGAAAAAATTTTACGTGTAGGTTGATTGCAAGCGGTGTTAAATCCAAATTAATAGTGGTTAGCAAATACTATTAGTACTCTAACCGTAGTGTTTCAAAAAACCAAAGTATCATAACATTGTATATGGTTATAAAATAGGATTCGATCTGACATGGATATATGATTTTAGAAATTTGGCTCCAAAATGAGAACATTATCAAAACATACCAATCCGATGGTGTCAATTTGATGTAAAACAATGTGTCCCGTTTCAAAAATAGTATAAACTACAAATGGTTCATTAATTTAAAAGGATAAGATGAGTAGTATTAACAACCACATCAATTATGTAGAGTTTAAGGCAAAAGACCTAGAAAAAATAAAGGATTTTTATTCAAAAGCTTTTCATTGGACCTTTACCGATTATGGGCCAACCTACATTGCTTTTTCAGATAGTGGACTTGATGGCGGTTTCGAAAAAACAGATGGTGAAATCATAAATGGTGCGTTGATAGTCTTGTATCATGAAAACCTAGACTGGATAAAAAGCAGCATTTTATCCTCGGGCGGAAAAATCTCAAAGGATATTTTTAGTTTTCCAGGCGGCCGTAGATTTCATTTTAAGGATCCTTCGGGAAATGAACTTGCCGTTTGGTCAGATAAATAAAAGTAGCTTCATCCTACATACATTCAATTTCCAATATCTTCTTAAGGTTATATTGTACTTGATATTGTTATTTGTCATATTAACCCCGTAGCTTTGTACCAGCGAACTAAAAGCTATTCCTATGGCCTCATTTGATGAGTTTAAAATATCCACACCTTTAAGAAATGCGTTGTCAGATTTAGGTTTTGAACAAGCCACACCTATCCAGGAACAGGCGTTCCCCGTGGTAATGAGTGGGAAGGACGTAGTGGGTATTGCCCAAACGGGTACGGGTAAAACATTTGGCTATTTACTGCCTATCATCAACGATTTGCCTTTCTCCAAGGATAAGCATCCAAGAGTTATCATTTTAGTGCCCACACGGGAGTTGGTGGTACAGGTTACAGAAGAGGTGGAGAAGCTGGGTAAATATAGCTCCGTTCGTGTACAAGGGGTTTATGGTGGTACAAACATGAACCGCCAAAAGGAAGCGCTGTCACTCGGGGTAGATATCGTGGTGGGAACTCCCGCAAGGTTATATGATCTGGTATTAACACGTGGACTTCAACTAAAGAATGTAAAAAAATTGGTAATAGATGAGGTAGATGTGATGTTAGACCTAGGTTTTAGGTTTCAGTTGGTCAACATCTTTGAATTGTTGCCCCAGCGAAGACAACATATCATGTTCTCCGCTACCATGACCGAGGATGTAGATGTATTGATCAATGATTTTTTTAAGGGTGTTGAGAAAATTTCAATTGCCGTGAGCGGTACGCCTTTGGAAAATATTGACCAAAGTTGTTACGCCTTGCCTAATTTTTACACCAAGATAAATTTGCTGGTTCATTTGTTACAGGATGAAAAAACATTTCATAAGGTTTTGATCTTTGTTTCCAATAAACGGAGTGCTGATTTGGTGTTTAAGGAGTTGTCTGAGTTTTTCAGCGAGGAAATATGTGTTATTCACTCCAATAAGACCCAAAACTATCGCTTACGATCAATAAATCAGTTCGATTCTGGCAAGAATAGAATTTTAGTAACTACAGATGTGATGTCTAGAGGCTTGGATATGGATGCCATTTCACATGTCATTAATTTTGACACGCCTATTTTTCCAGAAAACTATATGCACAGAATTGGTAGAACGGGTAGGGCGGAGAAGCAAGGTGCTGCCATTTTATTGTATACGCCTACTGAGGAATCCTTTAAAGAGGGCATAGAAGCATTAATGTCTAAAAAAATAGTAAAACTAGAATTACCTGATAGTGTAGAAATAGCTACGCAACTTACTTATGATGAGCAGCCAAAGCATATAGAAAGGGAAAATCCATTAAAACAGAACGAAGACGAACGTGGTGCCGGTTTCCATGAAAAGTCGGAAAAAAACAAGAAACAGAATCAAGGCGGTTCTTACAAGCGTATCATAAGCAAGAAATATTCAAAACCAAAGACACGTGGAGATAAAAACGCAAGTAAGAGGAATAAACGAAAATAGATTTTACCACAAATTAGCTTCATTAGTTTCAGGGATATCACCTGATAAAGACTTATAATACCAGATAAAAAGCCAAAGATTCGGATAAATGGTTTTAGGTTCAAAATTCATTTACCGATAAATTCCTACACCTTATCCGCAAATTTCACCATTACCGAAAATAGCTGTATTTGAGCGACTTGTAACGGGTTATAGCCTGTAACTGGGGTTAAC
Organism: Maribacter luteocoastalis; assembly: GCF_048890225.1. NCBI lineage: Bacteria > Pseudomonadati > Bacteroidota > Flavobacteriia > Flavobacteriales > Flavobacteriaceae > Maribacter > Maribacter luteocoastalis. The sequence goes on from NZ_JBMFZG010000009.1 coordinate 117,802, forward strand.
TTTATATAACCCAAATGTTATTTATGAAAGCTCTTTTTACTTTAGTTTTAGTTCTTTTTGTCGGAGTAGCGGCAATTGCACAAAATAAAAATAACAATGATAAAGTTGACACTTTTAAAATGGACGTTGTTTTGGTTACTGGCAGTACTACTGTTATTGGTCAGGAAAAAACTTTGTTTTTTTTGGAAAATAGTGTAACGAGATTATACCGTTATAAAAATTCTAGGGTAAAAAGTGAATTAGGATTTAGAACTTTAAAGAATCGTCCAAAATTGGCATAACTATTGTTCTACATTCTCTGATTAGAAATTAATTAAAAACCAAAAGCTATGTTAGTATTTACACTTTTAGTACCCGTTGCCTTAATTTTCACTTATGTTGTATTGTTTCCAAAAACAAAAGGAACTTTAAAGCCAATTAAAGTCCCAGTTGATACAAAACGTTTCTAGTTTATAAGAAACAAATAGTACACATTTCCTATTATTCCTTGATTCCCGGTTGTTTAATACTATAATCTGATTGTGCTTTGGCATCATCAACTTGTCGTTTAACATCTGCCAACAATGCTTTGGAATCGTAAATAATACCATCTTTTATGGTGTATTTTACACCACCAACACGTACCACCTTATTATCCTCGGTAAGTTTAATGGCTCCAGTACCGTAGAGTACTTTTAAGTTTTGTAAAGGGTTTTCCTCTACCACTACAAAATCTGCCATTTTGCCAATGGCTACAGATCCAATTTTGTCATCCATTCCTAAGGCTTCTGCCCCGTTTAAAGTGGCGGATCTAATTATTTCCAATGGATGAAAACCGGCCTCACGTAATAGTTCCAACTCTCGAATATAAGCGAAGCCATATAATTGAAATATAAACCCAGAGTCGGAACCCGTAGTTACGCGACCACCTCTATTTTTATATTCATTCACAAAGGTCATCCAGAGTGTGTAATTCTTTTTCCAAGCAACTTCTTGTTCCGTTCCCCAATTATGCCAATAGGAACCATGTGATATTTTACTGGGTTGATAAAATTCCCATAAAGAAGGTAATGTATAATCTTCGTGCCACTCTGCCCTTCGTGCCCTTTGCAAATCCCTGCTGGCCTCATAAATATTAAATGTGGGATCAAGCGTGAAATCCAAATCCAATAATTCTTTCATCACTGTGTTCCAATGGTCAGAATAGGGAGCTGCCGCTTGTGACCATAATGTACCGGCATTTTCAAAACGGTCTTGTTCATTTTGATAGTTATAATCCAAAGGATAGTCTTGTACCGTTTTATCATTAAATAAAGCCTCTGGCAACCCGTACCAATGTTCCATGGAGGTTAACCCAGCTCTTGCGGAATGCAATACATTCCACCTGGCTACACTAAGTTGGGCATGATGGCAAGCAGAACCCAAACCAAGTTTTTTGTTCTCATCCAAGGCCGCAGCCATAATCTCTGGTTCAGCACCAAAGAATTTGATGCCGTCTGCACCTTTTTTTGCATTGGCACGTACCCATTCCCTAGCTTGTTCTGGGGTAGAAATTGGAATATCGTTCAATGGGTTAAAGCGATTACTATATTGTCCAAAAGCCGTATAGGCCATAATGCGGGGCGCTATTATTTCGTTATTGGCACTTTTCCGTTTTAAGTCCATAGTAAAATCTACCCCTCTGCCGCTTGGTTCACGTACTGTAGTAATACCGTGGGCCATCCATAGCTTAAATACATAATCGGGTTCTGCACCTTGTGCCGTTCCACCTATATGGCCATGCATATCTATAAACCCAGGTAAAAGGTACATCCCGGTACAATCCAATTCTTTTCCTCCTGGTTTTAATTGCGGTCTTTTTGATTCATTTATGGCTACTCCTGGATAACCAACTACCTTGATATCCTTAATTATATTATTTTCTACTAGAATATCAATTGGACCTTGTGGTGGTGCACCATTACCATTTATTAGCATTACCCCTCTAATGATTAATTGTGAATGAGGTCCGTCTCCTTGAAGGGATTGTGCCGTAAGTGATATGGTAAAAAAGAAGAGTATGTTTAAGAAGAGTATTTTTTTCATAATTTTTTAGCTAGGTTAGTATCCTTTGGAAATTATTCAGGTACATTAATTTTATCCCACAAGAATAGGGCATTTAAGAACAAACGGTTAGTGCCATACCATGACCCCCTGAAATTTGGATTATCAGCAAAAAGAACTACTCTGCCGTTCCCTATTTTACTCACAATTAAGGATGCAGCGGGCTTTAGTTTTTCTTCCATATTCTTTTTCGTGATAAAACCATCAATATGCGGGTCTTTACTATACTTGGCTACGGTTGCATATTCATTTTTACTTGGGGCCAACCATACCGTATTGTTTTTATAAACCGGTATGCTATTATCGTGATAGCCAAAAGCCAAGGGGTGGGTTATATCAATATCAGCCATAACAATTATTCCTCCTATACTTTCCTTATCTATATTTTCCTTAGCATCTACATAAGGTTTTTGTACTACAGTGGCCATACTATCTTTTGTGGCTTCTATAAGCTTTTCTTTAACCAATTTTTTTTCAATAGCCCATTTGCTGGCAGTACCAATGGTAACCAATGTATTTCCTTTACTTACCCAATCCTTAATTTTAGTTTGTTCTTCCTCAGTCAAATCATAACTTCCGGAAACCATAACCAAGGTATTGTATTTGGCTAAATTTGCCCGATTGAAATTTCGTATCGGAATTTTGGTTATGGGCATATGTACTCTGGTGTCCAATAAATGCCAAACTTCCCCAGCTTCATAAGAGCGAACTCCCTCACCAATTAACATAGCAGCTTTTGTTTTTTCTATTGGGGTAATAGATCTACTTCCTAAATCAACTCCTCCTAAGTTAAGTCCAGATTCTATTTTGTAGATGGGAACACTAAATTTCTGTTGTACTTCCTGTAACAATTTAAAGACAGTATCCGAATCTTTCTTTTGAAGACTAGCAGGGATCATTACCGCCCCATAATTGAAATTTTTTGCAGAAGTACCGATTTTAGCTGTGAATGGTTTGGCTGCAGACGAAGCTACTATTCCTCCTTTTTGTAATGCATACAGTGCAGCTGGGGCATTATAGTCATCCCAATCCAAAATATAAGCGTAATTTGATTTTTGTACCGGATCAACCTTTACCAGATTTTCTGTACTTGTTATTTTTTCACCTAAATTAATGGTACCACTCAGAGGTTTGTACTTCATGTTATAAAAGTTGGCAACGGACCAAGCTGATGCATCATAATATACACTATCACGATATTTCTCATAGGTCTCAAACATGGTTTGCACCATTCTATATTGTGGTTGTTTAGTGGGAACTATGAATTTTTCACCAGATTTATAAACTTCTATTTTGTGGAGCAATAACTTGTCTATAAAAGCCTTCGTCCTATTTTGATCATAGGCATCTTCAAAGACATAAGCCTTAATTTTGCTTTTAGTGGCATTAGACAAAGCACTTTTAAAGAAGTCTTGCTGATATTTGCGCATATATGCTTTATTGTTTACCGCGGTCTTTACAGTCGTTATACTTGATGTGTATTGGTTTCTGATGGTGAATGCAAACGTAATTTCTCCAAAAGCTGTAGTTTGTCTATGTCCGCGAGAGCTAGCTTGTTCAAATAAAAGACCTAGACCACCCTGTAAATCTGGGTAGGAAGAACCGTAACCAGGGTAAGTGCCATCATAAGCTTCTTTAGTGAAGTATAATGAACCAATACTATCCAGTGCCTTTGCAAACTCATTGCCAAATAGTGTATTTAAATCCTCATAATTTTCTTTAGGCATAATTGGGTTCAAGGAACCGTTGGTTTTCATGGGTTCAAAAAAATAGGTGCTTTGCGATCCCATCTCATGAAAATCGGTTACTACATTAGGATACCATTCGTGGTACCATTTTAATTTCCCTCTACTTTCTGGGTTAATAGCCAACAACCAATCACGGTTTAGATCAAACCAATAATGATTTGTACGCCCCTTAGGCCAATATTCATTATGTTCCGCATCTTGTGGATCCGCTACTTCTGGGGAACCTTGATACGTGTTTGCCCATTGTGCATGCCTGTCCCTACCGTCAGGGTTAATAGTTGGGTCGATAAAGATAACAGCATCTTTTAAGTAAGTTAAAATTTGTGGATTATTTGAGGCTGCTAACGTATATGCAGTTAAAAGCGCTGCCTCTGAGCTTGATGGTTCATTACCATGAACGTTGTATGCCAAGTTGATGAATATAGGAACATCGTCATAATTTGAAACCGATTTGACAGGGTCTGTAAATGCCAAATGTGATTGTTTGATGGTCTCTAGATTTTTTAAATTTTCTGGTGTAGTTAGTGTGAGCATGACCAGCTTTCTACCTTCATGTGTTTTTCCATAATAGTGTAGGGTTGCCCTGTCAGATACATCGGCCAATTTTTCTAAATAAGCGACTATAAGATCATGTCGTGTATGATGGTCCCCAATACCGTAACCTAAAAATTCTTCTGGAGATGGTATATTTTCGTTAAAGGGATGGAATTGTTTGAAAAAATAATCTTGACCGTAAATGGTCGTGCCACACAACACTAGTGTAAGCAAAAGCTTCTTGAACATGTAAGGGTATTTTGAATTAGTCCCTTAAATATAGACATAATCCAATTAGAGATTTCTTCAATAGACCATATTCATTGATCAATTATCAACTTGATAAAAACTAGGGGTACATTTTATGCAACAGGTGATAACTGCTGTTTAATTTCTTGAAACGTTATAATGTAATTGGTGCCTTTTTTACTATTGTCCCTTTGAATAGTTCCTTTTAATTGTCTTGTTAGATTGTATATAAGCTTTAACCCAAGTGATTTGGTATTCTTATAAGTAACCGATTCTGGGAAACCAACACCATTATCACCAATATTTAGTACATATTGCTTATCCAATTCCTTTTTTAGGGCAATGTATATCTCACCTTCTTCTTCATCTGAAAATCCATATTTTAAGGCATTGGTTACTGCCTCGTTAATGAGTAGGCCTAATGGGATGGCAGTGTCTATTCCTAGTTTGATCTCAGGAATATCAATCTTAAGATTTACCTTACTATCTACCCCTTTTATAGAACGTATCAGATATTCACTCAGTTCCTGAACGTAAGATTTATACTCTATTTGGCTAATATCATTTCTCATGTAAAGCATTTCATGTACCATGGCCATGGATATAACCCTGTTCTGTGTGCTTTTTAACATGTTCTTCATTTTAAGCTCGGCAATATTTCTAGATTGAAGACTTAACAAGCTAGAAACGGTTTGTAAGTTGTTTTTTACCCGATGGTGTACTTCTTTTATCAAGGTTTCCTTTTCATGCATTTGTACGGTAAGTTCTTTTTTGGATTTATACAGTAAATGATGTGTCCTTAACAAATTCTTACCAAAAATATTACCCAATAGGTATAGCGAAAATAGTACGGATAACAAACTAAAAATACTTCTTGATGGTGCTGGAATTACATTTTCTGTAATACTTAATTCAGGAAAATTTTGGGTAAATATTAAAAGGACCAATACAAAAATCACATTGAGATAGATCTTACCATATTTTCGTGTGGTTACATAACCAGCAAAGACAATAAGTCCTAGCATAAATATAAATGGGCTATTGATGCCGCCGCTATAAACGGTTATTGTAAAGGCACTTAACAGGGCCATTATAGAGGTTATGTTATACGTTAAGACTAAATTTTTATGCTTTTTAAAAAGTATAGTATTCACAAAATTAAAAACCCCATACAGTATTAAAACATGGGGAATAATCTCTTTTATGTTAAGTAGGGATAAACAGATAAAACCAAATATAAATGAGAAAGCACTGGTTACATAATTAACCTTAAGTAGCAGTTTTATCTTATCCCTTAGTCGTTCTTCTTCTATTTGAAAATCCGGCATAACAATTATTTAGGTACTGGTATTCACGTAATTCAGTATTGTAAAGCTACTTATGTTTTTAGCATAATGCTAGATTTTTTTTAAGAACATATCACAAATTATTAATCGTACAGCTTTTTAGGACGTAAATCTGTTAGATTATCGGTTATTAATCCCTAACTGGCTGCATTTTTTATGTGCCGTAACTCATATGTAAAATTGGTATGGAGCCATCCCTTATTCTGTTACTTCTGTTTTGAGTTTCTCTGATTCTGGATATTAGGTGTTTAACACCAATACGAATATATCTTTTGATTGGTTCTTTTTAAAGCTGTTACAACACTACAATTCTTTTGATGCCATTGTTTGTGTACAATAAGAAGTTCAACATTCGATTCTTAATTTTTGGTTTAGTAAAATGTTTAGATATTCGCAATTTAAGTTTTGAGCAAAAAAAAAGCCTTTCTCATAAGAAAGGCTTTTATAAAATTGAGTTGAGATTAATCCTCTGTAAGGACCCACTCGCCTTTTGATAGTAGCGGTTCTGCTTGTTTGTATTTTACTACTTTACTTTCACCGGACATTACATTTTTTATAGTAACACGCTCGTTTCTTCCAATTTTAGGTTGTTCCCTTGTTATGGTTTCCGTAACTGCTTGTCGTTGGCCTTGTGTTTGGCCTACAGCTCTATTTTGGGCTGCCAACTCATCACTATTTGGAATTTCTTCTTTTGAGGTCTGAAGTTTTTCTTTTCTGTTTTGAACGTTTCTTGCTTCTTGTATCTCATTAGGATTGCCAGAAGGCAATTCCCCTTTAAATAAGAAAGAAACAATTTCTTTATTAACCTTTTCAATCATTCCTTTGAATAATTCAAAAGCTTCGAACTTATAAATCAATAAAGGGTCTTTTTGCTCATGAACCGCTAATTGAACGGATTGTTTTAACTCATCCATTTTACGCAAATGCGTTTTCCAAGAATCATCTATAATGGCTAATGAAATGTTTTTCTCAAAATCAGTAATCAACTGTTTACCATTACTTTCATAGGCTTCTTGTAGATTGGTTACCACATTTAGTGATTTAATACCATCTGTAAACGGTACTACGATACGCTCAAATTTGTTTGCATTATCCTCATACACTTGTTTTATTACAGGAAAAGCTGTTGCTGCATTGCGCTCCATTTTTTCCTTATAATGCTCATAGCCCGCTTTGTATATTTTACCAGTAATTTCTTGGGCACTTAGTTTACCAAACTCATCCTCAGAAACCGGGGAAGTCATTGAGAAGTATTTGATCAGTTCAAATTCAAAATTCTTGTAGTCATTAGCTGCTTTATTACCTTCTACTATAACCTCACAAGTGTCATATACCATATTGGCAATATCTACTTTTAAACGTTCTCCTTGCAAAGCATGCCTTCTACGTTTATAGACCACCTCACGTTGTGCATTCATTACATCATCATATTCCAATAGACGCTTACGAACACCAAAGTTATTTTCCTCAACTTTTTTCTGTGCACGTTCTATAGACTTGGTCATCATACTATGTTGTATCACCTCACCTTCTTCCAGTCCCATTTTATCCATCATTTTGGCAACCCTGTCCGAGCCAAATAAACGCATAAGGTTATCTTCTAAGGAAACATAAAATTGTGAGCTACCTGGATCTCCCTGTCTACCAGAACGACCTCTTAACTGTCTATCTACACGGCGTGAATCGTGGCGCTCAGTACCAATAATGGCCAAACCACCTGCTTTTTTAACAGCTTCGGTTAATTTAATATCCGTACCACGCCCTGCCATGTTGGTTGCTATGGTCACCACTCCAGGATTACCAGCTTCTGCTACAACGTCTGCTTCTTTTTTGTGAAGCTTGGCATTTAATACATTATGTGGCACCTTACGAATATTCAACATTCTGGATAACAGCTCCGATATTTCTACCGATGTGGTACCAATTAATACAGGCCTACCTTCTTGGCTTAATTTAGTGACCTCATCTATAATGGCATTGTATTTTTCCCTTTTGGTCTTATAGATTAAATCGTTCCTGTCATCACGGGCAATTGGCCTGTTTGTTGGGATTTCCATTACATCTAACTTGTAGATTTCCCAGAATTCTCCGGCCTCGGTAATGGCTGTTCCGGTCATCCCTGCCAATTTACTGTACATTCTAAAGTAATTCTGTAAAGTAACCGTAGCAAAAGTTTGTGTAAGGGCTTCAATCTTTACATTTTCCTTTGCCTCAATAGCTTGGTGAAGACCATCTGAATAACGACGGCCGTCCATGATACGTCCTGTTTGCTCGTCTACGATCATAACTTTGTTATCCATGACCACATATTCCACATCTTTTTCAAATAAAGTATATGCTTTTAGCAACTGGCTCATGGTGTGGATACGCTCGCTCTTGACCGTAAATTCCTTAAAAAGCTCTTCTTTAAGTTCGGCCTCTTTTTCAATATCAAGGTTTTGCTGTTCTATCTTGGCAATTTCCCCTCCAATATCTGGCATAACAAAGAAATCTTTGTCTTGCTCACCAGAAATATAACTTACTCCTTTATCCGTAAGCTCTATTTGGTTGTTTTTTTCATCTATCACAAATAACAGGTCTTCATCTACCTTGGGCATTTCCCTGTTATTGTCTTGCATATAAAAATTCTCGGTTTTCTGAAGTAATTGTTTTACCCCTTCTTCACTTAAGAATTTGATCAATGCTTTATTTTTTGGGAGACCTCTATATACTCTTAATAAAAGAAAGCCACCTTCTTTGGTATCACCCTCGGCTATTAATTTTTTGGCCTCTGCAAGAACACCAGTTAAATGTTGACGTTGTTTTTGTACAATTTCATTAACCTTAGGTTTTAGCTCATTAAACTCATGGCGGTCACCTTCTGGTACCGGTCCGGATATAATTAACGGTGTACGGGCATCATCAACAAGAACCGAATCTACCTCATCTACAATGGCATAATTGTGTGGGCGCTGTACTAAATCTTTTGGGGTATGCGCCATATTGTCCCTTAGGTAGTCAAAACCGAATTCATTATTGGTGCCATAGGTAATATCTGCGTTATAGGCAGCACGTCTGCCATCAGAATTAGGTGTGTGGTGGTCTATACAATCTACAGATAAGCCGTGAAACTCAAAAATAGGCGCCATCCAAGCACTATCCCTTTTTGCTAAATAATCGTTAACGGTCACCAAATGGGCACCATTACCTGTTAGTGCATTAAGGTATAGGGGCAATGTTGCCACAAGGGTTTTACCTTCACCGGTCTGCATCTCAGCAATTTTACCTTGGTGTAAAGCAATACCACCAATGAGCTGTACATCATAATGTACCATGTCCCAAGTAACTTGTTTACCAGCGGCATCCCATGAATTTTTCCAATTCGCCATATCGCCATCCAAGGAAACATAGTCCTTACTGCCAGATAATTTTCTATCGTTTTCCGAAGCGGTTACGATAATGGTCTCATTGTTGGCAAAACGCTTGGCGGTCTCTTTAACCACAGCAAATGCCTCTGGAAGAATTGTATTTAATGTATTTTCAGACAAGGTGTATGCCTCCTCTTTAAGCTTGTCCATTTCAGCATAGAGGTCTTCATTTTTATCTATATCCGTAGAATCCTTTACTTCTTGCTCTAACTTCGTGATTTGTTCTGTATTATCTTTATAGGAATCTTTTATGGCTTGCTTGAACTCTAATGTCTTGTTCCTTAATTGATCATTACTTAGTTTTTCAAAAGCGGCTTCAAAAGATTTTATCTGATCTACTAAAGGTTGAAGTTCTTTTACGTCCTTTTTTGATTTATCGCCAACAAAGGCTTTTAGAATTGAATTTATAAAACTCATAAAATAGTATTGTTTGTACTGAAATTGAAGGAAACTAAGTTTCTAATCGATTTTCAGTTTTTATTTGCAGTCAGTAATTATAACTGACACTTACTTTTAGCAAAAGTTATTCCAGTCTTTATCTTAGGTTGAAATAACCTCATTGACTGCCAAAATTACATAAAAAAAAAGCCTCCAAGGAGACTTTTAAGTAGTTATTCTTATATAGAATATTAATATTCATCCTCGTTCCAGAGGTAATCTTCTTCTGTAGGATAGTCTGGCCAAATCTCTTCAATAGATTCGTAGATTTCACCACCTTCTTCCTCCATAGATTGTAAGTTCTCTACAACCTCTAAAGGTGCACCGGTTCTAATAGAGTAATCAATTAACTCATCTTTACTTGCCGGCCAAGGTGCATCACTTAAATAAGATGCTAATTCTAATGTCCAATACATGGTAATTGTTTGATATTAAATTTTTTGCAAAAATAATTTTTAAATGGAAACAGCCAAGATAATTCTTGATTATTTCAGCATAGTTATCAACTTATTTTTGCTTTGATAATTTGATAACGAAGAAATTACGGATTTATTAGTCCTTTTTCTCAGGAATCCATTTGATCTCTTCTGCTTTTAAATCTTTTGACAATTTTCGTGCCAATACAAAAAGATAGTCAGAGAGCCTGTTTAAATATGCTAATACTTCCTTGTCAAAAGCTGTGTTTTCGAATAAAATACTGGCCATGCGTTCGGCTCGTCTACAAACTGTACGGGCAATATGACAGTATGACACACTGGTATGCCCCCCAGGAAGGATGAAATGCGTCATTTGAGGTAGGTACTGTTCCATTTCATCAATTGCATCTTCTAGGTTCTTAATATTCTCCTGTGTAATCCTATTAATTTTTAATCGCTCAGACCCATTTTTTAAAACCGCTTTTTCTGGATCCATGGCTAAAATTGCCCCAAGTGTAAAAAGATTTTTCTGAATTTCTGTTAAGAACGCTTTAGTGCTTGAATCTATATCTTGATCCCTAATTAATCCTAACCAAGAGTTTACCTCGTCTACAGTACCATAGCTTTCTATTCTAATATGATGCTTTGCAACCCTTGTTCCACCAAATAAGGCGGTTTTTCCTAAATCTCCTGTTTTCGTGTAGATTTTCATTTTTAGTATATTAAATCAGCCTGTGTGTATATTTGCTGAAGATAAAAAGATAGGATTGTTAGGTGCTTTTTTTGAGTATACCAAACGATGCCCAATGGCTAGTCTTTATCCTTTCGGTCTTTTCTTTTGTAATCACTCATAAATTTACGGTCTTTTCGCTCTTTGGATTTATTCCTATTTATGATAGTTATGCCTAGATAAATGGCAAATACAACTCCCAAAATAATATAAATAGTATTATTCATAATAACCTAGATTAGCTTATAAAAATAAGGGTTTTCGTCTAATCTTAAAATGTTCTTTTACTTGTTCCCTCCTAAAAAATAGGATGCCACAATGAAACAAGTCAATAGAAACTGATACTTCGGGTAGTTTTTTAAGTTGTTCCCAATTTTGGTATTTCTTTTTCGAATTATGGATTCCTTCAATCAACAACAGGCTGTCATTATGTAAATATTTCCTTGATATGGTTTTGAAAGGTTCACTCTTATCATCAGCATAAACAATGTCAATGGGTAATGCATTATAATCCAAACCTTCAAAAACGGAATTCAGTTTTATTTTTAAGGAATTGTCTTCTGATACCAATCCAATTTTTTTAAAATTAAAGTAGAAAATACTTTGGGCTAGCAGGTTCTGGGTAATGGTAAATTGTGGATTCCCCTTTCTATAGATCCCTTTTGTAATGAAATTATATATAAACGGGGAATGTACACCATGCTGATTGGTAGCGGTAAGTATAAATCTTAAATAAGATAAAAGCCTATACAATTTGAAGGTATTTAATTTGAAAAATTAAAACGTCCAAAGTATAAAAAAATGTAGAGTGGCGTTGGTATAAAGAATTAAAAAAACGTGAAGTATGGAGTGCAATGTCTTAAGGTTTAATTCCAGAAGGATAAAATCTCAGATCTGAAGCTAAAGTCCCAAGTTCTGAGTACAAAGAATGATGTTTTTCCCCAACCTTTCGGCTTCGCTCAAAGCCATTAATTTGAATTAATTTCAAAAAATACGTAATATGCAACACCTCGTTCTATATTCTCCATGCTCAGTACAACAGACTTTGTACTTCCAACTTTGTACTTAAGACCTGATATTTAAATTAAGCCATTTTAGCTTTGTTTCTTTTGGTAGTGAAAGACAACTCTTTTTTTATTGTTGAGAATTTTCTTTTGTACAGTCTGGCAACCTCGGCCTTGCTCTCCAATTTAATTTCGTTGGTAGTTTCTGTAACACTCGTCATTTCAACCGTCTCAGCATTTATAGCTGTAGTATTGTTTTGGGCTTGTGCAGCTGTTCCGATGAAGATGATAAAGATGATGGTTGCTATTGTTTTCATGACTTGCGTTTGTTACACTATTATAACTTGCACAAGCGTATGTTGAAGGGTTCCCATTCGCTGAAAAACATATATTTCTCGTTATGTTGCAACAACTGGGACAAAGTGCATTTTTTGCTCGGTAAACGACAATGCCACTAAAAACACCTTACCGAAAAAAGGTGTCTTTTAACGGTAATTTGTCCTAAGCAAAAGCGTCTTGAAGTGGGTAAATAGAAGTTTATTTGAAATTAATAGGGTGCTTTTTTTGAAAGAATAGAAACATATTAGCTTTCCATGGCAGCAGAAAGTTCAAACCAACGTTCCGTTTTCGCGTCAATTGCAGTAGAAACCTCACCAAGCTTTATAGATAGACCGGCAATTTCTTCACCAGATAATGTGCTATTCATGAATTTGGTTTGGAGTTCTTCTTTCTGCTTTTCCAATTTCTGAATTTCCCTTTCTAACTGTTGGTATTCTTTTTGTTCATTGTAGGACAATTTGTTAGTAGTTTCGGTTTTCTTCCAAGTATTCTTGGAATTCTCGGTCTTTTCTTTCTGTTCTCTTTTTTCTATAACCTGACTATCTTCATAAGCTCTATAATCAGAATAGTTGCCTGGAAAATCCTCAATAACCGTATCACCGCGAAACACAAAAAGGTGATCTATAATCTTGTCCATAAAATATCTATCGTGTGAAACCACCAAGAGGCATCCTTGAAAATCTAATAAGAAACTTTCCAGGACATTTAAGGTAACAATATCCAAATCATTAGTAGGTTCATCTAGTATAAGAAAATTTGGATTTTGAATTAGCACTGTACAGAGGTACAATCGCTTACGTTCGCCACCACTTAATTTCTCAACATAGTCATACTGTTTTTTTCTATCAAATAGGAAACGCTCCAATAGCTGTTGTGCAGAAATTTGCCTCCCCTTCATTAAAGGGATATAATCTCCAAACTCACGGATAACATCTATTACCTTTTGCCCTTCTTTTATGTTAATTCCTTTTTGGGTGTAATAACCAAATTTAATGGTCTCCCCAACAACTACCTTTCCATTATCTGGTTGGTCTTTGCCAGTTAGGATATTTAGAAAAGTAGATTTTCCCGTACCATTTTTTCCAATGATACCTATACGTTCCCCCTTAGAAAAAGTATACTCAAACTTGTTCAGAATAGGCTTATCTGGAAAAGCTTTGGAAATTTTATGCAGTTCCAAAATTTTACTGCCCATACGTTCCATATTTAGCTCTAGCTGAACCACATGTTCTTTTCTTCGCTGACTGGCTTTTTCTTTTATGGTATGGAAATCGTCTATTCTCGATTTGGATTTGGTCGTTCTTGCCTTGGGTTGACGCCGCATCCAAGCCAATTCTTTCTTAAATAGAAGTTCAGATTTATGTTGCTCTACCGTTTCTTGCTCAATACGAGCTTCTTTTTTCTCTAAGTAGTAAGAATAATTACCCTTATAGGAGTAGAGTACCCCATTGTCCAATTCTACTATTTCATTACATACACGCTCTAAAAAATAACGATCGTGCGTAACCATAAACAAAGTCATATTTTCTCGCGCAAAATAACCTTCAAGCCACTCGATCATTTCAAGGTCCAAATGGTTGGTAGGCTCATCCAGTACTAACAAATCTGGTTTGTTGATTAAGGCATCGGCCAGGGCCAAACGTTTTTTTTGTCCACCAGATAGTTTTCCAACCTTTGCATGTAAATCTTCTAATTTTAGTTTAAAAAGAATTTGCTTGTATTGTGTTTCAAAGTCCCAAGCCTCAAACCTGTCCATAGCCTCAAAAGCTTTTTGGTATGCTTCTGTGTCTTCTGGGTTGTTAAGTGCTTTTTCATAGTCGGAAATTACTTTTAGTACTTCATTGTCCGAAGCAAATATGGTTTCCTCAACAGTAAGTTCTGGATTCATAATAGGCTCCTGCGACAAGAAAGAGACACGCGTACTTTTTCTATAGTTAACTTGCCCTGTATCTGGGCTGTCAGCTCCGGACAAAATATTTAATATTGATGTTTTTCCACTACCATTTTTGGCAATAAGCGCTATTTTTTGGTCTTTATTAACCCCAAAGGAAAGGTTTTCAAAGAGAACGACTTCGCCATAAGATTTAGCTATATTTTCAACGGTAAGTAGATTCATGTTTTTTAGGTAGATAAATTAAAATTACTTTTTATAATATTTCAAAAAGTATGCAAGGTAGGTGTAACGAGCCCCTAAAGCCAATAAAACAAATGTTATTAATATGGAAAAAATTTGAATTTTAAGTACCCACAAAATAATAGTCGCCAGTAACAAAATGAGCAATAGCATGACATAGTATTTTAACCATTTGGTTAATTTATTTTTCCCAATTAGAAAAACAATAATAAGGTTTGGTGCAAAAGCCCATAAGGCATTCAAATTCATTTTGGTTGCATCATGGTCTGTAAAAAACCAAAGAAAAAGTATTAGTGTTCCTGCTAATCCTGTTACCATAAATAAAACGGTATCTAACCACGCGGTTCTTCTTTTTTCTTTAAAGTCCTTATAGGTTATATAAATTACAATAAATAGGAATATACCTAACCAAAATACAGGTGTTAACACAAACAAGGTGTCATCTTTTTTTGTTGCTATGTCTAAAACAATCGATTCCCCTTTAACAAAAGGCTCACCGTTAATGCTAGTGTGTTTCATTTGTTGGTACACATATAAGGGCAAGAACATATGTTCATAAGCCGATGCCTTTACATCTATAACAGCACCCAAAGCTAGATCAATTCCAAAATTGGACCATGAGTTTACATGTAGGTTTTGATGTATTAATTCCCTGAATGTATATGGATTTTCTAAGTAGGAATAGTCGTATTTTAATCCGTCTCTTAACGTTTTTTCAAAGACTTCAGGTATTCTTGTGGCACAATTGTCAAAAAGAAAATCATATTTATATTTTCTATTTTCCGGTAAAAGATTGTTTTCTAAAAAGAGAACAATTTTCTTTCGTTCCTCTAAATTGAGGTATAACTCTTGCTCTTTAACCCAGCGTTGTTCAAATTCGTAGCTACGTTTAAAATAATTAAAGGGCATTCTGGATATGGTATAGGACAATTTACCCTTAGTGAAATTCAGATAAAAGTTTGGGTCTTCAAAATCATAGGTGCCATAACCATAAACCTCGTCAATTCCTAGAGTAGGGTCTTGAAAGCGAATGGCACTATGTCCAAACTTCGCAGCTAAATCTTCACCAGTTCCAACCGTAAGTAAACTTATTTTTGAAAGAGGTGAAAGTTGTTTTTGCTGCGAAAAACCACTTTCCATGGAAATTATAAAAAGAAAGAGAAGACTTATTTTTTTAATCATTAGTACCTAAAAATCATTACTGGCGCAAAGATGCAAATAATAACAGATTTATCTTATTTTTACTTAAATCCTTCTTAAAATGACCAAGCACATACCAAATTTTATCACTTTGTTAAATCTTTTTTGCGGCTGTGTGGCTACTGTTTTTGCCGTGCTTAATCATTTAGAGGTTGCGGCTTGTTTTGTGGCATTAGGGATATTTTTTGATTTTTTTGATGGATTGGCAGCACGGGCTTTAAATGTAAAAAGTGATCTAGGACTACAATTGGATTCTCTTGCAGATATGGTGACAAGTGGATTGGTTCCCGGAATTGTCATGTACCAATTATTGATATTATCAGTAAGTGAAGGTTGGGTCTTGGCGTCAGGTTCTTTCTTAGATTCAAATGGTCTGAAAATAGGTTCATTAGTGCCTTTTATAGGATTTGTGATTACTTTGGCATCGGCATATCGCTTGGCGAAATTTAATATAGATGAAGACCAAGTATCCTCCTTTAAAGGCTTGCCGACTCCCGCAAATGCATTGCTGATTCTTTCTTTACCACTAATTATCTATTATCAGGGAAATGATATGCTCAATGCCATAATCCTTAACAAATGGTTTCTTATTGGCTTGTCTTTGCTTAGTGCCTTTTTATTAAACTGCAATTTATCTCTCTTCGCATTAAAATTTAAAAATTGGGGATTTAAGGATAATGCTTTACGCTATATTTTTATAATCATTAGTTTGGTGCTTATTATTACCATGCAGTTTTTTGCAATACCAATGATTATTCTTTTTTATGTAATAAGTTCATTGGTAGTAGATAAGTTCTAGGATTAGTTTCTCTTGTTTTGGAAATTAATGTAAAGCGGATAAATACTTTGATTATGATAGATAAAAAGGATGATGTGCCTAGGGAGTTTTGGTTGCGTGGTCCACTCGCAGAAATTCCAGATTTACTTCAACCATCTGCACATGCCCTTTTGCAAACCAATAAAGAACTTTATTTATATACGAAGGATTTTCCTGAAGAATTACTCTGGGAAAAGGTAGGGAACAGAGCGTCTGTAGGTTTTCATATGCAACATATAACTGGCGTTTTGGACCGTATGTTGACCTATGCGAGACAGGAAGATTTATCTCCAAAACAATTAGAATTTCTTCTAAACGAAGGAGTACCAAATAATGTCATTGGTATTTCACGATTACAAGATGATTTTACGAGGACATTGACCAAAGCATTAGATTACTTTAAAACAATTTCAGAAGAAGATTTAAAAGAAAAGCGAACTGTTGGAAGAAAGAAATTACCAACAACGGTAATTGGACTTTTGTTCCATGCAGCTGAACATAGCCAAAGGCATATTGGTCAGTTATTGGTAACCGTGGAAATGTTGAAGCTTAAACGATAATATGGAGGAATCAACTAAAGCTCCATGGTACTATTTATTATTACTTATACTTGCCGGTGAAACTGTTTTTATTTTGCCTTTTGTTTTGTCAAGAGTATTTAGGCCAACGGTGCTCGAAGTATTTCAATTGGATAATACCCAATTAGGCTATTGTTTTTCCACATATGGTATTGTGGCCTTGTTCTCCTATCTTTTCGGTGGTCCATTGGCCGATAAAATGGCGCCTAGAAAATTAATAGCCATGGCACTTTGGATGACTGCACTGGGTGGACTGGTCTATGCTACTTTACCAAGTTATTTTATATTAAGGATACTATACGGGTATTGGGGTTTTACAACTATATTTTTATTTTGGGCGGCTATGATTAAAGCTACCCGTATTTGGGGTGGGTCAAGTTCTCAGGGCAAAGCATTTGGATTTTTAGATGGAGGAAGGGGTTTGGTTGGCGCCTTATTTGGAACGTTAGGGGTTTTTATCTTTTCAATTTTTGCGGTCAATGAAGTATCTGAAATCACTTTTGAAGAAAACAAAAGAGCATTTAGATTTGTAATATTGACATGTACAGCTATTGTTGTTTTGATGGGTTTGTTGGTTTGGAATTTTATGAAAATGCCTAAATCAATTGAGGTAAAAATTAATAGGGAAAGGATTACCAATTCACACATTATAGAGGTATTAAAACTACCTTCTGTAGGGTTGTTAATGATTATTATTTTATGTGCCTATGTTGGCTATAAAATAACAGATATTTTCTCGCTTTATGCTCAAGACGTAATGTTGTATGATCAAGTACAATCGGCTCAAGTAGGGACATTTATGTTATTTCTTAGACCTGTAATTGGTGTGTTAATTGGGATTTTGGCCGATAGGACAAATACCATATTTTGGCTTATGATAAGCTTTTTTGTTTCTTTTATAGGAGCATTGATTTTGGCTTTGGGAATTATTACCCATACAGCAACTGTTTTATTTTTCATATCTATTTTTATTGTGGCAACAGGCGTTTATGCGGTAAGGTCACTTTATTTTGCGGTCATGGAAAAGGGAAGGATTCCAATAGTTCTTACCGGTACTGCAGTTGGACTAATTTCAGTTATTGGTTATACACCAGAAATTTTTGCTGGTCCGGTAATTGGCTATTTACTAGATAGTACACCTGGACCCAAAGGACATCAACATGTGTTTTGGATGTTGGCTGTATTTTCTATAATTGGAGGGATGGCATCTTGGTTTTATTTCAAATTATATCGAAAAAAAAATGAACCGTAAAAACCTACATCTTCTACTTTCATCAATAATTGTAGTATTGGCAGGTCTGGCATATGGTGGCTATCCAACAGGTTTTATACCATATTTCTTTGGTTTTGAAGTCGAAGCTTTAGGCTTGAAACAGATATTAAGGGCAGTTATGGGCATCTATTTAGGCGTAGGTATATTTTGGCTAATAGGATGTTATAAAAAAACCTATTGGAAAGCGGCCACACTTAGTAATATATTGTTTATGGGTGGCATTTCATTGGGTAGGATAGTAAGCATGTTGTTTGATGGAGTTTCTATACAATTTACGATTGCATTGTTATTAGAGCTTCTATTTTTTGTTTGGGGGTGTTTTAACCTGAAAGTCTACCAATACTCTTTATATATATTAAATAATCGTTAGCTTTATTTCTTTCCTTACAACAGGTGAATATTAATCGTAATATTGCAATAATAAAATTAACATTACGTGGTGCTAGATAAAATTGAGCAAGAAATTAGTGGTTTGGATATAAATAATATCTCAGATGAACGTCTTCCTATACTTCAAAAAATCATTAATTACATTCAGGATAAAAAGGATAAGGGAGAAGTTATAAACTTAAACTTTATTTGTACCCATAATTCTAGGAGGAGTCATCTTTCACAAATTTGGGCACAAACCATGGCGGCATATTTTGGAATTAAAAACGTGTACTGTTATTCAGGTGGTACAGAGGCAACGGCCTTATTTCCAAAAGTTGCAGAAACACTATCAGATTCAGGTTTTGACATAATAAGATTATCACAAGAACCTAACCCTGTATATGCCATAAAATATTGTGCTGATGCGCATCCTGTAATCGGATTTTCAAAAACCTATGACCATAAGTTTAACCCTTCCTCTAATTATGCCGCTATAATGACCTGTTCCCATGCAGATGAAAATTGCCCGTTTATACCAGGGGCCGAAGAAAGAATTCCCTTTACTTTTGATGATCCTAAATTATTTGATAATACACCACAACAGACAGAGAAGTATAGGGAGCGCAGCTTGCAAATAGCATGTGAACTGGGTTATATTTTCTCCAAAATAAAGTAGTTTGGTTTACCTTAAGGAATTAGTAGGAGAGGCCATAGGTACTTTTATTTTAGTGCTTTTTGGATGTGGTTCTGTAGCAGGTGCTGTTCTTTTCAATACATTCACAAGTTTGTTGGAAGTTGCTTTAATTTGGGGTTTTGGAGTGACCATTGCTATTTTTGTGACAAGAAACATTTGTCCGGCACATCTAAATCCGGCAGTTAGTTTGGCTATGGTAATCATGGGTAAACTTTCGCTTAGAAAACTACCGTCTTATATTTTGTTTCAAATGATTGGTGCTTTTTTAGCGGCATTGGTGCTCTTTTTGACCTTAGAGAATGCAATTATCACTTATGAACTAAATAATAATATTGTTAGGGGTTCATTGGATTCGGTACAGACAGCTATGTTTTTTGGGGAGTATTTTCCCAATCCAGGACTTATGGAGTTAATCTCGGTTTCTGTGTACTTGGCCTTTTCTATGGAATTTCTAGGAACTTTTTTGTTGGTCTTCGTTATATTGAAAGTGACCGAATCTTCAAAGCAAATAGATAACATAACCCCTTTAATTATTGGTCTTACGGTAACTGTGATTATTTGTTTGGCAGCTCCTTTTACGCAGGCAGGTTTAAATCCGGCAAGGGACTTTGCCCCTAGAATAGTAGCATATTGGGCAGGCTGGGGAAATGTGGCCTTCCCTCCAATTCCGTTTAGCTTTTTTACGGTATATATTTTGGCTCCTATGCTAGCTGCCGTGGGGGCTGTTTATGTGCATAAACTTTCCTTAGCTAAACGTTAATCTTAGAAATCTAGTTTCTTTTTTCGTAGTTCAAAATTTTGGCCAAGATATACCTTTCGTACCATTTCATCAGCAGCTAGGTCTTCTGGGACTCCTGATTTTAATATACCACCTTCAAACATTAAGTAAGAGCGCTCCGTAATGGCCAAAGTCTCTTGTACGTTGTGATCAGTAATTAAGATGCCAATATTTTTATTTTTTAATTGGGCAACAATACGTTGGATATCCTCTACCGCTACAGGGTCTACACCAGCAAAAGGTTCATCTAAAAGAATAAACTTAGGGTCTGTTGCCAAAGCTCTTGCAATTTCAGTGCGCCTACGTTCACCACCAGATAATAAGTCGCCACGGTTTTTTCTGATATGGCCAAGACCAAATTCCTCTATCAAGGACTCCATCTTCATGTGTTGTTCTTTTTTACTCAGTTTTGTCAACTGAAGCACACTAAGTATGTTTTTTTCGATACTTAACTTTCTAAATACCGAAGCTTCTTGGGCCAAATAACCAATTCCATTTTGAGCTCTTTTGTACATTGGGAAATTGGTAATTTCCATATTGTCCAAATAAATATTGCCCCCATTAGGCTTGATCAATCCAACTATCATGTAAAAGGAAGTGGTTTTTCCTGCTCCATTTGGCCCTAATAAACCAACAATCTCACCTTGATTTACTTCAAGGGAAATTCCTTTTACTACACGACGACCTCGGTAGGATTTCATTATATTTTCGGCACTAAGCTTCATATTTTCAAATCTAAAACTAATTCATGGAGCAAATAGGGATTTATAACTTATTTAACCTTCAGTGTTTTCCAATTCTTCCCAATATTCATAGGCTCGTCTTAAATGGGGTATAACAATGGTGCCTCCAACCAGTGTTGCAATACCTAAGGTTTCCATTATTTCTTCTTTGCTAACCCCTTCTTTATAAGAGCTTTCCAAGTGATATTTCACACAATCATCGCAACGTAAAACGGTAGATGCCACTAACCCCAATAGTTCTTTGGTCTTTACATCTAATGCACCGGCAGCGAAAGCATTGGTGTCTAGGTTAAATATCCTTTTAATGATTTTATTGTTGTCTTGCAACAGCTTATCGTTCATCTTAGCACGATAGGCATTAAATTCCTCAACTTGGTTTGACATTCTTTTTTGCTCTTTTTACTTCTTTTTTAGCCTCAATCTTCAATACCCTGGCCGAAATGAAAATACTTGCCTGATATAGTATTAATACAGGGATGGCAACAATAATTTGACTTGCCACGTCAGGTGGGGTAATTACTGCAGATAGAATTAAAACAATTACTAATGCTATCTTTCGGTATTTTCTCATGATTTCAGGGGTAACCAGACCTACTTTGGTTAAAAAGAAGATGATAATCGGTAATTCAAACAAAACACCACAAGCCAAAACTGCAGATCGTACAGTACCTATATAAGAGTCAAGGTCAAATTCGTTCAAGACCATTTCACTTACTTGGTAGGTACCTAAAAAGTTGATGGATAATGGCGCAACAATATAATATCCAAAAAGTACCCCTAAGAAAAATAACAAAGAGGCTATAAATATAAACCCTTTGGAATGTCTACGTTCTTTTTCATATAATCCCGGACTTATAAACTTCCACATTTCATATAATACATATGGGAAGCCAACGATGATACCAACCCAGATTGCCGTCCAGATATCTGCGGAAAATTGTCCGGACATGGTTCTACTTTGAATAGTAAAAGGCAATGTATCCTTACAGAAGTCCGATTCAATATTTATATAGGTAGCGGCCTTACAAAAGAACTCATAGGTCGGAAAATTCATTTGTGAAGGCCCAAAAATGATAACATCAAAAACAAACCCACTAAAAACAAATGCGACAATTCCTATAATTACTACCGCCATGGTAGATCGTATTAAATGCCATCTTAATTCTTCCAAATGGTCTAAAAAAGACATTTCGTTTGGGGGAGTGGTACTTTTATCTGCCATTATATTATGCCTTCGTTTATTAAATTGTGTAAATGGATGACACCGGTATATTGGCCTTCTTCTATAGCCAATAATTGGGATATTCCTTTTTGTTGCATCAGTTCCAAGGCTTTTATGGCCAAGGTGTTCATTTCAATAGTTTTTGGACTAGTACTCATTATATCTGCAGCCGTAAGCCCTTTAATGTTGTCATGGTTGTTTAGCATTCTACGAATATCACCATCAGTTACTACCCCAACAATCTTATCGCCATCCAATACCGCAGTTACACCCAGCATTTTTTCAGATATCTCAACAATTACTTTCTTGACCTCAGTGTCCTTTTGCACTTTTGGTGCTTGATTGTTTTTAACGAGGTCTGCTACACGTAAGTAAAGTCTTTTTCCCAACGCTCCACCTGGATGGTATTTTGCAAAATCTGAACTGCTAAACCCTCTTAGCTCTAAAAGCACAATGGCCAAAGCATCACCTATAACTAGCTGGGCAGTGGTACTTGTGGTAGGTGCGAGTCCATTTGGACATGCCTCTTTAACGACAAAAGTGTTAAGTGTAAAATCTGATTGTTTGGCCAAAAAGGAGTCTAAATTCCCTGTCATGGCAATGAGTTTGTTTTTGCCTCTTTTTATAAGCGGAACCAGCATCTTTATTTCAGGAGTACTGCCGCTTTTAGAAATACAAATAACAACATCATTGTCTTGTATGGTGCCTAGATCACCATGTATGGCATCACCGGCATGCATAAAAATCGCAGGTGTGCCAGTAGAATTTAATGTAGCAACTATTTTTGAAGCAATAATGGCACTTTTTCCAATCCCGGAGATTATTACCCTCCCTTTGGTCTCTAGAATACAATTAACTGCATTGGAAAAGTCCTCATTTAACAAGGTGGCAAGATTGCCAATGGCATCTCGTTCTGTTTCGATGGTCTTTTTGGCTAAATCAAGAATAGTACGGGTAGATATCAATGTATTATTCAATTTTATGAATTGTAATCCTAAAAGTTTGTGTTATCTTTAAGATTACAAAATTACGTAAACTTAATTTTATAGGATATCTATCCAATGACAATTTAGTTTTAGAAGTTAAGATTAAAAGTAAGTATAATTTTTAACGAAATAGAAGCGAATTTTTTCCTTCGCTAAACATTACAATTTGAGAGAAGATAAAGGTTTGAACGACTTTGATTTACACAGTTCCCTGAAAAAGTATTTTGGGTTTTCACAATTTAAGGGTCTTCAGGAAGGTGTCATAAAAAACATACTGGAAGGTAACAATACATTTGTTATCATGCCAACCGGTGGTGGCAAATCACTTTGCTACCAACTTCCAGCGCTCATGCAGCCTGGAACAGCAATTATAGTTTCGCCATTGATAGCATTAATGAAGAACCAAGTAGATGCTATTCGTGGTGTTTCAGCTGAAGTAGGCATTGCACATGTTTTAAATTCCTCATTGAATAAAACGGAAATAAAACAGGTAAAACAGGATATTGTGGATGGCGTGACCAAGTTGCTATATGTTGCTCCAGAATCCTTGACAAAAGAAGAAAATATAGAGTTTCTTAGATCGGTAATGATCTCTTTTGTTGCTGTAGACGAGGCACATTGTATTTCTGAATGGGGTCATGACTTTAGGCCTGAATATCGTAACTTAAGGTCAATTGTAGGTAGGTTGGGAGACAATATTCCAATAATTGGATTAACGGCAACCGCTACACCTAAAGTACAAGAGGATATAATCAAGAATTTAGGGATAAGTGATGCCAAACTTTTTAAGGCATCATTTAACAGGCCAAATTTGTTCTATGAAGTTCGCACGAAAACTGAAAATATTGATGCTGATATCATTCGTTTTATCAAACAGAATGCGGGTAAATCTGGAATTATTTATTGTCTAAGCCGTAAGAAAGTTGAAGAACTAGCACAAGTTTTGCAGGTAAATGGAATAAGTGCGGTGCCCTACCATGCGGGTTTTGATGCCAAAACCCGTGCCAAGTACCAAGATATGTTCTTAATGGAGGATGTAGATGTAGTTGTGGCCACCATTGCTTTTGGTATGGGAATAGATAAGCCAGATGTTCGTTTTGTAATTCATCATGATATTCCCAAAAGTATTGAGAGCTATTATCAAGAAACTGGAAGAGCCGGTAGAGATGGTGGTGAAGGACATTGCTTGGCTTTTTATTCCTATAAGGATATTGAAAAACTAGAAAAGTTTATGTCTGGAAAGCCTGTTGCTGAACAGGAAATCGGAAATGCACTATTACAAGAGGTAGTTGCCTATGCAGAGACTTCCATGTCCCGAAGAAAATTTATGCTCCATTATTTTGGGGAAGAATTCGATGAGGTTAATGGCGAAGGTGCGGATATGGATGATAACACACGGAATCCAAAGGATAAGGTAGAGGCCAAAGACGATGTGTTGAAACTCCTGAAAGTAGTGAAAGGTACTAGCGAGAAGTTTAAATCCAAAGAGATTGTAATTACCCTTAGAGGTAAGACCAATGCTATTATTAGCTCCCACAAGACCAATGAAAAGGAATTTTTTGGTATAGGGTCCGATAGGGACAAAAGTCATTGGATGGCCTTGATTCGTCAAGTACTGGTAGCCGGATTATTGAAAAAAGAAATTGAACAATATGGTGTATTGCATTTAACTAAAAAAGGTGAGGAGTTTTTAAAGAACCCAACTTCCTTTATGATGACAAAAGACCATGTGTACAATGCAGAAAATGATAACGCCATTGTTGGTGCGGCCAAATCTGGTGGCGTTTCAGATACTAAATTATTGGCGCAGTTAAAGAGCCTTAGAAAAACGCAAGCAAGTAAAATGGGTGTTCCCCCTTTTGTGGTTTTTCAAGACCCATCTTTAGAAGATATGGCTTTAAAGTATCCAATAACCCTTGAAGAATTATTAAATGTCCATGGAGTAGGCGAGGGTAAGGCAAAAAAATATGGGAAACCTTTTATCAGCTTTATCAATGCATATGTTGAGGAAAACGAAATAATAAGACCAGATGACCTTGTTGTAAAAAGTACTGGGGCCAACTCTGGACTTAAACTATATATCATACAGAATGTTGACCGTAAATTACCTTTAAGCGATATTGCATCTGCCAAAGGGCTAGAGATACCTGAACTTATAAAAGAAATGGAACAGATTGTTTTTAGCGGAACAAAACTTAATTTAGGCTATTGGATAGATGAGGTTTTAGATGAAGATCAACAGGAAGAAATACACGAATATTTCCTAGAGGCAGAAACTGATGATTTGGAAGAAGCATTAAAAGAATTTGATGGCGAATATGAAGATGAAGAATTGCGTCTTTATCGTTTAAAATTTATTAGCGAGGTGGCAAATTAATTTCATAGGGGTTATTTTACTGTTTCCTCAAGAATTTCTATAGACATCACCTCGGTGTTAAATGATGCTTTAATACCTATTGGGAATGTGAAGTTTTGTTTTATATGACCAAATCCCATACCATATAAGGCAGGTATGCCAAGAGGTTGTATCCTATCCATAATAACCTCTTTTAGGTTAAATGAATTGGGGTCGTTACTTTGGTTGCACCCTGCACAAACTCCAAAAACAATTCCGGCCGCATTATTGAAAGTTTCCCCTTCAATTAGTTGAGTAAGCATTCTATCAATGCGATAGGGAGCTTCTTCCACATCTTCAATACAAACAATTTTGTTGGTAAAATCTATTTCATAGGGTGTTCCTACTAAGGCGTTGATAAGGCTTAAACTACCACCGCATAATCTGCCTTCAGCCTTTCCGGGTGTTATAACATAGCGTTCATATTCTGGATTGGTTTTATTGGTATCTAGGATTTTTGGGTTTTCTATTGACTGTTTTTTAAGAGGTTTTCTTAGCATTTTTTTAAAGCATTTCTGACTATAGTCATCGTTCAAAGTACTGCCTAAGGGGCCATGAAAAGTTATTAATCCGGTAATTTTATATATTCCATTTAAAAGTGCCGTAACATCACTGAATCCAATAAGGGCTTTTGGGTTTTTAGCTATAACATCATAATTTATCAAATCCATAATTCTAGTACAACCATATCCCCCTCTTAAACAGAGTATGGCATCTACTAAAGGATTGGTAAACATATGGTTTATGTCTGCTGCCCGCTCAGTGTCAGTATTGCTGAAATATCCATATTGTCCTAGTATTCTTGGAGTATAATAGACTTTATAGCCTAATTGTTCAAGAATAGAAATGGTCTCATTTAGTGTGTTTTTAGTAAAAGTGTAACCGGGCGCTATGAGCCCAATAGTATCCCCTTTTTTTAAGGCTTTTGGTAGTAGTGATTCTTTCTTTACAGAAATGCCATTTTTAGCATGTGCAGAGAAAGGTAATACAGATGTTATGGAGAGCCCAATTAATCCATTAATAAAATTGCGTCTTGTAGTCATAATTAAGGATTATGAGCCATAAATCTAAACAGAAAATTAAATATGTAAACTTCGGATAAGTGGAAATGTACATCCATTTGATTATTTACTAAACTAAAAACCCCATACCTGAATGGGCATGGGATTTTAAAATATAAATTATTTTTTAAGGTGCTGAAGTACCGCTATCATCATTTTTGGATCTTCTTAACTGTCGCTGAATTTTTTTGATAGCGGATTCAATAGATTTTTCAGGTTCAATTATATTATACTCACCCCAAAAATCAGGATCTGCAAAACCTATTGCCTCATCACTTAGTATGATGCTAGATTTCATACGTTCTTTAGACTTTGGAGCGAAATTATCCATATTTTTCTCCCAATCCGTTACTGCCATTTCACAACTCATACTATAAATAGAGTTAAAAAGTTTTTTATCCCAGTTTACTTTAAACTCAAGGAGCACATTGCTATAGCCATAATACCATTTGCCATCTTTTTCCCTGTAATCTACCCTATATGCTACTTCTGTTGGCCAAACTTTGGCATTTTTTGGTTTTTTTCTCACAAACATTTGAGCTGCTAAATTTTTATCTGTAATGTTTAAAGAGTAAATAGCGCTTGTGAGAATCTTATTCTGTGCATCAATATAAAGTTTGCCTGTATATAAAGGATCAATAATACCAGGTTTTTGCTCAAATTTAACAACATAGATAAGTTTATCATCAACCCTGGTCGAGTTTACAAATGAGAAATTATAATAACCAATGGTCTCGTTGGTAAAAATATACTCTGGGTATTTTACCATATCTACAAAAAGTGCATTAAAAGGACCGCCTTGTAATTTTAATGCAACCGTATCCAACTTATTATAATCTGTACTTTTACGTGCCTTGTACAATTGTACCGCATCTGTTCTTTTAGAGGAATAAGGAGTTTTATAAATATTTACAACAGCTTCTGAAAGACTTACATTTTTTTTTCTCTTTTTGATGGTCTCTCTGTAAAAAGCGGTCATTACAGTAGGATCATCAATATAATTCTCGCCTCTTTTTTGAAGTGTTTCCCTTACCAATTTCTCGGCGTCTTTGGGTACACTTAAATTAACTTCAGACAGCTCAGTTATTAACTCTGTCATTAAAATTTCATTGGTGCCGTTTGAAAATTGATCAATTGGCAATGACATGGTCTTATATCCTAAGAAGGAAACAATTATATTCTTACCATTACTGGATTGGGGTATTTTGAGAGAAAATTGTCCTTCAGTATTAGTGATAGTGCTAACATTAGTTCCTTCAACTGCAATTGTTGCAAATACCAATGGTTTTTTTGTTTTGTTATCTGCTACCTCTCCGTGGTATTCCTTAAATGCAGTTTCTTGGGCAAAAGATACCCCTATATGGGCAACCATTAGAAAGACAAAAGCAAGTATTGTTCTTATAATGGATTTATTTAGATTACTATTTAAATGGTTATGCATGATATTGCATTTATGATAAAATTTTCATTTTAATTTTTATTCCCTAAGTTAATTATTTTCAAGCACATATTTTATTTTTAAGTGTTAACTTTCAAGGGTTTGGCATTTATAAATTCCAAGAAAATTACGCCGGAAAAAGTTATTTATAAAAATGAAAAATAATTGTAGTTATAGTTCTTAAAAACTAATTATGCGTTTTGGATGAAGCATTCACAAGGCGTTTAATTTCATTAAGTTCATCGGGTGTGAGATCTCTCCATTTTCCAACAGGAAGGTCCAAACGAACATTCATGATGCGTATGCGCTTTAGTTTTTTTACGTAATAACCTAAATGTTCTGTCATACGTCTAATTTGTCGGTTCAATCCTTGAGTAAGTATAATCCGAAACTGATAATTGCTAACCTTAATGACCTCACACTTTCTGGTTACGGTATCTAAGATAGGAACACCATTTCGCATTTTGTTTAAAAATTCAGTGGTTATTGGCTTGTCAACCGTCACTAAATATTCCTTTTCATGGTTATTTCTCGCTCTTAGGATTTTGTTTACAATATCACCATCATTGGTCAAAAAGATAAGCCCTTCGCTTGGTTTGTCTAATCGTCCAATTGGGAAAATTCGTTTTGGGTAATTTATAAAATCTATAATATTATCTTTTTCCACTCCGGTATCTGTAGTACAAACTATACCTATAGGTTTGTTAAACGCTAGGTAAACCAATTGTTCTTTTGGTTCAGATACAGGTATGCCATCTACTTTTACCAAATCGCCGTCCAAGACTTTGGTGCCCATTTCGGGAACTTTATCATTAATAGTAACACGACCTTGATCTATTAACTTATCGGCCGCACGGCGAGAGCAATACCCTACTTCGCTCAAATATTTATTAATCCTGGTTTGTTTTATTGCATCAGACATTATACAAGGTGCTATCGTAGTTTTTTCCTTTTAAGTTCCAAGGTGTATATTTCTCTACCTAGTTCAGCAAGAAAGGGAATTCCTATTTCATCATATTCATAAACATTGTCATTAAATATACCATTTGTATTCACTAAAATGGTAGCGGATAGCATGAAATCTACATTGTTTAAGGTATCCGTTATATATGCAATGTCTGTTAATGTTCCATAGGCGAAACCTACTTTGTTATAAATTTTAATATGGCCAGGTATATTTTCTTTTGTGTCACCAAACATAAAAAACTTGCAGTAACCATCGTAAAATTCGTCTGGGTCATAGCCAGCATTTTTTGGTAAGGTTTGCATTGCGTTTAATAGAAATTGGTGTTGCCCTTCAGTAATTTTGAAACGTTCTTCCTTATGAAACAGATTAGGGAAGATAACACGTTTTAAAACTTCATGTTGTGCTGTAATTGGTAAGTAATTTTTTAGACTGAAATCAAAAGGTTGCTCAATTAACAAGTTCTCTTCAATGTAACCTTTTCCTTTTTTAATCCTGTCTAGTTCTAAAGGTTTGGGAGAAGTATTTAGACTAGGTGTCGTAATGCCTGTGGTGCTGTCATTCAAGTAAATAATTAGTGGTTTTGTCACTAAATCTTCTGAATGGTATCCTAGCCTATGGGCAATGCGAACAGGTTTGATCCCTTTTTTGGCTAAGTTGTTGTTAATAGCATCTTGACCTAATAATTCTACCAATCGGTTATTGGCCATGTTGTCACTGATAGTGAAAATTTTGATGATATCTTCAGCAAAAGTACTTTCAATGGAATCACCTTCTACATAATATCTGGTATTTAACCCAATAGTATCCGTTTGGTTTAAACGTTCTAATGCTAGAACCGCTATGGGGAACTTGACACTACTTGCCGGATAAAAATAATTATTACTGTTTACTTGAAAATCATAATCCGTAAAAATAACACTGTCCTGTATTCTATCAATTTTGGTATATCTAATTTGTACTTCATACGCATCAATATTATCCATAACCTTTTTGATATTTGGATGGCTAGATGATAGGGCCAGTGCCAACAAGTTATCATTGGCATTCTCCTTTTTGCAGGAAAAAATCAAAAGCAGGAGTAATAAATAAGGAATCTTTCTCTTTTGCATTAATCGTTATGGTCTTCGTAAACTTGGCCTCGGTGTGGCTTTAGTGCATCCCTAACAGGTGCCATTTCTTTTTCTTCAACAACCATATAGGCTATGCTATACATGTCATTTATTTCCTCATGGCCTGTAATATCTAGATGTAGCCTTTCAATGGAAATAAATTCTTTCAAATGTTTTTCGTGATGTTCAGCAGTTCTAAATGCCGTGGGCCCCCTAAAATCCCAAATAAGCTTTATTTTTCTATTCAAAGCACAATTCTATTTATTCCAAAATTAAGGCAAAGCATCTTATTTAAGGTACTAAAGTGTCCTATTATTAAAGGATGTTTACATTCACTAAATCCATTTACTCCTGAAATTCACCATCTTTGAATTTCTATAATAACCCCAAAATTATGTTAAGTAAGGATGGCTTCATTTGCAAGGGATTAGGTAATTGCTATTTTTGCGAGATGTTTTTTTTAAATTTAAGAATGAAATTGTTGAATGTCAAGTTAGGAGCAGTGCTATTAATGGGAGTACTTGTATCTTGTAATTCTCTTTTTAAAAAACAGGAAGAAAGGAAACCATTAGCCCGTGTTGGCGAGTCCTACTTATACCCTGAAGATATAGCACCATTGTTAACCCAAGGAATGACAAAGGGGGACAGTGCATCCTTCGTTAGCGGATATATTAATAATTGGGCTTCAAAACAACTACTCTTATCCAAATCAAAAATAAATCTACCAGAAGAAAAAATAGCTCAATTTGAAGCACTTGTTGATGACTACAGGGCAGATTTGTATACTAGGGCATACAAAGAGGCCTTGGTCTCCATTGGGGCGGATACCGTTATCAATAAAAACCAGCTAGAGACTTTTTACGAACTTGAGAAAGAGAATTTTAAGCTAAAAGAACGTATTGTTAGAATACGATTTGTTTCATTGCCCAAAAACTTTTTAAATAAGGAAGAGGTAAGTAAAAGACTCAAAAATTTTAAAGAAGAGGATTTAACTTATTTGGATTCAATAGGGGTGCAGTTCAATAAGCTTAATTTTAATGATTCCATTTGGGTACGATCATCTAGGGTAATGGACGAAATACCCCCGATTACCATTGATAACCGTGATAGGTACTTAAAAAAATCACAATTTTTTGAATTGGAGGATTCATTAGGGGTATATTTGGGCAAAATCGAGGAAGTGATGGACATTAATGAGATTGCCCCACTTTCATATATTACACCTACCATAAAACAAGTCTTATTAAATCGCAGAAAAATAGACTACCTGCGTAAACTGGAAACAGAAATTATAGATGAAGCAATTAAGGATAAGGAATTTGAGGTATTTACCAATGATAAATAAGTTAAGACACACCATAATCTTAGGTGTTTTTGCCGTAATGGCTACAACAGCCCAAGATTCTATACCAGTAGTGCCGGACAACCAGGTGGAGCCTATGGAGAATTTAGCGGAAACCGCCAACACTACAAAGGAAAATGTGACCAAAAATTTCCAAAGAATTAAATTGGATGGTATAGCCGCCGTAGTGGGGGATTATGTAATATTGGATTCTGATGTAGAAAAAACATTGATTGATTTGAAAAGTCAGGGGGCTTCCACTGAGGATATTACACATTGTAGTCTCTTAGGTAAGTTAATGGAAGACCGTTTGTATGCCCACCAAGCCGTACAGGATAGTATTTTGGTTTCTGATGATGAGGTAAATGCTACAGGAGATAGACAATTACAATCTTTAGTCCAGCAGATTGGTTCTATGGAAAAGGTCTTGAAATATTATAAAAAACAGGATGAGGCTAGTTTTAGGGAAGAGCTATATAAAATTAACAAGCTGCGTATGTTGTCCGAAAAAATGCAACAAAATATTGTTAAGGACATTGAGATAACACCAGAAGAGGTAAGACAATTTTTTAATAAAATACCTGAGGATCAGCGACCAGTGTTTGGGGCAGAGTTAGAGATTGCGCAAATTGTAAAAGCTCCAGAGCCAACAGAAGTTGAAAAACAAAAGGTTGTAGATAAACTTAATCAAATAAAGGCCGATGTAGAGGATAATGATGCCAGTTTTAGTGTAAAGGCTATTCTTTATTCCCAAGGTCCATCTAAAACTTCAGGAGGCGCTATTCCAAGCGTTACTAAAGAATCTGGTTATGTAAGTGAATTTAAGGATGTAGCATTTAGTTTGGCGGAAGGTGAAATTTCAGATCCCTTTGAAACCCAATTTGGATATCATATAATGTTAGTTGAAAAAATAAGAGGACAAGAAAGAGATGTTCGTCATATACTACTTCAACCCGAAATTTCACAAGATGCCTTAAATGAGGCAAAATCTGAGCTGGATAGTATTAGAAAAAATATTATTGAAGGCAAATTTACTTTTGCAGAGGCTGCACTAAATTTTTCCGATGAGAAGGAGACTAAATTTGATGGTGGATTGCTTCGGAATCCACAAGATTTTAGTTCGCGTTTTGAGTTGACTAAAATGGATCCTGCACTGTATAATCAAGTAAGGAATTTAAAGGACAATGAAATTTCCTACCCGTTATTGGAAGAAGATCAACGTGGCGGACCACCAAAATATAAGATTTTAAAGGTGACCAACCGTTATGATGAACATGTTGCTGATTTTGCCCAGGATTACATTAAGATTCAGCAACTGGCATTAACCGAAAAGCAGTATAATGCCATCAAAGATTGGATGAAGGAGCACATAGAAGACACCTATGTTAGTGTAAATGATGCAAACAAAGATTGTGATTTTGCAAATAACTGGATAAAAGAATAACCATGTCCGATGTTGCTGCAATTGATCGTTTGGTAGAAAAACATAATGCGCTTAAAAAAGAAATAGGTAGTGTCATCGTAGGTCAACATAAGGTAATAGACCAAATTCTTCTTTCCATATACACAGGTGGTCACTCATTATTGATTGGTGTGCCAGGACTTGCAAAGACATTAATGGTAAATACTATCGCACAGGCCTTAGGTTTAGATTTTAAACGAATTCAGTTTACCCCAGATTTAATGCCGAGCGACATCTTGGGAAGTGAAGTTTTAGACCAGAACAGAAATTTTAAATTTATCAAAGGCCCTATTTTCTCGAATATTATTTTGGCTGACGAAATAAATAGGACTCCACCAAAAACCCAAGCGGCCTTATTGGAGGCTATGCAGGAAAGAGCGGTTACTATTGCCGGGCACCGGTACAAGTTAGATTTGCCCTATTTTGTTTTGGCAACACAAAATCCAATAGAACAAGAAGGAACCTATCCTTTGCCAGAAGCCCAGTTGGACCGTTTTATGTTCGCAATAGAATTGGAATATCCTTCAGTGGAGGAGGAGATTCAAGTAGTCAAGAATACAACTTCAAACAATTCCTATACTATAACACCGCAATTCAGTGCCAATGAAATGCTACAGGTACAGGATTTAGTACGTAGAATACCTGTGCCAGATAATGTTATTGAATATGCAGTGAAATTGGTGAACAAGACTAGGCCAAATTTAGATACGGCATCAGAGTATGTGAAACAGTATTTAGATTGGGGGGCAGGACCAAGGGCATCTCAAAACCTTATTTTAGGTGCAAAGGCAAATGCGGCAATTTCTGGTAAATATTCTCCAGATATTGAGGATGTGCATGCCGTTGCCAAAGGTATTTTAAAACATAGGATTATAAAGAACTACAAAGCCGAGGCAGAAGGTATATCTGAAGAAGATATTATAGACCGACTTTTATAGATTTACGCATTAAGTTATTCGCTTTATTCTTCTATTTCCACCAATCTTTTTTATTACGGATGTTATGATAATGCATCAATTCGATAAAAAGAGTTCAATCCTGCTATTTAAATTTTAATTGCGCCTTAGATTTTCTTAATTTTACGGAATTGCTTTAACATTAAAAATAGATAACTAATGGCATTCGATATTGATATGATTAAAGGGGTGTACGCCAATATGGCGGAGCGAGTGGATAAAGCACGTGAGATCGTGGGAAAACCGCTTACCCTTTCGGAGAAAATTTTATATTCCCACCTATGGGATGGTAATCCAACCAAGGCTTTTTCTAGAGGTAAGGACTATGTTGATTTTGCTCCAGATCGTATAGCATGTCAAGATGCAACGGCACAAATGGCCCTTTTACAGTTCATGCAAGCAGGTAAGCCTAAAGTAGCTGTGCCAACCACAGTACATTGTGATCACTTGATACAGGCTAAGAATGGTGCTGCGGCAGATTTAAAAATGGCGAATACCTCCAGTGCCGAGGTATTTAATTTTTTAGAGTCAGTTTCCAATAAGTATGGCATTGGATTTTGGAAACCAGGTGCAGGTATTATTCACCAAGTAGTATTGGAGAATTATGCATTTCCTGGCGGAATGATGATTGGAACAGACTCACATACCGTAAATGCTGGTGGTTTAGGAATGGTTGCTATTGGTGTTGGTGGAGCTGATGCCGTAGATGTTATGGCCGGTATGGCTTGGGAACTTAAGTTTCCTAAATTAATTGGTGTTAGATTAACCGGTGAGATTTCTGGTTGGACTGCCCCTAAAGATGTTATTTTAAAGGTTGCGGAGATTTTAACGGTAAAGGGAGGTACAGGCGCAATAGTTGAATATTTTGGGCCAGGCGCAAAGGCATTGTCCTGTACAGGCAAAGGAACCATATGTAATATGGGGGCTGAAATAGGTGCTACTACATCTACATTTGGTTATGATGAAGCTATGGAGCGTTATTTAAGGGCCACTGATAGGTCAGATGTTGCAGATGCAGCCAATGAAGTTAAAGATTGTCTTACTGCTGATGCAGAGGTGTATGCAAATCCTGAACAATATTTTGACCAAGTTATTGATATTGACCTTTCTAAATTAAATCCGTTATTGAACGGACCTTTTACGCCAGACCTCTCAACTGCTGTTGGTGATGAGATGACTGAAAAGGCTACTAAAAATGAATGGCCTTTACAGGTAGAATGGGGATTAATAGGGTCTTGTACCAACTCTTCATATGAAGATTTATCAAGAGCTTCCTCTATTGCACAACAAGCCTTGGACAAAGGAATTAAAATGAAAGCCGAGTTAGGTATTAATCCTGGTTCTGAACAAGTTAGATATACTGCTGATAGAGATGGGATTTTAGGGATTTTTGAAAAATTGGATGCTAAGATATTTACTAATGCATGTGGACCTTGTATAGGGCAATGGGCCAGGTATGGTGATCCAAAGAATGCCCCAAAGAACAGTATTGTACATTCTTTTAATAGAAACTTTGCAAAACGGGCTGATGGAAACCCAAATACACATGCCTTTGTAGCTTCACCAGAGATAACTGCTGCTATTGCAATTTCCGGTAGACTTGATTTTAATCCAATGACGGATACTTTGATTAATGAGCAAGGCCAAGAAGTAAAATTTGATGAGCCAACAGGGTGGGAGTTGCCACCAAAAGGTTTTGAGGTTGAAGATGCAGGATTTTTAGCACCAGAAGAGGATGGTTCCGGTGTTGAGGTTGTGGTTGACAAAGATTCTGAAAGACTACAGTTATTGGAGCCTTTTGTACCAATTAAGAATGAGCAGTTACAAGGAGTAAAATTATTGATCAAAGCCTTTGGGAAATGTACAACCGACCATATTTCTATGGCAGGACCTTGGTTACGTTTCAGGGGACATTTGGATAATATTGCCAACAATACGCTTATTGGTGCCGTTAATGCCTTCAATAAAAAGACAAACTTGGTTAAAAACCAGCTTACAGGTGAGTATGGAGGTGTACCCGATACACAGAGGGCTTATAAGGCTGAAGGAATAAAATCTATTGTTGTTGGAGACCACAATTATGGTGAAGGTTCCTCTAGGGAACATGCGGCAATGCAACCAAGGCATCTTGGCGTGGCAGCTGTGCTGGTAAAGTCTTTTGCGCGAATCCATGAAACAAACCTTAAAAAGCAAGGTATGTTAGGCCTAACTTTTGCCAATGAGAGTGACTATGACCTTATACAGGAAGATGACACCTTCAACTTTTTAGATATTTCAGATTTTGCCCCGGACAAACCCTTAACAATTGAGGTTGTTCATGCAGATGGAAGTAAGGATACTATACTAGCTAACCATACCTACAACGCAGCCCAGATCGGTTGGTTTAGGGAAGGATCTGCCCTTAACGTTATAAAAAGGGAAAACGCGGTTTAGTACCTGTAAAAATAAGTACATAAAACTCCCGAATATCCTCGGGAGTTTTTTAGTTTTGGATACTACATATTAAAAATGAAAAAAGAGACTGTTTATACCTTAGTTGTTATTGCCTTTGTTTTGTCATTTTTTGTTACCCCCTTAGGTGATTTTAGTAAAATTGTACTGAATAGATGGTTGGCAAGAGCGCCAACAATAATAAGTGAATCCAATCGAGGTAAAATAGCTGATTACAACTGGAGGTTAAAAGATGCTAAGTGGAATTTTATCAATTTTGAAAAATCAAAAGGAAAAGTTGTGTTTATCACCTTTTGGAATTCTTGGCATTTGCCATCCAAGGCTCAACTAAAGGATATCCAAAAACTATACGATTCATATAATGATAAAGTA
Organism: Maribacter luteocoastalis; assembly: GCF_048890225.1. Lineage (NCBI taxonomy): Bacteria > Pseudomonadati > Bacteroidota > Flavobacteriia > Flavobacteriales > Flavobacteriaceae > Maribacter > Maribacter luteocoastalis. The sequence goes on from NZ_JBMFZG010000009.1 coordinate 154,445, forward strand.
TCCTTCTATATTATTACAAATGAGGAAAGGGCTCCAGTTGAATTGTTTATGGAGAAAAATGGGTATACCTTTCCAGTAACCTACCAAATAGTTGGGGAACCAAGTCCTATCACTTTACTTAAGCCACCAGGGTCCTACATACTTGATAAAAAGGGTAGCATTGTAGTTCACCAAAATGCAGTTGCAGATTGGGATAATCAAAAAGTTATTAGTTTATTGGAACAACTTATAATTGAATAAATTGTTTAGTTTTTCTTAAAGTATTTAAAGGGAACGAATAACATTCCGAAACATTCCCCATCACTCTTTCCTAAATGCTTGTGATGCATTTTATGAGCTCTTCGCACACCTTTTGCATACCAATGATTGGCATTTCTAAATAACTTAAAACGTTGATGGATAAAGATATCATGAACCAAAAAATAAGCGATACCATAAGCTAAAATCCCAAAACCTAAGGGCCATCCAAACCAAAAGCCATTTGCTCCTGAATAGAAAAGAACCATACTTACGATAGCATAGAAAATAAAAAATGCATCATTACGCTCAAACCAAGAATCGTGGTCTTTATGATGGTGGTCTCTATGAAGGCTCCATAAAAAGCCATGCATTATATATTTATGTGTAAACCAGGCCATAAATTCCATAAAGGAGAATGTGCCAAAGAAAATTAATATCCAAAGTGCTATTTTCATGAAACTAAATTCATTTTATATTTAACATAGGACCGTGCCAGTAGTCCAAATTTTTCATAGTTAGGAACCCTAATGCGAGTATTTTTAATTTCCAATGAAGGCGTTTGTTGTAGTTTTTTAAGTAATTTAAAATAATACCTATAAGCAGTGTACACACCAAATTTTGCCTCTACCGGTAATCTTAAGATACCATCGTATCCTAATTTAAAATCTGATTCAATTTCGTCTACAATTTTTTTCTTGGAATTTTCGTCTAATTTCTTAAAATCGGTATTAGGAAAATATGAACGGTTTAATTCTTCAAAATCGGCCTTTACATCCCGTAAGAAGTTTACTTTTTGAAAAGCAGATCCCAATGCCATTGCAGATTCTTTTAAACTCTCATAGGACGTATTGCACCCATTTACAAAAACCTTTAAGCACATAAGGCCCACAACATCTGCAGAGCCATAGATGTACTCCTTATACTCTGCATCTGTTGTATATACACTTTTTATAAGATCCATTCGCATGCTTTTCATAAATGAGTCCACTAAGTGTTTTGGGATATCAAATTTATGATAGGTATGTTGAAAAGAATTTAGAATTGGATTTAAGCTTATCTTATCCGTTAATGCATCTTCTAGGTCTTTTTCAAATTTATCAAAAAGTTCATGTTTATTATAATCATGAAAAGTGTCCACTATTTCATCTGCAAATCGTACAAATCCATAAATATTATAGATATCCCCCCTAATTGAATTATGTAGCATTTTTGTTGCCAAGGTAAAAGAAGTACTATACCTCTGCGTAACAATTTTGCTACAATGATATGATGCTTGGTCAAATGTACTTTTCATAGGGTAATTTAATTTTCTTTTTCAATTAATTCAGAAACTAATTTTCCAGAAATCAATGCTGGCGGTACTCCAGGCCCTGGAACGGTTAATTGTCCGGTGAAAAATAAATTTCTCACTTTTGAACTTTTTAGTTTAGGCCTAAGGAATGCAGTTTGTGTTAGTGTGTTGGCCATTCCATAAGCATTTCCTTTATACGAATTATATCGACCTATAAAATCATTTACGCAGAAAGATTCCTTTAAGATAATATTATTCCGGATGTTTTGGCCAGTCCTTGTCTCAAATCTATCCATGACCACTTTAAAATAATGTTCCCTAAGGGTTGAAGAGTCTTCTAAGCCTGGAGCAATCGGAACTAAAAAGAATGCGGTTTCACAATTACTTGGCGCCATACTGGTATCTGTTACCGATGGAAAGTTGGCGTAGAACAAAGGATTGGATGGCCACTTAGGAGTATCATATATTTCTTGTGCATGCAGCTCAAAATCTGTATCAAAGAAAAGATTATGGTGTTCTATATTTTGTAATTTTTTATCGATACCTATATAAAACAGTAATGAGGATGGAGCAAATGTTTTCTTGTTCCAATAGCTTTCGCTGTATTGCCTATATTTAGGTTCCAGCAAATTTTCTGAATGATGGTAATCTGCCCCACTTAGAACAACGTTACCCATATAATTTTCACCTTCTACTTGTATTCCATTACTGATGCCGTTTTCAACTAGAATTTTATCTACCGTCTTATTCGTGTGGATCTTTACACCTAGTTCTTGGGCTAGATCACCCATAGCCCTAATAATTTCATACATACCACCTTTGGGATGCCAAGTGCCCAAACCAAAATCTGCAAAATTCATAAAGCTATAGAAAGAGGGTGTTTTGCTAGGTTTTGCACCGAGAAAAAGCACAGGGAATTCTAAAGTAGATATAAGTTTTGGGTTTTTAAAACGTTTTCTAACCTCTGAACTAATGGTTTTAAAAAATTGGTCAACTCTTAAAACAGTCTCTTTGGTTACAAGTTCTAAAGGGGATAAGCCTGGTCTTAGCACTATTTTATTGATGGCAATATCATAATTTTCTTGGGCAATAGCTATAAACTTTCGTAATTCCTTAGAACTACCTTCTTCTATTCGTTCAAACTCAGAACATATTTTGTCCATGGTGTCACCTATGGTTATAATATCGTCTGAAAAGAAAATTTTATAGGCAGGACTTAACTTGTCTAAGTGATAGTAGTCTGAGGCTTTTTTATCAAAATCGGCAAAAAACTTATCAAATATATCCGGCATCCAATACCAACTTGGACCCATATCAAAGGTAAAGCCCTCTTTTTTAAATTGGGAAGCCCTGCCGCCAATAGATTCGTTTTTTTCAAAAATACTTACTTCAAATCCTGCTTTAGCCAAATAACATGAAGCGGACAGTGAAGAAAACCCAGAACCTATAATAATGATTTTTTTGCCCATGTATAGCGTTATTTGTTGGCTAAAGTTTACTAATAACTTGTTCTATAGAAGTAAACGTTTTTATGAAATTGGGTAATTTACTCTCATCTATATATTGAATTTGTCTACCAAGAATCCATAAATTAGGATTGTTATATTCACTTACCAAATTCTTAAAATCCTCAACATATTTATTAATTTTGTCCTTTTCTGGAACTACCGTAAAATAGGATAAGAAATGAATATTGTTAAAATATTTCATCACATCCATTAAGTTTTCCATGGGTATGGTTTGTCCTAAATAAATGCATTGATAACCTCTGAGTACTATCTCATAGTTTAGGTACAATAATCCAATTTCATGTATTTCGTTTTCTGGAAGGTAAGTAACAAAAACCTTATCTGTTTTGGTAGGTTTTAAGTTTTGTAACTTTTCGGTATTAATGAGAATCTTTTGCTTTATCAATCCAGTTATAAAATGTTCATGCGCAGGACTTATTGTATCTGTTTGCCATAACAGACCTATCTCGTTTAAAAGGGGAATAAATGTTTCCTTAAAAATTTCCCGGAACGATTTTTCAGCAATAAGTGCATTGTAGGTGTTAAAAAAGATGGTTTGGTCAAAATTTACCATCGCCAATTTAAAGGCATTAATAACATGGTCCTTGTTACTTTTTTTAGAGACTATTTCCCTTACAACCAATGGAATATTAGATTCTGGAATTTTAGCAATTTTGGAAATTTTATAACCATTGTGGTATAACAAGGTAATGTTAAGGAGTTTTTGTAAGCTGGCTAGGCCATAGGTTCTAATATTAGTGTCTGTACGTTCTGGAGTTAGTAGATTATAGCGTTTTTCCCAAATTCTAATGGTATGTGCTTTTATTCCAGATAGGTTTTCAAGGTCACGAATGCTAAAATTCTTTTTTACATTGTTCATATATTCTGTAAAATCGTTAAACAAATCTACAATTAAAACAATTAACTTTTTTATAATTCAACGTTAAAATTCATAAAATGAAAAAGCCGGGTGATAACCCGGCCATTGTGCCCACGACTAGATTCGAACTAGCACGTCCTTACGAACACTACCCCCTCAAGGTAGCGTGTCTACCAATTTCACCACGTGGGCATTTTATTAGTAGGATACAAATATAGAAAGCTATATCTCAAATAAAAAGGTATTCAACGGATTTGTGAAGGTTACATTTTTAAATTATTTGCAAACAGAGATTTGTATTTTTTTGGAGTTATTGATTTCGATATATTGTGGGGCTAACACCTTTGATCAATTTAAATTTTTTATTAAAATTGGTGCTCGAGTTAAATCCAGAAAGATTGGCTATTTCACTAACTGAGAGGTCTTTTTTAGTTACCAGCAACTGGCTTGCATGTTGAATTCTAATGGCTATTAAAAATTGGAAAAAGGTTTTGTTGGTACGTTGTTTAAAAAACCTGCAAAAGGCGGTTGGGGTCATATAGGCCATTTTAGCTATTTGTTGTAACTGAATTTCTGCGTGGAAGTTTTTAATGACAAAATCTACAACAGTGCGCAATCGCTCCCCTTCTTGGGAGCTTAACGTTTTTGAATAAATGAATTTTGCAAGGGTTTCCTTTCTGACTTGGTTAAGGAGCACAAGTAATTCTAAAAACAATACAAAACGTTTTGTGTTATTTGTTTGTGCCAACCCTTGAATTTTATTTGCTATTTTGATTTGGTTTGAAAGTACCTTAAAACCAGTTTCGGATGATGAAAAAAAAGATTTTAATTCAGTTAAATCTGGTAAATCAAAAAATATTTTTCCAAAGGTGTTTTTCGTAAAAAAGAGAGAAATCATATGGGACTCTATAAAATGAGGGCTGCTTTGAAACATATGGGGCAAATTACCACCTAGTACAAAGATGTCTCCACTTGTAAAGTAATGAATTCCGTCACCGGCCAATAATTTTCCCTGCCCCTTTACTATGAGGCTTATTTGTATCTCTTTATGTTGGTGCAATTTATTGTAAAAGGTTGTTAGAACATCTTCTTGAACAACCAATTGGTTTTCTAATGGTTTGGGAATTTTAAAAGGATAAACTTTCATTTGAATCAAAATTATCAATAAATGTAAATCATATATATTAATTGAGGTAATATAGTGTCAAATAGAGGTAATATGGTGTAAGTATCGGGGCTTAAAATTGAATAAATTTGAATACTATCAAAATAGAAAAGAATGCATATAGATTGGAAGGGTGTAATGCCTGCAGTAACTACTAAATTCACCAAGGAGGACATTTTGGATATGGCTATGTTCGCCGTAAACATAAAAGCCCAATTAGATGCTGGTGTTAGTGGGATAATTTTAGGTGGCACACTTGGTGAGGCAAGCACACTTACCCAGAAAGAAAAACAAATATTAATTAGGGAAACGGTAAAACTAGTTGGGGGTACAGTACCTGTAATTATTAATATTGCCGAACAAACAACCAAAGATGCAATTGAGGCAGCGGCGATTGCGATGGACTGTGGGGCCAAAGGTTTAATGATGTTACCCCCAATGCGTTATAAGGCCAATGATTTTGAAACCGTCACCTATTTTAAGGCGGTTGCCAATAGTACAGATTTGCCCATTATGTTATATAATAATCCAATAGATTATGGTATTATGGTAACGTTGGATATGTTAGAAGAATTATTGGATTGTGATAATATTCAGGCAGTGAAGGAATCTACTAGGGATATTTCAAATATAACTAGAATAAAAAATAGGTTTGGCGACCGACTCAAAGTACTTACCGGTGTAGATACATTAGGTTTAGAGAGCCTGTTAATGGGCGCCGATGGCTGGGTTGCTGGATTGGTATGTGCTTTTCCTGCTGAAACCTGTGCTATATATGAATTGGCAAAAGCTGGTAAAATTCATGAAGCCTTACGCATTTATAGATGGTTTTTGCCTCTTTTGGAATTGGATATTAGTCCACAATTAGTACAAAATATTAAAATGGCAGAGGTAGCAACGGGTATTGGAACGGAATATGTGCGTGCACCAAGATTACCGTTGCAAGGGGCAGAAAGGGAACGTGTAGCCAAAATTATTGAGATAGGAATGGCGAATAGACCAACGTTACCTGACTATAAAGGATTAAATAATTAGTCCATCTTTTTATTTAAACTATAAACGAGTACCTCAGAATTGATTGCCATTTTATGTTTGATAGCACTATTCAAGTGAAAATGAACAAGAAAACTTTTGTTTGTATTGATGCCCACACTTGTGGAAACCCAGTCAGGGTTATAAAAGAGGGTGGTCCAGCATTAATTGGCGCCACTATGAGTGAAAAGCGCCAACATTTTTTAATGGAATATGACTGGATACGGACCGGCCTAATGTTTGAGCCTAGGGGCCATGATATGATGAGTGGTAGTATATTCTACCCACCCTGTTATCCAGAAAATGATTTTGGTATTTTATTTATTGAGACTAGTGGTTGTTTGCCCATGTGCGGCCATGGTACTATTGGTGCCATTACTATTGGAATAGAAGAAGGACTGCTAGTACCTAAAATTCCCGGCGAGTTAAGAATGGAAACTCCTGCAGGCTTGGTTAAAATCAAATATCAAAAGACGGGCGGTAAGGTAGATTGGGTGAAACTGGTAAATGTAACCTCTTATTTAGCCGCAGAAAATTTAAATATTGAATCTACTGAGTTGGGTACAATCCATTTTGATGTGTCTTATGGAGGAAATTTTTATGCTATCATAGATCCGCAGGAGAATTTTCATGGCTTGGAAAATTATACTGCTGGAAAGTTGGTGCAATTAAGTCAAGAAATTCGATTGTCCATTAACCAAAAATATCCTGATGAATTTATTCATCCAGAAGATGAAACCATAAATGGAGTGAGCCACATGCTATGGACTGGAGAGACAATTTCAAAGAATGCAACAGCCAGGAACGCGGTTTTCTATGGTGACAAAGCTATAGATCGTTCTCCTTGTGGTACAGGTACCTCTGCCCGTATGGCACAGTGGTTCGCAAAAGGTAAACTAGGGGTAGGTGATGAGTTTGTTCATGAAAGTTATATAGGATCACAGTTTATTGGTAAGGTAGAGAGCAAGGTGAATTTTTATGGAAAGCCAGCAATAATACCTAGTATCAAAGGCTGGGCAAGAATTTATGGTTATAATACCATTATTATTGATGATGACGACCCATATTCAAAGGGATTTCAAGTAATTTAGGTTTAGTAGTCAACTGCTTATATATGGGAAAGGAAATTGTTATCATTGGAGGAGGAATTGTAGGGCTTTGTTCTGCTTATTTTCTTCAAAAGGAAGGACATCAAGTTACTATTTTAGACAAAGGTGATATTACTTCGGGAGCTTCTTTTGTAAATGCAGGGTACATTACGCCTAGCCATATTATACCACTAGCATCACCTGGGATGATTGCTAAGGGCATTGGAATGATGTTCAATTCTTCAAGTCCCTTTTACATGAAGCCTAGATTGGACTATGAATTTTTTAAATGGTCGTGGTATTTTCATAAATCATCAACAATTGAAAAGGTAGAAAGAGCGATACCTATTATAAAGGATATTAATTTATTAAGTCAAGATCTGTTTTCCGATATTTTAAATTCAGCTGAATTGGGAAGTTTTCAATTAGAGAGGAAAGGTCTTCTTATGCTTTACAAGACACAGGAAAGTTACCAGCATGAAAAAGAAGTTGCAGAAAAAGCCAGTGTTTTGGGGTTAGAGGTTTCTGAATTGGACAAACAAGATTTATTGGTAAAAGAGCCAAATATAAAAATAGCCGCCGAAGGTGCCATACATTATGAATGCGATAGCCATACAACACCAACTGAGTTTATGCCTAAAATGTTGGAATATTTAAAAAAGGTAGGTGTTGGCGTAAAAATTAATGAAGAGGTAGTTGATGTAATTGCTAAGGGAAATAAAGTTGTTGAAGTTATTACCTCAAAAAACAGTTATCAACCGGACGAGGTTATATTGGCTGCTGGTTCCTGGAGTGCAAGCCTATCTAAAAAACTAAAAATAAACCTACCTTTACAGGCAGGAAAAGGTTATAGCATTAATGTGTATAGAAATACGGGAATTACTATGCCAGCCATACTTATGGAATCTAAAATTGCCGTAACCCCAATGAGTGGTTTCACCCGTTTTGCAGGTACAATGGAATTTTCCGGTATAAATAATGTCATTAGAAAAGAACGCGTTTTGGCAATAGCGAATGGTGTTTCCTCATTTTATCCGGAAGTAAAGATTACCAATGATGAAATAAAAAATGTGAAGACTGGTTTGAGACCAGTTACACCAGATGGGTTGCCTTACCTAGGTAAATCCAAAAATTTTGGTAATCTCATTTTTGCCACTGGGCATGCCATGATGGGCTGGAGCCTTGGACCCGCAACAGGAAAGTTGGTTGCCGAGATTAGTAGCGGTAAAAAGGCAAGCATGGATGTCTCTGCATTTAATCCCCATCGCAAGTTCAAATAAGGGTAATTGATAAATTTACTAAACGGTATAAAATTACCGTTCGTCTACAGTAAACCGTCATTCGTCAATGAATAAAAATTTAAATAGAATAAATAGTAGACTTTTAATTCTTAAACTTAAACACACATGGATATTTTATTAATTGAAGATGATGCTATTGAGGTCATGAAATTAGAACGGACCTTATCCAAATTAGAAACGAAACATACTATTGTTAAGGCTACTAATGGTGAAGAGGCATTGGAAATTTTAAAGACTGGGGAAAAATTGCCAAATATTATTCTTTTAGATTTGAATATGCCCAGAATGAGTGGTATTGAATTTTTGGAAATTTTAAGGGATGACGATGTTTTTAAATACTTACCTACGGTTATTCTTACCACTTCAGAAAATAGGGCAGATTTGTTAAAGTGTTATAAAACAGGAGTTGCCGGATATGTCATAAAACCTCTTAAATATGAAGACTACGAATCCAAGATAAAAAAGGTTTTAGAATACTGGGACATCAACGAATTGGTGAAAGGCTAACAAAAAAAGCCATTTCACAACAAATATTTTACCTTAGGTAATACTTTTCTTACTTTTGAATTTCTAAATAGGTATAATGAAAGGTATTGTTTTTACAGAATTTTTAGAAATGGTTGAGGCCAAATTCGGCTTACAAACCGCGGATGACATTATTGAAAAATCAGATTTACCATCTGAGGGTATCTACACTTCTATAGGTACCTATAGTTTTAATGAGATGATCAGTCTTATTACCCAATTGAACAAAGAGACCAATATCCCTCCTGGAGATTTAATTTATGCCTTTGGTCATTATCTTTTTTCCGGATTAGGAAAAGCCCATCCAGAAGTTATTGCCAATTACAACTCACCACTTGGGCTCTTATATTCGATTGAGGACCATATACATGTACATGTAAAAAAAATATACCCAGAAGCGGAACTTCCTACCTTTAGGATTTTGGATAAAACGGATACTTCCTTAACTATGATATATTCCTCTTCTAGAGGTCTATACAGATTGGCTCATGGGCTAATAGAAAAGACTTTTGAACATTTTAATGCTTCGGCACAAGTGTCCTATGAACTTTTAAAAGAAGATGGTACACAAGTGAAATTTAATATTGTCCAGAATGGATAGCGAAATAGCGCTTCTTAAAAAAGCCTTGGAGCGTCAGAAAAAGGCAAGATTTCAGGCAGAGAGGATACTGGAGGAAAAATCAAAGGAGTTGTATGATGTTACGAGACATTTAAGGGAAACCAATGGTAGATTAGAAAACTTGTTAAATGATAAGACCTCTGAGCTAGAAGGTGTTTTTGCAAACATTATTGATCCTTACGTAGTAATGGACCTCAAGTTTAATGTCATTAACATGAACATATCTGCCAAGGAATTTTTGGGTTATGACAATAGTAAAGAAGTAATAAACCTAACACAATTAGTTCACAAAGACTTTGCACAGTATACGGCCGAATCAATGAAATCCCTTTTAGAGGTCGGATTGCTGAAAAATTATAGAGCCAAAATTATCATTAAAGATGGTTCGGAAAAGTGGGTTCAGATTAATAGTAGCCTAATATATAATAAAGAAGGAAAACCTATTGGAGCCCAAGGTATAGTTAGAGACGTTACTAATGAAATGGAAGTAAAAGAATTGCTTTCGGAACAACGTAAACAGTTGGATATCATTATAAATAATTCCCCCTTAGGTATAATGCTCACCAAAAATGGTAAAATCCTTAAAGCCAATAGGACTATGGCTAATTTGTTAGGCCATAACATTGAGGATTTAACATCGTTGACCATCAAGGACATTACTGTACCGGAGTATTACGAGGAGAGTGAACAATTAATGCAGAAAATGAACAATGGTAAATTGAATAAGTTTTCTCTTGTTAAAAAATATCTGAAAAAAGATGGTTCAAAAGTAAATATAAAGGTTTCGGTAAGTGCTGTAAACAATGATCACGGTAAAACAGAATATCACGTGGCCATGGTAGAGGATATTACCAAGCAACTGCAAGCAGAGGAAAGATTAAGGTCAGAAAGGGAAAAATATAGCCGTATCATTGCCAATATGAACCTAGGTTTGATCGAGGCAGATTTAAATGGTAATATCCTACTTGTTAACCAAAGTTTTTGCAACATGAGCGGTTATCAAGAGCATGAATTAATAGGAAAAAAAGCTACCGATTTTCTTAGACTAAAGGATAAAAATATTGTGAAAGAAAAATTAGCTTTAAAAGAAAAAGGTAAATTAAATTCTTTTGAAATTGAGGTATTTGATAAAACAGGGGCTAAAAAACATTGGCTATTAAGTGGTGCGCCTATTTATGACATTCATAATAAGGTTAGTGGTTCCATAGGAATACATTTGGACATTACCAATCAAAAGAAATTAGAATTACAGAAAGAACACTTGGTTAAGGAACTAGAGAATAGTAATAAGGGCTTACAAGAATATGCCCATATTGTTTCCCATGATTTAAAATCCCCCTTAAGAAGTATTAGTGCACTGGCAACTTGGATGCAGGAAGATTATAAAGATGTTTTGGATGAAGGAGGGCAGCATAACTTGCAGCTAATGCAAGAGAAAATTGCGTCTATGGATAAGCTGATTCATGGAATTTTAGAATATTCTACAGCCAATAGTTCGGAACTGGACTCTAAAAAAGTAGATCTGAATGAGGTAGTGGCCGAAGTTGGGGAAACTATCTATATACCTAATAACGTTACTTTAAGTATTCCAGAGAAATTACCTGTTTTACAGGCAGACCGTACTAAATTGCGACAACTGTTCCAGAATATTATTGGTAATGCCGTAGTACACATAGAGAAAGAAAAAGGACTGGTTGAGGTATTGTGTAAAGAAACAACCACTCATTATATTTTTAATATTAAGGACAATGGCGTTGGTATACCTAAAGAATATCACAAGAAAATATTTGAAATATTTCAATCTATTGGTAACAAGGAAAGATCAACAGGTATTGGGCTGTCTATAGTCAAGAAAATAGTTGATCGATATGGAGGTGAAGTCTGGGTAGATAGTATAGTAGGGGAGGGAACGGAATTCCAGTTCACTTTAAACAAGGAAATCTGCTCATTTAAATAAATAATATGAAAGTAGCTCAAGGAATTAAAAAATTAGGTCAACCATTTACGCTAGATAATAAGATGTCTTTGGAAAATCCATTAGTTTTGGTATTTGGGAACAGGTATTTATTGGAGGATGTATCTATTTATGAAGAAGTCAGATCTTTATTTCCAACAGGGCATATTGTATTTGGTTCCACTTCTGGAGAAATTATGCAGGATGTGGTTTATGAAAACTCAGTTGTACTTACGGCCATAGAATTTGAAAAAAGTAAATTTGAAGTCAAGACTAAAAATGTAAAGGATTTTAATCACAATGATTATAATCTAGGCGAAGATTTATTTAATGGGTTTCCAAAGGATAATTTACAGTATTTCTTTATAGTTTCTGAGGGGAGCACGGTAAATGGCAGTGCTTTAATTAAAGGCCTAGAGAAAAATATGGCCAAAGAAATAGGCCTTTCTGGAGGTTTATGTGGTGATGACGCCCGTTTTGAAAAAACATTGGCATCTTATAATGAAAACCCAAAGGAGGGTGAGATAGTAGCTATAGCATTTTACGGTGATAGTTTAGAGGTAACCAGTGCAAATTATGGTGGTTGGACATCCTTTGGGCCAGAAAGAAGAATTACCAAGTCGGAGAATAATATTCTTTATGAATTAGATGGGAAACCGGCGTTGGATTTATATAAAAAATATTTGGGTGACAAAGCAGATGAATTACCTAAATCTGCATTACTGTACCCGTTAAGTGTTCGTAAGGAAAATGAAGAGCCATTGGTAAGGACCATCTTAAATATCAATGAAAAAGATAATTCCATGGTTTTAGCAGGCGATGTACCAGAGGGATCAAGGGTGCAACTCATGATGTCCACTATAGATGATATAGCAAATGGGGCCAGGACTGCAGCAGAACTTGCTATGGAAAATAGGGTTAATAATCCACAGCTTGCATTATTGGTGAGTTGCGTTGGCAGAAAATTGGTAATGGACCAAAGAACAGAGGAAGAATTGGAAGAAGTTATTTCCATTGTAGGTGAGAACACCAAAATTTCAGGTTTTTACTCCTATGGTGAAATGGCACCATTTGCTGGGATGGGAAATTGTAAATTACACAATCAAACTATGACCTTAACTTTATTTAGCGAATAATGTCATCACTATTAGATAGACAAATACGAAAGTATTTACCTGAACACCTAAAGGATAGTCCAGAAATGGACCAATTCTTGGAAGCCGTGGGCAAGTCATACAGAAATTATGATGACAAGTTAACAATGATTCAAAGAGCAACAAAGATCAGCTCCGACGAGTTGTATAATGCCAATAGAGAATTGGAAGCTGAAGCACAAAGGCAAAAAAAGGTACTTTCATCACTAGAGGAGGCAGTAAAGAGCTTAAACTCAAATTTAGAGGAAGGTATAATGAAAGATGCTGAAGTATTACCTGTTGACGTTGAAAAATTGGCTTTCCATATTAAAAATTTAGCTTCCGATGTAACTAGGATAACCGATGAGAAAAGTATCTTATTAAAAGATTTGGAAGCTCAAAATGAATCGTTGAACAATTATATTCATATGGTTTCCCATGACCTAAAAACACCTTTACGTAATATACATGCGTTGATGTCATGGATTTTGGAAGAGGAAAAATGTAATTTTTCTGAAAGTAGTAAGGCCAATTGTGCTTTAGTTGGAGACAATTTATCAAGAATGGATAATCTTATTTCCGGCATTTTAAGACATGCAACGGTAGAACGGGAAACCAAAAAACGCTCCAATGTTGATACGTCTGCTTTAATAGGGGATATCATTAATAAATTGGAAATCCCCGAAAAAGTTAACATGCACATTAATAACAATCTTCCTGTTATACCAATACAAAAACTTTGGGCCGAACAAATATTTATAAACCTTATTGAAAATGCCGTTACGGCAACTGAGCATATTGACAACCCGAAGATTGAAATTGATTTTATTGAAGAAGACGAATTTTGGAAATTTACCGTTAAAGATAACGGGAAGGGTATTCCAGAAAAGCATCGAGTGAAAATTTTTGAAATGTTCAGTAAATTAGAAAATGGCACCAATGCCGCTGGGGTAGGCTTGGCTCTTGTAAAGAAAATTACAGGCTTGTTGAATGGTGATGTATGGTTAGAATCCAAGATGGGAGAGGGAACCACCTTTTTTATAACCTTAAAAAAAGAATAAAGTGGACAAGCCAAACATATCTTATATAGAACAACTATCCGGTGACGATGAAACTTTTAAAAAAGAATTCATCAATATATTAGTGACAGAGTTTCCGCAAGAAAAAAAGACTTACGAAAAAGCAATATCCGATATTAACTATGAGGACGCTGTTCAAATCGTCCATAAGCTTAAACATAAATTTAATATCTTGAGTATGTCACAAGCGTATACTTTAGCTGTTGATTATGAAGAGGAACTTAAGTTAAAGAACATGGAAAAAGACCCCGAATTTAATGAGATACTAATAATAATTGAGGGATATTTAAAAACTATATCGTAATGAATTGTATAATAGTAGATGATGAAGCTACGGCCCGGGCCGTTGTAAATCAACTTTGTTCTAAAATAGATGGCCTAGATGTAATAGAACAGTTTGATAATGCCATTGATGCTATTAAATTTTTAAATGAACATACAACCGATGTGGTCTTCCTGGATATTCATATGCCAGGCTTTAGTGGTGTAGATTTTGTTAAGACCTTAAAAAACTCCCCTAAAATTGTACTTACCACTTCAGATACTCAATTTGCTATAGAAGCATATGAATATGAATCTATAGTAGACTATATAGTTAAGCCTATTACTTTGGAACGTTTCGAAAAGTCTATTCAAAAGACAAAGAATGCTATAACCAAAAAAGCGGAAGTTGAATCTAAGAATGGAAACGAGTCCATAGATGATGAGGATCTTTATATAAATATTGATCGTAGGCTTATAAAGCTTAAATTAAAGAATATACTCTTTGTCGAGGCCAAAGGGGATTATATAGACATTACTACTATTACAGGGAAATATCATGTACATACCACTTTAAAGAAAATAAAGGAGAAATTACCAGAAAAGACATTTTTACAAATACATAGATCATACATCATAAATTTCACAAAAATTATAGATATAGAGGATAATAGTGTACTTATTGAAAAGAGTGTATTACCTATCAGCAGATCTAGTAGGCCTGAGTTAATGCGCAGGTTAAATTTATTGTAAAAACACTTTATCTACACATATTAACTATTGGTCTATACCAATCGTAAACTTAACTATTATTCCAAATACAAGACGGTAAAGGCCCCTATTTTTGGGTCAAATATTGATTGGTTCAATGGCGGACCACTTCTTTTTTTTGGTTAGGTTAGGAGTGGTTTTGACGAGAGGCGATCTTACAATCACTGTAAGGTTGCCTTCTTGTTTTTAGTCATTTTTAAAACTGAAAAAAAGCAGAGTCTTACTTTAGAGTTATTTTTTGGAATATAATGTTCCTTTTTAGGGTAAAATCAAAGGACTAAGATTTAACATGATGATATTATTACTGATACAACGTTAAGGACTGGCAAATATGGGTGTTATAGTTGGCTATAGAACAGGGGTACTAGATAAATTGTTTATCCAGAAATACATTGTAATTACCTACACATAAAAACATTTCAATTTTTAACGGTAATGAGTTTGATAAATTGGTTTTAGAGACATTCATAAAAGGTTGTGATTATGTTAGAGGTGTTTTAAACATATCTAGAAATTCAGATTTTATATGGCACAAAATAAGAACGCCTAAAAATTATCTTTCACAAGTAATAAAGGTTGTGGTGCCATTAGCAAAGAAACACAGTGTTAAACGATTAGTGGTATGTTCCGCTTGGGGTGTATCAAAAACTAGCAATGATATTCCTTTATGGTTTAGATGGTTGATAAAAAACAGTAATATTGGCGTCGCTTATGAGTACCATGAAAGACAAGAAGAAATAGTTTTAATATCCTCTTTAGATTGGACCATTATTAGAACTGTAGGACTTACAGATTTCGGTAGGGACAGGAGCTTAAGGTCAGTTGTAATAGCATTCCTAAACCCAGTTTATTGATAGCAAGAAAAAGTGTACCGACTTTTATTATCAATGTGATTAAAAAAAATGAATTTATTAAGGGTGTTCTGGTGATTTCAAATCGCTAATAGTGGTCTGATCTAGTAATCCCCAGTATTAACTTTCTTTTTCATTGTCTCAAAAAATAATGGTTTACTAAGAAAAAGCCATTTTAGTTTTATACCAATTTCTGTAAACTCAAAACCGGCAGCTGTGGCAGAGGCAATGTTACTATATTTTCCGTAAAAATTCCCACTAAAACGTTTAGAGAATTGATATTGAACTCCAGCTTCAGCCCTAAATATTACCGTGTTTGGGTCTTCTTCTACTTTTTGATAACCTGTTGCCGCACTCGCCATGTAGGTTGTGTTTTCAGAAAATTTACCCCTTAGGTCGGCAAAGAGCTCGATTGCCTGGTATTTTTCTGGACTAAAGTATATAGTGGGTACCTGATCATTAAATGTTATGTATTGATAGTTTATCCCCATTTTAAGAGCAGGTTTTTGTAAAACAGTATAATAGAAAGAAGTGAACAGAAGATTTCTAACATTGTTATCACTTTGTTGAGTATGCATAAGCTGGGTGTACCAACCAAAGTTGACATTAGTGCCTAAATTATAGGTTAACCCATAATGATTCTGTACTATCTCCAACCCAATTAAATCTGCATTAAAGTTTTGAATTTCCCTTTGATAGCCAAGTTCCAAATTTTGTAATTTGAGAGGTTGTAACGCCAATCTTATATCAAAAACCGGCTGTACATATGATTCTGTCATGAACTTGGAATTGTTTAACCCGAGTACCGTTTTTAATATGGCTTTAGGAAATAGTTTATAATGTAATCCCGCAATAAGTACATGTGATTTCGCCTGGTTATTGGTCACTGTATTTTGTGTTGTTCTGTAGGTATAGGACAAAGTGGTTCGAAATTTTGTGGAAAACGGGATGTTTGCTGTTGTGTTGGTAGCAAAGGCAATGTTATTGCCATTATCAAAGGTATATGCAAAATGTTCTTCTATTGTTGGGGTATACATAAGATTCAACTTCTCAATAAAGCCTTGGGCATCTTTTTGATTGTTATAAAATTTTAAGGTTTTGAAAGCATAACTATATGCAGGTATAATGCGGTCCGCAGCAAACAAAGCATTGGCTTTGCCAAGGTTTCCATCAAAAGACGTACTGTCATTTTTTAAAATATTATCGTAACTTTTAATACTTTTTTTTGGATTTCCAGTGTACAGTCCTAGTGTTGCTTTTAGGGCGTAGATCCAATTCCTATCCTTGTAATATTTTTCTAGAGACTTAATCTGTTTTTTAGCCTCTATAAATTTTCTATTCCAAATCAATGCCTGTATATGGCGATCTAATGTTTTTTCAGTCAGTTCAAAATCTTTAACCTTAGCTACTTTTTTCTTGGCAGTAATAGTAACCTCAAGAGCTCCTTTGTCGTTTTTATCAATATGTTCTGCAAGGGCTATTCCATTTAAAGCGGTAATAGAATCTTTTGGAGAGGTAGCAAACCTTTTGTAAGTTGATTTTGCCTTATCGGTATCTTTTGTAATTAAATAGAGATTGGCCAAGTTTAAAAGAGCATCTTTATCTTCAGGAAAATCTTCAAAGATAGAAAGCAATAACTTTTCGCCAGTTATATAATCTTGATTGTTAACATAGGTGTTGGCATAACCTAATCGCATGTATTTTCTAGATGTTTTTGCACTATGGTTATCAGGTTCTAAAACTAAAGCCTTTTCGATCCAATCTAAAGCGTTCTCATATTCTTTTAGATTGCTCAAGGTATTTGCATAGCCCAATATTGCACCAAACTTCTCTGGATATTCTTTTACCATTTGGGCATAAAGTGGTTTTGCTTCTTCATATTCTTTAGCCCATAAGTAGGATTCATTATAATTAATCGCAATCTCAAAGTCTCCAGGAAATGTCTCTAATAGTGATGCGAATAATTGGGTTGCTTTTTTAGGTTCACCACTTAAGCCTACAGCTCGGGCGTAACATAGTTTAGCTGTTTTATTGCTAGGATCATGCTTTAAATAGCCTTCAAAAAACATTTCTGCCTCTTGAAAATCACCGTTTTCTAAAAGTTCAAATCCTTCATCCATGGTAGATTGGGAAACCAGAAGTTGTGTGCTAAGGAGGATTAAAAATAAAAATTTATTCATTTAAGTAAGATAATTACTACAAATAGATAACGCTAGGTTTCTAAAATTATTGGTGGTTCTAAATTTTAGTAAAGTTATGTTGGTGAAAGTGAATTTGGAAGTAGTTTAAAAGCAGTTCATCTACAGTAATCTGTTAACCATCATTAATAGACATTATAAAAAGTTTTAAAACAACATTTTTGCCGTAAGAATAATAATTATCTGAACCAAAATAGCAAGATATGGATTTGAGAATTAAAGAAATAAATGGTGTGTTTTCTGTATTTGGAAATTTAAATAATCAAAACATATCCCAGCTACAAGAAAAAATTACTGATTGTTTTTTACACCGAAGACAAGCAGTTATTAATCTTACCAGTTTAGTTCAAATGGATAATACCTCCGCTATTGTTTTACAGAAATTGTACACCAACGCCCTGAGAAGAAATTTGAACTTATTAATAGTGGGTAGAGAGAACAAAATAGTATATAACGTGATGACCCAAATGTGTACTTCCTACATTTTAGGTGAGAGTGCATACCAACATAGTTAAGTTACCACTTTGGATTGACATTTGGATAGTCTTTGTATACCAACTATTGTAAGCAATATTATTTTGTTCTCGTAACTTTTAAGAATAGGGAACAACATCAAAACTGATAATAATAAACCAAAATATGTATTTTATCGAAAATAAGAAAGTACCTACAATATTATTAAGAAAAAACCTTTATAGTGTCATCAATATCTTTATTTAGAAATATCGAAAATATGGCAACTGAGATTAAGGAAGTAAATGGAATAATTAAAGTAGTTGGAAATCTTAACTCCACAAATACTAAAGATTTACAAAATCATCTTGAGAAAATATTGTGGTTCGGCAAAGGCTTGATATTAAATATTGATAAAGTAAAACAGATTGATGCAAGTGGTGCTTATATGTTGGAATCTTTATATAAAAAAGCGAGAATGGAAAATGTGCGCATGTCAATTCTTGGACTTGATAACAATAGTATAGTACAAATTATGACCCAGACTAAAACTAAATATATTTTAAGCAATGACCGTCCTTAAACTTATCCAGAAAAGAATTGCTCCAGAGCAAATATTTATGTTAAGTGTTTTATTGGTAAATGGAGGCAACTATATCTATAATTTATTATTGGGTAGAATCTTAGGTCCCGCTGTTTTTGCGGAAGCGGCCTTATTGGTAACCCTATTATTGGTATTGTCTTTTGTAGGAATGACATTTCAATTGGCCGCTGCTAAGTTTGCCGTTCTTTTTGAAAATGATCAATGGTCCCGCTTTAGATATAATATGTACAAAGGGGCTACTATAATTGGTGTTTTGGCAATGTTAGTATTGCTTTTTTTTGCATCAGATTTGCAACAGCTGTTTCAGACAACAACATCCTCAATGTTCATGGTATTTGCCATAGGTATTCCATTGTATTTTGTAATGAGCGTAAATAGAGGTATTTATCAAGGTAAAATGGCATTTGCAAAATTGTCTACCACCTATCAAACAGAAATGTGGAGTAGGTTAGGTATTACCTTATTACTTCTGGTGACTCTACCATATGAGCCTGCCACATTGGTTGCCTTGGGTATTTTGATATCCTTTTTCTTTGGTATGCTCCCCACGGATAAAAATAATTTTAAGTTTGATAAAACTGCACGTTTAACTGCTGAGAACAATAAAATGGTGTCTACATTTATTGTACTTACCGCCTGTTATGAAGGTACCCAAATTATAATAAACAACAGTGATATTTTAATGGTGAAGCATTATTTCGAAGCAACTGAAGCCGGTTTGTATGCTTCTTTGGCTTTAATTGGCAGGGTAGTCTATTTCGTAGCTTGGATGTTTGTAATGATTTTACTGCCCACCGTAGTACAACGTAAAAAGGATGGATTGGCGACTGCTCCTGTTCTTTTTAAATATGTTTTGATAATTACGGCACTATCTGCCACCATAGTAACGGCATGCTGGTTGTTTCCAGAAATGATAGTACAATTAATGTTCGGTGGTGAATACCTGGCGATTTCAGATTTACTTTGGAAGTATGCTATGGCCACCTCCTTATTTGCCATTTCTAATATTTTCGCCTATTACTACCTGTCCCTTGACCACTACGTACCTGTTATTATATCTGGAATTTTAGGGATATCACAGATAGCTTTAATAGCCCTTTTCCATGAAAATTTATCTCAAGTTGTTGTAGTACAGATTATAGCCATGGCAATCTTGTTACTGTTTCAACTAGGCTATTTCGTTTACAAAAATAATTCAACCAAAAATATCAAAATCAAAAATCAATAATTCTTACCAAAATAATAAAAATATGAAACTAGCAATTGTAACTGCATATCCACCTAGTAAGGTGACATTAACAGAATACGGATACTATCTTGTGAAACACTTTAGGTTGCAGCCAGAGGTAGATGAGATTATTTTAATAACAGATCACACAAAAGGTGAAAAGGATTTGAAGTTTGAGGAAGCAGGGTGTAAAATTACTGTAGCGGAAAGTTGGGACTTTAATAGTTATTCCAATATTTATCGGATTAATAAAACATTAAATAAAACCAAACCGGATGCTGTTCTTTTTAATCTGCAGTTTTTAAAATTTGGTGATAAAAAAGTGCCTGCTGCACTGGGGCTGTTGTTGCCTTTTGTGTGCAAGTTAAAAGGGATTCCTTGCATTTCATTATTACATAATATTTTGGAACAAGTAGATCTGGGCAATGCTGGGTTCACACAGAATAGGGTATTACAATCGGTTTATAATTTTATTGGAACCACACTCACAAAGTTTGTTTTGTCCTCTGATGTGGTGGCAGTTACCATAAACAAATATGTTGGAATTTTGGAGAAGAAATATAAGGCAAAAAATGTAGTTTTAATACCACACGGTTCTTTTGAGACACCGCCAGAACCTAGTTATGAACTACCGGAAGGCCCAAAACAAATTATGGCCTTTGGTAAGTTTGGTACTTATAAAAAGGTAGAAGTTTTAATTGATGCTGTAGAAATTATAAGAAAGCGTACTAATGAAGATATAGAAATTGTAATTGCAGGTACGGATAATCCAAATACACCTGGCTATTTGGATGGGGTAGCTAAAAAATATTCCCATGTAGATCAATTGCGTTTCACAGGTTACGTTGCAGAAGAGGATGTACCTGTAATTTTTGGAGAAAGTGCCGTTTGTGTTTTTCCTTATACTTCTACAACAGGTAGTTCTGGGGTACTGCATCAAGCTGGTAGTTATGGAAAAGCAGTTGTGTTACCTAATTTAGGTGATTTGGCAATCCTAATTGAGGATGAAGGTTATAAGGGTGAGTTTTTTGAACCAGAAAATGCAAATAGTCTAGCGGATTCACTTGAACGAATTATAACAGATGATGCCAATAGAATAGCGTTGTCTAAGGCAAATTATAGAGCAGCATGTTCTTTACCTATGTCCACCATAACAAAAATGTACTTGGATTGCTTCATAGCAATTCAACAAAAGAATTCAGATTTTTCAATATTGGATATCGAACGGTATATGGAAAAGGAAGAGACAACTGTTTAAAAATGTTTGGTTAGTTTGCTTATAAAGAATGGCTCTAGGGCCATTTTTTTTGTTAATAGCTCAACCTTTGAAAACTAGGTTTCTTATTTCCATCTTTATCTATACAACCAAAATATTTTTGAGGTGTTTTTCGCCAGGGTAAATGTCCTACCACAGATGATGGTATTTCCTCAAAATCATACAAGGTCCAAAAGATAAAAGGAAGACCTTCTTCGTTAATAGAGTTTTGCATTTCTTTAAAGTAAACTTCTTGTTTATCCTCTTTTCCAATGAATAAACTCCACAAACCAACATAAGATGAGGTACCATATTCCTGTAACATTAAAGGTTTGTTTTTTGGTAATGTAGATTTTAGATGGTTCAGTGCACTTTTGAAATTTGAAGGCTTTAGATAATAGTGGAATGATACCAAATCAACCTCATCAACTAAATTTTCTGCACCTTCTGTACTGGACCAGCCAATAGTTATGATATTTTCTTGATCCCACGTCTTTACCTGGATTATCATTTCTTTTAACCATGAGGTAACTCTTTTTTTGCCCCTAGTGGCAAAATCCAAGTCTGGTTCATTTTTAATATCCCAAGCAAATAGTGCTGGGTGATTCTTCAAAGTATTTACCACAGTTTCTGCATGTCTATGGGTCAAAGTCCAATCGGTAATATCATAATTGCCATAAAAATCGAAGAGGGTAACAATGGCCTTTAAACTATTGTTTTGAGCAATGTCCAATGTGGATTCTACCTGTGATAATTTCTCGGAATCCACAAAGTTTTTACCAAATGCTTCATAAGGAACAAACAAACGTACGGTATTTAGCCCCATATCTTTAATTGTTTTAAAATCGGTTGCCACAACGGTACTGTCAAAATATTCTCCATACATGTCCCAAGGGTGCTTTTGTGGGTAATAATTAACGCCTTTTACCTCATCAATATTTATATTAGATTTTTTATGATTGATTTGCTTTACAGATTCTGTTGGTATATCTAATTGTTTTATATGTCTTATTCGCCAAAAACCATCTTCTAAAAGCATAATTACTCTGTATGAAGTAGTGTCTCTAGACGCAAATACTATGGTATCATTTAATAGTGTTTCCTTGTATAGGTTTACGTTTTCATCTTTAAAAACAACCATGGTGCCATCTGCACTGTAAAACTCCAAATCTGGTCGGTGATTAAGGGTAGTGATGTTTAGAGTAATATTTTTTGCCTTATTTAATTCTATAAAACGTTCAAATTTAACTAAGGCGCTATCTGTGTAATAGTCGTTTAAGCCATAGGTGTTATTTGAGTTATATGCTAGGTTCTTTACATACCATGCGCGTTTATAATCCCTCTCAATTTCTGAAAGTGTTTGCTTTTCCATGGGTCTACCTTCACCAACAGTGTCTGTCCAAACCACTTTAGGTAAATAAACCTCATGTACTTCACTCTCTAAATGTAACATGGTAGTGCGATCAGCACCAGTGTTTAGATAGCTAAACACCGCTCCAATTCCAAAAATGACTAGCACATTTATCGCAACAAACGATATAATTAGAAAAGCTCTATATGCGTTCTTATTCCGTACGGCCATCTATAAAGTTTAACGTTGTGTCTTTTTGTATTCCGGCAACTAGTATGCCAATGTCATATATACCCGAGGGATAAAATTCCTTGGATATTTCAAAAATCGCCAAACCATTTTTAGTGAATAACTTTTTGCGGTTTTTAATAATATTGTCTTCTGAAGTTATCTGGATATCAACACTTAACCCATCAGAAACCCTTTGTCCTATAAATCCAAATAAGGGTCCTATGGTTAAAATCCTACTTTCTGTATCGATGTCAAATTCATAATCTTTTATAGAAGCGTCAAAATCAACGGTGATAGTATTACTTTTTGCGGCTCCAGTTACGTAAGCCTCAATTTCCCAGGTATCTGGTTGTTCCGGATGTAGTAGCTTTGTAACAACCTTACCGTTAAGTGTATTGCCAACTGTTTGTAATCTCATGTTCTTGTTATTTTTTAAAATAAAATTCACATGTGTGCCGTCACTAACAATATTACCAAATTCATCTTTTATTACATTGGTTTGTAGTTCTATTATTTGGTTTCCATCGGCATAGGTGTGGTCTCTTTTATAACTAATTTTAAAATCTGTAGCTTTTGCTGGAAAAACTATAGTAGTTAGTTGTTTGGAATTGGTTTCATTACAACTTGAACTCACCAAAATTCTTCCAGATTTTTTGGTAGCGCCTATATTTTTCCATGCAATCCCTTTATTGATACGAACTATGTTTGTTTCAATGGTATTTTCAAATTCACTCTTAACGATTACAGGAGTACCATCTAACAAAGTGTTGTCATATTGGTCTGTTGGAATATTGGTAAGCATAGAAAAATCATTGTTACCTGCTGTTATTTGTCTAGGTCCAAAATAGGACTCTATATTGGTTTGGAAAGCGTCCGGTATTATTAGAAATTCACCTTTTAGTAATAACTCTTCCTTATGTATGACTTTCCATTTGATGATTTCTGATTTAGATGTGATTTCCCATGGCAAGCAGTAATTTAAAATTTGTTGATTAACAACTGGTGGAACTAAAGTAGTTCCTATGGCATTGGTTATTATAAGTTTAGGATTTTCATTACCATTATGTTTAAAAGACAAACAAATATCTGAACCAGCAGTGTACGATGTTTTGTGGTTTAAACTTGTTATAGTTGATGGAGCTGATTTTTCAGTTTCTTTTTCGGTTTCATTTTTACATGAGGCAAAAAATAGTATTGATAATATGAATGGAAATATTCTATACATTATTTTGGGTTGCCAATATAACTGTTCAACTCTATTTTAAAGTAATCATAACCAACACCATCTATTGGTTGTAATTGTTCTTTACTATGTTCTATATTACGATTAGGATAGATTTTGTCACTAATTTCAGAGTTACGCAATCCGTTTACAAAACAATTTTCTAGACTGCTATTAAGGGTTTTTAAGTTTTTCAAGTTTTGAAAGGTGAAATCAAAATACTGTTTACGTTGTACCCTAACACCTTCTTTCATAAATTTATGGTCTACCCAAACTAATTTATTGTTGCTGTCATAATAGGATATAATAAGTTGTGGAATGGTAACTTCTTGTATGCCCCCATTAAAAAGTGTCCCTTGGGCTTCATCATCAATAATTTCCAGCTCTTGTAGAGTTATAGATTTGTATAAGTCCGTAGTAGCTACATTACCAGCACATTGTAAATTAAACTTTGTGGGTATTTCTTCAAGATTCAATTGTGTGAATTGGTCAGGGTCAAATGTACTTGGTATATGTTCATCTGGGTTGGTCCAGGCAATACCTTCAAATAAAATCTTAAACACCGTAGTTTCCTTTGGCATTAATTTATGCTTTAGATGAAATTTGGCATTATACTTGGCCAACTCTACGTCGTTATCATTATATAATGTTGCGGACAATACAATATCTGCAGGAACATCATCAACATTCTGTATTTCACCTATAATGGCGTATTCCCCATTTCTTTCTACCAACTTTGCTTGTATAACCTCAAGGACTGGTTGTTTTAAAACATCTTCATGATAGGTTTGTTGTGTTGTGATTTTTCTTCTACCATGATTGTAAAACTGTGTCATATTTGCTGTGAATAGTTGGTCTGGTGGTATGTCCGTATCTAGATTGGTGGATTTTAAATACCATTTCCCATCTCTTTTTACCAAATCATGACGTTCATTTCTGGCAATTTTCTCCAAAGGGGTAATCCATTGCATTCCTACATTGGCAGTTGCGGTAGAATCTGTGGATTCGGATATTGCCACACTAATGGCGTCCATTTTTGCATATGAGCTTAAAATGCCGTCGGTAACCGATACTTCTAACATGAATTGGGCAATAGTCTTATTTCCATCTGGGTCTATATATGAATGGGCACGTTCAAATTCCTTAAAATCTAATGCGTCGTAATAAGAGTAAAGTACATTTTCTGGACTTGTTTGTTCTGTAGTGGTCAAATAAAAAATATAAGCACTTACCGCTAGGAAAACTAGTAAAATAGAGGCCCAAACCAAATTAACGGTTACCAGGTTTTTATTAAAGTTTAGGTAATTGACTTTATAATTTAAGTAATCGGATTTTGTAGCTTTATTACTTTTCAGTGCTCTATACCAAATGGCCTGTATATTAAGTATAAATGCAAACAGGATTGTACTTAAAGGTATAACGCCCCACATAATTTTTAAAGCCGTGGATACATCCTCTTTGGCCAATATTTTAGGTAAGGGTGGTACATTAAGTTTTTCCCACACCATAATACCATTTTCTAGTTGCTGTAACCTTTGCCATCCACAAAAATAGAGTAGTGGGTCATAAAATTTATCGTTGGAGAAAATGTATTTTAAGTTATATTTTTCGGGCACTGTTAAAAACTGTTGCAGAGAACCAATTCCTTCCACACCCCTAAACTTGGAGTTCTCCAATCTTTCTATTGCCCTTGTGGTAAGTTCTGGAAGCCTTCTGGCAGAATGGTAGTTGCCGTCAACCGTCATAGCCTTGGTTTGAGCGGAAAGCCATGCCATTTGATCGCCAAAACCAAGAGGTAGGTAGCGCCATTGGTCGTGTTGGTCTTGGTTTAGAAAATTAACAATGGGAAGCATTTTAATTTTCTGCGGCTGTGACGGTCTAAAATATCCTAGACTCATTGTAAAAATTACCATAAACAATATTCCACCTGCCATTAATCCGCCTAGAATTCTATGGTATACAGGACCAAATCTCTCTTGTAAATTGGCTTTAAGGTCACCTTCCACCATCCTGTAGGCAAATTCACCAAAAATGGGCAATGCCATAATAGTGGCCCAAAGTGTAAAACGGTCTAAGGTTAATATGTTAAAAGCTGTTTCACCCAAAAGCAATAAGGGTATTGGTGTAGTGCCACCAGTTCCCAATATGGTCAGCAAGGTAAAAGAAAGTCCAAAAAACAAATATCTTTTGGAATGCAACCGATAAAATAGATAAGGTAAAACAAACAAAAGTATTCCCCATGGAATTAAGAAGAATACCAGTCCAGATGAGGTTACCTCCAAGAAGTTATCCCTAGATCCATGTGGTATAGGAACCTGGGTTATCGGGTTTTTTTTTGTGTTTATCCAATATGGTAGAATACAAAAGATAAAGAGCACCAATGAGCCTGCTCCAAATTTTACAATTCTCCAAAACAGTTTCAAAAACGACTTCCAAAAAACAAGTAATGTAATTTTTTTAATTGTACCTACTTGGTCGTAGGCATTATCCATGATTACCATACCAATTAGTGGAAAAATGAAAAAGACCATACCAAAAATAGGGGTTACATGATGGGAAGTAACGGTTACCGAGATTAAAGATAGACTAGTAAATAAGTATTTAATTTTTCCAGTTTTTAACCATTGGTAAATTTCTGGGAATGAGTGCATTAAAATAGATAATGCCGCAATACTGGGCAGTTGTCCAAAAATGTGCAATGTCTCAACAAAGGTTGATGAAAATACGGCCAATAACGATGTATATCCGGCAACTCTTCTGTCTCCGGTCATTAAAAGCCCAAAACGATAGGCACCTGTTACAAAGAGGATTATTGCTATTAGGGCAACCGAGAACATACCAAACTTAAGCCCGCCTATATAGGACAATACACCTATGGTTTGATGCACCAATGGTGGATACCCTTGAACAGTAAAACCGGTATACCATCTATAGTCCCATGGTTCAAACCAACTATTGGCATAGTGGTCCGCAAAAAATAAGTGGATTAGTGCGTCATAAGTAGATTCTAATGTGAAGAAAATACTTGAACCATGAAATGCTACTGCAATGAAAATGGCAACAATCAGTAATGTATTGGTATTCTGTTTGATCATTTAAACTAACATACTTTATCAGAGATAAACGTCTAATAATTTATAATCGTACAATATTGCATATAAAACAACGTTAATTGAAAGAAAAAACTTACTTTCCGTATAAAGTAGTTTATCTATACAAACATGTTATTGACCTATTGATAATTGCAAGTTAAGGTTTTGGATTGCTATTAAAAGAGGTCATATCATAATTTCGAAATGCAAACAGGGGAAATCCCTAATTTCTAAAACCAAACTTAATATAAAAAGAAATGAAAATCTTAGCCATTGATGACCAACAGTTGATCTTGCTTTCGGTAGAGAAAAAACTTAAGGAGATAGGGTACGATGTACAAACAGCAGATACCGGGAAGTCAGGGATTGAATTGTTTAATTCTTTCCAACCAGATTTAGTATTGGTTGACATTAATATGCCAGACATGTCCGGTCTGGAAGTAGTAAAGCACATTAGGACGGCCAGTGAATCTGACACCCCAATATTAGTAATGTCCGGTAATACCAATGAGGATGTTATTATGGATGGTTTTGATTTGGGAATAGATGATTATTTAAAAAAACCGGTTAGTTTGGATGAAATGGCTGCTCGTATAAAACGTAAAGTTGGCGTACCAGAAGTAAATATTGGTAAAGAAGACCACAAAGAGGAAACTCAAATGTTACAGAAAAACTGTGTTGGTGTAGTTATACCATGTTATAATGAGGAGGATAGGTTGTCAAGTGACGAGTTTAAGGCATTTGCACATAAAAATTTGGGATATCACCTTTGTTTTGTAAATGATGGTAGTACAGATAACACATTATCGGTACTAGAGGAACTTAAAAAAGCTAACCCAAACAACATAAGTGTATATGATTGTGAAAAAAATGGTGGCAAGGCAGAAGCCGTTCGTCAGGGAACCTTACATTTGGTTAAAGACGCACAGTTGGATTATATCGGTTTTTTAGATGCAGATTTATCTACCGATTTTAGAGATTTTGATGACCTTGTAAAAATCATAGAAACTTCTAGCTTTAAAATTGTTAGCGGTTCAAGAATTGCCCGTATGGGTGCTGATATAACAAAGGAGTCAGCTAGGGCGATAATTAGTCTTACCATAAATAAGATTATACAAACCATTTTGGGAATGCCATTTAAGGATACTCAATGTGGAGCTAAAATTATGGATAGGGAAATAGCTTCATTAATGTTTCAAGACAAATTTATTACCAAATGGTTATTTGATGTGGAGATATTTATGAGAATGAGAAAGCATTATGGTAAAGTTGAAGCTAGGAAATTAATTTGTGAACAACCTTTAAAAAGATGGATACACGCCGACGGTTCTAAGCTATCAATGAAAGATTCGGTTAAGATTGTTGGCCAACTTGGTCAAATAGCTTTCCATTATAAATAAAACAAAGTAAATTGATTCAATAAAAAAGCCTTCCAAATTTGGAAGGCTTTTTTTGTGACCGGGCTGGGGCTCGAACCCAGGACCCTCTCCTTAAAAGGGAGATGCTCTACCAACTGAGCTACCAGGTCATAATTTAAACGCAATCTTTTGCTGTTTGCGGGTGCAAATATACACCCTATAATTTATTTAACAAGTCTTATTTATTAGATTTTTTATTTTTTTTTGAAATCGATTAAAATATGATCAATTTTACACAAAATTAGAAGGTGAAAATTGTATTGGTAGGTTACATGGGAAGTGGTAAAACCACGATAGGAAAATTGGTTGCTAAAGCATTGGAATTTAATTTTTTAGATCTAGATGAATATATTGAAAAAACAGAAAAAAAATCTGTTAGCGATATTTTTTCAGAGAAAGGAGAGGTCTATTTCAGAAAAATGGAAAATTTTTATTTAAACGAGCTTTTAGCCATAGATGACGATTTAGTCTTGTCGGTTGGTGGTGGTACACCTTGCTTTGGAAGTAATATGCAAGATATAAACAAAGCCACCCTTAATTCTTTTTACATACGGGTTTCTATTTCGGATTTAACGGATAGGTTGGTATCCCAGAAAGCCAAACGACCTTTAATTGCGCATTTATCTGAAGATGAATTACCAGAATTTATTGCTAAACATCTTTTTGAACGTAGTTATTTTTATAATCAGGCCCACAAGACTGTATATAATTATAACAAGACCCCAGATGAATTAAAAGAGGAAATACTTAAACTTTTAGTCTAGAAAAACCCGATTGTTTTTACTTTCGAAAAGAACATTTACATGTTCTTGTAAAGAAGTAGAAAGGGATATTCCCTTATAATCTGCCTTCACAGGGTATTTTTTATGGTTTCGATTTACAAGAACGGCAGTCTTCAACTGTTTTAATGGCGTTTTTAAGAAATGATGGACACCATAAATTAATGTTGTTCCTGAGTTTAAGACATCATCTACCAATACCACAGATTTGTTTATAAAATCCTTTTCGGCTAAAGAAGTAGAAACACCGCTTTTCAACGGATCCTTTTTGTCCATGTTAACTTTGCATAAGGTAATTTGGGCAGTAGTTATTTTTCTTAAAACGGTAATTAACTTTTTTGCAAAATTTATACCTCCACCTTCAATACCGGCAACAATGATTTCCTCTTCGTCCACATTGGCTTCATATATCTGATAGGCAATACGTTCAATTTTGTATTGTATTTGTTGGTGTGAAAGAATGTTCTGCTCCATAGAAATAACTTTAAAAGAATAAAGATAGGTATGTTTTTAAAAAATGTATTAGTAACCTATTGTATTTAAGGTTTTACGTTGAAATACAATGAAACTTAGTCAGTTTTATCCAATGGTTCGTCTAAATAATCATCAATTTCCCTACGATCCTTCTTGGTAGGCCTCCCTGTACCTTTTTTTCTATAATAATCCTTAGAATATTGTAAAAGTTCATTATGCTCAAAAGCCTCTTTTGGCGTTGTGTCCTTTCTATAAATATCTACTAATTTAGCACTGACCCGACTCGTTGGTATATCCAATACTGTTAATTGATAATCAATTTGATTTTTACGCACCACAATTTTATCCAGGGGCAAAACTTCCTTTCCTGGTTTAGCTATTTGCCCATTTATTTTGACATGACCTTTTTTACAAATAGTACTGGCCAAGTTTCTTGTCTTAAAGTAACGGGTACTCCATAAGTATTTGTCTATCCGCATTGCAATTAAAAATCTTTGTTAAGATACCCCACAAAAATAGGGGAAAATACTATCTTGCGCCCTTGTAAAAATGTATTGATGAAATTTAAAAATGTTTATTTTTTAGTACTTACCATAATTTTGGTCTGGTCGTGTAAAAAGGATGATGATTCGGTTGCAGAGGTAGTTCCACCAAGACTGTTAAGTGAAGTTGCGGTTGAGGATGATGCCGAGATTCTTGAATTTTTAAGTACGCATACTTTTAATTATGAGGATTTTAGATCACCTACTACTGATTTTGATTTTAAAATTAAGTTTGATACCATTACCAGTGAAAATTCTGATCAAACCTCCATCTTAAATATAAATACTGAAAACATTCCTGGAATGGAACTGATTACAGAAACGATATCAGTTGCATCTTCAGAATTTTCAAGGGATGATGAGGAAGTTATTGATCACAAGTTATACGTGCTAGTTGCTAGACAAGGAACTGAGGAAGGGAAGCCAACTATAGGTGATAATGTAAATATTAGATATGAAGGTTCATTGCTGGATGGGACCTTGTTTGATGCCTCTAGTGAACAACCTATACGTTTCAATCTTTCAAATGTTGTTCGTGGTTTTGGAAATGGCGTAGAATATTTTCAAACAGGAATGGGGCCTATAGAGAATGGTGATGGTACAATTACTTATAACGGTTATGGTGTTGGAGCATTGTTCATACCCTCTGGTTTAGCATATTTTGCCTCTGCGCAGGGCTCTGTTATTTCTGCCTACACGCCACTAATATTTAAAATAGACACCTTTTCTTATGAGCCTGATACTGATTTTGATGGTGATGGCATTCCTTCAATTTTAGAAGATGTAAATAATGATGGTAATTTGAACAATGACAATACGGATGATGAATCCGAACCTTTTACTATTTATCTTGCCAATTATAATGACACTGATGATGATGCAGATGGTATTCCTACCATTGAAGAAATAAATTTAAAAGAAGATGGTAGTTTTGACAGTTTTAAAGATACCGATGGCGATGGGATTTATGACCATTTGGACAATGATTTGTAGACTGGAATAAAACTTTAAAAAAAGCCTCTTGACAATCAAGAGGCTTTTTAATATGCAAAATGTTGATTTTATATTTTTAGTGATAGACTCAAGATTATTTGATCGGGTCTGGTATCTACTCTATCACCGCTTAGACTGGTAATATTTGAGTTTATAAAATTTATTTCATTTTCTGAAAATCCACGTTCATATCTAACATCTATTCCTAATTTTCCCAAATTCACTCCAGCTCCTATATGTAAGCCAACCGTAAAATCATTCTCGATATCATCAATGGTTACGCCATCAAATTTGGTGTTTAAGATATACTGGAATGATGGTCCGGCAAAAATATTCAATGGTCCAATTACTTTAAACCCTGCAAGAACTGGCAAGTCTAATTTGTTTATTTTAAGGTCTCCTTCATTATAACCAGAAGTAGTGCTGGTGTAAACCAGTTCTGGTCTTACGTAAATTTTATTTCCTAGTTTTCCAAAAACACCAATGTGGTATCCAACATTTTTATCTGGGCTACGAATGGCATTCTCTGCAGAGTCAAAAAAATCACCATTTCCGTTGTAGTTCAAACCTCCTTTTAATCCAAAACCAGATCCAGACTGTGCGAATGAAATTAACCCAGTAAAGAATAATGCGGTAATCAAAAATGTTTTTTTCATAATAGTTTATTTTTTAATTGATGAATAGGTATCAATAACAATACCAAACGTTTCAATTCTCGTTATACCATGAAAACGTAGGGTGGGTATCTTTATTGTTCGGTATTTTTTGTGTAGTATATCTTTGGTTTTTATTAAGTTTTAGACGCTTGGAGTTCATTATCTTTACGACCTTATTCTATACTATTGAAATTTACGTTACATAAAACAGACCTACAGTCTAAAGCTAGGGCAGGTATCATGGAAACCGACCATGGTAAAATAGAGACTCCTATTTTTATGCCGGTGGGTACGGTGGCTTCTGTAAAAGGAGTACATCAGAAAGAACTAAAGGAAGAAATTAATCCAGATATAATATTAGGGAATACCTATCACTTGTTCCTAAGACCAAAGATCCATATTTTAAAACAGGCAGGTGGCTTACATAAATTTATGGGTTGGGATAGGAATATTTTAACCGACAGTGGGGGTTATCAGGTATATTCCTTATCTGGAAATAGAAAAATTAAAGAAGAGGGAGTTAAGTTTAAATCGCATATAGATGGGTCTGTACATCTGTTTACTCCAGAAAACGTAATGGAAATTCAACGTGTCATTGGAGCGGATATAATTATGGCTTTTGATGAGTGCACACCATACCCCTGTGATTACAATTACGCCAAAAGGTCTATGCATATGACCCACCGCTGGTTGGATCGTTGTATTGACCATTTGAAAAAAACACCTTTTGAGTATGATTATTCTCAAAGTTTTTTTCCAATAGTACAAGGATCAACGTATAAAGATTTAAGGAGGCAA
Source organism: Maribacter luteocoastalis (assembly GCF_048890225.1). Lineage (NCBI taxonomy): Bacteria > Pseudomonadati > Bacteroidota > Flavobacteriia > Flavobacteriales > Flavobacteriaceae > Maribacter > Maribacter luteocoastalis. Next base: position 187,437 of record NZ_JBMFZG010000009.1, read on the forward strand.
TCTGCAGAGTATATTGCCAATGCCGGGGCGGAGGGGAATGCCATAGGGGGACTTTCAGTAGGGGAGCCTGCCGAGGAAATGTATGGTATGACAGAAGTGGTATGTGAGATTCTACCAGAAGATAAACCAAGATATTTGATGGGTGTTGGCACGCCAATAAACATATTGGAAAATATTGCACTGGGCATAGATATGTTCGACTGTGTGATGCCAACTAGAAATGCTAGGAACGGAATGCTATTCACTGCACACGGTACAATAAACATAAAGAACAAAAAGTGGGAAGATGATTTTTCACCGATTGATGAAATGGGAACCACGTTCGTAGATCGAGAGTATTCAAAAGCATATCTAAGACATTTATTTGCGGCCAACGAATATCTAGGGAAGCAAATCGCCACTATTCACAATCTGGGATTTTATCTTTGGTTGACACGTGAGGCTAGAAAACATATCTTGGCTGGGGACTTTTATGAGTGGAAAAATAGAATGGTAAAACAAATGGACAAAAGGTTATAATGTTATCCATAATTGATAGATACATATTAAAACGTTACCTGCTTACATTTTCTGTAATGCTCTTATTATTTATACCCATTGGGATTATGGCCAATCTTGCCGAACAGGTGGGGAAAATGATAGATAATGAAGCGCCACTTAATGAAATAGTTGTGTATTATATAAATTTTACGATTTATATCGGTAGCCTCCTATTTCCAATATTTCTCTTTTTATCAGTTATTTTCTTTACCTCTAAACTTGCAAACAATACTGAGATTGTTGCTATTTTAAGTTCAGGAGTATCTTATGGTAGGTTTTTAAGGCCCTATCTTATTGGTGCTACAATGGTAGCTATTTTAATGTTTTTTATGACCATGTTTATTGTGCCCAAAGCAAGTGTTGGTTTTAATGAGTTTGTGTACAAATATTTAAAGAAGGGCAAACAAGATAGGGTTACCAATAATATTTTTAATCAGCTTAACGAAACAGATTTTATCTATGTGAGTAGTTTTGACCCGGCCAGAAAATTGGGCAATAATTTTACATTTGAAAGATTTGATTCCGTTAATAAGTTAGATTTTAAAATATCTGCCAATAACATTAGATGGGTAGAAAAAGATAGTAACTATCGTCTAACTTCTTATGTAAAGCGTAAAATGGTAGGTGATTCTGCCCACATAGAAAGTAAACGACGTTTAGATACTATTTTTCAATTTAAAATAGACGATTTAACACCGGTTTCCTATGTTGCGGAAACAAAGAACCTGTACGAATTGGACAAGTTTATCGCAGACCAGAAACGAAAAGGAGCCTCAAATATTAACACCTATATTTTGGTAAAATACAAACGATGGGCTTTACCCCTAACGGCATTTATTTTAACCATAATAGCCGTAGCAGTTTCGTCAGTTAAACGCAGAGGTGGAATGGGTGTAAATTTAGCCTTTGGCATTCTTGTGGCCTTTGTATTTATATTTTTTGACAAGGTTTTCGGAACCTTGGCGGAACAGTCTGGTTTTTCACCTTTGTTGGCTGTTATAATTCCAAATGTACTATTTGGTCTCTTGGCTTTTTATCTACTACAGAATGCAAAAAGATAGGATTGGTAATCTTATACATTTACATTTTATTGTTTTTATATGGGGGTTTACCGCTATTTTAGGTAAGCTTATTTCTATTGACTCCTTACCATTGGTCTGGTTTAGGATGGGTATGGCCACCATTTTTATTCTCTTCTATGTCTATTTTGCGAAGCTAAATTTAAGAATAAGTACTAAGGCTTTTATATGGATGGTAGTAGGTGGTATTGTGGTAGCATGCCATTGGGTTACTTTTTTCTATGCTATAAAGGTTTCTACGGTTTCAATAGCGTTGGCCATGATGTCTACTGGAGCATTTTTCACCGCTTTAATGGAACCATTTTTGTTCAACAGGAAAATAATAGGATATGAAATTATTTTGGGTTTATTCGTGATGCTTGGGCTGTATATGATATTTAAGGTCGAAACTACTTATGTTTTAGGCATGGTAATAGCTTTGGTGTCAGCATTTCTGGCCGCGGTATTTTCTCTTATTAATGGTAAGCTCGTTAAAAATAACAGGCCTGCAGTAATTTCTCTTTATGAGTTGGGTATTGGCGTATGTTTTTTAACCCTGGTATTAAGTTTTCAGGGAAGTTTCTCAATAAGTTTTTTTAAACTTAATGACCAAGATTGGCTTTACTTATTCTTACTGGCACTAGTTTGTACTTCGTATGCTTTTATAGCATCGGTAAAGGTTATGAGGGTACTTACGCCATACACTGTAATGTTAACTACTAATTTAGAACCAGTTTATGGCATTTTACTGGCTTGGTGTATTTTCGGCTCTGAAGAAAAAATGAACCCTTATTTTTATGTAGGTGCTTTTATCATCCTTTGTACTGTTATTATTAATGGTATTTTTAAACAAAGGGCCAGTATAAAACAGGGAGAAAGGGTTTAATACACATGAAAGTTTATATCTTTGCCCTCACAACTAACTTAATCTTTTATTGAACTATGGAATATTTGGATTTTGAACTTCCAATTAAAGAATTGGAAGAGCAATTAGACAAGTGTATGATTATTGGCGAGGAGAGCGATGTTGATGTTAGCGAGACCTGTAAACAAATAGAAAAAAAGTTAACTGATACCAGAAAAGAGATTTATAAAAATCTTACCGCATGGCAACGTGTTCAACTTTCCAGACATCCTAACAGACCTTATACATTAGATTATATAAGAGCTATCTGTGGGGATACCTTTTTAGAACTTCACGGAGACCGTAATGTTAAGGATGATAAGGCTATGATTGGCGGTTTGGGCAAAATTGGTGATCAGAGTTATATGTTTATTGGGCAACAAAAAGGGTATAATACCAAAACAAGACAATACAGAAATTTTGGTATGGCGAATCCAGAAGGATATCGAAAAGCATTGCGTCTAATGAAATCTGCCGAAAAATTTAATATTCCCGTAGTTTGTTTAATAGACACACCAGGTGCTTACCCTGGAATAGAAGCAGAAGAAAGAGGCCAAGGGGAAGCAATTGCAAGGAATATTTTAGAAATGACCCGATTAAAAGTGCCTATTATTGTAGCTATTATTGGTGAAGGTGCATCAGGCGGCGCTTTAGGTATTGGCGTAGGGGATAAAGTATTAATGCTAGAAAATACTTGGTATTCCGTTATTTCACCAGAATCTTGTTCATCTATCCTTTGGAGAAGTTGGGAATACAAAGAAACTGCTGCATCAGCATTAAAACTAACTGCCGCCGACATGAAGAAATTAAAACTCATTGATGAAATAGTACGGGAACCTGCAGGTGGAGCCCATGCTAATAGGGATAAAACTTTTGAAATATTAAAAAATAAAATCGTTGCTAATTTTGAGGAATTACAAAAGTTATCACCAAAGGAATTAGTGAAGCAACGAATGGACAAATATGGACAAATGGGTGTTTTTAATGGCTAATATGCTATTTTAGTAACCTCAAAAAAATCCGGAGACATAATTCTTCGGATTTTTTTTGTTATCAACATAAAATTGTAACTTATTAACACGTTAAATGTTAGTTAACTGTTGACATCCTAAGCAGTTTTTCAAAGTTAACTTAGTGTTAATTGCATATTTTCGCAGTCATGGAGAACACAAAACCTTTAATCGGTCGTAAGATTGATAAATCTACTATTATTAGCCTTGAAAAAGGAAAAATACCCCCTCAAGCAGTTGATTTAGAGGAAGTTGTGCTTGGAGCGATGATGATAGATAAAAAAGGTGTTGATGAAGTAATAGATATCCTACATCCTGATGTTTTTTATAAGGATGCCCATAGGTTTATCTATGAAGCTATTTTTATTTTGTTTGAGGAGTCGCAACCGGTGGATTTATTAACCGTTTCTGGCCAATTAAAGAAAGCCGGAAAATTGGATGCTTGTGGAGGTGACTTTTACTTGATAAAATTGACTCAAAAAGTAGCATCATCCGCGCATATTGAGTTCCATGCCCGTATCATTCTTCAAAAATATATTCAGCGTAGTCTCATAAAAATTTCAAATGAAATTATAGAAGAGGCATATGATGAAAGTACTGATGTTTTTGATTTGTTGGATGCTGCTGAATCAAAATTATACGATGTTACCCAAGGTAATCTTAAACGTTCTGCAGAAACCGCTCAAAATTTGGTGATTCAGGCAAAGAAGAGAATCGAGGAGATATCCAATAAAGAAGGTTTAAGTGGTGTTCCTTCCGGTTTTGATAAAGTAGATAAGCTTACCTCTGGATGGCAGCCAAGTGATTTAATTATTATAGCTGCGCGACCAGGTATGGGTAAAACGGCCCTAACATTGTCCATGGCCAAGAATATGGCTGTTAACTCAAATATACCAGTAGCTTTTTTCTCCTGTGAGATGTCTTCTGTTCAGTTGATTACACGTCTTATTTCATCGGAAACAGGTTTGTCCTCTGAGAAATTACGTACCGGTAAATTGGAGAAACATGAATGGGAGCAATTAAATGTTAAGGTAAAGGCCTTGGAGAAAGCCCCGCTTTTTATTGATGATACCCCGTCACTGTCTATTTTTGATCTACGTGCCAAAGCGAGGAGACTAGCCTCACAGCATGGAATTAAAATGATTGTTATAGATTATTTACAATTAATGACAGCTGGTGGTTCCAAAAATGGTGGTAATAGGGAACAAGAAATATCTACGATATCAAGAAACCTTAAGGCCTTGGCCAAGGAATTGAATGTGCCGGTAATTGCATTATCACAGCTTTCTAGGGCAGTTGAAACCAGAGGGGGTAGCAAGAGACCTTTATTATCAGATTTAAGGGAGTCTGGTGCCATTGAACAGGATGCGGATATCGTAGCATTTATTTATAGACCAGAATATTACAAAATAGAGGAGTGGGATGATGAGGAACGTACACCTACAGAAGGTCAAGGCGAACTTATTGTCGCCAAGCATAGAAATGGTGGACTTGAAAACATTCGCTTAAAATTTGTAGGTCACTTAGGTAAGTTTGATAACTTGGACGATTTTGACTCTCCGTTTGAATTTCAATCAAAAATGAACGCAAACGAAGAAAATCCATTTATAACCAAGAATTTACCAAGTGCCGATGATGTATTTGGTAGTGCCATGAACAACGAAATGGATGGGGATAGTGATGATGTTCCGTTCTAACAAGTAATTTTTCATTATTATTTCATGTTTTGTGTTACCTGTATAAAGTATTAAATGCTATATTCTTTAACGGAACCTTAAATTCGAGACTACATATTTTCCTATATCTTTGGTAAACCTACAACTCTTGGTTTATGAGAAGATATTGCATATTACTTTTTCTACTCTTTATAGGCTTCCCTGTTTTGGCCTCATCCATATTGATACCTATGGATGCAGAAACTCAAAAAAACCATTTAAAAGCATATGGTATAACTTTTTGGGTGCTCTCCAAACAACAAAAAGTTCAATGGCTCTTAAATTATAGGGGAGGATCTTTTCTTTTGCCAGATGGTGAAAGTATTAGGAAGGAATGTCAAATAAGAGGAGTGTCATTTGAAGTTATTTCTGATGATCAGGCGAATTCCATTCTCGTTGAAATAAGTAGTCCGGCAAGAAACCAAGATGCCGTTATTTTAGAAAAAGCACCAAAAATAGCAGTGTATTCCCCAAAGGGAAATCAACCTTGGGATGATGCTGTTACCATGGCACTAACGTATGCAGAGATACCCTATGTAACCCTTTATGATGAAGAGGTATTAAGTGATAAATTAGCACTTTATGACTGGTTACATTTACACCATGAGGACTTCACGGGGCAATATGGTAAATTTTATGGAAGCTATAGGGCAACACCTTGGTATATAGAAGGAAAGAATGAAGCGGAAAGGTTGGCCAGAAAAATGGGTTATAGTAAAGTATCTGAAGAAAAAAGAGATGTTGCCTTAAAAATCAGAAATTATGTAATTGGTGGCGGTTTTATGTTTGCCATGTGCTCTGCTACCGATAGTTTTGATATTGCACTTGCCGCTAATGGGGTAGATATTTGTGAACCTATGTTTGATGGTGATGCATCTGATCCAAATTACCAATCACAATTGGATTATGGGAAAACCTTTGCGTTTCAGGATTTTATCTTGGAACGAAATCCTTTGCAGTATGAGTTTTCCTCAATAGACATGACTTCAAAAAGAGGCAACGTACCTAAGGAATCGGACTACTTCTCGTTAATGGATTTTTCTGCAAAATGGGACCCCGTACCAACCATGTTATGCCAAAACCATACCTCTTTGGTGAAGGGTTTTATGGGGCAGACAACAGCGTTCAATAGATCTCAGATCAAGCCTACAGTTATGGTTCTTGGTGAAAACAAATTAAACGAAGAAGCTCGGTATATTCATGGTATAAAAGGAAAAGGATTTTTCACATTTTATGGAGGTCATGACCCTGAAGATTATCAGCATAGGGTGGGAGATCCAAAAACAGAACTGGAATTGCACCCTGCTTCACCTGGGTATCGTTTAATATTGAACAATGTATTATTTCCTGCAGCGAGAAAAAAGAAGCAAAAGACGTAATGCAAAATTTGATATTAAATAAAACAAAAACCTTTGTCAAAACAAAAGTATTGACAAAGGTTTTTTTATAATTGTTATTTCTTTAAATAAGATATGAAATAATCTTTAGAGGTATTAAAAGACCCCGATAAAGTGACTTCCTGTTACATTTACCAATTCAGCACCTTTGGTTACTTCACCTGTTTCGGTTTCTACAATATAAATGTTTCCGTTTTGCCCTACAGGGGCTTGAGTAAGGTATATTTCTGTTCCATCTACTACGAAGCCTTGATATTGGAATAAGTAGAAATCTGGATCGTAAGGAATGGCATCAATCTTTACAGCTGTTTTAGTGCTTAAATCTACTAATGCGAAAAATCCTTGTGCACCCGCTACGCCTTCTGCAGATTCATCATGGCGGTAAGCCAATACTGCTTTGCCATTTGCTGCAGGTCTCCAAGCAAGAATATAAGCACCTTCTATACCTAACGCATCATCTAAATTAAATACGTAGCTATCATCATACACGTTGTCAGCATCAATTTTTAAAATGTAAGAACCTTCAGGGTCATTTTGGTTAGCCTGATAAACACTTCCGTTATATTCGTAAGAATTAATGCTTCGGTAGCCATTTGTATTTCCGTGTCCTATGGTAGAAGTAATTACAGAAGGATTTAATAAGGAAGGGTAGTCTAATACTATAGTTTTAGAACCTAGAATTTCATAGTCACTTTCTCTTTCAGCAGTAGCAGGATCAAGCTTACTTAAGCGGGCACCAATATATAATTTATCTCCGGCGGCATTTAAAGTTGGCATATCAATTCTAGAGATATAATAACCGTTAGCTTCTTCTTCTGCACTTAAAGCTACGCTGTGCTCTTGAAACTCTTTAATAGAAGAATTAACTAAATCTAAAGTCACTACACCAATGGTGGCTTCTGTACGTGTATAATTATCATTCTCATCAAATTCGTTTTCAGTTGACACATACACAGCTGCTCCTGTTTGATCTCCATCAAATAATTTAATCCATCTTGGAGCGGTTCCTACATAAGGAGCAATACTTACTTCTGAACCTGTAGGGGTGAATGTTTGTCCGCCTTCTACGGTATACTTGGTGTAATTACCACCTGTATCTCCTGCATAACTAATATTAAATATGGTGTTGCCATCTTCAGAAGATTGTAATCTAGCGGTTCTATTTGAAGGCGCAATAAAGCCATTTTCAAAAGGTTCAATAGATACAGTTGGGTCTTTTGCATCATCACTAGTTACCGAATAAAGTAAAGTTCCTCCGTTACCATCGCCAGGATTGTCTCCCATTTTAGCAGCGGCAACAGTAATCCATCTTGGTTCTTCAGGTTCTTCAGTTTCCGGTTCTTCTGTATCTGGTTCTGGTGTAAATACGGTATCATCTTCACTACTACAAGCGGTCAATAGTCCAGCTGTTACTATAATAGCTGCAAAGGTTTTAAGGTTTAAAAATGTTCGTTTCATTTTTGGTATTATTTAAAAGATTAAAATTTATGTATTGAGTAATTTAATTTTAGGTAAAAAGCTCTTCCAGGTTTTTGTACAGATAGATTATCATATAAGGGTTCGTCTAAGATGTTTTTGATGTCAAAACTCATAACGAACTTGTTGTTTGGGAAGGTGTAACTAAGACCGAAATCTTGGGCTAATTGCTGGGGTACATCAAAAAATTCATTACCTACAGTATTAGATCCTTGTGCGGTCAAGAATGAAAATTCATCAGTGAAATAGATATTATAGAATAGATTTAATCGTGAATTCTTTTGAATTAAATCATTAAAAGAATATCGTAAACCTCCGTTCATTGTAAAAAATGGCGTATTAGGTACATCTATTTCAATTCCTTGATTTACTATTTTTAAATCGAAACGAGATATATTAAAATTGAGGCCGAAATTGTTTTGAAACGTATAATTTAATTGTGCGTCTATTCCTTTTGAGGTACCACTACCTTGATTCACATATATTATAAGTTCATCATCAACATTTAATGATGTTTCAATAGGTAAACCTATTCTATCTTTAATATTACGGGTGTAAACATTCGTTGAAATAGTAAAATCATGTTTTTTAATTTTAAATGTTCCAAACCTGAACCCTAAGTTGTGGTTGTTGCTGCTCTCTGGGTTAATGCTTGAATTCGCCACTACGTTATCTCCGTCATTACCAAAAACTTCAGTTTCATTTGGTAATCGTATAGCTTTTTCTGCCGAAGTTAAAAGTGTAATATTTGGAATAATTGCGTAAGAGCCTGCAAATCCATATCCATTATACTTTTTATTACTACTTACAACTTCATCAACCATAACCTCATTACCGTTACCATCTGATTCTATAGAAGGGTCTACACTTATTGTTTTTTGTTGATAATGTTTTCCAAATAGACTTGCTTTTAACTTTTCTTCAAAAGCTGTTAATTCGTAGGTTAAAGAATATATGTTTTTATGTAAATCCCTGGTTCCTATAAATGTGTTTTCCAATACCGATCTCAATGCATCACTATCTTCTCGGTCTATACCACTATATACATGATTTACTACTATTTTGTGATGGTCGTTAATAACATAAGAAACCCCTGTTCTTATCGAGGCAACATTTCTTTTGATTTTAGCTAGGGTAGGGCCTCCTTCTTGTTGAGAACCCCAAGTGTATTGGTATTCATTACCTCTAAAATCAATGGCTCGCTCTCCGTTCCAACTATATGCCCAAGCAACAGTATCGTTAACTGCTCGGTTTCTTTTACCATACAAACCGTTAACATTAACATCTAGTCCTTTGGTAAAAAGATCTTTCTTATGGTAGTTTAAACTTGCCAATATTACATCTGATTCTATAAACCTATCCTTATAAGGAGTAATAGTCATAAAAGCTCCATGCTGTACTTCTTTATAATCATCGGAACCTGTAACGCCAATGAAAAATTGTTCTGCCCATTTTACATCTGTAAAACCAATTTGTGCCGTTCCGCCTGTTGACCTGTAAGCATCATTAAATCTTTTTGCGGTTATGGGTGATTGTACACCTCCTAAACCGGTAACCAAAACACTTCTGCCAGAAACTTTATAATCATTGTCTGAATAGTTGTGAAAAAGGGATGCTTTAACGGTTAATCCTGATGATTTAAAACGATACAGGCCATTAACACTGGCTTGTAACGTGTTGAATGATCCATAAGAAACCGAAGTACTAAAATTGGTTTTTGCATCTTTATGAAGAACAATATTGATTGCTCCACCTAAAGCATCATCTGCCAAATGCCCAGGTACCACTCCTTTATATACTTCAATTTGCTTAATCATTGAAGGCGGTATACTATTTAGGTTAAATGAATTACCATATGTGGAAATTGGAATACCGTCGATAAAGATGCGTACGGAGTTTCCAGATAAACCGTTTAAACTATAGCTAACATCAGAACCTAATCCTCCATTTTGCCGAATTTTCACACCAACGGTGGTATTCAATAATTCGTTAGTTTGTATGTTTCTAAGGCTAGCCTCTTCTGTTTTAATAGCATTTACCGCAAAGCCTACTGTCTCGATTTCTGTCTCTTTGGTTTTACCATAGACCGTTACCTCATTTAGGTTTTCAATGTTTTCTTCTAACGTAAAATCTATTTTAATGATACTATTCTGTTTATTCACCTCAATAATTCTTGAATGCGAACCGTAGCCTATAAATGAAACCACTATGTTGTTCTTTCCAGAAGGAACATTGTTAATAGAGTACATTCCATTATCATCTGTAAGAACACCCCGTTTTAAACTTTCAATAAAAACACTGGCATACGGTAGGGGAGTTCCAGAAGTATCACTTACAGTTCCCGAGATTGTACTGGAGGCTTCTTGCCCTTGAGTGGTCATGTAGAATATAAATAGTAATACCGTGAATAAGTTTCTCATCTGAGTAAAAAAGCTTGTTATTTTTATTAAGATTTAGTCTAAATAAATATATTTGCAAATCTATAACAGGATTGTACCGTGAAGTACCGTGAAAAGAATTTTTACATACGCATAAGGAAGTAATGATAAAAGAGGAGGAAACTGACTATAGGCAATCATTGCATAAAAATATAGCTGTTGAAGAGTTGTTCAAAGATGCTTATATAGATAACTCGGTACAATTCAATACGGTTGAAGTATCAATTAAAGATGACATGGCTTTTATAACCGGTATTGATTTTACTGCTACCAAATTACTTTTTGAATTTGATTCTGAAATTCGGGTTACTAGTAATGAACATGTAATAAAACTTCACTTTTCCTTGGAAGGTGAATACTCTTATCAGCCTTTAAGCCATATAAAATATTTGGTGCAAATACCCGAAAATCATTGTAACATGTTTTACTACCCAACAACAGAAGGTAGGGACGTTTTCTTTAAGAGTAATAGTAAGGTGTTTGAGATATACGTAAAGCCAAGCTTGCTGCAAAAACTATTGGGTACTGACTTTGCCAGTTCATTTGGTAAACTACAAGAGGCCATTACAAATTCAAATTCTTTTGTATTATGGGATAAAAGTAAATTTATACCGCCTCAGATTCGTAATAAAATTAACGAGATAATTCAGTGTCCATATAAAGGTGAGATAAGAAGAAGATATTTGGAAAGTAAACTGATGGTCTTGCTTATTGATTTTTTGCTGGGAAGACAAACCGTGGGTGTTTCAAAAAATAGTATTAAGTTGCTGAATTCAGATTATTTGGCCCTGGTAAAAGTTGAAGCATATATCAGAAAAAATTTGAAGGAGCCACTTAAGATCTTAGACTTAGCTGAAATAGCTGGATTCAATGCGACCAAGTTAAAAAGAGATTTTAAGAAAGTATATGGCATGCCTGTTTTTAAATATATTACTGCTTTAAGAATGGAAGTTGCCCAAAGTTTAATTGCCCAAAATGGCGTATCTATTGCTTATGCTGCCTATGAGGTAGGTTATTCAAATCCACAGCATTTTACCACAGCTTTTAAAAGAACTATGGGCTATTTACCAAGTGTATTAAAACCTGCTATTCAATAAGAAGGAATTCATAGAATAGCAATACCAAATAAATATGTAGGGTATGCGGATAAGTTAACACTATTTGATAAGTAATTTTAGAATGTGCTCCACACCGTTTTCATCATTGCTTAAAGTAGTATAATTTGCAGCTTTTTTTACGTTAGGATGTGCATTTTCCATAGCAAAACTATAATCTGATAATGCCAGCATTTCAAGGTCATTATTATAATCACCAAAAACCATTACTTCGTCTGGTTTTAGATTGTAGCTTTTCATAACCCTATCTAAAGCAAAACCTTTATGGGCATTTAGATTAGAAATGTCTAGCCAATTTTCACCAGAAACCTTCACTTTTAAACGCTCTTCAAATTGCTTTACATAGGGATATATATGTTGCTCTGAGCTTTCAAAATGATATATCGCTATTTTTATCACTTCAGAATTGAAATCAGAAAGGCTTTCCATTATTTCAAATTCAGTGTAGTATTCAGCCAATTTTTCGGCAAACCTATCAGATTTGTCAGTTAAATATGCTTTGTGCTTTCCACAAAGTACTGGGTGAATATTTGGAATTTCATTGATGGTCTTCAGGATATCTTGTACATGATGCGCGTCAAGTGGGGTAACTAAAAGTTCTGTTTGCTGCTTCATGGCAAAGCCTCCGTTTTCAGCAATTACGATGATATCATCTTTTATGGTATGTAGCTTATCAATAATGCTGTTATATTGTCTGCCACTTGCCGCAACAAAGGTTATGCCTTGAGATTTTAATCCTTTAAATAATTCAAAGAAGTGGTCGCTAACTTCATGATTGGAGTTTAATAGAGTCCCATCCATATCCGTTACAACCATTTTTATCTTTGATAAATCCATATTACATTTAATTTAGATGTAAAGATATTTCAATGAAGGTTAGCAATGCAGGTAAAGCTCAAAGTTTTACCTTTATTTAAGAATTCATAGATAATGAAGTTATTTCAGAAAGAAATTACTCTTACAGCGTATAGAAGGGGGTTTCATATAATTACAGAGCAAGTTGTAGGAAACATACCAGAAATTAAAGAGGTGAATCAAGGTTTTTTACAGGTATTTATAAAGCATACATCCGCCAGTCTAACCATAAATGAGAATGCAGACCCGACGGTAAGGGAAGATTTTGAGTCACATATAAATATTTTTGTTCCTGAGAATGCACCCTATTATAATCATGATTATGAGGGCTCTGATGATATGCCTGCACATATAAAATCTTCTTTAATGGGAACATTTGTGCAAGTTCCAGTTACAAATGGTAGATTAAATATGGGTATTTGGCAAGGTATTTATCTTTGCGAGCACAGAAATTGTGCCTCAGGTAGAAATCTTGTACTCACTTTGTGGGGAAATTGATTTATGCTTAAATTCAATAAAAGCAAAATTAATATGACAACAGAAGAATCTATTTTAAATAAAATTCAAATTTTGATTACCAACCATTTTGAGACCCCTGAAATGGCTTTCAATTTTTTTGATGGGAATAATGATCAGAAGCTTACTAAATCTGAGATAATGGCATTATTAAAAGAAGCTGAAATTAGCGGTTTTATAAGAGGTATAGTTTCTTCTAAGTTAATTGAGGGCTATGATAAGAACGGTGATGATTTCATCGACTGGCAAGAGTTTAAAGCGGCAATAGCTAAAATCAAAAAATCCGATTCATAAGAATCGGATTTTTCAAAAGTGAGATTGTGATTAATTTATTTTACCTGTTCTACAATTGCCTTAAAGGCATCTGGGTGGTTCATTGCTAAATCTGCAAGAACTTTTCTGTTTAGTTCTATATTTTCAGCTTTTAATTTTCCCATAAATTGAGAGTAGGACATTCCGTGTTGTCTGGCACCTGCGTTAATACGGGTAATCCAAAGTGCGCGAAAAGTTCTTTTCTTGTTTCTACGGTCTCTATACGCATATAGCATTGCTTTTTCAACCGCATTTTTAGCTACTGTCCAAACGTTTTTACGTCTTCCAAAGAAACCTTTGGCTTGCTTCATTACCTTTTTTCTTCTGGCTCTTGAAGCTACTGCATTTACTGATCTTGGCATTTTTTTAAATTTTTTGTAGTAGGCGCCCTATTTTAATTTTGGGACTTTTTTGGCCTAACTCCATGGTTAATAATTTTTACCTTTAAATTTCAATTACTTTAAACGTAATTGTTCTTTAATACTGTTAACATCATGCTGGTGTACCAGGGTATCATGAGTTAAGGCAAGCTTACGTTTTTTAGACTTCTTTGTAAGAATGTGACTTTTAAAAGCGTGCTTTCTTTTGATTTTACCTGAACCGGTAAGCTTAAAACGCTTCTTGGCACTGGATTTTGTTTTTTGTTTAGGCATTTTCTCCTATTTATTTAATTAATCTCACTTGCTACGTTCTATTTTTAGGACCCAGAGCGTAGTCGAAGGGTCGCTTTGCATGTTAAACGCCACCTGTTCTTTAGACTGATAGCGTTTAATATTTTGTTTATTGAATCGGGCGCTAAGCGAAGCCGAATCTTTATTTTCCTTTAGTTTTCGGAGCAATGAACATAGTCATTCTTTTCCCCTCTAATTTTGGCATTTGTTCAACTTTTCCAAGTTCCTCTAATTCTGATGCCAATTTTAACAGCAATATTTCTCCTTGATCCTTATAAACTATAGACCTACCTTTAAAGAAAACATAGGCTTTTAATTTTGCGCCATCTTTCAAGAACTTTTCTGCATGTTTCTTTTTAAAATCGTAATCATGGTCATCGGTTTGTGGACCAAATCTAATTTCTTTAACAACAACTTTAGAAGCCTTGGCCTTCATGGCCTTATCTCTTTTTTTCTGTTCGTATAAGAATTTCTTATAATCAATTATTTTACAAACAGGAGGATTCGCCTTAGGTGAAATCTCTACTAAATCCAATTCCAATTCTTTGGAAAGATCCAAAGCTTTTCTAATCGGATATACTCCAACTTCTACATTATCACCAACTAATCTTACTTCTGGAGCAAGAATTTTTTCATTAATGTTATGAGGGTTTTTATTTTCCCTTCTAGGTTGAGGCCTGAATCTTTTACGTATTGCTATGACTTATATATTTTAATTAAACTTATTTTTTAAAACGACTTTAAGGTACTATTTATTTCGTTTGTGACCAAGTCAGTAAATTGTTCTATTGATATTGCTCCTAAATCCTCACCACCATGTCTTCTAACGGATATTGTATTCGCAACTTCATCATTCTCACCAACTACTAGCATGAACGGAATTTTATTCATCTCTGCTTCCCGTATTTTCTTGCCAACGGTCTCATTCCGCTTGTCAATGAGGGCGCGAATTTCGTTATTTTCTAGGGATTTAAAAACTTTTTCTGCATATTTTTCATGTTTCTCACTAACAGGCAATACAATGGCTTGGTCTGGAATCAACCATAATGGGAAATTTCCTCCTGTATGTTCTAGTAATAGGGCAATAAATCGTTCCATACTACCAAACGGTGCCCTATGGATCATTACCGGTCTATGCAATTCATTGTCGCTGCCCTTGTAAGTAAGATCAAACCTTTCTGGTAAATTGTAATCTACCTGTATTGTTCCCAACTGCCATTGCCTTCCTAAGGCATCTTTCACCATAAAATCTAGTTTTGGACCATAAAACGCAGCTTCGCCACTTTCTATAACAAAATCTAACCCTTTTTCTTTAGCCGCATTAATAATGGCCTGTTCTGCTTTTTCCCAGTTTTCAACACTTCCAATATATTTATCTGGATTGTCTAAGTCCCTAACCGAGACTTGGGCAGTGAAATTTTCAAAACCTAAAGATCCAAGTACATATAAAGATAGATCTATTACGTTTTTAAATTCCTGATCTAATTGACCAGGTGTACAGAATATATGTGCATCATCTTGTGTAAATCCTCTAACACGGGTAAGGCCATGAAGTTCTCCGCTTTGCTCATACCGGTATACAGTACCAAATTCAGCATATCGTTTAGGGAGTTCTTTGTAGCTAAAAGGCTTAGTGTTGTAAATCTCGCAGTGATGCGGACAATTCATTGGTTTTAAAAGAAACTCCTCATCTTCTTTTGGTGTGCGGATAGGTTGAAAACTATCTTCGCCATATTTGGCATAATGGCCGGAGGTGACATACAGTTCTTTTTGACCAATATGTGGTGTAACCACCATTTCATAACCAGCTTTTTTCTGTGCTTTTTTCAAGAATTGTTCTAAACGCTCCCGGAGTGCAGCTCCTTTTGGTAACCATAATGGAAGACCTTGACCAACTTTTTGTGAAAATGTGAAAAGCTCTAATTCTTTCCCCAATTTTCTATGGTCACGCTTCTTAGCTTCTTCTAAAAGCTCTAAATATTCAGTAAGCTCTTTTTGTTTAGGAAAAGAGATGCCATATATACGTGTAAGTTGAGTGTTGTTCTCATTACCGCGCCAATATGCACCTGCAACACTCAATATTTTAATAGCTTTTACGATACCTGTATTGGGGATGTGACCTCCTCGGCATAAATCTGTGAAGGTATCATGGTCACAAAATGTAATGGTGCCATCCTCTAAGTTTTCTATTAATTCTACCTTATATTGATTACCCTGATTTTTATAAAATTTCAAGGCATCTGATTTTGAAACCTCTCTCATTTTATAATCATGTTTGCCCCGAGCAATTTCCAATGCCTTTTTTTCAATAGTAGGGAAGTCTTTTTCTGAAATTGAACCTTCAGGAAGTTCAACATCATAATAGAATCCATTGTCTATTGCAGGGCCAATGGTAAGTTTAACGCCTGGGTATAGCTGTTCGATAGCTTGAGCTACAATATGGGAAGTTGAATGCCAAAAAGCTGTTTTACCTTCTTTGTCGTTCCAAGTGTATAGGACTAAGCTTCCATCAGTTTCCAATGAAGTAACCGTTTCTACAATTGTATTGTTAAATTTGGCTGAAATAACATTACGAGCTAGCCCTTCACTAATGCTTTTTGCAACCTCCATTGGAGTTGTTCCTTTTTCAAATTCCTTAATCGATCCATCGGGTAGTGTAATCTTAATCATTTGCTATTCGTATTATAGGGTGCCAAAGATAGTATGTAGTATTCACGTCCGCAATAGCTAGGTATTATGTTTTAATAGTTCTGCTCTACCTTATAGTATGATATCTATATGATTTAATTGTTTTAAACCGATATTATATAGGTTATATATAAGGTAGATGAAATTTGCGCCAAATTTTTATGGTTTCATATATAATGATATTGATTTTTTCATTAAATTCAAGACCGCATTTTTTTTAATTAAAAGCTAACGTGCTATAGCTAAGATTGTTGGGTTTTAGATATAAAAATTTTGCAATTTTTTTAAAAAAAAGTCTTGTGGGAATGGAAATAGGGTGTACATTTGCAGCCCGTTACGGAGGAAGGGATTTCCGGATTCCATGCAGGG
>NZ_JBMFZG010000010.1:0-177237 GCF_048890225.1 Maribacter luteocoastalis
CATTCCGAACAGGGAAGTTAAGACCGTTTGCGCCGATGGTACTGCTATACCAAGTGGGAGAGTAGGTAGCCGCCTTTTTCGAAGGCCCCTTACAGTGATGTAAGGGGCCTTTTTTTATGGGAAAATATTACTAAAGGACGTAAAAAATGAAACAAAGCGCATCATATCTGCCAAGGCTGGGTATGAAAAAGGTCTTCTTGCAAAACGAGAAGGCCTTTTTGGGTCTTGGATTAGAGCTAATTTAAAATATTAGCCTGCAAAGAAAAAATGTTAGGATACGTAATCTAATTGCCAATCTCATTTAATTGACTTAGTACTGTAAATAGTAATGTTATATTTTGTTTGGTTTCCTACTAAAATTACTGTTTTTGTAATAAGTGCTGTTTAATTTAAGTAATTCTCAATTATCTTGTTTATTTTAGTTTTTAAATAAAATCCTTTATGTTGGGGTTACCAATTATTAGATTATAATCAATGACAAACTTATTCTCAATTGAAAATAGAATATTTGCACTTTCCGGCGGTACTGGTACCCTAGGTGGTTCAATATCTGAGTATTTAGTACTTCATGGCGCCCATGTTATTTTATTAGGTAGGTCACTTAACAAATTACGTGATAAAAAGAATGAACTTGATAAATTAAAACAAGGCAAAACTACTATTTACGAAGTTGACGTATTAAATGAGGAAGCATTATTAGAAGTTAAAGAGGAAATTGCTTCTACTTTTGAAGGACTTGATGGTCTTATAAACTTAGCTGGTGGTAATATCCCAGGCGCAACATTATCTGCATCGCAGAGCATTTATGATATTGCAATTTCCGATACTCAAAAAGTATTGGAAATAAATTTATTTGGAACCGTTATACCAACCATTGTTTTAAGTGGATTAATGGCTCAACAAGGTTATGGTTCAATTATTAATATATCGTCTATGGCTTCTAAACAAGCAATTTCAAGAGTTTTGGGATATTCCATGGCAAAAGCTGGCGTAGATACCTTTACTCAATGGATGGCTAATGAGATGGCATCTAAATTTTCAGATAAAATTAGAGTAAATGCTATTGCTCCAGGATTTTTTATTGGGAATCAGAATAGGAGTCTTTTAACAAAGGAAGATGGTTCTTATACTGAAAGAGGCTCTAAAATTATTACAAATACACCTATGGCAAGATTTGGGAATGCATCAGAGTTAAACGGGATGGTACATTACCTCTTAAGTGATGCTTCTAGTTTTGTTACTGGAGTGTGTTATGATGTTGACGGTGGGTTTAATTCTTTTTCTGGTGTATAATGGAATATCTTAAAAAAACTTTTCGGTGGTTCGGACCCTCATTTGGTGTTTCTCTAACCGATATAAAACAAATTGGGGTAGAAGGTATTGTAGCTGCATGTCAAGATATACCTTTAGGGGATATATGGCCGTTAGAGACCATTTTAGCGCTAAAAAATGAGATAGAATCACATGGTTTGGAATGGTCTGTTGTGGAAAGTGTAAATATTCATACCTCAATAAAATATGGCCTGCCAGAAAGGGATGTATATATTCAAAATTATATCCAAACACTTAAGAATTTAGCAGCAAATAATATTAAGGTTGTGTGCTATAATTTTATGCAACTAATAGATTGGACAAGGACCAATTTGGATTTTCATTTGCCTAATGGGGCTTCGGCTCTTCAGTATGACCCAATTGCCGCTGCTGCTTTTGATTTATATATCCTACAACGTGAAAATGCGAGTAGATCCTATTCTAGTGAAGTTTTAAAAATAGCAAAAAATTATTTTGATTCTCTTAAGGACAACG
This sequence comes from Maribacter luteocoastalis, assembly GCF_048890225.1. Lineage (NCBI taxonomy): Bacteria > Pseudomonadati > Bacteroidota > Flavobacteriia > Flavobacteriales > Flavobacteriaceae > Maribacter > Maribacter luteocoastalis. Next base: position 1,807 of record NZ_JBMFZG010000010.1, read on the forward strand.
AAAGGGATAATTTAAGAGATGCCATTTTAGCGGGAATGCCAGGCTCTAGAAAATTAATTTCAATTGAAGATTTTAAAGCAAATCATGCCACTGTACTTAATATAAGTAAGAAAGAATTACAGAATAATTTGGCTTATTTTTTACAAGCTATAATACCTGAAGCTGAAAAGTTAGGTTTAAAGATGGCGATTCATCCGGATGACCCACCTTTTTCTGTATTTGGCGTACCTAGAATTGCTTCAAACTACAACGAGTTAAAATTCATTTTGGATGCTTGTCCTTCACCAAGTAATGGTTTAACCTTTTGTTCCGGGTCGCTAGGAGCATCATCTGAGAATGACTTGGTTAAAATAGTTAATGATTTTGGACCCAATATTCATTTTATCCATCTAAGAAATGTTCAAAGGCAGGATGATGGAAGTTTTTACGAGGCTGATCATTTACAAGGTTCAGTACCTATAGAAAAGGTTATGAAGGCCTTTGTTCAAGAACAACAAAGAAGAAGTAAGTCTGGAAAAGAGGTGGTTAATATTCCTATGAGACCTGATCATGGTCATGTTTTACTTGATGACAAGAAAAGACAAAACGATTTTTATTCAGGTTATTCACTTGTGGGAAGAGCTATGGGTCTTGCTCAATTAACGGGATTAGAGAAAGGTATAAGGGAAGGTTTGTTAAATTAACATTTTTCCTATTATGGATTAAGGATATCTTGATATTCTGTAAAGAATTCTTCGAAGGTTGCCATCTTATCATTTAAAAATTCCATGGTTTCTCGCCATGAGTTTTTATTATGAATGGATACTTGGGATTTCTTTATATAAATTCTAGAAATCTCCTTGTGATTTTCTAAAATATGATATTCTTCAAATATTATTTCAGGAATAAATTCATCTTTAAGTATTGATTTTAAAGCCATTAGTTTTTCCCATAACTGGATGCGGTTTTCTAAATCACCATCTATGTCTAAAGAAACCATTGCATTTTTAAGTCCAAAATGAAACTTAAAAGACAACCCCTTGATTTTAGTTTTGTATAAAATCCATTTTCTTGGATAGGATTTTCCAAACGCTATCCAAAATTCCTCCCTAAGTAATCTAGATTCATTTTTGCTGAACATTATATGAAATAAGCTATAACGATACCCATTATAATTACAATAAGTTTTCTCAAATTAAATTTATGTCCTTCAGAGCTTTCAAAAAGTATAATTGTGGAAATATGCAATAAGACCCCTATTACCACTGCGTTTAATTGATTTTGATATTTAGAAATTAAGGTAAAATTATCAGCTAGAAAGGTCCCAAATGGGGTCATTAACGAAAATAGCACAATAAATAATCCACAATACAATGGTTTTATTTTTGCTCTTAACAGAAAGATGCTCAATATTATTGCAATGGCAATTTTATGAATTAAAATGCCGTAAACGATATTATTATTTGAAATTATTGGAAGGCCTTCAAGTATGGAATGTAAAGACAAACTAGTAAAAAGTAACCACGGAAAATGTGTGTTTTTATTTGTGAAATGTACATGCCCATGCTCTGCACCTTTTGAAAAAAACTCTAAAAATATTTGAAGTAGTATACCGAACATGATGCAAATGCCCATGGTTTTGGCATTTCCATTTTCATATACTTCGGGCAATAATTCAAAAATTGTTAACGATAAAAGAAAGGCGCCGCTAAATGCTAAAAGCAATTTAAAATGTTCTTTCTTTTTTGGTTTTGCTATAAGGACAAAAGCAAAGCTTAGAAGTACACCGAGAACCGGCAGAAAATATATCATTGATCAGTAGTTAGGCTAAATTGTAGTCAACTTTTGGATTGCTGGTACAGCGTCAAAATTAGCGTATTTTTGCGGTACTTGAAAAATTGAATATGGGAAGTAATTTTAAAATGATTGCCAAAACTCTTTTTGGCTTCGAAGAGATTCTAGCAAAAGAACTTAAAAACCTTGGTGCAAGCAATGTTGTGGAGGGCACTAGAAATGTTTCTTTTGAAGGGGATACTGGTTTTATGTATAAAGCCAATCTTTGTCTGCGAACAGCTATCAAGATAATAAAACCAATACACTCTTTTCCGGTGAGAAACGAAAAAGATTTATATAGAAAAATATACCATATGGATTGGTTAGATTATTTTACGGTTGATGAGACTTTTGCTATAGACGCCACTGTATTCTCCGATGAGTTTACCCATTCATTGTTTGTTTCCCAAAAAGTCAAAGACGCCATCGTGGATAAATTTAGGGATGTAGAAGGCAAACGTCCAGATGTGGATGTTAAGAACCCAGACCTACAAATCAACATCCATATTCATAAGAATGCTTGTAACGTTTCTTTAGATAGCTCTGGAAATTCACTACACCATAGAGGTTACCGTACAGCAACGAATATTGCACCAATAAATGAGGTTTTGGCTGCCGGATTACTATTATTGAGTGGTTGGGATGGGCAACGCGATTTTCTTGATCCAATGTGCGGAAGTGGCACAATGTTGATTGAAGCTGCCATGATTGCCTGTAATATACCTGCCAATATTAATCGTAAAGGTTTTGCATTTGAAAAATGGCCTGATTTTGATGAAGTACTGTACGAAAAAATAATTGATGCCAGTTTAAAGAAAACTAGGGAATTCCGACATAAAATCATAGGCTACGACAAAGCACCGTCCGCCGTAAGAAAGGCTATTGATAATGTTGAAAACGCGAATCTGGCTGATTATATTACTGTTCAGCGAGAGGACTTTTTTAAAACAAAGAAACAATCTGAGGGTCCTTTGCATATGTGTTTTAACCCACCATATGGGGAAAGATTGGATATAGAAATGGAAAATTTTTATGGCGCCATAGGAGACACATTAAAACAGGGCTACCCAAGCACCAATGCTTGGTTGATTACATCCAATTTGCAGGCTTTAAAATATGTAGGTTTAAGACCTTCTAGGAAAATTAAGGTCTTTAATAGTCATTTAGAGTCCCGTTTGGTTAAGTATGAAATGTATGAGGGTAGTAAAAAAGCTAAATATCAAAATGATACCCTATAATGAAAAATAAACACAAAGCTATAGTATTAAATTTTTTGGGATTTGCTTTGATTTTTCTTGTACTAAGATTTGGCCTGGCCTATTTTTTAGAAGTTGGCAGCACTTACATTTCACTAATAGCCGCTTTATTTGCTATGGTTTTGGCTCCTAAATTTGCAGTTGCGAAGATTAAAGGTGTAGAAAAACTGATGATGAAATGGGTATTTATTAAAGGTTTTAAAGAACTTTAAGTTATTCTGTTTGTTCTACTTTTTCTCCACTATTCTTTTTGGACTTGTTTTTCTTTTTATATAAAGGAAGAAAATAGGAAATAGAATAATTGTAACCAACACCAAATTTACTTCCATCGGTTACTTTGTTAAAACCAGGAATAAAAAGGTTAGGAAATCGCTCATCCTCTTTTTCACTTAAAAGGAAAGCTAAACGAACACTTGCTCCCAAGTACAAATTAGTAAATAGCTCTACTTTAGTGCCAAATACAGCTTCTAACCAAGTGGCATGTAAACCTTTAAATTCTTCAGGGGTAGTTGAGCTAGTTGCAAACCCGTCTGGGTTCCAATATCTATTAGAGTCAAATACTTGATAATTGTTCAGCGTATTTTCAAAAGAGCTAAATGCCAATCGGCCTCCCATGAAAATTGAGTTATGTTCCCCATACCAATTGGCATAGGTATTGTTGTCCACACCAATTTTGATATAATTGCCTGATGCTGTAAAATTATAAAGATCTTCTTGTTTGGTTTTTTTTTCATTTCCTATCTCGGCTGCCAAATATATTTTTGGTGTTAATCTATAATCGGCAACAACTTCAATTCCTGTATAATTTTCATCTAGATAAGAGGTTATGGGCCTACTTAGGTCTATGCCAACCCTTAAGCCATATGACTGTTCATATACAACAGAATCCTTTGGCTTTGTATCTATGGGTTTATTTTGGGCAAAACCAATCGAAGTACCCAGTACTAATAGAAAACTAGTGAAATATCTTAACATGTGTAGAATCTGAGTTAATAATATTGGATTGGGCTACTCTTAAATCTTGAATCCAATTATTGGAATCGCCTTTTAATTGAATATTTAAATTTTCATAGTTCACTATAAAACCACAAGCGCGTGATTTAAAGTCTTCTACTCTACTGTAAGAAATAGTAATCGTATCAATATTACCAGTTTCTGTCCCATTATCATCATCTGCGGAATTAGATATGAGTAAAAAGCTTGTTTGATTAGCATCGGTCTTTAAAGGAATACTAATTGTTTGTGCGTTGGCCCTATCTGTAACTGTGTTTACAGTACTACTTTTCCCTTCACCAACCACTCTTAGGCTAGTAACATTCTTCAGGGTGGTGGTATCTGATAAATTATAAAATCCAATGGTCATTAATGGAGTATCTCCCTCAACACAGATATCATCTTTTTCACAAGAACCAACACCAATAATGAAGAGGAAAAGTAAAATGCCGAATATTTTTTTCATGCTATTTTTTCTTTTCTAAAAGTACAACATTTTCAACGTGGTGTGTTTGTGGGAACATATCTACAGGCTGCACTCTGGTAACATCATACATATGTTTCATTAACTCTAAGTCCCTCGCTTGGGTGGCTGAGTTGCAACTTACGTAAACCACTTTTTTAGGAGCTATATTTAGTATCTGTTGTACTACATCTTTATGCATCCCGTTTCTTGGAGGGTCTGTAATAATTACATCTGGAATACCATTTTCGGATATAAATTTTTCATTGAAGACATTTTTCATGTCCCCAACAAAAAAGTCTACATTCTCTATATTATTGCGTTTTGCATTGGCTTTGGCATCCGCAATGGCCTCTGGAACAGATTCTATACCCACCACTTTTTTTGCATTCTTAGCTATAAATTGGGCAATGGTACCAGTACCAGTATAAAGATCATAAACTAGTTCATCGCCACTTAGGCCTGCGTAATCACGTGTTGTTTTATAGAGCTCATATGCCTGATTTGAATTGGTTTGATAGAAGGACTTGGCATTGATTTTAAATTTAAGGCCTTCCATCTCCTCAAAAATATGATCACGGCCATGATAACATACTATTTCTTGATCATAAATAGTATCATTCTGTTTTTGGTTAACTACAAATAGAAGGGATGTTATTTCGGGGAATTTATTTTTTAAATAATCTAATAATAGTATTCGCTTGGCCTCGTCATTTTGAAAGAATTGAATAAGCACCATTATTTCACCTATTGATGACGTACGAATCATTAAAGTTCGCAACAGCCCTTCTTGATTTCTAGGGTTAAAAAAAGCCATATTATTTTCTAAAGCAAAACTTTTGGCGGCTAATCTAATGGCATTAGAGGGATCCTGCTGAAGGTGACATTTTTTAATATCTAGTATTTTATCCCACATACCAGGGATATGGAAGCCTAAAGCGTTTTTATCGTCTATTTCTTTATTCGATTCTATCTCATCTAAGGTCAACCATCTACTATCTGAAAATGAAAATTCCATTTTGTTACGATAAAAGTATTGTTCCTTAGACCCTAAAATAGGTGTAATATCTGGTAACTCTAAATGACCTATTCGTTTTAAGTTATTTTCAACCTCACTTTGTTTATAATTAAGTTGGTGAGCGTAACCCATATCTTGCCATTTGCAGCCACCACAGACACCAAAATGTTCGCATTCCGGTGTAACTCTTTTATCTGATAATGAATGAAACTTGGTAGCTACACCTTCAAAATAGGCTTTTCTTTTTTTTGTGGTCATGACATCTACCACATCACCAGGCACTGTATTAGTGAGGAAAATAACCCTACCATCTGGTGCCTTGCCTATTGTTTTTCCCTTTGCCCCGGCATCCACTACTACTACCTTTTCAAAGATCTGTCTAGTTTTCTTTTTACGCATGGGGCAAAAATAACGGTTTCTTTGGATTGGGAATATAGTTAGCGCTAGTATTAACATGGATTTTTGAGCTATGTAATTCTTCCTTTATTTTGTAGCTATAAATTAGTATTTTTGTGACTCTACAAGGATGATTTCTCTCCTACGCTGAATTTTCGACTCTTCGAAAGGAAAAAGGTATTGAAGGAATTGCTAAAGTTTTATTTAAAGTAATTTTTATTATGTCAGTTTTAGAAAACATCACTTCTGAAGATGCTATTGCATTGGAAGAGAAATACGGCGCCCACAATTATCACCCATTACCAGTTGTACTAAGCAAAGGTGACGGTGTTTATGTTTGGGATGTGGAAGGAAACAGGTATTTTGATTTTTTATCAGCATATTCCGCTGTAAATCAAGGTCATTGTCATCCAAAAATTGTGAATGCGATGGTGAAACAAGCGCAAACACTTACCTTGACTTCAAGAGCATTTTACAATGATATGTTAGGTAAATACGAGAAATATGTAACGGAAACCTTTCATTTTGATAAGCTCTTGCCAATGAATACGGGTGCGGAAGCAGTAGAAACTGCTTTGAAAATTTGTAGAAAATGGGCTTATGAGATCAAGGGTATTCCAGAGAATGAAGCTCAAATTATAGTTTGCGAAAATAACTTTCACGGAAGAACCACTACAATTATATCATTTTCCAATGATCCCGTGGCAAGGAAAAATTTTGGACCATATACGGCAGGTTTTATAAAAATTGAATACGATAACTTAAAAGCATTAGAGCAGGCTTTGACCACAAATAATAATGTAGCAGGGTTCCTAGTAGAACCAATCCAAGGTGAAGCCGGTGTATATGTGCCTTCTCCAGGATATTTAAGTACCGCAAAGGCCTTATGTGAAAAACATAATGTATTGTTTATTGCCGACGAAGTACAAACTGGAATAGCAAGAACTGGAAGGTTATTGGCTACGTGTGGAAACTGTGGTTGTGTAGATAAGCATTGTAGTGGAACTCCTGAAACCAAACCTGATATTTTAATTTTAGGAAAAGCATTGTCTGGTGGTGCTTACCCAGTTTCCGCTGTTTTGGCCAATGATACTATAATGGAGGTTATTAGACCAGGTAATCACGGTAGTACTTTTGGTGGTAACCCTGTTGCCGCAGCAGTTGGGATGGCAGCTTTGGAAGTGGTAAAGGACGAGAAATTAGCTCAAAATGCATTTGATTTAGGTGAACTCTTTAGAAAAGAGTTGAACGATTTTATACCTACCTGTGATTTGGTAAAATCTGTTCGTGGAAAAGGATTGTTAAATGCTATTTTAATAAATGATACCGAGACAAGTTCTACTGCCTGGGATATCTGTATGGCATTAAAGGATAATGGACTTCTTGCTAAGCCTACTCATGGCAATATAATTAGGTTTGCTCCACCTTTGGTTATGAACAAGGAACAGTTACTAGAATGTGTTGCTATTATAAAGAAAACCTTGGAAGAATTTAAAAAATAAAAAAATCCCCGATACTTTTCGGGGATTTTTTTGAATATTAGGAAGGATATTAAAAATCCCCAGAGGCCATTAATATTGCTATTATAGCACCGAAGTAAATAATACATAATAATAACCCAACTAAAGCAAGTCCTAAGCCTATATAAGACAAAATTCGACCTGTTTTAACATTTTCATACCCACTATACATTGCCTCAGGATCTGCTTTGTATACTTGTTCTGCTTTTTTGGCATTACTTAATCCAATAAAACTAAAAATAGCTCCAAATGGACCACAACAAAAAATGGTTAAAACAATAGATAATATGCCAAAGGTAAGAGCATTGCTTGCTCCTGGTAATGGTTGCTGCATTTACTTAATTTAATAAATCGTTCATACGTTCTTGGATCAGCTCTTGATCTTGGCTCATAATTACATCCCAACCAAGTGCCGTTATCATCCAAACTATGAATAAAATGAACAATAAATTGAAGATAAGACCAATTATTGCAATGATTTTTGCTGTTTTTAGCGCTGAGTAATTGGTATAGTCTTCTGGATTGGCCTTATATAACTTTGTACTGCTCATAGCTAAAACAAGGGCTACGATACTTAATATCAATCCTAATATTCCATAACACCAGCATAAAAGAATAGAGGCTATGCCTAGGGCCATAACGGCAGTTACATTGGGTAATTTTTGTTGTTCCATGATTTAAAGGTTAGGTTAAATGAATTTTGATATATAATTAATTACTATTACCCCAACCGTTACACTTATTAGGGTTATTTTAATGCTGTTGGAAAATCTGATTGTTATAAAATAATTTAATGCCAGAAACACGAATAAAAGTAACATGGGATATATTGCAGGGTACATATGAAAAGCACCGTTAAAATCCCCTTTTAGTAGCAAGACCAAAGAACGTTGTAAGCCACAACCTGGGCAGTCAAATCCAAATATCTTTTTAGTAAAACAGGGCAACATATATTGCTCAATTCCTAAAAAGAATACAAAATATAAGGTTCGCATGGTTATACATAAAATATAATACTGGAAAATTACCATTATTTTTGTGTAATTAAAATTAAAATATGGCTGTTTTTAAAATAGGGGATAGGGTAGAGGCCATAGATGATATTGTAAAGGGAGTGGTCATTAAGATTGATGAAAACGGCATAACCATTAGTGACGAAGACGGGTTTCCTATTCGGTATGACCAAAGTGAATTGGTCAAGGTAGAGAATGATATTACTGTTAGCAATTACCAAGTTGCACAAGTAAAGAAAGAAAAGGAACAACCCAAACGCAGAAAAGCTACCTTGTTAAGACCAAAAGAGCGAAGTCTCCCAAAAATGGAGGTAGACCTTCATATTAATCAGCTGGTTAGGAATCCTAAAGGTTTAAGTAATTATGATATGCTCAATCTTCAGTTGGAAACCGCAAAACACCAGTTAGAGTTTGCAATATCGAAACGACTACAAAAGGTAGTTTTTATACACGGGGTTGGAGAAGGTATATTGAGGGAAGAGTTAAACTTTCTATTTGAAAAATACGAAAATATCAAATACTATGATGCAAACTACCAAAAGTACGGCTTAGGTGCTACGGAGGTTTATATTTTTCAAAACCAATAATTCTTATAAACTAGTGGTTACCGTGCCAAACTCATTGATTTGAAGATCTGTTATTCTATTATCGTTGCCGGTTACGAGCGAAATGCCACTTAGCCTTATGGTGTGTTCATAAGTGTTAGCGTCAATTTCTACCGTAGTTATAAACACTTGACCGTCTTCTGCGGTAATTTCCTCAGTAACAATTGGCGTAACTGGCGGTACATCATCGCAAAAATAACTTTCTGTTACATTATCGGAGAAAATGCGATATGTTATTTTAGCAGCTGCTGGAACTTGACTTATTATATCTTCTATAGTAGCTTCATTTTTAATCACCCCGTTTGGCAATTCAATTATTAAAGCTTCGTCATTATTTATCTTGAACAGTACATTGGCCGAACTCACAGAAATTGCACTACAGGATTTTATGGTTTTTATACTATCAAAATCCAAAGTTTCTATTTGAAGATCACCATCGTTACAAGAAAATAACATTAGACAGCTGGCAAATAAAACATATTTTTTCATGTTCCAAATTTAAAGTAATTATTGGATTTCACTAATTAGGTTTCAAACCATTTAAGTGTAAATTAACTTTATTTAAATTATTTTTGCCATCTACTTATTCACCTCGGTTTCAATGAAAAATGTTTATCTAGATAATGCGGCTACTACACAGGTTAGGGAAGAAGTCATAGTTAAAATGCAAGAAGCCCTTGCCAATAATTATGGTAACCCTTCATCCACGCATAGTTTCGGTAGAACGGCTAAAACAGCAATAGAGAGTGCTAGAAAAACAATTGCAAAGTACTTAAACGCGTACCCATCTGAGATTATCTTTACCTCAGGTGGTACGGAGGCCGATAATATGATTTTGCGTTGTGCTGTAAGGGATTTAGGTGTTGCTACCATTATTACTTCCAAAATAGAACATCATGCCGTATTGCATACTGTAGAGGAATTAGCAGAAAAGGGGTTGGTTAATTTGTGGTTTGTTGAATTAGATGCTTTTGGTAACCCTGATGAAAAACATTTAGAAGCATTGTTGCAAAAAGACAATTCTAAAAAATTAGTGAGTTTAATGCATGTGAACAATGAAATTGGTAATATTATAAATATACAATCTATTGCAACGCTGGTAAAGTCACATGGTGCGTTGTTTCATTCAGATTCCGTACAATCTATTGGTCATTTTCCTTGGAATGTTAAAGAAGTTCCGGTTGATTTTCTAGCTGCAGCTGCACATAAATTTCACGGTCCAAAAGGTATTGGTTTTGCCTTTATTAGAAAAAATTCTGGTTTGGGCAGTTTGATTTCGGGTGGGTCACAGGAAAGAGGTTATAGGGCTGGGACAGAATCATTTCATAATATTGTTGGTTTGGAAGAGGCTTTTACTTTGGCATATGATCACTTAGATGAAGAGAAAACCATTGTTCTTGAACTCAAAAAATATTTTATTGAGGAGGTAAATACACTTATTCCAGAAGCAAAATTTAATGGTCTTTCTGGGGATTTGGATAAAAGCACGTATACTTTGGTAAATGTTTGCCTTCCTATTAGCCCTGAAAAAGCGCTTATGCTTTTATTTCATCTAGATATTAAAGGAATCGCTTGTTCTAAAGGAAGTGCTTGCCAATCTGGAAGTGATAAAGGGTCTCATGTTTTGACACAAATTTTAAGTGAAGAAGACCTCAATAGGCCTTCCCTTCGTTTTTCATTTTCCAAATACAATACCAAAGCGGAAATAGATTATACTATTGCAGTATTAAAGGAATTTACGCAGGAGTAGCTATTCTTTGTTCTTTCTGTCTTTTTTTCTTTCGCGCTCATACGGGAACTTACGAATGGCAAGTTTCATCATCCTATCTATTAGGTCTGTGGTATTCTTACCCGTTTTCTTGTTGATCTCTTTCTCATATTTCCAAAGTAATTTACCTGTATCCCCATCACTAATCTTTACACCTATTCTGCCATAATCTGCATTACCTGAAAAATAATCGGTTATATTAAAATCCGTAGAAACACCTTTGGATAAGAGAACGTTTAAGTCAATATTCCCACTAATGATACCATCTACCCCTAAAATTTCACTTAATTGTTTAATAGTGTAAACATCTATATTGGCATAGTCTATCCCTTTTTGAGCTAGTATAGCTTTAGTATCCTTGGTGTTTTGAAACTCTACTGGAAGTTTTTTCTTTTTCTTTCTTTTAGAAAAATAAGTTTCCAATGCATCCTGTACAGCATACCCTTCTTTCTCTTCTAATGATTTCAAATCCTCTGTGGTAGCTTTGTCCTTTAAATCTAATTTGGTCAAGAAAGGCAAAATGGCCAATGTATTATGGTCTGCACTTAATTCGTCGAACTTTGCACTTTCGTAAATATTTTTTTGGGCGCTCATTTGTAAAGAGGCCAGTAGGCTTAAAATAAAGAGTAATCTTAACATGTTACTTTTTTAAAGTCGCAGTCTTAGCTTAAGATTCAATACCCTTGAAGTAAGATAATTTGGGACGGCAAATTCGTTTTTGCTGTCAACATCCCTCACCCAAGTATTTGTTATGGAGTTTTGGTTATTAAAAAGATTAAATATTTCAAAGCCAAGACTTAGTTCCTTAAACCGATGCAACCAATGATTTTTATCGTGTGTTTTTTCTTTGCCCACAAAAATATATGAAATTCCTAAATCTGCACGTTTATAATCTCTTAATCTATTCTGAAAAATATAGGGGTCTGCATAACTTGGCGACCCACCTGGTACACCTGTACTATAAACCAAATTCAAATACATTTTTAAATCTGGTATTGTAGGAATGTAATCTTGGAAAAGTATTCCCAATTTAAACCGTTGGTCGGTAGGTCTAGATATGAATCCTTTATTATTTCTATTTTCCTCAGTTTTTAAGTACCCTAAACTAATCCATGACTCGGTACCTGGAACAAAGGCGCCATTTAAGCGTATTTCGGTACCGTATGAATAGGCCTTGGTGTCATTTGTTGCCTCATACCTTATACGTACATCCTCTAACGTGTATGGGTTTACATTGGTTAGGTTTTTATAATAAAATTCACTGGTGAGTGAAAAAGGTCGATCCCATAAAAGAAAACTGTATTCACTTCCGAGTACAAAGTGAATAGATTGTTGTGCTTTAACATTTGGTTTTACAACACCTTCCCTGTCCCTTAATTCTCTATAAAAAGGAGGTTGTTGGTAGACACCAGTGGCTAATTTAAATAGGATATCTTTTTCCCAGTTAGGTTTTAAGGCAAATTGTATTCTAGGGCTTACAATGGTTTGGGCTACTTTTTGCACATTATGTCCACTTACTGTCCAATGATGTACCCTGGCCCCAATATTATAATAATAAGTATTTGAACGGGACTCTATTTGATTGCTATATTGAACAAATCCGCTAAAGCGATTTGTTTTAATAGTGTTAAAAGCATTTAAGCTATTATAGGCTACTAATGGTGCATTAAAAGGGGATTCTGGTTGGTTGTTAATAAATTCAGGTCTTGGCGGTCTAACCGAGAACCCTGCAGAATCTATAAACTCTGACTCCCTAAGTTGGTCACGAATATCTTCATGTATATACTTGGCTCCCCATTCTAAAACTTGATTTTCCTTATTATGTACTCCTTTATGGTTCAAATTAAAGATAAGGGCATCCAGATCATTTCGGGATCTATTGAACTGTGACCCAATTCCCCTAGTGTTAAAGGCATCGCCGAATGTGCTACTATTTAAATTACTATCTACCTCACCTAATTCATAAGAGGCGCGCACATCTGAATATTCTTCTTCCGTAGTGTGATAGATTGATGTAATCAACTTTAAAGTTGTGTATTCATTTAAATAGTAGTTACCTTTTATCGCTCCTAATGCGGTGGTATATCTATTGTTTTCTTTACCATCGTAATAAATGATCAGGGCCTTTGGGTCATTTAGGGTTCCAAAGTTGGTTTGACTATTCAAAGGCTCATTTTGATAATCATTTACAGAAAGATGACCTAAAAAGTTCAGATTTATTTTATTGCTGAATTGATACGTAATATAACTTTGTACATCAGTAAAGGAAGGCTTAAAGTTACTTTGTGTATTTTGACTATTGACTAATAACGCATTGTTTCTATATCGTACACCGGTAACACTACTTAGTTTTTTATTTTTTGATCTTGTCTCTATATTGGTGTTTACACCCAACAGGCTAACATCTGCCTTTAACGAAAAAGAAGTTGGGGATTTATATGTAATATCAAGTACAGAGGATAATTTGTCTCCATATTTGGATTGAAACCCACCGGAAGAAAATTTAACATCTTTAACCAAGTCACTATTTACAAAACTTAGTCCCTCTTGTTGTGCAGACCTTATTAAGAATGGTCTATAAACTTCTATTTCATTTACATAGACTAGATTTTCGTCATAATTGCCTCCTCTAACGGAGTATTGGGTACTTAGTTCATTATTAGAGGAAACCCCAGGAAGTAATTTTAATATATTTTCCACTCCGGCATTTGCACCTGGAATCTTAAGAATTTTTTCTGTTGAAATAGTGGTGATCCATTCTACTTTTTTTTCTCCTCTGGCGGTTACCGTAACACCATCAACCTGTTCAACTGCAATTTTAAAAACTGGATTAAATTCAAAAGTCTCATTGGTGGTTAACAGGAGGTCCTTAATGGTAATGTCTTTATGTCCTAAATGTGAAAATAATATAGTTGTCTTTACATCCGCTGTTATTTCAAGTAGATAAAAACCATTGTTGTTCGTGATAGTTCCTTTTGATTCAGAAGTGATGTTGACATTAGGTATGGGTCTATTTTCCTCATCAAGTACTATTCCTGTAATAGTGGCAGTTTGCGCAAAGCTGATTAACTGGCACAATAAAAAAGTGATACATGTGAGTTTACAAAACTTCAAGAGTTTTATTTTCTAAAGAACGATGTGGTCATTGTGCTAGTGTTTCCTACGTTATCTGTAACGGTAAGTTTAAGTACACATTGTTTTTTGTCCAAAATTTTATCATCAAAATTATAGGTCAATGTATTTCTTTTTGGTTCGTATTCCATTAATACCCATTCACCGTTCAATGTTGCCGTGTAGGTATCTATACCACTAAGATCATCAGAAATATGTACACTAAGGTATCTATAATTGTTAAGCCATTGTTTTTCTTTAAAATTTTTATTCCGAATTTTTGGGGCAATTGTATCTTTTGCAAGCGTATATGTTCCTAAATCACGGGTTCTCGCGGTAAAGGTGCCACCTCTTTTGTATGTATTAAGGTAACTTGGTTTAAGATTTCTGTCCAACCTTGCAATAAAAAGTTGTTTTTGTTCCTCAGCAGAATATTTGGAGGCATCAAAAGTAATGGTGAAATTACGATGTGCAGGTACCGTATTGGTATGTATGGTAACCGTGTCTTTTCCTTTTGCTAAATCGATATAAAAATCTTCATAAAACGTATTTTCTGGAAAATAAACCTTGGCAACACCTAAGTCATAATTATTAGGCTTCTTTGCTATTACAAAGTTTGGGGTTATAGCATGTTTAATGGCATCTTTGGGAGTATCATTTTTTCCTTCTACAGGAATTCTGACTTGCACTTTGTTGCCTGCTAAATCTTCGATTATTAAATCTAAGTTATAACTTAGACCATCACTAATTTCAATAATACCGTTATTGTAAATTTCATTATAGATGTTTAAATAGTTTCCTGGAGACTTAAAGCATTTTTGAATACGTTTATTGTACCTACCAAAATAATCGTAATCAATTAACGTATTAATATATCTTGTTTCACCAAATGAGAATGATTCAAAATCATAGGAAGAATATGTCCTTCCATTGGCAGATAGCGAAACAGAATACACCCCATTTTTATTGGCAGCCATATCTTGACGGTCAAACCCAATAAAACCAATGCCAATTTTACCATAAGCGTTTACTTTTTCTGCTAAAAAGGTACCATCATTTTGTTTGGTGAAATTAACCTGTACTTTTTCAATACTATTATTTACTTGGGAATCTTCTGAAAGTGGATACACGAACAGACTTTCAAGTGTTGGGTTTGTAGCATCGGCAACATTAATGTTATATAATAAAGGATTGGTAGGCTTTTCAGATATACTACTCCTAATCTCAAAATGTAAGTGTGGTCCAGCAGAGCCCCCTGTATTACCGCTATAGGCTATCAATTCTCCTTTTTCAATTTTCAGCTCCCCATAATCAGGAAAGACCTCTACTTCATATGATTTCTTACTGTACTGGATTTCCTTAATATATTCTTCAATTTTAGGGGAGAATTTTTGCAAGTGGCCATAAACAGAGGTATACCCATTTGGGTGTGCTATATAAAGCACCTTTCCATAACCCCAAAGTGAAACCTTAATTCTAGTTATGGTGCCTTCACCAATTCCGTAGATGGGTACTCCTTCGCGTTGTTGGGTTTTAATATCTATTCCAGAGTGAAAGTGGTTAGAACGTAACTCACCAAATGTCCCTGCCAAAATAATAGGTATATCCATCGGGGGCCTAAAGGCTTCTTGCGGATATTTTTCTTGGCCGAAAAAAAGTGTTGGCAATAAGAAAAGGCAGTAGCACAAATATTTTGTCATAGCGTTCAAATGTGTTACGAAAATAAATAAACATGTCCAATTCTTGAAAATTGTCTATGCCAAATATTAAGAATCAATGGGCTTTTTACTTTTTTAAAGGAGCACTAAAATTTCTTGTAAGAATAAATGTAAAAAGTATTGCTAAGTCTTGGAATGAATGTTAACTTTGTGTAGATCGCATCGAATTTAATATATGGGCGAATTAATTCAAATCGTTGATACTTTAGAAAACAAGGTAAGTAAGTTACTTCATAGGTTGGAGCTCTTGCAACAAACCAACAAAGATTTGGAAACTGAATTAATGACTATAAAATCCAACCAAGAAAACGCAAAAAAAACGGTTTCTGAATGGGAAGAAAAGTATAATTCGCTCAAATTGGCAAATTCTATGCTTGGCAGTAATACGAATAAAACAGAAGCTAAGCTTAAAATAAATACATTAATACGTGAGTTGGATCTTTGTATAACCCAACTTTCGGAATAATGTTTAAATAATATGTCTGAAAAGCTCAAAATAAAGCTTTCTATTGCAGATAGGGTCTATCCTTTAACTATAGATCCAAGTCAAGAAGAAGGTTTACGAAAAGCGGCCAAAAATATAGAACAGTTGGCCAAAAAATTTGAGCAAAGTTATGCCGTTAGGGATAAACAAGATGTTTTGGCCATGTGTGCCTTGCAATTTGCATCCAAAATAGAGCAGAAGGGCATAGATCAAAAGGAAGGATCTAAAGAAGCGGAGGAGCGCCTAAAAGCGCTTAGTGATTTGGTGAATTCCAAGCTGGCTATAAAATAAATACATACGTTCTTAAAAATAAATTTAAGTTACTGCCCACATTGGTAATATCTTTTGACGAACTCAACATTAATTTGTTTAAAAAGGGTGAGTTTAGGTTGTAAAAGCAAGCCTTACTAGTATAAGGATCCTTGATCAGTCTGTTAGCCCTAAACCTGTTTAACGGAGTTTGTACAAAACTTCTCCAATGTGGGCTTTTTTTATAAATAAATTACACTATGGATAGTACAATGATTATAATAGTTGGTATAGTTGGTCTGGCAATTGGGTTTGCCATTGCCAAGTTTATGGAAAAAGGCAGAGCCTCCAAAACTATAGCCAATGCTAAAAAAGATGCCGCTCAAATTCTAAAAGAGGCTAATTTAGAAGGGGAGAATATTAAGAAAGATAAAATTTTACAAGCCAAGGAAAAGTTTCTGGAATTAAAGGCAGAACATGAAAAGGTAATCATCAATAAGGATAAAAAAATTAACGAAGCAGAAAAACGTACCCGTGACAAAGAGTCGCAGATAAGCAGTGAATTGGCCAAAAACAAGCAGCTCAACTCCCAGTTGGACGGAAAGTTGAAGGACATGGAAAATCGTAAGGAATACTACGAAAAGAAACAATCTGAGGTTGATAAGTTACATAAAAGTCAAGTTCAGCAGCTTGAGGTTATTTCTGGTTTGTCTGCAGATGAGGCTAAAAATCAATTGATAGAAAGCCTCAGGGAAACGGCTAAAACCGATGCCATGGGCTACATACAGACTACGGTAGAGGAGGCAAAATTGACCGCACAGCAAGAAGCTCGAAAAATTGTAATAAATACCATTCAACGGATTGGGACCGAAGAAGCAGTAGAAAATTGCGTGTCTGTTTTTAATATTGAGTCAGATGATGTTAAAGGTAGGATTATTGGACGTGAAGGCCGTAATATTAGGGCACTGGAGTCTGCAACAGGTGTAGAGATTATTGTAGATGATACACCAGAGGCCATAATACTTTCATGTTTTGATAGTGTACGTAGGGAAGTGGCTCGTTTATCATTGCATAAATTGGTTACGGATGGTAGAATTCACCCAGCTCGTATTGAAGAAATCGTAAAGAAAACAGAAAAACAGATAGAAGGTGAAATTGTTGAGATTGGTAAACGTACTGTTATAGATTTAGGTATTCATGGCCTGCATCCAGAATTGATAAAAGCTGTGGGTAGAATGAAGTATAGATCTTCATACGGACAAAACTTATTACAACACTCTAGGGAGGTTGCAAAACTTTGCGGTGTTATGGCATCAGAACTGGGTTTGAATCCAAAAATCGCCAAAAGGGCTGGTCTTCTGCATGATATAGGTAAAGTACCTAATACGGAAGCCGAAGTTGAAACACCACATGCTATTCTTGGTATGCAATGGGCAGAGAAATATGGAGAGAAAGAGGAAGTCTGTAATGCCATAGGCGCCCACCATGATGAAATTGAAATGAAAACCCTTATAGCTCCTATAGTTCAAGTCTGTGATGCGATAAGTGGTGCTAGACCAGGGGCAAGAAGACAGGTGTTAGATTCTTACATTCAACGTTTAAAGGATTTGGAGGAAATTGCATTTGGGTTTAGTGGGGTTCAAAAAGCTTATGCCATACAGGCAGGCAGGGAGTTAAGGGTAATTGTTGAGAGTGAAAAAGTAAATGATGAGAAAGCAGCCCAATTATCTTTTGAAATATCACAAAAGATACAAACGGACATGACGTATCCTGGACAAGTTAAAATTACCGTAATAAGGGAGACCAGAGCGGTTAATGTTGCCAAGTAATAATTGGTTTATAGCGTAACAAAAAAAGAGCTGTAATCAGCTCTTTTTTTGTTACAAAGAATTTAACCAAGCTTTTAGTTGACGCTCATCTTCTAATGTTAGTTTATTCTTTTTGCCTTTTGGCATTTTCTTTTTAATAAATACTTGAAGGTTGATTGCTTCGGACAAACTATCCATATTGTGCAATGTAAATATTGATTGCCGTTTTTTGGCGGCATGACAGATATTACATTTATTAGTCAATACGTAATATGCTGCTGTCTTTTTAATAATAAATCCTTGATTTGTTGACCTATCAAGAATAATTTTATTCTGTGCTACAACTGAATAACTAATAAAGCTTATCATGAACAGCACTTTATAAATCATACCTACAAGCTTTAAGGGTATTTACTTGAGCTTACTTATTTCAACAAAATTTTGAAAACGAATTACTCTTCTTCAGAATCATCATTATCCTCAACCTCTTTATGCAAGTTGTTCTCCATGATATTTAATTTCTTCAACTTTGCTTTCCAAGAGGATAATGCCTCCTTATGCTCATTTACCTTTTTTATCACATCTTTCACAATTGGACTATCTTCCGATGAATTGGAGAAAAACTGTAAGTTATTTTCTAACTGTCGAATTTCGTTTTTGCTTTCATCCATTTTCTTTCGAATAAAACTACGCTCGTTATAGATTGCTCTTTCTTGGTTTTCGCTCTCAGAAATGTTTTGAATCTTGTTACCGTAACTAAGTAATTCTGATTCTGGTTTACTTATGTTTAATTTTTGGAAAAGGGCGTCAATAATTTTATTGAATTTCTGATTTATGTTTTTTTGCTTAAAGGGGACGTGTCCAATCTTTTTCCACTCAGAAATATAATTTTTTAGGGCACTGATATTTACTTCTCTATTATCTGATAGCTTCCAAACCTTAATCTTTTCCAAAATAGCTTCCTTGAGTTTTAAGTTCTCAAATTCTTCCTTATTGGCATCATTTTTATTAACATGAAGTCTATCAAAATAGTGGTTGCATGCTGTTTTGAAATCTTTCCAGAGTTTATCCGAATACTTGCGGGGCACATGACCGATCTTCTTCCATTCACTTTGTATGCGTTTCATTTCAGCAGTTGCAGCATCAAAATCCTCACTATCCTGTAATGAAATGGCAATATCCAACAAGGTTCTTTTTTTTGTTAGATTATCGTGTTGGTCTTTTTTTAGGTTTTTGTAAAAAGCATTTTTGTTTTTATTAAATGCTCTCACGGCATTTTTAAAGGCACTCCAGGTATTTTCATTTTCTTTTTGTGGAACTTTACCTGCTTTAAAAAATGCATCCCTTAAGGCTTCTAGTTCCTTAATTTGTTTTTGAAGCTCTCTATGGTTATTCGAAGCGTTTTGGGAAAGGAGAAGTATTTTTTCTATTATTTCCTTTTTTCTATCAAGATTTTGCTCACTTAATTTATCTAATTCCTTAAAGTAGTCTTGTCGTCTTTCATGTATAGTTTTGGTAGCCTTACTAAATCGCTCCCAAACTTCCTCCCTATGTTCTTTACCAACAGGGCCTATATCCTCTTTCCAAATTTTATGTAAAACTTGTAGTTCCCTGAAAGCCCTGTTTAAATCTGGCTCAATGGCGAGTGATTCCGCACGTTCTACTATTTTTAGTTTTTCCTCAAGATTGTGTTTAAAGTCTAGGTCACGTAACTCCCTATTTAAATGCAGAAAATCATAAAAAATTTCAATATGATGGTGATAGGTCCTCCAAACATCATTGTAATTATTTCTAGGAATTGGTCCAGCATTACGCCACTTTTCCTGAATGTCCTTAAAGTTTTTATACGTGGTATTTATATCTTCCTCAACATTTACCAACCCCTTTAGGTCTTCAATTAACGCTAACCTATGCGCTAAATTTTCTTTGTGACTTTTTTCTAGGTTTTTGTAATATTGATTGCGTTTTTCACGGTAGTCACTATACACTTCATTGAACTGTCTTTTAGTGACAGAGTTATACCGGAAATCAATTTCATTGCCACCATTGGAGACAAAATCCTCTTTCTTTTGTTCGATGAATTCTTGAAATTTTAAATTAAATTCATCCTTAATTCCATCTACATGTTTTTTAATTGCCTGGACCTTCTCGTTACGAACTAGTTTTTGAAGTTCTCCCACAAGATTTTCAATTGACAAAACATGATAATCCAACATTGGGATATCATGTCTTTTGGCTGTATCTATATCTTCTGCATCCTCAGCATTGCTATCATCTATTTCCTCTAAAGCGTCCTTGTCAACCGCCTCGCTTGAAGTAGAAACGGAATCGACCTCAGGTATTTCCTGCTCTTCCAATATTGGCTCAGAATTTTTGTCCGTCCCTGTATCTTGTGGCTTGGTAGTTTCCGAGTTATTTTCCGTTACCTTAACTTTAGGTAATTCTTGTTCTTTTTCTTCTGACATCATCCATAATTAGGTGTTTACAAGATAGTGACAACCATAGGAATTGCAAAGAATTAGAAGATTCTTTTTAAAATATAGATCTCTTTAAAAATCAAATTGATTTTTGGGTTTGCTATATCGGTAAAGGTAATTTAGGTTAGTAGAAATGGTATACTTACGTATTCCAAATCTTCCATGCTTGTTCTGCTTGTAATTCCAACATTTTAGCGCCATTTAAAATAGTAGCCCCTTTTTCTTCACCTTTTTTTAAGAATGCCGTTTTTTCAGGATTGTAGATAAGGTCAAATAGTAAATGGTTTTCAACAATATGTTGATAGGGTAGATTTGGTTTGGCCTCGATATCTGGAAATGTTCCTATCGGAGTACAGTTAATAATTACCAAATGGTCCTGAAGAACCTTCTTTGATAATTCTTCATAGGTGTAACCATTGTTTTTTCCTGTTCTGGAAACAAAGGCATAAGCAATATTTAAATTGTCAAGAACATAGGCAATAGCCTTAGAGGCCCCTCCAGTCCCTAAAATCAAAGCTTTATTATGGTGCTTTTTGAGATAGGGCTCAATGGATTTTTGAAAGCCATACGCATCTGTATTATGGCCAATTAAGCCTTTTTCACTTATCTTGATGGTGTTGACCGCACCAATTTTTTTAGCCGCATCAGATAATTTGTCCAAATATGGTATAACGTCTTGTTTATATGGGATAGTAACATTAAGACCTTTTAAGTCATCTACTTTGGTGATAACATCCTTAAATTCTTCAATCTTGGACAAATCAAAATTTTCGTAACTATATCCCTTTAAACCGAGTTTTTCAAATTTTTTAGCGAAATAACCACGGGAAAAGGAATAAGAAATATTCCTGCCCACTAGTCCAAACTTATATTGTTTTCCTTCTATTTTTTCCATACCAATCTAAAAATAGTAATATGCTGATGCCAAAAATTACAAAGAATAAAGCCCACCAAGTTTCTAGGTTTTGTAAACCAGGGGTAAATCGTTCGTAATTCACAATTATTTCTTTGCCATTGGAATCTAGTAACAATAGGCCTTCATCATTTGTTTTGAATATTGTTCTTTTCCAAGGCCATACTACACCTAAAGAACCGGTAATAAACCCTAAAATTACAGCGGTGGTTATATGCTTGTAATGCTTTAGTACATAACTCAAAATATGGGAAAGTGAAACTAAACCTGTAGCAGAACCCAATGTAAAGACTGCTAAAATTTTTAAGGTTTTAAGTCTTCCTTTATCTTTTACAAAACTATAATCCCCTATTAGAATCTCAGAAAATGTGTCATAAAGTGCGTTAACGGAATCAACAAGTAATAGTACATAATTTCCTAAAAGGATAAGTATAAAGGATCCAGAAAGCCCTGGTAATGTCATCCCGGAAACACTAATGATTCCGCAAAAGAATATAAACAATAAATTATCATTCTCTTTGGCGGGACTTAAAAAACTTATGGCCACACCTACAATTAAGCCTAGTATTGCAGCAGAAATAGTTTTCTTGTTCCAATGCTCAAAATCTTTTGCGATGTAATAGATAGACCCTAAAATCATTCCAAAAAATGCTGCCCATACAAACAACTCTTTTTTTTCTAGAAAATAATCCAATACTTTAGAAACACTAAAATAGCTGACCAACATACCAAATATGAGCAAACTCAAAAATGTTCCGTTTGTATAACGGTAAAAACTTCTGAACCTACCATTTATGATTAGCTTAAAAGCCTTTGCATTTATCTTTTGCAGAGAGTAAATGAATTCTTCATAAAAACCACCAACAAATGCAACTATACCGCCAGAGACCCCTGGTACCTTATTTGCGGCACCCATACATAATCCCTTAATTATAAGGAACAATTTATCCAATAAGGTTCTTGTATTTTGCATTTTTGGGGAGCTGCTTACTTTTTTGAAGCGGTTTTTTCCAGTATAAAAATAAGGGAAAAACCAATTATCGCGGCAATTAAGGCAAAGGTTAATTGATTATCACCTTCAAAAGCAAACGGAGAAATATTTTCGTCGATAATAATTTCTTTTTTACCAATCTTTATTACCTCTAAAATATTCTTCCAAGGCCATATTTTGTTCAAAGATCCTAAAATAAAACCAGTCAGGATAGCCAAGGTGGCATCTTTATGATTAGAGAACATCCATTTAAGTAGTTTGGCAAAACTCAAAATCCCAAAAATTGCTCCTAGTGCCACGGTGATAACAATTTTAAAATCCTTATCGTTTACGGCATCTAAAATGGTTTTATAAGAACCTAAGAGTACTAGAATAAATGCACCGGAGATGCCAGGCAAAACCATAGCGCAAATGGCAAGGGCTCCTGAGAAAAATAAAAATGGTAGGCCATCTGTATTTGCAGAAGGGGGCAAGGTAGTAATATAGAATGCCGAAACTGTTCCTATAATGAATAACGAAACAGACACTATATTCCAGTTTTTAATGGCCTTTGCTACAAAAATCACACTCGCCAAGACTAGTCCAAAAAAGAAAGACCATATTGGTATTGGATGATAGTCCAATAGCCAAGTAATTGCTTTAGATAAAGATAAGATGCTAATCAGCATACCAATGAAAAGGGCCAATAAGAAATTACCATTAAGTTTCTTCCAGAAGGCTTTAAAACCCTCATTTTTCAATGTTTTAAAGGTAACTACGTTCACATTGTTTATGGAGGAGATGAACTCTTCATAAATTCCGGTCACGAATGCAATGGTGCCACCGGAAACACCGGGAACCAATTCAGCAATACCCATTGCCATGCCTTTTAACGTCACAAAAACATAATCCTTGTTTTTTCTTTCTTGCATATGAATTTTTACGAAGGCTTAGTATCCTTTTTTCGTTTCGCTTAAAAACGTTTTTACCCAATCAGAATTAGCATATTCAGGAAATTGTGATTTGAATAATTCTAATTCTTTTTGGTCTTTATCTAATTTTAAAACGTCTAAAAGAACAATACGGGCGTTGATGTAATCTCCTAAATGAAGTAAAAAACCGGCAGTTTTATACAGGATGTCAATGTTTTCTGGATAAAATTGTTTGCCTTGTTCTAAAATTTGAATGGCTCCTACAAGATCCCCGTTAGTCTTTGCCACGTTGGCCCAATCAATCCACGTATTCAACTCAAAATTACCGAGGTCCACCGCCTGTTTAAAAGCAAAATCCGCTTGATCATAATTTTTAAGGGCGAGATTTATTTTAGCACATTTTTTCCAGTATAACGGATTCTCACTATCAATATTCAGTGCTTTGTTAATGTAGTATAAAGCCTTATCATAATTCTTGATTCGAAGATAAAAATTGGTGATGGCCAACCAGCCTTTGTCCAAAAGAGGGTCCTCATGTACCGTTTGATAAAAGTAATACTTGGCCATGTCATTATTCTTCAACTTTTCGTAACACTTTCCTATTCTTAAAAATGCATGGGATGTAGGATCTTCTATGGTAATTGTAGTCTCATAATTTTCTATAGCTTCTTTATACCTGCCCAATTTTTCTAAAACCTTACCTTTTTCAAAATAAGCACCTATGAAAGAATCGTCAGATATTATAGCAAAGTCAAAAGCGGTCAAGGCTTCATTGAACATTGATTTTTCATAATACTGTTTACCTAATTGATGCCAGGCAACCTCACAATAAGGATTTTTTTCCAAGTATTGGTTTAGATAACCAATGGCACCATCAAAATCCTCTAAAAATTCAAAACAATAAATAACATTATAAAGGGAAGAGTAATCTTCGTTATCAAAATCAACACAACGCATAAAACTTTCCTTGGCCAATTTAAAATCATCCATGAACAGATATTCCATCCCTAAAAGTGAATAAATATCAAATGTGTCGGAGGTAAGGTCCAAAGCCTTTTGTAACAATGCTACTGCAGCTTCATGGTTGTCTTTTTTTGAATAGATATTGGCACGCTGTATCAATATTTCCTCATTATGGGCATCTACTAGCTGTAGCTCGTCCAATAACTTTTCAGCAGTAGCCAAATTATTTTCGAAAACCATAACTTCCACATGTAACAACTTAAGCTCTATAGAGCCAGGGTGTTGCTGTAACCCTATTTTTATACCTTTTTTTGCTAAAGATATTTTACCGTTGTTTAGATAATGATGGATGATATCTTCAAAATCTTCCGCATCAAAGAAATAGACGTCATCGGTCTTTAACATGGATTCAAACTTGGTAATGGGCTGGTCCGGTCTTTCGTTAGATTCTAACGCCATAGTAACGTTTTGGTTAAACTATGTAAATAAAAGTAAGCTTTTGCCCTTCTATTTAGTTTGGGGTTAACGCTATATTATTAACAAATTAGTTAACAGGTTATTGTTGTGATTGGTCCAATAATTTGAGAATCAGTGTGCAACCAGCTATAATTTCCTCTTTTGAAATGGTTAATGGAGGGGTTATTCTTACCGCTTTTTTTTCAAATAAAAGCCAAAATAAGATTAAGCAGTTGTCCTTTGCCCGTAATATCAATTCATTGGCTATTTCTTCGGTTTCCATTATAAGCGCGAGCATAAGTCCTTTACCTCTGATTTCTTTGATTTTTGGATGGATTAGTAGGCTTCTGAACAATTTTTCCTTTTCTAAGGTATCCTTCATCAAAGAGCTGTCCAATATTTCTTTTAAGGTTGCCAAACAAGCCGCGGCAATAACAGGGTTGCCGCCAAAAGTGGTAATATGACCAAGTTTTGGGCTCTCTTGTAAGGAATCCATTATTTCTTTACTAGAGACAAATGCTCCAACTGGAAGTCCTGAGGCCATACCTTTGCCAACCACTAATATATCTGGTGTGCAATTATAATGTTCAAATGCAAATAATTTACCGGTTCTCCCAAAACCGGGCTGAATTTCATCTAGGATCAATAGCGCGCCTGCCTTGGTACAACGGTTTCTTATCTTTTCCAAAAACCCATTTTTTGGCTCTATAAAACCAGCTCCACCTTGAATAGTTTCCAGTATGACACAAGCTGTTTTGTCCGTAATTCTATCCAATTCATTTTCGTTATTAAATTGAATAAAGGAAACATCCGGGAGTAAGGGTCTAAATGCGCTTTTACGTTCTTCGTATCCCATGAGGCTTAAGCTTCCCATAGTGTTTCCATGATAGGCAAATTTGGCCGATATTATTTCTGACCTACCAGTATATCTACGAGCAAGTTTGATGGCCCCCTCTATACCTTCGGTACCAGAGTTTACCAAATATGTTGTTTCTAGGGACTTGGGGAGATGTTTGGCCAATAGCTTTGTATATTCCACGGCAGGCGACTGCACATATTCCCCATAAACCATTACGTGCATATATTTTTGCGCTTGTTCCTGAACTGCGGCCACTACCTTTGGGTGACAATGGCCAAGACTACATACAGAAACGCCAGCAACCAAATCTAAATGTGCATTTCCCTCAATATCATAAATATAACTTCCTTTGGCATGTGATATTTCTATGCCTAATGGGTATGGCGAGGTCTGTGCTTGGTATTTTAGAAAATCATTTTGCATAAAACAACTGCTTTACTCGATAATCGAGATTTTAAATGCTCCCGACGCTTGCGTTACTATGTTTATTTTACTTTCTTTTAAAGGTTATGTGGGCTTGTCACAGGAGTATTTATTTCTTAGGTTTTTGGGGATTCCTTGGATCTGTTGCTTTATTATTGGGGGCTTGGTTAATGGGGTCACTTTCATTTTTATTGCGTTCCGCCTCCTCTGCATCAATATCAATAGGGTTGTCAATTCCCCTAATTACTACCAATTCAAGATTGTTGTCATCTTCATCAAAAATATCTTCCTTTGTAACTATTCGCTCGTCACCTCGCCAAACAAAGCCTTTGAGAATCCTACTGTTTTCTGGCAGTTCTTTTTCAGGAAATATGGTACCATCAGGCATGGTGTAAAATGTTAGATCCTCTACATCGTTGTTGGCCATGGTTATGCGAATGGAACTACAAATTGTCTTATCTATTCCGATAAGTTCATCATCATCGTTATACATGTAATAAATTACCTCGGTATTCTGTACGAGGTCAATTATTTTTAATTCATTCTCGATAAATTGACCATATAAATTAATGCCTTTTGCTTGGTTGTAACCCTTCATACTAATACTGTCCAAAGAAATGATAAAAGCATTTTCCAATACCTTCAACGAATCTAGTTTTTCCGTTTCAAGATTAGATATAAGATGAATACTATCACCCGTCATTTGGTTGGCACCATTCCATAAAATTGGGTTGCGTATGAGTTGGGTTATACCGGTTTTTTCTTCAGAATGGATGGAATCACATTTTCCGCTAAGGTCTTTTTTATAGAATTTCGCATTCCTAAAAGCCCTTAATATCCTATCCTCAGGTTTGCCAGTTACCATTAATGTATCCCCATGGACATATAACGAATCTTTTTCTTGAACGGAAATAGAAACAGCTCTTCTGGTAGCGAAAACGGAATCCTTAGCTTTGAAAACCTCGGCATAATGGGCCCTGATAATACCATTGTTTATAGTGTCTGTAACCGTAATATTATTAGTGGCAGAGGCAAATTCATCAGCCTTATTAAAATAAACGCTATCACCTTCAATGATACGGTTGTTGTAATCTATTCGAGTATTTTTAATACCGTAACCACTTTCTATTTTTGTGTCGTAAAACCCTCTTTCACAGTATATCTTGTATGATTCGCCAAGTATAGTGGATGGGCCATACATATATGCGTTTTTAGAAGTTTGATAATAATCTAACTGTTCGGAATCAACGGTGTATTTTGGATTGTCTATATGAACACTATTTAAAAACTGATATTTTTTCAATTCCATGAAGTACCTTCCAATTTTACTTGTTAGGGTATTTGCGGAATCGATGACTGTTCCTTGATCTTGGTAGAAAGCTTCTTGTTTTATTCTATCTAATCGTAAAGTATCTGTTTTTAAGGTCATGTCTGCATTGGTCAAAATTACTTCTCCCCATGCTTTTGCCAGTTTGGTATCGCCTAAGTAATTAATTTTTTTGGCGGTCATTTCAATGGAATCCCCTTGCTTAAGTATTACGTTACCAATAGCTTCTAAGCGGTTTTCACGTTGAAAAAAAATGGCTACATCACACCATAAATCTGCCCCTTGGTGCTCAAACTGAACTTGTCTTTCATCCTTACTAAATATTGAGGCGCCAGGATATTCTTTCTCATTTTTAGTGAAGTTAGCCCCATAGACAATGTTAATCTGTTTTGGTTCCTCTGGTTCTGCTTGACCGAATATGGGTTGAATGAATAGTAGCAGGATTATTCCTAAAACTGTGTTATGCAAGACTGAATTTTTTTCAAAAATAGGATTTTTTAAAGCAGCTACACTTTAGTTTAGGAATCTTTTAGTAGTACTAGTTAATAGGTGTTGGTTTCATATTTTGTTTATAACGCATTCCGAATCCAGAATTATTAGGTTCATATGGTGTATCCAAATCAACATTAACTCCATTTTCTGGTATTTGATTTTCTTTGCCAAGTGCCCAGAAAATTCCATGTACGGCTATTTTTCTAACTTCTTCCAATTTGAAATCATATGGATGTCCCAAGGTTGTAAAAAATACTCTGGCCGATATTCCAGACTCACCGGTAAATGATTTGGTCCACGCAACTGGATTGGTCAAGGGAAACTTATCTAGATTACCATCCATTTCATGTTGTGATTTGGTTGAGTGGCCTTCAAGTATGGGTTTGCTGTCTCCATGTAACTTCCAATCCCCACCATCTACATGATATAACCAAGAATAGGCGTCAATAGGTTTAAACCCCTTTAGAATTGGGTTGTTCTCTTCGCCAGCAATAGAGGTAACTTTAGTGACGGGAAATTTGCCATCGTCAAAATGGCCATGGTGGGTAATCCACTGCTGACCAAAAACTTCTGTAGGCCATTTGTTATTGTAGGTTTCTGCCAGAATAGAGTCATTTTTGTACATAAAAGCGTGTGTAGAGGTCCTAAATCCTACCATGGGTTTACCTGAATTGGCATAATTGGTAATGAATTTACGCTCATGGTCTGGCAAATTTCTAAATCGTGTAAACATGACCATTACATCCGCTGTTTCCAAGGCTTCCAATCCTGCGATATGGTCCGTTCTATTTGGGTCGATAATTCCTGTAGAATCTAGGGCATAGCAAACGGTAACTTTTGCACCTAATTCTCGTTTTGCCAATCTGGCAAGCATTGGCATAGATTCTTCAGATCTATATTCTTCATCTCCGGTTACAAAAACAATATGAATTGGTTTGTCGTTTGTTTCGTTGATAGGTTTACTTTCCTTTTTTTCTGTACCACAGGCCATAAAAAGTAAGCTTATGATACCCACAGTACATTTTATGAACCCAACTTTAATGTTTTTCATTATTTGTATCTATTATTGTTACATTGGATGTTCTTCCAATAGTTCTTTCGGTGTGTAAAAGGTATTACGATCTTTGGTTTCATCACGGATCTCTTTTACTTTTTCGGGATTTATTACCGATGCTTTATTGCCAAATGCGTTTCTTACATACGTTAGGACTGCCGCTATTTCATCATCATTTAAAAGCCCTTTGAAAGCCATCATGGGTACTTGGCCTTCATAATGATTTCCCATGATATCCATTGGTCCATACAAACCATGGAGTGCCAGTTTTACAAGTCGGTCTTCATTGCCTGTTACCCATTCTTGACCAACTAAAGTGGGATAACCTGCTTTTTGTAATCCGGAACCACTTTCTTGGTGGCAAGTGATACAATACCCCTCGGTTTCGTATATTTTTTTTCCTTTTTTAAACTTTTCAAGATCATCACCCTTTAAGTGGGTCGCCAATACTTTTTCATCATCTTTCTCTAAAAAGTTATTGTTTAGCCTAGTTTCTGCAAAATTGAAAGCGTCTTTCATCCATTCATCTAAAGGGTGTGCACGTGCAACATCCAATATAGCCATACCTTCTTCTTTTGGAAGCCATGAAGCAGCTGTAATTGCCTCTAAACGAACGCGGCCATGATTGTCCGCTGCAGCTGTTTTTAATAATACTAGTGAGTTCTGTAATTGATGCCCCATATAACGAACAACTCTTACCGCTGCGGCACGTACTCTATGGTCTTTAGATGCGAGTAAATCCTCCAAAAGTACTTGGTCTACCTTATTTAGCCCCCAAGTAACCCAAAGGGCCTCTAATTTATGGTGGTCATATTTCGGATCTTGTTCATCTAACCTGGCAACCCAAGCTGTTACCGCACTTAATATTTCAGATTGGTTGCGTCCCCTTAATTCCCTTCGTGTTCTATACCTGCTTCTATACTCAGGTAGTTTTAGGTTCTCTAAAAGTTGAGGTATGCTGGCGCCATCTATTTTTGCTGGTGTAACCAAGGGTCTAGACGGATATGTGATCCTGTAAATTCTACCATGCACATGATCACGCAATGGATCACGGGCATTATGCTGCATGTGCCCTATCAATACGTTGTGCCAGTCTACTACATATAATGACCCATCAGGGGCAAACTCCATTTCCACGGGTCTGAAATTAGTGTCTGTGCTGGTAATTAGATCTTGTCTATGTTTAGAGGTATATCCTGTTCCGTTTTCCATCATTTGATGTTGTTTTAGGCCTAGAAACCCAATGGAGTTAGCTAACAACATATCTCCTTGTACCTCATCTGGGAAATGACGGCTGGAGACAAATTCCATTCCAGATGTTGGTCTAACACGATGTGCTTCCTCAATTAACTCTTCAGTAAGAGGAGAAAATACACCATATATTGGTTTTAGGGAGCTGGGCATCATCCAATTTACCTTTGGACCCGAAGTGTGCAAGAAAAAATCTTGCCCCCATTCATCAAAAGCTATTCCCCAGGGATTGGGAATAGCAACCTGTAGCGTTCGTTCCAGTTTTTTTCTATTTGGGCTATATCTGTAAAATCCACCGTTGGTAGCCCTTACCGGTCCATATGATGTTTCAACATTGGTATGTAGAAAAATGCCTTCAGACATATAAAAGGCTCCTGAAGGATCTGCACAAAATGCAGAAATTGCATGGTGGGTATCATGATCATCAAAACCACTTAATACAATTTCAACTTTATCTGCTTTGTCATCACCATCTGTATCTGTAAATAACTTTAGATTGGTGCCTTGGCTAACATATACACCTTCTGGTGCGAACTCAAAACCAATAGGCAAATGTAAATTTTCTGTAAAAACGGTTTGTTTGTCAGCTTTACCGTCATTATTGGTATCCTCTAAAATGAGCAATTTGTCGTTTGGTTTAGGGTCTCCTGGCTTATAATGTGGATAGGAGGGAAGTGTTGCCACCCATAGTCTTCCCTTATTATCAAAAGATATCTGGGCCGGGTTGGCTAGGTCAGGGAATTCTTTTTCCGATGCAAATAAATCAACCTTGTAGCCTTTAGGTACCGTTAAGGTAGATATTGCTTCTTCACCGTATTTATAATGCATTAATTCCTCTTTATCGCCTAAATTATAATTGGTTTCGACAGGGGGCAAGGAAAGCGTGTTCAAATCTGCATTGGCAACATCATATTTTTTGTTTTGTAACATAGACCAAATAGCAGTGTCCCTTATTTGTGTCATTTCCCTTATTTTCTGAATCTCATAAGGATAATTATCTGGTCCGTAAGGCGCATGTCTTCTACCATAAACATGAACTCCATTCGGTATTTTAAAATCGTTATGCCAATAAAAGTTTTTCTCTTTTACAGCCTCAACCAAAGTATTTTTATTACTTCTTTTGGTAGCTGGGATGCCAGTTAGGTTTTCGGCTAGATATTCGGCAAATTTTTGATATCCATGTTCATTCAATTGAGAACCATCAATAGTGTAATCTTCCTTTTCTTCATACCAATTTAAGGATGGTGTAAAAACATCTATAAATGAGACTTGGTTTGCCTCACATATACTTTTCATGCCTTGGGTATACAATTTAAGATTCGCATTTTCTTTTACACCATCGGGGAGGTCCATTTTATTCGAAAGGTTTTCAAAAGCAATTGGAGAGACTACAACAAGTTGTGGAGAAGAGCTACCATTGTATTTTTGTTTTTTCGTATGATGGATAAAAGCCTCTAGTTCTGATTTAAAGTTAGCTAGTCCAGCTTCACCTTCAAAGGATTCGTTAAATCCAAAAAATGCTAATATAATGTCCGATTTTAATGTGGCAAGCCATTCATCCGGCGTTGGGAAAAAACCTTCACTTCCAGAATCCTTTGCTAATTCTGTTTGAAATTTTTCTGCGCCAGGAAAGGCCCAAGGTGTATTTCTAGATGAGTGTGGCCTAAAACCGGGAGTGTTGCCCCCATCACACATATTTCTAATAAACAATGAATCGTTAGGAAATCGTAAATGCATTTCTGTTTCAAAGAAACCATAATTTTGCATTCTAGAACCCAGATTGTTGCCAATTAGCGTAATGCTATTATTTGGTGTAATCGTAACTATGGCCTCTTTTTTTTCTGTGCACGAAAGGAGAATAAAAATGAGGATAAACGTCCAATATTTTTGGATATAGGATTTGAATAGGAATTTCATAATGAAGTCGATTTATTAACTTTGATAAATGCCTTTTAAATATAGGTATAAAAAAGCCACTTTAAAGTGGCTTTTTTAATTTGTAATAAATTTTAGTGTAATCCCTACAATTAAAAAAACACTATTAAAATTCTCGATAATCACCTGCCAAGAAAACGTTGGCTTCTTCTTCTGCGAATTTTGCATTTTCACTATCCCAGTGTAAAGTCTTATTTGGGAACCTACCGGCAATGACACCTAATAATATAGTCTCGGTTAGTTTTGATGCATAAGAAAATGGTGCACTTGTTGCTCCTTTGCCTAGACAAGCATCAACAAACTGGTGGTAATGCTTAGGGCCTTCGGACGCATAGTTTCTAATAGGTTTTCCCATATTGTTCGCTTTTTCCACAGTCTCTATTTCAGCGGAAATATCTACATATTTGCCATCTACAATTTTCTTAGGCAATTGCATAAAATGTGGCAACAATAACCTTCCTTTTTCACCAATGAACATGGCACCTTGCTCGGGTAATTCCCCTTCACCGGCTACTTTAGTTTCTAAAGATATCTTCTCCTTTACACTTGCTTCCTTATTTTCAGATGTATCTGCCATATCAGTAGATCTTTCGGCACCGGGTAGTGCAAGGTCTTCATGATCTTTTGGGGCACCTGGTCCATCATACCAAATCCATTTTAATCTATCCGCAGTTTGTTTGGTGCCAGGGAATTCATAGGTTACGATATTATTTTCTGGGAAGCCAAAACCATTGGGTTCCCTACATTCATTTTTAATGGTAAGAGGAACATCTAATTCCAAAGCATTGTATGGTGTGTCAAAAATATGAACTCCCATGTCGCCTAAAGTACCACAACCGTAATCTACTAATTTCCTCCAATTACCGGGATGGTACACACCTTCTTTATAAGGTCTTCTGGCAGAGGTACCCAACCATAGGTTCCAGTCTAGACTTTCCGGGACCTTGTCCTCACCTTCCGGTACCGGACCATCATAACCCCAATTTTTAGGGGACCACGCGTGAACGGTATGTACTTTGCCAATTATACCAGATTGTATAAGTAAGGTGGCTAATTTGTAATCGTAGAATGAATGTACTTGAATCCCCATTTGGGTAACAAGCCCTTTTTCATTTGCCAGCTTGTTCATGGCCCTAGCTTCAGAAACATAGTGCGTAAGTGGTTTTTGGCAATAAACGGGTTTGTCCATTTCCATGGCCATTATAGATGCTGGGGCATGGGTATGGTCTGGAGTAGAGACAATTACCGCATCTATTTCATTAGACATTTCCTTTAACATTACCCTATAATCTGAATAGGTTTTAGCCTTGGGGTGTAATTTTTTGGCTGCTGCCAGGTTATTGGCGTCTACGTCACATAAGGCAGTTACGTCCACTTTGGCATGTGATGAGATATCACGCAAATCTTCCCCACCCATATTACCCACACCGATATGTGCGGTTCGCAATCTTTTTTTTGGTGTAAATGCCCAAGCCCCGGAAGGTAAAAGTGCGAAAGAAGAAAGTGCCGCAGCGTTCTTTAAGAAATCCCTTTTGTTCATCTTGAAATTGATTTTATAATTTTTTGATTTTAATGTTTCTAAACCATATTGGACTAGAATGATCCTGTAATCCTATATAGCCTGTTTTATACTTTCCGTAATCCACGCTATTTTTCCATTTGTCAGAGTTTTTTCGCTCATACCAATCGTCTGACCACGGTACAAAAGATACTATTTTTTTACCGTTTAACCAGTGTTCTACCTGTTCAGGGGTGAAAATAATTCGCGTAGTGTTCCATTCACCAACGGGGTATAGTATTTTACCATTGGGATCAGCTGCATGCATGGCATAGTCAGAACCTGTTTGTTGCAGAGGTTTTAATTCCTCTGGTTTGTCTGTATAGCCAAGACTAAGGTTGTACTCTGTTAAATCATGTATGCTCGCATAATTCTCATCATCTATTAATTGATATTCTGGAGATACTTGGGGTGGGGAATCATACCCTTCTTTCAAATGATAAAAAATTCCACTGTTACCACCCTCTGGTATTTTCCATTCTAGATAAAGTTCAAAGTTTTCAAACTCTTCAGCTCCATATATAATATCAATGCCGCCAGTATAGTCCTGTTCTTTTCCTAATTCTGTATCAAAAGTTAATTCTCCATTTTTAACTACCCAGCCAGGTGGTAATTTATCACCATTATAAGCCCGCCACCCTTCCGTGCTTGTTCCATCAAATAAGGTAATCCATTCTTTTTCACCAGGAGAACCTTCATTTTCTGTAATGTTGTTCTTTTTATCTGTTTTGCACGCTACAAGTAAAGTAATCATCAAAGTAACTGTAAGTGCTGTGGGGAGTCTCATTATATATTGGTTTTGGTTTAATACAACTGTTTTAAGCCATTCAATATACTAAAAAAAGAGCGGCGATAGAAATTCTATCGCCGCTCAATTATTATAATTTTATTTAAAATTTTTTATCTAAGAATAGTTTGAGTCCTATCTGGACCAACAGATACTATCTTTATTGGCACTTCTAATTCTTTTTCAAGAAAATCTATATAATCATTTAATGCTTTTGGCAATTGATCAGCTGAATCCATTTTTGTTAGATCTTCGGCCCAACCATTCATTTCAGTATAAATTGGAGTCACGTTTTCTGCCTCAATATTATAAGGTAAATGCTCAATTTTATCCCCTTTGTAATTATATGCGGTACAAACTTTTAGTTTTTTAAATCCACTTAAGACGTCACCTTTCATCATCATTAATTCAGTTACGCCATTTACCCTTACGGCATATTTTAGAGCAACCAAGTCTAGCCAACCACATCTTCTTGGTCTTCCTGTTGTAGCTCCAAATTCATTGCCAACTCGACCCATGGTTTCACCATCTTCATCAAAAAGCTCAGTAGGGAACGGCCCACTTCCAACGCGCGTTGTATAGGCTTTAAAAATACCTTTTACCTCACCAATTTGGTTTGGTGCCACACCTAATCCAGTACATGCACCAGCGGCTGTTGTATTGGAAGAAGTCACAAAAGGATAGGTTCCAAAATCAATATCCAACAAAGAACCTTGTGCGCCTTCTGCCAATATTTTTTTGCCAGATTTTTGTGCTTGGTATAAATATTCCTCACTATCTATAAAAGTTAGTTTTTTAAGAGATTCAACCGATTTGAAGAAATCTGCCTCCAACTCTGCCAAATTATATTCTATATCCACATTATAAAAGCTGATCATGGCTTCATGTTTATTGGCTAGGTTACGGTATTTTTCCTTCCAATCGCTTAATTCCAGATCACCAACGCGCATTCCGTTACGACCTGTCTTGTCCATATATGTAGGGCCAATACCTTTTAGGGTAGATCCAATTTTGGCTTTACCTTTTGAGGCCTCCGAAGCAGCATCTAATAAACGATGTGTAGGTAGTATTAAATGTGCCTTTCTTGATATTAATAGTTTAGCATTTATATCAAGGTTGAATTTTTTTAGGGCATCTAGTTCCTTTTCAAAAATCACCGGATCAATCACAACACCGTTTCCAACAACATTTACCGCGTTTTTATGAAAAATACCTGAGGGTATTGTGTGTAAAACATGTTTTATGCCGTCAAATTCCAAGGTATGTCCGGCATTGGGACCACCTTGAAAACGTGCAATTATGTCGTAATTTTCAGTTAATACATCAACAATTTTTCCTTTTCCTTCGTCACCCCATTGCAGGCCTAACAATAAATCTACTGCCATTTAAATAAAATATATACTTGGTTAATCGTTCGTGTTTTCTGTTTTGTTTTTTGTACCGTAAAAGTAAAGAGAGTGTGTATTGATTTTTATGTCAAAAACTTCTTCTATGGTCTTTTTAATGGATTGTATACGAGGGTCACAAAACTCCATAACCTCGCCTGTATCCGTTAGGATTACATGATCATGCTGACGGTCAAAGTATGATTTTTCGTATTGCGCCTGATTTTTGCCAAACTGATGCTTACGAACCAATTTACATTCCAGTAATAATTCAATTGTGTTGTACAGGGTAGCCCTACTTACGCGATATTTCTTATTCTTCATATTAATATAAAGTGACTCTATATCAAAATGCTCATCGCTTTCATAAATCTCTTGAAGAATTGCGTACCGTTCAGGTGTTTTTCTATGTCCTTTTTCCTCTAAAAAGGTTGTAAAAACGTTTTTTACAATTTCCTGATTTTTATCCGAAGCCATATATGCTACATTAATGTGCAAATGTACAGTTAAATTTCAATTTCTTTTCTAAAGTCGGACTACTTTGTCAATACCGTTTATTTGTTTAAGGTTATCGGTTAATTTTTTAAGTATGGTTTGGTTTTTTACAACAACGGTAATTTTACCAGTAAATGTACCGCCATCTGTGCTAAAATTTAGATTTCGCATGTTCACGTGCATATTGTCAGAGATAATCTCCGTTATTTCACTAACCAAACCTAAATTGTCAATACCTGTCATTTGTATGTCTGCCTTAAATTCCTCTTGTGAGGAATCTACCCATTTTGCACTTATTATTCTATAAGCATAGTTGGATTGCAAGGAAATAGCATTGGGACAATTTTTCTTATGCACTTTTATACCTTCGGAAACACTTACAAATCCAAACACCTCATCACCAGGAATGGAATTACAACATTGGGCAAATTTATAATCCAGTTTTTCCTCTTCCTTACCAAAGACCAATAGGTCATATTTTGAGGTAATTTCTTCTTTATTTATGTCTTCAAGTACAGGAGATTTTCTCATTCTGTTCTTAAAAAAGCTAATAAAGGCATTGCTGTAAGATGAGGCAAAGTCTTTTAACATTTGATTGTCTATAGACCCCATACCCACACGATAAAATAAATCTAAACTTGTCTTAAGTTTAAAGTAGACTACCATTTTATTAATGGAATCCTCATTCAATGAAATTTTTTGGGATTTTAATTTACGTCTTAAAATCTCCTTGCCTTCTTCAGCAATGGATTTTTTCTCCTCCCTTAAAACCGACTTAATTTTAGCACGTGCTCTTGCCGTAGTGGCATAATCTAAC
This sequence comes from Maribacter luteocoastalis, assembly GCF_048890225.1. NCBI lineage: Bacteria > Pseudomonadati > Bacteroidota > Flavobacteriia > Flavobacteriales > Flavobacteriaceae > Maribacter > Maribacter luteocoastalis. Next base: position 39,115 of record NZ_JBMFZG010000010.1, read on the forward strand.
CAGTTCTGATTAGGTTTTGCCTGGTCCGATGTTATGATTTCTACCTGATCACCACTACTTAAAGTGGTGTTTAACGGTACTAATTTACCATTAACTTTTGCACCTCTTGTGCGCATACCTACCTCTGTATGTATATTAAAGGCAAAATCTAAGGGAGTGGCACCTTTTGGCAAGGATTTTAACTCCCCTTTTGGCGTGAACACAAAAATTTCTTTTGAATATAAATTCAATTTAAATTCCTCAACAAAATCAACCGCATTGGTGTTGGCATTTTCCAGAGCTTCTTGTAATTTGTTCAACCACACCTCAATGCCTTGTTCTTTTTGATCACCATGCTTATATTTAAAGTGTGCGGCATATCCTTTTTCTGCAATTTCATGCATTCTTTCGCTTCTGATCTGTACTTCTACCCATTTCCCTTTTGGCCCCATTACGGTAATATGCAATGCTTCGTAACCAGTAGATTTTGGTGAGGAAATCCAATCCCTTAATCTAACAGGATTAGGGGTAAAGTGGTCTGTAACTATAGAATAGATTTTCCAGGCTAAGAATTTTTCGTTCTTGGCATCCGACTTGTAAATAATCCGAATGGCAAACTTGTCATAGATTTCATCAAAAGTTACGTTTTGCGCTTTCATTTTTCTACGCATGGAAAAGATAGATTTCATCCTTCCCTTAATGATATAGTTTAAGCCTTCTTTCTCTAAGGAATTATCAATTATACCAGAGAATGCGTCAATATACGCTTGTTGTTCTTCTTTGCTCTCCTCAATTTTACTTTTAATATCATGGTAAACCTCTGGCTCAGTATACTTAAGACTTAAGTCCTCTAACTCTGTTTTAATATTGTAAAGGCCTATTCTATGCGCAAGAGGTGCGTAGATATATAATGTTTCGGACGAGATTTTAACCTGTTTATGCTCTGGCATGGAATCCATGGTGAGCATATTATGGTATCGATCCGCTATTTTAATTATGATAACCCTAACATCATCATTTAACGTAAGTAACATCTTCCTAAAATTCTCCGCTTGTTGGGAGATGTTCATATCCTTTTTTAAGTGCGATATTTTAGTAAGTCCATCTACTATACGAGCCACCGTTTCACCAAATATTCTATCAATATCGTCTAAGGTATAAGCAGTATCCTCAACAACATCATGAAGAAGTGCCGATGCAATGGAAACCGCATCCAAACCAATTTCAGAGGCAACAATCTTGGCAACCGATATGGGATGAAAGATATAGGCCTCACCAGATTTTCTACGTTGGTCTTTATGCGCGTCTACAGCAACTTCAAATGCGCTACGTATAAGCTTTTTGTCATCATCTGTTAGGTTCTGATAACTAATACGGAGTAATTCTTTGTATTGCTGTGCAATAAGTTTGTTTTCTTCCTCTAATGTTATTTGTGTCATACTAGATTAAAGTTAGTATAATCCTAACTGTTGTACAACAAAAATTATGCCTTTAAATTTCTGATTCTATTGATCAGCGGGGGGTGCGAATAATTCATAAAAACATAAGCTGGATGGGGAGTAAGATTACTTAAACTATTTTTTGACAACTTTTTTAACGATGAGATTAAGGGCGATGCGGATAAGGTATATTTTGCGAAGTTGTCCGCTTGATATTCAAATTTTCTTGATATATAGTTCATTAACAGGCCAGTAAACTCAGAAATTGGACTGTAAAGTATTCCAAAACCAATTAATGCGGCATGGAAACTTGGTCTCTCTACACCAATCACCATGCTTATCGAAGGATTATTGATAAATAAAGATAAAAGAAAAAGCATAAACCCTGTTAATAGAACAGAGATGATGAGATTAAAAACAATATGGTTTTTCTTATAATGACCAATCTCATGGGCCAAGACTGCAACTATTTCCTCATCTTCTAAATCATTGATTAGTGTGTCGTATAACGTGACCCGCTTCTCTTTTCCAAAACCAGAAAAGTAAGCATTTGCTTTTGTAGATCTTTTAGAACCATTTATAACAAAGATGTTTTGAAGTTCAAATCCTACTTTTTTAGCATAGGATTCTATTTTCCACTTTAATTCACCATCTTCCAAAGGTGTTTGTTTGTTGAATAACGGTACAATTAACTTGCTATAAAAAAGATTCATGAACAAGATAAAAGCAGCAACTAAAATCCATGTGTACCACCAAAAATTTGTACCAGCCCATTGGTAGAATTTAAATACCAATGAAAGAATAATGCCTCCAATAACAATGATCATTGCCCAAGATTTAATTTTATCCAAAAAGAATGTTTTAACCGTTGTTTTATTAAAACCAAACTTTTCTTCAATAATAAAGGTTTGATAATAAGCAAGTGGCGTGCTTAATAGATCACTTCCTATCATAATTATTCCAAAGAACAACAGTGATTGTAACAATGGGGCTTCAAATGTGTTGGCAACATAATTGTCGACTTCTTTAAAACCTCCTAAAACTACAAAGCTTAGTATTAATACCAACGAAAATGTAGATGTTAATAATCCAAATCTATAATTTGTTTTTTTATATTGTTGTGATTTGTTATACTCCTCTGTATTATAAATATCTTGTAGCTCCTCAGGTATAGGGTCATTGAAACGTTTGGAATTTAAATAGTTCAGCACCGTGGCCAAAAGGTATTCACCTATTAAAATTGAAACTATACAAATAAAAATAAGTGGTTGATTACCCATAAAATTCAGTGGAATTAAAGACTTAAGATTCAAGTTTGCCATAGCGGCTAGATTGACTTTCGCTGTCTTTTAGCTTCAAATATAAGTATTGAAGCTGATACAGACACGTTCATGGAATCTATTGCACCTTCCATGGGAATGATAATATTTTGATTTGAATTGGACAACCATTCATCACTTAATCCAGTACTTTCCGTACCCACTACTATAGCTGAGGATTTTTTGAAATTTACATCAGTATAATCTTTGGAAGCGGATAGTGCCGCACAATATATTGCGATATTATTATTCTTTAAATAGCCGATAATTTCAGAAGTACTGGCAGTTACAATATTTCTTGAGAAAACACAGCCAACACTAGACCTAATAATATTAGGGTTGTATAGATCTGTCTTTGGATTCGCAATTACTACAGCATCTAAATTTGCAGCATCCGCTGTACGAAGTAAAGCACCAATATTCCCAGGTTTTTCAGGTGCCTCGGCAACTAAAATCAAAGGATTTTTGTTTACTGTCTTTAGGTTGGCGATATCATGTTCTTTTACTTTTGCAATGGCCACAATACCCTCAGTACTATCTCTATAAGCTATTTTTTGATAAACCTCTATAGAAACGGATATCAGCGAAACGGTTTCTTTAAGCTGTAATTTTTTTTTAATCTCTAAGATGTCAACCAATGTATCACAATATAACACCGTGTTTATTGTATAATTGGCTTTAAGGGCAATTTCCAACTCCCGTTTTCCCTCTAAAATAAACTGTCCGGTTTTCTTGCGCTCCCTGGACTTATCCCTAAGCAATAGGGCTTTTTTGATCAAAGGATTTTGAACACTGCTGATATGTTTTTTCAAATACATTGAAACAAAAATAGTCTAATCTGTCAACTATTTTTATCGCAATTGGTTTTATGAAATAGTTTTCGGTTTGGAAAGTAGTTATATGTGTGCAATTCTCTTTAATTTATCTTAAAAATACATCTTCAAATAGGATGTCCCTTTAACTTTTCCTAAATTGGATTTCTAAAAAAATACAAGTTTGTAAATTTATGGAAGTACTTTTTTTTGGAATTGCCAAAGATATTGTTGGGGCATCACAAATAGCTTTTACATCACCGACCAATTTACCTAGTTCTGTGGGTGCTTTAAAAAAGAATTTGATGGAAACCTATCCTGAATTTTCTAAACTAACATCTTTAGCAGTTGCCGTAAATAGTGAATATGCTACAGATGACGTACCTTTGACTAAGAACGATGAGGTGGCTATAATGCCACCAGTAAGCGGAGGATAATGAAAAAAATTATTGAAATAGTTGATGATATTGACTGTGGTTTGGCGTATGCCGAGTTGTCCGACCCTAAAAGTGGTGGAATATGTGTATTTATAGGTGCTGTTAGGGAATTTACAAATAACCAAGAAGTTATCGCTTTGGAGTTTGAAACCTATAAAACAATGGCCATTAAGGAAATGGACAAAATCGCAGAACAGGCTTTGGAGAAATGGTCGTTAAACAAGGTTTTGATAAAACATGCTGTTGGTAAAAAAGAAGTAGAGGAACCCGTTGTTATTGTAGGTGCATCCTCACCACATCGATCAGAATGTTTTGAGGCCTGTAGGTTTATGATTGATACCCTTAAAAACACCGTTCCTATTTGGAAAAAGGAAATTTTTAAGGATAAATCAGTATGGGTATCTGCCCATCCATAAAGTTCGGGTAGTTCTTAGGAGAAGCTTAAACATTTATTTTAAACTAGGATTAAATTATTTATGCTAATTGACAATCATAATAGAACCATAAATTACCTGCGGTTAGCCGTCACAGATCGTTGTAATCTACGTTGTAATTACTGTATGCCGTCAGAGGGTATCAACTTTGCTGAAAACAACAATTTATTTACGATTGATGAACTTTGTAGGTTGTCAGATATCTTAGTCTCACAGGGTATTGATAAAATAAGGATAACCGGTGGTGAACCATTTGTACGTAAGGACCTTATGGTGCTTTTACGATATTTGGCAGATCTTGAAGGTTTAAAAGATATATCGGTAACGACTAATGCCACTTTGGTGGGCCCTTATATTAATGAATTAAAGGAGCTTGGTATAAAAAATATTAATGTTAGTCTGGATGCTATTGATAGGGCTACTTTTGAACGCATAACTAGAAGGGACCAGTATGACACTGTGCATAATAACCTAATACGTTTAATTTCTGAAGGCTTTAATGTACGGATTAATTTTATTGCCTTGGATGGTCAGAATACGCAAGATATATTGCCCATATTGGATTTGGCAAAGCATTATAATGTATCTGTAAGGTATTTGGAAGAAATGCCGTTTAATGGTGGTTCTAAGTCTTTTCAGACCATTGCTTGGGATTACAAGAAAATATTGGAACATATTAAAGAGGCACATCCCAATTATTACAAATTGGACTCGCCAAAAACATCAACATCAATCAACTATAAAATCCCTGGCTATAAAGGCACTTTTGGTGTAATACCTAGTTTTAGTCGTACTTTTTGCGGTAGCTGCAACCGTTTGCGTATTTCGGCAACAGGAGATGTTATAACCTGTTTGTATGCCAAGGCAAGTGTCAATTTAAGGGAAATAATGCGTGGTCCAAATTCTGAAGAAAATATAAAATTGGAAGTATTGGATGCTATAGGAAAAAGGTCAAAAACAGGATTTGAAGCGCAAGAAAAATATAAGGGGGTGTTTTCAAATTCTATGACTTCAATTGGAGGATAATGGATCAAAAACTATCACATATAAATGCTGAGGGCAATGCAGAAATGGTAGATGTTTCCGAAAAAGTTGCGTCAACAAGAATGGCGGTTGCATCTGGGAGGGTACTTTTTCCCACAGCTGTTTTTAAATTATTGGCAGCCCAAGATTTTTTAGGAAAAAAGGGAAGCATAGTTCAAACAGCAGTAATTGCAGGTATTCAAGGGGTAAAGAAAACATCGGAATTAATTCCATTATGTCATCAATTAAACCTATCTAAAATTAATATTGAAATTATTCCGCAAAATAATGCCTTTGATATTCAATGTACCGTTAAATGTAATGAACGTACCGGTGTTGAGATGGAGGCCCTAACAGGGGTTACTGTTGCGGCGTTGACCATTTATGACATGTGTAAGGCATTGTCCCATAATATTGTAATCACAGAAGTTAAACTGGAGCAAAAAACAGGTGGTAAAAATGACTTCCAACGTTAAAATATTTGGTTTGGTCCTCTCTGGAGGCAAGAGTACACGTATGGGCCAGGATAAAGGCCTAATTACATACCATGGTGTTCCCCAACGTGAATATCTTTATCGGTTATTAGAATCGGTTTGTGATAAGGCGTTTTTAAGCATAAGGGACGACCAAGAGAACGAAGTAGCCAATTTTGATGTAATTGTTGATGAAAACAAATTCAAAGGGCCATATAATGGTCTGTTTTCTGCGCATAAAGCATATCCAGATGTGGCATGGTTAGTATTGGCTTGTGATTTGCCCTTAATGGATAAACAAGCAGTAGAGGAGTTGATTGCTCAAAGGGACAATACAAAAATGGCAACCGCTTTTGCCGATAAGGATAATCCACTACCAGAACCCTTATGTGCAATTTGGGAACCAATGTCATTTGAAGCTTCATCAACGTATTTGGAAGCCGGCAATGGTACCTGCCCACGTAAATTTCTTATTGATAATGACATTAAATTGGTGTTTCCGAAGAGGAAAGAAGTCTTGACCAATGCCAATTCACAATCGGATTATGAGAAGGTATTGCAAAAATTGGCAATATGAACCAAGAAAGATACCAAAGACAGGCCATCTTAAAGGGTTTTGGGGAAGAAGGTCAGGCTAAGTTAGCTAAGGCAAGTGTATTGGTTATTGGCGCTGGTGGTTTAGGAGTACCGGTATTGATGTATTTAAACGCTATGGGTGTGGGGACTTTGGGAATAGTAGATAATGATTCCGTTTCTATTTCTAATTTACACCGCCAGGTTATTTATACGGAAAAACAAGTTGGGCAATCTAAAGTGGCCGCAATCAAGGAAAAGCTAAAAGCACAAAATTCATCTACCTCAATTCATGTTTATCATACTTTTTTAAATACCTCCAATGCTTTGGAAATTATTGAAAAGTATGATTTGGTTGTGGATGCTTCTGATAATTTTCCTACTAGATATTTAGTGAACGATACTTGTGTTGTATTAAAAAAGCCCTTGGTGTATGGCGCGTTGCATGGATTTGAAGGCCAAGTGAGCGTTTTTAATTTCAATAATGGACCAACGTATCGTTGTTTGTACCCAACAATGCCAAAGCCTAATGAAGTGCCAAACTGCAATGAGCATGGTGTTTTAGGTATTTTGCCAGGCATTATCGGGAATCTACAGGCTTTGGAAGCTGTAAAGGTAATTGCTGGAATAGGGGATGTACTTTCTGGAATAGTATTGCTTTACGATGGACTTACACAGCGTGTACAAAGAATAAAGTTTGATGTGAAGCTAGAAAATTTAAATATACGAGCACTGGCTAAATCATATGATTTTCAATGCGATGTCCCTATAAAATCTGTAGAGGCAATTGCATTTAATCATATACTGGTAGATAATGATTTGGAATTGATAGATGTTCGTTCTAGAAAAGAATTTAAAAACAGTCATTTAAAAGGAGCCAAAAATATTCCTTTGGATCTTTTAAAAGATCATACCGATAGTATTGATTTGACCAAGCCAGTTTATCTTATTTGTCAATCAGGTATTAGAAGTCAAAAGGCAATACTTTTATTGCAAGAACTATTTCCAAAATCGGAATTTATTAATGTAGTTGGCGGTATGAACCAGATAAATTCCTATGCAAATACCCATTGAGAACTTGTTGCTCCTGTGTTTTGGTTTCTTTATCATAGCAACCTTGTATTCCTCAGTAGGATTTGGTGGGGGCTCTAGTTATTTGGCATTATTAACACTATTTCTTTCAAGTTTTTTTGTTATCCGTTCCATAGCTTTAGTTTGTAACCTTATTGTCGTTTCTGGCAGTACATACCTGTATTTTAAAAATGGGCATGCTAAACTAAAGGACTTTGTGCCATTTGTAATAACCAGCATTCCTTTGGCATTTATCGGCGCTTCATTTCGTTTAAAGGAAAATATATTCTTCGTTATTTTAGGTGTGTCATTACTATTATCAGCTTTGTTTTTGGCACTTCAGACATTTTCGGTTCAAACAACAAAACAAGAGACTAAACAGTATCCAAAATTTATCAGCTATTTGTTAGGTTCGGGTATTGGTTTTTTGTCAGGTCTTGTAGGTATTGGTGGTGGTATTTTCTTGGCACCCATACTAAATCATTTAAAATGGGACAAGGCTATTAAAATAGCAGCTTTAGCCAGTTTCTTTATTTTAGTCAATTCTATATCTGGCTTAGCTGGTCTGGTTTTGGCCGATTCGCTTAGTTTGCCTTGGGTAGAAACTATGTATTTAGTGATTGCCGTATTTTTTGGAGGTCAATTAGGTATTCGTATCAGTCTAAAAAAACTCTCTGCAAATAGTATTAAAAGGGTAACTGCACTGCTGGTTTTTATAGTCGGGATTAGGGTGCTTTTAGTAAATGGATTACAACTCCTATAATAAGGGTATATATAAAATTCAATATGCTAATAAGTAATTTAACCTGCTTTGATATTCTTTATATTTATTGCTATGATAACATTTCAAAAAGCCATAAAATACGTTGTGGAACATTCCTTGGATTTGGGAGTGGAACAAATTCCCTTATTAAAAAGTGTGGGACGGGTATTGGCCGAACCAATTAATGCCGACCGTGATTTCCCTCCATTTAATAGGGCCACTAAAGATGGAATTGCCATTCAATTTAAGGCTTTTAATCAAGGGAATGCTAAATTTAAGATAGAAGGTGTTGCAAGTGCCGGAATGCCACAACAAAAGTTGATAAATGCTTCATCTTGTTTGGAGGTCATGACTGGGGCAGTTGTACCAGAAAATACCGATACGGTAATCATGTACGAACATTTGGTAATTGCTGATGGATATGCAACCATTACTAAAGAGGTTTATGAAGGACAAAATATCCATTACCAAGGAAGTGATGAGGTAAAGGGTAACTTAATATTGGAAGAAGGGGTAAAAATATCACCCGCAGAAATAGGTGTTATGGCATCTGTTGGTAAGCACATGGTAATGGTGAAAAAGAATCCTAAAATATGTGCTATAGCAACAGGAAATGAATTGGTGGATATTGAAGTGGTACCAGAACCGCATCAAATTAGAAAATCGAACAGTATTACCTTGCAAGCTTCCCTTGCCTTAACTATGATTGAAGCATCTTCCTTACATTTAAAGGATGATAAGCGTAGTATTGAAATCGGTTTAGAAAAAGCCCTGAAAGCGAATGATGTTCTTCTATTGAGTGGAGGGGTATCTAAGGGTAAATTTGATTTTATCCCGGAGGTCATGGAAAGTTTGGGAGTGGAAAAAATTTTTCATCGCGTGGCACAAAGACCAGGGAAACCATTTTGGTTTGGCGTGCATAAAGAGCTAAAAACTGTTATATTTTCTTTTCCTGGAAATCCAGTCTCCACCTTTGCCAATTATCATCTTTACTTTTTACCTTGGTTGCACACTTCTTGGAATATACCAATAACATCTAATACCATTAAGCTTGCCTTCGATTTACTAATTTCCCCTCTTTTAACTAGATTTATACAGGTGAAGGCACATTGGGAAAACAATGAGTTACACGCTCTTCCCGTTGTAGAAAATGGCTCCGGAGATTTAACAAGCCTGTCAAAAGCAGACGGATTTGTTTGTTTGAGTCCACGTGATAAGCAATATGAAATAGGCGAGTGCGTAACTTATGTTCCTTTTTGAGGTGCACATTTTGTCCCTTACTAATTGGTGCTATCCGTTTTTTTGAAAACGCTACGGGCATATATAAATGTTGAAAAAATAAGTTAACTTGTTGAGGTATAATAGAATTCAAGTAAAAACTGAATCAATAATTAATTGATTATGAATCCGGTACTTAAAAATATAATTGCGGTTATAGTAGGTGTAATTGTTGGTAGTATTGTAAATATGTTCATTGTTATGATTAGCGGTAGTATTATTCCGCCGCCAGAAGGTGGTGATATCACGACTATGGATGGGTTAAAGGAAACCATGCATTTGTTTGAGCCTAAACATTTTATTTTTCCGTTTTTAGCTCATGCTATCGGTACTTTTTCTGGGGCTTTTATAGCCGCTAAAATTGCCGCGAGTCGTAAGATGACCATGGCCATCATTATTGGGGTGTTTTTTTTGATAGGAGGTTCTGTAAACGTGTATATGCTAGACGGTCCTATCTGGTTTAATGCTCTGGATATCTTAGTGGCATATATTCCAATGGCCTATTTTGGGGGCAAGTTTGCGATGAAAAACCCATAATGGGAATACTGATAAAAAGCTCGATTTTAAATTAAGCTTTTTTAAATACTGTTTTTTAATTATCCTTTTGGAAAGTAAGAAATACGGTGCCGACTGGTCTCCAATTCCTTTTAGTATTTGTTCTATCACCATTTAAGAAAGACAACAAGTACAACTGTTTCCTAAGCAATGCAATCTTGAATGTTAGAGTTAAAACCACCCCAAAACTAGTTTCTCTTAAACCGTTGGTAGATTTATCATCGTATTTGAAATGCGTAATCGCCGAGTTATCTGGCAATATGTAGTCAATTCAATAATAGCATTCATGTTCAGCTTCATATTGTGGAAAGCTTCCACTTCAAGGGATTCTTTTTGGTTTATTCTAAAGGATATTTTTTATGGTAAGCTACCAGTAAGGATACGACCGCATTATAACTTTTTATGCCTTGTGATTGATTGTTTGCCTTAAGAAACGAGTTGAAAATCGATTTGAAAACGGGTTCCATTGGATTTTCATATTTACTCCAAAATACTGACATTTCCTTAAAGTTCTCCTTAACTCCAGGATGAAGACTATCGAACATTTTATCAAAAACAGTAACATCACCTCTTCTTATATCGCTTAAACAATACCCCAAAGCATAAGCATATGCTACATATTGGAAATAAAGATCAGACGAGTTGGCTGTCACTAAATAACCAATGAAATTGGCCTCGTTTTCTGCTGAATATCCAAGTTGGTGGGCAATCTCATGACCAGTAACTATTGGAAATCTAAAATTGGGCAATACCCCATTAACTTGCCCCTCGTTTGTAAACGGATTAAGATAACCGGCATAACCCATATAGGTTAATCCGGTACTGAAAAAAGAAGTTTTGATACTTGGTTTGGTATAACTTAAGAAGTCGTATTGCTTCGATAATTCCTTATATCCATCAATGGTTTTATCAAATATTTCATTTTGGGAATATGGTATTTCAACTCTTAGTAGTGAGTCCCCTGTTAGTTGTTTTTGTAGTTGATTGGTCTTGCTTATTAATGCTTCGGTGAATATAACCAACTCTTCATAGTCTTTAGCTTCTGATAGATCCAATTTTTTGGATAGAGGCTCCCTGTAATAATTAAAACCCCACATAAGGTGAAACGTAAAATAAGCAATAGATAATACCATTGTAACATCCCTTATAAAAGAAATCTTATTGCTAAAGATAAATTTACGATTTCTATAGCCATAAATAATGGCTACAATGGTGAGAGAAAAGTAGAGTATATCACCAATGGAGAATGGAATCCAACCAAACATCATTCTAAAAAAAGATGAAACTTTGGGATAGACACCCAAACTGTAATATTTTTCTATAATCCCGGGATAGTTGCCTAACCATTTCACCAGGATAATTTGTGGTATCAATGAAACAGCAATACCTGTTTTTAAGTTCATCTTCATTGCTTCAAAAATAGTGAAATCCTTTTTCCGTATGTATTTTTGAATGATAATATCATAAGTATGAATATAGAGCTATTGCAATTGGAACCAAAAATGGTTTGGTCAAATTTCTCAAAGCTAAATGCAATACCAAGACCTTCTAAAAAAGAAGCAATGGTTATAGCGTTTATGATGGATTTTGGAACATCTTTGGGACTGGATACTTTCACCGATGACGTAGGTAATGTTATTATAAGAAAACCTGCAACAATAGGCTTGGAGGATAGAAAAATGATAACGTTGCAAAGTCATTTAGACATGGTTCACCAAAAAAACAAGGATACGGAGTTTGACTTTGATACCCAAGGAATTGAAATGTATGTTGAGGATGACTGGGTAAAGGCCAAAGGAACCACATTAGGTGCTGATAATGGTATGGGAGTAGCCGCTATTATGGCACTTTTGGAAAGTAATGATATTTCTCATCCACCACTAGAAGCTCTATTTACCGTTGATGAGGAAACAGGAATGACAGGGGCTTTTGGACTAAAAGGAGGTCTATTAAAGGGAGATATATTATTGAACCTGGATACTGAAGAAGATGATGAAATTGATATAGGTTGCGCTGGTGGTATTGATGTGACTGCTGTTAGGACTTATAACGAAAAAAAATCCTCCTTCGGCGATATTGGGTATGCTATTACTATAAGCGGCTTAAATGGTGGTCATAGTGGTATGGACATACATAAGGGACTTGGTAATGCCAATAAAATTATGAACAGGTTACTTTTTGTTGGTAGTAAATATAATATGCGGTTAGCTTGGTTGGAAGGTGGTGGATTAAGAAATGCGATTCCAAGGGAAAGCAGATGCGCCATTAATATTTCTAAAACACAAGCAGCTGATTTTCTATTTGAACTAGAAAAGGTAAGTGCTGAAATTAAAACGGAACTAGCAATAATGGAACCTAAGCTGGAGATTTCTATTCAGCCATGTAATCCAGCTAAAAAAGTGTTGGGATTAAGCGTACAAAGTAAGCTTATACGAAGTATTTATGCTGCCCAAAATGGTGTTTATGCAATGAGTGCCTCCATTCAAGATTTGGTAGAAACTTCAAACAATATTGCAAAGGTCAGTGTAAAAGATGGAGAAATAGAAATCGCTTGTTTAACCAGGTCATCCGTAGATTCTGCTAAAATGGATTTAGCAAATTCCTTAAAATCTGTTTTTGAATTGGCAGGATTTGAGGTGTATTTCAAAGGTTCGTATCCTGGTTGGAAACCAAATCCTAATTCAGAAATTTTGGCGGGCTTAAAACAAATTTATACTGAACTTTTTAAAAAAGAGCCTAGGGTAGTGGCCTGCCATGCGGGATTGGAATGTGGTATTTTAGGACAAAATTATCCAGATATGGATATGATAAGTTTTGGACCAACAATTAAAGGGGCACACTCACCAGATGAAAGGGTAAGTATAAGATCGGTTCAGAAATTTTGGGAATTTTTGTTGGCCATACTTCAAAACACACCATAAATGTATAAAAAGTAAAAGCCCCATTTATATTTTAAATGGGGCTTTTTATTCATTATTAGAATGTTATTCCTGTATCCCAGTAACTTCTACATCAAATACCAAATCAGCATTTGGCGGGATAGGACCACCACCTTGTTCACCATAGCCTAAATGGGGTGGTATGAACAAACGAACTTTGTCTCCAACTTTCATAGTTAGTAAACCTTCTCTAAAACCTGCAATTAATCTAGATTCTGGGCTATAATCCATTGGAACGGGCATATAGCCACCACCTTGAGCCCTTCGCTCATCATATTTCCCATATTTCTGTGCAACTTCTTCATAGTTGCTGTCAAACAAGGTACCATCGTTTAAATAACCAGCGTACATTACAAATACCTTTTGACCTATTTTTGGTTTTTCACCATCCCCTTCATTTAAAACCAAAACTTTAAGTCCAGATACCAATGTTTTTGCTTGTTCTTTTTGAGCTGCAATTTCTGCGGCTAACTCACCTTTCATGGCATTTATTTTTGCCTGCTGTTCTGCCTTTTCTTTTTCAATGGCAGCTAGCCTCTCTTCCTCATTGTCAAAATACTCGGTCATTACTTTTACAGCATCAAAGCGCCTGGCTTCCTTTCCGTTTCTAATGATTTCTATGGTACTCATCTTAACACTGTCAATGGGTTTGTCCCCAGCTGCAGTTGGCACGTTTGCTATAGAATCTACAACACTCATTCCTTCTATGACTTCACCAAATACAGTATGTTTTCCATTTAGCCAAGGAGTTGGTGCATGTGTTATGAAAAACTGACTACCATTAGTGGTTGGTCCTGCATTGGCCATGGAGAGTATTCCCTTTTTGCTGTGTACCAAAGAATCATTAAACTCGTCCATAAATTTGTATCCTGGATTACCACTCCCCGTACCGGTTGGATCACCACCTTGAATCATAAAATCTTTCATTACCCTATGAAATGTTAGTCCGTCATAGTATTTTTTACCTTTGTAATTTTCGCTAACAAACGGGTTTTTTCCTTCGGCAAGAGAAATAAAATTTGCTACGGTAACCGGGGTTTTTTCGTGTTCTAACTTAACAATGATATCGCCTTTATTTGTTTTGATATCTGCAAAAATACCATCTCCTAAGTCTGCCCGTTTACTTGTTTTACAGCTTGCCAATGCTAATGCAAAGATCATGGCCACATATATTCTCTTGATCATAGTTTTAAATTTAATTTTCGATGTTATTTTGATTTTTCTCGATTTTTAAAATGGATATAGTTGATTTTATTGGAACATTAGTGCCAATTTTATTGTTATCACCATGGTAACCAAACGCTAAAGATGAAGGAAACAAAAATGTTGCCTTTTCCTTTTCTTTTAATAGTTTAACAGCGTCACGTAAGCCTTGAAACAGTTCTTGCTTATCTACTTTATACGTGACAATTCCAATTTCAGATTGTGAGTATATCGTATCATTATCCAAGCTTAACAAATTGTAGGTCATTACAACTAAATCATCTGTTTGTGGGGTATAGTCGGTAGTGTCGTTTACGCTTAGGTAGTGGTACCAGGAACCTGCAGAGCTATGTGTGTAATGCTTTAAAGAATCTTTCTTTATAATTTGTAGAATTTGTTTTTCTTCATTTTCTAATAGTTTCTTGCTTCTTTCTACCGAAGCTTTAAAAAAACTACCACTTTTTCGCTGTACCGGTTTTCTGGGTTCTGGCCCTTTACAACAACAAACCAGTAATGTAATAAGGATTAATAGTCCTTTTTTCATTGTTTTAAAGCTATTTTGTATTGAGGTAATAATGATTTGAAATAGCTGGTTGTTTCTTCCATGTTTTTGTCACTTTTTCCCCCTGCGGCATTATTATGTCCACCCCCTTCAAAGAATTTTCGAGCAAACTCGTTTACAGAAAAATCGCCAACAGACCTGAAAGAAATTTTAATAATACCTTCTTCTTTGTTTTCAATAAAAATTACTGCAAACCGTATTCCGTCTAAAGTAAGACCGTAATTTACAAAACCCTCGGTATCCCCTTTTTCATAGTGGTAAAGATCTAATTCTTCTTGACTTAAAGTGATATAGGCAGTGCTATATTCCTCTAATATTACCATATTCTTAAGAGCACATCCCAAGAGGTGCAACTTGCTGGGAGAATTAGTATCATATATTTTGTGGTGTATCTCTGTATTTTCTGCACCTTTATCCATTAAATCTGCTATAACCCTATGTGTATGACTAGTGGTAGACTTAAATTTAAATGAACCGGTATCTGTCATGATGCCCGTATAAATACAATTGGCTATTTCAGGAGTAATATGATCTAAACCATCCAACAAGGAAATTAGATTGTATACCATTTCACAGGTTGAGCTCATGGTTACATCAGAATACATAATCATGGCATAGTCAGATGGTTCTTGATGGTGGTCTACCATTACAAAAATAGCATTGGCTTGTTCCAAACTATCAGCCATTTGCCCAACCCTGCCAAGGTGATTAAAATCTAAGGTAAAAATAATATCAGCCTCTTCAATAGTTCTCTTTGCTTCTTTATTATGCCTCTCAAAATTTAAAATTTTATCTGCACCGGGCATCCATTTTAAAAATTTCGGAAAATCATTTGGAGAAACTATGGTGGCAGTTTGACCTTCGTTTACAAGGTAATGCCATAAACCCAAGGTAGAGCCAATGGCATCTCCATCAGGATTTTTATGCGGTATAATTGCTATTTTCCTGGGAGTTGAGAGTAGCTTTTTAAGTGCATTTATGTGCTCAAAATTCATGCGGGCAAAGATACAATTTAATACTATAAGCTTTAAGCCCAAAGTTTTAATTTTGAATTTAGATGTATTGGAAATTGTAAAAAAACATAATAATTCACTTTCAATACTTTATTATTTAATTTGACAGGAGAGAATTTTATGGTAGTTAGAATGCCGCAACACTCTTCTTAAAAATTGTGGATTCTAAGGAAAAACGTATTTTTGCCCAAAATTTAAGAAAATGAGTACAAATAGAACATTTACGATGATTAAGCCAGATGCTGTTGAAAATGGGCATATAGGGGCTATTTTGGAAAAGATAACTTCGGCTGGATTTAAAATCGTAGCTATGAAATATACCCAACTAAGCCTTAGGGATGCACAAGAGTTCTATGCCATTCACAAGGAACGTCCGTTTTTTGGTGAATTGGTGACTTTTATGACTAGGGGTCCTATAGTAGCGGCAATTTTAGAAAAAGAAAATGCCGTTGAGGATTTTAGAGCTTTAATCGGGGCTACAAACCCTGCTGAAGCTGCTGAAGGTACTATTAGGAAATTATTTGCAACTGATATAGCCGAAAATGCTGTGCATGGCTCTGATAGTAATGAAAATGCCGCTATAGAAGGTTCTTTTCATTTCTCAGGAAGGGAAATTTACTAGAAGTTAAACGTTTATATACAAAAAAGACCAGTGCGAAAAGCCTGGTCTTTTTTGTATTGTATAGTTTAAGCGTTATTACCTTAATACTAACTTTTTTATTAAATCTTTTTGCAATTCCTCATTTAGCATTTGAATTATCTTGGAGCTGCCTAAACTTAATTCTTCCCTAAGTACAGATGAGGAAAGTGCTACAAATAAGGTATTTTGTCTTAGTTCTATAGAGGTAGTATAATTTTGTACGCCATTACCCATTACATTGGACCATGCAGTCCTAACATCCACTTTATCCATACCGTTTTGTAGATTGTTTTTTTGGATAAATGCCGAAAGGGCATCTTTCATACTTACTTTATCATTTTCTCTTTTTGGCATTATAAGGTGATGTTTATAGGTTCAAAACGTTTATAATGGTATTGGGCTTCACCATTGGCCAGTACTAGTTTTTCTTCACTTAATAGTAAAATATGTTCCTGCCATTCGGTCAAATTGTTTTTATACTGTATTTGGAACAAATCATTCCCTCTGTTTATAGTGAATAACTCAGCATCATCAGAAGTTTCAAAGCTACCATCAAATTTTGGGATTACCTTTTTGCGATATCCTTTTAAACCATCTATCTTAAAAAAATCAATACTGGTGCTTACTTTATATTCCTTGTTGTTTCCATCTGGTAATATAACCTTTGTTATTTCCCAATATCCATTAATAAGAGTTAAATCTTCCTGAGCTACCTTTTCTGAACATGAAATTAAGGTAAAGGTAAGCAACATAATAAACCAATTTTTCATCTGTTTAAATTTTAATGTCTTTTATAGTCCCGATGAAATCCGACAATACCTTTTCTTGGTAACGATCCAAAATTGTAATGATCGATTACAATATTACAGTTTAAAGACTTTATAGGTCTGGTGTATTTTTTTTACAACATCCTCTGTACGTTCTGCATGCGTGTCACTCACAAATATTTGCCCAAAATTTTCTTTGTTGACAAGTGAGATGATATGGGAAACCCTATTTTCATCCAATTTGTCAAAAATATCATCCAAAATAAGAATAGGTGTTGTTTTTGAAATGGCTTGCATAAAATGAAATTGTGCGAATTTTAAGGCTATTAAAAATGATTTCTGTTGTCCTTGGCTTCCAAATTTTTTAATGGGATAGTCCAATATGGTAAAATTAAGATCATCTTTATGTATGCCAACACTTGTATATTGCAATGCTCTGTCTTTATCCAAATTCGTTACCAGAAGTTTGCTGAATTCTTGTGATAATAATTTACTGTCATAGGTTATGTCTACATCCTCTGCTTGTCCTGTAATGGCTTTATACTGTTCTTTGAAAATTGGAATGAAAACGTTTAGGAATGCGGTTCTTTTTTCAAATATTACTTTTCCGTAATTGGTTAATTGTCCATTGTAAACAGCAAGTGTGTTTGCGTCAAAAGTATGGTTTACGGCAAAATACTTCAACAATGCATTACGCTGGCTTAGCACCTTATTGTAATTTATTAAAGCCTGTAGATATTCTTTGTCTGATTGTGAAATAACACCGTCAATAAACTTACGCCTTACCGTACTACCTTCTATAATTAAATCACGATCTGCCGGAGATATTATTACTAATGGCAAAAGGCCTATGTGGTCTGCAAAACGCTCATAAGGTTTACCATTTCTTTTTATTATTTTCTTGTTGTTTCTTTTTAAGCTACAGGCAATTTTTTCTTCCCGATCATTTTTTTCAAAACGTCCGTCGATTACAAAGAAATCAGCATCGTGTTTTATATTTTGGGAGGAAACGGGATTAAAGTAGCTTTTACCAAAAGAGAGATGATATATTGCATCTAGAATATTTGTTTTTCCTACTCCATTATCACCAACAAAGCAATTGATCTTGGCATCGAATTCAAGATTTTTCGATTCAAAATTTTTATAATTGACAAGGGATAAACTTTTTAGAAACATTAATAATTCTAGAATTTTTATTTCGAATGGGACAAAATGAGCTTAAAATATCCAAAAATAACGAATAAATACACTATGGGATTTCAATAAAAACTTTATTTTTGCGCGACCAATAAAAATAGAGATGGCAACATATAAGAAAAGAGGATTTAAACCTAGTACTAAGGCTGAAATTCAAGAATTTGATGAGCAAGAAAGTACAACGGCAGAGGTATTCAGTACCTTAGACGAAAGTGCATCTAGGTCTGAAGAGTGGGTTTCCAAGAATCAGAATTATATTTTAGGTGCCATTGGCGTTATAGCAATTGCTGTTTTGGGTTATTTGGCATATAATCAGTTTGTGCAAAAGCCAAGGGAAACCAATGCTGCCAATGAGATGTACTATCCACAACAATATTTTGACCAGGCATTGGTTGCCACCACTGCCAAGGATTCATTATTTACATTGGCATTGGAAGGTGCTGAGGGTAAATATGGATTTTTAGATATTATTGAGGAGTACAGTGGTACCAAAGCTGCCAACATTGCCAACTATTCGGCTGGCATGTCCTATTTGAATATGAACAACTACCAAGAGGCAATAACCTATTTGGAGGATTTTAAATCTGATGATGATGTTTTAGGAGCTTTGGCCAAAGGCGGTCTTGGTGATGCGTTTATGCAATTGGGTCAACCTTCAGATGCTTTGGGATATTATGAAGCAGCCGCAGCTCACAGTAGTAATCAATATACAACGCCTAAATTTTTATTCAAAGCGGGTGTAACTGCTATTGAAATGGGAGAAAATTCTAGAGCATTGGATTATTTTCAGCGTATTAAGGATGAATTTAAAGATTCTGAAGCAGCTAGAAATATTGATGCGTTTATAGGAATGGCAAAAGGTGGTGCTTAATGGCAACAGAGAATAAAAATTTATCGGCTTACGATAAGACAACAATCCCAAACGCGATAAATTTTCGGTTTGGGATTGTTGTTTCTGAATGGAATCCTCAAATAACGAACGGACTTTACCAGGGAGCAGAACAGGCTTTGTTGGATTGCGGGGCTACTACAGCTAATATTGTGAAATGGGATGTTCCTGGCAGTTTTGAACTTACATACGGTTGTAAAAAAATGATACAACAAGGTGGTTTTGATGCTGTAATAGCTATTGGCTCCGTTATTCAAGGTGAAACAAAACATTTTGACTTTGTGTGTAGTGCTACCGCTCAAGGAATCAAAGATTTGAATGTACAAACAGATGTTCCAGTGATTTTTTGTGTACTTACGGATAATACCCTGCAACAGGCTATTGATCGTAGTGGTGGAAAACATGGTAATAAAGGTACAGAGGCCGCAATAGCTGCTATAAAAATGGCTAGTTTAGGCAAATAACTATCTTATTCTTCAATTATTTTTTATCATCCTATTGCGCATGAAGTTTTTTCAAAAAATCATGTACAGGTTTTGTTTGGATAACTGTTAACAAATTTTGGCGTTCACAGTACAGCCTGTTTTTTGATTTTAAGTAACTTTGGGATTATGGGAATGTTGAGTAAAATAACGAAGTTACGACGTAACAGGAAGTTTGAGTATAACCCAAGGTATTATGATGATAAAGGGAAAGGGAATCCTTATAAACTAGAACCAAAATTTGATAAATTTAGAAGTACGTTACATAATCAAAGAGGACTAAAAAACAAGATTTCTAACGCATTTGATGATACAAAAAGGGAAGGTGACCGCAATCTTAAAATAAGGATGTTGGTTATTCTTTCTGTCCTTATCCTTATCTTTCTTTACATTATAGATTTTGACCTCTCTATATTCTTTTCCTAACGATGGCAGATATTATTAGATTATTGCCAGATCATGTAGCAAACCAAATTGCTGCTGGAGAGGTGGTTCAACGACCTGCATCTGTAGTGAAGGAATTACTGGAAAATGCTATTGATTCGCAAGCTGTCGATATTAAGTTAATAGTTAAGGATGGCGGTAAATCGCTAATACAAGTGGTAGATAACGGTATTGGCATGACCGATACAGATGCCCGTCTAAGTTTTGAAAGGCACGCAACCTCTAAAATTCAAAAAGCAGAAGACTTATTCAACTTACATACCAAAGGATTTAGAGGTGAAGCATTGGCATCAATAGCTGCTATTGCCCATGTAGAAATGTCTACCCGTACCGCAGATGATGAGGTAGGTACCCAAATAAAGATAGAGGGTAGTAAAATAACTAGCCAAGAAATGGCGGTTGTTCCAAAAGGGACCTCTATGTTGGTGAAAAATCTTTTTTTTAATATTCCTGCTAGGAGAAAGTTTTTAAAATCCGATCAAGTAGAATTCAGGCATATTGCCGATGAATTTCATAGAGTGGCTTTGGCACATCCCCAGATTTCATTTTGTTTTTATAATAACGGTAGTGAGCTTTTTAATCTTCCAAGTACCGATTTCAGAAAGAGAATTGTTCACATTTTTGGAAGAAAGGCCAACGAGAAATTAGTGCCAATACAGGAGGATACACAAGTAGTGAAAATTACTGGATATATACAAAAACCGGAGTTTGCTAAAAAGAGTAGGGGAGAACAGTTTTTCTTCGCCAATAACAGGTTTATTAAAAGTCCTTATTTACACCACGCCATACTAGGCGCTTTTGATGGTTTAATAAAGCAAGGCATGCATCCAGGTTATTTCATTCATTTAGAGGTAGATCCGTCTACCATTGATATTAACATCCATCCTACAAAAACAGAGGTAAAGTTTGATGATGAGCATACCTTGTATGCCTATATAAAATCTACGATTAAGCATAGTTTAGGACAGTTTAATGTGGTACCGGCCCTTGATTTTGAACAAGATTTAAATCTAGATACACCTTATGATTTTAAAAATAAGGAAGCAAGTACTCCAACAGTATCTGTAAATGCAACTTTTAATCCTTTTCAAGAAACTACAAGTAGTGGTAAAGTACAGCAGAGAACGTACACCAAACCCAGTACAAAAGGATGGGAGAACATATATGAGGGTTTGACTGTAAACCCATTAGTAGATAGGTCCAGTACTTTTGAAATGGAATCTGAAGTCATAAATAGTACTATTTTTGATAACGAGAAGCATCAAACAGAGACGATAACCACAACATTTCAACTCAGAAAAAAATATATAATAACCACTATAAAATCTGGAATGGTGGTAATAAACCAAAGCAGGGCGCACCAACGTGTTCTTTATGAGAAATTTTTAAAAAATATTACGATAAAAGAGGCCGTAAGCCAACAGCTTTTATTTCCTTTATCATTATCGTTTACTAAAGGAGAATTAGCTATACTTGAAGAGATAAAGGAAAACTTAACCGCCGTGGGTTTTGTTTTTGGCATCATGGAGAATGAAATGGTTGAGGTAAAAGGGGTTCCGGTTGTTGTGGTAGAGAGTGAGGTGCAAATGGTTATGGAACAACTCATAAGTGATTTTCAAATGGAAATATCACATAATAGCTTTTCGCAAAGTGATATGCTGGCTAAGACTTTAGCTAAAACATTGTCCGTTAAGACCGGGGAAATTTTAGATGAAGTATCACAAGTAAGTTTGGTAAACGATTTGTTTGCTTGTAAGGAAACTACTTTGAGTCCGTTTAATAAACCAACCTATATAACAATTACAGAGAACGACATAGATCGAAAATTTATTTAAATGGGGAGAATAACAGAAGCAATTAAGCATTTATTAATAATCAATATTTTATTTTTCGTAGCTACCAGCCTTTACGGTGATCAAATGTACGAATGGTTTTCGCTATGGTTTCCAAAAAATAAAAATTTTGGTCTTTGGCAAATTGTGACACATATGTTTATGCATGGTGGTTTTATGCACATTGCTTTTAATATGTATGCATTATTTGCTTTTGGTTCACCTTTAGAGCGTATGTGGGGAAAAAATAAGTTTTTATTTTTTTATTTTTCTGCGGGTTTAGGTGCGGCACTAATACATACTGGGGTTAATTATTACTATTATAATGAAGGGATGACCGCTCTGGTTGATGCTGGGTTAACTGAAAGTAACGTACTTAAGATTATATCTAATGGTCAATATAGTAAGGAGTGGTATACAATAGCAGGTAAAGATACCATTGATAATTTTCTAAGTGCCTTTAGTACACCCGCTGTTGGTGCCTCTGGTGCAATATATGGCGTTTTGGTAGCCTTTGGGATGTCTTACCCTAATAGTGAACTGTTCTTGATATTTTTGCCAATTCCAATAAAGGCTAAATATTTCATTCCTGTTTTAATTGCGCTTGATTTATTTTCTGGAGTAACTGGTTACGGAATTTTTGGGCAAGGTATTGCGCATTTTGCCCATGTTGGTGGGGCACTTTTTGGATTTTTAATGATGTGGTACTGGAAAAAGAACCAGTTTAACCAAAATAGGTGGGATTAGTAGATGGCACAAGGAAATTTAAAATATCAGTTTAATAGATTAAGCATAGCTGAAAAACTTATTGCGGTAAACGTAGTGGTTTTTATAATCAATAGTCTATTTCCATTTTTATTGGGACTGTCAAAGAATAGTATCGTGCAATGGTTTGAGCTGCCTAATGATTTTTTCGACTTCTTGGTTCAACCGTGGTCTTTGGTAACCTATTCTTTTTTCCATGGAGGACTGGGACATCTTTTTTGGAATATGTTGTTGATATATTTTGTAGGAAGAATTTTTCTAAACCTATTTGATAATAGGCGCTTTTTAAATGTATACTTTCTTGGTGTTATTTTAGGAGGGGGATTTTTTATGTTGGGATACAATATCTTCCCAGCATTTTTTAATGTAAATGCATATTTAATTGGTGCATCGGCCGGTGCCAGTGCCATTCTAATATTTATATGTACATACATACCTAACCAAGAGGTACGAGTGATTTTTTTCAATGTTAAACTTTGGTACATAGGTGTGTTTGTGGTTTTGATGGACTTAATACAACTGCCCGCAAGTGGTAACGCTGGCGGACATTTAGCTCATTTAGGGGGTGCCTTGTTAGGATATTGGTATGCCAGTAGCCTGCGAAATGGAAAAGATATTGGAGCAGGTTTCTCTAAATTTGTAGATGGAATTGTAAACCTTTTTAAAAAGAATGAAAAGAAAGCGCCTTTAAAAACGGTTTATAAAAAGCAAAAATCGAGTAGCTCTTCAAAAAACAATATAGATTATGACACGCAGAGTCATCAGAAAAAGATTGACGCTATATTAGATAAGATAAGTAAATCTGGTTATGAAAGTCTTTCTAAGGCTGAGAAGGATTTTTTATTTAAGGCCGGCAACCAAAAATAGAAATGAAGGAACTTTCATTTTTTAGCAAGTTGGTTTTTATAATCAATACCCTAGTAGCATTATTGTTATTACTAGCTTGTTTGGTTCCTTATATAAATTCGGGTGTTTTTTCTTTTTTAAGCCTTACCGTACCGGTATTGGTAGTAGGTAATTTTTTGTTTTTACTTTACTGGTTATTTTTCAATAGAAAATATATCTGGACCTCTTTATTTGCATTGATCATAGGGTATTTTGCTTTAGGTTCTTTTGTTGAGTTCCGATTTAAAAATTCAAAAACTCTTGAAGACGATATTAGTGTGTTAACATTTAATTCACTTGGTTTTAATGGTCTTGAAAATTCCGAAAAAAGGGAGAATGGAGACAAAATTCTAGCTTTTATACAAACCCAAGACCCAGATATCGTATGTTTTCAAGAATTTGATATAAGGAGGGCATATAGCGGTGATTTTGATGCGTATCCTTATCAATTCATTACTAAAGGAGGTTTGAAAAAAGATCATGTTTCACAAGCTATTCTTTCTAAATTTCCCATTATTCAAAAAAATGATTTGGATTTTCCTGAAAGTGCTAATCATGCTATATATGCAGATTTAGTTATAAATAAGGATACTGTAAGCGTATATAATTTACATCTCGAGTCTTTGAAAGTTAGACCAGGTATGATTAAAAGAGAGCCATCCAATAAGTTATTGAAGCGCCTATCATATTCGTTTTCCAAACAACAGGAACAAGCAAGATTGATTCGGGCTATTGCGGATGCTAACGACAATAAAAAAATAGTCACGGGGGATTTTAATAATACTCAGTTTTCAAGCGCATATAGAATTATAAAAGGAGATATGAACGATTCATTCTCAGAAAAGGGTAGTGGTTATGGCAAAACCATCAACTTTTGGCATTTTCCTTTAAGAATAGATTTTATACTGGCCGACAATGATTTTGAGGTATTGTCCCATGAAAACTTTAAAATAAGTCTTTCTGATCACGAGCCGGTAATGGCCACGTTTAAACTATCCGGTGATAAATAGGCAGTCAACCAAATCCGCAATTAAATGTACTGTAAATGCTATACCCCAAATTCTTGTTTTTTTAAACAGCAGCATAACTATATAAATACTCAGGGCCCAATAGGTGTGTAAAGGGTGAAAATTAATGCTACATCGTTCAGGATCAAAAATAGGATTTGCCATAAGATGGTCTATATCTAAGGCTATTCCTGCCAATAGGATGAGAGCCACTTTTATTAGGTTTTCTTTATAGAAGAAAAATGCAATTAAAACAGGTACTATAAAATGAATGCCATAATGTAAACCAAATTGAAGCATTATTACCTAGCTAAGACGTATTTGATTTAATAAAGCAGTGGTATTAGGGCCTTCATTGAAGATTACATCTAAAATGCTAAGGTTAGGAATAAAGCTATGGCGATCACCAAAAACTTGGGTATATTCCGGATGCTTATACTTAGTAGTTGCTTTTGCATTTACCAAGGGTCTAAAATCTTCTTTATCAGTGTACATTTTTTTGTAATCCTCGGTCTTTGCAGACGGCATTTTTACTTGAAGACATTCACATATGGTCTGTATGGTCATTAAATTAAAATCCAACAGAAAATCGAACGTATTCATATATAA
Source organism: Maribacter luteocoastalis (assembly GCF_048890225.1). Taxonomy (NCBI): domain Bacteria; kingdom Pseudomonadati; phylum Bacteroidota; class Flavobacteriia; order Flavobacteriales; family Flavobacteriaceae; genus Maribacter; species Maribacter luteocoastalis. The sequence goes on from NZ_JBMFZG010000010.1 coordinate 64,505, forward strand.
AGATTTTAACTCATCTTCGTAGAATTCAAAAAATGGCGAGGTTCTATAGGCAGTTTCCAAAGTTCTCCAATGTTGGCGCTGCCAAGGGTAGGAGTTATCTATTTTTACTTCACGATATAATTGTCTTCCCAATTTATCCCTTGTATGCACAATTGGTATACTCAACATGTGTAATCCACGATCGGTACAAATAAACGCTCTATTTCTATAGGTTTGTTTTTGAAAGTTGTCATGAGCTTCCCAAATAACATCATTCTTAATCAAAGCACTAAAAAATAAGCTATTTGGAAAGTATGCAGGGTGCAGAATTACCATAGAAAACTAAGTTATTTTGCCTTTTTTCGTTTCCAGAAATAATTTCCAATAAAGTATGCTGCAAGGGCAATTAAGAAAAATTTAAAGTAGGATTGTGGTTCGCCCTCACCATTGACAGTTGTAAATATACGGTCCCATCGTGGTCTCCAATTACTGATACTCTCTGTGAAGTTGTCAAAACTCATCCAAATAAAGATAGGCGTACCTACAATATGGTTTTCTGGCACATAGCCCCAAGCCCTGCTATCTTCAGAGTGATCTCTATTATCTCCCATCATCCAATAATAATCTTGCTTAAATGTATAGGAATCAACTACTTTTCCGTTTATGCTGATTTGATTTCCAGACACTGATATTTCGTTACCCTCATATTCTCGGATAATTTTTTTATACAGTGGTAGGACTTTCAAATTTAATGGAACGGTTGCTCCCTTTTTAGGAATGTAAATAGGTCCCATTTGACTATAGTTCCATGGGTAGTCAACACTTTGTGGAAATAGGTTGACACCTCTTTTATCTTTAGGCGTTATTTGCCTTAACACAGAATCTATACTGGCATCGTTCCTTAAGATTTGTACCATATCATCTGTTAAGGGTACAAAACGTTCACGATCGGTTACCTCTTTTAGGGCCAATCTATATTTTTTAATCACATCTAAAGGAATACCAGAGCTTTTTGTGTAAAGTTCCAGTTGTCCGTTTTCAGCTTGGTTGTAACCCATTAAGTATGGGTTTACGGCCTGTGCTTGTTCTTGATTTAAAGGGTTTGAAATGTATTTCCTAGTAAAGTCTGTAATGCCTATTTTCTCCAATAATCTAGAAGAAACCCCTTTTTGGGAGTAAACGATGTAATCGTATTGTGGTTTTGCCCTATCTGGCAATTCCAATTGTTTGCCATCAATATAAACATAGCCATCACGAACTTCTAAAGAATCCCCGGGTAGCCCTACACACCTTTTTACGTAATTGGATTTTTTGTCAATCGGTTTTTTTACCCCAGCTTCCTTTTTAAAGAATCTACGGACAGTATCTGCAGGCCAACTGAACACCACGATATCATTTCGCTTTACCTTGGTAAAACCAGGTAACCTAAAATAGGGTAACTGTGGTTTGTTTAAATAAGATTTAACCCCTAAAATGGGTAATGTGTCATGAACCATGGGTGCCGCAACGGTAGTCATTGGCGTTCTGGCCCCGTAATGAAATTTACTAACAAATAGAAAGTCGCCAACCCTTAAGGTGCGTTCCAATGACCCTGTAGGAATTACATAAGGCTGAATAAAATACGTATGGACAAGCGTAGCCGCAACAATAGCAAAAACTATGGAACTCACCCATTCCCCTAGAGCTGTCCTAGGATGTAAGCTTCTGTCTTCAATGTGTTTTACATCAAGGCCATAGTTTACATAGTAAATATAAAATCCGAATGTTAGGACTACCAACCAAGATTCCAAAAGACTATTTCTTCCAAAACTTCTAATGGTCTCTACCCAGATTACCGGAAACATCAATAGATTAATAATGGGAATAAACAATAAGATGACCCACCACTTGGGCCTATTAATGATTTGCATTAGCACAATGGCATTATAAACAGGTATAGCCGCTTCCCAGGCTTTTCTTCCGGCTTTGACGTATAGTTTCCATGTTCCTAAAAAATGGATCACCTGAACTAAAAGAATGAAAATTATCCATTGCGTACCATTCATAATTGTATTGTTTATGTTTTATAGATTGTTTCAATTAAGGAAAGAAAGTTTCATTACCATCAATCTGTCTTGTAGTTTTATTATTGTTACTTTTTTTAACCAAGGTTTAACACATCTCTCATGGTAAAGACTCCTTTTTTACCAATAATCCATTCTGCGGCCGTAACTGCGCCTAATGCAAAACCTTCCCTATTATGTGCAGTATGTGTAATCTCAATACTATCTACTTCACTTTTATATTCTACGATATGTGTGCCTGGTGTAGTCCCTATTCTTTTAGATGTAATTGGAATTGTATTTGGTTCTTGTTTGTCTAATTCCCATGCTTTATACCCAGAATTAGCAATTACACCTTCTGCTAAGGTAATGGCAGTACCACTTGGCGCATCTAATTTTTGCGTATGGTGTATTTCTTCCATAGACACATTGTATTGTGTAAGGTTGCCCATCATTTTTGCCAAATATTCATTAAGCTCAAAAAATATATTCACGCCCAAACTAAAATTTGAGGCATAGATAAAAGCGCCTTCATGTTGGTTACAAAGATGTACGGCCTCGTCATAGTTATCTAACCACCCGGTTGTACCAGAAATAACAGGGATATTATTTTCCAAACATTTGGTAATATTACCAAACGCTGCTTGTGGCATACTAAAGTCAATGGCAACTTCAATATTGGCAAAATTTATTTCTTTGGTGTCTATATCAATTTTGGCTACAATTTCATGGTTTCTTTCCAGAGCTATACGCTCGATCATTTTACCCATTTTTCCGTAACCGAAAAGTGCAATCTTCATTTTTAAAATTTTATTGTTAGTGCCATTCCATAGTTGGGGTCGTTGGTAATGGGGTTTAAATCTAGATATGGTTCAAAATCAATGGCTAGATTATCATCAATATTAAACTGTTTTAAATGCGCATCAACATTGGCATCCACTATATTTAGCGCATACATGGCTATAGATATTACCAACCATAAATCACGATCTTCTTGAAACCTTTCTTGTTGGTTCTCTAAATCATCAGCGTCTAAGTCAGGTTCTTGTCCAGGTACATTATCCCCGTTAATATCATAGAATTCGTCATCTGTAAAACCGGCCTGTCTTCTTTTAAATGCAGTCCTAAATCGCTTATAATTATCATTATTCCAAGTATATGCATAGATACTGCCGCCAATTACGCCATAAACAATGGGAACTTTCCAATACCTTTTATTATAAATCTGACCTAAACCTGGCATTATTGCTGAATAGAAAGCCGCCTTGCTTGGAGCTAAAGGATTTATTTCCTTTTTTTTCCTTTTTAAAGTATCTTGTAATATAACCACATCGGTACTTAGCGTTATTGCTGTGGTGTCTTTTGGTGATACTTGTTCCTTATCTTGCGAATAGGTGGTTTGGAACAAAATAAAAAAAAGTAACGGTATGATTAATAGTCTATTCACCCGTGATCAACTTTTTAATTCTTAGAAATTCTTCTTCAGATTTAAATGGGATGGTAATTTTCCCAGCAGATTTACCAGTTGATTTTATGTTTACACCTACTGAGAGTTTATCTGCCAATTCCTTCACCCCGGTACTAATAAATTTTGGTGTCTCTACTTTGGACTGTTGCTTGTTAGGTACTTTTGAATCGGAAGAATGGTATGCTTTTACAGCATTTTCCGTTTCACGTACCGATAAATTCTGACCAACAATTTTCTCATAAAGGGTAATTTGGTCTTTTTTATTCTCAACGTTAACCAAAGCCCTACCGTGTCCCATACTTAAGAAACCGTCCCTCATTCCAGTCTGGATAATTGGGTCTAGTTTTAATAATCGTAAATAATTGGCAATTGTTGAACGTTTTTTACCTACCCTATCACTTAATTTTTCTTGTGTAAGGTTTATTTCATCAATTAGCCTTTGGTAGGATAAGGCAATTTCTATTGGGTCAAGGTCTTGCCGTTGTATATTTTCCACCAAGGCCATCTCCAATGATTCTTGGTCATTGGCTATTCTTATATAGGCAGGTACTGTAGTTAATCCAATTAATTTAGAGGCTCTAAACCTGCGTTCACCGGATACTAATTGATATTTGTTGAATCCAAGTTTACGCACCGTAATGGGCTGTATAACACCAAGTTCCCTGATGGAAGTTGCTAGCTCTTGTAAGGATTCATCGTTAAAATTAGATCTAGGTTGAAAAGGATTTACCTCAATATGTTCTAAATCAAGCTCTATTATATTACCTACAACCTTATCGGCATTTTTATCCGATGCAGATTGTATGTCGTTTTCGGGGTCTTTCAACAGAGCCGAAAGCCCTCTTCCTAAAGCTTGTTTCTTTGTTGCCTTTGCCATGTTAAACTATCTGCTTATTGTTCTTTACTACCTCATTGGCCAAATTTAGGTAGTTCGTAGCTCCTTTGCTTGCGGCATCATATTTTATGATGCTTTCACCATAACTAGGGGCTTCACTTAACCTTACGTTTCGTTGAATGATGGTATCGAATACCATATCTGCAAAATGTTTTCTCACTTCCTCCACGACTTGGTTGGATAGTCGTAGCCTAGAATCATACATCGTTAGTAACATACCTTCTATATCCAACTCAGGATTGTGTATTTTTTGAACACTTTTTATGGTATTCAATAATTTACCAAGCCCTTCCAAGGCAAAATATTCACATTGTATAGGAATGATTACAGAATCTGAGGCTGTTAAAGCATTTAGGGTAAGTAACCCTAAAGAAGGAGCACAATCAATTAAGATATAGTCATAGTCTTCTTTAAGCTCATTAATGGCCTTTTTCATCATATATTCCCTTTCATCCTTATCTACCAGTTCGATTTCAATGGCAACAAGGTCAATGTGGGCAGGAATTAAATCAACATTAGGTGAAGATGTTTTAATAATGGTTTCCTTGGCAGATTTTGTGTGCTCTAATAATTGGTAAGTACCTAACTCAACACCATCAACATCTATACCAAGGCCTGAAGTGGCATTGGCCTGCGGGTCTGCATCAATTAAAAGTACTTTTTTTTCCAGAACACCAAGTGAGGCAGCAAGGTTTACTGTGGTTGTTGTCTTACCAACACCACCTTTCTGATTTGCGATAGCAATTATCTTGCCCATATTTAAAGTAAGTTAGGGTGTAAAAATACAATTATTTGTGGGGCTAATAAAAGGATTTTGTTAACACAAGGTGAATAACAAAGGCTAAACTATTAATTTGGCGTTAAACTTTTTGAAATCATTGGTTTAAGAATGATCAGGACCAAAATTTATATAATAAACAAAGAAAAGATAATCAGTATGAATTGTCTTTGTTCAACTGTTTAAGACTATCCTCGTATTCTATTAAGTATATTTCCTCGTTCTTTTTTTTGAGATAATACTCTTCGCGCGCAAATTTTTCCAATTCTTCTTTGTTGGATAATTTTTCAATAACTTTTTTGTCCTTTGCAATTTCCTTGCGCAAAAAATCTTCTGTTTTCTCCAATTTTTTGATTTCCTTCTTAAGTTCTAAGTGTATCAACAATGAATTGGTATCAAAGAAAACCATCCATATTAGAAATGCAGTTAGCACCAATACATACATATTGGTCATAATCCTGAACCATTTGCGTTGTCTAAGCTCTTTTAAACCCATTAGACCTCTGTTAGTTTTTCATTAATAATGCTCTTCACAATTTCAACGGCAACGGTATTGTATTTATTATTAGGAATTATGATATCCGCATATTCTTTGGTTGGCTCAATAAATTGATCGTGCATAGGTTTTATAATTGATTGGTACTTGTGCAAGGTCTCATCTAAATTCCAGCCACGTTCGTTTACATCTCTTTTTAATCTGCGTATTAAACGTTCGTCGGTATCCGCATGAACAAATATTTTAATATCGCACATATCCCTAATTTCAGGATGGGTCATAATTAAAATACCTTCAACTATCATTACTTTCCTTGGTAGTGTGGGAATTGTTTTTTTAGTTCTATTACACTCCAAGAAAGAATATACAGGCTGTTCTATAGACTCTCCATTTTTTAAAGCCAAAAGGTGTTTTTCCAATAATTGAAAATCGATGGAATTTGGATGGTCAAAATTAGTTTTTCTTCTTTCTTCCAAGGTTAAGTGGGATAAATCATTATAATAGGAGTCCTGTGAAATTACACCAACTTCTTCGTTGGGCAATTCATTGATGATCTGATTTACAACGGTAGTCTTTCCACAGCCAGTACCTCCTGCTATCCCAATAATCAACATGCTTTAAACTTTAGGTCAAAAATACATATTTGTGCATCAAATTTCTAGTAAACTTAAAATTCAGGTTTTGATAACAAACCTTCCCTTTATATGAAGTATTTTTGCCGGATGCAAAATGAACAGGTAAAACCAAACTTTGAATTTGTGGCTTTAATGGCATCATTAATGTCTATTGTTGCCTTAACCATTGATGCCCTTATCCCTGCTATTGCAGATATTGGGATTTCTATAAATAGTCTTGACGCTACAAGAAACCAATTATTGATAATCATGATATTCTTGGGGCTGGGTGTTGGTCAATTGTTTTTTGGTCCCCTTTCCGATAGTTTAGGTAGAAAACCAATTGTGTATATCGGATTTGTTGTTTTTGCGGTTGCCAGTGTTATTTGTTTGCTGGCACCCAATTTAGAGATAATGATTATTGGCAGAATTCTACAGGGAATTGGGCTATCTGCACCAAGAACCATTAGTATCTCTATTATTAGGGATACGTACAAAGGGGATTATATGGCCAAGATAATGTCGTTTGTAACTGCATTTTTCATTTTGATCCCCGTGATTGCACCAGCATTTGGCAAGGCCATAATGAGTGTTATGGGTTGGGAAGGCATTTTTTATGTGCAACTTTTTTTCGGATTGGTGGTTTGTATCTGGTTTTGGAAACGACAAGAGGAAACCTTGAAACCCTCCTTTAAGGTCCCTTTTTCAATTTCCGTATTTATAAAAGGCACAAGGGAAATTTTTAAATACAGGGAGACGGTTTCTTGTACCTTGATATCCGGTTTAATTACGGGTGCTTTTTTGGTGTATTTAAGTTCGGCACAACATGTGTTTGAAGAACTGTATGATCTTAGGGATAGTTTTGCCTACATCTTTGCAGGTTTGGCAATATCCATCGGTTTTTCCACATTAATGAACGGTACCTTGGTTATTAGATTTGGGATGAGAAACCTATCTTTTGTTGCATTAATGGCATTTACTTTGATAGCTTTTGTTTATATGTTGTTGTTTTGGAATCAGCCTAATCCGAGTATCTGGATATTGATAGGGTTCTTGTCGCTATTATTTCTTTGTTTGGGTTTTGTTTGGGGTAATCTTCGATCTATTGCCATGGAGCCTATTGGACATATAGCAGGAATTGGGGCAGCTATAACAGGTTTTATTTCTACTATATTATCCATACCTATTTCTATTTATATCGGCGGCTTTATCCAAGATAGTGTATGGGCGCTTTTTGCTGGACTTGGTGTATGTGGCTTGTTGTCTTTGGTGCTTTTTGTAGCATTTAAGACACGACCTTTGTTTGCCAAAAATCGTGTCTATCAATAAGGTTATAGGGCATTGTCCATAATTTCCTTAACCACTTCCGGGTTTAAAAGCGTACTGGTGTCTCCAAGGTTAGAAGTGTCTTTGCTAGCAATTTTTCTAAGAATCCTACGCATAATTTTACCACTTCGGGTTTTAGGTAAGCCCGAAACAAATTGAATTTTGTCCAGTTTTGCGATGGGCCCAATTTGCTCTGTAATTTGTTGGTTGATTTCTTTTCTTAGATTATCACGGTCTCTACTTTCCCCAATTTCTTTAAGAATAACATAACCATAAAGGGCATTTCCTTTTACATCATGTGGGAAGCCAACAATTGCAGATTCTGCTACCGCTGGGTGTTCATTGATACTATCTTCAATAGGTGCGGTTCCCAAATTATGGCCAGAAACAATGATGACATCATCTACACGCCCTGTAATGCGGTAATATCCAACAGCGTCCCTTAGCGCTCCATCTCCGGTAAAGTACATGTTTTCATAAGCAGAGAAATAGGTGTCCCTATATCGTTCATGGTTACCCCAAATGGTACGTGCCATAGAAGGCCATGGAAACTTTATACAAAGTCTACCGTCTACTTGGTTACCTTTTATTTCTTTCCCATTTTCATCCATAAGGGCAGGTTGAATTCCTATAAAGGGTAAAGTAGCATAGGTAGGTGTGGTTGGTGTTACATATGGAATAGGTGTTATCATTATTCCTCCGGTTTCAGTCTGCCACCATGTATCTACAATTGGACTGTTTTTCTTGCCCACATTATTGTTATACCAATGCCAGGCTTCTTCATTAATGGGCTCACCAACAGAACCTAGAACTTTTAAACTAGAGAGGTCATATTTCTCCACAAACTCCAAATTCTCTTTTGCCAAGGCCCTAATGGCAGTTGGCGCCGTATAAAATTGAGTAACCTTATGTTTTTGTACTACTTCCCAAAAACGGCCGTAATCCGGATAAGAAGGCACGCCTTCAAACATAACAGTAGTTGCCCCATTGGCCAGTGGACCATAAACAATGTATGAATGTCCGGTTATCCATCCAATATCCGCAGTACACCAATACACATCATTTTCCCTATATTGAAATACATTTTTAAAGGTATACGCGGTATACACCATATAACCTGCTGTAGTGTGTACCATACCTTTTGGCTTTCCGGTAGAGCCAGAGGTATAAAGTATAAAAAGCGGGTCTTCCGCATTCATTATTTCAGCAACATTGTCACCATAAGCCTCATCTAATAATGGTTGAAGCCAGTGGTCCCTACCGGTTACCATCTCAATTTCACTATGAATTCGTTTGGCTACAAGTACATTTTCTATACCAGGGCACTCAGCTAATGCTTTGTCAACAATGCCTTTTAGGTCTATGGTTTTTGCGCCTCTGTAGGATCCATCAGAAGTTATGACCATTTTGCAATCAGAGTCATTTATACGGGTAGATAAAGCGTTAGCAGAAAATCCTGCAAAAACAACGGAATGTATAGCACCTATACGGGCACATGCCAACACTGAAATAGCTAGCTCGGGAATCATGGGCAAATAGATACATACTCTATCCCCCTTTTTTATCCCTTTTTCCAACAGTACATTGGCCATTTTGCAAACCCGTTCGTGCAACTGTCTATAGGTAATTTGTTCTGCCTCTTCGTTTGGGTCATTTGGTTCAAACAAAATGGCTGTTTTGTCTCCTCGAGTTGGAAGGTGACGGTCAATACAGTTTTCGGTAATATTTAATTTTGCACCTTCAAACCATTTTACTTCGGGTTTGGAGAAATCCCAGCTCAAGACATTGTCCCAACGTTTGCGCCAAACAAAATGTTCCTCAGCTATTTCTTCCCAAAATGCTTCAGGGTTTCGTACAGACTTTCTGTAAACTTGATAATACTCCTCTAGGTGTTTTATGTGATAATTACTCATGGTAAATAAATGTCTTTACTCGATAATCGAGATTTAAAAATGTTCCTATGCTTACGTGGATTTTTGATATCATTATTTTTTTAATGACTTGTTGGCTCGCCCCGCATGTTATTAACTTTAAAAATACTAAAATTATTAATGAGCAGAAGCTTCTCCAGCACCACTAGGGATTCGGATATCTTCCACTATTTCTTGAACGTTTTGTGGTGGTGGTGGGGTAAATTGTAAAATGATAATGGCTAATATGAAATTGGCCAGCATAGCTATACTGCCGAAACCTTCTGGCGAAATACCAAACCACCAATCTGATTGGGTACCTCCCCCAAACCAGCCAAACTTAAATTTGGTCATGTAAAATAGCATTAATAGAATACCGACCACCATTCCGGCGATGGCACCTTCCTTGTTCATTTTTTTATAGAAAATCCCTAAAACGATAGCGGGGAAAAAGGAAGCTGCCGCCAAGCCAAATGCCAAGGCTACTACTGCAGCCACAAAACCCGGCGGGTTAATACCAAAATATCCTGCAATAATGACAGCGATAGTTGCCGCTATTCTAGCTGCCCATAACTCTCCTTTTTCAGAGATAGTAGGTTTGAAAACCTTTTTAATTAAATCATGCGAGACCGATGCGGAAATTACCAACAATAATCCTGCGGCAGTGGATAAGGCAGCAGCAAGACCACCGGCAGCTACCAAAGCTATTACCCAAGCGGGTAAATTTGCTATTTCAGGATTGGCTAGTACCATAATGTCCCTATCAACCGTTAGTTCGTTTTGCTTAATATCAGCTACATATTGAATTTTACCATCATTATTTTTATCCTCAAAAGTCAGTAGACCAGTGGTTTCCCAGTTTTTAAACCATTCTGGCATGGAATCATATTCTTGATTGCTTACGGTATTAATCATATTGGTTCTTGCAAACACCGATACTGCTGGTGCCGTGGTATATAAAATAGCAATTAGTAATAAAGCGAGTCCGGCAGACTTTCTTGCATCTTTCACTCTTTTAACGGTGAAAAAACGAACAATTACATGCGGTAATCCGGCGGTACCAACCATGAGCGCTAAGGTTATGGCAAAAATATCTGTAATTGATTTTGAGCCATTGGTATATTCATTAAATCCAAGTTCGATAGAAAGTCCATCCAGTTTATCCAATAGGTAAGTCCCAGTCCCGTCAGACAGGGTAGAACCCATCCCCAATTGAGGTATTGGATTACCGGTCATTTGAATGGATATAAAAATAGCGGGTACCATAAAGGCAAAAATGAGCACACAGTACTGCGCTACTTGAGTATAGGTGATTCCTTTCATACCTCCTAATACAGCATAGAACAAAACGATTATCATTCCTATGATTACACCTGTATTGATATCTACCTCTAAAAATCTTGAAAATACGACTCCTACACCCCGCATTTGTCCGGCAACATAGGTAAAGGAAACGATTAAGGCACAAATAACCGCTACAATACGTGCGGTTTTGGAATAATAGCGATCACCTATAAAATCAGGTACGGTAAACTTTCCAAATTTTCTCAGATAAGGTGCCAATAGTAAAGCCAATAATACATAACCGCCTGTCCATCCCATTAAATAAACGGAACCATCATAACCCGCAAAGGCGATGATGCCAGCCATAGAGATGAAAGATGCCGCAGACATCCAATCGGCTGCTGTGGCCATACCATTCGCCAGCGGAGAAACACCGCCGCCAGCTACATAAAATTCTTTTGTGGATCCTGCTCTAGACCAAATGGCAATGCCAATATAAAGGGCAAATGTTAATCCGACTAAAATATACGTCCAAGTTTGAACACTCATAATCTTAATAGTTGATAGGTGTGATTTTTATAGGAATGTTTTACTCATTGTATCCATATTTTTTGTCCAATTTGTTCATGAGACGAACATAGACAAATATGAGGATGACAAAGACATAAATTGAACCTTGTTGAGCAAACCAAAACCCCAATTTAAAACCACCAATTTTAATGGTATCCAAGGCTTCTTTAAATAAAATTCCTGCTCCGTAAGAAACTAGGAACCAAATGATCAATAAAATAAAAAGGTATTTCACATTCTCTTTCCAGTATGCGGATGCCTTGGATTGCTTGTCTGACATTTTAATCGGTTATTGGTTGAACATAGAAATTTAAGGAAAATAGTTTAATTGGGCAGATAAATTACGCCACTGGAAGAATCACGCTTTGCACCGGTTACCGATTTTAAAATGTTGATGTGTTGCTCTGATCGTAAAACACCCATAAATGCAAATACTAAGGCCTCTTTGAACTCTATTAGTTTTTTATTCGGAACTATCACTTCAATTTGTGAGCCTAACTTCTCCTTTAAAGTGTCTATTAAAAAGGTGTTCAAAGCACCACCACCGGTAATTAAAAGACTTTGTTTTGTACCGTTTGAATTCAATTTAATTTGTTGTGCTATTTTATCACAGATATGATGTATTGATGTATGAAGCAAATTTTCAATAGAATCTTCTGTTTCTTCTACTATAGGCACCACTTCCTCCAGAAACCACTCATAACCTATGGATTTTGGGTGGGGTAGGAGATAGTATTTTAAATCATTAAGTTTTTTTAGCATAGATGTATTTAAGCTACCATTTTTTGCCAAGCTTCCACCCTGATCATAGGGTAACTTTATTTTATGGGTAATGTAGTTCAAAATCATATTGGCAAGTCCAATATCATATGCGATTCTTTTATCCTTTACTTCAAAAGAGATATTACTGATTCCACCAAGATTTAGGCAAAAATCATATGTGCCAAAAAGCAACTTGTCGCCAATGGGAACTAATGGGGCTCCTTGTCCGCCTAGTGCTACATCGTTAGTTCTAAAGTCACAAATAACTTTATGACATGATGAATTTGCAAGATGTTGTCCAGAACCAATTTGATATGTAAATCCAAGTTCCGGTCTGTGATGAGTAGTATGGCCATGGCTTGCAATATAATCTACTTCCAAATTATTATCATTAATAAAATCTAAAGCTTTTTCCCCTAACCAAGTTCCGTACATATTATGTAATTGAAGTAACCCTTCAGCAGATAAATGTATGGCATCTCTTAACTTATCCTGCATTTCAGGCACATACGAAATACTTTTCGAGTCTTTAATTTCAAAATGCCAAATAGTATCTTTTTGCCAAAAATGACAATAAGCCAAATCAAGTCCGTCTAGCGATGTGCCGGACATAAGCCCGATTATCTTATACGTTTTCATATGATATCTAAGTATTCTTATTTTAACATACTAACTTTAAAATATAGATATTGGTAGTTTCCCTATAGCCTTTAACTCTCCTTGAAAATGTAATGTTGCCACATCTTGAAATTCTTTGAAATTTTGATATGCAATTATAGTGGCGGTAGTATTTTCTATTTTAATTTTTTGAAGGGCGTATGGATTACCAAAATGATAGAGCACTACCTTTTTACTACCTATGGTCTTGTTAATGAAATCTAGCTCTTCCTGTAAAAACCCAAAATTATGCGTGGGTTTTATTTGCGGAGGCGTTAGTAATATTAAAATATGATTTTCATCTTGAATTTCAGAACCCATTAGTTTTAACGTGTTTTTTATTTCTTTTTCAGATTGATCGGAACCATACCTTTTTAGGGTTAGGGTACAGTAATTCTCCTTCCTGAATTCAGAAATAGCTTCTGCCGAACCAGTATACATTGTCAATGAAAGTTCCGCTATTTTCTTATTAAGTTTTTTTGCATTTTCAAATGCAATTTCTTGGGAATCAAGTACTGCAATATTTTTAAAGGCTTTTTCTTTTAGCTTCCATACACGTTCAAAACTTTTTTCTATTTGTAAGGCTGTGGCATTTTTTTGTATGGCACAGATTCCTTCTTCTACATGTTCGGCAAAACAAAGGATATCATTTCCAGCATCAAATGCCAACCACTCCAATTCTCCGGGAATTGGGTAATCTTTGGAAACCGCGTGCATATTTAAGGCATCGGATATTACCACTCCATCAAAATCTAACTCCTTTCTAAGCGTTCCTTTAATGATCTCTTTGGAAATACTGGATGGAGTACGTTTGCCATTTGCCAAGGCTGGAACGGATAAATGACCCACCATGACGGAATCTACACCTTCATCAATCAACTTTTGAAAAGGATATAGTTCATTTTCTATCAGCTCTTTTTTGGATTTTGAAATAATAGGTATACCCAAATGTGAATCAGTTGCCGTATCTCCATGGCCTGGAAAATGTTTTATGCTTGTTAGTATTCCTTCACTCTGGGTACCTTTCACATAGGCTAATGCTTTTTCGGTTACCAAATCTTTATTTTCTCCAAATGAGCGGTAGCCAATAACAGGGTTATTAGGGTTGTTATTGATATCTACTACTGGTGATAAATTCCAATGGATACCGGCCCGCTTGCAGTCTATTGCTATGTTTTTTCCAACTTCATAAATGAGCTCATTGTTGTACGCAATTGCTCCTAAAGTAATGGCATATGGGTATTGTGGCGTGTTTTCAATACGCATTGCCAATCCCCATTCAGCATCAATAGCAATGAGTAGTGGATATTTTGCGGCACTTTGATAACGTAGAATTAATTTTTTAAGCGTAGCAAAACTATCCTTGTTGTAAACCACTTTTTTCTTGCCTTCAAAATTTGTGGCTGCACTTGCCCTTGAGTGAAAAAAACAGAGGCCTCCAATAGTATGGTTTTTAATTAAGTTTTCTAGCTGTACTATTTCTTCCTCAGTATCATTTATAAAAGCGGCAGGCATAAAAAGTTGACCTATTTTCTCAAAAAGGTTCAATTGGTTTTTAGCTTTATCTAAGCGGATTATATTATACATTGGTCTCAGTTGTTTTCTTTCCAAAATCTGGAGGGTAAGTTATAAAACGTAATAAGAAAATAGCCGGTAGCGCGGCAATTACAACCCAAATAAAGAATCCGTCATAACCTAACCATTCTTGTATAAATCCACTAACCATTCCAGGCAGCATCATTCCCAAGGCCATAAATCCTGTCGCAATGGCGTAGTGACTAGTTTTAAATTTGCCTTCTGCAACATAAATTAGGTACATTAGAAATGCAGCAAACCCAAATCCATATCCAAATTTCTCGAACATAACCGTTGTGATAACCGGAATAATGGCAGTAGTTTTGGTGATGGCCAATAGGGCGTATAGTAAATTGGGAACATTTAAGGATAAAACCATAGGGAACATCCATTTTTTGAGTCCGTCCCTAGAAATTAAAATACCGCCTAAAATACCACCGATAGAGAGCATTATGACACCTACCGTGCCGAAAATGGTCCCGACCTGTTCGGTTGAATATCCAAGGCCACCTGCCTCTGGACTATCCAACATAAAAGGTGCTGCCATTTTTACCAATTGTGATTCACCCAGTCTATAGGTTAAGATAAATGCTAGGGCAATACCAATATTTTTCTTTTTAAAGAAAGAAACAAAAACATCCATAAAACTTTGAGGTTTTTGCGGAAGTGGGGCACTGGTAGTCTCAAATTTTGGGGTAATTAGCATATTGGAAACTGTAAGCATCAGCATCAGCACTGCAGCACCAACCATAGTAATACTCCATGCCTTGGTATTGTCGCCATATTTGTTTTCCAAATATCCTGCAAGAATAACTATTAGTCCTTCGCCCGTAACCATTGCCAAACGATAAAAGGTACTTCGCATTCCTACAAAGAAAGACTGTTTCTTTTCTGTTAGTCCCAACATGTAATACCCATCTGATGCAATGTCATTTGTTGCAGATGCGAATGCAGCCATCCAAAAAAAAGCTAAAGTGGTTATAAAAAAATGGTTTGTAGGTATTGCCAGCCCAACTCCTAGCAGCGCCAAGGCAATAAGAAATTGCATGCCCAAGAACCATTTTCTTTTGGTACTTTTTAAGTCCACAAATGGGCTCCATAAAGGTTTTAATACCCAGGGTAAATAAAGCCAACTGGTATACAATCCAATTTCAGCATTGCTTACACCCAATTTTTTATACATGATTACAGAAACCATTACTACCAAAACATAAGGTAAACCCTGCGTAAAATATAGGATAGGCACCCAGCCCCAGGCGCCTTTATCTTTTTGAATCATTAAATACAATTTTATTTGTTTGAATAATAATTGGTTTTGTTTCTTGCCCGTAATGGTCTAAAAAACTAAGGGCAAAATACTTGCCAGCTACTATATCTTTTGGAATCTTAACTACATGTGATTCTTGTGATAAATAGATTTTCTTTTTAAGTTTTTTTAAAGGATAGTACGGTTTGTTTATTTTTCCGGAGGAATAAATCAAAGCATATTTTAACTGATCTGAACTCACAAAGTCAATAAGATAATGTTCGTTGTTTTGGGTTGATGCAGTGATTTGGGGAATTTTAATAGTAGTGTTATTGGGACCAGGTAGGCCGGGAGTAAACGCCGACCATCGATAGTATTTTTTTTGTAGGTACTTGACCACATCCGGATTTTTGTTCATTAATGATTTTGCACTGAAAAGGATATTACCAGAAACCTCTTCTAATTCACGGGCAAATTTAATTTGTTCAGGGAGTTCTTTTTTATTTTCCCAAGCCACATCGCCATTGTTTCTAACTTTATATGCGGCATTGCCAATATATAATTTGGTTGCATTGTTTTTTGTACTCCACCAATCCACAATTTTTCTATATGAGGCTACAGGTAGATCCATACTCCAATATACTTGAGGGGCCATATAATCTACCCATCCTTTATCCATCCAAAGTAACGGGTCTGCATATAAATCCTCATAAGTAGTTTGCCCAGCCCTAGTATCTGATCCTAACGGGTCTGTTGTATTGTTTTTCCAAACCCCAAACGGACTAATACCGAACTGTACCCATGGTTTACTATTTTTTATGGCTTGATTTGATTTCTTTATTAAGGAATCTACATTACTACGTCTCCAGGCGGCTAAATCTTGATTGGGTTTGCTGCAATTATAATAGGTAATACTATCCTTAAAAATCTCATCTTTTATGGTATATGGGTAGAAATAATCATCAAAATGAATAGCATCCACATTATAATTGCTCACTACTTCATCAATTACTGATACCAGTTTGTTTTGTACTTCTGGTAAACCTGGATTATAATAATATTTATTCCCATACTTAACCATCCATTCAGGATGTTGGTAATAATCATGGTTTGCGCTCAAAATTTCTGTTTTTAGGTCAAAAGTTGCCCTGTATGGATTTAACCAAGCATGGAATTCCATACCGCGGGAATGGGCTTCACTGATCATCCAATCCAAAACATCTTCGTCCCAAATTGCACTTTTGCCTTCAGTTCCGGTCAAAAATCTAGACCATGGGGCAAGTTCGGATGGATATAGAGCATCACCGGCGGCCCTTATTTGTACGATTACTGCATTATAATTCAGTTTCTCGTAAAAATCTAAAATAGAAAGGAAATCAGCTTTTTGTTTTTGTGGGTTGTCATTTCCATTTTTTGGCCAATCTATGTTCGCTACCGTAGCTATCCAAACGCCTCTAAATTCAGTTCTGGGTTTTGGTATTTTAGATGTAAGAACCCCGCAAGAATTTAGTAGAAGTAAGAAGAGGAATAAGAAAAATAAGAAAATGTATTTTGGCATACGAGCAAATAAAAAGCCTATTTCTGACTAAAAATAGGCCTTTTTATTATGGGATAAAATTTATTTAAATACGTATTGTGGAATCATGAAAATATAGTGTTGAAAATAGTATGCGTAGATTCAGACACCAACAATCCTTAATTCTTAAAATTTATGCCTAACAAAAGCTTCCATGGCTGCATAGGAAGCAAGCCCTAAAGCTTTATACTTATTTGCTGTGTCACGGTTTCTTTCTTCGGCACGCATCCAAAACTCCCTGGCATCATCCCCTTGGAACATAACACCATCTTTTTGTGATTGATGGCAGAATATGGCATTACGTTTTTTAAGTACCTGACTGGGGCTCATTGGTATGCACATCTGAATTTCGTTGATATTCCATTCATGCCATGCCCCTCTATATAGCCATAACCAACAATCATCTATAAAAGGTTCAGATTTTAATCTTGTTAGTGCTTCTAGAACGGCATCCAAACATACTTTGTGTGTGCCATGTGGGTCAGCCAAATCGCCTGCTGCAAATATTTGATGAGGTTCTATCTGCTTTATGATATCCGCCATGATACAAATATCATCTTCAGACAAGTTATTCTTTTTTATAGTCCCAGTTTCGTAGAACGGTAAATCTAAAAAGTGCACGTTCTTGTCTTTTAGCCCCATGTACCTTGTTGCCGCATAGGATTCCCCTCTTCTAATATTCCCTTTTAGCTTTCTTACATTAGGATCATCAACCCTACTTTCTCTTTTACTGATAATGGAATCAATTAAATTTTGAGCTAGTTCAGAAGGATTTATTTGCATGGCTATTTCCGCATATCTCCTGGCATCTATATCCGATACCGCAATATTTCCAGAAGTTTGATAGACCACGTGTACTTCATGTCCTTGTTCAACCAAACGATCAAATGTGCCGCCCATCGAAATTACGTCATCGTCTGGGTGTGGGCTAAAAATAATTACTCGTTTTTTAGGGGGATTTGCACGTTCAGGCCTATTTGTATCGTCTGCGTTGGGTTTGCCGCCCGGCCATCCGGTTATGGTACGTTGTAATTTATTGAACATCATAATGTTCAAATCATAGGAATCCTCAACAACTAAGAGGTCCGCCATACCATTGTCATTATAGTCTTTATCGGTTAAACTTAAAATGGTCTTATCTGTTTTCTCACACAACCAAATAATGGCTTTGCCCTTTAGTTCTTCTGTCCAATTACAAGTATCAACCAACCATGGTGTTTTGTTTTTAGTAAGTTCAGATCCAGCTCCTGTATCCAGTATAAACGTACAGTTGTCATGGTTTTGAAGATAGGTTGCCGGAACTTGTGATGAAATCTCACCTTCTATGGTTTTTTTAATGATATCCGCTTTGTTCTCGCCCCAACCCAATAGTACTATTCGCTTGGCTTTTCTTACCGTTGCGATTCCCATGGTTATCGCTTTTCTGGGCACATTGGCAATTCCTAAAAATGCTGGTGCGGCGTCTACCCGGGTAATATGGTCTAGCGTAATTACCCTAGTGCCGGAATTATAGTGGGAACCAGGTTCATTAAAACCTATATGTCCCGTTCTTCCAATTCCTAATAATTGAAAATCCAAACCACCAAAACCCTTTATTTTCTTCTCATAATTTAGGCAGTATGGTACGGTTTGGTCACTAGGTACAGTACCATCTGGAATATTTATATTTTCTTTAGGGATGTCTACATGATTGAACAAATGTTCGTGCATAAAGTGCCAATAACTTTGAATGTTATCACGCTCCATTGGCAGATATTCATCTAAATTGAAGGTAATGACATTGTAAAAACTTAAGCCTTCTTCTTTGTGCATACGTACCAATTCCTCGTAGACACGAATAGGGGAGGAGCCCGTTGCCAAACCAAGGACACAGTTCTTGTTTTGTGACTGTTTCTTAACGATTAAATCTCGAATTTCCTCAGCAACTTGTACAGAAGCCTCATTTGAATCTGAAAAGATGACATTGTGTATTTTTTCAAAACGCGTTTCCTCAAATTGGCCAATTGGCTTATGGCTAATATCTTTTTTAGTTTTTACGGCTATTGTTTTCATTCAATTACGTGGTTTGGGTATATTAAAATTCAAGCAAATATATGCAAAATATCATATATATGCTGTTTTTTGCCGTAATTATTGCAATAATTTGCTATTTATTAACATGATATATAGTTTCGTATATATTAAACGGTATAAAACAGCATGTTAATTATTTGATTATCTTTGAATGTTTTTAAGAAATGAGACCATAAAATGCTAAAGGAAGAAAGACAGCAAACGATTTTAAATGAGGTAGAGCTGCATAACAGAATTCTACTGACGGATATCGCTGAAACATTGGATGTTTCCATAGATACAGTTCGTAGAGATGTTAAAGAACTGGATTCTGAAAATAAATTGAGAAAGGTTCATGGTGGCGCTATTTCCCTTGGTTTTACCACTAATAGTGCAAGAAACACCAATATCTACGCATTAGACCAAAAAGTATTAATTGCCCAAAAAGCAATTAGCTTGTTAAAAGATGGCGCAGTCATTTTTGTTGATGGGGGTACCACTTGTATGGAATTGACAAGATTAATTCCAGATTCCTTAAAACTCACATGTTTTACCATTAGTTTGCCGGTGGCTATGGAACTGTCAATAAAACCGAATATAACGGTAATATTCATTGGAGGGCAAATTGCCAAAGAATCGCAAATCGCCATTGGGGCAAACGCCATTCATAATCTATCAGAGATCAAAGTGGATTTTAGTTTTATAGGGACTGGTTATGTTGATGCCGCATATGGACTTACAGAGTTTGATTGGGACATAGTACAACTTAAAAAAGCAGTCATAAAAGCAGCTAAAAAAACAGTATTGCTATCCATTTCAGAAAAACTTAATTCACAACATAGATATAAAACTTGCGATATTAGTGCAATAAATACTATGGTTACAGAGCTTGACCCTAATGATGCCATGTTGCAGGCCTTTAAAAATCACGAAATAAGAATATTATAAGATAGATGGATTATATAAAAATTACTGAAAGTCCTTCAAATCATAATGATTTGGAATTGATGGATACGACTACCATTTTACAAAAAATGAACGAGGAGGACCAAAAAACAGCAAATGCCGTGGCATTGGTGATTCCACAAATATCAACCCTTGTTGATGCCCTTGCAGAAAGGTTTCATAAGGGTGGGCGTCTTTTTTATATAGGCGCTGGTACTAGTGGTAGACTTGGTATTTTGGATGCCTCTGAAATACCGCCAACTTTTGGCATGCCCCATGAACGGGTAATTGGTCTTATTGCAGGTGGTGATCGTGCCATAAGAAAAGCGGTTGAGAATGCGGAAGATAAAACCGATCAAGCATGGAAAGATTTACTTGAACATAAAATTAATGATATGGATGTGGTAGTTGGTATTGCTGCATCTGGAACTACACCATATGTTATTGGTGGATTAAAAGCTGCACAAACGAACAATATTCTAACAGCTTGTATTACCAATAATCCTGGTGCCCCAATTACGGAAGTAGCTGATATTCCTATTGAAGTAAATGTAGGGCCAGAATTTGTTACCGGTAGTACTCGAATGAAAAGTGGGACTTCCCAAAAATTGGTGTTAAACATGATTTCTACGGCACTCATGATTAAAATAGGTAGGGTAAAGGGTAATAAAATGGTAAACATGCAATTAACTAACGATAAATTGGTAGACCGTGGAACACGTTACATTGTAGAGGGACTTGGTGTGGACTATGCGTATGCAGAGGAATTGCTTAAAAAGCATGGCTCAGTAAAAAAGGCTTTAGAAGCAGGTAAATTATAAATACGGAGGACTTATTTCGTTATTGCTGAAACCTCATCAACGGTTACCATACTGTCTTGTTTGTTTTCCCAAGAATTCATGATAAAATTTAAAACATCGGCAATTTCCTCATCATCTAGCCCCATTGGGGCCATGGCGCTATTATAAGTCATGTTATTTACTGTAATTTCACCTTGTAGTCCAAATTTAAGAGCCTTAATGCTAGCTTCTCTTTTTTCTAATAGATAATCTGAATTTGCCAATGGTGGAAAAGTAAATGGAACACCTTCTCCATTGTCCAAATGGCATGTAACACAGAAATCGGAATATATTTCCTTTCCCCTTTCCATGCTTTCTTTTAAAGAGGGTTCTTGATACGTAGCTGCTGCCAATAAAAGGACAACTAACATATATATTGGTATAAAAAACTTCAAGTTAATTATTTAGTTTTTAGGGACTAATTTATAAATGCCTTTTCCTTCTACAGCAACGTATATTAGTCCATCAGGACCTTGTTTCACACAACGTACACGACCTTCCCCATCAAGTAATTTCTCTCTTAAGGTTACTTTGGTGCCATCTAATTCCAATCGTTCTAAATATTGAAATGCCAAAGAACCAACCAAGAGGCTATTTTTCCAACCAGGATACACGTCAGAAGTAACAAATTCCATTCCGCTAGGTGCAATTGAAGGCACCCAGTAATGAATAGGTTGTTCCATGCCGGCCATTTCGGTTTTATCCGTTATAGGAGTGCCGCTATAGTTAATGCCATAGGTTATTACTGGCCAACCATAGTTAGCGCCTTTTTTTATAACATTTATTTCATCACCACCTCTAGGACCATGTTCATTATCCCATATTTCACCTGTATCTGGGTGTTTAACTAAGCCTTGGGGATTTCTATGGCCATAACTATAAATCGCTGTTTTAGCCCCACTTTGGTTCACAAATGGGTTATCCTTCGGAACTCGCCCATCATCATATAACCTATATATTTTACCACCATCACGGGTTATATCCTGTGGGTTAATATCCCTTTCTCCACGTTCACCAATTGAGAAATAAAGATAACCATCATTATCAAAAACAATTCTAGATCCAAAATGTTGGCCTTTGGTAGTATTTGGCGAGGCTTTATATAGTACTTGTTTGTCAACCAAGGCGTTATCTTTTAGCTTTGCCCTCATTATAGCGGTATGGCCTCCTTTTTCATTTCCATCAGGTGATGCATAGGACAAATATAACCATCCATTTTCTTCATATTTTGGATGAAGGGCTATATCCAATAATCCGCCTTGACCTCTTGCATAAATTTCCGGAATATTGGTGATTATCGTTTTTTTTCCTTCATAAAAATGAATTATTTCACCAGACTTTTCCGTAATCAACATACTGCCATCTGGTAGGAATGCAAAGCCCCATGGAATTTGTAGCTCATCGACAAACAACATAGCGGTAAAAGGACTGTTTTGAGGCGTAGAAACCTTGTTTTCTGGATTTTGTGCACAAGATGTACTGAGCATTACAACGAAAAAATACAGAAATATTACACTTTTATTCATACTCGAACGTTAGAAATATATTAAATAGGTATTGAAATTAGTTTTAAAGATAAAGAGAAAATATAAGTATAAATAATTACACCAAAGAATGATATAGCCCCCAAACCTATATTTTTCTTACCAAAACATAACTTAACCTATGCACCCAAGTAAGCTACGGTATACATTGTATACCTTGTTACTGATTTTAATATCGGTAGTTGGCTCCACAGCAATCGCAAACTCAAAAGTTAGCATGCTGTTCGAGGATGTTGTATCCGTTCTGGAAAAGGTTGTCAACCTAAACTCTTCAGAAAATAAATCCATAACTGCTACCGAAATTGTAGATTATGAAGTGGTAAGTTCATCGAAACTGTTTGCAGCTCCCATGTTCGCTACTGTGGTTGTAGGTGCGGATGACGAGGTGACTTGTAATGACAATGGCTTCACGGTTGCAAGATTTAACCTATGTGGTGATTCCGATGATAGAATTATAAGCCTTTCAGGTGGTCCCTACAGTTCAGTTTCTTGGCAACTTCTTGGGGGAAGCTGTACACCAAACATAAATGATAATTGTCCAAATACGACTTCAGCCTGTTATAGCCAAGTACATACTGGACAAACCTTTAATTTAGATGCAAGTACTGTGCCATCAACTACGGGTGCAGAATACCGAGTTGTTGTTGATGGTGCAAATTATTTTATCAAAGTAAAAAAGAGTACGATTACCCAAACCATAGTAAAAAAAGATTACATATGTGATGTTCCGGGAAGAATACAAGTTACCAACCTCTCCAGCGCTTATGAGTTCAGTATAGATAGCGGTAGTGGCTTTGGACCTTGGCAAGGTCCAATATTTTCTAACCTAACCCCTGGGACTTATAATGTAAAAGCTAGGTTAATGAATACTCCAAACACCTGTGAGTACCCATACGAACCAATAGAAATTGTAGAACGTAATCTGGATATTTCAGTAAATTTCACTGATATTTCTTGTTTCGGTGAAACTGGTACGATTACAGTTACGCCAACTCCTGGTTTGGGGCCTTATAAGTATACCTTATTGAATGCAAGCGGAGTGGCACAAGAGTTTACTGCATTTATACCTGATGAGACCTATACATTTTCTGCAGTTGGTAGTGGCACTTACATAGCTCAAGTAGAGACACAGCAATGTACGGGAGATCCCTTAAATGGTATTACCGCACCTAGACAAGACACAGACACCTTTGGTAACCCAATAACCATTGGTTCAGGTATTAATGCATTGGATGCTTCCACCGAGGTTAACAGTAGCTTTGGTTGTTCAACAATTTCCAATGTAGACATTACTGTAAATACTAGTGGGGGTTCAGCACCTTATAGTTTTACCGTTAATGGTGGTGCAACACAACCTTCTTATGGAAATATAGCAACAAATACCGGGACAACTACATTTTCTGTTTCTTCAGCAGGCACCTATGATTTTGTGATTACCGATGCCAATGGTTGTACCATTACCGCATCTTCTAACGTTGAAGAATTGTTACCTCCAGATATAACTGTAAACGGTATTGATGGTACATGTAGTAATGGTGGCGCCCAATTAGAATTTACCGTGGTTGATGCAAAAGGTTATAATTTGTCCTATAGGGTAAATTCTGGTGATCCATGGGTAACCACACCTCAAATATCCGTAGCGGCAGGAACGTACAATACTATAGAAGTAAGGTACCAACAAAGCGATTTTGAATGTACAATAACTTTGCCGCCCGTAACCGTAGCCAATGTAGGGGCAATTACTGGAAATGCAAATAAAATTTCTGATGTAACATGCGATGGCAGTGGTAGTACCAATGGGGGGCAAATAGATTTTGCGGGTCCATTTTCAGGTGGTTCTGGGAGTGGTTATGTTTTTAGTATCGATGGTGTGAATTTTACCTCAGTGACATCATATCCTAACTTATCTGCTGGCACATATACTCCTATTATAAGGGATGGTGGTGGATGTAGGTTAGTATTAACGCCAATTGAAATTTTAGATGTTGACCCACCAACCAATTTGGATTTTTCACAAAGTAATGTCAATTGTGCAGCAGGTACATCAGATGTTCAGTTAACACCTACAAGCAATGCGGCAATAGTAAACTATGCTATTATAAGCCCAGCATTTTTTGACAACGGTGGCAGTGATACATTTATAGGTTTAAGTACATCAACGTCTTATATATTTCAAATCACCGATGCCAATAACTGTACTTATACAGAAGGATTTAGCCCTGCGATTATAAGTTCAATTAGAGTTAGGGTAAAATCTGGTGGCGATTTAAGGGTGTGTAACGCCGCTACGGATGGTACCGGCACTTTTATTGTAGATGGTTTTGCAAATAATTATACCTATAATATTAATGGGGGACTATACACGGGTGGACCCCAGAACGGTAATGAAGTAAATTTACCATTATCTGGTACTGGAACCTATACGATTACGGTTACCGATGCGGACACCGGTTGTTCAGATACGACTTCGTTTGATATTGAAGAAGCTGCAGTTTTGGATATTAGTGGCAGTACGGTTACCCCAATGAGTTGTGCAAATGGTAATGTAGGTAGGGTACGAGCAGTTGCAACAGGTGGTTGGGGTGGTAATATGTACACCTTAACACCTCCTTCTGGACCCTCAATTGGTCCTAAATCGAATAGATCTTTTAATAACTTAACTATTGCAGGAACCTATACATTAGCTGTGCTGGATGCTGAAGGTTGTACGGATACGTTTACATTTGATTTAAACCCTATCGTTCCACCAACGGTAAGTTTGGATAATTCAGCATCAGACTTTTGTTATGAACCTAGTACAGGTGCCACGGCAGTAGTGACATCTACCGCAGGAACTGCAGCAATAGGAACACATCAATATAGAATTAATGGAGGACCCCCACAACCTACGGGTACATTTACCGGACTAACCCCTGGAAATTATACTATTGAAGTAATAGATGGTAGTGATTGTAGTGATTCTATTACTGTAACAATTGCCCAACAGTTACGTGTTTCTACAACTATTGTTACTGAGATTCCTTGTGGTGGTGCCCCAGGAACAATTCAAGTAAATGTATCAGGCGGCTATGCTTCAAGTACAGGTATGTACGAAGTAAGTTCTGATAATGGTATTAGTTTTGGCGTTCCAGTTCCTTATTCTTCAAGTACCTTCTTATATGATACTACTGTAGATGGAACGTATATTTTTAGAATTACCGACAATAATATAACTAACACTGGTTGTGAGGCAAGTTCAGCACCACTGATTTTAAATCCACCGGTAAATATAGCGTCAGCTACCGTAGTAACTAGGCCTGTAAGCTGTGGTGAGACCAGCAATGGTGTAGTCACCATCACGCCAGACGGTACAAGTGGCGTACCACCATATGAGGTGAATTTCAATAATACTGGATGGGGAACGCAAACAGTATTTTCTAACTTACCAGATGGTACGTATCCCTATTTGGTCCGAGATTCAAGAGGTTGTTTAACTGCACCCGATAACGCAATCGTTGGTACAGACACGACAACACCACCTGATGCCATTATTGCAGAAGAGCCTGCAACATGTATTGGCGGTGAGGTAAGTGGCGGTATTAATATTACCAATGTTAATTTTGGATCGCCTGATTTTGACTTTATCATTGAAGATAACACAGGTACAGAAATAGCCAGACAAGAGAACGTATCTATTTTTCCAGTACAAATTTTAGATCAAAATTTAATACCTGGCACCTATACGGTAATAACACTTGATGCAAATGGATGTAGGGATATTGATACTGTTACCATTACTCAATCTACATTAACCGTTGTTCCAGATGTTGTAGTTCCCGTTTGTTCTTTGACTGGTTTTAGTAATACTGTTGAGATTGTTGGAGGTTCAGGTCCGTTTTTAATACGTTTGGAAAATGACCCTATTGCACCGGTATCTCCAAATGCCGGACTACGTAGACACACATTTAATAATCTTGAGTATGGAGTTACATATACGGTTGAGGTAACCGACACGTTTGGTGATCCGGACCCTAACAATTGGTGTGTTTATTTGGTTGAAATTCCACCGGTAGACGGTCCAACTACCTTAGATGTTACGGCATCATCTACTCCTGATTTTTGTGATGTCAATAGAAATGGTGAAATAAACTATTCCATAACTGGATATACGGTTGGGGATGTCCTTGAAATAGAAATCGTTAATAATGATGATGGATCAAGGACAACCATTGGAACTGTAACAACCACTTCAGACCCGCATGTTGGTTCTTATTTGGAAATTGCAGGAGACTATCAGATTATAGTTTCTAATTTAACTGATAACTGTACTGCAGCTACTGGAGTAATAATTGATAGAAATTTACCGGCAATAGACATTCTTTCTGAAGTTCCCGCAAATTGTAACGCTTTTGGACAGTTAACTGTACAAGGTAGAGGTGGTGATGGTGGGCCTTACGAATTTGCAATTGTAAACAGTGGAGATCCAGAACCAGTTTATCCAACGGGCTATAGCGCTGAAACTACGTATGTTGCTCCTGCAGGTAACTATGATATTTATGTTCGGGATTTTAGCGGCTGTACTTCTTTTGATATAGCAACGGTTATACAATTAGATCCAGACCTGCCTGTTCCAGATTTTACGGTAGTTAATCAATGTGATCCTACATCCACAGCTTTTGATATTACGGTTACCGTGCCAAATACCATTAATACACCCAGATTTACTTTAGGGGGCGATGAGCAATTACCGACTGATGACGGTACAAATTGGACATATACATATACGGTGGGGAGTCCAGGTGACTATATAGTTGATGTAGTAGATGCGAACGGGTGTACAAGTCAAGGTACAGCAACCGTATATAATTTTTTATCTGCCACAGGAACCTTCAGTACGCCTTCTACTTGTAATGATGCAAATGGGGAAATAACCATAAACACTTTTGGCGGCAGTGGTGATTTTGATTTTGTATTGACTGGTATAGATTATAATGGAGGTTCCGTAGGTCCTGTTCCTCAAACCAATAATGCCATATTCACAGGTTTGGAACCTGGTAATTATGAAGTGCTTATTACCGATAGGGTTGTAAATGACGGCAGTGGTTTTTGCGAGTTTACCGTAACTGATATCAATCTAAATCAGGCCTCACAGCCAATAATTGTATCAGAAATTGCGAATGATATTAGTTGTCACGATGTAGATGATGGTACCATTGAAGTTGTGGTTGGTCCTGCTAATGCTTTGGTTCCATTCACTTCAGAAGATACGCCAATTACATATATCTTAAATAATCTGACTTTAACAACCGAACAAGATAGAAATAATACAGGAGCCTTCTCAGGTTTGCCCGCTGGTGATTATCAAGTACAGGTTGTGACGGCGAGGGGATGTGAAGTATTATCTGCGGTTCACACCATAGATAATCCAGCAGAATTTAATATCAGTGCTGTTGCTCCAGACTTTGCATGTGAACCTGGGGCCAATAGGTTTAGTTCTACGATTATATCGGTATCCATTATTGACCCTGGAACGATAGGGACAGGGTATCAATACAGTATTACAGGTTTTTCAAATTATCAATCTAGCGCTACCTTTGAAATTGTTGATAATGGTTCAGCCCAAAATATAACGGTTTACGCAATTGATGGTAACGGTTGTCAAGCGACATTTGATTTACCAACCATAAACCCTCCTACAGACGTGGTTCCATCAATCATAGAAATTGATCCGTTAAACTGTAGGGATTATGAGCGGGTAAGGATTCAAGTTATAGGTACAACAGACTTTACCGTGAATACTTTTTCCGGAACAGCAGTTCCTGCATATACCAATACTTCAGGAGATACTTTTGTAGACGTTTATTTACCAGCAGCAGGGGATTACTTTTTTGAAGTTACAGATAATATTGGTGGGTGTACCTATCCTATGCCAACACATACCGTTAATGAACCATTGGCCCCATCGGTTTTTATTTCAGAGGCAAAGCCTATTAGTTGTTATGGAACAAATGACGGGGCTCTATTCATTGAGATAACAGATTATGTTGGTCCTTATTCATATACCGTGTATATGGCAGATGACATTTCAAGGGCATCACCAATAACCACTGGTTCATTTGATACCGTTAATTTTCCGGATTTAAGCGGCGATGAAGCTAGAATTACCGGACTTCCTGGTGGTAACCTAATTGTTGAAGTTACTTCAGATAATGTACCCTATTGTACTAACGATAGCAATGTTGCTAATATTAGGACGCCTAATGGGCCTTTACAAGTTTCTGCCTTACCAGTAGGTAATGTTGGCTGTAATAATGATACTGGTGAAATAGAAGCCATTGGACAAGGAGGCTGGGATAGTTCACCCTATGAATATAGATTGTTAATGAGTACTGATGGGGGCCTAACTTACACCTCAGAAATTGTGTCATTCTCAACTAATAATGAATTTACTGGCTTACAGTTTGGATATTATCAAGTAGAAATACAAGATGTAGAACTTTGTACCACCACCTTTGAAATAGAACTAGAAGAGGTTCCTCAAATTAATGCAGGAATAAGACTACCACAAGGGTTGGACTGTCCTAATGGTAACAATGCCGTATTAGAAGCATATGATCCAAGTACTGGTGATGCAATAACAGCTTTGGCTGGTGCAGAAGGAGGTTTTCCTGGGGCCGGATATAATTATAGATTGTTATACTTGAACGGAAATGATAATACAGATGTCGTTTCCACTAGTGGACTTCAAAATTCACCTACTTTTATTGGTTCAAGTGGAGGTTTTATTAGTACAGGATGGTATGCTATTGAAGTATCTTCAAGTTTTGATTGCCTTTTTGTTACAGCACCTTATTTTGTGGATCCACCACCACCAATTCAACCATTATTGGTACAAACGAGGGTGCCAGGCTGTGGTGGGGATGGTGAAATGAGGTTGTCTATTGAAAATCCGGACCCACTTTATACCTATGAGTATTTAAGGGTGGAAAATGGAGTTACAATTGGTACGTATATTCCAATGGCTGGCACATCTGTTTTGATATCTGGTGTACAAGGCATAACCTTTCAGTTTGATGTTAGAAAGACTAGTGCTTTAAGTACTTGCTTAGAGGTGAGATCTAACGGTATTACGATGACCGATGCCACTGGAATTACTATTTTACCTAATCTACCCGATGATATTTCTTGTGCTTCAGAATTGGATGGTAGGATAGAGTCATTTGTAAATGGTGGTGTTGGTGATGATACGTTCTATTTATACAACGGTGATCCAGTAGATGCTTTTAACCCTGCCGCTACAGCTACTTTATTTAGGGGACCTCAAGATAATGGTACTTTTGAAGGTTTGCCTGAAGGTGCTGATTACTATATAGCTGTTACAAGTGGTGCAACGTGTATGGATATTGCTGGTCCTTTCGAAATTGTTAGACCAGAACCTATTGTTTTTGATGCTAATGCAACACCGGTTTCGTGTAATGGTGATGAAGATGGATCAATAACCGTTGAAGTAGTGTCAGGAGGTGTTGGTCTAATACAATTTGCTATTGCACCAAACTTCAATGAGTTCTTTAGTGATCCAGCAAATCCTGGGGTTTATGTTTTTGATGAATTGGCTGCCGGAACCTATGAGATACTTATTCAAGATGAAAACGGATGTTTTGAAAAAGATTTCTTAACGGTAACAGAACCAGATGTTGTGGAGGTCATTAATATACAGACTACACCAGAACTTTGTATTGGAGCTAATGACGGGACTGTAGTTTTTGATATAATTGGCGGAACACCTATAAATGACCCATTGGTATCCCCTACACCTTATTTTGAATATAAGGTTGAGATGATAGACCCTATAGACGAAACTGGTACAGGTGTATTTGCTCCTTATGATGGTCAGATTATTGAAAATCTTCAAGGAGGGGCATCCTATGCTATTTATGTTCAAGATGAAAATCTTTGTGGTACAGTTGAAATATTCACAATAGGTATAGGGGTGGACTTAAATGCAGAACCTATAGTGCAATATGGCTGTGAAGGTATTTTTCCCAATAGTACCGTTACGATTCAAATGCAGGAACAGAACTTATTACCTAATTTAATGTTCGCATTGGATCCCATTGACCCAACTGACCCAATTACGGCTATGGCAAGTGAGGTATTTACATGGGGAGATTTAAGCCCTGGGGAGCATACGGTATACATTTATCATGAAAATGGCTGTGCCACTTTTGTAGAGTTTTCGGTTGATGCTTATCAACCACTAACCCTGTCTGCTGTTAAAACCGGACCTAATGAATTAGAGGCTATGGCTGAAGGTGGTTTTGGAGGCTATGAATATTTTTTTAATGGTCAGTCTTATGGTAGTGAAACCGTGTTTACAACCAATCAAAGCGGAATGGTCAATATACATGTAGTAGATGCCAATGGTTGTATAGCGGAAGTAAGTTTACCTTTTGAGTTTACGGGCATGCTGGAAATACCTAATTTCTTTACTCCTGATGGAGATAACCTACACGATGTTTGGGCTATAAAAAATACTGAGTTCTTTTCAAATGTTGAGGTTAAAATCTATGATCGTTATGGTAGGGTAGTTGCTATATTGGATGAGGTAAGTGGATGGGATGGAACCTATGAAGGTAAGGAAGTACCATCTGGTGATTACTGGTATGAAGTAAATGCCTTGTCAGATAGAAAACTACGTTATATAGGTCACTTTACCTTATATCGTTAAACCTTATATTTTAAAATTTCACAAAAAGGGAGTCATATTTTAGACTCCCTTTTTTATTTAGACTCCTTTCTTTATTTTGATTTTTGACGTCTTCGTAAGAATAGACTCCAGATTTCTTCGCTATTGGTATTCGAAATACAATTTCTTTATCTTAGGGGAAAAATATAAATTGGTAAAAGCTCTAAAGTATATCTTTATTCTCTCGCTATTTAATAATTGCGCTTCCCAAACAAAACCTATATTGGTGGACTCCGTAATGGAAACCAACATAAAGGAGGAATTGAGCTATTATTTGTATTATCCGGATAGTTATCAAAAGAATCTAAACCAAAAGTTTCCCATTTTACTTTTTTTACATGGGGGAGGTGAAGCTGGGGAAGAGCTAGGTGAAGTTAAAAGAAGTGGACCTCCAAAATTAATTACTGATGGAAAAAGCTTTCCTTTTTTAATATTGATACCCCAAAACCCTTATCCTAAAAAATGGTGGAATACAAGGGCAGTCAAACAGTTATTGGACACGGTTATGGCAAATAATAGAGTGGACCATAATAGGGTGTATTTAACCGGATTAAGTAGGGGAGGTGGTGCTGCATGGGAAATGGCAGTCCAATATCCGGAAACTTTTGCGGCAATGGCCGTGGTGTGTGGAATGACTCCTTTGCCATATGCTTCTTGGATAAATAAAAAAATGCCCATATGGGTATTTCATGGAGAGGAAGATGATTCTATACCAATTGAAGAATCTATAACCATGGTGGATAAATTAAAAGAAATGGGTTACGATGTACGTTTAACAAAATATCCGAATGTTGGTCACAATGCCTGGACTAAGGCTTATACTACAGATGAGCTTTATGAATGGTTTGTAAAACAGGAATTATCAAATTAAAGTACTTATAATTTAACATTAATAGGTGTCCTTTTTATTTTCCAATATTACTTCTCTTGTAATATTGGCTTGATTATCCATAAAAGAGATGGATGTCATATTTGGTGTAATTAGTATAGTTCTACTTGATTGGGAATTAAAACTACTTCCTAAATATGCTTCTGTAAGTCTCATTGACCCATCTGAAAACTTAATAATTGCTTTTATTTCATTAGGATTAAAGTGTTCTATTCTTGAACTATGGTTTATCGTCCTTTCAAAAACTTTTAAAGAATCATTGTTTTGTGATGCAATTACTAGAGGTTTTTTGTTACTATTAATTAAGGAAACGAGAGCTTTACCGTCGCCGGGAACATAAAAGTTGGTTTCTTCCAATGTTAATGTTTTTAATGTTCCACCACCTTTATTTTTTAGAGTTAAGCCAATAAGAGCATCCGCCATACCTTGTTGAACCTCCATGCCAAAATCATTGCCAATCATTAATAAATCTAAATGGTTGTCCATATTTATATCTTGGGGTAAAATTCCATAAATTGGGCCATATTGGGTTTCAATAGGTAATTTATGCATTTTAAATTTGCCTTCACCTAAATTTTCTATCCATGAGGTTTCCATGTAATTGAATGAGAGTACTTTAGCATCATCTAAAAGTCCATCGTCAGCAAACATTTCTGGCAAGGTTGATGCTCCGAATTCTCCAAATGAATTAAATTTCTTTCGAATACCCACATATTGTTTAGTAACATCTTGCCATGGATGGTATAAGTATTCCTTTTTGACACCTACACTATCCCTAAGGTAATAGGAAATTAAAGGATCAATGGTGCCATTATTGTCTAAATCTTTAGCATAAAGTCTAATAGGTTGTTCTTTTGAACCTTGAAAATTAATATTTCTACCAAAATTCCCTGCTACATAATCAATATCGCCATCATTGTCCATATCCATTGAGGCAAGACTGTTCCACCATCCAGATTTATCGCTGACATTGGTAATTGCCGTTATTTCTTTCAATTTTCCTTTAATATTTTCAAAAAACCGAAGAGGCATCCATTCACCGGCCAAAATTAAGTCGGGCCAAAAATCATTATTAAAATCTGTCCAAAGTGCATCACTAATAAGTCCTGGAAACATTAGGTCTTTATTTACCTTTTCGGTAACATCAATAAATTTTATTTGGCCATTGTTGGATTGGTTTTCAAAAATATACGATCTGTCCGCTTCTGGGTATGAAAATGGTAAGACCCTACTGGTGACAAATAGATCCAAATCTCCGTCTTTATCGAAATCTGCTGCTTTAACCGCAGAAGAATTGCTGTTTTTGTCAGGTATCGCATCAGAAAAATCACTAAAATTTCCTTGACCATCATTAATCATTAATTTGTCTTTGTAATAAACATGTCCACTTGGATATTGACCACAACCACGAGCTATGTATAAATCTAAATCGCCGTCATTGTCTACGTCAAATAGCAAAGTTCCTGCATCTTCCTCTAATTTTTCGTCAGTTTTATATGCAACTTCTTTTTTATAAAAAGTCCCATCCAAATTTTGTATGAACCAATTTTCGTTTTCTGACCTACTACCGGCAATAAATACATCTTCTAGATTGTCACCATTTATATCTCCTACAGAAATTGAAGGTCCATATTGAGAGAATTTATGTGGTAGTGTACGTTGAAAATTAAAATCTATAAAATCTGCATCCTTGTTCTGATAATTAAGGTTATATTTTGTAGAAGCCTCTGTAAATAGCGGTTTAGATTTTGCAAATAATTTTTTGTTTATATTGGGATTATAGTTGACGTTTATTTGTTGATTAATGGTAGTATTGGTAACCTTTTGTAGATTTCCGTTAGGCCAAGTTATTAGTAAACTATCAATTGATTTTTTCTTACCTAATCCAAAATGGACTGTGTTTTCTGGTTGGGACAGATATCCTCTACCGGAAAGCACAGAATGTAGTTGCATTTGGCCATCAAAATATAGTATTATAGATGCTCCTATTGCCGCTCGATTTTCTTTTGTTCCATGAAGTTTCACTCTTAAATAATTATCTTCAGGTTTAAGTTTAGTGGCATTATTCTCTAGCAAAAGCACATTGTCATTAATATTATTTATAACAAGGTCCAAATCACCGTCATTATCCAAATCGCCATAGGCGGCACCATTGGAGAATGTTCCAAAGTTTATTCCCCAATCCTTGGTAACATCTTCAAAACCATTGCCTTCTTTATTTCTATAAATAAAGTTGGGAATTTTAATTTCAGGAATAGCCGCAATAAGCTTTTCTTTGCTAACAAGTCTACTGGCAGTTATTCTAAAATCCCCAAAATCCCTGTCTGTAACGTCTTTTGGGAAGCCGTTGGTAATTAATAAATCTTTCCAGCCATTGTTATCATAATCTGCAAATAAGGGAGCCCAACTCCAATCAGTTTCCTGAACACCAGAGTACATGCCAACATCCCCAAAAATAGGTAATTGTGTTTCTGGATTAAGACCCATATTTTGTTGTAGCGTGTTTCTAGTGTATTGATGTTCGTATAAATATTTTTTTGTAAAAATTTCTTTTTGATAACTACTAGGACCTTGAAATAATTTTTTTCTTTTATTGTAATATGGCTGCATTTCAGTAGTAAAAATATCCATTCGACCATCATTATTTACATCTGAAATATCACTGCCCATTGAAGAGAGGCTAAAATGTTTGAATATATCACCTGCACGATTTGTGAATGTACCGTCTGTATTGTTGATGTATACCAAATCATTACTTAGAAAATCATTTGCAACATAAATATCTGGCCAACTATCATTATTAAAGTCATGTATTATGGTACTGTGACTGTAGCCGTGATAACGAATTCCAGCCTTTTTGGAAACATCAATAAATTTTCTTTGATTTAAACTATCAACAAAAACATTTTCATATAATACATCTTTACTCATGGATGTACCATCATCTGTTAAGGGACTAAATTGGTTAGGGTTAATGCCTTCTATCCGGTTTACGCCAATAAACACATCTAAGTCACCGTCCTGATCATAATCAAAAAATTGGGCATGGGAAGAGTAAGTGTTATCATTTAGACCATATTGTTCTGCCTGTTCTATAAATGTTGGTATACTATCAACATTATTGCCCTGATTTATATAAAGTAAATTTCTTCGTTGAAGACTATCTTTTCTAAATGTATTACAAACATAAATATCTAACAATCCATCTTGGTTAACATCGATTATGGAAACACCAGATGACCATTGTAAGCTATCCGGTTTCTGAATTTTGGAAATGCCAGATATATCCTGAAACTTCAATGCCCCTTTATTAATAAATAACTTGTTATCTACTTGGTTACCTGCAAGAAATATGTCATCTAGGCCGTCATTATTAACGTCCCCAAAAGCTACTCCAGCGCCATTATATACAAATTCATTATCTAAAATGTTTATAGAATCATTTTCTGATAACAGATTGTTGAAATCAAGTCCTGAAGAAGAAGCCGGAACTATGGTAAACATAGTATCGGGTTTGTTTTTGCAATTAGCGAGAAATAGTATTGCAAGTATGCCTATTGATTTGATGAGAAACCTATTCATTATATTTCATAAAGTTAGAGTTAACAAAGATGCAAGAAGCATTAAAAAGAAACAAAAAAAGGCTGCCAATTTTTGGCAGCCTTTTTAAAATAATTACAGTTAAACTAAAATTAGTAACCAGGATTTTGTGATAACACATCAGATCCTTGAATATCAATTTGAGTTTGTGGAATAGGGTAGAATTCGTTCTTACCTGAAGTAAAACTCGCACCACCAAATTTAGTCACCAAATACTGTGACTCATATGATAAGTAATCATTCAACTCGGTTGCGGCAACACCCCATCTAACCAAGTCAAAGAAACGGTGGCCTTCTCCAGAAAGTTCCAATTTACGCTCTAACCTTACCGCTGCTGTAGCATACGCTTTGTCAGGGAAGGAAGTGTATTCTGAAATTACATAGTTAGCAGCGTCAGTACCATCATCATTCTTAACCCAATGCTCAGAATTTGCTGCTCTTGCACGAACCCTGTTTACATACTCCAATGCTTTGTCTAAAGTACCTGCTTCAATTTCAGCTTCAGCAGCCATCAAAAGTACATCTGCAAAACGAATAATGTTGTAGTTCATAGTTGCATATCCACGAGTCCAAGAACTACCATCTGTAAATGAGTTTTCTTGGGACTTGTAGTAGATAAACTTCTTTGGAGAATATGGACCTGCATATGGGAAACTTCTGATCCAAGCAGAACCAGGATGTTCTATCCAATCAAGGTAAGGAATACCTTTTCTACCGATAGAATGGTCAATTCTAGGATCTAATGGATCTGGATCTTCAACAAAAGTTGCTTCATCGTTTCCATTGGTAAATACATGTCTGTAGATGTTATCTACTTCATTTGCTGCATCGTCATAAGAACCATCTAACAATGGTAAACCATCAGCACCTGTTCTAAATGTATTCGCTAATTGGATACTAGGCTGAAAGAAACCACAACAGTTACCAGGACCATCAGGACCGGTATTGTATGGGTAGTTCAAATCATCAAAATAGTTTGCATTTTGCGTACTTCCAGTGTTGTTTGCAGATTCAACATCCATTACAGATTCTGCATGGTTATCATTTTCTGCATTAAAAATTTGTGCATAGTCATCTAATAAGTCATAAGCTAGACCGTTCGATGTGGTACCGTTAGCAATAACATCATCAAACCAAGATTTGGCTTCGCCAAATTTTGATTGGAATAACTTGGCCTTACCCATATACGCTGCTGCAGCCCATTTGTTAACACGACCAGCTCCATTAGTACCAGGAAGATTGTCATAGGCAAATTGAAAATCTGCCTCAATTTGACTCCATACCTCAGTTGTATTTGGTATAGAAGGAATGTCAGCAGCTAAAACAGTTTCGTCAAAAACAGGAATACTGTTGAAGTGTTTTTTAAGGTCAAAATAAAAATGGCCTCTTAACATTCTAGCTTCACCTGCAATTCTTGCGGCGTCACCGGCAGTTACATCCGTAGCGTTAGCTAATGCCGCTAAAACTGCATTGGCACGACTTACACCTTCATAACGACCTCGCCATAGGTTGTTTAAATCGCCACTTGTAGGGTCTGTCTCATAACGCTGTATAGGGTTGATAGTCGAGTAATCACCTGCATCTGTACCTTTATTGGCCTCACCACCCATAATAGATCCGGTAACCCAGTGGTTTGGACCTTCAAAACGGTTTCCAAACACCCCATTAAGTGCGGCGTAAGTACCAATTAACAAGCCTTCAATACCATCTTTGGTACCAACTTGGGCATCTGCGAGAGATCCCGTAGGAAGCACTTCCAGAAATTCATCGCTACAGGAAACTCCAAGCATAAGGAGAGACATCGCGACAACGGTAGTCTTTTTAAATTTACTTATTGTTTTCATAGTTTATTTTTGTTTAAAGATATCATTTTTTATAGACATATTCATCACATTTCTAGGTTGTTAGATTATATGCCCATTTCTAGGGTTATCAAATATTGTGGTGAAGAAGGGTAGTTACCCACATCGATACCAAAGTTGGTATCAGCACCACCACCAATTCCTGGATCTAATCCACTATAGTTGGTAATTGTCCAAATGTTATTTGCAGAAAGACCAACTTTAAATTTGCTAAGTCCTAATTTATCCGTTAAATCAATAAAATCATAGGATAATGCTAAACGTTGTAACCTTACATAAGTACCATCTTCTACATACCAAGAGTTACCTGCACCACTCGTACTTAAGTTAGAAGCACTTTCCCAAATTGGGGCACCAGCATTATTTCCTAGTTGAGGAGTCCAAGAACGCTTAGCAGCTTGTCCTTTAGCAGAGCCTTCAAAAGTACCAAAGAAATCTGTAAACCATTTAGATTGGTTAAATATTTCATTACCAACAGAGGCAAACCAATAGGTTTCAAACTCTAAGTTCTTATATTTTAAGTTAATAGTAGCACCACCCGTGTAATCCGGTACTGGAGAACCAATAAAAGTTCTATCATCTGGAGTAATGGCACCATCACCGTTAATATCAGCATATCTAAAACGACCTAAGCCCTTACCATCCTGTGAAGGAGAGTTGGCAACTTCCTCAGCAGAGTTGAAATACCCAATAACCTCATAACCAAAGAAAGAAGAAAGCGGTTGGCCTACAGCGTTTCTTGTGGCTTGGATACCACGGTATGCCCCTCCATCAAAGAAATCTAATCCAGGAGCCAAAGAAGTAAGTTCGTTCTTAAGGAATGAGTTATTCAAAGTAGCTGTGAAAGATAGATCTTCTGAGAAATTACCTCTTGCTATAAATTGAAAATCCACACCAGAGTTTGCCATACTAGCAATGTTAACAGAAGGTGCAGCAGCAAAGTTACCAGTAACACCTGCAAGTGGCAATTGATACAATAGGTCTTCAGTATCTTTTTTCCACCAATCAAGAATAACCTCTATCTTATCATTTAAGAAAGAAGCATCAAACCCAACGTTTACAGTTGTACTTGTTTCCCATTTTGCATCTGGGTTACCAATCCTACTTTGTGCAAACCCTTCATCAGCACCACTATTTTGACCTTGAATTGGGTAAAATGTATTTCCTCTATTAGAAGCATAAAGAGAGTATTGGTTGTTTGGATCTACGTTATTGGAGTTACCCATTTGACCCCAACCACCTCTAATCTTTAAATCAGAGATAAAATCTTGGTTTTGCATAAATGGCTCAGCGATAACCCTCCAAGCACCAGATACCGCAGGGAAAGTTCCATAACGATTGTTGCCACCAAAACGGGAAGCGCCATCTCTACGAAGTACACCCGTTACATAATATCTCTCATCAAAATTATAATCTAATTTTCCAAAGGTAGAGAAGAAATTAACTCCAGAATATAGATTACTGAAGACATTAGGGCTTTGTACTACACTTAAACTTTGAAAATCTAAATCTGTAGAGAATGGGTTAATACCATTACCATTAATGTTTCTACCTGCACCGGTATTCAATGCTTCTAGACCTGCCAATAACTTTACTTTGTGCTTACCAAATAATTTCTCATAGGTAGCCGTATTGGTAAAGGTCCATTGGAAGTTGTATCCACTACCTTCACTGAAACTATTACTAGCTTGAGGCTCTGAATCTCCTAAATATCTAAAACCGTAATTTACAAAATAGTTATTGCTATAAGAACCTCCTAAACTGGTTCTTACAGTAAGGCCGTCAATTGGTTTTAAAAGAAGATAGATATTACCAAAACCACCTATACCGTAACTTTTATCATCTTGTTGATCTAGAGTTTGTTGGCGTACAGGGTTTCTAGGATTGTTAAAACCAGAAGCTCTTGTACTCGCAAAGCTACCGAATTCATCATAAACTGGAATAATTGTTGGCATTCTGTAGGCAGATAGGATTACAGATTCATCATCTGCACCACCAATACCGCCTTCGCCTCCAAAGCCACCTACTACAGATCTGTAAGTTACTTGGAAGTTTTCACCAATACTTAACCAAGGGGCCAAATCCCATTCCGAGTTAAATCTTGCCGTATACCTAGAAAAATCATTGTTAATAAGGATACCTGCTTGATTCTGTGCGGAAAGACCCATGTAAAAACGACCATTTTCATTACCACCATCAAATCCTAATGTAAATCTACTTATTGGAGCCACACGGGTTAATTCCTTATACCAGTTAGTTCCAGCCAAATTAGGTTTGATCAAGAATACATTGGATGGGTCAGCCTCATAGTTAGCTCTTATTTGTGCCAAATTAATATCCGACTCAAACACACCATTTTGACCATCTGCATGCAAGTAATCAGGGAATCTAGGTGTAGCGTTAGATCCATATTGTGGATGTGTGTATTGTGGAGCAGTTCCATTGGCCGCAGCATTGTTCTCATATGCTAAGTGCGTATACTCAGCCATTTCCTGAGGATTCAAGTTTTGTGGAGCACCTGCAACGTTAGGGTCACTCACACCACTGGAAACATTTAAAGTAATATTTGTTTTACGTTTAGTTCTTGATCCTTGCTTAGTTGTGTAAACTACAACTCCGTTTGCCGCACGAGCACCATAGATAGAGGCAGCAGCAGCATCTTTAAGGACTGTGGTAGTTGCAATATCATCTGGATTTAAGAATTCAGTGTTTTGAACGGGAACCCCATCTACTACATATAATGGTTCGTTACCACCAAAAGCACCAAAACCACGAACACGAATTTGTGAAGAGGTACCAGGCTGACCGTTAGTAAGTACAGTTACACCCGCAACCCTACCTTGTAATTGCTGTTCTACGTTACCTGAAGGTATTGCTGCCAATTCTTCAGCTTTCACAATAGAAACCGCAGCTGTAGTTTCTCGTTTTGTTTCTGTTGCATAACCTGTTACAATTACTTCATCTAATGCGGCAGCATCTTCTGCAAGTGTAGCGTTTACAACTGAGTTACCTCCAACTGCTATTTCTGTAGATTGAAAACCTAAATAGCTAAATACGAGAATAGCTCCTGATTCTACGTTTAAGGTATAATTACCGTCGAAATCTGTTTGAGTTCCATTAGTAGTACCTTTCTCAACGACGTTGGCACCAGGAAGTGGTGTGCCTGTATCATCTGTGACAGTACCCGTAACAGTAGATTGAAGTTTAGTTTCCAATTTTAAATTGGAAAAGGTTGTTTTTACATTAGCCATGGCCAAATTAGTGCCAAAACAAATGAACATCATTAAAATACCAATTCCAAAAGAGCGATTCTTTCTTTTGGATTTTAACGATTTGAAATCATGTTTTTGATTCATAATCCTTGTTGTTTGTTAGTTTAAATTAATTTCATTATTAATTTTTTAAAACATATTAGGTGAGTAGTCTAAATGTTAAAAAAAAACCAAATTCGGTATAATGATAACAAAATATTATGAAAAAATAATTAGGGGTAGTTTAATTTTTTTAAAAATAAAGTGTCAAAAAAACCTTGAGTATATTAAGGATATGCTAAAAAAGCCTATTATTATTGGTCTTGTGAGAATTTCAGATGTTCTTTTTTAGTAAAGTGTTGATCTATAATTTTAACAACT
Organism: Maribacter luteocoastalis; assembly: GCF_048890225.1. Taxonomy (NCBI): domain Bacteria; kingdom Pseudomonadati; phylum Bacteroidota; class Flavobacteriia; order Flavobacteriales; family Flavobacteriaceae; genus Maribacter; species Maribacter luteocoastalis. The sequence goes on from NZ_JBMFZG010000010.1 coordinate 105,771, forward strand.
TTGTTTGGATATGTGGTAATTTTTTTTGGATTTACAACAAAACTCCAACGTTGTAGCACGCCCTAACTCAAACGTTTTAGAAGTACAGATAACGAGCGTATATTCTTACTTTTTGTGCGATTTTAGCAATCGATTTACTATTGATTTAAAAACAAAAATCTGGAAAACTACTAGGAACCCCATTACGTTTTTGAGCAGCTAATTAATATTAAGTTATCTTCTTTATCCATGGTTAAAAAAATATAGTGGTCACCTCCATCTTTAATTTTATATTTTTTTCTTATGAATGCTACACTTTCAGGGAAATTACGTGATGTAATGTTGGCTTTACCATTTTTATAGGCCGAAATACTATGTTTTGAGAACGGCTCAATTTTATCAATTCTAAATATCCGTCCTGGGAAATCTATTAGTTGATCAGATGTATAGAGATGGGAATGCTTATGAAGCTTATTTAAGTTAAGTTTTTTGCCTAAACAAATAAAGGCACCAGATTTTAAAATAGCCACGTTAGGTTCATATAAATATGAAAGCGGTTCGGAGTAGGTTGAGATTGCTTCTTGTTCTTCCTTTAAATTAAATGTGAATAATTGCTCTTTTGACTTAGTAATGTTTATTGTTTTAATAAAAGGTTCGTCTTTATAGTCCTTTTGTAGTAACCAAAGTATTTCTTTCACCTCGTTATCTAAAGCTACAATGTGAATCTCTTTTACATTTTTAAGCTCATTTATACCTGATTTTATGTCCAATAATGGCCCAGCCTTTATTAGGATGGAATTCGACTTCGAGAAATAAAGATTTAAGTTTGTAGTTACATCCGGAGAACAGTCTTTGAGCAGAAATACCCTTTCCTTACTTTCGGATCTTCTAGAGGGGTCTATGTATATCCAATCATAGCTAGCATGGGTTTGTTCTAAAAAAACACTCCCATTAATATGGCTAACTTTTATGTTATTGGCATTTAGTTGTAAAAAGTTATGCTCAGCAATTTTGGCTAAATCTTCATTTTGTTCTACATAAACAACATTTTGTATCTTTTTACTAAAAGCCAGAGTGTCCACACCAAAGCCCCCAGTTACATCTATGAGTGTTTCGCCGGAAACTAAATCTGCTTTGTACTTTGCGGTAACTTCTGAAGAGGTTTGGGAAATATTTAATTTATTGGGATAGTAAATTCCTTTAGAGGAGAACCATGTGGGTAATTTTTTCCTTGCTTTCGCTTTTGCTTCGATCTGTTCAACAATTTCTTGTTGGGTACAATTTGGGAATACCGATTTTTTAAACAGTAGCTGTATGGGGTCGTTGTCTATGTTTTTGTCAATATAGTCTTGAACCTTTTCTTTTAATAGGGATAAATTCACTCTAATTTATAGGTTTTCAGTAAGCCGTTTGACAATTTTATTATCGGCCAAAAATTGTTTTAAAATAACTTTTAATGCTGTATACCCTGGCACAGCCACAATCATACCAACAATACCAAAAAGAAGTCCTGCTATAATAATGATTAAAAAGATCTCTAAGGGGTGTGATTTGACACTGTTAGAGAAAATAAATGGTTGAGAAAAGAAATTATCAACCAATTGACCAATTACAAGCCCTATAAGTACATAACCAGTATTAGGTACTATTACCGTACTAAAATCAGCATCGAGATTACTGGTCATGGTTAGGGTCAGCATTAATATGCCCCCTATTATGGGGCCAACATAGGGTATTATATTGAACAAGGCACATAAAAAGGCTATTACAATAGCATTTTCAATCCCAACAATTAATAACACTATGGTGTATATTACAAAGAGAATAAATATTTGCAGCAGTAGGCCCACGAAGTACCTGGATAATAGTCCGTTGATTTTCTCAATTGAATTGACCGTACCCGTTTCTTTATTTTTTGGAATAAATATAAGTAGACCATTTTGAAATAATTTGCTGTCTTTCAAAAAGAAAAAAGAGATAAACAACACAGAGAATAAACCAATACTAGTTGTACTCAGTACATTTAAAAATGAATTTAGAAAATCTGGAATAAAGCCTATATCAAGGCCTTTTAAGATATTTTGTTCTAAATCTGTTTCTTCTAAGACATCTTTTACAATTTCATCTGAAAGCCCTAGGTAATTGGTTATTTGACCGTAAAGTTGATTTAAGCTAGTTTGAAGGTCGTCTATATTTAACAAGGATAGGTTTTTACCTTGCTCTGATAGTAACGGAATAAACAACGCAAATATTCCTACTAAAATACTTACCATTAATAACATGGTCAATATCACGGAAATTACATTGGGCAATTTTAATTTTCGTCTTAAAAATAGGACAATAGGCCTACCAATCAAAGCTACTACGGCTGCCATTGCCAAATATGCCAGTACTGAACGAATGATATATAAAAAGTAAAGTGTAAGGGCTATGGCTGCAATTATCCCTATTGCCCTAAGAATACCCTTTGAAATCACACCTGATGTCATATTTTAATTTTTAAAAACATATGAAATAATGTTGGCTCCCATCTGTAGTGCTTTTTGTCTGGTTTCCTCTGGGTCGTTATGAACTGTTGCATCTTCCCAACCATCACCAAGATCTGATTCTATGGTAAATAATAATACAAGCCTTTGATTATGAAAAATACCAAGTGCTTGTGGTCGTTCGCCATCATGTTCGTGTATTTTAGGCAATCCTTTTGGAAATTTATATTCCTGTGAGAAAATGGGGTGGTCAACACCAACTTCCTCCAAGGGTGTGTTGGGAAATAAACGCTCCAATTGTTTTAAGACATATGGTTTTAGGCCATAATTGTCGTCAATATGTAAAAAGCCACCTGCAACTAAATATGTTCTAAGATTTTCTAAAGCACTATCGGAGAAAACCACATTGCCATGTCCTGTCATATGTAGAAACGGGTATTGAAAAATGAGATTACTTTCCGGTGCTACGGTCTTTGGTTTGGAATTAATTCTTGTGCCAATATTTTTATTGCAAAAATCAATGAGATTAGGTAATGCGGTAGGATTGGAATACCAATCGCCACCACCTTGGTATTTTAAAATTGCAATGTCCTGTGAACTAGATGCATAGCTAATAAACAAAATAATGACTAAAAATATCTTTTTTGACGATGGCATGAATTTGATAGTGTTATATTCAAATTTAAGCAATATTAAAACTAATTAGATACGCAATACATTATTGCTTTAAAATTGACATTTATTAAAAAGTAAAAATAAACTATCCGTTATTTACCATATTTACTATAGTACAGGCCACTATAGCTGCGGTTTCTGTACGCAATCTATTATTTCCCATAGAAACCGGCAAAAAACCCTTGGCCATTGCAGTTTTTATTTCATTTGGTGAAAAATCGCCTTCTGGACCTATGAGTATTGTGGTGGGTTGGTCAGGTGCAATTTTTCTTTTTAATTCGTAACGTTCATTATCTTCACAATGGGCAATGAACAATACCCCATGCATAGGGGATTTCATGATCTCATTAAAACTTATAGCCGGATTTACTTTGGGTAAATACGCTTGAAAAGACTGTTTCATAGCGGACTGTACCACTTTTTCAAAACGTTCTAATTTTATTGTTTTTCGTTCTGATCTATCGCAAAATATTGGTGTTATTTCATGAACACCTATTTCAGTGGCTTTTTCCAAAAACCATTCATACCGATCATTCATTTTGGTGGGTGCAACTACCATGTGTAGCCAATGTTTCTTTGGGTGAACGGTTCTAGTCCCAATAATCTCAACGGTACAATTTTTTGGATTGTCATCTGTTATAATGGCATTAAAAAACAATCCTTTTCCATTGGTTATACTTAGCTCATCACCAACCTTTCTTCGCAACACTTTTACAATATGCCTGCTCTCACCAGAATCAAAAGTGAAGTGAGTAGTTTTATTTTCAAGTTCTGGATTGTAAAAAAGTTGCATGGACTATGAATTAAATGACATATCTGGCTTTTGCCGAGATGTCATGGTTGACAAAATCTGCATTTTTATATTTTAAATAACCTACTATACCAATCATACCGGCATTGTCTGTGCAATATTCAAATTTGGGGATATATACTGCCCAGCCAAGTTTGTCTTGAGCGTCTAATAAAGCTTTTCTAATTCCAGAGTTTGCAGAAACACCACCACCTACCGCTACTTTTCTTATGCCTGTCTTTTTTATTGCTTTTTTTAACTTATCCATTAAAATATTTACAATCGTATATTGTATGGAAGCACAAATATCCTCTAAGTTTTCCTTGATAAAATCTGGGTTTTCTGCGGTGTTTTTTTGTATAAAATAGAGAATACTTGTTTTTAATCCGCTAAAACTAAAATCCAGTTCTTTTACCTTGGGTTTGGGAAATTCAAACTTGGTTGGATTTCCTAATGCGGCATATTTGTCTATTAAGGGTCCGCCAGGGTAGGGTAAGCCTAATATTTTGGCGCTTTTATCAAACGCTTCACCAACAGCATCGTCTAATGTTTGGCCAAGAATATCCATCTTAAAATAGTCATTAACTCGAACAATTTGTGTGTGGCCACCACTAATTGTTAATGCCAAGAACGGAAAGGTTGGAGCCTTCATTTTTTCATCATCAATAAAATGTGCCAAAATATGGGCTTGCATATGGTTTACCTCTATTAACGGGATGTCTAAACCAAGTGCCATCGACTTTGCAAACGACGTTCCTACCAATAGGGACCCCATTAGTCCAGGCCCACGCGTAAATGCTATGGCTGATAATTGTTTTTTATCGATATTTGCTTTGGCTAAAGCTTTATTTGTTACAGGAACAATATTTTGTTGATGTGCGCGTGATGCCAGTTCGGGTACCACACCGCCATATTCCTCATGAATTTGCTGATTTGCCACCACATTGCTAAGTACGGAATTGTTTTTTAGAACTGCGACCGAGGTATCATCACAAGAAGATTCAATGGCAAGGATATAAATAGTTTCTTTTTCCGGCATGTTTGGAATAAAAATTGGAGTACAAAGGTAAAACATAAAGCCCTATCAAAAAACTAAGGAAAATACTGATTCGAACCCTATTGGTTCTTTTATTGATATGTGTTTTAGGGACCATCGTACTTTCCTTGCCCATTGTACAGACCAAGCTTGCAAATTATGCCACAAAATCCATCAACAAGGAATATGGTACCAACATAAATATTGATCGCTTGCGGGTATCCCTAATTTCTTGGGATACTGCAATAAAAGGGGTATATGTTGAGGATTATAAAAGGGATACACTGTTTTATATAGATGAGTTAAAAACGTCTATCGTAAGCATTGGTAATCTTGCCCAAGGAAGATTGGAATTTGGTGATATAGAGATAAATGAGCTCCATTTTAAATTGAGAAACTATTATGGTGAACAAACAACAAATATTAATGTTTTTGTTGATAAGTTAGATGACGGTAAACCCAGGGACCCAGGCACGCCACCATTTTTCTTTTCTTCCAGTTATATAGATATTGCAAAAAGTAGGTTTCAATATATAGATGACAATTTGGAATCCCCAGAAATGCTAAATTTCAAGGATTTGAATATTACCGCCAATGATTTCCAAATTTTAGGCCCTGAAGTTTCTGCAGATATTGACAACTTATCTTTTTTAAGTAAGAGGGGAATTAAGGTAGCACAATTAAAAACCGATTTTAAGTATACCAAGCAGCAAATGAGGTTTGATTCGTTAGCTATTAAAACCCCATTGTCCACTTTAGATGGCAATTTGATTTTCAACTATAACAGGGAAGATTTTAAAGATTTTTTGAACAAGGTAAATGTTGTTGCCAACTTTGAGGAATCCATCGTTTCTTTTGATGAAATCAATCTTTTATACAATGAGTTTGGTAGTGGGAAATCTGCAACCTTTACAACCAATTTAAATGGTGTTTTAAATGATTTAAACGTGGAGGATTTATTCTTGTTTTCAGATAATACTGGAATAAGGGGGGATTTCAATTTTAAGAACCTGTTCAACAAACAGAAATCATTTGTTCTTAATGCGCAAATGAAGAATATCACCAGTAGTTACTACCAGTTAAATGCCCTATTACCCAATTTAATTGGTAATTCACTGCCTTCAACTTTTAGTAAATTAGGACAATTTACGATAAGGGGAGGTGCTATGGTTACAAATTCTTCTGTAGATGCCAAAGTGAACATAAACACGGCCATAGGAAGCAGTTATGCTGATATCGTTTTAAGTGATTTTGACAATATTGATGATGCTACTTATGTTGGGTTTATCTCGTTGATCGATTTTGATTTAGGGGATTTTGTAGCGCGAAAGACTTTGGGTAAGACCACCTTGGATTTTAATGTAGAAGGTAGGGGTTTTGCTCAGGAAAAGTTAAACACGGAAATTATTGGACAAATCTATGCCATTGATTTTAATGGGTACACCTATAATGATCTAAAGGTATCCGGATTGCTTAAGGAACAATTGTTTGATGGTTCATTGAAGAGTAATGATGAAAACATAAGATTCGATTTTCAGGGAATTGCTGATCTTGGTAAAACAAGGAACAACTTTAATTTTAATGCCTCTGTTGATTATGCGGATTTTAAAAAATTAAATTTCATTGCGGATAGTGTTTCTATATTTAGGGGTAATGTAAGTATGGATATCAATGGTACAAATTTGGACAATATTGTTGGCGATATCAAATTTACACAGACCAATTACCAAAATGCCAATGACACCTATTATTTTGATGATTTTGCAATTACATCCTCTTTTGAAAGTGATTCTGTCAGGATAATAAACATAAACTCTCCAGATATCATTACCGGTTTCATGAAAGGTAATTTTAGGGTTAATGAATTGGGCAAACTGGTACAAAACTCCTTGGGTAGTATCTATACCAATTATAGACCTTTTGAAATTTCACCAGGCCAGTATTTGAACTTCAATTTCAAAATTTATAATAAAATTGTAGATGTCTTTTTTCCAGAAGTTAAGTTTGACCCAAATACTTTTATAAAAGGCAAAATTGTATCAGATGAAGGAGATTTTAAATTGAACTTTGAATCTCCCAGTATAATTGCATTTGGCAATGAAGCGGATAATATAGAGGTCACCATTGATAATAAAAACCCATTATTCAACACCTTTGTTTCGGTTGGCGATCTTAACACACCATACTATAATTTAAAAGATTTTAGCTTAATAAATACTACCTTAAAGGACACCCTGTTTTTTAGGTCGGAGTTTAAGGGAGGAAGTGAATATAATGATAGTTATAACCTTAATTTTTATCATACGTTCAACAAGGAAAATAAATCTGTAATTGGCCTTAAAACTTCTGATATAAGTTTTAAAGGGAATAAGTGGATATTGAACAAAGATGGCGATTCAAAGAACAAGGTTATCGTCAATAGGTCCTTGGATAGTATTACAATTCAAGAAATTGTAATGAACAATGAACAGCGAGAGCAGATTAGGTTAAAGGGCCAGTTGGCAGATTCTACCTATAAAGACTTACAGCTTCAATTTAAAATTGTTTCCTTGGATAAGATTACCCCAGTAATTGATAGTCTAAAACTTCAAGGAGAGGTAAATGGTAATTTGAATATTCTTCAAAAAGATGGTATTTACCTACCATCATCCAACCTAGGTATTACTGGATTTGGCATTAACGGTATTGACTTGGGCGATTTGGCCATAAGTATTGTCGGGAACAGGGATCTTACCGAGTTTCAGGTAAATTCCCAACTAACTAGTAATGGCATTGAAAAGTTTGGGGTAGTAGGTAAAATAGAAAACAAGGAAAAGATTCCCAAAGCAAACCTAATGGCCAATTTCAATAATTTTGATTTAGAACCATTTAGTCCGTTGGGTGAAGGGGTTATTGATAATATTAGAGGTGATTTAGATGGTCGTGTAAGTATTACAGGGGATGTAGACAATCCAAATTTTGATGGTCTGCTAACTTTGGATAATTCTGGAATTGCCATACCGTATTTAAAAGTTGATTATAGTTTTGCGCCCAGGTCACGTGTTCGTTTGTCCAATCAGACATTTAATTTTGATAATATTGCGCTTACCGATGTTGCCAGGGGTACCCAAGCTAACCTAGATGGTACTATTACCCACAGTTATTTTGATAATTGGGTGTTAAATTTAAATGTCGATACCAATAACAATAGGTTCCTGATATTGGATACAGAATTTAAAGAAGGTGATCTTTATTATGGAACTGGTTTCCTTAATGGTACCGGTCGTATTTACGGCCCAACAACAGCATTAAATATAAGTGTTGATGGAGAGACGGCAAGAGGTACGTCCCTAAAAATACCCTTAAGTGATGTTGCTAGTGTTGGAGATTACTCCTTTATAAACTTTGTCGAAAAAAATAGCCTTAAGACCATTGAGGAACAAAGGCAATTAAAGGATTATGAAGGTCTAGAATTGGAGTTTAACTTAGATGTGACGCCAGATGCTGAGGTTGAGATTGTTACCGACACCAAAACAGGAAGTTCTCTAAAAGGTACGGGGGAAGGTATTTTATTAATACAAATTAATACCAATGGCAAATTTGAAATGTACGGGGATTTTGTTGTGGTCACGGGAGAGTTCAATTATAAATTTGGGGGTATAATAGATAAAAAGTTTAGGGTGCAGCCGGGAGGAACTATCAATTGGGACCAAAAACCTCTGGAAGCTGATCTGGATATGGAGGCAGTTTATTCCCTTAATGCCAATCCAGCACCTTTGTTGGGAAATCAAAGCTATACACAAAGAATACCAACAGACGTAGTTATACGGCTTACTGGAGAGCTCCAAAGTCCTGATATAGAATTTGGAATAAATTTCCCAGGTACTAATTCTATCGTGCAATCTGAATTGGATTATAGGTTACAAGATCCAACCGTGGCAGAGAAAAATGCCATTTTCTTGTTAGCGCAAGGTACTTTTGTAAATGATCAAAGTGGCATTAACCAACAGGCAATCACGGGGAATCTGGTACAAAGCGCATCAGGTATTTTAAACTCGATTCTTAGTGGAGGCAACGATAAGTTAAACTTTGGTCTCTCATATGAACAAGGCATACAGAATACTGATATTGAAACTAATGATCGTATTGGTGTTACCGTTTCAACCCAGATAAGCGATCGGGTGTTGTTTAACGGTAAGGTAGGTGTGCCAGTTGGCGGTGCCAGTGAAACGTTGGTGGCTGGTGATTTTGAAATACAGTTATTGCTAAATGAACAGGGAAGCCTAAGTGCAAAATTTTTCAGTCGGCAGAGTGAGATCCAAGCGTTTTTACCCGATCAGCAAGGGTCCACACAAGGCGCTGGCCTTTCTTATGAGGTAGATTTTAATAGTTTTAAGGAATTGTTTAGAAAAATCTTAAATAAAGAGCCAAAAGTTAAGGAAAATCAAATAGAGAATAAAGAACCTATTTCAACAATGGGAGAGGATAGCTTACTGCGTTTTTATGCCAAACCTAAATCTATTCAGTAAGAAATGTAGTCTCCAAGATTATGATTAAGTTAATAAAACATAGGTTTAGATTATTTTTTGATTAAAATATAACAACGAAAACGATTTTCATCACTTTTGTGTCAAATGCTACGGTTTAGTATTTCGTTATTGCAATAACTTTTACTAATTTCGTTGGCTTAAATTTTTCGATGTCTTCACAAATTAAAAAAATAGGGGTACTTACATCTGGTGGTGATTCACCAGGGATGAATGCCGCCATAAGATCAGTAGTTAGGACCTGTGCATACTTGAAATTAGATTGCGTTGGTATTTATAGAGGATACCAAGGTATGATAGAGGGTGATTTTAAACCTATGGATGCACGAAGTGTTAATAATATTATCAATAAAGGGGGGACTATTCTCAAGTCTGCCAGATGTATGGATTTTAAAACCCCAGAGGGTAGAAAAGTTGCACATGACCAATTGTTAAAAGCGGGTATTGATGCTTTTGTTGTGATAGGGGGAGATGGTAGTTTTACTGGGGCAATGATTTTTAACCAAGAATTTAATTTTCCTGTAATTGGCATACCAGGTACTATAGACAATGATATTTTTGGTACAACTTTTACTTTAGGTTTCGATACGGCCTTGAATACGGTTGTAGATTGTATTGATAAAATAAGGGATACGGCAAGTTCCCACAACCGACTTTTCTTCGTGGAAGTTATGGGAAGGGACGTAGGTCACATAGCATTGAATGCAGGTGTTGGAGCAGGAGCGGAGGAAATTTTAATTCCTGAGGAAAATTTAGGCTTGGATCGACTTTTAGAATCTTTGAAAAGGAGCAAGGAGTCTGGAAAATCCTCGAGTATTGTAATTGTTGCCGAAGGCGATAAATCCGGTAAGAACGTATTTGAGCTAAAGGAATACGTTGAGGAGCATTTACCAATTTATGATGTAAGGGTATCCGTATTGGGGCACATGCAACGTGGTGGTGCGCCATCATGTTATGACAGGGTTTTGGCCAGTAGAATGGGGGTGAAGGCCGTTGAGGCTTTATTGGATGGTAAAACAAACCTAATGGTTGGTATACAGGATAATAAATTGACCTTAACACCTATAAATAAGGCAATTAAAGGGCATACAAAAATAGACAAGGAACTAATTAGGGTTTCAGAAATAATGACAACATAATTTTAATCGATAAAAACAGAGAAAATGTCAAATTTAAAAATAGGAATTAACGGATTCGGTAGAATAGGAAGACTGGTGTTTAGAACAACAGTAAAACGTGGTGATATAGATGTAGTTGCAATCAATGATTTGTTGGATGTTGAACACTTGGCCTATTTATTGAAATATGATTCTGTTCATGGTGCTTTTGATGGTACTATTGATGTAAAAGATGGTAACTTAATTGTAAATGGTAAAACAGTTAGGATTACTGCAGAAAGAGATCCTAAAAATTGTAAGTGGGATGAAGTTGGTGCAACTACGGTTGCAGAGTGTACAGGTATTTTTACAACATTGGAAACTGCACAATATCACATTGATGGGGGTGCTTCTAAGGTGGTTATCTCAGCGCCATCCAAAGATGCACCTATGTTTGTAATGGGCGTAAACCATAAAGAGGTAAAAGCTACTGATACAATTGTTTCAAATGCATCATGTACAACCAACTGTTTGGCCCCAATGGCAAAAGTATTGAATGATGCTTTTGGTATTGAAGAGGCATTGATGACTACAGTACACGCTACAACTGCTACTCAGATGACAGTTGATGGCCCATCTAGAAAAGATTGGAGGGGTGGTAGAAGTGCCATGTTGAACATAATTCCTGCCTCAACTGGTGCTGCCGTAGCAGTTACTAAAGTAATTCCAGCTCTTAAAGGAAAACTTACAGGTATGGCTTTTAGGGTTCCAACAGCGGATGTTTCTGTGGTGGATCTTACAGTACGTTTAGAAAAGGAAACTTCTTACGAGGAAATCAAGAAAGCTTTTAAAGCTGCCTCAGAAGGAGAGTTAAAAGGTGTATTAGGTTATACCGAAGAAGCTGTAGTTTCACAAGATTTTGTTGGTGAGGCTAAAACTAGTGTTTTTGATGCAGATGCTGGAATTGAATTAAATTCTAAATTCTTTAAATTAATTTGCTGGTATGATAACGAAGCAGGTTTTTCTAACAAGATGGTAGACTTAATGCAACACGTTAATACGCTATAACGAACATTTTGTTTAATAATTTAATAATCCTGATTATAAGGTAAATTTTCCTTATTTTCAGGATTATTTTTTAAAGGGATATTAATATGATTTTAATAGTGGACAGTGGGGCAACCAAGTCAGATTGGATTGCTTTGGATGATAAGGGGAACGAGCTTTTTTTAACCCAAACATTAGGTTTGAGCCCAGAGGTGTTGACCAAAGATGTTATAGAGGATAGGTTGGCAAATAACTTTGAGCTCTCTAAAAACAGGGAGAAGGTAACAAACCTTTATTTCTATGGTGCGGGTTGTGGTACCGATAGAATGAAAAAGTTTTTAAAGGATATTTTTAAGGAATTTTTTCCCAATTCCAAAACAGATGTAAAAGAAGATACCTATGCCGCTATTTTTGCGACGACTAAAATTGGCCATCAAGGTATTGTTTGTATTCTAGGAACGGGTTCTAATTGTAGTTATTACGATGGTAACCAACTGTTCCAAAAAGTTACTTCCTTAGGGTATATACCCATGGATGATGGTAGTGGTAATTACTTTGGCAGAAAATTGATCCGTGATTATTACTTTCATAAAATGCCTGGTGATTTAGGTCTTAAGTTTGCCCAGCAATACGATTTAGAGGCAGATACCATAAAGGAAAACCTTTATAAACAGCCTAATCCTAATACTTATTTAGCGACCTTCGCACGGTTTTTAATAGAAAATAAAGAGCATCCATATTCAAAAGGTGTTATTGATAAAGGTTTTCAGCAGTTTATTAATAACTATGTTATGCAATTTGAACTGGCTACAAAAGTTCCAATTAATTTTGTTGGTAGTATTGCCCATTATTTAAGGGATGAGCTCACTTCTGTGTTAAAACGAAATGATTTGATAGTTGGTGTTATTCGTCAACGTCCTATTGAAGGCTTGGTAGAATTTCATAGGGAGAATATGTAAATCCCAATCTATTTTACGGCAATCATAGAAATTTCAACATTTACGAATTTTGGTAAATTAGCAACTTCAACCGTTTCTCTAGCAGGAGCGGTTTCTGCATTAAAATAGGCACCATAAATCTCGTTAACTTGAGAGAATTGATTCATGTCGCTCAAAAATATAGAGGATTTTACCACATTTTCGAATGTCATATCAGCTTCTGTTAGTATAGCTTCTAGGTTTTTCATTGATTGCTCAGTTTCCTTTTTTATGTCACCACTTATTAGTTCCCCTGTTTTAGGGTTTAATGGAATCTGACCAGAAATATATAATGTATTTCCGCTTAGAATGGCTTGGTTGTATGGCCCAATGGGTGCAGGGGCGTTTTCGGTATTAATTATTTTTTTCATAAGGTTTAGGTGTTTAGTTCCTAATAGGTTGACTACGGTTTTCCCATTTTAGGTCACTTAAGATTGATGCGTCTATACCGATAAAGAAATACCATCTTTTGTATTGCCCAAAGGGTGTCCAGTTAAATCGCATTGAAAAACTTTTTAGGTCCCTTTGAAAACGTAATTGGGTAAGCGTAAAGCCTTTATTTTTAAAATCGTAACCAGATGAGCCACCAACGCTCCAGCGCGGGGAAAGTTCTATATCTCCAGAAAACATTAGTGAATGGCTACTAAACTCATTTTGCCTTGCAGGATTGGAATACGTAGCGGAATAGGCCAATCTGAAATTCCAAGGAATTTGGGTCCCATAGACCGGATTTTCTATATCTTCATCTTTGTCCTTAGAGCGTATTGGGTTGTCAGAGAAACTGTCCGCCCTTCCAAAAAGATCATCGGTTCTACCACCGCTTTGGGCTACATAGTCAAATGGATCATCTTCCTCATCTTCCTTTGTATCATCTTTCTTTTTGCCAAACATATCACTACTAATGGAATAAGAGACATTGGCATTTGCCCTGGTCAACCTGAATAAGCTACCACCGTTATCTATATTCCAAGTTTCTATTCTTCGACCATTGTTATCTATGGCATAAGGGTCAAGACCAGCTGAAAAGTTAACGGACATTTTATTATTTAAAAGATTGGTGCCACCGTTAACGTTTAACGGACTTAGTCTTAAAGAATCCGATTCCATATTATAAGAGGTAGAAATATTAAAATTACTTAATATAGGTACTTTTTTAGGTTCCAATTTGGTAGAATCCTTATCCCTGACTTTTGCTTCCAGTGTATTTGCCAATGAAAAACTTAAACTATTGGAACGTCCTAATCTAGGGGCGCCGTTCAGTGTACCTTGAAACCTACTATATTGTACTACATCACCGTCACCATCAATATATTCATCATAAAACTGTTCAAAAGAAGGGGCATAGCCATAACTTAATGATGGTCTCATTACGTGTCTTATTGCCTGAATTTTTTTGTCTTCACCAAAATCAAAAGTACCGTATAGTGTTGTACCTATACTTGCACTTAAGTTGTATTGGTTATAACGGTCAAAACCATTTATACTATCTGTAACCACAGTTCCTGAATCATTATCAAATCGTTTGGCAAAGGTTTCCAAGGCCCAAACATCCTCATAGCTCCCGCCCATGCTAACACTAAAAAATTTAGCCACCTTAAAATTGGTGCTTATGGGTATGCGGTGTCTTGCCCCAACAACAGCATTGTCAAACATCCTTCCCGTTAAAAAGTCATCATCATTAGTGGATAAGCGGTTTTGGGCGTTTACATCATATTGGAAGTTAATATTCTGTATGGCCCCTTTTTTTATGCCATCCCTTTTGGCAAAAGGAAAAATACGTTCCATACTCGCTTGAAACGTGGGTAAGGTCATAGTGATATTATTAGCATTTGAAGAGGTGGCGGCAGCAGATGTAAGTTGGGAATGTGTTGCCGTTAAACTCATATTTACAGAAGGATACTCTGGAAATGTTTTGGAATAGGATATAGAGGATGATAAGGTGTTATTTTGTGTGTTGGGTAAATTTCTTTGTTGTAAGGAATTTCGATAATATTCACTACTCCCTAAGTTAACCGATGCTGAAAAGCGCGAATTTGGACTAGCTTTTGTGTCTTGGGAATGTGATAGTTGAATATTATAGTTTTTTGTCAGGCTATAATCACTAAAACCCTTCTGGCTTCGTACCTGGTTTTCATATCTAAAGTTAAAGTTGCCACGGTATTTATAGCGTTTAGTATACACCGATGTTGCCCTAACTCCATAACTACCGTTTGTATAAAAGTCACCGGTAAAGGTAACATCGGCATAATCCCCTAGGGGAACATAATAACCCATGTCCTGTAGAAAATATCCAGTATTAGGGTCATTACCAAATGAGGGCATTAATATACCTGCAGCACGTCCTACTGAGAGTGGAAAATATGCAAATGGCATGGCAATTGGCGTAGGAACATCTGCGATGTATAAGTTGCTAAAACCGGCAATTACTTTCTTTTTAGGAACAAATTTAGCTTTCCTTACCCTTATATAGTAGTCTGGATTAACCGTGTCCTTGGATGTTGTTATTTTTGCTTCGCTTAAAAAATAAACCGAATCATTTTCTTTTTTAGTGATATCAGCATACACCTTCATGGCGTCGCTACCTAACTGTCCGGCAGCAGCTTGTTGTTCGGTTCTTGAATTCCAAATAAGGGCCTTTTGCGTATCAAAATTAAACCTAATGGAATCGGGAATAACGATATTTGAACCTTGCTTAAAATAGGGCAGCTGGGTAAAGTTGCCTAAGGAATCTTTTAATCTACCTGCATAGACCTCATTTTTTAGGTAGTCCATGATAATAATGCCAGCCTTTAGTTCAGTATCTTGATAATAGATTTCCGCTTCGTTATAGAGATATATCTTGTTTTCTTTTTGGCTTAATTTTACATAATCTTTTGCCTTATATGTGATTTGATCTAGTAGTAAAGGCGGCTTTTGGTTTAGGCTATCTTTGGCCAAGGAATCCCTCATAACACTATCAACGACAACAGGTTCTGGATAAAGTGGGGCCGTTAGCGTGTCTTTTTCAGCCTTGATAATCAATGGGGTTACCTTATCTTCTTGGGCTAACAGGGATAAGCAGCCAAAATAAAGCAGGAATATGAAAAGTAAGTACTGTTTATTTGATTGCAAGGCTATATATCCTATTTTTGTAAAGGTTTGGCGGTTTAGAAAGCCATTTGTTTCAGATGTCAAACTTACATATATTTTTTATTCCCGTTACAGGGAATTACCATTATTTTAACCATTACCAGGGCTTTAAAACCCATATGAATATGAGAATAAAGACATTTATAGTCATCTTAATTTTAGTACTATCATTACCCTTATCGTCTTATAATACGCCAAGTGGGTTGGCGAAACCTATTGATCCGTTTGTAGTGGTTTTGGATGCAGGCCATGGAGGGCATGATCCCGGAAATTTAGGAAATGGGTATCTGGAAAAAAATATTGCACTGAATATTGTACTTAAAGTTGGTGAAATATTATCGGCAAATAAGGATATTAAGGTGGTATACACGCGTAAGGACGATACTTTTATAGACCTTTTTGTAAGGGGAGAAATTGCAAATAAGGCCAACGCGGATTTGTTTGTTTCCGTACATTGCGATTCGCACACTTCCGATGCCCATGGTGCCGGCACATTCGTTTTAGGTTTGCATGCCAACAAACAAAACTTTGAAATTGCAAAAAAGGAAAACTCGGTTATTTATTTGGAGGATAATTATGAGACCAGATATGCGGATTATGATATTAACTCACCAGAGTCTGTTATAGGACTTACTATTATGCAGGAAGAATTCTTGGATCAGAGTATTGCTCTTGCAAAAAACATTCAGGATAATTTTTCTGGGAAGTTAAAAAGGAACGATAGAAAGGTGAAACAGGCGGGTTTTATCGTACTGCATCAAACTTTTATGCCTAGTGTATTGGTAGAAACAGGGTTTTTGACCAACAAGGACGAAGGGTCTTATCTAAACTCTAAAAAAGGCCAATCGGAAATGGGTTCTGCAATAGGACAGGCAATCCTAAAATATAAGACGGAATATACTACTATTTCCCAGGCTACCACAACACCAATAGAAAGTTCAGTTGCCGAGGAGAAAAAAGATATTTCCGAAGAGAAAATGGAGATTGGGCAACCGACCGTTATTACACTTAACGATAACGAAGTTAAAAAACCAAAAGAGGAAGTGACTGATGCTGTTAATAAAGTAATAGCGTCTGCTGAAAAGGATACCGGGGTTAACGCTGATGAGTCCAAACCAAAGGTCATTGAAGAAGTTATAAAACCCGTTGATAAAACTGGGTTGCCAATGGAAAATTCAAAAATTGTGTTCAAGGTACAACTAATGGCAAGTGCTAAGGAATTACCATTGGCACCTGAAAATTTTAAGGGATTGGGTATGATTTCCAAAGAACCTTTTAAGAATCTTTATAGGTATATGTACGGTGAAACACGTTCTTATAGAGAAGCTAAAATGCTTCATTCCAATGCTGCTAGTTCTGGGTATCCAACCGCATATATTGTAGCATACAAGGAAGGGACAAGAATTTCACTTCCAGAAGCATTGAAAGAGGTTTCACAATAAAGGCATTTAGTGTAATAATAATTTCTAATTTTGTTAGGAATCTTAAAACTATCTTATTGAGACTATCCAGAGAACTAAAAACAGGTATAATTGTCATAGGTGGAATACTTTTGTTCCTTTTAGGATTTAGTTATTTAAAATCCACACCTCTTTTTGATAATAGCAAAACACTATATGCGGTTTACCCCAACGTTGGTGGCTTACAAGTGGGAACACAGGTTTCTATTAATGGCTTTGGGGTAGGTAAAGTGAACGATATTAAATTTAAGGATGCACAAGGTAACCTTATCGTTACTTTTACCGTCAGCAATGATTTTAAATTTTCTAAGAACAGTACTGTACAACTTTATGATACTGGTATTATTGGGGGTAAAGGGTTACAGATTACCCCTCTTTTTGATAATTCAAGAAACATACAAACAGGTGATACCTTGGCTACTGAGACCAAACCAGGTTTAACAGAATTAGCGCAACAAAAGTTAACACCTCTTTTTAAAAAGTTTGAATCTGCTGTTACCGATGCGGATTCTGTACTTATTAATGTGAACAATGTCTTGGATACTAAAACAAAGAAAGATTTGCAAACGGCAATCAATGGTTTAAGTGAACTAATGACAAGCCTTAATGGTAGTGCAATAGTTTTAAATCAATTATTAAATAATAATAAGGGTAAATTAGATAGTTCATTAACCAACTTTGAAACCCTTACCGATAATTTTGCTAAGCTTTCCGATTCTTTGAACAATGCGGGACTTGGAAGTACCATTTCCAGTTTAGAATCTACCATGGCCAATTTGGATAAGGTTATTTCCAAAATTGAAAATGGTGATGGTACATTGGGCAAGTTAATGAACGATGAGGAACTATATGGTAATCTTAATAGTGCATCAAGAGAACTAGATCTCTTATTACAGGACTTTAGATTAAACCCGAAACGCTATGTAAATGTATCTGTTTTTGGAAAAAAACAGAAAGAGTATATGGTTCCAGAAGAAGATCCAGCAGAGAAAATACAATAATTTATGCAGTACTTACCTAATATCCTATTTGTTTTATTACTTATTTGTGGAATAGGGTTTTTTATAAAAAATGTAGGAAGGTTACGCCGTAATATACTTCTGGGGAAGGATGTTGATGTAAGCGATGAAAAACCAGTACGTTGGCGAAACATGGTTAAAATTGCCTTGGGTCAAACAAAAATGGTGGTAAGGCCAGTCCCAGGAATCTTACATATTATCGTTTATGTTGGATTTATTATTATAAATATTGAAGTTCTGGAAATTATTGTTGACGGTATCCTAGGATCTCACAGAATTTTCGCTGGAGCAGGCAAATTGTATGATGTGCTTATTGGTTCCTTTGAAATTTTGGCCCTACTGGTGGTTATTGCCGTTATCATATTTTGGATTCGAAGAAATTTAATAAGATTACAGCGATTTATTAAACCAGAAATGCAAGGATGGCCAAAAAAGGATGGTAATCTAATTCTCTATATTGAGTTGGTGTTGATGATGTTGTTCCTAACCATGAACGCTGCCGATTTTCAGCTGCAACAATTAGGTTCGGAGCATTATGTACAGGCGGGTTCTTTTCCTGTTAGTGCGTATTTAGGTGCTTTTTTTGAAGGAATGTCCGAGTCTAATTTAATTATTCTTGAACGAACCGCTTGGTGGTTGCATATATCAGGTATATTATTTTTCCTGAACTATCTTTATTATTCAAAACACCTTCATATTTTATTGGCTTTCCCAAACACATACTATGGGAAAGTAACCCCAAAGGGCCAATTTAAAAATTTAGAAGCTGTAACCAATGAGGTTAAATTAATGATGGACCCTTCCGTAGATCCATTCGCTGCTCCTGCAGAGGAGGATATCTCTGAACCAGGTAAATTTGGCGCTTCTGATGTACGAGATTTAAATTGGGTTCAGTTGCTTAATTCCTATACCTGTACTGAATGTGGTAGGTGTACCAGTGAGTGCCCGGCCAACCAAACAGGCAAAAAGTTATCTCCTCGAAAAATTATGATGGATACCCGTGATAGGTTAGAGGAAGTAGGTAAGAATATAGACAGCAATAAGGGTACTTTTAAGGAAGACGGTAAACAATTATTGGATAATTACATTACTAGGGAAGAATTATGGGCCTGTACATCATGCAACGCTTGCGTAGAGGCTTGTCCAGTAAGTATTGATCCTTTGTCCATCATAATGGATATGAGACAATATTTAGTAATGGAACAGTCCGCAGCACCATCAGATTTAAATAATATGATGGCCAATATAGAAAATAACGGTGCTCCTTGGCCATTTAATCAAATGGATAGGTTGAATTGGAGCCAAGAATCATAATAGAAGCAATATGTCGAGTGAATTAAAAGTACCAACCATGGCAGAAATGTTCGCTGCTGGCGAACAACCAGAAGTATTGTTTTGGGTTGGATGTGCCGGTAGTTTTGATGATAGGGCCAAAAAGATAACCAAGGCATTTGTTAAGATATTAAATAAGGCAAAGGTGTCTTTTGCCGTGTTAGGTACAGAAGAAAGTTGTACGGGCGATCCAGCAAAGAGAGCTGGTAACGAATTTCTTTTTCAAATGCAGGCAGTTACAAATATAGAGGTAATGAATGCCTATTCCGTGAAAAAGGTGGTTACCGCTTGTCCGCATTGCTTTAATACCTTAAAAAATGAATATCCAGGATTGGGCGGTTCATATGAGGTTGTACACCATACCCAATTTTTAAAGGAATTATTAAATGAAGGGCGTATTACAATGGAAGGGGGAACCTTTAAAGGTAAGCGTATCACTTTTCATGACCCTTGTTACTTAGGTCGCGCCAACGGCATATATGAAGCTCCTAGGGATTTAATCCGCAAATTGGATGCTGAGCTTGTAGAAATGAAAAAATGCAAGCAAAAGGGGCTGTGTTGTGGTGCAGGAGGAGCGCAAATGTTCAAGGAACCGGAAAAAGGGGATAAGGATATCAATATTGAGCGCACAGAACAGGCATTAGAGACTAAACCAGAAATAATAGCTGCAGGATGTCCCTTTTGTAATACGATGATGACAGATGGAGTGAAAAATAAGGAAAAAGAAGATGCTATAGCAGTCATGGATATTGCAGAACTTATTGCCACTGCAGAGGATTTATAGAAAAGTGCGATGGTTTTATACACTTTTGAACTAAAGCAATAATTCATAGTTATGTTAGTAGATTTTAAGGGATTACCTGATTCTTCCAGGATTTGGATATATCAGGCAAGCAGATCATTCACAGAGGAGGAAATCGTAGAGATAAAGTCAGAGATGGACACATTCATCCAAAATTGGACCGCCCATGGCCAAGATTTAAAATCAGGTTATGAAATCAGGTACAATCGCTTTTTAATCATTGGCTTGGACCAAAGCGCACAATCTGCCACGGGGTGTTCTATAGATTCATCGGTGCATTTTATTCAGGAATTGGAGAAGAAATACAATGTTGGCTTGTTGGACAAAATGAATGTTTCATATAAGCAAGGCGAGTATATCGCCTATAAGAACCTAATCGACTTTAAAACGATGGCTAAGCAAAAGGCTATTTCTAAGAATACCATTGTTTTTAATAATTTGGTAGCGACAAAAGGGGAGTATGAAGAACATTGGGAAGTTCCTGCCTCAGAGAGTTGGCACTCGCGTTTTTTTTAATCCTAATATTGTGTTAATCCCTATTTTTATTAGGTTTTATCGATGAAATGCAATAATTTTCAGGGTTTTGTGTTATCTCCTTACAGTTTAAATCCATGCGGCCATATCTACTTATTTTAATTACATTAATAGGCCTTAACAAGGTGCTTGGTCAAAATCCACTTGTGGCCACTGATACCCTTTCCCAGTCAAAATGGGTAAATGAGTTATATGATAATATGACTTTGGAAGAAAAAATTGGCCAGCTTTTTATGGTGAGTATTTCCTCCAATCAAAATACAGAGGGAATAAAAGACCTTATAAGGGAACATCATATTGGTGGTGTTATATTTTCCAAAGGAGGTCCAGTAAGACAGGCTAATTTAACCAATGCGTATCAAGAAGTTTCTAAAATACCTTTATTGGTAGGAATGGATGCAGAATGGGGCTTGTCTATGCGTTTGGATTCTACCTATGCCTTTCCATGGAATATGACCTTGGGGGCAATTTCTGACAATTCGGTTATTGAAAAAGTAGGTCATCGAATTGGGTTGCATGCCAAAAGATTAGGGGTTCATATAAATTTCGCACCGGATATTGATATTAATACCAATCCTAAAAATCCTATAATTGGAAATCGTTCATTTGGTGAAAATAGAGAAGTGGTAGCTGAAAAAGGTCTGGCATTTATGAAAGGAATGGAAAGTGCCGGTGTTCTTTCTAGTGGTAAACATTTTCCGGGACATGGTGATACCGCTGTAGATTCCCATCATGATCTTCCGATTATTCCTTTTTCACGAGAACGTTTGGATAGCTTAGAAATGTATCCGTTCAGAAAATTGATTAATGAAGGTTTAAGCAGTGTAATGGTTGCTCATTTGGAGGTTCCTTCATTAGAGTTACAAAAGGGATTGCCATCATCATTATCAGAACAAATAATTTCGGGTGTCCTTAAGGAAGAACTAGGGTTCAAAGGTTTGATTTTTACGGACGCCTTAAATATGAAAGGAGTAACTAGTTTTGGTGTCGAGGGAGAAGTAGAACTAAAGGCATTTATTGCAGGTAATGATATGTTGTTAATGCCAAAGGATATTCTTAAAGCAAAACAAAAATTAGTAGAGGCATATACTAAGGGGAGAATTAGTGAGAACAGGCTGTCATTTTCTGTAAAGAAAATATTAATGGCAAAATATAAAGTAGGCCTGCATGATTATAATCCTATAGCGCTCGAGAATCTTATTGATGATTTAAACGCTACGGAAGATGACCTGGTTTATGAAGAGGCGATTGAAAATGCCATTACTATAGTTAAGAATAGGTTCGACTTATTGGGTATTAAAAATTTACAGAACAAAAAAATAGCCTACGTAAAGTTTGGGGACTCATCAAATGACGCATTTATTAAAACACTAAATAAATATGCAGCGGTAACACAGGTCAATGGGGATGATATTGAGACCATAAAAAATAGGCTTTCTGAGTATAACTTGGTCATAATAGGTCATCATACAAGCAATGAAAGTCCATGGAAAGCTTTTGAGTTTTCCAAACAAGAGCTTTCTTGGTTACAGGAGATTGCTAATTTACGCACTTCAAACCTAGTGCTTTGTACCTTTGCAAAAACCTATGCACTAGCATCTATCGCTACTTTTCAGAATATAGATGCCGTTGTTGTTGCCTATCAAAATAGTGACATTGCCCAGCAAAAAACTGCTGAAATGTTATTTGGGGCTTTACCGGCTCTAGGTAAACTACCTGTTACAGCACATTCGGAATTTCCTAGCGGAACAGGAATACTTTTAAAACCCCTAAAACGCTTAGGGTACAGTTTGCCTGAAAGGGTAGGTCTAAGTTCCAGTGGTTTGGCCCAAATTGATCTTTTGGTACAAAACGGATTAGACAGTTTAATGTTTCCAGGAGCACAGGTATTGGTGGCCAGAAAAGGTAAAGTAGTTTATAGCAAAAGTTTTGGTAAACCAACATATGATTCAGATAATGAAGTTACCGATGATGATATGTATGATTTAGCGTCGGTGACCAAAATATTGGCCACATTACCTATGGTAATGAAAATGGAAGAGGAAGGCAAAATTGCACTAAACGATACTTTTGAAGAACTGGTACCAGGTTACTCAGATACAGAGATAAAAAGTGTAACTGTTTTAAAGGCCTTGTCACACTATGGTAGGTTGCCTGCATGGATTCCTTTTTATGTGCAAACGTTGGATAAAAACAGAAAACCCTCAAGAGAGTTTTATAGGAACGTCCCATCACCAGGTTTTTCAGTGAAAGTTGCGGACAATTTGTATTTGACAGATGCCTATAACGATTCAATTTATAATAGAATCGGAAGGCAAGATTTAAAATCCAATAGATATAGATATAGTGATGTACCTTATTTTGTTATGAAAAAGTACATAGAGGATACTTATAACCAAAGATTGGATATACTTGCGGATGATTTTTTGTACAAAAAAATTGGGGCTAATTTTACGAGCTACAATCCATTGGAGAAATTTTCTAAAAACAGCATAATACCTTCAGAGGAGGACCAATATTACCGATATCAAACCGTTCATGGTTATGTGCATGATATGGGCGCAGCAATGCAAGGGGGCGTAGGTGGTCATGCAGGATTGTTCAGCAATGCCAATGATGTTGCTAAAATAATGCAAATGTATTTACAAAATGGGTACTATGGTGGAACAGAATTTTTTGAATCTAGGACGGTAAAAAAATTCAACACCTGTTATTTTTGTGACAAGCATGTGAGAAGGGGAGTCGGGTTTGATAAGCCCCAATTGGAAAAAAGCGGCCCTACATGTGGGTGTGTTTCCCGTAAAAGTTTTGGACATAGTGGTTTTACCGGAACCTACACCTGGGCAGACCCTGATGAAGAAATTGTATATGTGTTTTTGTCTAATAGAACCTACCCAACGGCATCAAACACACTTTTAGTTAAATCTGGGTTAAGAACTAGGATTCAACAAGCAATTTATGATTCTATACTAAATTAAAGGGTATTTTTGTTGGAATGAAAATAGCTATAGTTTGTTATCCCACCTTCGGCGGTAGTGGTGTAGTAGCCACAGAATTAGGTATTGCATTGGCAAATAGAGGTCATGAAGTACATTTTGTCACCTATAGGCAACCCGTAAGATTAGAACTTTTAAATAACAATATATTCTTTCATGAAGTGCATGTGCCAGAATATCCACTGTTTCATTATCAACCTTATGAATTAGCGCTCTCAAGTAAGCTTGTTGATACAATTAAGCTCTACGATATTGATTTGTTACATGTACATTATGCCATACCACATGCTTATGCCGGGTATATGGCCAAGAAAATGTTAGAGGAGGAAGGTATTTTTGTGCCAATGGTCACTACCCTCCACGGAACGGATATTACACTTGTAGGAAAGCATCCATTTTATAAGCCGGCGGTTAGTTTTAGCATCAATCAGTCAGATATAGTCACCTCAGTTTCCGAAAGTTTAAAACAACAAACACTTGAAATTTTTGAGATCAAGGATAAGATTGAGGTAATACCAAATTTTATTGATGAACGTAAGTACGGTGTTTCGTTTACTGATTGTCAACGAGCTAATATGGCAAAGGAAGGGGAACGTATTGTTACACACATCAGTAACTTTAGAAAGGTTAAGCGTATACCGGATGTCATTATGGTTTTTGATAAGATCTTAAAGGAAATTCCAGCCAAATTAATTATGGTAGGGGAGGGACCTGAAAAAGAGAAGGCAGAACGCATATGTGAAGAATTGGGGATTTCCGCTAATGTCATATTTCTAGGCAATAGCAATGAGATAGATAAGATTTTATGCTTTTCCGACTTGTTTTTATTACCATCGGAGACCGAAAGTTTTGGTCTCGCCGCATTAGAGGCCATGATAAACAAAGTACCTGTCATTTCTAGCAATACTGGCGGTATACCCGAGGTTAATGTTGATGGTGTTACAGGGTATTTAAGTGGTATTGGGGAAATAGGGGAAATGGCTGCCAACGCCGTTTCTATTTTAAAGGATGATCTTATATTGGAAAAATTCAAACAAAATGCTTTTAAGGAAGCAAGGAAGTTTGATATTTTAAAAGTACTACCATTGTATGAGGAGGTTTATGAAAAGGCACTTAAGGAACGCTTTAAAAATGCGTAGTATCTTCAATTTAATTTCTGTACTTATAGTATGTAGTTTCGGTTCTTGTAAAAGCCAAAACAACACTGCTGCCAATCAAAGTTTAGAGGCCTATCAAATGGAGCTGATTCTAGAAGATAATTATGGCGGATCGGAAGTTGAAGAAACTTTTTTTATAAAAGATCAAAAATCCTTGGAAGATTTATATGGAAAAATAAATAGGACTCGTAAACCTGGTTTTCCGTTACCTATTATCGACTTTAAAAAGCACATGCTCTTTGTTTATAATGCAGGCAAAGGAAATCATGAAAATTGTACGCTATCCCTTTTGAAAATCACAAAGGATACTATGGTAATTTCCGTATTACGAGAAAAAAATGAGCAAAGAATTACGGCCATTGTACAACCGTTTAAAATATTCAAATTACCCATTAGTAAACGAAAAATCATACTAGAATAACTACACTTTTGTCGGGTAAATACTATCAATAATCTATCTAACGAATATTCTTACACTACAGGGAGGTTTTTTGCTCCTTAGTATCGGTTACATTAAATTTGCAATTGAAACCCAAATTAAATATAATGAATAAGACTTTTTTTCTATCCGCATTGTTATTCCTGATTCTAGTAAGTAGGGGATTTGCACAGGAGGAATTACAAATTACTTCAAAAGAAAGTATAGTACAAAGTTCTTGGATTATTGGTCTCGGTTATAATGCCGTAGATGATTCAGGTAACGTTTTTGATGGATTGTTTAACGTTTCAGATGAATGGAACATGTTGCCTTATCCGTCTAGATTATCTATTGGGAGATATTTTAAAAACGGGTTAGGGATTGAAGTGATCGGAAGTTACAACAAATATAAGGTGGGTAAAAAAATCGATGGTATTGTAAATTCAGTTGAGAGTAATTATCTGGGATTGGATGCGAGATTAACGTATGATCTAAACAAAATAGTTGGGGAGACAGGTTGGTTTGATCCTTATGTTGGTATTGGAGCTGGTTATACAGATGCAAATAATATAGGCCGGGGTACTTATAATGCCATAGTTGGTTTTAGGACATGGTTTTCTGATACTTGGGGCTTAGACTTTAATTCATCTGGTAAATGGTCAATGACAAAAGGAAATGGCTCAACAAACCATTTGCAACATGCTGCAGGTGTAGTTTACCAATTTGGAATTGAAAAAGGTCTTTCAAAACGAGGAGAAGAAAAATTAGCATTGTTGGCTGCTATAGAAAAGGAGAAGCAGCGACAAAACGATTCTATTGCCGAGGTAAATCGATTAAAAGAAGAGGTATTATTGGCAGAGCGATTGAAAAAAGAAAAGGAGGCCGCTAATTTAGCAGCTATGGAGAAAGCTAAATTGGATGCTGAATTGAGCAGGAAAAAGGCTATTGAGGACGAAATAAATGCCATGGGCTATGTGTACTTTAATTTTAACTCTTCCTATTTAACTGGGGGTTCTAAAACAACATTGGATAAATTATCAGAATTGTTAAAAAAGAATTCAAGCATAAAATTAAAAATTACTTCACATACAGATTCACGAGGTGCATCAAAATATAATGATTGGTTGTCTCAACGAAGGGTTGAAAGTACTCGGGATTACTTAATTTCTAAAGGTGTTCCAGATTCTCAATTGGCCATAGAGGCTTTTGGTGAAAGGCAATTACTCAACGAATGTGAGGATGGTGTATACTGTCCTGAAGATAAGCATAAAGTGAATAGACGTTCAGAATTCATAGTCATAGCGTATTAGTTAAAGTGAAAAAATATAAAGTCCTCTATAGGTTTACCTATAGGGGACTTTTATGTATTTCAAAAATCCGTAGAGGGTTACTCTAGAAATCTAAATTAGGTTTAAGGGATAACAATAGACCATATGCGCTTAGTAGTTTGCGAATTAGTTTAACCTACGATAAATGTAAAGATTGTAGATTCAGATTCATTTCCTACACTGTCCTTGGTAACTATTTTCCAGTAATATTGTTGTCCTGCGGTTACGGGAATTTCATTATATCTGGTCGCTTCAATGTCTTCTACTAGCAAAGGTGGATTTGCCTCTATTCCAAAATAGAGGTCATACCCTTTTATATCATCGTCTAAATCCTCACCTAACCAAATAAGATTAACACTTGTACTTATTGATGATATTGATGCACCTGAAACGGGAGATACTGCGGTTGCAGGAAACGGTAGATATGACTCCAATCCTGGTCCAGCATTATAAAATGACCATATTTCACTTATTGGGTAATCATAGGAAGCAAAACTAACAAACCAACTGTAAGGCATTCCTCTTTCTAGGGTGATAAGTAACTCTGTGTTAGTAGCTTCAATTATAGTTGTAGTATTTGTTTTTAGGTTAGTTAAGATTACGCTGTAAGTAGCGGTATTTTCGGTTAAACTAGTCCATTTAAATACTACTTCACTTTTTGTTTCCGAAATAACGGTTCCTTCTGTACATTCAGAAATATTTTCAGGAAAAACAAGCTCAACTTGCTTTTCCAAAAGTATATCATCTAACAAATCCAAATCTGCACCACAAGCTGAGAGCAATACACTTAGAATAGTTATTACTATTACTTTTTTCATAGTTTAACTATTTTATACGATTTAGAACTAGCATTATGTTCTATTCTTAAAAAATAAGTCCCGGGTACTAATGTCTCTACTGGTAATGTGATTATTTTATTTTGTCCAGTATATATTTTAGACAAGATTAATTTACCAGCACCTGAGTACAACGATATCAGTAATCTATTAGTTTCCAAATTACTTATATCAATATTGAGAAAATCCTTTACAGGATTAGGATATAGTACCATTGTATTTTCTAACAAAACAACTTCTTCATAAGCATCTAAGCAACTTACGTCTGAACTTACTTTTATAAAATTCACATCCTTATCCAATAGTATGGTAATTTCATTTTTTTCCGTTTGCAATACTACATCATTGATAACTACATTATAAATTGAGCTACCTTTCATTTTTAGAGTTACACTATTTTCTATTCCGTTTAAAATAGACTCTACTTCCAATGGCTCTGGGCTTCTTATATTAGCCTTTGTACAAAATTCATATTCGAGATTATTTACATTGGTAAAACAAATTTCATATTCTCCAGTTGAAAGATCCGAAATGGTTATCCGATCGGTAAAATCAAGATTCTTATTGAAATTTTCGCCAATAATAGTTACGGTAAAGGTTTCTGATGACTTAGAAATTATATCTATGCTACCATTGTCTAAATTATTACAGGTAACGCTTATAGTGCTAATAGTGAATTGATCAATTGGGAATGAACTTAAAGTACATCCTTTTGCATCAACATTCGAGTTTGCAGGTGTTTTGGGGCATTCATCCAAATTATTTGGAACACCGTCACCATCATCATCTAATTGGGATAATGAACATCCATCTTCATTAACAGATTCTCCCACGGGCGTATCATTACATAAGTCATCACTATTTGACACTCCATCATTATCCAAATCGCTTTGCGAGGCACCACAACCAAAACTATCTACTGTTTCTCCTACTGGTGTATTATTGCATAGATCATCGGCATTGGAAACACCGTCATTATCATCGTCCAATTGGGAATTGGAACAGCCATTTGAGTTTACGGCTTCACCAACTGGAGTGTTTGGACAGTCATCATCAGTATTGGAAACCCCGTCACTATCTTCATCCAATTGGGAATTGGAACAACCATTTGAGTTTACGGCTTCACCAACTGGAGTGTTTGGGCAGTCATCGTCAGCATTGGCAACCCCGTCATTATCATCATCTTCGCTAACTTTAGATGAAACAGTTAATTCTAGATTTTCCAAACATCCTTGGGATGTTTCTAAGATATAGGTCCCAGATTGTGAAACTGTTGTATTTCCCAAAGGATGGTCACCATTTATAATACTTCCATCTGGTAGGGTAATCGTAAAAGAAACGGTATTTGGTAATATGCTAAGTGTTAGATTGTCCCCTTCCTGAACAGTTAAGTTATTACTTCCACTTTGCCATACTCCGTTTATCTGATATTCAGGTATTATACTAGTTTCAGAACAAAAGGCTTCGGCCCATATAGCAACATTGTTTGTATTTAAGTTGCCGGCCGTACTAAAATTACCTCCTACAATAAGTTCAGTATCATTTTTGGTAAATTCCAAAGTATTTACTATTGTATTTACTCCAACGTTTGTATTGGGTCCCAAAGCCTGCCAACCTAAACCAGCACTCCATCTTGCTACATTATTCACTATTTTATTTGTATTTCCATCATCACTAGCAGTTTCGAAGCTTCCGCCAGCATAAATAAAGGATCCATTGGATTTAATAGAATTTACATTACCACTTAATCCATTTCCTAAAGCTTCCCAAGTTTGGTTACTTTTATTGTACCGAGCTATTCTATTCACGGTTTGGTTGCCAGCAATAGAAAAATTACCTCCGGCATACACATAATTTCCAATAGATTCTATAGCCTGTACAAATCCACTTGTGCCAGCACCTAACGCATCCCAATTAGAACCGTTCCAACTAGCTATCCTAGAAGCTGGGATACCGCCAGCCGTATCAAAATTACCGCCAACATACATAATGTTGTTTTCATCAAAAGCAATGGAACGAATTTCATTATTTGTTCCAGAAATACCGGTTGAACTATCAGTTAATGGACTCCATGAAGTATTTTCCCACTTAGCTATATTGTTTACACTTAATCCACCTGCATTGGTAAACACGCCACCAACATATAGAGCTCCATTAGCGTTAAATTTTATTTTGGAGACAAGTCCGTTGGTTCCGGGACCTAATGTATTCCAAGAATTGCCATTCCAGAAGGCAATATTGTTGGCATTGACACCTCCTATGTTTGAAAAGTCACCGGCTACATATACTTTTCCATCTGGAGCTACAGCAATTGAATTAATTGTTCCATTGCTTCCATTTGGTGTAAAAGTTTCCCATATACCATTTGTGTTAATTACCGCTATATTGTTAACAGCTAAGTCACCGGCCATCGAAAAAGTACCGCCCACATAGCAAAGGTCATTTTGCGATTTAACAACCGTTTCTACGATACCATTTGTGCCGCTAGCTATAGATTTCCATTCACCAATTCCGTCTACTGGTGAGGTTACTGGTCCAGTCGATGTTTCTGTTAGTTTATATAATTTAGCACTGGCTCCGTAATCGGAAAAATAGAGTTCCCCTGCTTCGTCCTCACCAAAAGAAGATATAAATTGGCCATTGGTCTTAAACAATAATTCATTGTTAGTAGTACCGTTCGATGGGTCGTAACTTAATGACCACACCCTACCAGATACATAATCGCCATAAATATATCTATTTTGTAACAGGGCGCTGGTAAGTGACCCGTTATAAACATATCCACCAGTAATAGATACGTCTGAAGCACTATGGTCATAAAAAAATATAGGTTTTATATCTGGTGTTGTGGCTAAAGATGTACCGGTACCGTAACTTGGTTGGGAAGTTGCTTCAAACCTATTCCAACCATAATTACCTCCCTTTGTAATAAGGTTTATTTCCTCATAAGCATTTTGGCCTACATCAGCTCCCCAAAGTTTTCCAGTATTGTCAAAAGAAAATTTCCAGGTATTTCTTATCCCCCAGGCATATAATTCGTCTAGGCCAGATTGGCCAACTCGAGGATTATCCGAGGGTATTTCATAATTGCCATTAGGAAGATCTGGGTTGTTTTCAATGGGGTTACTACCATCAATATCTACATCAATTCTAAGGATACTGCCAAATACCGTATTTAGATTTTGACCGTTTCCCTGGGGATCACCACCACCGCCACCATCACCTAAGGAAGCATATAAGTACCCATCCGGACCAAAAGCAATTTTTCCACCATTATGGTTGGAATTCGCTTGATTTTTTTCAAATTGAAAAATGATTTTTTCAGAATTTGGATCTAACACATTTGGATTACTGGAGCTTATCTGGTATCTAGATACATTAATTCTATAATTTCCTGGCTTGTCCGTATAATAGAGAAACACGTACCCATTACTTGAAAAATTTGGATGAAATGCCATACCTAATAAGCCAATTTCTTGACCGGAACTATAGGCTACTTTGGAACTTATATCTAAAAAATCCGTAACAATGGAATTGGATATTGATGGAGTATTGGTAAATACTTTTATAGTACCAGGTTGTTCAACTACAAATAGTCTATTACTGCCATCATTGGCATTTTGGATCTCTGTAGGAAAATTAAACGTAACGTTTGGAAAAGCTTCTTCGTATGATACTTGGGCTACGAATGTACTTGAGACCAATAATAGTAGGCTTAAAGCGAAAAATTTCTTTTGTATAGTAAATATTTCCATCAAAGAATTTTGTGGGTCGGCAAATATACAAAAGTTAGCGGCTAGCTAATTATGATTTGGGGTTAACTTGTAAAGAGTTTTAAGTTAACATATTTTAGAACTTTATAATTATGCATACACTTAAACACCTCTTGAGAAGAGCACAGTGGTAATAGTTTTAAATATGATTCTAAGATCTAGTATGATCGATCTGTTTTTTATATAATATAAATCAAATTCTAATTTTTTTATGGAGTCCTGGAGATTTTCCCCATATTTATACTTCACTTGTGCCCATCCCGTAATACCAGGTTTTATTAAATGTCTAATATTATAATATGGCAATCTTTTGTTTAACTCATCTACAAAAATCTTACGCTCTGGTCTAGGACCGATAAAAAGCATATCACCATTTATAACTGATATTATTTGTGGTAGTTCGTCTATTCTGAACATTCTTAGTATTTTACCAAACGCAGTAACCCTTGCGTCATTTTTAGTTGCCATTTTGGCTCCGGAGCTTTCTGCGTCGGTTACCATAGACCTAAATTTATAGATGTTGTATTCTTTGCCAAATTGGCCTATCCGTTTTTGTATATAAAAAAGAGGGCCTTTATTAAAGAATAGGTTTAATATATAAACAAATGGTGTAACACTTATAAACAATACTCCTACAAAAAGCATTAGGCAAAGATTTACAAAAAAGCTAAACAGTCTACTTAAATAGCGTACTCTTGTATGTTGGACCTGCAAAATTTCTGTACAACTTTCATTGGCATTATGGGAAATAATTGGTAAAGCTTCGTAAATATTTTCATAAAAAGATGTGAACGTTACGATCTCTTTACCTTCAACTATAGATTGTAACATTAACTTCTCTACAAATTCTGGTAATTTATTATTTGTGTCGATATCTAAAACCCAGCCTTCTACATCATTACATATGTTTATGAACTTATCTTTATCTTCTGATCTAAACTCATCCAGATTAATAGTTGAAACTACTTGGTAAAACGTATTTATTTGGTTTCCATTGATAACGTTGACGTAAAAATCCTTGTTTTCAAGTAATTTATTATTGTGAATATAGAGTACTTTTTTGGGTACGCTAATAAATTTGAACAATAAGAGGAAAATTCTTCGCCATATCAATATGAAGGTTGGCGTTAGTGTTACAAAAATGACCAGGTTTAGTCTCCAATACCCAACATTGAATAAAAATATTCCCGTTATAACATGTAGAATAACAAAAAAGGAAGTTACAACAAGACCCTTGGTCAATATGTTAATGGTATACTTGGATTCTGCCGCCAAATAATAGAAATTCAGAACATATGCTAACGAGAAAAAATAAAATATGCCTATACCAAAAATTATATTTCTATAATAAATTGTCGTTTCATCAATATCTATAACTTGGTATGAAAAAAAATAAAGCATCAAGGAAACAATCAAAAAGTCCCCTAATACTAGAATTAGTTTTTTTTCTGGTATGTTTAGTTTAAAGCTTTTTGACATTTTAAAGGTTTGTTCAAGATACATTTCACGAGTTATTATATATACTCTAATTAATGGTCATTATACTTAACCTATTATTAGGATTAAAAATAATCACATTACTTGACAAATATAAACTTTGTTCAATTTTCCCTAATAGAACATTCGATATAAAGCAGTAATCTAATGTTCTATAGCCTCTTATCATTTTGAAATCGCTTAACTACCGGTTTATAGTATTGAAAAAGAGCATATTTCATCGATATAACAAGCTAATGGTTTATGAACTGCTTTAATTTGGGTGCTAGTCTTATAAGTGGATATAATTTGGAAACTGGAATACCATTTTTTTTAAAAGCCCTTATACACTCCTTATTTCCTTGAACTATGTTGGATAAGCTTCTATTGCTCTCGCCACCTAAACGCATTCTTACAAAAGGCTCATTTATATATGCTGTTTTAGCTTTATGTTTTTCTATAAAACGCAACATTAGTTCAAAATCTGCTGCAATTTTAAAAGATGTATCAAATAAACCAAAGTTATCATAAAGTTCTTTTTTTACAAAAAAACTTGGATGCGCAGGATGCCAACCATTTTTAAATCCCTTTTTTGCATTATACCCTCCTGTTACCCATTTTCTTTTAATAACCGAAGTATCTTGTTGTAATACATAATAAAGATTACCAAATACACAGTCTACATTTTCCCTTTTAAAAGTATCTACAACTTTAGAAATTACATCGTTGGAATCATAAAAATCATCTGAGTTTAAGATTCCAACAATATCGCCAGAGGTATTCTTAATTCCTTTGTTCATAGCATCATAAATACCTTCATCTGGTTCAGAAATTAATTTTGTGACACGATTTGGTGTGTTTTTTATAATATCAACCGTTTCGTCTTTAGATGCCCCGTCAATGATAACATGTTCTATATCTAGATAATCTTGATTATTAATACTAGTAACACAGTCATTTATAAATTCTGCACTATTGTAAGTGCCTGTAATTAAACTTACTTTCATTTGGTTTGGTGTTTATTTAGATCAAAGAATTATAAAGGTCAATATATTTTAAAAATTGGTTTTTCATTTCAAAGTTATGAATTACCCTTTTTCTACAGTTATCAGAGAAGTATGCTTTGCCTAATTTTTGTATAGTGCTTACACATTCCAGCATATGTGATAGATCGCCTTTTGCTACTGTAAATCCAGAATCAGAGCTTATGGCCTCTGGGCTACCACCGGTATTATAGGTAATTACGGGAGTACCGCAAGAAAGGGACTCTAAATTGGTAGTCGGAAAATTATCCTCATATGTTGGGTTGAAAAAAACTCCTGCAGTACTATATAGTTCTGCTAGTTCATTTATAGAATCTGTTCTTGAAATACCAATGATATTATTGGGTAATTCTTTTAATTGAGTACTGTTCAACCCCACCAAAACTATCACCTCATGCTCACTTATCATTTTACTTAATGTTATGAAGTCATCAAGTCCTTTTCTCTTCTCCCATATACTAGCAACCCCTAGGATTATAAATTTATTATTAAGGTTATATTTTTTCTGAACACTTACATTAATTTTTTTTGGTTTAAAGCTATCCGTATCTACTCCATTGTGAATTATTTTTTTTCGATGCTTACCTAAAAAGGACTCCGACACTAAATCACCAAGCCAATTTGAAACAGGGACTATAGTTAAATTTGGATGTTCTGAAAATAACTTTTTTTTAAGTTGATAATTAGAGAGGGAATTATCCACATAACTTTTGGGGTAACTATGTAGTTGCGGACATTGATTACATTCTTCTTTCCATTTACCGCATTCAACAAAATCAAAATAACTACAATGTCCTGTAAAGGACCAACAATCATGTAATGTCCAAACTAAAGGGGTGTCTAAGTTGTTTAAAAAATCAAAGAGTAGTTTATAATTTAAATAATATCCATGGATATTGTGCAAATGGATAATATCTGGATTTAAGTCCTGAATGTATTTTATAAATTTTTTTGTAGCATTGGTAGAACCAAGACCATGCTTGTCTGTGAGACGGGTCATTACCAAATGATAAAAGTTCCCTAGCTTATTTTCAATTTTAAATAGTTGAGAGGTACTCTTCCCCTCCTTTCTTCCATAGGCCAAAAAACTTTCCCAATTTTGCTGTTTTGCTTGCTCACCAATATTATCTGCAATTCTACCGGTTGACCCAAAACCTGCGACCGTATTTATTTGTAGTACTTTTTTCATTTATCTCATAACAGACTATTGGTTAGTGATTTAGTATACTTATGTTTTTGTAAAAATTATTATGGTTTATCTTGAGCTTAAATAATTGGTGTAGATCCAACTGCAATGCTGTAAAATACCTTCTCTTGGAAATGTGGGTTATAATAATCATCTATTATTTTATAACAATGCTGTATTGTTTTTTCGCTTTTTGAAGGATTTTGCAATAACCACGTACTAATTTTTTCAAATAGGTCATCTATATTGTTCTCTTCAAAGAAAATACCGGTTTCACCATTGGTTATTGATTCTACTTCTGGCATTTGATTATTAAAATTACTGTGAGTGCATACTGGGGTTCCCAAACTTAAACTATGAATGGCTGTAAGTCCAACATTTCCAGGGGAGATACATAAATCGGACTTGGAAATTAGTTTACCAATGATTTCTTCGCTATAACAGCTTCCATAAAAATGATAATGACCTTTATCAATGTTATTTTCAGCATAGTTCTCGAGGTTTTCCCTTTCAACACCATCACCAATAATTAATAGATTTACATTATTGGAAGCACTTTCATTAATTTTTTTTACAGCTTCCAGTAGCATTCCCAGTTTTTTAATTTTGGTTAATCTACCAATAAAAATAAGCGTTTGTAGTTCTGGATGTTCAAAAAAATCGAATACTTCACTTTTCGTGTAACTTCCAAATTGTGTCCTTTGTTTTTTATGTTGATCATAATCCAAAGAATTGAACATCACATGAATGCTATCTGCTTTAAAACCTTGGGATATCATAAGATTTTTAGACCTACGTTCGTAAATTAAGTGTCTGTTAGCCAAGCGATAAAAGGATTTTCTTAGGAAAAGCTTTAAGGCACCTTCATTACCGTACAGGCCATGGCCCCTAAAAGCTACAGGTATGCCTCGGAACCTACAAATTATGGCTGCAAACCAATTGGAAAGAATATTAAATTCCCCTAGAACTATAAGTAAATCTATTTTTTTACCAAACAAACAATTGTACAACAATCCTTTTTGCCAAATAAGGTATTTTTGTTTAACCCATGTATTTTTGATAAGATTTATCTTGTTTTTATAGGGTAAAAGTCCTTCTTCTTCAAAATTGATATTTTTTATTCCTTGCGATGTGTTATTTCCAACAAAATATTTAAGTTCAAACAAATCGCTTTGTAATATTTTTTTGATAAGTGGTTTGGTGTAATGTGATGCAATATTATTGTAAAAATGTATAGTTGGTTTCATTCTCTTTTTTGTAAAACTTAAATCGAAATATCGCTAATAACAGTAATAAAATAAAAACTTGTGTTACAAAAAAGTCACTTCATCTGAAATGAAATTCTCTTTTTTGTAACAATGGTAAAAATAGTACTATAGGATTTTATTGTTGCAAAACTTATTAAAACTAGTAATAGAACGTATTAAGCATAGATGTAGTATAAACTTAAGAATTGATCAGTTTAAATAAATTATCTATTTGATTTTAGATAGGCTTGTTCGTTAACCTGTATATTTTATTAGTTGTTAAGCCAAATATATACATCTATATTCGCTGGAATCTCTGTAATTTTGCAAATCTTTTCAGCTTAAATAAAACATGCTGAAACTCAGTTTGCAGTATTTTAAAATTGAATGTTTATGGCTACTAATCAATTAAAAGCTGGAGCAGTTTTATCCTATGTTGTATTGGGCGCAAGTAACCTTGTAGGATTATTTTATACCCCTTATATGTTACGTATGATGGGGAAAAGTGAATATGGACTTTATGCATTAGTGGCATCTGTAATTGCATACCTCACCATTATGGATTTTGGATTTGGAAATGCTATTATAAGATATACAGCTAAGCTTAAGGCAGAGGGTAAGGTTCAAGAACAATATTCCATGTTTGGATTATTTGTTTTACTGTATTCTGCCATTGGTATAATTTCATTTGTTATTGGATTAAGTTTATACTACAATGTGGATCATTTATTTGGTAATACTATGAGTGATAACGAGTTGGAAAAAGCGAAAATCATGATGTTGTTAATGGTGTTTAATATAGCTTTCACATTTCCACTAAGTATTTTTGGTTCAATAATTACAGCTTACGAAGATTTTGTTTTTCAAAAAATTGTGGTCTTATTTCGTATTGTACTGAATACTGTAATTATGATTTTATTGCTTGAAATGGGATATAAAGCTATTGGTATGGTTATTCTTGCAACCGTATTAAACATACTCACTTTAATCATTAATTTTTGGTACTGCAAAAAGAAATTAAAAATTAGAATCACTTTTACCAATATGAATGTTGGTCTTTTAAAAGAAGTTAGCACTTATTCTTTTTATATATTCTTGAACATCATTATGAATAAGGTATATTGGAGTACCGGACAGTTTGTACTAGGTATTTATGTAGGTACAGCGGCTGTGGCTGTTTTTGCCATAGCCATACAATTACAAGGCATGTACATGAGCTTCTCAACGGCTATTTCTGGGGTATTCCTACCTAAAGTTACAGGTATGGTGGCATCAAATAAGTCTAAAGTTGAAATATCAGATTTATTTATCAGAACAGGTAGGATACAATTCATCATTTTAGCTTTTATATTATCAGGTTTTATTTTATTTGGAAGGCAGTTTATCATATTGTGGGCAGGTAATGGTTATGAAGATACATATCTAATTACCTTGTTGTTTTTTGTAGCTCTTACAATCCCATTAGTCCAGAATTTAGGGATTACGA
Source organism: Maribacter luteocoastalis (assembly GCF_048890225.1). Classification (NCBI taxonomy): domain Bacteria; kingdom Pseudomonadati; phylum Bacteroidota; class Flavobacteriia; order Flavobacteriales; family Flavobacteriaceae; genus Maribacter; species Maribacter luteocoastalis. Next base: position 143,606 of record NZ_JBMFZG010000010.1, read on the forward strand.
TCTTACAGGCAAGAAATCAGATGGAATTCAGGTCTTGGCTTTATTTTGGGATGGCAATCTTAAGTCTTTGTGCCCAAATTCCACTAACTAAATATTATGGAGGAATAGGAGCGGCATTTGGTATTTCAGTAGCTTTAATAATAGGGAATGTTTTAATTATGAATGTTTATTATCATAAAAAACAGTTTATTGATATCATAACCTTCTGGAAGCAATTACTAGGGATGTCAATTGTTCCGACCATATTAACAAGTATCGCTTATTGGTTGATAGATCAGAATAGAATGAATTCTTGGACCGACTTGGTTTTGGGCATAATTGGGTATTCTGCTATTTACTTACCATTATTCTGGTATATCAGCATGAATTCCTATGAAAGGGATTTATTCGTCAAACCTATATATTCTGCTGTAAAGAGAATTAAAGAAAAAATGCAATAAAATTAGATATTAAGCATTTAAATGAAAGACAATGGATAAATAGACTTGTTTGTATTTCATTAATATGTTGTCTTTTTAATTGAATTTACATTATAAAATGGTAAAAGATTTAGTAAGAAAAATAGTTGGATCACAAAATTTCACCAAGGTTGGTGATTTATATAGAATATTAAAAAAGACTTATATTTTTAAGTTTATTGATTTAGTTGGCAATTATATTTTTGATTTTAAACTATATTATCTTCATTCCAATGTTTTTAGATTAAATGATTACGAGAAAATTGAATCACATATCATTTTAAAATATCATACCATTGAAAAAGGTCTTCTTCATCAAGATTTAAGATATAAGTTTGGTCGAAAAAATATTATAATTTTAAGAAATCTCCTAAAAAAAGAAATAATTAATGAGAAGAAAGATAACTCACAAATACAAGCGGCATATATTGCCATGTGTGATTACTATGAACTTCATAAAAATAATTCAATAGATATTAGTGACTATTATCCTATGGAGGACTTTGATTATTTCAAAAGTCATATCATAGTAAATATTAATAGCACCTTAAATAATGAATATCATGACTATTTTTCAAACGCTAACAAGGATTTTTATCAGTTTTCCCATTCTAGGTCCAGTGTAAGAAATTTTAGCGGTGCACTTGTTGAAATCAAAACTATTGAAAAGGTGGTTAAATTAGCCTCTAACGCTCCATCGGTATGTAATAGACAGGCCACAAAAGTCTATTATGTAGACAATAAATCCCTTGTAGACGATGTCTTAAAATTACAAGGCGGAATGACAGGGTTTACTAAAAATATACATCAGTTACTAGTAGTAGTAACAGATCGAAGTTATTTCTATACCATAGGGGAAAGGAATCAATTTTATATAGACGGGGGAATTTTTTTGCTCAATTTGCTGTATGCACTACATTATTTTAAAATTGGGGCATGTCCTGCCAATTGGGGCAAGCAGATGGATGCTGACAAAAAAATAAAGCATATGCTAGATTTAAAGAGTTCGGAAAAAGTGATTTGTTTAGTACCCATAGGGATTCCTAGTCCTAATTTTAAAACATGCACATCACTCAGGAGGGACGTGAAAGAACTACTTAAAATAGTTTAGATAATCCTAAAGGATATAAATTATGAAAAAAAGAAAAATAGGAATTTTAACATTGCCATTACATAATAATTACGGTGGGCTGTTACAAGCTTTTGCCTTGCAAAAGACAATAGAGGCTATGGGTCATGAGGCGCTATTGATACATAATGACGTTCACGATTTCCCTTATTTAAGAAAATTACTTTCGCTTTGGAAACAGACATTGTTTAAAGCACTAAAGGGTACACCTATAAAAATGCCAGATTTTACAACTAACAAACAAAAAAAAATAATTGGCATCCATACCGCTAAATTTGTAGAAAAGAATATAAAAAAAACAGCATTGGTATCTTCTAAAATACGGGTGCGTGCTTTGGATATTTATAATTTTGATGCCTATGTTGTTGGGAGTGATCAAGTTTGGAGACCTAGTTATACACCCTTAATAAGTAATTATTTTTATGATTTTTTAAAAAATAAAGAAAGTGTAAAACGAATTTCTTATGCTGCATCTTTTGGAGTAGATCAATGGTTGTTTTCTAAAGAGGAAACGTTGCTATGTTCTTCATTGGCCCAAAAATTTGATGCAATTTCTGTTAGAGAAGATTCTGCAGTTACTCTTTGTGAACAAAAACTGGGCGTTAATGCGATAAAATCTATAGATCCAACACTATTGTTGTCTCAAAATGTTTATGAAGACCTTATTGACGATGCAGATGTTGATGAGCCAAAAGGTAAAATCTTCACCTATATTTTAGACAAATCAGTTGCAAATCAACAAATTGTAGATAAGGTTACGAATAGTTTGAAAAAAAATGTTTTTTCAATAATGCCTCGGAAGGACATGAATAACCTGAACAATAAAAACCTATCAGAGTTTGTGTTCCCATCGGTAGAAGAATGGATTAACGGGTTTAAACATGCCGATTTTATCATAACAGATTCATTTCACGGTACTTTGTTTTCTATCATTTTTAATAAAAATTTTATTGCTATAGGAAATAATAAAAGAGGTCTATCCCGCTTTAGTTCAATATTAAATCAGTTGGGATTACAACAAAGATTGGTTTTAGGCATAGAAGAGATTACTAATAGGCTTATTCAAGAACCTGTAAATTATGAAATGGTAAATAAGGAGTTAGAAAAGGCTAAAAATGAAAGTATCGCATTTTTAAAACAAAATCTATAACAGAGGAACATTATAAATTGAATCAACTGATTAATTTTCTAAAAAAAAATGGAAAATTATTTCATTTTTTTTAGATAAGATAGTAACGGACCTATTTATATTTACAAAACCTCACTAACTATTTTAACTCTAAACTTCTATTGTTGTAATAAATAATCGGCTTTTTCGTTAATAAGTGCAGAAAACTAGTTGTACTCAGTTCTAGTAAATATGTAAACAATTAGAATCTAAGTAATTTAGCAGCAGATAAAAAGGTAAACACTTAAAATCATAATAATGAGTAAAAAAACAGCACTAGTTTTAGGCGGGGGCGGATTTATTGGAGGACATTTAGGAAAAAGACTTTTAAAGGAAGGTTTTTGGGTTAGAATAGTTGATATTAAAGGTCAGCACGAATTTTGGGATCATGAGGATATTTGTAATGAGTATGTTGCAGGTGATCTTAGAGACCCACGTCTGGTTGAGAAAATTATGCTTTCACCTTTTCAAAACTCGAAAGAGGATAAGGATAATTCTTTTGATGAAGTGTATCAACTTGCTGCAGATATGGGCGGTGCGGGTTATATTTTCACTGGTGATAATGATGCCAATGTAATGCACAACTCTGCATTGATTAATTTAAATACGGCCCATGAAGCATCAATTAACAATGTGAAACGTGTTTTTTACAGTTCTTCTGCTTGCATGTACCCAGAGCACAATCAGTTAGATCCGGATAATCCAAATTGTGAAGAATCATCGGCATATCCTGCCAACCCAGATTCTGAATATGGGTGGGAAAAACTTTTTAGTGAAAGACTTTTTCTTGCTTTCAACAGAAATTACGGTCTAGATGTGCGGGTGGCAAGATTCCATAATATTTTTGGCCCCATGGGAACATGGACAGGAGGTAAGGAAAAAGCTCCTGCCGCGATGTGTAGAAAAGCCGCAGAAAGTGAGGCTAAAATTGAAGTTTGGGGAGATGGCCTACAGACAAGATCATTTTTATATATAGATGATTGTGTGGAAGCGGTTTTAAGGTTTATGAGACAGGAAAGTTTTTATGGACCGGTAAATATTGGATCTGAAGAAATGGTTACCATAAATGAACTTGCACAAATGGCCATTGATATCTCAGGTAAGGACATTAAAATTAATAACATAGAAGGACAAGCATTTGTTGATAAATACGGTTTTAAATGTCCGGTAGGAGTTAGAGGTAGAAACTCTGATAATACCTTGTATAAGGAGAAAATGGGATGGGAGGTCAATATGCCCCTTTTAGAAGGGATGAAAAAGACCTTTACTTGGATAAATGAACAGGTTAAAAATTCTTCCCTGGTAGCATCCAAATAAAATTTGGTTCATTAAAAATTCTAAAAGCTGCAATGTTTTTTACATTGCAGCTTTTTTTTGTTATTTAAAAATTGAAAGCCGTCCAGTGATTCTTAAAATCTAGAATATAACATAAACCCAAGGGAACCTGTCTTAAGTTGCCCCAGTTTATATCCATAAACTAATTAATGGTTAAAAGTGATGTAGTTCATCGAAAAGTAAGGACTGTTTATTTGTAGTTATACACAGCTTGTTAAATTTACATAGAACACTTTTTGATGAAAATTCCATTTGCAAATCATACCCTTATTTTAAGGACTACCTTTTTTGTTTTACTAGTATTTATAAATTCTTGCTCATCAGATTCAGAGCTTTTTGATATTTTGGATAATCACCAGACTACAGAAAAAGACCTAGAATCCCAAGAAGATTTAATTGATGGACCAGAGGCTTCTTATTATGGTGAAAACATATTTTATGTAACCGTTGATGGAAATGAAAATAATGATGGTAAGACAGCAGATACGGCTTGGGAAATTTCATATGCATTCCAGATGGCTAAAGCAGGTGATATTATTTATGTGAAGGCTGGTAATTACGGATCCTTGTCCCTTTTGGTTGGGCAAGAAGGTACAGTACAGGAACCCATTCAGTTTATTGGCTACAAAAATAGTCCAGAAGATATAGTTAGCGTTGATGGTGCTTCCATCTCTTATGAAGAGTATAAAGAAAATGGAGATGCTTTTGATCCATTGGAAATGCCAACATTAGTAGGTGATAGAATAGATGATATTGGTTATGGGGTTGGACTAAAGTTAACTGGAAAACAGCATATTCAAATATCAAATTTTCAAATTAGTAGATATCAACATAATCTATTGGCATATTATTGTGACAACCTAAAACTAACAAACATTGTGTTAAGTGATTCTGGAGATTTTAACTTGGCAAACACAGATTCTGCAGCTTTAGGGGGTACTATTGGTTTAAACCAAACAGGCGAGGGAATTTCAATTTATAACTCAAACTATGTCGAGGTGCGTAATTGTATCTCAATAAATGACGGAATGCGGGGCATTATGCTCACGGAGTCTAATTATTCCAAAAACTACAATAGTAAGATATATTCAGACAATGATATAAATTCTTGTGATTATTACTATCTACTATATAACTCAGACTTTGGCCTATTGGAAAATATCTATGTAGAACGGGTAGGTCAATTACAGCATGAAGGTCATGGAATTTGTCTTAAAGACGGCGCTTCAGATAACATTCTTAGAAATTGTTATGTAAACAATACCATGATTGAGTTAAGTTTTAATAATGTGTACGATAATCTTATAGAAAACTGCTATATAGATGGGGGATTTAAAGAAGGGGAGATTAGGATTGCCAACGGCGCACACCATAATACCTTTTATAGGGTAACAGTGAATGGTGGGGAAGGTGGTGTCACTTTTTGTGATTGGTTTGAAAATGGTTTGACCAATGCCGGTCATGATAATGAATTTGTAGAGTGCACTTTTTCTAATAATAAGTTTGGTGTTGGTTTTTATCACTGGTCGTTAGGTAACACAGAGGCCTACAACAATATTTTCAATAACTGTACATTTAACAATAGTCCCTTCTTATTTCAAGTAGATAGGCCAAATAGAGATAATCTCTTTAAAAATTGTATTTTCGAAAATATACCCGGTTATATGCACTGGGCCTATCCTCAAAGTGAAAATCTCACCGTGAATGCCATATTTGAAGATAATATTTATAATAACACAGGCTTTTAATTAATTTAAAGGAGATAATTTTCAACGGTTTTTCCTTTTATAAAAAAGAGGGCCTTATAAAATAAACAAGGTGTTACTTCGTTATTAAATTCAACTATCTTGTTGCTAGGTATTTTTTACCCTCAGTAGAAATTTACATATTTGCACAAAGCATACCATTAGTCTAGTGTATACAAATACAAAGAAGAATTACTCAATTGGAATTGGTTTACTTATACTGGTAAATTTACTTTTCTTAATGGTTGGAGGTCCATTTTTTGGGATACAATCCGTAGGTACTTATGTATTACTCCCCACAATGTTTTTAATCACTATTGTTAGAGATAGATTTACATGGGACCAAGGTAATTTTCTAATTAAGGTTTTTGCGGTGTATTGGCTTTATTCATTGGTGACCGTATTTTATTATGTAGATTTAAAAGGTATGATCAGGGATTTAAGCGGTTTAACCGGAACCTTGTTTGCTTCTTACTGTGCCCTAGCTTTAAATAAACGTCAAGACCATGAGAATTTTTACCATTGGGGTTATATTTTGGCCATTGTTTTACTCATAGCAATAGAATTTTTAAACGGTACTTTTTACGTTACCGCTGCTGGTTTTCAAGGAGCTGAAGTTATGATCAGTCCAGAGACCGGACCAAGGTTGGATAGAGGTATTTTTCTACATAATGCAAACGCATATTCGTACTATTCTTTTTTTGCCAACATTTCACTGTTCTATCTTTATTTAAATTATAGAAATAAATTTATGTTCTTTCTATTGGTAACACTTCCTGTGGTATTTATTTTGTTCACGTTTGTAACCCAGTCGAGATCAGGTTTATTCTTGCTGATATTTTCGAATGTAGTATTTTGGATTTTTATTAATCGAAACAGGAATAAGAATCCTTTAATGAAAATTGGAAGATTTCTAGTGCTAATTTCCGTTATCGTATTTGCGGCAATTCGTTTTATTACTATTTTGGAAAATTCTGAGTTTATTAATAGGATGAGTACAACTGAGGGCAGTACGGTAGAAAGGGGAAACCTAATAAAGGAAGGTATAGATATGTTCCTTGATGCCCCAATTTTTGGTATTGGTTTAGGTCAGTTTTCACATTATAGTTCAACAAGACAATTTTCTCATAATTCATTTGTTGAAATTCTTGCAGAACAAGGATTTATTGGCGGTTTTTTTCTAATGTTCATTTTTGGTTTTCCTACTTTAAAAAGTATTAAAAATTTGTTTTATAATCCGGGAAATGAATTAGCAAGGCTAAACTTCTTATTTTTTTTAGCCTTTTTATTATTTAACAATGTCTATGTGTTTTATAAATTTTCTTTTTCAATGACTTATTTTTTTCTAATTGTAGCAATACAGAATAAGTATGAAAAATCACTCGTTTATAATAACAACCAATATATTGTAGATAACTATGTCCAATAAGATAAAGATTGCATTTGCCTTGGTAACGGTGTCAAACAATGGTGGTATTGCGCGTGTTACGTCTTTGATGACAAGTAATTTACATGCTACCAATAATTATGAAATACATGTTATTGGATTTAAGAAACATCCCATTGATATGGGATATTTGTGGCATAATGAGTTGCACTATCACCATTTAGTGGATGGGGATGTATCCATGAAAAAGGGAATTTTCAAAGCAACGAGAACTTTGCGAAACATCCTTAAAGAGAATAAAATTACGGTTTTGGTTGCCTGTAGTTCTATCATGGGCCCCTTGGGGGTATTGGCTACAAGATGTAATAGGACGAGACTTGTTTACTGGGACCATTCCAGTTTTTTTGAGAACACAGCTCACGATTTTATCTTAACGGGTAAAAAATTTACGGCAAGGTTTGCCGATGTCGTTGTACCCCTTACCAAACACGATGAAGCTAATTATAGACATTATACGGCAGCTCGTCGTATAGTCCAAATTTATAATCCTATAGATAGTAGATTGGAAAATGTACAACATCAATATAATCCAGATTCAAAACGTATTGTAAGTGTAGGTAGACTTACATATTTAAAGAATTTTGAGCTACTGGCTGATGTAGCCAGAATTGTTTTTCAAAAACATCCTGATTTCACATGGCATATTTATGGTAAAGGTGAGGATGAAGAGAAGATTAAAAATAAAATTGAGGAAAATGGATTAGGGGATAAACTATTTTTAGAAGGCTATGCTTCAGATATTTATGCGGTTTATCCAGATTGTGTGTTAATGGTTATGACCTCTCGCTCTGAAGGATTTCCAATGACCCTGATTGAAGGAATGGCGAATAAACTACCTCTGGTAAGTTTTGATATTATATCGGGACCCAACGAAATAATTATGGAGGGAGAAAATGGACATTTGGTGCCACCTCTAGCGGTGGATATTATGGCTGATAAAATAATAGATTTACTGGATAATCGAGAAAGGAGAATTGCCTTTGCTAATAAAAATTTAGATTATATGGATAAATTTAGTATGAAAAGTGTGATTCATAAATGGGATAGTATTTTAAAATAAAGGTCATCTTATTTCTATTGTAGGTCAGGGGTTCATTTATTATAAAAATGAAATTCGTAGACTTGGCTCTCTTTTATTTTAATCTACGTATCAAATTAGTTAGTTGGGAGAACCATGGTAAAGGCAAGTATTTAACCATTAAAAATTGAATTCTTTTTGGATCACCCCACATATTGTCCAACAAAATATTTTTCAACCAAATTCGCTGTTTATAATCTTGATCAATACCTCTGGTATTTGATATTTCCTTAATTTTCCGGATACATACCAAGGCTAGGTTTCTAGCTGCAAGTTTATCTAGAAAGGGGTTGTTCTCACGGGTAACAATACTCTTAATGCGTTCGGATCCTGACACATATTCTTTTATTTTTTTATCGCTAAGGGAGTTTTTAGTTGCACTTTCCGAATTATGGTAATAATAGTAGAGTTTATCGTACAAAACGCCCATCGATTTTACTTTAGCTAAGATTTCAAAAGTAAAGAATGCATCTTCTGCAATGGTTACTTTATTAAATCGTACATCACCAACAGCGGTTTTTCTAAACATGCGATATGGGACACCCCAAATACCGTATTTTAAACTTCTGGCAATAGCACTAGTTTTATCAAGAAGGACAGGTGAAAATTCATCAACTTCTTGTTGCTCAATATAGGTATGGGTATATATTTTATCACACTCAGCGATATCTGCATCCATTTCGGTAAGTACTTTGGCCAAGAGCTCTATATACCTTGTATGTATCCAATCATCGCTATCTACAAAAGAAATATATTCACCATTGGCAATGTCCAACGCATTGTTTCTAGCTGCACTTACACCATTGTTCTCTTGGTGAATTACTTTGATCCGGTTATCTGTCTGTGCCAGTTGATCACAAATTTCACCACTATTATCTGCAGAACCATCATTTACCAATATAATCTCTAGATGGGTATAGGATTGTTCAAGAATACTTTGAACACATCGGTGAAGATAGGCTTCTACATTGTAAACAGGTACAATAACGGATACTAACGGATTTTCTGTAGTAATTGGCGTGGTCATTTATAGCTTCGGTTATAATAAAAAAAGAACGTTAATTAAATGTGTCAATTGCTTTGTTTTGCTCCAAATTCCTCTAAAATGTTCTCCGTGATGATAGAGGCTTTCTCATCTTTGACCGATTTTCTCAATTTAGGCACATTATAATCATCCAATCCCCAAGCCCATTGCATAGAGCCAGTTGCAAAAACTTTTGATTTTTTTTCATGGTTATAAATGGTCATGTGGGAGTCAAAATCCTTCGCATATTTTGCGTTGAAGGACTTAGCCCTCCACAAAAAGAATAAAATTGGGATTATAAAAGTCAAGGCTAATAACGCTTTACCTAATACCGGAAGCTTTTTTAAGATAAAAAATTCTAGTATTGCCAATGCTAAAATAAAAACAACTGCAAGTACCTTGAACAATGTTGTACTAGTACCCTCACTTAATTTTAATTTAGAACTAATAACAGTTATTGCCTTTCTTTGAATAAGCGCTAAATTTTGTTGGGCAATATAACGGTAGTTATTTTTATATAGATTAATACTATTTGATGTTGCCAGAACTTCTATGTTTTTAGGTGAGCTAGGGTGTAAGGCATCACTCTCATATCCCAAAAGCCCTTTTAATTTATCCCCATTTTTAAGGCCTGTATTTTTAAAGACCCAATGTTTTTCATTACTCACGGTAATATCCCCGGTAACGGGGTCATTTACATATTGTACGCCCAATAACGATGCTTCAGGATGGTTCACTGGTGCCTCCCTAAAATTTGTAGAAGTATCCACGCCCTGTACTGGGTCTCTTTCAGGTTCTTTATAACAAACAATGGTACGATCTAACTGCTTATCAATAATACTTGGCTCAAACCTAATTTGCCAATAAACGGCATTAGAGGCAAAGAAGGCAATATTAATGCCGTTATCCCGTAGTTGTTCTACATTTTTCCGCATGCTTTTGGACCAGTATTCATCATGGCCATGAGAAAGAAATATACTGGTTTTACTGAGTAAAGTAGGGTTCCTATGGGTATCTACATTGGTGATATACCCTACGTTGTATCCATTTTTCTCTAACCATCGTATCATATTATAATCCCAACCAGCACTACTAATAGGGTAGCCATTGGTAGTTACCGGGGCAACATTGGTTAAAAAATCACCTGCGCCTACCCCGTGTGCTGCCTTTGGATTGTGACTACCAGCATAGGGCCTGTTAAAGGATACCTTATCCGCATGTTTACCCCCAATTTTACCCCAATCTTTTATAGAGCCACTTCCCCAGTCATATAAAGATTTCCCTCCCCAAAAATTATAAGCTTGGTAGGTGGTTACAGGAAGCTGAAATAAGATCGCTGTTTGTAGGTTATCTTCCCGTACCACAAATATGATATAACTCTCCTTCTGGGATAAAAGTTCTTTTAGCTTAACAAGATATACGCCTGTAGTCCAATTACTATCGGTTTGCAAAGTATAACTAGGTTCCCAATTGCACTCAACTATACCCGTTTCTTTATCTGGTAAGGGAATACCCTGTTGTGTTCCCTTACGTTGAACTGGACCTTTTACCAAACGGGCACCTTTACCCTTATACCAGCCCATTCTATAAATTTCCAGTTCAAACAGATTGGCTGCAGTATTTACATAAAATTGTATTTCTTCACCTTGGTTAATGCTAGTTTTAGAGGCATACCCTTCAATTTCCCTAACTAAAGCAGGTTGGGTTAGTTCCCAGTTTTTTGTGCCTTCCTTATTATTTTCTAATTGAATGTGGTTCTGTGCCAAGATCGTAGTATTAATTAGCCCTATATAAAGGGAAAAAATCAGTATTGGTTTTAGCTGTTTTATGGGAAAGGTCATCATAAACAGTTTGGTTTGCTATATATTTCCATACGGCAAATTCCTTGTGGTTTTTAGAAAAAGAAGCTTTAAAATTAAATAAGGAATCTTCTTTGCTGCCTAAGCCCCCACCTAAATTAAAATAGGTATATCCTTCCTCAGTGGCCCGTATCCTCATCTCATCTAAAAATAGGTTGGCAGGGGCAATGGAAAGGTAATCGGTTTTGCTGCCTGATAAATGAAATTGTACCATATTACCGGTCTTAACGAACATAGAAGCGGCAACAGTAGTAGTATCCTCTACGTGGTTCACTAATAAAATATCAGTCTTAAAATCGGTGCATTTTAAAAAATCAAAGAAATATTGCCTTGAAAAGTAATAGTCCTTATTGGCTTCTAAACGGTCCATGTTTTCATAGTAGATATCAATAAAGGTATTTATTTCCTCATCGGTCTCTGCTAGTTTTACCGTACATAATCGTCTACATTTATTAGTTCTGTTTTTGGTGCTTTTACCATACTCTCTTCTTTGTTCCTCTAGGTTTTGTGTAAGGTCAATATTAACCACTTTACCTAAAACAGGTTGCTCTCCAATACCTGATAATAAGGTGTTTTGATAGTCAAAATAGGGGTGTAGCCTTGAAAAAACACTAATGATACCTTCTTCCTCCAACCAATTCTTAAAATTTGTGATAAATTTTTGGTTGTTAAAGGTTTGGTTAATGTTTTTTGTAATAGGTCCGGCATAACCATATACCGATGTCAAATCATGATAGGGGGTGCCTGCAATGGCCCTTTTTAAAAATGGTATGGCAATTTTATATTCGTTTTCGGTATATAGGAAGAGAATAGGCTGTTCGCCCTCTTTTTTTGATATGGTGTGGTAGTCATAAGTGTGGTAAAAATCATGGTTGTCCATGTCCTCCACTATTTCCATCCATTTGTCTTTTGTTTCTATGATTGACACCATTGTCTTTTACTTTTTTTTTGTTCCTGTAAACAGTTCCATGGTTACGGTCTCACTTGCGGATATACCTTCTTTTTTAAATACTTTTTGCACGGTTTTAAGGAGAACTTTTAAATCGGTCATAAAACTTATGTGATTTACATACCAAATATCATAGGTAAACTTTTCTTCCCAGCTAATGGCATTTCTACCATTCACTTGTGCCCATCCGGTAATACCAGGTTTAACCAAATGTCTTTTAGCCTCCTCCTCATTATAATGTTCCAAATAGGAGACGAGTAGGGGACGAGGGCCCACAAAAGACATATCCCCTTTTAGTACGTTCAGTAGTTGGGGTAGTTCATCCAATGAGTTTTCCCTAATAAATTTTCCAACTTTGGTTATACGATCCACATCTGGTAAAAGATGACCCTGTTTGTCTTTTTTATCGTTCATGGTCTTGAACTTTACAATCTTGAAAATTTTTTCATTTTTTCCAGGACGTAACTGGTAAAAGAAGGGCTTACCATTGTTAGCTATTGCCAAAAGTACCGTAAGTAATAGAAACAACGGAAGAAAGAGGATAAACATACCCAATGCCACAACAAAATCCAGTAGGTTCTTAATTACTTTCGGGTACATAACGTTGCTTAATGAATTTTAATTTTATCATAAATTTTTAAGGTCTGTTTGGTCATCTCTGGAATAGTGAACTCCTCCAAAGCCTTTTTCTTTGCATTTTTCGCCAATTTGTCACGTAAGCTCGTATCGCTCACTAATTTGGTTAGGCATAAAGTAAGTTCCTTATGTGCTTCTGTTGTAAACAATAAACCATTTACACCGTCGGTTATTTGTTCATGGGCACCTTCGGTATTGCTTCGAATAGGGCAACAACCGCTCATCATGGCTTCCAAGGTTACCAACGGAAAAGATTCCATACGTGAGGGTAACACAAAAATATCGAAAATATCGTAAAAAGGTTTTGGGTCCCTAAAGGCCACTTGCTGGGTAAACTTGCCAATGTTCGCTTCAGAAATCATAGCATGTAACCACCCAAATTCTTTTGAGTTGAGTTCCCCACCTAAAAAAATAAAGTGTATTTGCTGTTTTATCCCATCATCTAGTCCTTCTAGGGCCTTAACCATAATATCGGTTCCCTTTCTTAAGGATAAACTGCCCACAGCACCAATAATACGTTTGTTGTCCTGTATCCCTAACTGTTTTTTTAAGCTTTTCTTTTCGTCTTCCGTGATGGGTTGTGCATACCGGTCAGATACTCCATGGTGTATAATACTAACTTGGTCTTCTGTTATGCCATAGTTTAAAATACTATCCTTTTTAGATTCCTCGCTAATGGCAATGACATGTGTTGGCGTCTTAAATTTAAGATTGGGCCTAAGTCCCATTTGGTGTATGGTGGTCGTGAATTTCTTACCTAATAACCAAGGCACAAAGGTCATATAAGGAGACTGTGCATGTATTACCTGTGGGTTGTACCCTTTAATCCATTTAAGCATATTAAGAATAGAACCAACGGTTTGTACTCCTTTTTTTAAAAGGTTTCCACTTGGGGTTTTAAATTCTTTTATAGTAACCCCCATCTCTTTAAATTGCCCATAAAACAATTCCACACGTTCATTTTTCTCCCTACTTATCCCCCCTGTGATCAACATTAACTCATGGCCTAGATCGGTTAGTCCTTTTGCTAAATCCAAAGTATGTGTGGTAACCCCTGTGGTTTCTATTCTGCTAAGAAGAAAAACAATTTTCAATGGTTTATTGGTCATTGTCGTATGCTATTAGTTTTAAACTAATCAGGGGGAAAGGTACAACGTGTTAAAAGTAAATACTAAAAATTTGGATTAAGTTTAGCTAATTGAAGTTAAAATGTGTTTACGAAACAAAAACCAAACCGTATTACTCAAGGGATTTGTACTCTTTTAAAATTTCATTCCAGATGGTTGGGCGGTCATAAGTACTTACTATTTTGTTTCTAATTATGTTTGGGTCATAAGCACCATTACCAACATCCTGCATCATTTTCAACATAGCTTCTAATATATGCTGCTGACTTTTTACGGGTATAATAAGGCCGTTTATAGTATTGGAAACAATTTCATTACAACCATTAATGTCTGTTACAATACTTGGTATGCCCATAGCACCTGCTTCCATAACAACGTTTGGAAAACCCTCCCTATAACTTGGAAATACGAGTGTATCCGCTAAGCAAAAATAAGGACGAACATCAGACATAGTACCTAGGGGAAGAATGCAAGTATGCTCTTCAATTTGTCTTTCAATTTCAGGGGCTAAAGGATCCAAATTACGTTCATATGCCCCCACCAATATTAGTTTTGTATTGCTTTGGGATGCATTCAATTCAACAAAGGCACTAATCAACTCATTAATACCCTTATCTTTCACCAGTCTGCCTACAAATAGAAAAACAAAGTCATCCGCTTTAATACCTAAGGAATCTTTTAAATTTTGTATTTCAACTTTTGTAAAATTGATACAGTTGAAATGTTCGGTATCTATCCCGTTGGAACTACCGTTGCCTATCACTTTTAATTTAGCCTCATTGGTATAGCCATTTTTTAGTATAATATCTTTTAAACCAAATGAGTTAGGATAAATTTTTGTGGCACAAGCATACGTAAGCTTCTCCACATAATCTAGCAATTTTCTTTTTGGCCCAACCGCTTCCAATAGCGGCAATCCCGCAATGGTATGCAGTCTGTTGGGAACTTTTGCCAAATAAGCTGCAAACATGCCCAAAGTGCCAGCTTTTGGTGTATGCGTATGAACTATAAAGGGTTTTTCTTTTTTGAATAAGGTATATAACTGCCAAACACTTTTTAAATCTTTCAAAGGTGTTATTTTCCGGGTCATTTCTATGGCAACCACGGGCACCGCTTCAATTTTTGCCACCTGATCAAGTTGTCCTTTATTAAAAGAGGATACACCTATTACTTTATAATGTTGTTTCATAAAGTGAAGTTGCCCTTTCAAAAGACCTCCTAATGAACCTGGTACAGTGGTTATTCGGATAAGTTTATGTTTTTGGGACATGTAAACAATCAATTTTCTTCATAATAGTTTGTATTCAACCAATTATGATAATATTCTGTCGAAAAATATGTATTAAAAGCTGTTAATAAAATACATTTGAAATATTAAACGCAAACTAAACCAAATTATGTTATTCAATTCAATTGAATTTGTTGTTTTTTTATTATTAGTTTTTCCTACTTACTGGTTTTTGTTTCAAAAAAACTTAAAGTTACAAAACCTTCTAATTGTAATAGCAAGTTATGTTTTCTATGGTTGGTGGGATTATAGGTTTTTAGCTTTGATAATTTTTAGTACAGTTCTTGACTTTTTAATTGGGGTGCTATTAACTAATGATATCAAGGAAAAGAAAAAAAAATTTTTATTATGGACAAGTTTATTAGTGAATCTAGGTTTTCTAGGAGTATTTAAGTACTATAATTTTTTCATGGAAAATCTAATAGCTGCTTTTGCGGGATTGGGCATCACCTTACACGAGACTTCCCTTCAAATAATTTTACCAGTAGGTATTAGTTTTTACACTTTTCAAACTTTAAGTTACACTATTGATGTATATAAAAGAAAATTAGAGCCTACTAAGGATTTAATTGCGTTTGCAGCATTTGTTAGTTTTTTTCCTCAATTAGTTGCAGGTCCTATAGAAAGAGCTAGTAATCTTTTACCACAATTTTATAAAAAACGAATATTTAATTACCAGCATGCTGTTGATGGCATGCGGCAGATATTATGGGGCTTGTTCAAAAAAATCGTAATAGCTGATAATTGTGCAGTTTTTGCAAATGAAGTATTTGGAAATCATGAACACATGAGTGGTAGCTCATTATTATTAGGGGCAATATTTTTTACATTTCAAATTTATGGTGATTTTTCTGGTTATTCTGATATTGCAATAGGTACTTCTAGGCTTTTTGGGTTTGATTTAAAACAAAACTTTGCATTTCCTTATTTTTCTAGGGATATCGCTGAATTTTGGCGTAGGTGGCATATTTCATTGTCAACGTGGTTTAGAGATTACCTATATATTCCTCTAGGAGGTAGTAGAGGAGGTACCTGGATGAAAATAAGAAATACATTTATTATTTTTCTAGTAAGTGGTTTTTGGCATGGAGCAAATTGGACATTTATAGTTTGGGGTGGATTAAATGCATTATATTTTCTGCCAATTATGCTCTCTAATAATAATAGAAAAAATTTAGATGTGGTTGCCCAAGGTAAATTAGCACCAAACATCAGAGAGACAATGCAAATTACTCTCACTTTTTCACTAACCGTATTTGCGTGGATTTTCTTTAGATCGGCAAGCGTTAAACAAGCAATTACATATATAAAAGGTATTTTTGATAATACACTATTTCAAGTGCCTACTTTTGACCTATCAAGGTTTTATGCATTACAAGTAATAGTGTTGATTTTAATTTTCATTATAATTGAATGGTTTGGTAGAGACAATAAATATGCTATTGAGAAAATCGGTTTTACTTGGGGCAAATACTATCGTCGTGGTTTTTATTTCTTCTTAGTTTTTGTAATTACATTATACTTAGGATCGGATCAAACATTTATCTATTTTCAATTCTAAATCTAAATTAAAATGAATAAATTTTTAAAAAAAGCAATAGTCTTTATTTGTATTACGTCTATTCTTGTTTTATTTGTTTTTATTGCTTCTTTAAAGTTTATAAATCATAAGGCTCAATTAAAGATTAACCATGAGCAAAATCAGTTATTAATGGGGCATTCGCATTCAGAATGTGCTTTTAATGATTCCATTATCACAAGAATGAAAAATGTATCTCAATCTGGCGAGTCTTATTTTTATACGTATTCAAAGTTGAAATATCTTTTAGAACAAAACAATCATATAGATACTGTGTTTATAGAATTTTCTAATAACCAAATAGATATTGTAATGAACAGTTGGATTTGGGAAGGTCGTTATATGATGAAAAGATTACCTACATATTTACCATTTCTAGATATAGAGGATTTGAAGATTCTTAGGAACAATAATCAAGGAGGATTTGTGGCCGCTTTATCTAAATCTTTTAGGCGTAATCTAATTAGAATTGGAATGTTGGATTTTAACTTTTCTGATGAGATTGGTGGTTACAGAAGATTGGAAAGGAATAAGATAGATTCTTTAATTATGGCTAGGAAGGTAAATGATACAGTAAAAACCGACAACTTTAAAATGTCTGTATATAGTTTGAAATACTTGATGAAATGCATTGAATATTGCAAGGATAAAGGCGTTGAGGTTATTTTGGTAAGAAGCCCTCAACATAAATATTTTTCATATGCAACTAATGAATCTCAATTTTTAAGAGTTAAAGACTCTCTTTTTAGTAATGTGAAATTTATGGATTTTAATAATTTTCCAATTAATGATGATGAATTTGGTGATTTCGGGCACTTAAATTACAAAGGATCCAATAAATTTTCAAAAGCGTTTAATTCTTTTAATGAAAATAAACTTGAAGACAGTTTACTGGTAAAGTATTTTAAATAGCGTCATAAATCATCTGGTGTTTCTTATAAATGTTTTCAATGCTATAATTTTTAATTACAAAATCTTTAAAGACACTTGCTTTTTTAAGGGCAGTATTATAATCATAGATAACCATTTTCATAGCGTTGGTAAAGTTTTCTGGTGAGCTCAAATAAGCATTTTTGTTATTGAGAAAATCAGGAATACTACCCACAGGTGTGGTTATTATTGGTAAACCAGCTGCACCAGATTCTAATAAAGAAATTGGCATACCTTCCCATAAAGATGGCATTATTTGACAATTATATGTTCTTAATAATTCGGGGATATTGTTTTTAAAACCATGAAGAATAATAAATTTCTGCAATTTTAAATTAGTAATTTGTTGTTCTAATTCATTTCTTAAAGGTCCTTCACCAACAACATGAATTATAAAATTATTAATTTTTTCTTTCCTTAGTTGATCTGCAAGTTTTGGTAGTATTAATGGGTTTTTCTGTTCTGTTAAACTACCTAAGAATATAAAATCGATTTTACTATTAATTTTCCTTGGTTCACTTAGATTATATTCAAATTTTTTAAAATCAATGCCATTTGGAATGATAGCGTTGTTTTTTAAATACCATTTTTTGGAGTTTTTGGAAAAAATTATATCAATTTTTCTAAATGGCTTAGAAATAAATAAAATGTATCTTCTAAAAAAACTACCAACCATATTATTATGTAATGTAAATACTATGTTACATTTTTTAAGGTTGATTAACTTATATAACAAAGCGACTAATAGCGCATGAAACATATGACAATGAACGACGGACTTATCGCTATTTTTTTGTAGTGCTATTTTAAGTTTTGATAATCCTTTAAATAAAGAGTTAAAACCATTGATATCTAAAAAGAGATAGTCTATATGGTGACTATTAAATTTATGTTCTATTTCATTTAAACTAGATACAGAAATTACTAAAACAGAAACGCTATGCTCCGCAGCCTGTTTTGCTAATTCTAATACCAAATGTTCCGCTCCCCCTCCAGAAAGACCGGTAATTAAATGTATATGATTTTTACTTTTCAATGTTGAGTTATTTTTTCAAAAATTTGCTCATAGCGCTCAACAATACTATCTGGATGAAATTTTTTAACCACCGTATTTCGAATAATTTCAGAATTCCATTTTGTTGAATTAATTAAGTTTAATTTTTCTATAAATTCGGTTTCATCATTTACGATATAACCATTAATACCTTGTTCAATAATTTCTTTAGTGCCACCAGGTGCATTAAAAGCCAATACAGGTATACCACTTGTGCAGGCTTCCAATAAAGCGTTAGGAAAACCTTCTACGAAAGAACCTTGAAGATATACATCACTTTCTGTTAACATGTTATTAATTTCATCACTAAAATCAATAAATCTAATTTTATTAGTTAACCCCAATGTAGAACTTAGTTGTTTTAAAGAACTTCGTAAATGACCCGTACCAATTACAGTTAACTCAAAATCTACTTCTAATTTGGATAAGGCATTTATTATTCTTTCCTGGCCTTTTTCTTGGCTAAGTCGACCAATGGTAATGAATTTTGGAATATTTGATGAATTAAGTATTTTTTGTTTTAATTTATAATTTAAATTAACAGGGTTGTTTACAATTGTTATACGTTCCTCCTTTATTTTATATATAAATCTTAAGTCTTGTAACATATCCTCTGACTGACAAATCACTTGATTAAACCTTCTATATAAAATAGCTGTTATAAATCTTGGTATTTTGAATTTAGAATTAGAAAAACGACTAATTTGAGAAATTACACTTGCCTCTCTAGCAACAAAACTTATTTTTGGAAAAAAAAACGAAAACAAAGCCATCACTTGGTTGACATGACCAATAGATGACATTACTATATTAGGTTTTAGTTTATAAATAGTTTTAAACAAGATACCAATGCTGTCAACTAATCTATGTTTGTCTAGATAAATGATGTTAACATTGTTAATTTTGTATTTGGCATCCTTTTCAAACCCTAAAACAATAATACTAACGCTAAATTTTTCGGCATCTAGTTTTTGTGCCAATGTAGAAACCACTCTTTCAGCACCGCCGGCTCTTAGAGATGGTAATATGAAACTAATGGTTATTGGGGTCATTTATGTTTATTAGCTGTCATTTTTCACCATAAATGGTTTAAAATCCTTTGTTAGTGCTTTTAAAACTCTATCTCTATATGGTTCTGAAAAATCCATTTCCTCTCTGGATATATATGTAGAAAGTACTTTATTCTTATATGATTCATAACTGCCTATGATTCTTGCGGGGTTACCACCTATTATGCTTCCTTTAGGAACCGATTTAGTAACTACACTGCCTGCAGCAATTACAACATTATCTTCAATTTTTACTCCAGGTAATATTATAGAGTTAAAGCCTATAAAAACATTATTTCCAATTTCTACGCGTCTAAATAGTTCTCTTCTCCCTTTTTCATCTTCAAACAACCAAGTACTACCATCATGAGTTACAATCCTTACCCCTGAGGTTATTGTAACTTTATTTCCAATTTTAATTAACCAAGGCTCAGACCCAAATGTGGTCGTTAAAATTCGACAGTTCTCACCAACTTCAACACCAACATGTCTAGCATATTTTTCACCGGCCATTGTAATTTTTAAAAACTGGTCCTTTAGTAATTTAATGAGGTATAAAATTCTATTCATGATTATAAATTATCTATATCTTACTTTGCGAAGATTTTATGAATTTCAATTCTTGCCCTAAATTAATATCCCATTCTTTGGGGAGAATTGGACATCTTCCGCCAGAATGATGAAAAGTAATTTCACCAAAATATATTTTGCCTTCAATATTATACCAATCTACCCTAACATAATCGAAATCTTCAGCCAATTTTTCCGATAAAGTAATCATTTTTTCTAATGATTTTGGTTTTGGTAAATCATGGTCTAAAGGATCAGTATAACCAGCATTATTTTTTCTTTTGTTAGACCAAGAAAAAGGTTGTCGAATCCAATTAATATCATGCCAAGTACGACTATGGATATTGGTATTTCGGTCTTTATCAACAGATATCATTCTTACTTTACCGTTAAAACAATGAAACTTATAATCTTCGGGTAAATTTCCATGGTTATCACTTAAAAGCTTTTCAACCACAATTCTTGGAGGAATGTTTTTATATTGCCATTGTCTACTTGCGGTAAAGTAATTTTGCTTTAATAATTGAGTAAATTTATCTCTTACTTTAGACCAATTTGTTTTTTGTTTATCATAAACTATTTCTAATCCTGCACTATTATGGTTGGTTTTAATAATAAATGGTATTTCAGGAAGGTTTTCTGGTGTTAACCTAGATGGGTCGTCCGTATGGAATAGCAAGGGCACTAAATATTCATCACCAATTTTTTTTGTCACATGAGCTCGTACAGCATATTTATCTGCGCAAATTGTATGTAATGGCGTACGGTCATGCAACATAAGCCAATTTATTTTTTCGTTTAAAGAAGTTGGACTTTCTAAATTTAGTTTATAACCCATTCCTGTCTTAAATTTTTTTTGAGCAAATGCTTTGTCCGATAAAAAATTTTCAAAACACCACCATTTAAATCTGTTTATTTTTCTGAAGATATATTTTACAGGTCTAACAGAATGATATACTTTTTTTAGAATTTTTTCAGTGTTCATAATAACGAATGTTTACGTTCAGCTTTTATGTGCTGATAAGCAAATATTATAATAGATAACTTAATGTAAGAGGTAAAAAGCGTGTGACTGGTAAACAAGTAAATCACACTAATTAAAACTATCATTAACAAATATGGTTTGGTAGGAAAAACTTTGTAGGCCTCATAGAGTAATAAACCAAAGAAAATTAAGGTAAGCAATAAAGGGAAAATTCCGGCTTCCCCTATAATCAACAGATAGGTGTTGTGTGGGCCAATTAGTTCTACACCACCACCTTGAAATTTTCCAAACCCACCGCCAAAAAAGGGAAATTCATATATATGCTCATAAAACCTAGACCAAGTCTCAGATCTAGATTCACCACCAACTTGTGACACGTTGGCATCAGAATTTAAAAAGGCTTGAAATTGTTTAAAACGAAGCCCTTTTAAATTAAAAAGTTCACCATATGTTAATATACCAAGAAACATTAAAAACCCTATTACTAAAGTTTTTGCGTTCTTAATATTTATTTTTATGGATATTACATTTATAAGTAACCATAGTATTATAAAAGTTCTTGAGAATGTTACCAATCCCGCTATTGTAAATAGAACTTGCAAAATTTGGCGTGATTTTTTATCATTAATGGCATAGGTGAGCGCTAAACCAAATAAACATATTTGACCAGCTGCATTTGGATTTAAGTAAAAACCACTATATCTGCCATATAAATTTGATAAGAAAACCGCTTGAAAAACAATTGATATTGCGCCGACCATTAAGCAATATAACATTTCCTTTACCGTAACTTTTTTATAAAACTCATTGGCGCATATTACCATAATTAAATATTTTACCAAGAGTATTAAAACACCTCTAAAATCTCCAGTGTAGACTTGGAAACCAGAGATTCCAAAATATAGGATACCTATGTAAAATAACCATGCATTGGGTTTGCCTTGTCCAGTATTTAAATAATAAAATATTAATAGAAAAAAAGATAAATAACTCAAAACACTTCCTAATGTTGAACCTATCCCAACCAAGACAACCCCAGGTAAATTCAGGATAAAAAGACCTAAAATGATATATTTTAAGATTTTCAAAATAGTATTAATTTTCTTTTAAAGAACTTAATATCAAATTATTCCATTGATTGGTAATCTGTTCCAATTCAAAGGCTTTGGAAGTTTTTAATGCGTTTTTGCCAAGTTTTGATCTCAATTTCGGTTTGTTTATAAGTAGTTTTAATTGTTCTGATAGTTCATAATGATTTCCAACCGGTATTAGGATGCCGTTTTCATTAGTTGTTATTAAGTCAGAAGGTCCGTTTGGACAATTAGTAGAGATACAAGGTAAACCATAATACATAGCTTCCATTAATGCATTGGGTAAACCTTCAGATTGCGAAGTAAATGCAAATATAGAGGCTCTACTATAGTAATCTTGTACATTAGCAATATTTCCAGTAAAAATAACATTAGATGAGACCCCTAACTCAAAAGCTAATTTTTTGTATTCCTCTATCTTAGGACCATCTCCTACCAAAATAAGTTTCCAATCATTGTTAGGAATATTAGCAAATGCCTTAATAAGAACGTCTTGGGCTTTATTATTATTTAACCTACCAACATTTAGTATTATTTTTTCTTTGTTACTAGTTGGCCTATTTTTATGCGATATAATATCTTCTGAAATAGGATTTAAAATTACTCTTATTTTTTCGTTATCAATATATTGTGAAAAAAAAGATTTATTAGCATTGGTTTGTACTACCAAAAAATCTGCAGTTTTGTAAGTCCTATTTCTTAAAAATTGCCAAAATAAATTGGGTGGTACCACGATGGGATTATTACGTTCACTAATAATACTAGGTATGTTAAGGCTTTTTGCTACTAAAATGGCAAGTACACTTGAAGTAGTTGTGAACCCGATTAGAATATCTATATTTTGTAGTTTACAAATACGTTTAATCCCAATAATTAATTTAAAATTACCATAAATTGCAGAGATTAAATTGGTGCTATTTTGAATAGTATTGGTTAAAGTGTGAACTTTAATATCCGGATGAATTTCATAAAAGGATCTACCACTATTCTTTTTAATTATATTTACATTATAGGTGTTAACGAAAAAATTAGCTAACGTAACTACAACCCGTTCAGCTCCTCCAGCTTGTAAGCCATTAATTAAAAAAGCAATATTTTTTTTCTCGCTATCCACTTTAAAATATTTGTTTACGTTTTTTCTGTTTTTTTTATATACGCTATGAATATGCAAAAGGATAATATTTTTAAAATAGTGGTACTTAACACAACTCCATATACATCATAATATTTTATAAAGATAAAATTCAAAAGAACATTAAAAATAAGATTAGCAAATGATACCCATGCCATAAATACATTTTTATTCAATGCGGTCAAGTATTTTATAATTATAATAGACATTAAATAAAAGGGAACATATATTATGGCTATCTGCTGTATTTTATAGGTAATCAAGGTATGATCAGTGGTAAATGCATTGCGTTCAAACAATACCTTTACAATTTCTTGAGAAAACGCTATGCCAACAACAGATGCTAAAGCGCTAAACAAAAAAGTGATTTTAATTATTTTATACAATTGGCTTCTTGCTTTTTTTATGTCCGTTACAATTAAGCTTGAAAAATGGGGTAATAATACATTGCCTAATGCCACCAATAAAATACTAATTAAGAAGGCAGGTATTTTTGTGCCGTAGTTTAAAGCAGCTATTGATCCCACTGCTAGTTTAGCCGCAAAAAATTGGTCTACAAAAGGATTTACTCCTATTAACAAACCTGCCGCTAACTTTGGAGGATATTGTTTCAGCATTAATCTAGTATTCTCATTAATACTTGGATATGTTATATGTATCAATTTATGCTTGTAACATACAAAAATTAGATAAAACAATGAGATAATACTTCCAATTGTCATACTATAAGCCAAAGTCATTTCTCCTAATTTATCCTTAAAAAAAAGAATAAATAGAATAGTTGTGATAGGCAGGAAAAAGCTTGAGAAAGATGAAGCAAAGAATTTTTTCTGAACATCCAATAAACCACTTAACATACTGGAATAACCCCAAATAAATATGCAGGGTAATATAATATAAAGTTGAGTTTTGATTAAGTTGTAAAATACCGGGTCATGTCCTGGGTAAATTTCGGCAATGTAATACACGAAAAAGAATGAACAAAGGCCCAAAACAAACGCTAATGCAGTAATTAATAAAAGTGTAAAGCTTTGTATACTTCCTAAATCCTTGGTAGACTTTAATTCTCTTATATAATTAGGAATAAATAGATTTTTTAGAGCGCCAATAAAAACATTTTGTATAAACGACGGAACTAGAATCGCAATCAAATAAGTATCCAAATAAAATGAGAGACCATAATTTGAAGCAATTATCGATTCTTTTAAAAAGGCAATTAGTTTAACCAAAAAAGTAATCACTCCAACGGTAACCATATTTTTTAAAAGATGGTTATTTCGTAAGAGTGTTAGCCTATTTTTTAGTTTTTCCAAAATCAAATTAGGATGATATAAGCTTAATTTTAAAGAATAATTTAAAGTCTACCTTCTAACTTTTCTGTTAAAATCCCTTTTACATCATATAATACCCCAGTATCCTTTAACATAGCCCTTAAATTTAACCCTAAGAACTCTTTATGTGCTACCGTTAAGATTATGGCATCAAATTTTTGGTCGGGCAAGGTTTTGGTGGTCAGCATATTATATTCGTGGGCAACTTCTGCCGGGGAGGCCCAGGGGTCATAGATGGTGACTTGGGTATTGTACTCCTGCAGGTTTTTAATCACATCTACAGCCTTGGTATTACGTACATCGGGGCAATTTTCTTTAAAGGTAATCCCTAACACCAAAATATGGGCTCCCTTCACCTTAATGTCTTTTTGTACCATGAGCTTTATGACCTCACTGGCCACATATTTTCCCATTCCGTCGTTCAAACGCCTACCGGCCAAAATGATTTCTGGGTGGTAGCCAAATTCCTGTGCGCGCTGTGCCAAATAATATGGATCTACACCAATACAATGTCCACCTACCAGGCCTGGTTTAAAGGGTAAAAAGTTCCATTTGGTACCCGCTGCTTCCAATACACTATGGGTGTCAATATCCATTAAATTAAAAATTTTGGCCAACTCGTTTACAAAGGCAATATTGATATCCCGTTGCGAATTTTCAATAACCTTGGCCGCTTCGGCAACTTTAATCGTAGGCGCTAAATGCGTCCCTGCGGTTATGACCGAGGCGTAAAGGGCATCTACTTGCTTACCTATTTCAGGTGTTGATCCCGAAGTGACCTTTAATATCTTTTCTACCGTATGTTCTTTGTCACCAGGATTAATACGTTCTGGGGAGTAGCCTACGTAAAAATCCTCATTGAACCTTAAACCACTTATACGTTCTAGCACGGGAACACACTCCTCTTCGGTTACCCCAGGATAAACCGTAGATTCATAAATAACGATATCTCCTTTTTTTAGCACCTTACCAACGGTTTCACTAGATTTGTATAACGGGGTTAAAATGGGTCGGTTGGTACTATCCACTGGGGTGGGCACCGTTACCACAAAATAATTGCAATCTGCTATATCCTCTAAGTCAAAGGAACAATAGAGTCCTGTTTCCATTTTAGGGGAATCCGTTAATACATTTTGTAAAACCTCATCGGCTACTTCCAAAGTACTATCGGTACCAGATTTCAATTCGTTGACACGTTTTTGGTTAATGTCAAAGCCTATGACCGGGTATTTGGTGGCAAACAAACGTGCCAAGGGCAATCCTACATAGCCCAAACCTATTATCGCTATTTTTATATCTTTCATATTTTGAGTATTTTCCAATTAACTATTCTTTAAACTTTTACCAATCTGATGGTATTCAAAGCCCAAGGCCAACATACGTTCATCGTTATACTGGTTTCTACCGTCAAAAATTACGGCTTCTTTCAGTTTGGATTGTATTTCCATAAAATCTGGCGCTCTAAACTCTTTCCATTCTGTTAAGAGCAATAAGGCATCGGCTTCTGTCAAAGCCTCATATTTTGAATCGGCAAACACCAAATTAGGTACATCTTTTAAGTAAAAATGTTGTGCCTCCGGAATGGCCTTAGGGTCATAGGCAATTACTTTGGCGCCCAAGGACACTAATTTTTTAATGATGTAGATGGCTGGGGCCTCCCGCATATCATCTGTACCTGGTTTAAAGGCCAAGCCCCAAACGGCAAAGGTCTTTCCAGAGAGGTCATGTCCATATTTTGCTATTACCTTTTCAGCGATCACTAATTTCTGGGCATCATTTACAGCCTCCACGGCACCAATAAGTTTGGCCTCATACCCATTTTGCTCGGCCGCTTTTTTTAGGGCCTTTACATCTTTAGGAAAACACGAGCCGCCATAGCCACTTCCGGGATAGATAAAGCTGTACCCAATACGACTGTCGGAACCGATACCTATGCGTACCTTGTTTACATCGGCACCTACCAGCTCACAAATATTGGCCACCTCGTTCATAAATGAGATCTTGGTGGCCAACATGGCATTGGCCACATATTTGGTCATTTCTGCCGAACGCACATCCATGGTGATCAAACGGTCCATACTGCTCCTAAAGAAGGGGGCGTATAGCTGTCGCATTTTTTCAGCGGTTTCCTTGTTATCCGTTCCGACCACTACACGATCTGGCTTCATAAAATCACTTATAGCGTCCCCTTCCTTTAAAAATTCCGGGTTGGAGACCACATGAAAGTCCATATGCACCTTTCTTTTGTCCAACTCTTGGTTGATCACGGCCTTTACCTTATCTGCGGTACCCACGGGAACCGTAGATTTATCAACAACTATTAAAGGTCGTTGCATGTGTTCCCCAATACTTTGGGCCACCTGCAACACATACTTAAGGTCTGCGGATCCATCTTCACCCATAGGGGTGCCTACCGCGATAAATGCCATATCGCAATTTCCAATACTGTGGGCCAACTCGGTGTCAAACCTAAGTGTGCCATTGGCTACATTACCTTGTACCATGGCTTCCAAACCCGGTTCATAAATGGGGATGATGCCGTTGTTAAGGTTGCTTATTTTTTGTTCGTCAATATCTACACAGGTAACCTTGTTGCCCATTTCCGCAAAACACGTTCCAGTAACCAAGCCCACATAGCCCGTACCTATAACCGTTAATCTCATGTTTGTTTATTTTAAATTTTCCCAGTACCATTGTACTGCCTGTTTTAATCCTTGCTCTATATTAAATTGAGGGGCATAACCTAACAAGTGTTTTGCCTTGCTAATATCTGCCAAGGAGTGGGGAACATCCCCTTGTCTATTAGGGCCATAGCTAATGGGTATATTTTTTATTTCAGGGTCAAAAGCTCCTAAATAGGTTTTTAATAAGCCTACCAATTCATTTAAATTGGTACGTTCACCATAGGCTACGTTATAGACCGTATTTGCAGCATCGGAATCACCCAAAATCGCACGAATGTTCATTTCCACAACATTATCAATATAGGTGAAATCCCTGGAATAACTACCATCCCCATTAATAACGGGGCTCTCATGCGCCATTAATTTTAGGACAAATTTTGGGATTACCGCAGCATAGGCGCCATTAGGGTCTTGTTTTCTACCAAATACATTAAAATAGCGTAACCCAATGGTTTCCAATCCATAGGTACTATTAAAGATATCTGCATACAGCTCGTTCACATATTTGGTAATGGCGTAGGGTGACAAGGGTTTGCCAATCACATCCTCTACCTTGGGCAGGCTTTTGGAATCCCCGTAGGTAGATGAGCTAGCGGCATACACCAATCGTTTAACACCACTATCCCTAGCCGCAACCAACATGTTCAAAAATCCGGAGACATTTACGGCATTACTGGTAATAGGATCATTGATAGAGCGTGGTACAGAGCCCAAGGCCGCTTGGTGCAATACATAATCTACACCGGTACAGGCTTTGTTGCAAGTTTCCAAATCGCGGATATCCCCTTCAATTAGGGTGAAATTTTGGTCTGCATGCAGCTGGGCGATGTTTTCCTTTTTACCTGTGGCAAAATTATCCAAACAGGTTACCTTATTGCCATTTTGCAGCAGGGCCTCACAAAGATTGGAGCCTATAAAACCGGCTCCCCCTGTTACTAGGATATGAAATGATGGTGCTAATGCTAAATGTTTTATATTCATGGTTAGGCTAAAATTTGCTGCAAAGATGGCGTTTTGTAGGTAATTTCCTTTACGAATTTAGATGAACTTTTTAAATAACAGTTAAATGACCAATTTAGTATAGTTGCCTATTGGTTATGATAGTTTTTGTACCATTGTACAAATGCGGTAATCCCTTGTTCTATACTGGTATTAGGTTTATAATGATAGTCTTTTTGTAAGGCAGTGGTATCTGCCCAAGTTTTTTTTACATCCCCAGGTTGCATGGGGAGTAATTTTTTAATGGCCTTTTTGTTAAGGGCCACTTCTATCTGGGAAATGAAATCCTGGAGTTTCACCGCTTTGCCATTTCCAATATTATACAGCTTATAGGTATGTTTTGTAGGTGTGTCAGTCAGCATCACCCTAGTAATGCCTTCCACAATATCGTCTATGTAGGTAAAATCCCGTTCCATTTCACCGTTATTGAATACCTTGATTGGTTTACCTTCAGCAATGGCCTTTGTGAACAGATATATGGCCATATCTGGACGGCCCCATGGGCCATATACCGTAAAAAAGCGTAAGCCCGTTGTACGCAAACCATATAAATGGCTATAGGTATAGGCCATAAGTTCATTACTCTTTTTGGTGGCGGCGTATAAACTAATGGGATGATCTGTACGTTGGTCAGTGGCAAAGGGCATTTTGGTATTGGCACCATAAACACTAGAACTGCTTGCGTAAACCAGATGTTGGATGTGATTATGTCGGCAACATTCCAAGATATTTAAAAACCCCACAATATTACTATCCACATAGGTCTCTGGGTGTTCCAAACTATAACGTACGCCTGCTTGGGCGGCCAAATTGCAGACGACATCAAATTTCCCCTTTTTAAATAGTTTAGGTAGCCGTTTACGATCTTCTAGAGTTAATCTAATAAAGGTAAAATTAGGATGTACTTGGCTTTTAATCCATTTTTTTACCGTGCTATCTGCTTCTTCCTGTATGCCTAACTGCAATAGGCGATTTTTTTTAAGGTACACATCATAATAATCGTTTAAATTATCCAGCCCCACTACTTTATGCCCTTGATTTATAAGCTGTTTACAAACATGGTACCCAATAAAACCGGCGGCACCGGTCACTAAAATTTTCATAAGACTAATTTAATATAAAAATAAGGACATTCTCGGAATTGGGAGGGGTAATTGGAGGTTTGTTCAATGGTTTCAGGTGATGTGTTGTTGTAACTGTGAGTAAAGATCGGTGTGGGTATTACTAAAGAACGGTTTAAAAGTTTTGGTCCACAATCTGAAAAACAAGAAGAAATATGCTATTGGAATTTTATAATTAGGATGGATATTTTGGGTTGAATTTTCTTGGTGGGCTTTATGTAAAATGTTCATATTTCGATTTTAAAAAAAATGTAGGGTGTTGATGGATAAAAGTTTATGAATGTTAAGAAAAGAGGTAGTTCGTCGAAAATGGCCCAACGAAATGTTAAAAACCACCATGTTGAAAATCCAAAACAAACCTATCCCCGTAGAACCTAAAGTGATGAAAAATGATGATGCTAGTATAAAAAAAGCATTGAAAAAATAAAACACCATGCATTTCATCGAAAAAAGAAACTATTTCACCTAATATTTTGCAATTACAATTATTTTTAAATTCCCAAAAGAAGTATCACTTATGAACTTGAACAAAAACCTACACCCCCGACTGTTTATCCTTATCCTTTTTTGTAGTATCTCTATATTCACTTCTTGTGAAAAGGATACAGACCTATTTGCCGAGATAATGGCACAAAATGAGGCACAAGCGCTGGAAGATGAGAAAGCGGCAACTGAAGATTCTACCGCAACGAACGATGTTGCCACCCAAGAAATTCCTGAAGAACCAATTATCGATACCTCATTTGATGACAAGGCAACCATACTCAAGGCCTTTCCCTCAGCATTTGGCGGTGGTTCCAATGCAAGTGGTGGCCGAGGAGGACGTATAATCCATGTAACTAACTTAAACAATAGTGGATCTGGTTCCTTACGTGAGGCGTTAACTGCCACAGGACCTAGAATAGTTGTTTTTGATATTTCTGGTACAATTCGAATCAGCAGTGAAATATATGTACATGATGCAAGTGATTTGACAATTGCTGGACAAACTGCGCCTGAAGGTGGAATAACAGTTACAGGTGATCGCATTTTGTTTTACAAGTCTAATAATGTTATAATTAGATATTTACGAAGTAGACCAGCTAAGGTTGTCGGCAACCCAATTCCAGATGATAAAAAGACAGCTTCTTTTTTATTTTGGGGAGGTCAAGATATTATTCTTGATCATTGTTCTGCTTCTTGGGCCGGAGATAAGGCCATTTTGTTTGCAACAAATATTCATGGATTACCCAATCGAAATTTTACTACTCAAAAGACAATTATAGCTGATAGTCACACAAGTGTTTTATTGGGGGTTCAAAGCAATGGTGATTACAATTCTGTTGATAATATCTCATTTACCTGTAACTTGATAGGGAATAATACAACAAGAACGCCGAATATGAGCGGTAACGGTTATTTTGAAATTAAGAATAATGTCATTCATGGTTGGACTTCAAAATTAACCACATTAAATGGTGGTAATTCCAAAGTTAACCATCAGGGTAATTATTATAAAAAACCACAAGGTGTTTCGTTAGCTTATAATAGATACCAACCAGTATCTGGTAAACCTGAAATTTATTCTAATGGTAATTTTTATAGTGGTTTGTTGAATGGAGAAGCTAATGAGAATAATGAAATTATTTGGATTAATACATCGACTAATGAACAATTGTCAAGTGATTTTTTTGTGGATAGTCCTCATTCGGGCAATATCTCAAACTCATTTCCTACATTAACTGCCCAGGAAGCTTATGATTTTGTAATAAACGATGTAGGAGCCAATAAATATTATGATAACGATGGAGTTGTCAAAACATTTTTAGACTCTTACGATCAATCAGTTATTAACAATACTATTAACAACGTTAGAATTGAAGTTAAAAATTCTTATAGTTGGGTGTTGCCAAATTTGCCATCAAATGTGAGACCTAGTAATTATGACACCGATCAAGATGGTATGGCAGATGCTTGGGAACTACGAAGATTTGGTGATCTAACTAGATCTCATTCAGGAGATGAGGATGAAGATGGATATACTAATATTGAAGAGTTTATAAATCAAGTTGATTTTTATTAGTATTTTATTGTAGTAGATTATCAAATGCAAACGGAATTAATATTTCATGACCTCCTTCGAAAATAGTAATATTAACGAATGAGGTTTTTTTTCTTAAAATAATTGCTCTATTTTGTATTTTACCATAAGTTTCATGCACTTTATTTTGTTTTGACAATTGTATTATTTCTTTCTCAGATATGTATAAGTTGTCATCGATTACATTATGTGCATTAAGAATTTTGTTGTAAAAGTTAATAGAATGAGTATATGGCACACTACCACTATTACCATCATTGATTCCAGCATAAAGGTCTATTGAACTTGTCCTTTTAGTTATTAAAGTATTATTCCAATATAACGGAGATCTAGAATTATAATCATTATTGGGTATACAATTAGTAATATCGGTTTGATAATTATAATTACTTAGGACAATGTGGCGATACCATTCTTGTAAATCCGAAATGGCTGCCCAAGAAGCATATTTTTTGGCACTAAATTTAGATTTCATATAAGTGCATAATGTAGCATAACCTCCACCACTTGCACCAATAATATATATCTCATTAACATTTGCATTATTTTCTTCGATCATAAATTGAATAGCATCATCTATATCAGAAATCACTTTGTCACTACAACAAGCATCTATATGATTATTTTTTCCTCTAAAATCTGGATGTATATAATTATAGTCTTTGGCGATGGCTAAAATTGAAATGGAATCTCTTTGCAAGTAATTTCCGCCCCATGTATGAAGACTAACAATTAAAGGTTTGTTTTTTTTTGAGCTAAAATATACCATTGCCTTTTGTATCTTATCGTCTACAGTGCAAGGAATATTTATTTCTGAAGTTTCACTAGGCCAATCTTGTTGTATTGTTCTACTATGTATATAGATACCAAGAATATATACCAAGATACAGATTAATGCTGTTATACCTATTCGTTTTATCATTTCAAAATATATTAAATTAGTATATCATTCTAGTATTTATATCTATTTAGTTTTAATTCCCAAAATATAAAAACAGACTTACTCAATAATATAACAATATTGAATTATAGTATTTTAAAAACAAGTAGAAATAAAAAAAGCCACTTATATGAGTGGCTTTTTTTTTTATTTCAATGTTTGCTACTATCTTTTTAATAATTTGCGTAATACTACGTCCCCGGTACTATCCAACCCAATGACTACATGGTAAATACCGGTATTCAATAAGGGTAGGTCCAGAATAACCGTAGCATCATGATTTTCTGGAATCAAGTACTGCTGTAATAGTTTTCCACTGATGTCATAAATACCTACGGTCATGGATTCCCCTAAAAAGTTATTTAGGTTTATCCCTACGTTTTGACTTTCAATAGGGTTAGGAAAAAGAATAATGGTGCTAAAATCATTATCTGCCGTTAAAACGCCATTTAGGTCTATATCTACAAATAGGGTATAGGTGCAACCATTTTCACTGGTAAAAAAATAGGTACCCACATCCTCTAAGTCAAAGAACTTAATATTGATATTGTCCGCTATGACTTCGCCACTTGGGGTAGTGATGCTAAATGGGGTCCGTTGTACCGTAGTCAATAATAATGATCCACCAACGGGTACTATAATCTCTGTCTCACCTTGCCCCAAAATACCTTCAATTACATACATGGCCGTAATAACACCAGCACAATTGGTATTCTCCCCATTTACGGTAACGGTGATGGTCATGGTATCGGTGAGCCCTTCGGCATCGGTCACCGTGAGCACGGCGCCATAGGTACCCGCGACGGTATAGGTATGCGTTGTATCGGCATTGCTGTCCAGGGCA
>NZ_JBMFZG010000011.1:0-4656 GCF_048890225.1 Maribacter luteocoastalis
AGGGGCATCGTTCACGACAGGGTCCGTCACGGTAACGGTGATGGTCATGGTATCGGTGAGCCCTTCGGCATCGGTCACCGTGAGCACGGCGCCATAGGTACCCGCGACGGTATAGGTATGCGTTGTATCGGCATTGCTGTCCAGGGCACTGCCGTCCCCAAAGTCCCATGAATGGGATACCACGGCACTGTCGTCGGTGGATGCGCTACCGGTAAAGGTGACCAACAGCGGCGCATCGCCTGAAAGCGGTGTTGCCGAGGCCACTGCCACAGGGGCATCGTTCACGACAGGGTCCGTCACGGTAACGGTGATGGTCATGGTATCGGTGAGCCCTTCGGCATCGGTCACCGTGAGCACGGCGCCATAGGTGCCCGGGCTGGTATATGTATGTGTTGTATCGGCGTTGTTGTCCAGGGCGCTACCGTCCCCAAAGTCCCATGAATGGGATACCACGGCACTGTCGTCGGTGGATGCGCTACCTGTAAAGGTGACCAACAGCGGCGCATCGCCTGAAAGCGGTGTTGCCGAGGCCACTGCCACAGGGGCATCGTTCACGACAGGGTCCGTCACGGTAATTTGAACCGAATTCGTATCTGTATTGGTATTGTTAACACCGTCATTATCTGTCACGCTCAACGTAACGGTATAGGTGCCAGCCATAGTAAATGTATGGGATGCTGTACTGCCTGTTTCTGTGGGGCTACCATCACCATAATCCCAAGTATAGCTTACAATTCCAATATCATCTGTAGAGGCGCTACCATCAAAATTGACCAATAGGGGCACTTCACCACTTACGGGGTTGGCAGCGACTACAGAAATAGGAGGCTGATTTATTGCGGTCGGATTTACAGTAACATCAATACTTTGGAAACATCCGGTGCTGTTGTTGCTTAATAGCCATTGTCCTGTATAGGAAGTAGTTATACCTGTTATGCTGAATGTACCGGGTATACTGATACCGGAAAACGGATTTTGGATACTAAATTCATTTTCTGCGAGACTTTCAACCCCAATACTAAAATCATCCCCTTCATTTAGAACAATGGGGTTATTTCCTATAGTGGGTACTCCGTTGATAGTATAGTTGGCAACCACGGCATTAGCAGCACAAACCCCTATGAATACGGTTGTACTACAACCTCCATTTTCTGAAATTAGCTCATAAAGGCCTTCGGTTGCCACAGAGGCTGTAAACGTATATGTTCCTGTAGGATTACTAGTGCCATTAGGTGATATTACGGTAAAATTGGTTTCTCCTTGGATGCCCATAGTCACGGTTGCGCCATCATCAATACCAATGGTACTGATATTTGTGTAGGTAGTGCCAAAGAAAGTTACTTCAGAAATTAAGTTATCACCAGTACTGCAGATGACGTCCAAATTAAAATATACACTACAACCTTGGTCTGTTGTTAGGGTATAGGTGCCAATGTCTGCTCCAGTTGCCCCAGTAATGGTAACCGGTCCATTTATAAGGCTTCCCGAAGGATTGGTAATGGTATAATTACTTAGATTTTTAAGACCTAAGTAAAAATTATCACCAAATTCTATGGTAGTATTGGCATAATTTTGCAATGGTCCGGTATTTACCCGGTATTCCGTTACAATACCTTGAGGATTACAGTTTCCAACGGATAAATTAATCCCTAAAGAACATGTTGTGGTATCATCATTATTAATTAAGACATAATATCCGGCGTCTGCAGTAGACAATGAAGCTATGTTCAAAGGTCCGGTACTTCTTACGCCTTGTGGATTTACAATTTCATAATCGGTTACGGTATCATAACTTAAAAGAAAGGGGTCACCCGGGTTTAAGGTAACATCCGTAGTGGTTTGCGTAACCCCATTAACACTGAAACCACCATTGTAATCTGGAAATGGTAAACTTACATAAACGTCAATGGAACCAAGGTCACATCCAGCATTTCTAAACTTCCAAGTGCCTTGTAATGCACAACCAGCCCTTGGAAAAAACTCAGAATCACCAGTTAACGATTCAGCCCCTGTAGGATATACTATAACTGCATTTGGATATCCCACAAGACCCAGCTGGAATGAATCTACATTCCCTCTTAAGTAAATAGGGCCAAACCCCTGGGTAGTTACACCATTGATCGTATATTCTGGAACGGCGGGCTCACCATCACAAACCGCTAAGTAGAACAGAAATGGACAGCCGCCATTTGGTAAAAAACTATACAGTCCTTGATTATCGATGGTTATATCATTTAAGGTAAGCATGCCATTGGTAACTGTACCATCTGGTGAAGTCACCGTATAATCGTCGCCTATGACACCAGACATACCCAATTCTATGTCTGCACCTACACCTAATGAATATATGTTCTTATTTAGAATGGTGCCTGCATAAAAATTCATAAACATGTTTACACCAGCTGGTTGTATACATTGTACTTGGATATCTATCTCGTATGAGCATATGCCACCATCAATTTCTATAGTGTAGATGCCAGAATCTGTTTCATCTACATACAATAAATCCAATTCGCTATCATTTTCAACGGCACCACTTGGGCTTATAATTCTAACATTGGCAAAATTAATATCTAAATTAGATAGGATTTTAACTCTATCCCCAACTTTAATAGGAACAAAATTTTCTACATTCTTTATGACATTGTTTACGGATACGTTGTAAAAATCTGCACCACACTCTAAATTAATGGTCACGATTAAACTACAACCTTGTTCTGTTTCTATGGTAAATGGGCCGATATTATTGTCAGATAGTCCTCCAATGGTAAGGTCTGTTTGGTCCATGGGTTTTACCACGATACCGTTTTCATCTAAAATTCTAAAATCCAAATTATCTTGGTAGATACCTAAGGTAAGAGGTAGCCCACGGTATGCCGTTATCGTTAAATCATTGGCATCTTGCGCTTGAAAGGTCTGTCCATCTACTATATATTCAGGTCTTAGCGCTTCAGCATTACATACGAATGGATTAACGTTTACTGTTAAAATGGCAGTACAGCCCCTTTCTGAAATTACTTCATAATCCCCACTATCTGCCAATGTAATTGCACCAAGATCAAAAAAACCGGATGATGCCACATTGTTAATGGTACCACCAGGTAATTTTTGTACGGTGAAGGATTGGTTAATACCATTAGGATCCATAGAAATAGCGATGTTTTCACCTTCGGTAACGTTTAAGGTTTGGTCATTACTACTCGGATACGTAGTGAATGTACCGTTTATGCCGTATTCTAGCGCAAATTTAGCCGCATTGGTACAATCGTAGGCTGAGACTTGGAGATCAATAGATGTGGTACAGCCTTGTTCTGTGTTGATGGTATAGATTCCACTATCGGCAATTGCAAGTACGTCTGGAAAGGTGTAGTCAGTTTGGCCCATAGCTTTTAAAACGGTAGTGCCATCCGTTCCTATAACCTCAAAGTCAATATTGCCAGGTTCCATACCAATGATAAAATTATCCCCCGTTTCAGCAGTAACAGTTACCTGGTTGTAATCGGGAGCTTGGGCGTATGAACCGTTAATTGCCCATTCCGCAACAACAGTACCCACACAGTCAAAGCCTTCAACACTTAGGTCTATGTTGACTTCACAGCCATCTGCTGATACCAATGTGTAAATTGCCGCATCATTAAGTGCTACATTATTTATGGTAAAGTCTCCTGTTGTGTTTAGTAGCGAATTACTTAAATCCCCATTCTTATAAACGTCAAAACTAATATTTGCACCCGTAGTTGATTTTTGATTGGGTACCAAGCTAAGACGAACTTCTTCACCCTCTTGTGCTATTAGCGCAACATCTTCTAAGGGGTTGCCATTTTGGTAAGAACCGGAAATACTTGGAATTCTCCATTCTGGACTAACCGCAGTGCCATTACAGTCAACAGTTGGGTCTACCGTAATGTCTATTGTAGTCGCTCCTATTTCACTGTCATTGTCGGTTACGTTTAGGGTTACCGTATAGGTACCAGGAGTTAAAAAGGTATGTGTTGGTGTTGCTCCGGTAACTGGGTTGCTTCCGTCTCCAAAATCCCAATTGTAAGCGGTTATAAAGCCATTGGTATCTGTAGATGTAGAACCATCAAAGGCCACTGTAAATGGTATTTGCCCAGAAACAGGTGGTGTAGGAGCACTTATAATTGCCGTTGGTGGCGTACCTGGACTAGTAGCGTTAAAAACTACATTATCATAGGTAGATGTTGCAAGCGTACCATCGGCATGCGAGGTTGTGGCTAGACCAACATAAATGGTAGTCCCCATGGTGATGGTTTGTGTGCCAAGGTCTGTCCACGTAAGCCCATCAGGGGAAATAGCACTGGTGAAATCATTACCAAAACGCACCATACGTACATAATAAGGTATGCTCTGTACAGTGGCAGTGGTAGAGGTGGTAGCACCGCCAGTAGTATTTCTATGCTGAAAATAAAAGGATGGAGCGCCATTATTTGCCACGGGCGACATCGTCGTTTGAGCATGTTTGGCATTTGCAGCTAAAGAATTACGCATCATGACCCCTGCCTTGGCATAGGCATTGGTCTGCTCCAATGCGGTTACCCTTGCTATAATCTCGCCATTTCCTGTCAATTCCCTGTACACAAAATGGAACTCGTCCGCACTGCCCCAGATATCGGCACCCGAGGCACGTACCTCAAA
>NZ_JBMFZG010000012.1:0-158858 GCF_048890225.1 Maribacter luteocoastalis
CATATGTTTCTGTCATTGGTTTTATGTCTTTCATTATTACTCTCTACTTATTTAGTGACAAGAGTTTTGGAAATATGACAGATTTTTGAATTTATTTACAGATTTTCTCAAATTACTGGCAACGGTTCGTATAACCGTCAGTTACGGGTTAATATGCGTTAATTTTCGGTTTAGCACTGACGTTAGCAATTCCGAGTGGATTCGGACGCAGTCGAATCCGCCGTAATTGCGGTTATACATTGTTGTACCACGTTTTTATTTTTTAATTAATTCTTTAATAGTCAAAATATTTGTCAGTTTATTTATCCCAGTATTTGAGATAAATCGAAAACTTAATTCTATAAATACAAATCTTATAACGAGTAAACCTATTAAAAGAATTGGTAAAAAGCTAAGTCCTTTTTCAATTCCTTGATTGTAGGCGATTAAACCAAATCCAATAAAAGGATAAGATAAAAGGATTGAGAACATTACTTTAAATGCTTTATGAATCCGAACCTCAATTTCGCCTATTTTTCCCTCAAATTTTCCTATCAAAACACAAACTGCTCCACGACCTATTTCAGACGAAATCAGTTTAAACCCTTTTTCATTTACTTGTCCTCTAAATTCTTTTTTTGTCCAATCAGAAGTTAGGGAATCAGTGATTTCTGTATTTGATTTTAAATTTTGCATAGAGATTGAGTAGTCGCTTCTCAATTCAGCGTTAAAATTTTTAGTCGGAAACAATTTCATTCAGTTAGCAGGTTTTTCTCAAATGTGGTACAACAATTGTGTATGTGTACAATTACACATATTCCTATTTTATAAACATCTAATCTAAAGGATTTTTGATTGTTTTAAAAGTATTGGTTGCCACATGGGTGTAAATTTCCGTTGTTTTGCTAGAACCATGGCCCAAAAGTACCTGAATCTGGCGTAGATCCACTCCAGCTTCTAAAAGATGCGTGGCAAAACTATGCCGTAAGGTATGTGGGGTCACCACTTGCATCAATCTGGCTTTTTTTGCCGCTTTCTTTACCACCTGTACCACGCTTTCGGCACTATATTTTCTTCCTTTCCTTCCTTCAAACAAAAACACCTCTGGGCGCCATTCCTTATAGTACATGCGAAGGTCGTCCAACGCCGTTTTGGATAATAGGGTATATCTGTCCTTGTTCCCTTTTGCCCCTTCAACACGCACCAACATTCGTTTACTGTCTATATCCGTAAGTTTTAAATTTAATAGTTCAGAACGTCTTAATCCCGATCCATACAGGAGTTTTAGTATACATTTGTGTTTGATGTTTTGCGTATTGTCAATAAGGGAAAAGACCTCTTCCTTGGCAATGACCTTAGGCAATTTTGATTCTTTTCTAGGTCTTTCTATCTCATAAAACCTATTGGGCATACCAAGAACTGCCTCATAGTAAAATTTAATGGCATTGATAGTTTGGTTTAGGTAAGAATTGGATCGGTTTCTATGGATAAGCTTTTGTAAGTAAGACCTTATGTCACTTTCGTTGATTTCGGTCAACTCCTTGTTTTTGTAATGGTTGATGAACATTTCAAAAAAAACCACGTAGGTGCGTACAGTACTGTTTGCGTATCTTTTCAACTCAAGCTTTAGTAAATATTCTTCTGGACAGAGACGGTATCCAGGTAGACATTTTCGCTTTCTGAACCAAGCCACGTCAACCAGCTCATTATTGGTGTTTATAGGTTTATTGGAAAGGAAACGATTGTAATTGATCCACACTAGACCCTTGAAAGTAGAAAAGATAATCCCTAGGTTTCTTTTTGTGTTTACAATATAGGCCATTTGGTGGGGCTCGCTCCATTTGGGTTCTGGGAGGCTCTTCACCAAGCCCTGTATAAGCCTATCTGGAGAGAATTTGATGCCGATCATTTTTTGCCCATTGATCATTAAATGATAAAGTGTTATCGATTTCATAGCATTCATGTAGCAAGAATAGACAAGAAATTAAATATAAACTGTATATTAAACTCATAATATATGTTTACAAATGGCTGATGTTAGATTATGTCCTATGTGTGATGAAATTGTAAAAGGAAGGTCGGACAAGAAGTTCTGTTCATCAAAGTGCAGGTCAATACATCAATATGAAAATAGGCAGGAGACAGAAACTTTTTATTTAAAGGTTGAAAAAAAATTACGGATAAACAGAAAGTTATTGAAAAAATATAACAGATCAGGTTTTACCACCATAAGAAAAGAGGAGCTATTGGCCCAGGGGTTTGACCCTAATTTTTTTACCCATTATTGGAAAAACCAAAAAGGCGATGTGTATTTGTTTGTGTATGAATATGGGTTTTTGAGAACACTGAACAATGGAAAGGAAAAATACCTTCTTATTAAATGGCAGGACTATATGGAGAAATGACCATACCCAATAAGAAAAGTTTTTTAACCCACATTCCTGTGTGTCAATTGGGGTTTTTTACAGAGGTATTTGTTATGGTAGGATATGGCAAATTAGGGTTCTTTTTCTTTTTTAGCCATACATGACCACCATAGGTCTCTACTAGATAGGGTGTTTTTTAAAATACGACCCCTAATTCACCCTCTACGGGTTGTGAATGGGGTTTTTTAACCTCTGCAACTACTTTAGGGCCCTACAATCAGGTTTTTTTTTCTTTTTAGCCATACATGACCACGATAGGTCACCACTAGAGAGGGTTTTTTTTTAAATACGACCCCAAATTCACCCTCTGCGGGTTGTGAATGGGGGTTTTTTTAACCTCTGCAATCACTATAGGACCCAACAACTAGGGTTTTTTTTCTTTTTTTTAGTTATACATGACAACGATAGGCCACCACTAGATAGGGTATTTTTTAAAATACGACCCCTAATTTACCCTCTACGGGTTGTGAATGGGGTTTTTTTTAACTTCTGCAATCACTATAGGACCCAACAACTAGGGTTTTTTCTTTTTTTTAGTTATACATGACAACGATAGGCCACCACTAGATAGGGTATTTTTTAAAATACGACCCCAAATTCACCTTCTACGGGTTTTGAATGGGTTTTTTTTAACCTCTGTAACCCTCTTCAACCCTATTGGAAACTTTTTTACCATAAGGAAATACCATAGACCTATGGTTGGTATCGGCAAACGGCATCCCTCTCCATTTCATTAGGTCAAAAAATAGGGGCCCGTTTTACAGGTGAATGAAAAGGCTATTTAAACAGGTTATAATTTTTTTTGTTGAAAAGAGTTTCGATGAGGTAATCCATTGCCTCTTGATCCTTTGGCATTTTATCCTCTTTGACCTTTCTCTTTAACATATTGTCAATCACATCCAAATATGTTGTTTTCGAAGTTATATCTATATTAAAAAAAGTATCCTCTTCAAAAGAAAAATCATCGAAGTGCTTTGACAGATTACCTAAAGGGGCAGAACAAGAGATTTCTTGCTATAACTCCACCAAGGCAAATCACGCAACATATCAGTTCAACATATGTACTTTGGACCGCATTATTGTATTCCCATTACAGTCAAAAAAAATGAAAAAGGTTTTCAGTATAGTTGCATAAAATAACGCGGACTTTATATGGCGCTACGTTGTATTTAATTCAAAATTAGTGGTAACCTATATAGTAATATTCGCATTCGGACTGATTTATGGAAAATCTTTTTTATGAAATTGATAAGGACAAAACAGAAACGATGATTGTTTTCATCAATTTCAAAAGAATAGACTATTATCTGGGTTTGGTGATAAAATATGAAGTCTTGAGAATGTTTTTTTTGGATGGAACAACCTGAAATTCTTAAATTTAAGACAAGTTTAAAAACAATATAATGGGAAAATTTGAAATTAAAAAGGATAAATCTGGACAGTTTAGGTTCAATTTAAAGGCATCCAATGGACAGGTTATTCTAAGTAGTGAAGCCTATTCCACAAAAGCAGCCTGTAACAATGGAATTGCTTCGGTTCGTGCAAATTCACAAGATGACGGCAGATATGATAGGAATACAGCTAAGGATGGCAGTCCATACTTTAATCTTAAAGCATCAAACGGTCAAGTAATTGGAGTCAGTGAAAGGTATTCGAGTTCATCATCTATGGAGAGTGGAATTGCCTCGGTCAAGTCTAATGCTCCAGATGCCAGTATTGAAGATAATTCTTAAAAAGGTGACTGTATTACTATTTTAAAATAAAAATCAGAAAAGTTTAAATAGAAGATTGTTGTTATTGGTAAATGGATTTAATTTCTAATGCTACATAATCCACATCGCGGTATGAGCATATTTCTCTATTCATCCTATTTTTTTATATCTATATTGAAAATTCGCTTCAATAAAATAGTTTCGGCCTCCTTTTCGGTAATAATAGGTGATTTATCGACTCTTTTTATTGCGGGTACTTTTTTGGAAAGTGGGGGTGGTTTTATAGTGAGCTCCCCTTTGCCAGATAAAATTTCTTGCTTCGCTATTCGTATTTCCTTTTTATCGTAATACTTGGATAATTTAGGAAGCGAAGATTCTATTGTTTTGGCTAAATTAAGATTATTTTCCGGCGCATCTTCCTTTCTAGGGTAAAAGTGTTTTATTATCGTTTCAAGATGAACTTTATAGCTATTATATTGAATTAAGAACAACCCTTTAATAGTACTTTCCAAAGGCCGTAATTGGGTCAAGTTGTCTTGCAGCCATTTGGTTATATAAAACAGACATTCGACTTGCTCATAGTATTGTTCCAAAACATAGTTAAACTCCAATTCATTTGAATTGGCCTTCCTATTTATTAACTGGTAGATATTTTTTTTTAGAGAAGCTCCTTTCAAAATTACCCCACTATTGTCCCTATCCGATTTGTAAAGTATCGGTCCCTTAACATAATCTATAACTAGTACCTTATTTTTAAATTTTTGAAAATCAAATTTTTTATAGTTTTCTATGAATTCATTTGCAAATTGATTGTCAGGGATGTAAAACACAATTTCTTCCCACAAAATTGGAATTAGTTCTCTGTAAAATTTTTCTAAGGATGTGTTATTCATGTGCACTCTTTAGCATAGTTGAATAATCTTCTGGTAATTCAGCATCTATGTCGCGTAAATATTTCTCCAACGCAGTCATAGAGGTATGACCGGTTATTAACATCAACCTACTTTTTGCTTCAAAAGGTGAAGAATCCTTCATCAAGGCCCTATATAATTTAGTAATGTATGTGTGCCTAAAACTATACAGGCCATAATCTGCGCCTAAATTGAAGGGTTCTTTGACGACTCTTTTAAAACGCTTTGTAAAATAGTCTCTCCTATTTCCAATAGTCGTTTCCCATTTGCCTGCAATTTTGTCCGGTGTGAACAGTACCGCTTCTTCATCCAGTTTTTTAAGATCTGGTATATCCTTCCATAATATTTCCGGAATGATCTTTGTCTTCAAAGGACTGTTTTTAGCCTTGAAATGGACCCTTTTATTTTTTAGGTCAATATCTTTCACTCGTAGTCTGCATACTTCTATAGGCCGTAAAAAATTATAGGAGATGAATTTTATATAAAGTAGTAATATTGGGTCATTTATTTCTAAATGACTAAATATCCTTTCTTGTGTATCCTGAGAATATGTTTTATTTCGTTCCGGAATAGATTTTAATGGAGGTATTTTCTTTATAAAATTTTGCTCTAAGATATCATTGTCGACGAATACTTGAATAATACTACTTAAATCTGTTCTGAAGTTATTTCTGTTACGGGCACTTGTCCTATCCAAAACATCATTTAAAAATGAGGTAACAACCTTCTTATCAAGATCTGTGATGTCCACTATTTCAGGACAGTATGTTTTTAACCATTTTAAAAAAATTTTTATTTTATTTTCATAGCCTCTTTTGGTTGTTTGGCTTAATAATTTTTCTTTGCGTTTTATCCCAAAATCAAAAGCTTCTTGAACAGTCATTTTTTTCCCATTTGAAATAAGATTCAAATTTTTGATGCCCTCATTGGCTAAGCGTTGGGTATTGGCGGTATCATTTTTAGATTGTAAACTATGATGTAATTCTAAATTATCGGAATAGGGATTGTAGCCTTGTTTCAATAACCGTAACAAGACCTTTCTATAGGTGACCAATACTGATAACCTATCTTCTTTGGTTTTATACTTGTTGGCATTTCCGTAAAAGGGAGTCTGTCGTTTTTTCTTTCCGGTTTTAGGGTCACGAAAAGAAAAATAGACATACCATCTTTTTTTTAAATCCCACTTGGCCGAATATATTTTGGGCTCGGAAAAGTTTCGCTCTACAGACAAATCGTATGCACTTTCGTATTCATTTTTGTATTCATTAGAAAACAACTCCTTAAAATTAGGCATAAAAAAACGGCTTAGTGAAAACTAAACCGTTGTTTTTTAAGATTTTAATCTTAGTAGCGGGAACTGGACTCGAACCAGTGACCTTCGGGTTATGAGCCCGACGAGCTACCTACTGCTCTATCCCGCGGAGTGACTGCAAATATACAACCCTTTTTTACTTAAATCAAAATTCTATTCTAAACTTTATCTTAAAAATCTATACCTTCGAAATTATGACGGATTTTAATGATTTTTTGGCCAATGCTATTTCATGGACAGAGTGGCCTATGTTTATTTTATTGATCGGTGGTGGAC
Source organism: Maribacter luteocoastalis (assembly GCF_048890225.1). Classification (NCBI taxonomy): domain Bacteria; kingdom Pseudomonadati; phylum Bacteroidota; class Flavobacteriia; order Flavobacteriales; family Flavobacteriaceae; genus Maribacter; species Maribacter luteocoastalis. The sequence goes on from NZ_JBMFZG010000012.1 coordinate 6,617, forward strand.
TACTGTTGATGTTTTACTCTAAATTGCTGCCTTACAGGTATTTTGGTCATGCCTTGGCTATTACACGTGGAAAGTATGATGACAAAAATGCCAAGGGAGATGTAAGCTCTTTACAGGCACTTTCTGCCGCAGTTGCTGCAACCGTTGGGCTAGGAAATATTTCTGGGGTCGCCATTGCCATTCATGATGGTGGCCCTGGAGTTGTTTTTTGGATTTGGATGACCGCATTAATTGGTATGTGTATCAAATTTTATTCTTGTAGTCTTTCAATAATGTATAGGGGTCATGATTCTGAGGGAAATCTTCAAGGAGGTCCTATGTTTTATATTACTAAAGGCTTGGGGAATAAATATAGGCCCTTGGCCATTTTCTTTGCTATAGCCGGATTGTTTGGGTTTTTAGGGGTATTTACAGCCAATCAGTTTACAGAAACGTTTATGAGTGTAATTGATCCCGGATCAACCCTATTTGAAATGAGTGACTATAATTGGAAGTTGACTATAGGTTTTGTCCTGGCCATAATCACTTCCTTTGTTATTTTCGGCGGACTATCAAAAATAGCCAAAGTAGCTACTGCATTGGTTCCATTTATGGTTTTGGTATATCTGGTTGCCGTTATAATTGTTATGGTAATGAATGCATCCCAGGTATTGCCGTCACTAAAATTAATCATTACAGAAGCATGGAATTTTAAAACTGTTGTTACTGGTGGTTTTTGGGGTTTGGTGATCATTGGTGTACGTAGGGCCATGTTTTCAAACGAAGCAGGTTTGGGTAGCGCGCCCATGTATCACGGTCAATCTAAGAATGACGAGCCTATACGCGAAGGTCTTGTGGCAATGTTGGGCCCGTTTATAGATACCATTTTGGTGTGTACCTTTACTGCTGTTGTCATTATACTTAGTGGTGCATATTTAGAGGATGGAAGCGGAATTGTAATGACTTTGAACGCATTTCAAAAAACACTTTTTGGCTTTGGTGATGAATTATTAATGATTATTGTTTCTGCATTCGCGCTCTCTACATTATTTACGTATTCCTATTATGGCGTAAAATGCTTGTCTTATTTAACCAATGCCAAAATTGGACGCTTTTATAATTGGTATTTTATTATCATGATTGTTTTTGCAGCCGTTGCATCATTGGAACTGGTAAAAAACTTGATTGATTTATCTTATGCATTAATGGTAATCCCTAATATGATAGCTGTACTTTTGTTGGCGCCAAAAGTAAATGCTGCGGCAAAAGTATATTTTAAAAAATTGAAGCATGAAAGAGCATAAGGCTGGTTTTGTAAATATTATTGGAAACCCTAACGTTGGTAAATCTACCTTAATGAACGCTTTTGTGGGGGAAAAACTCTCTATTATTACCTCAAAGGCGCAAACTACCAGGCATAGAATATTAGGAATCGTCAATGGGGATGATTTTCAGGTAATCTTAAGTGATACCCCAGGAATTATTAAACCTGCTTACGATTTGCAGTCCTCTATGATGGATTTTGTGAAATCTGCCTTTGAGGATGCCGATGTGCTTTTGTATATGGTGGAAATAGGGGAGAAGGCACTAAAAGACGAAAAGTTCTTTGATAAAATAAAAAATTCTAAAATCCCCGTACTATTACTTTTAAATAAGATCGATGGAGCAAGCCAGGAATTGTTGGAGGAACAAGTCCAATACTGGCAAGAACAATTACCAACCGTAGAAATTCATCCTATTTCTGCATTGCAAAACTTTAATGTAAAAGGGGTGTTTGAGCGTATTTTGGAATTATTGCCGCAATCACCGCCATATTACCCAAAAGACCAATTAACAGATAAACCAGAACGTTTTTTTGTAAATGAGACCATTAGGGAAAAAATCTTGTTGTATTACAAGAAAGAGATTCCCTATGCGGTGGAAGTTGAGACAGAGGAATTTTTTGAGGATGAGGAAATTATAAGAATTCGTTCAGTGATTATGGTTGAGCGTGATACACAAAAAGGAATTATAATTGGGCATAAAGGTAGTGCCTTGAAAAGAGTGGGGGTAGAAGCCCGTAAGGATTTAGAAAAATTCTTTGACAAACAGGTACATATAGAGTTATATGTAAAAGTGAACAAAAACTGGCGAAGTGATAGTAGACAGTTAAAAAGGTTTGGATATAATCAGTAATAGTGTCTGTTGGAATGTATTGATCGGTCAATACTTTTAAATTTGGCAGTATACCATCCGGTTCTCTAGTTTATAAAATATGAACTCGGCATAAAGGGGAGCCTTATCTTTATTCTTCTTCAAAAACCATCAGTACCCCCTGATCAGTTAAGTATCGCTATTGGGTTGTACGTATGTTGTTTATGACACATTAAATAGTACCTTTGCGCCAAATTTAAAGTTATGGGCGCTATTGTAGCTATTGTGGGAAGGCCAAATGTGGGGAAATCGACTTTTTTTAATCGATTAATACAACGTAGGGAAGCTATTGTTGATGCGGTAAGCGGCGTTACCCGTGATCGCCATTATGGTAAGAGTGATTGGAACGGTAAAGAATTTTCTGTTATTGATACCGGGGGTTATGTTTTGGGTAGCGATGATATCTTTGAACAGGAAATAGACAAACAAGTTGAGCTTGCCATTCAAGAGGCAGACGCTATAATCTTTATGGTGGATGTAGAGACCGGGGTAACCGGGATGGACGAGGATGTAGCTAAATTACTTCGTCGTGTTAATAAACCAGTTTTTCTTGCCGTGAATAAGGTAGATAATGCCATGCGTGAAGAAGACGCCGTTGAGTTTTATTCACTTGGTTTGGGTGATTTCTATACACTTTCAAGTATAAATGGAAGCGGAACAGGCGATTTATTGGATGCACTTGTAAAAGAGTTGCCAGATGTAGTCGAAGAAGAAAGTGAGTTGCCAAGATTCGCCGTAGTGGGCAGGCCAAATGCAGGTAAATCATCTTTCATTAATGCCCTTATTGGTGAAGAAAGATATATAGTTACAGATATTGCAGGTACTACACGTGACAGTATAGATACTAAATATAACAGGTTTGGTTTTGAATTTAATTTGGTTGATACTGCAGGAATCCGCAGAAAATCCAAAGTAAAGGAAGATTTAGAGTTTTACTCGGTTATGCGTTCAGTAAGGGCAATTGAACATTGTGATGTTTGTTTGTTATTGTTGGATGCCACTAGGGGATTTGACGGCCAGGTAGAAAATATCTTTTGGCTAGCCGCTAGAAACCATAAGGGAATCGTGATTTTAGTAAACAAATGGGATTTGGTAGAAGACAAGGAAACCAATACCATTAAACAATATACGCAACGTATTAAACAGGCTATTGAGCCTTTTACAGATGTTCCCATTTTATTTATTTCAGTGCTTACAAAACAGCGCATATTCAAGGCAATAGAAACCGCCGTTGAGGTCTATGAGAATCGTAATAGAAAGATTCAGACGCGAAAGTTTAACGATGTAATGTTGCCTCTAATTGAGAATTATCCTCCGCCAGCGTATAAAGGTAAGTTTGTAAAGATCAAGTTTTGTACGCAGCTGCCAACGCCCTATCCACAGTTTGCTTTTTTCTGTAATCTTCCGCAATATGTTAGGGAGCCCTACAAACGCTATTTGGAGAATAAGATAAGAGAGGAATTTAATTTTACTGGTGTGCCTATGGCTGTTTTTATGAGGAAAAAATAGTTTGCCAGGAGCTAGGAGCTAAATGTTTACCAACCACCAGAGGCCCCACCGCCTCCAAAGCCGCCACCACCAAAGCCGCCACTAAAACCACCGCCTCCAAAACTGCCACCGCCTGAACTTCCAGAACCACTTGATCTACCCATATTGCTTAGTATGATGATGTCCCACGGACTTAATCCACCGTGTCTTCGCCCACCACGACCATTATTTTTTCCACCACTTTTTCTACTCCAAAGGATAATGATAATGATGATGAAAATGATAAAAGGGAGAAAAGAGGAGAACGGAAACCCTTGATGGTCATCAAAGGTACGATCTTCCTTAAATTCACCGGTCAACACTTGAAAAATAGCATCTGAACCTTTGTCCAGACCTGCATAAAAATCACCTGATCTAAATTCTGGTAAAATTATGTTTTCAATAATTCTTTTTGATAAAGCATCGGTAAGGGTAGCTTCTACGCCATAGCCCGTATTTATAGCAATTTTTCTATCGTCCTTGGCCAAGATTATAAGAATGCCATTGTCCTTTCCTTTCTGCCCAATACCCCATTTTTGTCCCCATTGGGCTCCTAGATAATTAATGTTCTCTCCTTCTGTACTGCTTATTATTGTAATGACAATTTGGGTAGAAGTACTGTCCGAATATCGTATGAGTTTATTACTAAGTGTTATTTTTTGTTGATTACCAAGAAGGTCAATATAGTCGTAAACACTAGTTTGCAGTTCAGGCTTCTCCGGTATTTCAAATTGGGCATATCCTGGAAGTATCCAGCATAAAAAAACAATAAGACTAACCTTTAGATACCTCATTGCTCAATTCATTTGTGCTTTCATGATGCCATGGGAAATGGGCTTCCAATTCTTTACCCGCTTTAAGGACCCCTGCCACAATACCTTCTTTGAAATTACCATTTTTAAAGTGATTTTGAATGGTTTCCTTGGTTGTTTCCCAAAAATCCTTGGGGACTACCTTATTAATGCCTTTATCGCCACAAATGGCAAATTTCTTGTCATTCACGGCAACATAAAGTAGCACGCCATTTTCTTCTTTGGTATTGTCCATTTTAAGCATATGGAAAACCTCTTTAGCACGTTCAAAATGATTTATCCTGGCATGTGCTTCAAGATGTACCCGTATTTCTCCTGAAGTATTTTTTTCAGCCTCAAGAATAGCGTTAACAACTTCCCGCTCTTCAGCCTCCGTCAAAAAATCCTCTACTTTGGACATTGTTTAATTATTCGAAATTAAAATCTACATCTGGTGCTTTTTCAGAACCGGACTCCGATTTAAAATAGGCCAATTCATCAAAATTAAATAACCCAGCTAATATGGAATTGGGGAATTTTTTAATGTGTAGGTTGTATGGTTCAACAGTTGCATTGAATCTGTCCCTAGCAACATTAATTCTGTTTTCGGTACCTTCTAATTGCGATTGTAATTCTAAAAAGTTCTGGTTCGCCTTTAGTTCTGGATAGCGTTCCACAGTAACCAAAAGTCGGCTCAATGCTCCGCTTAATCCACTCTGTGCCTCATTAAATTGTGCCAACTGTTCTGGTGTAATATTCGTTGGGTCAATACTGATGGAGGTTGCTTTGGCACGTGCTTCAATAACGTCGGTTAATGTTCCTCTTTCAAAATCTGCTGCGCCCTGTACGGTCTTCACCAAATTACCTATAAGGTCATTTCTGCGTTGGTAGGCACTTTCAACGTTTGCCCAGGTTTTAGTTGAGGTTTCCTTTAGACTTATGGCTGTGTTGTTAAAGCCCACGCCCCATTGATAAAGTCCAAATGCAATTACGCCAAGTACTATAAGTACGATTAATCCTTTTTTCATGGTAGTGTTTGTGTTTATAGTTGATCCTTAATTTTAATAAGCTCTGTTTTTACCCGCTCCAATTTCTGGATGATATCAAAATTAGTAAGTGTTCTTTGTTTCTCCTCCTTAAGGTGTGTTTTTGCCCCATCAAGGGTAAAGCCACGTTCTTTGACCAAGTGATAGATCAATTGTAGGTTTTTAATGTCCTGGGGTGTAAATTTTCTATTCCCCTTGGCATTTTTTTTAGGTTGAAGAACATCAAATTCTTTTTCCCAAAACCGTATCAACGAAGTGTTTACGCCAAATGCCTGGGCCACTTCACCTATTCCGTAATATCGTTTTTCAGGAAGTTCTATTTGCATTAATCCAAAGATTGATTTTCTTGATTGGCATATTTCAGCATGTTTTCAAACTCTTCGGGGGATAAACTTCCATAATAGAAGTTAATAGGGTTTATGCGGTCATTTTCTTTCCATACCTCATAATGGAGGTGAGGCGCTTCGGAACGTCCGGTACTGCCAACAAAACCAATTAGGTCTCCTCGCTTTACCTTCTGGCCTTTTTTTACATTGTACTGGCTTAAATGCCCATAAAGGCTTAAATACCCAAAGCCGTGTTCAATGCGGATATGTTTGCCATAGCCTGAGGAATTATTATCTGCTCTGGTTATTTTGCCATCGCCAGATGCATAAATTGGAGTACCCTTGGGTGCGGTAAAATCCATTCCATAATGCATTTTTCTTGCCTTTGTAAATGGATCTGAACGCCAACCGTAACCAGATGCCATACGCGTAAGGTCATCATTGTTTATAGGTTGTATCGCAGGAATGGACATTAATAATTTTTCCTTTTCCTCGGCCAATTTGGTAATCTCATCCAAGGATTTGGATTGTATGGCCATTTGTTTTTTAATGATATCTAAACGTTCGGTCGTGGCAATGACCATCTCGGAATTATTAAATCCTTCCAACGACTTGTATCTATTTATACCCCCAAAACCGGCACGTCTTTGTTCCTCTGGTATTGGGTTGGCCTCAAAATAAAGTCGGTATATATTATTATCGCGATCTTCAATGTTTGCCAAGACATCTTCAATCTGTTCCATTTTTTTATTTAAAAGCTCAAACTGTAGCTCATAATTCTTTACTTCTCGCTGTAGGGAGAGTTCTCTCGGGGTATTGATAAGGTTGGTGTTCAATAATAACGTCAATCCTAAAAATCCAAAAATCAAGGAGCCTAAAAAGAAAAAACCAATATTTCTGTAGCGCTTGGATTTTTCCGGCTCTATCTTTCTATATGAAAGTGTATCTGGATCGTAATAGTATTTTACCTTAGACATGAAGGGATTTTATCCTATTTTTGTGGTTTAGTTTTAACATAACAAACAAATATAAAAATTGTTTTCCACAAACAGTTAAATTTTGTAAAAGCTTAGCGTTTTAGATGAATTCCAGAGAAATAAGAAAGCAATTTCTAGCATTTTTTGAAAGTAAAAAGCACAAGGTGGTACCTTCGGCACCAATGGTTATAAAAGATGACCCAACGTTGTTGTTCACCAATGCGGGAATGAATCAATTCAAGGAGTATTTCTTGGGTATTAGTGAGCCAAAAAGCGTTAGGATAACAGATACCCAAAAGTGTCTTCGTGTAAGCGGTAAGCATAATGACCTAGAGGAGGTTGGCAAGGATACCTACCACCATACTATGTTTGAGATGCTGGGGAACTGGAGTTTCGGCGACTATTTTAAAGAAGAGGCCATTACATGGGCATGGGAGTTGTTAACTGATGTTTTTAAGATTGATAAGGATAGTCTGTACGTTTCTGTTTTTGAAGGGAGTGAAGATGACGATAAATTGGACAAGGACCATGAGGCTTACGATTTATGGAGCAAAATAGTGCCCAAAGAGCGCATTATCATGGGTAACAAGAAGGATAATTTTTGGGAAATGGGAGACCAGGGTCCTTGTGGTCCTTGCTCAGAAATTCATGTGGATATTCGTTCCAAAGCCGAGAAGGCAAAAGTGTCAGGGGCAAGTTTGGTAAACCAAGACCATCCTCAAGTCGTAGAGATTTGGAACTTGGTATTCATGCAATACAACCGCAAGGCGGATGGCAGACTAGAAAGTTTACCATCTAAACACGTGGACACCGGAATGGGATTTGAACGTTTATGCATGGTTTTGCAAAATGTGCAGTCCAATTATGATACCGATGTTTTTACACCATTAATTAGGGAAATAGAGGCTATAACCAATTCTAAATACGGTAAAAAGGAAGAAACGGATATTGCCATACGGGTAATTGCAGATCATATTAGAGCAGTTGCTTTTTCTATTGCCGATGGCCAATTGCCGAGTAATACCGGGGCCGGATATGTGATTAGGCGAATTTTACGTAGAGCGGTACGTTACGGATTCACTTTTTTGGATACCAAGGAACCGTTTATGTACAGATTGGTAAGCGCACTAGTAAAGAGTATGGGTGATGCTTTTCCGGAATTGAAAGACCAAAAGCAATTAATGGAAAATGTAATTAAGGAAGAAGAACATTCTTTCTTGAAGACCTTGGACCAAGGTTTGGTCTTGTTGGAAACGATTATCGATAATACCAAAACAAATACGGTTGATGGTGAAAAAGCATTTGAATTGTATGATACCTTTGGTTTTCCAATAGATCTAACGGCCCTTATTTTAAGTGAAAAAGGGTATGGGTTAGATGAGGTTGGTTTTGAGGCAGCTATGCAACGACAAAAAAAACGTTCTAAATCTGCTTCTGAAGTTTCTAAAGAAGACTGGGAGGTTTTGGAGATAGATTCTGAACAGGAGTTTATTGGTTACGATATGTTGGAGGCCGATGTTAAAATCACGAAATACCGTAAAATCATATCAAAAAAAGAAGGAACCCAGTATCAATTGGTGTTTAACTTGACGCCTTTTTATGCCGAAGGTGGAGGACAGGTTGGAGATAAAGGGTATTTGGAAACTGCTGACGGGGATGTAATTTATATTATCGACACAAAAAAAGAGAACAATGAAATTGTGCATTTCTCTAAAAACCTACCCAAGAAATTAGAAGGTTATTTTAGGGCTGTTGTAGATGTAAAACAAAGGCAACGTACCCAAGCCAATCATACAGCAACGCATTTATTGCACCAGGCACTACGTGAGATTCTTGGGACCCATGTAGAACAAAAAGGGTCTGCGGTTCACTCCAAATACCTTCGTTTTGATTTCTCCCATTTTTCTAAATTGACGGTAGAAGAATTAAGGCAGGTAGAGGATTTTGTAAACGCACGTATTGAAGGTCATTTGCCCTTGGAGGAAAAGCGAAATATACCCATGCAAGAGGCAATAGATGCGGGTGCTATGGCGCTTTTTGGGGAAAAATATGGTGATACGGTTAGGACTATAAAATTTGGTAAATCAGTAGAGCTTTGTGGGGGTACACATGTTCAAAATACTGGCGATATTTGGCATTTCAAAATTAAGTCAGAAGGCGCTGTAGCTGCCGGTATACGTAGGATAGAGGCTATTACCAATGATGCGGTCAAGGATTTCTATTTTGAAAATAACCGAGCCTTATATGAAATAAAGGATGCGTTGGGCAATGTTCAAGATCCCGTAAAAGCGGTGATTAGCTTGCAAGAGGAAAATTCAGAATTAAAAAAACAGATTGCTGGCCTATTAAAGGATAAGGCAAAAAGCCTTAAAGGTGATTTGTTGAATGAATTGGAAGAGGTAAACGGTATTCGCTTTTTAGCTAAAAAGATAGATTTAGATGCAGCAGGTATAAAAGACCTGTCCTTTTCGATGGGCATGGATCAACAAAATCTTTTCCTTTTATTTGGTGCGGAACAAAACGGTAAGGCGTTACTTTCTTGTTATATTAGCAAGGAGTTGGTAGCATCCAAAAACCTCAATGCAGGTAATATTGTGCGTGAATTGGGCAAATATATCCAAGGAGGCGGTGGTGGCCAACCATTCTTTGCTACCGCTGGAGGTAAGAATCCTGCGGGTATTGCTGAGGCTTTGACAAATGCCAAAACTTTGATTTCTTAATTCTTTGAATTCTAATATAGGGTTGGTGGTATAATAGTTATTTTGTAAATGAAACTCCAGACCCAAATCCCTTTGCAAAAATCTGATAATCAAATGGATTATGATAGTCAGGTCTTGCTTATGGGTTCGTGTTTTTCTGAGAATATTGGGAATAAGCTCACATATCATAAGTTCAGGACTCTACAAAACCCGTTCGGCATTTTGTATACGCCACTAGCTATTGAAAAATGTATAGCGGCAGCAATCCGAAATACTGGACTATCTGAAAAACATCTGGTGCAATACAACGATAAATGGCAATCGCTGGATGTGCACTCAGACCTTTCTAGAAAAACTAAAAAAGCTACTGTTGAGGCTTTGGAAAGGGCTTTGGTAAAAACAGGACAATTTTTACAAAACGCTACACATGTGTTTTTGACCATGGGTACATCTTGGGCCTATACCTACAAGACTACAGGGGAATTTATTGCAAACTGCCATAAAATACCTAGTAAACAATTTGACAAGGTCTTAATTCCGCATGAACGCTTGGTTAGTTCCTTGTTGAATACAATTGAATTGTTAACATCCGTAAATCCTGAGGTGCAAGTCGTCATTACCATTTCTCCTATTCGTCATTTAAAAGATGGATTTGTGGAAAATCAGCTGAGCAAGGCTAATTTAATTTCTGCGGTGCATCAGGTTGTGGCCAATACCAAGGTAGCGTACTTTCCGGCCTATGAGATACTTTTGGATGAGCTTCGCGATTATCGTTTTTATGCAGAAGACATGGTTCATCCTAATAAATTGGCGGTCGACTATATCTGGGAAAAGTTCAATAAGGTCTATATTTCGGATAAGGCAATGAAAACTATGGCGGAGGTTGCCAGTGTTCAAAGGGGATTGCAGCATAGACCTTTTGACGTATCATCTAGTGCCCATCAAAACTTTATGAAGTCGCTACAGCAAAAAATTGCGTATATAAAAGAGGAATATCCGTTTATGGATTTCAAGCAATCCAATTCATGAAGAAGTTTATATCAGGCGTTATAATTACATTGGCGGTTGTCCTTATTTTTCGTTCTTGTACCCAAGAGAAGGAATCAAAATCTATTTTGGAGGAAAACTCAATGCTTATTCAGCAAGAAATTGCCAACGTTTCTAAATTGATTGTTACCGAAGGGCATTTTGCAGAAGTGTATACTTATAAGGATTCCAAAGCGCTTTTTGGACCCTTGTTTACCGCTGATAAAAAAGCATTGGTTGTGGTCAATGCAGAAGTGACAGTTGCTTATGATATTGGTCAAATTGATTTTGAGGTCAACAAGGAAGCCAAAACCTTATTAATTAAAAGTATTCCTGGACCGGAGGTGAAAATTAATCCAGATTTTGAGTATTATGATGTTACGGCAGATTATTTGAACCAGTTTAGTGCATCAGACTACAATACCATCAAACGGAATGTAACGGCGTCTTTGTTGAAGAAAGTGGAGGCATCTTCACTTAAAACCAATGCTAAAAATAGATTTATGAGCGAATTGCAAAAATTCTATATTCTTACAAATAGTATGGGGTGGCAATTGGTTTATAATGAGACTTCAATCTCCAACATGGAAGATTTTTCTATACTACAGTAGCCTTTGCCTTATTTATCAAGGAGATGCCATGGTCTATTAAATGGCCTAATTCGGGGTTTTCCAATGTTAAGGAGTTCATATTCCGCTATTTCTTTCATATAATCCGAATCTGGTTTCCGAAGAGTCTTTAGGGTTAATTCTTAATTATAAATAAGAAATAACCTACAAAAATAAAGAAAAACACAATGTTTACATAGGCTTATACAACAATATTTTTTTTAAGTAAGAGAAAAAATATCCCTTTGATGTAGGAAAATACTTAAAATAAATATCATGAATGACCAACCTATTAATTTAAGGGTACTGCTACTTCTAGTAATCGCATTTGGCATATCTCTATATGCGAGAGCCCAGAACAATGTTAGAAACCCAAACACAGATTCAGAGATTCTTTCGAAGGCTATTACAGATTCCACTCTTTGGGAAAATACATCTATCCCACTCGAAAGTCTATCTGAAATTTACCTATTAGATCATGGAGTAACTCTTGATGTACCGGAGCAGTTTACCATACAGGGTATTCTTATTAAGGTAATCCAAAAAAATCAACTTTCTCTAGTTGGTGATACTCCTTTGGTGCAAGTACACACCTTTAATGTAGAAAATGAAGCTGCCTTGGTAAGGCTTTATTTAAGATATGTGGAAAATGGAGTGGAAAAAAACACCAATACGGAACTATGGTTTAATAACGACGGGGCAAACTGGAATTTAATAACCAAATAAAAAAAACCATGAAAAAAAATACTACGACCAAGGCAATATCATTGTTATGCTTGCTATTGTTTATAGGTCTTTCCAAAATTACGGCGCAAAATCATATTTTGAACAACGATAGGCTTCGGATAGGTAATGGCACCCAAAACTCCATTAATTCCGCAGGGAATATGGAACAGCCCTTTTATTATAATGGATCTACCTATAGAAAGTTGACCTATAGCACCTATCCATTGGATATACAATGGGGTGTTGGTGGTGATGGCACGGCCAATTGGAACATAAACGGATCCTTGGCAGCGAATCCAGCTTTGTCTGGCCAAACCTTTGACTATAGTAATTTCACCATTACAAATCCAACAACAGGTGATGGGTATGGCCAAATACGCACCTCAGGTACTATAACGATCAATGCTCAGGCGTTCTTAGTAGAAAACATCTACGAGTTACTACAGCCTGAAGGTTATATTGGAATAAAAGTTAAAATTACGAATATCAGTGGTTCACCGGCCTCCAATGTTCGGTTATGGGTGGGTACCCGTGATGATTATGTAGGAGGTACGGATCAACCTACAAAGACGCGTGGAAATTTGATCAACCAAGAATTCGTATCCATATCCGCTACTTCGGAACAAGCTAAGGCAATAAAAATATCCACAGCACAAGAAGCTATTTTGTTCTTTAGCAATTCGGACAGGGCGTATTCTACGATAAATAGTTGCTGTAGTTTTAGCAATTCCACGAATCAAGACCCTGCTACAAATCTTATAACACAGACCGGTGATGGTTCTTATGCCCTCTATGTGCGTTTTAATGATCTGGGTGTTAATGAAAGCGATGAACTAATCTGGTATTATGGCGCCGGTACATTACCTGAAATTGATGAGATTATTGCAAGGGTGGCAAGTGCAGCTATCGGGGCGTTCGATAATATTACATACCAATCGGCGGATTATGGGGCCACAACGGTGGAAGCAGGCACAGGGTACTGGGTATTGGTGCCCAATGGGGCCACGGCCCCTACCGAGGCCCAGATAAAAGCGGGAGTGGACTACAACGGGGTTACCGTTGCTTCTGCTGGAAATGCCTCTATGCAGGCAAATGTGGAGCACGTATTTAATTTGACCGGATTATCCGCCTACACAGATTACGATTTTTATTTTGTATCGGAGTACTTTGATGGTGTTGATTATGTTTTCACCGAAATCATCAGTGAAGACCTGCATACTAAGGAGGCTCCACCTGTTTTGACTTCCATTAGTCCAGATACGGCAGCTTATGGAGAGACCATCACCATTTTAGGTTCAAATTTACTGACGACGAGCGGTGTCACCATTGGTGGGCTCAATGCCACATATACCGTAGTTGATTCAGGAACGGTTGAGATTATAGTCCCTAATGGCGCGGATGATTACTATATAGAATTGACCAACGAGAGTGGATCAAGTTCCATTGAATCCGAGATTTCAAGCACAACGGGAAATTGCAATACAGGATGGGGTGGTGCATGGCAAACAATAACTCCTGCTGATAACGGAATCCTTAATTCGGTTACACTAAAGTTAGAGAATACTGATCCCAATAACATATATGATTTGTTCTTGGAACTTCATACGGTTGATAATGACCCATCTTCTCCAAATCCCAGCGTTAAATTTAATTCATTATTGATCTCTTCGGAGACGATGACCGTTTTACCAAATACTGCTGCTGCCGAAGTTATATTTACATTCGCTACAAATACGGTATTGGATGCCAACACTAACTATTACATAGTGTTAAAAAATGCATCGGGAAATCCTTCGGAAAATGGGCTTCAGGCAATATATAAGCAGTGTTCCAGTAGTGGTACTACAGATGGTGCAGCTGGTAATATTTTTGGTCGATTGTACCATAAATTTACCGTAAACCCAATATTGAACGTAAGCAATCCGCCTACAGACATATCTATTTCACAGAATACAATTCAAGAAAATAACACTATCAATCAGTTGGTTGGGTCTTTTAGTACGACAGATGCCGATGTAAGTGATTCACATTCTTATGTATTCGTTTCTGGGTCGGGTGATACGGATAATACTTCTTTTGTAATAAATGGAAGTAATCTTGAGGCCGGAGAAGAATTTGACTATGAGACTAAATCATCATATTCAATACGAGTTTCAACAACGGATTCAGAGGGAAATAGCTTTGAAAAGAGTTTTATAATCACCATTCAGGATAATTCTGATGAAGATGGTGATGGAATAAATGATTCATCAGACAACTGTATAAATATTGCCAACGCTGATCAAACCGATACGGATAGTGATGGGATGGGTAACGCTTGTGACGATGACGATGACAATGACGGTACGCCCGATACGGAGGACGACTTCCCCTTGGACGAGACCGAGGATACCGACACGGACGGTGACGGCACGGGTGATAATTCCGATACGGACGATGACAATGATGGTACGCCCGATACCGAGGACGACTTCCCGTTGGACGAGACCGAGGATACGGATACGGACGGTGACGGTACGGGAGATAATTCCGATACGGACGATGACAATGATGGTACGCCCGATACCGAGGACGACTTTCCGTTGGACGAGACCGAGGATACGGATACGGACGGTGACGGTACGGGAGATAATTCCGATACGGACGATGACAATGATGGTACGCCCGATACGGAGGACGACTTCCCCTTGGACGAGACCGAGGATACCGACACGGACGGTGACGGCACGGGTGATAATTCCGATACGGACGATGACAATGATGGTACGCCCGATACGGAGGACGACTTCCCGTTGGACGAGACCGAGGATACCGACACGGACGGTGACGGTACGGGTGATAATTCCGATACGGATGATGACAATGATGGTACGCCAGATACGGAGGACGACTTCCCGTTGGACGAGACCGAGGATACCGACACGGACGGTGACGGTACGGGAGATAATGCCGATACGGACGATGACAATGATGGTACGCCAGATACAGAGGACGACTTCCCGTTGGACGAGACCGAGGATACCGACACGGACGGTGACGGCACGGGTGATAATTCTGATATGGACGATGACAATGACGGTACGCCCGATACGGAGGACGACTTCCCGTTAGACGAGACCGAGGATACTGACACGGACGGTGACGGCACGGGAGACAATGCCGATACGGACGATGACAATGACGGTACGCCAGATACAGAGGATGAATTTCCGTTGGACGGGACCGAGGATACCGACACGGACGGTGACGGCACGGGTGATAATACCGATACGGACGATGACAATGACGGTACGCCAGATACAGAGGATGAATTTCCGTTGGACGAGACCGAGGATACGGATACGGACGGTGACGGTACGGGAGACAATTCTGATGATGATATTGACGAAGATGGTATTCCTAATAGTGAGGATCTCTATCCTTACGGAGAGTCGGAAGATAGGGACAACGATGGTGTGCCAGATGTTGATGATGCCTTCCCGGACAATCCTGATGAGAGCGTAGACAGCGATAGCGATGGCACGGGTGACAATGCCGATATTGATGATGACAACGACGGAGTAATGGATGACGAGGATGCTTTTCCTTGGAACCCCGAGGAGTACTTAGATACTGATAATGATGGCATTGGTAATAATGCAGACTGGGATGATGATAATGATGGTACTAGTGATGCGACAGATAAATTCCCGTTGGACCCAAGTGAGCATTCTGATATAGATGATGATGGAATTGGTGACAATGCTGATATAGATGATGACGGGGATGGCATATCCGATGGTTTGGACGCATTCCCTACCAATAAGGAACCTACTTTGGTGCCTGCCCAGGCTTTTACTCCAAACGGAGACGGAAACAACGATAGCTGGGTAATTCCTGGAATAGACAACTACCCCAATAACGTGGTAAAAGTCTACAACAGATGGGGGCATGAAGTATTCGCCGTACAATCCTATCAAAATGATTGGCAAGGATTTTATAGGGAAAATAGAGAAAAATTACCTGCTGGTTCCTATTTATATGTAATTGATCTTGGAGATGGTTCTGAGGTAGTCCGAGGATGGATATTTATCAACTATTAAATCAAACTTTAAAAAAATAATTAAAATGAAGCGAATAATAAATTCAATCACTGTTTTGTTCGTCATGCTTTCCATAAGTTTTGCATGGAGTCAACAGGATCCCAATTATACTTTCTATCAATATAATATGAACATCTACAATCCTGCTTATGCAGGGAGCACAGAGGGCATGGAATTTGTTCTTGGGCTTAGAAGTCAATGGGCGGGTATTGAGGGTGCCCCGGAAAGCCAAAGTGCTATTTTTGGGGTGCCGGTTGGCAATAAGGTGGGACTTGGTGTATGTATCCTTAATGATAAAACGTTTATCGAGACCCAAACCTGGTTGGCTGTTGATTTCTCTTATCACATACAATTGAATGATGCCAATCGTATTTATTTTGGTCTTAAGGCGAGTGCAAACTCATACGACGCAAATACCCAAGGTTTATTGACCTATGGGGTTGGACAGGATGGCTCTTTGATGAATTTTGAAAGTCGTTTCACTCCGAATATTGGTGCAGGGGTCTACCTGAGAAATGAAAAGTATTTCATATCACTCTCAGTGCCAAAGCTTTTGACCCCGGATAGACTCCAAGAAACTAATGGTAATGCTTTTTTAGGTGCTGATAGTATGCATGCTTATCTAGCAGGAGGTTATGACTTCTCTATCGGGGCCAAGACTAAACTTAGAGCGTTGGGAATGATCAGATATGTGGAAGCATCACCCATGTCATATGAAATTACGGGACTTTTGGATTTTTCGGAACGTTTTACCCTTGGTGCTGGATATAGGTATAATGAAAGTATTAGCGGACTTTTTCTTTTTAAGGTTTCAAATGGGTTTCAATTAGGTTATGCTTACGAATCTGCATGGCAAAGACCTATAGATGGTCTAGATCAGGGAACCCATGAAGTTTTCATGAGGTTTGTACTATAAAGATATTTGTGTTTTATAAAATGCCCAAGACTTTTAGTCTCGGGCATTTTATTTTTATTTGATAAATTGCTTATCCGTTAAACTAATACCATCGTCTATTAAATGGCCTAATTCTGGTTGATCTTGTTTTATGTTTTCCATATGTTTTTTTATAGACTTGGCAAACGTGTCGTCCCCATTATTAACAGCCAGTTCATATAGCTCTATGGATAATAACCAATCGTTAGGAAATTTTTCTTTTATCACTTCAAATACTTTATTTCTGGAAATCGTGGTGTTACGACCTTCCCTGAAATCCCTTACTTGCTGATATAATTTATTCAATTCAGAATTTTTATTTTCTTCCGGTATAGTTATGGTTTTACTTAGCTCATGATCAATTAGGTCAAAACTTTGCAGGTCTGCAGGGCCGTTATAAGCAGAAATGATTTTTTCACCAATGGCCATGTTGTATAGTTCTTGGTTCGATTCAAATAAAACCTTTCCATTATGCGTAACCTTACAATTTTCAAATGTGATTACTATAATCTGGCCTTGTAGGTTTCTTGTACCCGTAATTATTTTTCCGCAAACGTTTATACCACCTTCAAATTGCAAAGAGACCTCTTTTCCTTCGCAAATATCATATGCCTTTAAGTCTCTTGGTCCCATTTCTTCAATAGCTATATTTATACCTTTTAATCTACCAATGGGAGAGCCAAAACCGTTGGCGTGCTGGTTGGTATCTTGACCTACTAATCCTTTCTCATGATATGCCAATGCAGATTTCCCTTTTGTTTGAAAATAGATGGGTTCTCCATTGTGCTCAATGACATATTCAAAATTTCCTGAGACCTGTAAACCCGTACTAAGCTCTATAGTACCTAGCTCTTTAGAGTCGATTAACTTTTGTATACCGTTTAAACCACCTGTTCTTAAGGCCATGGTGTTTGCAAAATCCTCTAAGACCTGACTTAAAAACGCAAAGTCTGGAGTTACAAATAGTTGTGGTTGGGGTTTGGTAATGTCAAAAGAGGTATGTGCCGCTTCCATAGAATAGGGTATTTTCTTTACTTTGTCAGTCATACACAAAGCACTTTCACCAATAGAGGAAAGTAGACCGGCACCATATATTTTTGGGCTGTATACTGAGCCTATGAGTCCATATTCCACAGTCCACCAATGTAAGTTCCTAATCAATGCCATTTCGCTTGGCTCACCCATGTTTTGTTGTAGTTTGGCAACTTTTTCTTCAGCTTTGAGTATATCCCTAGGGTTTGTACTCTTAGCTTCTTTTATAATCGATAAATGCCGAACCGCTTCATACAGCTCAAAATCTTTGGCACTAGATACCGCTTTGCAGCCAATTTCACCAAAACGTCTTAAATATGCCGCATATTCCGGATTTGCAATAATTGGCGCATGGCCTGCACCTTCATGAATAATGTCTGGCGCAGGTGTATACGCAATATGCTCCAATTGCCTAATATCAGAGGCAATGACCAGTACGTTATAGGCCTGGAATTCCATAAAGGCAGCAGGGGGAATGAACCCATCTACGGCAACCGCTGCCCAGCCCAAGTCCTTTAAAATACGGTTCATGCCGTACATGTTTGGGATATGGTCCGTAGATATCCCGGTTTTTTGAAGGCCTTGTACATACGCTTCATGTGCTACACTACTCAAGTAATCTACGTTTTTGCGCATAACGTAACGCCAAACTGCTTGGTCTATAGCGCTATAGACCTCATAGTTTTGAGGTTTTATGAATTGCTTCAAGTGTTTTGGAAGCTTATCTAAAATTGGATTGCTTTCGTAGTTCATCACTAATAAATATATATAATTAGGGGATTATATATTGTTAAATTCAGATTATTAGTTTATTTTCCTAAATACTATTCTTTTTTAAGGAAAATGTATATTTATAAGGTTATAAATTGATTTAAAAAAGGAAATAGTTATGCTTGAAAAATTGGATGGCATTGATAGGGCGATATTAAGGATATTGGAAAAGGATGCCAAGACGGTGGCAAAATCGATTGCAGAACAGTTGGGACTAACCAAAACCCCTGTTTATGAGCGTATAAAACGTTTAGAAAAGGAAGGCTTTATTCAAAATTATACGGTTGTTTTGAATACTGCCAAAATTGAGGAGAGTATTACTGTTTTTAGTTTTGTTTCGCTTGATGCACAAAAAGGCAGTCTTATGGATGATTTTCTGTTAAGTGTAGCAGAATTTAATGAAGTTACGGAGTGTTATGTGGTAGGGGGTGAGTTTGATTTTTTATTGAAAGTAACTGTAAAAAATCTTGATGCGTATTATGATTTTGCCAAAATGCGAATTGCAACCTTACCAAATATTGGTGTGGTTAAAAGTGCTTTTGTGTTAAATGAGGCTAAGAATAGCCATCATTTTCCGCTGTTATAAAAAAAGTCGGTTTAAAAATAAATTCCCAAACCGACTTCATAAATAAACTAAATTAAACTTATTTTGATGCTATTGTATTAGGAGGGTATTGTTCCAAGATTTGCGAAACGAATTCCCTAATGCGCTGTTCTTTTTTTTCTATATTTTTGGTATTTGCCAATGTGCCTTCCCCTTTGCCTTGCCAAACTAATTCTTTGCTCTTAGTATCGATAAGGTCAATATATAATGAGCCTTGGGTGGTTGTGCTAACACTGCTGCCTCCCCAGCCCCAGCCCGGTCCCCAAGCATATGGATTGTAACCCCAGCCCCAGGCTCCGCCCCAGCCAAAGTTGTTGTTGTATACATCTACACGTTCTTGTTCTTTAGTGAATATGCTAACCAATAGGTCAGGATTTTCAGATTTAACAAATCCACGCGCGGCCATTTCATTTTCAATAGCCTTTAGAATTCGTTTTTTATCTAGGTCCGAAATTTGTGCCTTATCTATTCCTGTTTTGTAAAATGCATAGGATTTATAGCCATTGAAATCTGCTTGTTGGTCGTAATCGGAAAGTACCCGAACAGATGAGCAAGAGCTTAAGAAAACTAATGCCAGCAAAGGAAGAGCAATGAATTTAAGATTTTTCATATTAGTTTTTTTTATTAAATAAGTGTGTAATTTCTAGGTATAAATAGGCTCAAAAATCATGCCGAACATCTGGGTTATTGGGTATTCGTTTTTGGGTTATAGCCGTATGGGCAATGCCTGCAACCACTTTCGCAACAGTAACCACGTTTTTTATGATATTGTTCCGTAAACACACGATATCCTTCTTCAGACCAATAAAAATCTCCCGCTTCTATGGGTATGATTTCTTTCATTTAAGCGCTCTCAATACTGTGGATATACTTTTCCAAAGGTTTTAATTATAGGTTAAAGTTACTTGTTTTTATGTTGATAAATAGAAAGATTAACATAGTGTAACATCCTTTATCGTGATGTTTTACAAACGATTTAATGGTTTGTGGGTATTGTTGGAAACAATAGCTAAATTATTACAAATGATAAAAATTAACATTTATATTTGTTTGTGACCAAACTATTTTGGGTGTATGATATTGGTTTTTAAACACTTGTTCTATAAAAATTATGTAGGCTTATCTTTATGGCCTTTTATTTTTATAAAAAATCAATCTTTAAAAAAAGATGTAGAGTTAATAAACCATGAAAAGATTCACTTAAGACAACAGCTAGAACTTTTGATCTTACCATTTTATATCCTGTATTTGTTGGAGTGGATAATTCGTTCTATTTGGTATATGAATACTTACAAAGCATATCAAAACTTGAGTTTTGAACGCGAAGCCTACGCCAATGAGAGAAACATTCAGTACTTGGAAAGTCGTAGGCCTTTCAGCTTTATAAAGTACCTTTATACCAGAAAATAGGTCCTTTTGCAAAGCGAGAATCAATACGTACACCTTCCTATATTGGTTGAAAAGAACATCACCCTTGCCATTAAGCGTGAGGATTTGTTACATCCTTTTATTTCTGGGAATAAGTATCGTAAATTAAAATATAATGTACTTGAGGCCATACATAAAAAGCATACAACCTTGTTGACTTTTGGTGGGGCGTTTTCAAATCATATAGCAGCATTATCAGTGGCTGGTAAGGAAAAGGGGTTAAGGACTATTGGTGTTATTAGAGGAGAGGAGCTGGCCCAGAAATGGCAAACTAATCCCACATTATCCTTAGCGCATGAAAATGGAATGCGTTTTAAATTCGTGAATCGTGAATCCTACCGGACCAAGACCAACCCAGAATTTTTGGATAAACTAAGACAGGAGTTTGGTCAGTTTTATTTAGTGCCGGAAGGTGGTACTAATGAATTGGCCGTAAAAGGTTGCGAGGAGATTTTAGACCCAATAGATATAGAATTTGATAAAATTTGTGTTAGCACTGGTACTGGCGGTACCATAACAGGTCTTATTAATGCATCGGAAGATACACAGGAAGTTTTAGGGTTTTCGGCATTGAAAGGGGATTTTCTTAAATCGGATATTGCCTCCATGACAGCAAAAAGGAATTGGAAACTGATTTGCGATTATCATTTTGGTGGATATGCAAAAATATCGGAAGAGCTGGTACTTTTCATAAATTGGTTTAAAAAAGAAACAGGAATTCCATTGGACCCTGTTTATACTGGAAAAATGGTATTTGGGTTGTTGAAAATGATTGAGAATGATAGCTTTGCAATGGGAACCAAGGTTTTAGCAGTGCATACTGGAGGGTTACAAGGCCTTGTTGGAATGAATATGGTATTGAAAAAGAAAAATTTACCTTTGTTGGATATATGAGAAAGAATATTTTGATGCTTGTGGTTTTGGCTATTTTTGCCATAGGATGTAAATCCAAAAAAACCTATACCGATTCCCTTCGTACTAAAAATGTACTTTCGGAGCGAAATAAGAGTGCCAATAAATCTGCCAGGGAGAATACGGATGCTTCTATCCCAGAAGATGTAGGTACGTTTGTACGATTCAAAATCGAGAGTGTTTCAGAATATATCGAAACCTTTTCAGAAATTGCCCAGATAGAAATGAAGGCCTATGGGATTCCGGCTAGTATTACCTTGGCACAGGGACTATTGGAAAGTGGCTATGGCCAAGGGGAATTAGCTTTGAAAACCAACAATCATTTTGGGATTAAATGTCACAAAGGTTGGGAAGGAGATTATGATTTTCATGATGATGATGAAAAAGGTGAGTGTTTTAGAAAATACAACCACCCTATGTACTCATTCCGAGATCATAGTATTTTCTTGACAACCAGGAGCAGATATGACTTTTTGTTTGATTATAAGTCCACCGATTATAAAAATTGGGCACAGGGTTTAAAAAAGGCAGGTTATGCGACAGATAAAAAGTATCCCCAAAAGTTAATCTATTTAATAGAAAAGCATCAGTTGTACAAATTTGATGGGAAAGGGTCAAATACCAGTTATGATAATGCTGTGGTGATGACAGATTCCGACGCTGTTCATATCGTAAAAAAAGGAGATACGCTATACTCTTTATCTAGGCGTTATTACTTGTCAGTTGATGAGTTAATGCGAATGAACAACTTAAAAGATGCCGGCCTTTCTATAGGTCAAAAGCTAACGGTAAAGTCTATCCAAATTAACAAATAGAAGTACATGATCTATAAAAGAAGTAGCGCATTATTTGCGGAAGCAAAGCAATATATTCCCGGAGGTGTTAACTCTCCTGTAAGGGCTTTTAAAGCGGTTGGTGGAGACCCTATTTTTGTTAAGAAAGCCAAGGGTGCCTATTTGTATGATGAGGATGGCAATAAGTTGATAGATTACATCGCTTCTTGGGGCCCCTTAATTTTAGGACATGCCTACGAGCCTGTAATTAATGCCATTGTTGAAAAAGCACAAAAAGGCACTTCTTTTGGTATGCCTACCGAAATTGAAACAGATTTGGCAAAGCTGGCCGTGGAAATGGTGCCTAATATAGAAAGGATACGATTTGTGAATAGTGGTACGGAGGCATGTATGAGCGCAGTACGCTTGGCACGTGGTTATACAGGAAAGGATAAAATCATTAAATTTTCTGGTTGTTACCATGGGCATTCTGATTCTTTCTTGATTCAAGCCGGCAGTGGTGCGGTTACTTTTGGTAGCCCAAATAGTCCAGGGGTTACGCAAGGTACGGCAAAGGATACCTTGCTTGCCGCATATAACAATTTGGATGAGGTGCAAAATCTAGTAAGTGCCAATAAGGGGGAAATAGCGGCTATAATTCTTGAGCCTATTGCTGGGAATATGGGTTGTATTGTGCCTACAGATTCTTTTATTAAAGGGCTAAGGGAATTATGTGACCATGAAGGAATACTACTCGTTTTTGATGAGGTAATGACCGGATTTCGATTAGGCAAAGGAGGTGCTCAAGAAGTTTTAGGAGTAAAAGCTGATATCGTGACTTTTGGAAAGGTAATAGGCGGTGGTTTGCCTGTAGGTGCGTTTGCCGCCAATGCAGACATTATGGGCCATTTGGCACCTGATGGGCCAGTATACCAAGCAGGGACGCTCAGTGGAAATCCCTTGGCCATGAGTGCAGGATTGGCTATGCTAACAGAACTGAACACAAATCCTAATATTTTTAAAAGCCTGGAGGAAAAAACAGCTTACTTGCATAAAGGTATTGCGACAGCATTGGAAAGCAAAGGTGTAACACATCAAATAAACCGCTATGGAAGTATGATCTCCGTCCATTTTACAGATGAGCCTGTAGTAGATTTTGCTTCTTCTGCCAAGGGAAACAACGATACTTTTAAAAAGTATTTTCACGGTATGTTGGAGCAAGGTGTATACCTGCCACCATCGGCCTTTGAAAGCTATTTTTTGAACGATGCGTTAAGCTATCAAGATTTGGATGACACTATTGCGGCCGTTGAAAAAATAGCTTTATAGCTAAACAAAGTAAGCTAAAGGCTGGGTAAGGCATTGAATACCTCACATTTGTTGTTAAACCAAGTTTGCATCGCTTCTGGAGATTTCATAAGATAGTGCATTTTTTCCATGGCTTCCAAATGGGATTTATCTCCTTTTTGGTACATTTCCATGCCATGTTTTTTGCTCTGTTCTGCAATTTCTTCGAAAGAATTGGCACTAAATTCAATATCACAGGCGCCGCCCAACTGCTTACAAGTCATTATTTTCAAAAGTGTTATGTTTAGTAGTCTTGCTACAAGATACTTAATTTGTCTTTTGCCCTTACTGTGTTTCTAATAATACAAGACTGATATAGGTCATTGGAGGTGGTGTTCGTTGCCATTAGTTTTCTAAAATAAAAACTGATCAAATGGAAAACGTTAAAAGACCCACCCATAAAAGGCTATTTTGGATTTTGATTATTTTATCTATTATTGTTGGGTATATTTTTTATAGTATTTTACAAGAGGAATTTAGCTTACGTTTTCTGTTATTTTTCTCTGGGGTGCCTTTTTTTCTATTTGTCATTGGAAGCTTCGGATTGCTTTGGCCAATCATCAAACCACAAGGTGATGAAATTTATATAAGTCATGCCTTGTGGATTGGTATATTATTTATGATTCTATTCTTTATCCATGTTTGGGTGCTTTTACCAAGAATTTGCCCACAATTTGGAGAATGTTTAGGGGTAAGCTAGTACGTGATTTTAAGGGGCTGAATTGCTACTATACGTTCTCTGCAATTGTCCTAAAAGTAAGATTTATTCTTGGTGTAGTTATACGTTTGCTTGGCGGAAGTCTATGTAGCCAATGCGTTTGTGTGTCACCCTTCATCACCAGCAAACTACCATGTTTTAAAATGAGGTCTATCTTTTCTTTGGTGTCTTTGTGTTTGAATGCAAACTTTCGTTCTGCCCCAAAACTAAGCGAACCAATGGCGCCGTTTTTTTTCAAATCTTTTTCACCATCACTATGCCAAGCCATGCCTTCATTGCCGTCATGGTATAAATTTAAAAGACAGGAATTGTACGTTTCCCCAGATTCTTTTTCGACAGCTGTTTTTAGCTCCAATAATTCTTTGGTCCAATAAAGTGCTTTTTTGGTAGTATTGGAATACGTGTACTCAAATGGTTTTTCGCCATACCACGCAACCTTACGTTTTGTAATTATTTTTTTACCGTAGATAATAGCCTCATCGTTTCGCCATGCGATAGTGTCCATTAATATTTGATAATAGGAGTTGGCTTTTGCATGGGTAAAAAGTTTTCCGTAGTACTTAACTATTCCGTCTTTAGGCAACCAATTTTTTGTTTTATCTATAAGGTCATCAAATAATTCCAATACTCCATTTTTTTGTATTCATTAGTCAGCTAATTTCCATAATATCTATTATTACTTTGAAACTTCCCATTGTTATTGCCAAATTAAACACGAATCACTTTATTTAATTTATATGCGTGGGGAAATAGGAAACGTTTTAAAAATTTTATTGTGCCGTGTTCTGATAGCTAAAAGTTCCAGCAGAGTTTTTGTATGTCACGAAAGTTAATTTAGGGTTAGAATTGCAATGGTACTGCCTTTAAAATAGTGACAAAAAAAAGGATGGCCATAGCCATCCTTTTTTTTACTTTTTATATGTTTACGCCCTTGCTGTTAAACTTTTAAAGAAAACAAAGCCAAACCCTAGGAACAACATAAAGTGGAATGGGAACAAACCAAAATCGTTCAAAGGAACTGCACTGTACATGCCAAATAGAAAATAAACCATTAAGGCAAATTCCAATATCATATTTGGTGACATTTTTTTTGCGAGGTACTTATTTCCTTTCCAGCTTTCGGTGATATTATTGATATTAAATTTAGGAGTACGTACAAATTCACTACGTTTACCCATATGACCTTCTAAAACAGCTATAGAGTTGTGTAATGAAAAGCCCAGGGCCACTGAGAAAAAGGTGAAGAAGATCTTTATATAATCTATAAAATTATCAAAACTACTGCCTTGTACGCTCTTATAGGTAAACCAATAACATATAAATAAGATAATGGTACTTACGATAAAGAAGCTAGTAGCCTCAAAAACCCATCCTAAATGACCAAACATGTTCTTTATGTACAACATGGGTATGCTTAAAAAGGCAACAATAAATACACAAAGGAACATACTACTGTTCAATAAATGCATTACACCATGAAATTTGGTTTTAAAAGGTATGTTCTTTGCACTGATCACGCTCCAAACGGTTTTTCTAAAATTTTCTGCCCCACCTTTATTCCAACGAAACTGTTGTGAACGAGCAGCGCTAATAACTACAGGAAGTTCAGCAGGTGTTTCTACGTCTTCTAAATACTTGAATTTCCAATTCTTTAATTGGGCACGGTAGCTAAGGTCCAAATCCTCGGTCAAGGTGTCACCTTCCCAGTTGCCAGCATCCAATATACATTCCTTACGCCAGATACCAGCAGTACCATTAAAATTGATAAAGTGGCCTTTTGCATTTCTTCCAACTTGTTCTAGTGTAAAATGTGCATCTAAAGCAAATGCCTGTATTCTTGTTAGTGTAGAGTACTCACGGTTAATATGCCCCCATCGGGTCTGTACCACACCAATTTCTTGATCCTTGAAATAGATGACGGTCTTTTTTAACCAATCTGAAGAAGGAAGGAAGTCGGCATCAAAAATGGCAATAAATTCCCCCTTGGCAATCTTTAGCCCTTCTTTTAAGGCACCAGCCTTAAAGCCAACTCGATTTTCCCTGCGTATGTGCTGTATGTCCAATCCTGTTTCCTGTAACTCGTTAATACGGGCCGCTGTAACAGCAACAGAGTCATCCGTAGAATCGTCCAATACCTGTATTTCCAATTTACTTTTTGGGTATTCTATTTTGGCAATATTCTCTAAGAGTCGTTCCATTACATATTCCTCATTATAAACAGGAAGCTGTATGGTAACCAAAGGAATTTCTTTTGGGTCCAAAAGATTGAATTTTGGCGCTGTTTGGTTCCTTCTTTTTTGCCCCAAATAATTTACCAAAAGATTAAGTTGGGCAAGGCTATAAAAGAAGATCAATAGTAGTGAAATACTATAGATTGCGATGATAATGTAAGCTATGGTGAGTGTCATATTATTTTATACTGTATTTAAATATCCAACCTAATATTTTTATGCCTGCAAATATAGTTCCTTTTACCGTACCTGATACTTTTGAAACACCAATTCTTTTTTTGTAACGTACTGGTACTTCGGCATATGCCATTTTTTTCTTTAAAATTTTCAATTGCATTTCAACTGTCCATCCATAAGTCTTATCCTGCATTTTTAATTCGTTGAGCTTTTCGTATTTTATAGCTCTAAAAGGTCCTAAATCCGTAAATTTTGCACCAAAAAATAATCGCATTAAAAATGTGGCCAACCAGTTGCCAAAAATTTGTTGTGGAGTCATTGAACCTTCTTCCCGTAAACTTTTTTTTCGGGCCCCAAGCACAAAATCCATCCCATTTTCCAAAATAGGTGCCACAATCTTTGTCAATTCATCTGGATAGTCAGAATAATCTCCATCCATAAATACGATAATATCGGGTTGTTTGGATTTTTTGGCTATATATTCTATTCCACACAAGCATGCATGGCCGTAGCCTTTTCTATTTTCTGTAAGTACGGTTGCCTTTGCTGCTTGGGCATTTTTTACAGTGTCATCTGTAGAGGCATTGCTTACCACAATAATTTCACTTACCGTTTTTGGAATCTCATTGATTACATGTGCAATGGAGTCCTCCTCGTTAAAGGCTGGGATGATAACGTTGATATCTACCATTATTTTAAATCGGAAATGCTATTTTTTTTTTGAAAGGAGTCGAAATGAGTCCATTCCTTAATTTTTTTTCCATTACTATATTTTTCAGCGGAAGTGAGTTTTTCATCTAGATATTTTAGGCAGTATCCGTTCTTAAGGTCATTATGTAGTTGGCATTTGTGATATACACGACCCTTTTTGTCATAATACAACCACCATTTGGTTTTTAAACCACTTTTAAAATGCCCTTGCTGTGTACGAATTCTTTTTTCATCGCAAAAGTACCAATATCTTTCCCGTTTGTTATATTGATAGTGTCCTTGTTGGTATAACGTACCGTTTTTAGGATAAAATTTCCAGTATCCATCTTATATATTAAACCGTAGCCAACCTTCAGATGCCAATTTACCATTATAATAACATGTTTTTTAATTGGTCCTGTTCATAAGCCCGGCAAACTTAATTAGTAAAACAAAAGAAATAAGTGTAACCGTTTTCATACCAGTTTTAATTTTTGTTCACCAAATCCATAAGGTCAACATCATTGCCCAAAAGTACTTGGGTAGGGTTAATACGACCTGCTTCCGGACCGTTTTCCAATTTTAACACCCCTCTAGGGCAAACAGCGGAGCATATACCGCAACCTACACAACTAGAGCGTACAATGTTTTCTCCTTTTTGAGCGTAGGCCCTAACGTCTATACCCTGTTCACAATAGGTAGAACAATTACCACAAGAGATACATTGTCCACCATTTGTAGTAATTCTAAAGCGTGATTTAAATCGTTGTACAAATCCAAGATATGCAGCTAAGGGACACCCAAACCTGCACCAAACCCTATTTCCAAAAATAGGATAGAACCCAGTGCCGATGACGCCTGCAAAAATTGACCCTATGGCCAAGCTGTATGTGTTTTGCACTTGTTGGGTTTTTATGCCCAAAACGGTTCCTGTTTCTGAGAAAAAGCTATATAAGGTCATACCGGTCATCACAATGGCAAACAATAAAACTCCGTGTATAAGCCATCGTTCCACTTTCCAAGCAAATAATGATTTGTCTGAATGTTGCCGGTAAGGGTCCCCCAAGGTCTCCGCCAGTCCGCCACACCCACAAACCCATGAGCAATACCAACGTTTACCAAAAAAATAAACCATTACAGGCACAATGACCAGCGTTAATATCACACCCCAAAAGAGAATAAAAATTCCAATACCCCCACTGTTTAAGAGCGATTTCAAATTCCATTGAAAGAAGAAATCATAGTCAAGGGGAAAGGCATTTTTAAAATCATAATAGGGCATTTGTAACCGCACCATAATTTCAGGAATTAAAAAGGCAAAGACAATCTGAAAGAACAAGACCGATGTTGTACGTACAATTTGATATATATTATGTCTGTATTTGATATACATACGAATCGCCATAACCGTCATGACCACACAGTACATAAAGCCATAAACAAACCAATGCCCTGCGGGGTTTCCGCTTAGACTTTCGCTAATTGGATCTACCAGATATGTCCAGTTTACGGCATATTCCGAACGAAAATAAAGTACTAAGTAAAACCCAACCAAAAATATAAATACCAACCATGCGATCCATCCCTTATTCGTACTGTCTTGGAGGTATATTCCATCGTTCTTAATGCCTTTTTTACCTAAAAGCAAAACGTTGGGCAGAATAAACATTAGTGCACCAATACTACCAAGACCAAAAGTTAGGAACCACATGAAACCCTTATTTTTAACAATGAAGCCACTTCCGGCTTTTTTGCCCAATTCTGCAGCCATATCATGGGGCTTAGTGTAAATCACTTTTTTATACTCTTTGTTTTTTCGGTGATTTGCATTGGCGATTTCAAGGTTTTTTACAATCACTGGTGATAATTGCAACATGCCCTCGAACCGTAATCCAACTACATTTTGTTCCATATCGCTAATGAACTGTTCACTTTTAATGCCTTTCTGTTCAATAAATTGTGAAAATGTTTCTGGGGAGAGGTTGTAAGTGCCAACTACAGGCAAAAGAGTGAATATGGTAAGACCTGTTAAAAAGATTGCTAACCCTATATTTTTAATTGCTTTCATTTAAAGAATAGATTTTTCAGTGCTTATGAGTTGCTAAAAATTCGTTTCCAACTTTTCTTTTTTGGTGTGATGTTTTGACCGAATTCTTCATTGTATTTGGTTACAATGGCATCTTCATAATGGTTATATAATTCAGGGTCAAAATTGGCATCTTTTAAATATGCTATCACATAATCTATATTTCTATTCTCGGATAACCATCGGTCAAAGATTTCATGGCGCATACGTATACCAAAAGTGTTTATCCCCAAAAACAATTTTGTGCTTTTGTGAAAAGCTATGGTTATGCATATTTTTTCTTTGTGATGTCGCCAGTGAAAGTGTTGCTCATAGTCTTTCTTGTTACGTTCGCTAAAGACCCAACCGTAGGTTTGGTATTCTATATCCAAGAACTTGGCCGAATTGAACCAATGGCCTGGTTTATATTCCGTTGGCTTGCCACAAAGTGTCTGTGCCAAGGTTTCTCCCATCATACGCCCAGTATACCATACTGCCTCTACTGGCCTACGGTTGCCAATGGCTTCATGCTGTTGTGCGCAGTCACCAATGGCGTAAATGTCATTTATATTGGTTTCCAATAATCGATTTACCTTGACTCCTTTTTCAATTGCTATTCCAGAATCCTTAAGAAAATCTATGTTGGGGGTAACACCGGCTGTAAGGCCAACAACCGAGCATGGAATAGTATCTCCTTTATCTGTTACCACAGCTTTGGCCCGTCCATTTTCATCAGCCAGTATTTCTTTTAAATTAGTGTCTAAACGCAAATCTATATGATGTTCCAATAGGTGTTCATTGATCATTTTGGATTCGCCAGAGGGTAAAACCCCATTCCAAAAACTAGTCTCACGGACTAGAAACGTAACAGGTATTTTACGGCTTCTTAGCATTTCTGCCATTTCAATCCCTATAAGTCCTCCACCAACTATAACAGCGTGTTTACAGATTTTGTTATTGGGTGCGTTTTGCTCTAATATATCTAGGTCTTGTTTGGAATATAGTCCTTGTACGCCTTTCAAATCTTGACCGGGCCAACCAAATTTATTGGGCTTAGATCCTGTGGCAATGACCAATTTGTCATAAGAAATCTCTTGTCCACTTGCCAATATCACTTTTTTGGAATTTGGCACAATGGTTTCAACAAACCCATTTAATAGATCAATCTTATTTTTTTTCCAGAACCAGTTTTCATAAGGTTGGGTATGCTTAAATTTCATGTGGCCCATATACACGTACATTAATGCCGTACGAGAGAAAAAATAATCGGTTTCTGCGGAGATTATGGTAATTCTATTGTTTGATAATTTTCTAATATGCCTTGCTAAGGTTACACCAGATATACCATTGCCAATTATTACGATGTGTTGCATAAAGTGGTTTTGTTGGGTTTTATGTCGTTCCTAAAGATAATAACTTAACCAGGTGCCTTAATTTAGAAAGATTATAAATGGGTGTACAGTTTACTAATACCTTAAAAGCGTAGTTTTATGTATGTATTTACTTTACATGCCGACTAACCATCCAATACAGAACTATTAAATAGGTTATAATGAAGTACTACTGCAATTGCCTTTTGTTTTTATTGGTTTCATCATTCTCATTTGGGCAAACATTAACCAATTTTTTTAATGATACTGACGATTTCCTTAACTCCTATGTTGAAAATGGTAGAGTAGATTATGCGAGTGTCAAAAAGAATCCAAATACCTTAATTGCAACTTTGGAAATAGCAAAAAAGATAAAGGCTGATGGCTATAAGGCAAATGAATATCAGGCTTTTTGGGTAAATGTGTATAATTTGCTGGTTATAGATGGTATTGTTAAACATTACCCAATACAATCCCCATTGGATATTCCAGGTTTTTTTGACAAGAACAAACA
Organism: Maribacter luteocoastalis; assembly: GCF_048890225.1. Classification (NCBI taxonomy): domain Bacteria; kingdom Pseudomonadati; phylum Bacteroidota; class Flavobacteriia; order Flavobacteriales; family Flavobacteriaceae; genus Maribacter; species Maribacter luteocoastalis. The sequence continues at coordinate 38,163 of NZ_JBMFZG010000012.1, forward strand.
TCAAGTAGGTGGGGAAAATATTACCCTAAATGCTATAGAGAATAAATTATTACGAGCAAAATATCCTAATGAACCCCGTTTTCATTTTGTATTGGTTTGTGCAGGTATCGGGTGTCCTCCCATTATAAAGGAAGCCTACAGGCCTGCAGTGTTTGAAATTCAATTAAAAGAGCAAACCGTTAAGGCATTAAATAACCCAAAGTTCATACGGGTAAACGGTTCGGATGTTCAGATTTCCCAAATATTTGATTGGTATAAACAAGATTTTGAGCAAAAAGGAAGCGGTATTAAAGACTTTATAAATAATTATAGAAATCAAAAACTACCAGAAAACAGTACCATTTCATTTTATCCTTATGATTGGAAATTAAATGAATCAGTAAAATAAGCATAAAGTAGTTGGGATTGCCTGTCTGAACTTGTAGTATTTTCAAATTGATTTCTACCGTGAAATTTAACATAGTATTTGGGTTTCTATTTTAAGAAAAAGGAGTAAATATTCTACTTTAGAGGTCCTAATCCATTGTCAATGAAAAATTTGGGACTTCTGTTCTTGTGTGCACTTCAATTTTCTTGTTCAGGTAAAGCACAAAAGAAAATTAATGGTGTAAGTTTTGTAGCTTCTAGGGAAGAGGTAGCGCAATCCCACATAGACGAGGTCGTGAAAATCTATGCGAATAGTGCGGCCATCATGCCCTTTGGTTTTATTAGGGACATAACTTCGCCTCAGATAATTTTTGATACAGAGAGACAATGGTTTGGTGAAACACGTAAAGGTGCCAAGCAATATATAGAACTATTGCAAAGGAATGGATTGGAAGTCATGGTAAAACCACAAATTTGGATTGGTGGAGGGCAGTTTACGGGTACCTTAAAAATGGAAAGCGAAGATCATTGGCTACAGCTTGAAGATTCATATAAGTGCTTTATCCTGAATTATGCGGAAATGGCGGAAGAGGTAAAGGCCCCTTTACTCTGTATTGGTACGGAACTGGAGAATTTCGTAAAGAACAGACCTACATATTGGGAAAGATTAATAAAGGAAATAAGATCTGTTTATTCCGGTAAACTAACATATGCGGCCAATTGGGACGAGTATGACAGAACGCCTTTTTGGGAAAAGTTGGATTATATTGGCATAGATGCTTACTTTCCCTTATCTGAGGCTAAAACCCCTACAGTTAACGAATTACAGTTAGGATGGAGACCTTGGAAAGATAAAATTGCGACTTTGGCCAAAGTAAAAAATAAACCGGTAGTCTTTACGGAATTTGGGTATCGCTCTATGAATTTTACAGCAAAAAAACCTTGGTTGGTAGATAGAAATGAGGAAGAGGTAAACCTTGTGGCACAGTCAAATGCAAAAACCGCCATATTTAATGAATTTTGGAATGAGGATTGGTTTGCCGGAGGTTATGTTTGGAAATGGTTTATACAGCACCAGAACTCTGGAGGGGAATTAGATAACCGTTTTACACCTCAAAACAAACCGGCTCAGGAGGTAATCAAAAATCACTATAAAGCCTATTTGGATTAGGTGAAATTGAAGACTTGGGAATTATCACCTATCCAAACTCTTTTTAATTGCTATTCCACGCTATTTTTAGTAATATTTGTACTTCACTATCCATATCATGCGCATACAACAATTAAATTTACCAACATTATTTCTATTAGTTTTTTCTTCAATGGTATTTGCCCAAACTCCAAGAGATACCATTGTTGCTAAAAGTGGTGACGGCATTTTTTCTATATTGAGAAGTGCTGGGATACATCCAATAAAATACTATGTTGAATTTCTAAATTTAAATGAAAAGAATGTTCGAAATGGCAGTGATTTAATAATTGGGACAACCTATATATTGCCAAATGCCCCAGATAGTTTTAGGAACATGGGAACCAGAATATCGGTTGATACGGGTTTAGAGGAATCAATTTTTGACAAGGAGCTCTCCAAAATGAAAATTAAGGACGCTACACTTCTTCATACCGTATATTATATAATGAATACCCCAGAAACCATACTCAACAGCAATTCAAATGATTTTATGCTAGGATTGGCCAAAGAGCTACTGGAAAAGGGTGCTCGGGTATGTCTTTTGGAGAATGCCTTAATGCAACCGAAAGGTAATTCAGAAAAAGATATTGAAGCATTTAAAATATCGGTTTTAGGTAATTATTCTGGAGTCGTCAATAGAAAATTTTTGGTATATAATGGCAATTATCAGCGCGTTTTGTTAATAGAGGATGGTATTGATAATACTAAGAATATAGAGGTAACGGTAAACCATTACGGTCAAAGTAAGGAAGGGACAAGGTTGGCGGCAAGCCTACAAGACGTTTTTAGAAAAAATGCAATTAGAAAATCTTCTTCCAAAGAGGGTATTTCTTCCTTTAATGATGAGGCAAATATTTTTCTTGCAAAAAATGTACTTCCACCTATTACCATTATTGGGTTGAATAGCAGTAATAATAATCAAGCACAGGGAATCCAATTAAAGTCCGCTAGACCAAACATTACTAAAATGATTGCCAATGGAATATTAAAAGATTATTCCAGTTTAAATTTTGAGGATAATTAGGTTGCCTGTAAATGAGTTGGGCATGAACTTTGTTTTTAATAAAAAGTGAGAAATAAATTCCATTTTATTCATAGTATAGTCCTGCTATGTATTTTGCAGGTGGCCGCTCAGGATACTTTGGTTACCGTTACCGCAAACCCTGGGGATGGCATATTGTCCTTATTAAGAAATGAAGGCTTAAAACCTTATGAGCATTTTGATGAGTTTGTGTCGCTTAATGTGGCTAAATTGAAAGATAGTGTTCATCTAATAGCCGGTAATTCCTATCAAATTCCCAAGGTAAGGTTAGAAAACATTCCTATTGTAGATTCTATTCAGGATCAATCTAAAAAAATTAAGGAAGAAGAAAGTATAGTATTTTCAATTTTTGGGGAGAAGCACGAAACTGTTCTGACAAAAAGTAAACGGTTAAAGGGTGCGGTTTACTATTTGGTATCCGGTCACGGTGGACCAGATCCAGGAGCTATGGCCGTTTATGATGGTAAAAGCATTGCTGAAGATGAATATGCATATGATATTACCTTACGATTGGCCAAAGAATTATTGGCCCATGGTGCAACGGTTTATATTATCATTAGGGATGAAAACGATGGTATACGTGATGAACGTATTTTGGAAATAGATCATGATGAAGTGGCTTACCCTGAAAAGACCATTCCTTTGAATCATTTGGCACGCTTACAGCAACGGGTTGAAATTGTAAATGATTTGTACAAAACCAATAAAGGAAAATACCAACGACTTATTGTAACCCATGTGGATAGTAGGAGCAAAGGGCAGAACATAGATGTATTTTTTTACCATCATGAGCAAAGTAAAAATGGCAAGAAATTGGCAGAGAGCATTCACAAGACGTTTCAATCTAAATACAGTAAATATCAGCCAAATAGAACTTATGAGGGAACTTTTGGAGATAGGACGGCCCTATATTTAGTGAGAAAAACACATCCGGCAATGGCCTATATAGAAATTGGTAATATTAAGAACAAAAAAGATCAACGCCGTATTCTAGATCCCGATAATAGACAAGCATTGGCTAAATGGATTTCTGAAGGGGTGCTGCTCGATTTTGAGGATAAGTAGCAGTGTTCTTTTTAATGGCAATTTTTTCAAGGTAATATGTATATAAATCATTTGGCTTTGCACCTGTAAAATACATGGCATGTATTACCCCGAAGTGATATTGCAAGGTAATCATACCGCGCTCATGATATCTTCTTGCAGAGGTTATAACATAGTTGGGTATAATTTTAAACCGTACTTTTTTATATATCCTATGGATAAGTTCAATATCCTCATAAATTGTATAATTTTCATCAAAACCGTCGAATTCGTCAAACAATCCTTTAGTTATATAGAGTGATTGATCACCGCCCCTACAGAGAATATGGTTTATACATGTACACCAAGCAAAGAATCTTAAAAACAAACTTTTACTATTAAAATGTAACCTAAAACAGCCGGCGCTAAAACCTTGCTCGTATGCCTTAACGATATTTTGGTCGAAATTTCGTGGCGGAATAGAATCTACATGAAGAAAATAAAGAATAGTGCCCGATGCATTTTTTGCGCCAAGGTTCATTTGTTTGGCACGGCCTTTAGATGATTTTAAAATTTTTGCACCCAAGCTTGCTGCTATGTTGGTAGTGGCGTCTGTACTACCGCCATCAACTACAATAATTTCTTTTATACCGTCACCTGAAGCATTTTTTTCAAGTGCCTGTAGTACTTTTGAAATATGCCCTTCTTCATTAAAAGTAGGGATGATAATACTGATTTTGTTCTGTTTTCTGTCCATTAATAAAAGATACCACTGTAATGGTAGCCATTACGGGTTATACCTTACAATTGCTTTATTAATTCTTGGAAAAGTTTCACCATTTTAGGTTCGGTTTTGTTGGCAATTGCGATTATTTCGGCAATATTTACAGGTTTTAAATTATCGGGATCGCATTCATCGGTTAGGACAGAAACCGCCACAATAGGCAAGTTTAAATGATTGGCAACTATTACTTCAGGCACGGTACTCATACCTACTGCATCTGCACCAAGAATTTTTAGCATTCTATATTCGGCCTTGGTTTCTAATTGTGGGCCAACTACTGATGCATATACTCCAGATTTTAATGTAATGTTATTTGTAGCCGCAATGTCAATAAGTTTAGCGCGCATACCCTTGTCGTAAGGTTCGGACATATCTGCAAATCGTTCCCCAAACTCACTCACATTTTTAAATGCTAATGGAGATCCACCTTGTAGGTTAATATGGTCTTCTATTAACATCATATCTCCTTTTTTATAGTTTAAGTTTACAGCCCCAGCCGCATTTGAAATAAACAGTTTGCTGATGCCCAGCATATGCATAACACGAATAGGATAGGTAATATCTATAAAATCATAGCCTTCATATAAATGAAAACGGCCTTGCATGACTACAACTTTTTTTCCTGAAATAGTGCCAAAAACCAACTTTCCGGTATGAAATTCTACTGTTGCCAGTGGAAAAAACGGGATGTGGTTGTAATGTGCCTCAATTTGGTTTTCTACATGGTTCACTAATTCGCCAAGACCTGTGCCCAATACGATACCAATTTCTGGGTTTTCAAACCCCTTTTTCTGTAAATAAGCTACAGATTCCTCCAATTGTTTTTTTGTCATTATTTCATGTGTTTTAAAAAAGGTTCAAAAGCACTAATGTCCTTTATATCTTCATAATAATCTATGTCGTTTCTAGCTTCTAAAAGGGTTGTCTTTTCATACTTAATATCATTTAAGGTGTCCTGTAAAACAGTATCGGTTCCCCAAATTTTGTTTAGAAAAAGTTCCTTTTTAAAGGTTTTCATTCCTAATAAATAGTATCCACCATCCTCTGCTGGGCCAACTACAAAATCGTACTTATCCAAGGCTTTGAAGGCAGTTTCTAAATCGGATAAGGATAGGTTTAACATATCACTGCCTATAATAATGATTTTGTCAAATCCTTTTGAAAACCCATCTAAAAAAGCATTTGCCATACGCTCGCCCAAATCTGCGCCAACCTGTACTTTTTTGTCGTAGCGGTTGTTGTCCCAAATATCATTTGCCCAAATCTCTTCTGAGTAATAGACAATTTTTTTAGCGTATAGGTTTTTGGTAATTTTGGAAGTATGGTTTAAAAGAAATTTATAAATTTCTAAAGTCGCCTCATCTCCAATGGTTGCCGCTAATCGCCTTTTACCCTTGCCCAATTCGGGGTTTCTTGTAAATATTAAAAGGAGATTTTGTGAGCTTGCCAGTGTAAAATCTATGGCCTTATCGTCTTTTGTATTTTCGTTAGGTTGTAAAATTCCCAAATCAGCTTCCTTTATTAATAATCCAAACAATTTTGTTTATACAGTACTACACTTACCTGACGGATTTATTTAAAATAAAGTCAGTTGTCATATACTTTGATTCCATTATCCAATAACTTTCCCCAATGCTTATTAAAGGCGTGTACACTATCGGTTTCCTGACCTCGACTGTTATAGACAGCTCTGTTATTATTTTTCCAGCTAAAAATACCACCATAAAGATTAAGGACATTAGTGTACCCAAGTGCTTTGAGCTTTTCACCAATATTTTCTGAACGTATGCCAATAGAGCAGTACACTATTATGTTTTGTGATTTATCTGGAATTTGGTTTAAGACTAAATTTTTATCAAAATCCTTATAGCCTACCCAAAGGGCATTTTTTAAATGGCTAACATTAAATTCTTCTTTTTCCCTAGTGTCCAAGAAGATAAAAGTGTCATTTAAGGAGATATCCATAGGATAGATGTAGGGGACAGATTCCTTGTTCCAAAGTTTTAGGGCACGGTCTATTCCTTTCTGTCCATGACCACATGAGTTTAGCAAAGCAAATAGCAAAATGGATAAAATAAAACGCATTGAAGTATATGATCTATACACAAAGGTAGTATTTTTAAAGTGGTGAAATAAGAGCCTATAGGGGCTTTTCAAATTAAAAATCATGCTGAAAATTTTTACTAGTACTACTTTTTTTTCTTTTCTAATGTGTTTTATTTCTTGTAAGGAAAAAGAAGCTAAAGTAGAAGTAAAGAAGTCTATTACTAATTACTGTATGGAGGAATATAGGCCACAGTTTCATTTTACTCCAGAGGAAAAATGGATGAACGATCCCAATGGCCTGGTATATCATGATGGGGTTTATCATTTGTTCTATCAATATTATCCAGGTGATATTGTTTGGGGGCCAATGCATTGGGGGCATGCCATTAGTAAGGATATGGTGCGTTGGGAGCATAAGCCTATAGCTCTTTTTCCTGATGAAAATGGTTTTATTTTTTCTGGTAGCGCAGTGGTTGATATAAATAACACCTCTGGTTTTGGGTCTGATGAAGCTCCAGCATTGGTAGCCATATTTACGTATCATAATATGGAAGGCGAACAAGCGGGCAGGAGTGACTTCCAAACACAGGGAATAGCATATAGTTTGGATAATGGGGACAGTTGGATAAAATATGAAGGTAATCCTGTGATTGGTAATGATGGAATCAAGGATTTTAGAGATCCCAAGGTTTTTTGGAATGAAAAAGAAAATATATGGACCATGCTTTTGGTTGCAGGCGATCATTTGCAGATTTGGGATTCACCAAACCTAAAAGAATGGGAACAGGTAAGTGAGTTTGGTAAGGATAATGGAGCCCATGGCGGTGTCTGGGAATGCCCGGATATGTTTAAATTAAAGGTAGCGGGAACTGATGAAGAGAAATGGGTGTTGCTGATAAGTATTAACCCGGGAGCACCAAATGGCGGTAGCGGCACACAATATTTTATTGGGGACTTTGATGGTAAGACATTTACTACAGAACAGACAGAGAGCAAATGGGTGGATTATGGGCGTGATAATTATGCGGGCGTTACCTATAACAATGTACCATCTGGAGATAGGATTTTTATTGGATGGATGAGTAATTGGGATTATGCTAGGGATACACCAACCAAAAAATGGCGTAGTGCCATGACCATTCCTAGAAAGTTGTCATTAGAAAAAAATGATGGATCCTATGAACTTATTAATTATCCTTTACATCAAGTAGATGGATTGGTTAAAAATAAAGTAGCAGGAAAAGATTTTGTTTTGCATCCGCATAGTGAGAAAAAGCTGTTGATTGAGCATGGGAACCAATCAGAATTAATATTCAAAACCGCAGACCCTAATTTTTCTTTGACCATGGCCAATATACAGGGAGATAGTCTTTTTGTTAGGTTGAACAAGGCAGATAAAAGCGCCTTAATGAATAGGTCTAAAGCAGGTAAAACTGGATTTTCAGAGAAATTTGCACTCGGAAACCAACAAATGCCTATGCCTAATTTGCCTGATGGTGAAATTGAGATACGGATTCTCTTAGATAAGTCATCTATAGAATTGTTCGTTAATAAAGGCCAATATGTAATGACAAACCAAGTATTTCCTAAATCAGATTTTACAGAGTTGGTCTTTAAAAATAATACGGAAAGGGCAATAGGGGTTATGGATTTTACCGAGAATCTAGTGGAACGTATTTGGGAATAAATATATCAGGGAGCCATGGTTTTGGCCATGGTTTCTAAATCTAAGTGTAAGTAATTTTTATTAACTTTTATTATTTCGTGTTTTAAACTTTCAGGTAGGTTGGTGTATCCTATTTGTGCTCCTAAAATCATTCCCGCAACGGCGGCAACCGTATCATTGTCCCTACCATAGTTTACAATAAACTGCATGGTTTTTTCAAAATCACCATTGCCATATGCAATTCCGGTAATCATTATTTGCCATATTTCTGCGCTATGGAAAGCAATAGCGCGTTTATCCTTTTCCAATAACTGATAGAGCATTTCTTGTTTTATCCAATCGCTGGTTGTTCCAGGAAATCCTTTAGGTACCTCAAAACGCGTATCCCTATTGACAAAAGAAGAATCCACAATGACAAGGTTATTTATACTGTTTACCTGTGTTCTGGCATTTTTTAATATTGTAAAAGGAATACGGCCTACCAGCCTACTATCTTGATAGCCTAAAGGATCAGTAAAGGTAGCCGTGTCCAACAAGGAATCGATATTTTTTGTTTGCAAGGCCATATTGGTCATGGCCGCAACCGTGGCAGAAATATCCTTTGCGTAACCAATATCAAAAATGCTATGGTCATAAGCTAAATTATATGCTGTGGTTGGGTTTTTGGTGACTAAACCAAGCATAGGAGTATATAGTTGTCCTGCACAGGACATTTCTCCGCCATAAAATCTATTAGTCGCTTTTAAGTATGAACTTGTGTTGTCTTGATATGCTAATGCAACTCTGGCCCATTCCTTTATCCATTCTATTTTTTCAATCTGATCGTCTAAATAGTCAATATTTCTTTTTGTTTCTTCATTTACAAGCGAATTCGTTAAAGTCGCATAGTATTCTATTATGAACTTAGAAAAATTGTTTGGATTCAGTTTGCCGGTATATTGTTCAAAATATTTGATCATCAGGTATTTCCAACGTGTATCATCAGTGGTGGCACCTGCCATTAGATTATGGTCCCATGTTCCTTCGGGAGATTGTTCACGAACCGCTGGGGTAAGTCCTGTAATGTAGCCATATTTTAATTGAATTGCCTTACGGTCCCACATTTCTGTGGAGGCACCCATAGCATCTCCGATGGCCGAGCCTACTAGCGCCCCTAAGATTTTATCATAATATTGAACGTTAGTCAATATTAGGCTATCTGAGCCATAGTCAATAGTTTGGGGAGATTTAATGTTTGGCCCAGTTTTAGTCCTTTGATTACAGGATAGTATGAGTATAAGAGGTAATAGGAACCAGTTTTTCATGATTTAATAAGATTATAAGCTATTTGCAATAGTTTTTCTTTCTCATCAAGGGTGCGCTGCATGGGCAGTTGTGCTAAGCCTATTAAACGCCGTATAATTTCGATGCCAGCCATTTGAAGTAGTAATTGTTCTCTAATTTTGCCTTCGTAACCGATGATTATTTTTTCCAAGTAAGTTTCATCATGAGTTGCCATAATTAAATGCCCAGCCATAACCCCAAGGTCATATTCTGGAAAACCAACAAAAGCAAATTCAGGGTCAAGCACATAAGTATTATTTGCAGTCTGCATCCAACTGCCCGGGTAATAATCACCGTGTAAAAGAGTGGTGCCTTCACTTAAGTATAATGCCCCTATTTTTTGAACTGTTGCTTTTAAGACTTTGTCATTTTTATATTTAAGTGATAATTTCTGCAATCCAGGTTGAATATCATCTAAAGAAAAACCATTTTCTAACATAAAGGGTAGCTCAAATATGTGTTGATGGTTAAGCATGCGCATGCTTAAGTTTTCTGGAAAATCATTTGTATTTTTTGTTTGGTGAATAAGGGTTAATACTTCTAGCAGTAAATTAAATGTTGTCGGAGATATTTTTCGAATATCATATATCCGTGTTAAATCTTGAACTTTGCCCAAATCCTCCATCATTAGTAAATGATCTTTTGGGTCAAAATGAATTACCCTTGGTAGATGAACCCTTATTTGGGGATTGATTACCTTCTTGTAAAACTGATACTCTATTGCTATTCTATTTAAAGGGGCGGAAATGCTTGGATATTTTTGAACAAATGGTCTTGATTGTTTAATAATGAAGGAGGATTTGTCTGTTTTAACACGCAAGACAACATTCATGTTCCCCTCTCCGGGACTTTCAATAGATTGTATATGTTCATTAAGTAATAACCAACTTTTTTTGGTTAAGTAAGATTCTAATATTTTTAATGGTGTGTTTAGGTCTATTGAAATCAATCAAGGTTAATTTTGTGATTTACTTTTTAAAGATAATGTATAAAACCAAAAAAATCCTTACGGTGAAGTAAGGATTTTTTGTGGTACCTCCAGGAATCGAACCAGGGACACACGGATTTTCAGTCCGTTGCTCTACCAACTGAGCTAAGGTACCATAGCGCTATAAGCGGCTGCAAATATAAATTCAATTTTAGGATATACAAACTAAATTTCAAAAAAAGCATTCTGTTTTTTGCATTTTGTTGAATTTGTGGGAGTTGGGAATGTGCTTTTCATAGGATGTGTTGTAAGGACATTTATTTTCAATTTTAAACTTTAAGATTGTGTAAGTTTCTTCTATTTAAGACTACGTAGTTTTCTAAAACTTCATTTAAATGAAACTTGGCTCGCTGGAAAGGCTTTAGTTTTTGTTACTATTTATATTATGTATAGGTTATTTGTTGTATCCCAAATTATTCACCTAAATAGCCTGTTAAGGTTGATGTTGGCCCACTTTTTCTTTTTTACCTTTGTGACTATGAATCTAGTGGTCGATATAGGAAATACGTTTGTTAAATATGCTGTTTTTAACAAAGACGAAATTGTGTATGATACCAATTCTAAGTCAAACGATTTTGTAAGGACTATCAAAACGCTTTTTAAAGAGCATTCATCGGTAACCCATGCGATAATATCTTCTGTTGGCGGCTTAGAAAAGAGAGATTTTGATATTCTATCGTTGTTTTGCAATGTGCATGTGTTAACCCATAAATCTAAAGTTCCGTTTAAGAATAGCTATGCAACTCCACAAACCTTGGGATTGGACCGTATAGCTTTGGTTACCGCTGCTTTTTATCATAATCCCCATGAAAATAACCTAATAATAGATGCTGGCACTTGTATCACCTATGATATGATCAACGATTTTGATGAGTATTTAGGTGGCGCTATTTCTCCTGGGATACAAATGCGTTATAAAGCATTGAACCAACAAACTGCAAAATTACCTTTATTAGAAAAGGAAGAGCCGTTGGATTTTATAGGTAATTGTACGAAAAATAGTATACATAGTGGCGTAATTAATGGCGTTTACCACGAAATTTATGGCGTTATAGATCAATATAATTCCCGTTTTAAAGATTTAACAGTTATTTTAACAGGGGGTGATGCTCTATTTTTGTCAGAACGACTAAAAAATACCATATTTGCGGATTCCAAATTCCTCTTGAAAGGACTAAATTATTTGCTGGAATACAACAAGCACTAAATGATCAGAAAAATTGTAATTGCAATTGTGTGCATAGCCGCAAGCGGTTTGTACGCTCAAGATGGTACCGTTTCTCCTTATTCCTATTTTGGAATTGGAGATTTAAGAAGCGCAAGAACGGTAGAAAATCAGATGATGGGCGGCATCGGAGTTTATGCAGATAGCATACATGTTAATTTACAGAACCCTGCATCTTATGGCGAGTTAGGTTTGGATGTGTTGGATAAAGTTGGTCTTGTGACCTATACTGCCGGCATTTCTAACAAACAGTACAGGCTTAAAAGTTCTACTGAGGAAGAACGAAGCTCAGTTACCAATTTGGATTATTTATCCTTAGGTTTTAGTTTGGGGAAAGGTTTGGGTATGGGCTTTGGTATTATGCCTTATTCTTCCGTTGGTTATAATTTAGTTGATGAACGCACTAGTAATGGGACTTCATTAACTAATGTTTTTAATGGTAACGGGGGGTTAAACAGGGTTTATTATTCTATCGGATATCAGTTTATTGAAAATCTTAGTGTTGGTGTTACCGTAAATTTTAACTACGGTATATTAGAGAGTGAGAGATTACAGCAAATAGAAGATGTGCAATTTGGGACATATGATAGAAGAAAATCGGAGGTGAACGGTTTCGATTTTAATTACGCGTTAAACTACACACCTCTTATTTCAGGTAACAATAGATTGCACACATCAATAAGGGTAAATACACAAGGCAATCTAGTTTCAAAAAATGAACGTCAGATAGGGTCCTTTTCAATTGCTACACAAGGAAATATTGAGGAGATAGATGTTGATCTGGTCGCACAAAACTTAAAGAATACGGAATTTAAAATACCAACCACAACAACATTGGGGCTGGGCATTGGACAAGATTATAAATGGTTTTTGGGAGCGGAATATGCCTTCCAAGGATTAAGTTCATTTGAAAATCCATTTTTAGGTGTGGGTGATATTTCATATAAGGATGCTAGTTCATTGGCTTTGGGAGGTTTTTATACGCCAGATAAAAGCTCTTTTACCAGTTATATGAAAAGGATAACCTATAGAGCAGGATTACGATTGGACAAGACCGGAATGTTAGTCAACAATGTAGACATAAATAATTTTGGCATAACTTTTGGATTAGGGTTGCCATTGGGTAGAAGTTTTTCTAATATCAACCTAGGTTTTGAACTTGGTAGAAGAGGAACAACAAGGGCCAATTTGATAGAAGAGAGTTATTTTAAAATAAATGTTGGACTATCATTAAATGACCGTTGGTTCCAAAAACGAAAGATAAATTAATAAAATTTTAGTACATTAACCACTTTAAAATTAGCAAGATGAAAACGAAACTTTACTTCACGGCAATAATGTTCCTTGGAATGATGGGGGTAAGTAATGCACAAGCTCAAGATCCTGAGTGTATGACTAATCTGTCCATATTCTCAGAACACGCAAAAGTTAAAAATTATGATGCGGCGTATGAGCCATGGAAAAAGACATATGAAACATGTCCACAGCTAAATAATGCCATATATGTTTATGGTGAGCGTATCCTTAAATATAAACTTGAAAAAGCAACCGGTGCCGATAAAGAGGCCTTGGCAAATGAGCTGATGGGTCTTTATGATAACAAGCTAAAATATTTTGCGTCCAAAACCAGTGTAGGAGAGGCTATGGTAGATAAGGCTATGGTCAAATATGACAATAAAATGGCAGATGATGCAGAGATGTATGCCATGATGGATGAGGCATTTACTAAAGACAAGGAGAATTTCACAAATCCCAAGGCGCTTTATATTTATTTCTCTAGTTTGGTAGATTTACATAATGCAGGTAAAAAGGACCTGCAAGAGGTTTTTGACGTTTACGATAACGTTACCGAGAAAATTGAAACTGAAAATGAGAAGATAACTGAAAAAATCGCCGAACTTTTACCTAAGGAAGAAGATGGTACATTAACTTCAAAAGAAAAGAAACGGCTTAATTCTTATAACTCATATTCTGAGGTTTACGGTAAGATTTCTGGTAGTGTTGACTCTAAATTAGGTGCATTGGCAGACTGTGAAAATTTAATTCCTCTTTATCAGAAAAATTTCGAAAGTAAAAAAGGGGATTTAAAATGGGTTAAAAGTGCAGTTGGTAGAATGTTTAGTAAAGAATGTACTGATGATCCTTTATTTAAGCAAATGGTTGAAGTGCAAGCAGAACTAGACCCATCTGCAGATGTATATGTATACCTTGGTACCTTAAAATCTAAAAGTGGAGATACTAGTGGAGCTGTAGGGGATTTCAATAAAGCATTGGAATTGGAGACAAATGCAAGAAAGCAATCTAATATTGCCTATAAAGTAGCTACTATATATAGAAGAGGAAGTAAATCAACAGCAAGGAATTATGCTCAAAAAGCAATTGATGCAAACCCATCTAATGGTAAAGCGTATTTGTTGATTGCAAGTTTATATGCAGGTAGCGCAAATGATTGTGGCAGCACCCCTTTTGAAAAAAGGGCTATTTATTGGAAAGCAGCGGATATGGCCAGAAAGGCAGGTCGGGTTGATCCTTCATTAAGTGGTAGTGCTAGCCAAGCAGCAGCTAGCTATAGTGCAAAAGCACCAACTAAAGAAATGATCTTTAGTGCTGGTATGGCGGGTAAAACTATTAGTTTTTCTTGCTGGGTAGGTGGAAGCATAAAGGTACCTAGCTTATAAAATGATAAAACATTTTTTTGAAATAATAAAGGGCATTGCCATGGTATTTTCCATGGCAATGCTTTTTTTTTCTTGTGGGGATAATTATAAGCGGGTAGGAGACGAAGCTAAAAAGAAAATTTTCCCACAGGGCGTTGCCAAAAATTTTGAACTTACTTATACAGAGTCGCCAAACAAAATAAATTCGGATAGTATTGGGGCTTCTAAAGTATTAGCTATTCTATCTGGGCCAATTCGTAATGATTTTGAAAATTTAATTTTTCCTTACCAAACTTTTCCTGAAGGGCTTCGGGTAGAGATTTTCAATGAGAAAAATGAAAAAACAACAATTGATGCAGATTATGGTATCTATTATGCATCAACCGCTTTGGTAGACCTTCAAGGAAATGTAATTATCAAAGGTAACGATGGTAAAATGTTAGAAACTCCACAATTGTATTATGATAGGGGAAATGAATGGGCATTTACCCAAGAAAAATTTAAATTTACCAATCCGGAAGATGGCACTGTTATGGACGGTGAGGGAATGGATATTAAAAAGGATTTAAGTTTTTTAAATGCGCATAAAACATTTGGGTTAATGCTTATAAAAGAAGATAAGGATGATTAGAATTTTAAGATATACGGAGTACTTATATATTTTAGTAGCCGTTTTTTCAGTATATAGAATTTTTACAGATTGGAATACGGATAGGAATATGGCTTACTTTTTTGTTTTTTTTGCCGTAATTTCTATCGCTATGTTTTTATTTAGAAGAAAGTACCGTAAAAAATTTGAACAACACGCTAAGAATAATCAAGAATAGTCGTGGATAATACAGTTCTCATTATTGTTTTATCCTTACTATTTTCTGCTTTTTTCTCAGGAATGGAGATTGCATTTATTTCTGCCAACAAGATTCACATAGAAATTGAGAAAAAACAACAGGGTTTTTTGGCTAAAGTGTTGACACGACTTACTAAAAAACCATCAAAATTTATTGCCACCATGTTAATTGGCAATAATATTGCTCTGGTCATATATGGCTTATACATGGGTGAATTGCTAATGAACTGGTTCTTGGGCATGAACCCCAGCAACACCTTTCTCAGAGCAATGATAACAGATTTTAGTTTGCTCACTCAAACCATTATTTCTACTTTTATTATCCTAATTACTGCAGAATTTTTACCTAAGGTTTTGTTTCAGATTTTCGCCAACAAGCTTTTAAAGCTTTTGGCAATACCCGCCTATTTTTTCTATCTATTATTTTCATTGATTTCGGATTTTGTTATAGGGGTTTCAGACTTTATTTTGAAATACATTTTCCGTACTTCTGGTGACGAAGTTCAGTTGGCTTTTAGTAAAATAGAACTTGGTGATTATATTACGGAACAGATGGAAACAGTTGAAGAAGAAGATGATGTAGATTCGGAAATTCAAATTTTTCAAAATGCATTGGAATTTGCAGCAGTAAAAGCAAGGGAAGTAATGGTCCCTAGAACGGAGATAATGGCCGTAGAAATGCATGAAACCCCTAAGAACCTTGCAAAATTATTTACCGAAACAGGCTATAGTAAAATATTGGTGTATAAGGAAACCGTGGATAATATTATAGGGTATGTTCACTCTTACGAACTGTTTAAAAAACCCAAGACTATTAAAAGTATATTGTTACCTGTAGAATTTGTTCCGGAAACTATGTTGATCCAAGACATTTTAAACGTACTTATAAAGAAAAGAAAGAGCATGGCCGTGGTACTGGATGAATATGGAGGTACTTCTGGACTTATGACTGTTGAGGATATTGTAGAAGAATTGTTTGGGGAGATAGAAGATGAGCATGATACGACAGATTTACGGGAGGAACAGATAGATGATTCCCATTATTTGTTTTCTGCAAGGCTAGAGGTCGATTATATTAATGAAAATTACAAGTTGAATTTGCCAACCAGCGATGAGTATGAGACACTTGGCGGACTTTTGGTGCATCAGGTTGGTGAAATTCCGGAGAAGGATACTGAAATAAGTATTGGCCATTTTAAGTTTATGATCCTTGAGGTGTCCAGTACCAAAATAGATTTGGTTTCATTGGAGCTCGTGCAAGAGGATTAACAGCTTATCCATCAATATTTCGCGTGTTTTTAGTTTTTATTATTTCAATTAAAAATGGTAATTTCGCCAACTGATTTTAATTTTTCCATAGAATGGCAGTTTTAGAAAATATAAGAAAACGTACAACAGTTTTAATACTGATTATTGGGCTTGCCCTTTTTGCCTTTGTAATTTCTGGTGTATTTACCAGCAGTAATTTTGGTGCTGGTGGTAAAGTGGGTTCTGCGGTAGCGGAAATTAACGGAGAAGAAATATCTATTGATGATTTTAGACAAAAAGTAGAAACTGCTTCCAGAAGAGTTGGTCCAACTACAACTTCAATGCAGGTGGTGAACCAAGTTTGGGACAATGAGGTTAGAAATGCAATTTTAGGAGCTCAGTTTGAGGATTTAGGAATTGGGATAGAGCAGGATCAAATTGTAGATTTTCTTAAAACTACAGGATATGCACAGAACCCAGAATTTCAAAACGAAAATGGTGTTTTTGATGGGAATCGCTTCAGGCAAACTGTAATGGATTGGAAAACAAACAATCCTGCACAATATGAAGCTTGGTTACAAACAGAGCAAGAAATTATACAATTGGCAAAAGAACAGACCTATTTTAACTTGGTTAAGGCCGGGATTGGGGCTACTTTGAAGGAGGGTGAATTGGACTATAAATTGGCCAACGAAAAAATGGATATAAAATATGTCCGTGTTCCCTTTACCTCTATTCCGGATAGTACGATCACGGTTTCTAAAAGTGAAATAGCTGCTTACGTAAACAAACATAAGGAAGATTACAAACAAGACCCAGCAAGGGATATTCAATTTGTATATTTTGATGAGAAGCCATCTGAGGCAGATGATGCAGCTATTAAAGCTTCTATCACTAAGTTGCTAGATGATACTATTGAGTATAATTCCCAAACGGATAGGAATGATACTATAAGAGGTTTCAGGAATACTAATGATATGACTGCATTTCTGGATCGTTTTTCAGATACAAAGTTCGATACCATTTACAAGGCTAAAAAAGCATTGCCATTAAGCGTTGCAGATACGTTAATGGCATTGGAAGTAGGTGAAATATATGGGCCTTATAAAGAAAGTGGTTCTTATAAGATTTCCAAAATGATGGGTAGAAAACCAAATGGTTCAGTTAAGGCAAGTCACATTTTGCTAACCTATGAAGGGGCAACCAGGGCAAATCCTGAAATTAAGAGAACTAAGGAAGAAGCTGAGGCCAAAGCTAAAGAATTATTAAGTGAGGCTAAAAAAGCTGGTGTTGTATTTTCAGAATTGGCAAGAGATAATTCTGATGGCCCTTCTGCTCCCCAGGGTGGTGATTTAGGTTATTTTCAAAGAGGGGTAATGGTGCCAAAATTCAATGACTTTGCATTCGGTAACCCAGTAGGTACTATAGGTCTGGTAGAAACTGATTTTGGATTTCATGTGATAAAAATTGACGATAAGGAGGATGTTGTACAGATTGCTACCTTATCAAGGGAAATTGTTCCTTCTGAAGAAACCATCAATACATTATTTACTGATGCCACTAAGTTTGAAATGGCTACCATTGACGATGAAGGTGCATTTTCGGATATTGCTAAAAGCAGTGAGTATTTTGTACGACCTGTTAACAAGATCAAACAATTGGATGAGAACTTACCTGGTTTAGGAAAACAAAGAAATATTGTGCAATGGGCCTTTAGTGCTGATACCAATGTTGGAGATATCAAACGTTTTAACATCAACAATGGGTATGCAGTTGTACAACTTACGGGTACATATGAAGAAGGTGTAATGAGTGCAGAAGATGCATCAGCCTTAGTGTTGCCAATTATTAGAAAAGAACGTAAGGCAGCCCAAATTATCGCTGCAAATAAAGGTAAATCAATGGATGCTATTGCCTCAGGCAATAATGTTACCGTGTCCACGGCTTCTGCCTTAACAGTGAAGTCTCCAACTATTCCTGGTGCCGGTAGTGAACCAGCTATTGTTGGTGCTGCATTTGGAATGAAAGAAGGCGAGACGTCTGGGTTATTAGAAGGTAATACGGGAATATTTATGATTGAGCTTACCAAAAGAACAGAGGCCCCTAAATTGGATAATTATAGCACTTATGCCAATACTTTAAAAAGTAATGCCGCCAATAGGGTGGGTACTGATGTTTATAATGCCTTAAAGGAAGCGTCTGAAATAGAGGATAATAGAGCTATTTTCTATTAAGAAAAAATATAGATGTAAAATATAAAGCCTCCTGATAAGGAGGCTTTTTTTTATAATATTATATCTGTATAATTAAGAATTGTGGTATATCCCTTATTTTTGAAATACTCCATTTTTTGAATGTTCCCTGTGGCCAAAATAAAGTCGCCGCCCCACGCACCCAAGCTTTTTAGGCTGCCGGTATAATCCTTAAACAATTGCTCTTTTATTGTAGGTATTTTTAAAGTTTTAGATAATAAATTTTCATGCATGTTTAAGAGGGTTTCAAAATCTGACAAACGCGTGCATTCAATAATCTGTTCCGTAATTTCATTCACTCCAATAACCAAATCAATTTTATTGAACTCCAATTTTCTATAGGCATCAATGGCATCCCTGCTGTTCTTTTTTTGATTTAGGTAAATAAAAAAGAGATGGTCTAAAAACTCGGGCTTAAAAGCCACTTCATCAAAATTGGGGATTAAATTGTTTTTATGGTATACTATTGGTCGGTTATGACTGGCACATGCAATATCATAGCCACTGCCACCAAAAGTAGCATCAAGAAGTTGGTAAGGGTTTATTTTGGCCCAATTGGCAATATTATTAATTAAGGTTGATGAAGAACCCAGACCCCAGACCCTAGGAAAAGTAAGTTCGCTATCTACAAAACAGCCATTATATTGGTTAAGAAAAGTTGGGTTTAGATGTTTTGCCTCGTTTAAAATAGTACGCAATCTTTGTGCAATGTCCTCATCAGATGTGCTAAGAAGTTTAAGTTTATCTATTTGGAAATCTGCCGAAAACCAAACTGTATTGGTTTCATTTAAACTTCGCCAATTGAGAATTCCTGTTTTGGAGTGTTTGATCTTAAGATGTTGTCCAAACTTTGTAGGTAGGGCAAGACCTTTTGCCCCATCTAAAATGGCATATTCCCCAGTGAGCAGTAATTTTCCGTTACTATAAAACTCTTCCATTACTTTTTTCTGATAGAATCCAGTTCATTGACTACGCCACTGTGCGTTACCGTATGTGTTTTAAAATGTTCAATAACCGTAACTTTTTCTTGCTCGGTAGCCCCATATTGATTTAGTATATTCATTAAATGCATTTTCATATGGCCTTTTTGAATACCGGTGGTTACTAATGAACTTAGTGCGGCAAAATTTTGTGCTAAACCAGCAACGGCCATAATTTGCATTAATTCCTTGGCAGACGGATTTTGTAAGATCTCTAGATTCAATTTTACCAAAGGATGTAGTTTCGTTAAACCACCTACGGTACCCAAAGCCAAAGGAATTTCTATATAAAATTTAAAAATCCCATCTATAATTTCAGCATGTGTTAGACTGCTATAGGACCCATTTCGTGAAGCATAGGCATGCACTCCTGCTTCAACGGCCCTAAAATCATTTCCGGTAGCAAGGACCACTGCATCAATTCCGTTCATAATACCTTTGTTGTGTGTTACTGCACGGTATGGTTCTATCTTTGCTATGTCAACAGCTCTAACTATTTTTTCGGCAAATGCTTTAGGTGAAATTTCTAGTGAAATGGTTAAAGCGTCCACAGGGCAGCTCACCTCGGCATATGCCAAACAATTAGGGACATAATTGGATAAGATACTCATTACCACTTCTATTTCCTTTTCTTTCGCATTAAACGCATCATATTGTAGCGCTTCGCTCTTGAAACTATTGGCGAACTGCTCTAAACAACTATTGATGAAATTTGCACCCATGGCATCTTGGGTCTCAAAAGTACAGTGGAGCTGATAATAGTTGTCCAACCTACTTGTTTTATCCCTTAATACAATATTTACAATGCCACCACCTCTTTTAGACATGCTGGTGGTCAATGAAAAGGCATCGGCAATTAATTTTGGTTTCGTTTTATTGAAAAATTGTTCAAGTTTTTCAAATTCGCCATTAAAAATAAAATGGACTTGGCCTACCTTTTCTGTACCAATTATTTTGGTTTTAAAACCACCCTTTTTTAACCAAAACTTAGCGGCTTTGCTAGCGGCGGCTACCACAGAACTCTCCTCAATAACCATAGGGATGGCATAAAGTTGGTCATTAATGAGAAAATTGGGAGCTATGCCCATGGGCATGTATAGATTACTGATGGTGTTTTCTATAAACTCATCGTGTAATTTTTGTAAAGAGGTGTCTTGGTTCCAATAGGATTCCAATATTCTTATGGTATCCTTGGGATCATGGGTATAATGGGTGGCAATCCAATTTATTTTTTCCTCTTTGGTGAGTTTTGAAAAACCAGCTATCGGCTTTGTCATTTATACGGGGTTTCTTCTTAAAATTGTCGTGGCTGTACTTTGTGTTTTTGTATAAAATACTAACCAGAACAGGGTCTTACTAAGGTAAAGATACTAATAATGCGAAGAAATGAAACCAAAAGGCAATCATCGATAAAATTGACCTCTTTTTTAACCTAAATTGAGGTTTTTTAGAGAAATAGTGGTAAACTTGAAAGATTTAACAATATTCAGTTTTTTATGCAGAAAATACACATTTCAGTTCTTTGTTTTATTAGTTTTCTTACGTTTTCCATTGCTCAGAAAAAACAAATATCAATAGAGGAAATATATAGAGGGGCATTTAGAACCGAAGGTTTGGATGTGCTTCGCTCCATGAATAATGGTACACAATATACCGTGTTAAATAGTAACCGTGCCAACGGTACTTCTACAATAGATAAATATGACTATAAAACCCTTGAAAAGGTAGAGACTATAGTCGCTTCGAGTAACTTGTCCGATATTAAGAACTTCACTTCATATGGGTTTAGTGATGATGAGACAAAAATAGTATTGGCTACAGATGTAACATCAATTTATAGAAGGTCAACCTTGGGGATTTTTTACGTGTATGATATTAAATCTAAAAATCTTACGAAAATAAATGATGACAAAATACAAGAACCAACTTTGTCGCCAAATGGAGCCAAAGTGGCGTATGTAAAAGATAATAATCTCTATTTGATGGATTTGAAATCGGGGAATACCACCCAGTTAACCAAGGATGGTGAAAAGAATAAAATAATAAACGGGGTTACAGATTGGGTCTATGAGGAAGAATTTGCTTTTGTAAGGGCTTTTGAATGGAATGTAGACGGTACCAAAATAGCATTTTTGAGATTTGATGAGACTAATGTACCAGAGTTTTCAATGGATGTTTATGGAACCGCAAAATATCCAACCCAACATGTTTTTAAATATCCAAAAGCTGGTGAGAACAATGCAATTGTGAGTTTACATGTTTATGATGTAAATTCAGATTCGGTTTCCGATATTAATTTAGGTGACGCATATTACGTGCCACGTATTAAATGGATGAATGATAAAAATTCTTTGAGTGTACAAACGATTAACAGGCATCAAAACCATTTAAAACTTCATATGGTTGAGGCTAAGACTGGTACTGTTTCAACCTTACTGGAAGAAAAAGATGAAGCCTATATAAAAATTACGGATAACCTTACATTTTTAAAGGATGATAGTTTTATTTGGACAAGTGAACAAGATGGTTGGAACCATATCTACCTTTACAATGCAGATGGTGGGTTAATGAACCAAATTACAAAGGGTAATTGGGAAGTGACCCAATATTATGGATATGACCAGAATGAGGATAGAATTTATTATCAATCTACAGAAAACGGCTCAATAAATAGGGGTGTTTACAGTGTTGATAGTAGGGGCAGGAAGAAAAAAGCACTTTCGGTAGAAGCGGGTACCAACAAAGCTTCCTTTAGTACTGATTTTACCTATTACATCAATACATATACCAATACAACTACACCACCAGTGTTTACCTTGCATAAAGCGCTGTCGGGAAAAAAAATAAAGGATATAAAGGATAATCAGGGGCTGTTAAACAAATTAGAAATGTACAAAACCAGTCCTAAGGAGTTTTCTACGATAAATGTCAATGGAAATGATCTAAATATGTACATGATCAAACCAAACGATTTTGATCCATCAAAAAAGTATCCTTTGTTTATGTACCAATATAGTGGGCCAGGTTCACAAAATGTCTCCAATAGCTGGATGAGTGACAGGGATTATTGGCACCAGTCACTTGTGGCACAAGGTTACATAGTTGCTTGCGTTGATGGCCGAGGCACAGGATTTAAAGGAAGGGACTTTAAGAAAGTAACCTATCTTAATTTGGTTAAATATGAAACTGAAGATCAAATAGCCGCTGCAAGGAAATTAAGTGAGCTAGATTATATAGATGAGGATAGAACGGGAATATGGGGATGGAGTTTTGGAGGCCACATGTCAACCAATTGCCTACTTAAAGGGAATGATGTTTTTGAAATGGCTATTGCGGTGGCGCCAGTGACTTCTTGGAGATTTTATGATACCATTTATACGGAACGTTTTATGAGGACTCCATCAGAAAACCCTAGTGGTTATGATGATAATTCCCCCTTTAACTATCCTGAACTTTTAAAGGGTGATTATTTATTAATTCATGGTTCGGGTGATGATAATGTACATGTGCAAAATACCATGCGCATGGTAGAGGCTCTTATCCAAGCCAATAAACAATTTGACTGGGGTATTTATCCGGATAAAAACCATGGTATCTATGGGGGTAACACGCGAATCCACTTGTTTAACAAAATGACCAATTTTGTTAAAGAGAATCTTTAAATCTTAAACCAACTCAATTTTTATATGTCTGATATCATAAAACCAGCAAGTGAAAAACAAATTTTAGGACATCCTCAAGGTTTGTTTTACTTGTTTTTTGCAGAATTATGGGAGCGTTTTAGCTTCTACGGAATGCGCGCATTGCTTACGCTTTACATGGTAGATGTAATTTTTCAAGCATTGGCCGAAAGAGATTATGCCACAGCAGCGGTATATTCTTCTTATGGATCATTAGTATATGCTTCTACAGTGATTGGAGGGAAAATATCAGACAAAATTTTTGGAATGCGAAATTCAATTTTTTTGGGTGGTATTCTTATGGCAATAGGACATTTTGTTTTAGCAATAGAAAATAACATGGCTTTTTTTCTAGCCTTGTCATTAATTATTGTGGGAAATGGATTCTTTAAGCCAAACATATCCACATTTGTTGGTACGCTATATGAAAAAGGGGACCCAAAAAAAGATTCAGGGTTTACTATTTTTTATATGGGAATTAATATAGGAGGCTGGGTGGCACCGCTTTTGTGTGGGTGGTTAGCCGCTACATATGGATGGCATTATGGTTTTGGCTTAGCAGGTATAGGAATGTTAACCGGTTTGATTTTCTTTTGGAGTGGTATTAAAAAAAATGTTTTTGGAAATAGAGGTCTTCCCCCAAATGAACAGGTAATGGAAAAAAAGGTCCTTGGTATTAAACAAGGAGTACTTATTCCAATGTTAGCGGTGCTTGCAGCGCCATTAGTTGCTTTTTTATTATCATCTTACAAAGCCGTTGCAACGGAGGGAATTTTTGCTGACCAAAATATTGTAAATATAATTTTCACAGGAATAGGGATAGCTGTTCTTGCATACTTAGCTTATGAAATGTTTAGGGCTACCCTAGTAGAACGAAAAGAATTGTTCGTAGCGGTACTGCTTACCTTTTTTATGACCATATTTTGGGGTTTTCACGAATTATCAGGTAGTGTAATTACTTTGTTTGCAGCTAGAAATATAGATTTGGATGGTATAATGTCTGCAGCTCAAACAAATTCATTGAACTCTATGTTTATTATTATCCTGGCAATTCCAATTTCTTTAATGTGGACTTGGTTAAGTAAGAGAAATTGGAATCCGAGAACACCATATAAATTTGGTTTAGGTTTGCTTTTTGCGGGTATTAGTTTTTATGTACTTGCCTTAAGTGGAGGAAGCGCCAATGAAAATGGATTTGTACCTTTTACATATCTTTTATTGATGTATTTCTTGCTGTCCGTCGGTGAGTTGTTTATGTCACCAGTAGGATTATCGAAAATGACTGATTTGGCACCATTACGGTTAATTGCGTTTATAATGGGTGTTTGGTTTTTGTCTTCTGCTTTTGCATTTCAAATAGTAGGTTTTATTGGCAAACAGTTGGCTATTGAGAGTACGGATAAAAACGTGGGCGGGTTTGACACATTAACCGTTTACACAGATGGTTTTATGTTGATTGCTAAATATGCCTTGGGTGCCGGAATAGTGGTAATTTTAGCTTCTCCCTTAATCAAAAGATTAATGGGTAAAGTACATTAATTGGTATTCTTAAAATAATAAGCTCCCTTTTCACCGGTATAGTGGAAAGGGATTTTATTTTTTAGACAGGTTTTTTTCCATCTGTCCGTGTAACTTTTGTAATTGCTGCCATCGGCAATAATCTTTTTTGGTGCTGTAGTTGCTATTAGCCTTTCTAAGTTAATTTTAGGAGATCCGGTAAGTAATATGGTTTTATCTTTCTCCTCATTGTTATATAGACCAAGACTGTCTATTATTAATAATTGTTTGTTTTTGTAGTGATAACTATTAGCTAGGGAATCTTGTTTTATGTTATTGATACGCTCACCAATTTTATAATTATCTAGTATAAACTGGGCCTTATTCAAATCCATCGCCAATACATCCATAGTGTTACCATATCTATTGATAACTATGGTGTTTTTAGTTTGATGTGGAATTAGTAGTTCTACTTTTTTGTCTGCCTTAATTTCCTGTATAATAGTCCATGTTTGAAAGCAAAGTAAACATGTCAATAAAAATATCGCTCGTTTAAAACTGGAGCGGTAAGTAATCAGAATGGCAGTAATCAAGACAAGATATATCAAAAGTAGCTGAATACCATCAAACGAAATTGATTTAAGTAAGAAACGCTCCTGTTCAGATACCCATCCCACCAAGGAATTCATATAATAAATAAGTGAATTGTAATATGTTACTAGCCAATCTGGAATTAGGTGTGTCATAGCGAGTAGTATGGCTAAAATTCCTGTTGCAAGGATTAACCCCAAAAAAGGAATTATTATAAGGTTGGATATAAAGAACAGACCTGGAAATTGGTGAAAATAGAATATACTAATGGGTAGTACGCCAAGTTGTGCTGAGATACTAACGGTCAAAAGTTGCCAAAAATAACGAACTATTATTCTTTTGGGTGTCCATAGTTTTTGAAATTTGGGGTAAATCCAAACAATTGAAAAAACAGCGGCATAACTCATTTGAAAACCTACATGAAAAAGTAAATAGGGGTTTATAAATAATAAAACAAAAAACATGGACAAGGCCAAAATGTTAAAATGGTTACTTGGCCTATTGAGGAATAATCCATAGGCAACAAAACTGAACATTGTACAAGCCCTAATAACAGAAGGGGAGAGTCCGGCAAGAAAGGCATAACCCCAAAGGATAACTACAGAAAGTATCAAGACTATCATTTTACCTTTAGGAAGATAGTTTAATGGCCTTAGTAAGAACTGGATTAACAATAATAGAATCCCGATATGTAACCCGGAAACCGCCAAAATATGTACTGCACCTGCGTTTTTATAATCGGAATAGGTTTGTTCGGTTATATTAGAACGTTCTCCAAGTAATAAAGCTTGGATAACTCCAAGCTCATTTTTGCCGAAGTTTTTTTGTTCTAGTTGTGAGATAATATGGTTTCTTGCGTTTGCTGCATAACCTATAATCGTTTTAGAAGGTGAGTCAAGTATTACATAACTATTGGTTTCACTTCTAATTTGATGATAAACACCTTGTTTTTCCATAAATGCCCTATAATCAAATTGATGCGGATTTAGCGGAGGGGCGATTAACTCAGTTTTAGAAAAAGTAATAAGCTCATCATCAACCTTTAGCACCGCAGAAGAGGAATCCAGAGTTGTATTAAAAAGAATTCTGCCTGTACAAGAAATGCCATTAACTTGCATTACATTGGCTATGTATCTATTTGAGAACCCCGTAGGTTTTAATACTTCAGTAATTTTAAGTTCCCAAGGCATTATGCCGCTAAAGGCTTTATTGCTATAATGTGATTCGTGTTGGTTGGGTTGGTTATGTATACTAATAAATATGCCAAGGAAAACTGTAGTAAGTAAGGAGGCAAAACCAAAAGGTATCTTTCTTTGATGGTCTTTTTTAATGAATAACATAACCAACACCGAAAAAAATAAAAGTAATAGTGCAAATGCCCAGTTTAAATCAAATGGGAAATAGTGCCCAATTAGAATTCCAATTATTAATAGCAGCGTTAGTTTATTGGGAACGAACGCTAATATTCTCATATTAAAGGATTCTGGTGGCCTTTACAAATGCTTGATTCCAAAATCCCTCATGAAGGGAGGAAACAGTTACGCCTCGTGATGTGGAGGCATGAATAAATTTTATTTCGTCGTTTTCTACTTTAACAACCATCCCAACATGATTTATACGTTTGGAGCGTTTGTTGGTTTTGAAGAAAAGTAAATCGCCCTTGGTTACATCTTTTATTTTTATTTTTTTTCCTTCTTCCGCCATATGAATAGATGTTCTAGGCAATTTTACATCATGTTCGCCAAATGACACATATAATAATCCAGAACAGTCCATGCCTTTATTTGTAGTACCACCAAATTTGTATCGTACACCAGAAAATGTTAGCGCTGTATTTATAACTTCATCTGCCTTGGTAAAATTTTCATGCTCAGTAATGCTAGG
The DNA here is from genome assembly GCF_048890225.1 of Maribacter luteocoastalis. Taxonomy (NCBI): domain Bacteria; kingdom Pseudomonadati; phylum Bacteroidota; class Flavobacteriia; order Flavobacteriales; family Flavobacteriaceae; genus Maribacter; species Maribacter luteocoastalis. The sequence goes on from NZ_JBMFZG010000012.1 coordinate 65,454, forward strand.
AGTGTCCGTTTTTGTTTCTTCTTTAGGGGTTTCACCTCTTCGTTCCTTATCCGCAGCGGCTACAGAAATGGTACGTTCAGTTATGGCCTGGCTTTTCTTGCTGGCACCACAACCAACAATAGTGAGCACCCATAAAATTAAAAGAAGTCTTCGCATAAAATTTAGGTGGTATATTTCTTACTTGAACTATAAAATTATGCAAATATTTTATAACCAGTGTATTTTGGTTATAATTTGGCATTTTCAATAATTAAGGCAGCTGCCTTTTCACTGGCTCCTGCACCACCTAGTTTTACTCTTAAATCCTGATAGTTAGAAAGTATTTCCTCTCTTTTTGCACCTGCTAAAATAGCTGTAAGCTCATTTTTTAAATTATAATAATTTAAGTCGTTTTGAATAAGCTCCCTCACCACTTCTTTTTTCATTATCAAATTCACTAAGGAAATATATTCTAAGGTAATGATGCGTTTTGCAATTTGATAGGAAACCCAATTAGCCTTATAACAAACCACTTGTGGAATGTTGAAGAGTGCCGTTTCTAAAGTGGCTGTTCCACTGGTAACCATAGCAGCCGTTGAAATGGATAATAGGTCGTATGTTCGATTATTTACAAATTTTACGTTTTCATTCGTAATAAATGGAGTGTAGAACGTCTTATCTAAACTTGGTGCACCCGCAATCACAAATTCGTACCCTTCAAAATCCTTTGTTAGCGATAACATAACAGACAGCATTTTTTGAACTTCTTGCTTTCTACTGCCCGGTAATAAAGCTATAATTGGTTTTGAGGTGTCTATTCCGTATGAATGTCGAAATTCAGCCTTATCTAAAGGAGCTCTATTGGATATGGCATCTATTAGGGGATGTCCCACGAAATTTACAGGATAACCATGTTTATTCTCGTAAAAATCTTTCTCAAAAGGAAGGATGACATGCATAGCATCAATATCCCTTTTGATTTTTTCAATACGTCCTTCCCGTGATGCCCATATCTGAGGCGATATATAGTAATTTGTTCTGAATCCGTTTTCTTTTGCCCATTTGGCAATTCTAAGGTTAAAGCCAGAGTAATCTATAAAAACAATAATATCGGGTTTAAAATGGGCTATATCCTCTTTGCAAAATGTAATGTTTTTGAAGATGGCATTTAGGTTCATTATCACTTCCAAAAAACCCATAAATGCCATTTCCTTATAATGCTTTACCAATAAACCACCAGCTAATTGCATTAGATCACCGCCCCAACAACGAATATCCGATTCTAAATCTTGTTTTTTAATTGCTTTTATGAGATTGGAACCGTGAAGGTCACCCGAAGCCTCACCCGCAATGATATAATATTTCATACTAGAATATCTTGTAATAGAGGATGAGCAAGGCCGTAAAAAGTGTAGCAATTAAAACACCCTTCGCCCTGTTGTCGCGTTTTATTCTTAAAAACCCAAAGAATGCAACTAAGTTTAAAATGGCACCGAGCGCCAGTAAACTGCCAACGTGACCTTGTGATACTGCTACGTCATAGGTTTCTATAATACCTAGGTCAGAGAATAGTAAAATATATAATAGCGTACCAAGTGTGTTTGCTATAAAACCTACAAGTATTCCTATGGCCAGTTCTTTCTTAATGTTCATTTAAATTCCAATTATTTATGTCTTGTATTACGTGGTGGGCGGTTAGGTCAAATTGTGTGGGTACTACGGAAATATAGCCGTTGGCCAATGCCCACTCATCTGTATCATCACCTTTATCCAATAACTCAAATTCTCCTGTAAGCCAGTAATAATCTTTACCCATAGGGTTGGTACGCTTATCAAACTTTTCTTTCCAATTGGCTTTTGCCTGTCTACAGATTTTAATTCCCCTAAGTTCTTTTTGTTTTATCTTGGGTATGTTCACATTGAGAACCACCCCTTTGGGAATACCATTCTTAAGAGCCTCTAGCACAATTTTTATTATATGGTTTTCAGCATGGGAAAAATCGGCATCCCAGCTATAATCGCATAATGAAAAACCAATTGCAGGAATGCCCTCAATACCAGCTTCTATAGCCGCACTCATGGTTCCAGAGTAAATAACGTTTATAGAAGAATTGGAGCCGTGGTTTATGCCGCTTACGCAAATATCCGGTTTTCGATCCAAGAGTTCCTGTAAAGCAAGTTTAACACAATCTGCAGGTGTGCCACTGCAACTATATTCCACTATATTGGCATTGCTTAAATCTACTTTCATCTTTTTAGAATAAAGTGTGCTGTCCAAAGTAATGGCATGGCCCATTCCAGATTGGGGACTGTCTGGAGCTACCACAATAACATCACCTAAATCCTTCATAAAAGACACGAGTGCGCGAAGACCGGGCGCGGTTATACCATCGTCATTGGTTATTAGGATCAAAGGTTTTGCCATTGCATATACTTTAAGGAGCAAAAATACGTTTTTATATAGATTTGAAAATTTCGGCGTTTAACAAAAAATTAAATCTGCGTTCCTAAAATGGCATGGTTTTTTCTTTATCTTAGGGAATTGTGATGTAGATACATGATTGTTAATTTCAAATTACAAGGTTTTGGGTAAAAGAGTAAAAGATAATTTTATGAAAAGAAATTTAGCATATTTTTTAGTGGTAATGTTGGTGGCGGTCGCTTCTTGCAGTTTTACCAATAAGACATTTGAAAATGATGATAAGGACAAGTTATTACTGGATTTGATAACCTATGTTCTTGAAAAAGGGCACTATGAGCCCAAAGATATTAATGATGACTTTTCGGTAAGTGTTTTTGAAGACTTTATTGATGTTGTTGATCCAACTAAAAGATATTTTTTGGCAACTGATATTGCGGAATTTGAACAATACAAGTTTCAGATAGATGATCAAATAAAAAATACGGATATTACCTTTTTTAATGTTGTTTATGAAAGGTTAATGGAGCGTATGAATGATGCTAAGGCTATTTATAAAGAGGTGCTTCAAACACCATTTGATTACTCAGAAGATGAAAGTATCAGTATCAAATATGATGAAGAACCATTTGTTTCAGACAAAAATGACTTAAAAGAGCGTTGGAGAAAGCAATTAAAGTATGCTACTTTGGGAACCTATGATTCGAAAATTTCTCATATGGAAAAGGATAATTCAGATGTATCGGATGATCATGACCATAGTGCCCATTCACCAGAGGAGGCTGAAAAGGAGTCTAGAAAATCTACAGAAACCACTTTGAACGAGTTTTTTGATTTTGTTGATGACCTTGAGCGTAAAGATTGGTTTGTACAGTACATAAATACTATTGTTGACGAATTTGACCCACATACATTCTACTTTGCACCTGAGGATAAGGAGAAGTTTGATGTTAGTATGTCTGGTAAATTTGAAGGTATTGGTGCTAGATTGCAAAAAAAACCTGAAGGTGCCAAAATAGTAGAGATTATTTCAGGAGGACCTGTTTGGAGAGATCAACGTTTAGAAGTAGGGGATGAGATTATAAAGGTAGGTCAGAATGGAGAAGAGCCAATTAATATTGTTGGTATGCGATTGGATGATGCCATTAAATTGATAAAAGGTGCTCAAGGTACAATTGTAGATTTAATTGTACGTAAGGTAGATGGATCCTTAGAAGAAGTTTCGTTAACAAGGGATGTTGTAGAACTAGAGGAGTCATATGCTAAATCTGCAAATATTATTAAAGGAAATGAGCAGTTCGGAATAATTAACCTACCTAAGTTTTATGTTGATTTTGAAGATTATAACGAACGTAATGCGGCAACCGATGTGGCCAAGGAAGTAGAAAGACTTAAACAGGAAGGTGCAGAAGGACTTATTCTAGACTTAAGGGATAATGGTGGTGGTTCCTTGAAAACTGTAGTGGAAATGGCGGGTCTGTTCATAAAGGATGGTCCAGTAGTCCAGGTTCGCTCTAGTGGAAAGGAAAAGGATATTTATGATGATAAGGATGAAAGAATTCAGTGGGAAGGCCCGTTAGTGATTCTTGTAAACGAACTTTCAGCATCTGCCTCGGAAATTTTGGCTGCAGCAATGCAAGATTATAAAAGGGCTATTGTTATAGGGAGTAAGCAAACTTTTGGTAAAGGTACCGTGCAAAATGTAATACCGTTGGACAATATTGTGAGGTCCAATGAGCATGGAGACCTTGGTGCCATTAAGTTAACAACCCAAAAGTTCTATAGAATTAACGGAGGTTCTACACAGTTAGAAGGTGTTAAGAGTGATGTAGTTGTGCCAGACAAGTATAGTTATATAGATCTTGGGGAGAGAGACCAATCCAATCCTTTAAAGTGGGATAAAATCACACCTGCAGATTACACCGTTTGGGATGGTTATATTGATTATGATAAAACTATAGCTAATAGTAAAAAAAGAATGGCAGTTAACCCTCAGATTAAGTTAATTGAGGAGAATGCAAAATGGTTGAAGTCCGAACAGGATGAAACTCAAATTTCCTTAAATTATGAAGTTTATAAGGATGAAAAAGTAAAGGACAAAGAACAATCGGATTTCTTTAAAAACATTTCTGAATATGATTCTAAGCTTACCTTTAAATCTCTTAAATATGAGCAAGAACTTTTTACAAAAGATTCAGTGCTAAGAGAGAAGAGAGACCGTTGGCACAAAAATCTGGCAAAGGATGTTTACATAGAGGAAGCGGTAAACGTACTTGAGGATTTAAAAATGAGTAATATGAAGAATATCAAATTAGCCAGTAGTGTAAAAAACTAATTATTTGATAATTACAAATAACAAAAAACCACTCCTAGGAGTGGTTTTTTTGTTTTATTAAAATAGATTATTGTTCTTAATTTCCAATCTCCATCACTTTCTTAGGTACAATTCAAAATAAGTATATTCAAGTAGAAAATTTTCATTGGTCAAATAAATCTATACGTGATGTTCTTTATTAAGAAAGTTTATCACTATGCAGCTTTCTTAATTTAGCTAATTTAGGGTTAATCACTGCTTGGCAGTAGCCTTGTTGTGAGTTGTTCCTATAGTAATTCTGGTGATAATCTTCGGCTTCGTAAAAAATCTTTAAAGGACTCAATTCTGTAATAATTGGATCTTCATAGACATTTTGTAATTGTTCTATAACATTTTTAGCAATACCCTGTTGCATTTCATTATGAAAATAGATGACAGACCTATATTGGGTACCACGATCTGCCCCTTGCCTGTTTAAAGTGGTTGGGTCATGGGTAGTCATAAACACTATCAGTATATCTGCATAGGAAACAACTTTTGGGTTAAAGGTTATCTGCACCACTTCGGCATGACCAGTTAATCCAGAGCATATTTCACGATAGGTTGGCTTACCAGGGGCATTGCCACCTGTATATCCAGAAACTACACTAATAACACCTTTTAATTCTTGGAAAACGGCTTCAGTACACCAAAAGCAACCGCCACCTATTGTAGCTACTTCAAATGTATTATCCATGAACATCCTCCTTTTCCATTTTCATTGAATCAGAATTTATACAATACCGTAATCCGCTAGGAGGCGGACCATCAGGAAACACATGGCCCAAATGGGCATCGCAAGTGTTGCACATCACCTCTACCCGTATCATGCCATAAGAAGTATCCTTGTGATATTTAATTGCATTTTCTTTAATAGGTTGGGTAAAACTTGGCCATCCGGTACCAGATTCAAATTTTATGCTAGAATCAAACAAAGGTATTCCACAGCAAATGCATTCATATTTACCTGCATCATGTATGCTACAAAGAGCACCAGAATGTGGTGCTTCAGTACCTTTTTTTCTCGTAATTCTATATTGCTCAGAAGTTAGTTGAGCTTTCCATTCTTCTTCTGTTTTTTCTACCCTTTTGTCGGGTGTTGGATTTCCATTTACAGCAAAATGAATGACGTCTTTCCAAGTTAATCCCATAAGTTCTCCCTTTCTTTATTTTGATTAAAATAACAAATGCTTAGTCGAATTTATCCATTGTTTCTTACAAAATTGGGCTAAATTTGATTGGTGCGTAGCAATAATAAAAATAGGACGATTTATTCTGTTTTAATAATCATTTGTATTGTTGGTTTTTGGATATTCGAGAATTTTTACACACCCGATACTCATTCCAATAAAAAAGTATTATTTACAGGATATGAATTTCCTGATACGTATTTACCATCTTCAAAATCTGGGGAGATTATACATCATACCTATTATTCATTATCATATAGCGAACCATATGAGCAAGCCGAGTGGGTTGCTTATATGTTAAGTTCGGCGCATTTAACCTATGATGATCGCGTGAGACCTTATTTTATTGAAGACCCGTATGTGGGGTCTAAATCTGCAGATTGGCGTAATTATAGAGGTTCCGGATATGATAGGGGGCATTTGTGTCCTGCCGGTGATCGTCGTTTTTCCGAACAGGCATACAACGAAACATTTTATACAAGTAATATAAGTCCACAGGATAGGGAGTTTAATACTGGTATTTGGAATGATCTAGAGCAACAGATACGCCGATGGGCAAAGAAGTATGATGAATTGTTTGTGTTTACCGGTGGGGTTTTAGAAAGAGGGTTGGAGGAAATTGGAGACGAAGATGTTGATGTGCCTAATTCGTTCTTTAAGATTATTGCCCGCAGACAGGGAAACAGGCTAAAGACAATAGCGTTTTTAATCCCAAACAAACCCCAATCGGTTCCTTTAAGTAAGTTTGTGGTTTCTATCGATGAAATAGAATTAGATACCGGAATTGATTTTTTTCAGCAATTAAGTATACATGAGCAAGATGCCATTGAAAAGGGAATAGATAAAAATGGATGGCAATTCTAAAAATTTTCCTTTAATCTATTGGTATCCAGTTTTAAGAAGATAAAAAGCAAAATTGTAAAAAATAATAATCCAGATCCCCCATAACTAAAAAATGGTAGCGGTATGCCTATGGTTGGTAAAACGCCAATTACCATGCCTATATTAATAAAATAGTGTATTAAAAGAATGGAAATTACACCATAGCCGTACATTCTTGCAAAATCATTTTTCTGCCGCTCTGCCAAAGATATAAGCCTTAAAAAAAGGATAGAGAACAGAATTATTACGGTGGCGGTGCCTACAAATCCCCATTCTTCCCCTACGGTGCTAAAAATATAGTCTGTATGCTGTTCTGGGACAAAATCTCCTTTGGTTCTAGTGCCTTCCAAAAAACCTTTTCCAAAAAAGCCCCCAGATTCAATTGCTTTTTCTGATTGGTAGGTGTTATACCCAATAGTTTTTCTAATTTGTTCTAATTTTTTTGGGTCTTTTTCCAATCGCAACCAAAGACTAAACCGGTCTCTATGTCTTTGTTCAAAAACATTATTGAACACGAAATTAACCGATAGGGAAAATAATATGACAATAATAAAAGTTATAGCCAATGGAATTTTTGGCACTTTTAATGTTTTACGCTTAAAAAGAAAAAACAAAATAGTAAATATAATAAGACCTATAGTTAACCAAATAGTGCCATATTTAAGTGTTATGACAAATATCAATATAAATGCAAAACCTATAGCAAGGTAAAACAGAGGTAGACCTTCTCTAAAAATAACAAATATTAGCGCAAAAAATACCAATGCACTGCCAGGGTCTGGTTGTGGAATAATGAGAAAGGCAGGTATAAGAATAATTAATAGTGCAGAAAACTGGTCTTTCTTTCTTTTTATATCAGTCTGAATATCACTTAAATACTTTGCTAATGCTAATGCTGTTGTTACTTTCGCCAACTCTGAAGGCTGAAGATTGAAAAAACCTAAATCATACCAAGATGTGGCGCCAGCAATAGTTTTTCCAAAAACAAACAGTCCCAATAAGGAAACCATTGATATTAGATAAAAAACAGAGGAAAAGCGTTCGTAAAAACTAACCTCCAACGACATAATTAAAATGATTGCCAAGAAACTGACGCCAATAAAAAATAATTGTTTACCGTGAAGTGTTCCAAAATTAAAAATGGATTCTTGGGTCTCCGTAAAAGTGCTAGAATATATGTTTGTCCAGCCAATAAGGACCAAGGAAAAGTAAATTACTACAGAAAGCCAATCTATTCTTTTTAGTATTTTACCAAACACGTTCGTTTATTTTAAATTCTTCCCCACTATAAGGTTTTGCGTATTCGTGTTCCAAGGTTTTTTCAAGCATTCTTTTTTCTAGGTCTGTTCTGGAAATTTCGCCTTTTAAATACTTCTCTATCATTAGAGAAGCAATATGACCGGCATATCTAGAGCCAAAGTAGCCATTTTCAATATACACTGCAATTGCTATTTTAGGGTTTTCAACGGGTGCAAAGGCAACAAATACAGAGTGATCAGTTAGCTGTGTGCGTACACCATCTATTTTGGTAAAATTTTCCGCTGTTCCGGTTTTACCTGCAATATCAATACCAGGAATTTGTACCCATCTGGCCGTTCCTTTTTTGTAAACATCAGCCATGCCCCTTACAACCGGTTCAAAATATTTTGGGTCTATGGTAGTGTGTTTTGCCTCTGTAAATTTTGGTTCGGTAATATCTTTTCCTTCAATTTTCTTTAGAATATGAGGTGTGTAATAAAAACCCCTATTGGCAATTGCGGCAGTCATGTTTGCCAATTGAACAGGTGTCGCTAAAATTTCTCCTTGTCCAATAGAATTTGAGATGATGAAGGAAGAACTCCATCTATTATCGCCATACCATTTGTCATAATATTCCTTGTTGGGAATCCTTCCTTTTTGTCCAAATGGTAAATCATAACCTAGATAGTCGCCAAGACCAAAACTACGCATGTGTTTCTCCCAAACATCCATGCCTTCATCAGTAGAATCGAACTTTTCAAAAATCTTTCTAAAAGTTCCCGCAAAATAGGCATTACAGGATTGGTAAATTCCACTGTTCATATTTCTAAGGCCACCACCACAATGACATCCTCTTTTCTTTTTCCCTACATAAAATCCATTATAACACCTTATTGTTGTAGATTCATCCATAACATCCTCTTGTAATGCTATCAGGGCATTTAGTGTTTTAAATGGCGACCCAGGGGGTTGTTGTGCATGTATGGAGCGATCCCATGTTGGGTTTGCAATAGTGTCATTATAGAGTTCAGTATAATTTTTAGAACGTTGTCTACCTACTAATAATGATGGGTCATAAGTAGGCCCCGATATCATGGATAGTATTTCACCGGTGGCTGGTTCTATGGCAACAATACCGCCTCTTTTTCCTACCATTAATTGTTCGCCGTATTCCTGTAAGACTTTATCTATAGTGATACTGATTTGTTTTCCTTGTTCTGGAAGGGTATCCAAGGTGCCATTTTTATAAGGCCCAATATCTCTGTTGAATCTATCTTTCTGAATATATTGAACACCTTTTCTACCACGCAGTAAATCTTCATAATAGCGTTCTACACCGGTTCTGCCTTTAAGTTCGCCTTGTACATAATATTTGTTCTTGACAAGGTCGCTTTCATTTACTTCGCTAATGTAGCCTAATACATTCGCCGCACTTGGTGTATCATAGTAGCGTAGCGAGCGCTTTTGTATATAAAAACCCTTGTACTTTCTCATCTTTTCCTGAAGCTTTGCATAATCTTCTTTTGAAAGTTGAGGTACCAAAACTGAAGGGAGTCTTGGGGAGTAGACGTAGGCTTTTCTTAATTTCTCTTTAAATTTTTCTTTATCTAAACCAATTAAACTGCAAAACTCCAAGGTGTCTAAAGGCTTAACTTCCCTAGGTATTACCATGACATCATATGCTGGATCATTACCTACTAATAGTTTCCCATTACGATCATAAATATAGCCTCTTTCAGGATAATCATAAATGGCTTTAATTGCAGGGTCTTCCATAACCTGATCTGTGGAAAAACTAAATATCTGTAAGTAGGACAATCTACCTAAGAACGAGAGCCCAATAATAATAATGATCGATGAAAGAAGAATTTTCCTCATTGTTTTTTGGTGCTGAATAAACTACTGAACAAAAGACATAAAATTAAGGTGGACAATCCTACAACTAGCGTTTTTTGCAAAATCAAGAGCATATTGCCAAGGCTGAATATTTCCAAAGTATAGTATGTAAAGTGGTGTATTACAATTAATAACGCCAAAAAAGTAAATTGTTGTGCCTTTGTAGTATTGTTTAACTTAAAACTTTGAAATTCGTAGTTAACGCCAAAAACAAACCGCATTATAGCAGGCCTAAGGTACGCAATAGTGATAGAGGAAGCTGTATTGATTGCTAATGTATCAGAAAAGATGTCTATACATAAGCCTAAGAGAAAGCTGATAAAAATGAAGGCAGTTCTGTTTTCCTTTATTGGAAACCAATACAGGAAAAGAACATAGACCATAGGATTTATATAGCCAAAGAAATTTAATTGGTTAAATACCAATACCTGTACTAGGACAAGCAAAATAAATCGCACACTATTTGTTAAAAACGAACTATTGATCATCGGCTATTGTTTCCTCCTGTAGTTCTATGATTTCCTCTCTTTTTTTATTTTTTACGATATATACATTCTTAATATTTGTCATATCATTAAAGAGTGCAACATCTATGAAATAAAAACTTTTAGAAACATCCAAATCAAATTTTTTAATGGTCCCAATAGGAATATTCTCTGGAAAAATACTACTCATGGCACCTGTCACAATAGTATCTCCTATGGTAAGGGACACCAATCTCGGTATGTCTACTAGTTGCACAGTATTATAATCTTTAGAGTCCCATTCCAATGAGCCGAAGTGATTTGAATTTTTAATTTTAGCGTTGATGCTGGAATTTTCATTAAGGATGCTTTGTACTGTTGCAAAACGATTAGAAGTGTTCTCAACAATACCAAGAATTCCTTTATTGGTAATGACACCCATATCTTGTTGTATACTATCTGAACTACCTTTATTTATGGTGATATAATTCCTTTGGTTAGAAAAACTATTCTTTACAACTTTAGCCTGAACGACGGTAAATGTACTAGAACTGTCTGTGGGATAAGTACTATTACTTATATCTTTGCTGTTGTATAGTTGGTGTCTTAATCTTCTATTCTCTTCAATAAGGGTATTGTTTTCTTCACGAAGATTAAAGTAAGATGTAAGATTGTTCGTTATATTATAAATGCCTCCTGAGAAATAATTGGCAGAATTTAAATACTTAGATTGGTGATATGAATGTGTTTGTATTGTAAAAAGCAATGAAATAAAAAGCAAAAAAATGTACAGCAAAAAAAGCTTATACCTTATCAGAAAGTTAATAATCTGTTGCATGTACTGCTAATTTTCAAATGCTTCTTTCCTTATTTAAAAAACCCTCCAAATTTAAGGATGGTGAAAAGAAACATTACTTAATCAAAATACTTTTGTAGCGTTCTAAGTTTTTAAGTGCTATACCAGTACCTCTAACTACTGCACGTAAAGGATCCTCGGCAATGTAAACGGGTAAGTCAGTTTTTTGTGATAATCTTCTGTCCAAGCCCCTTAGCATAGAGCCGCCACCTGCTAAATATATTCCAGTATTGTAAATATCAGCGGCCAATTCTGGAGGTGTCTGCGATAACGTCTCCATAACGGCATCCTCAACACGCAAAATAGATTTATCCAGTGCCTTGGCAATTTCCCGATAAGATATTTGTACTTGTTTTGGTTTTCCCGTTAATAAATCCCTTCCTTGAACAGATTTTTCGTCTGGTGGGGATTGTAAATCTTCTGTGGCCGAACCAATTTCTATTTTTATAGCCTCGGCAGTACTTTCACCAACATATAGATTATGTTGCGTACGCATGTAGTAAATAATATCATTTGTAAAAACATCACCTGCAATCTTTACAGATTTATCACATACAATTCCACCAAGGGCAATTACGGCAATTTCCGTAGTACCACCACCTATATCCACGATCATGTTTCCTTTTGGCTGCATGATATCCAATCCTATTCCTATTGCCGCAGCCATTGGTTCGTGGATTAGATAAACTTCTTTTCCGTTTACTCTTTCAGCAGATTCCTTTACAGCGCGCATTTCCACTTCTGTAATACCTGAAGGGATACAAATGACTAATCTTAATGCAGGTGGAAACCATTTTTTCTTTAATGCTGGAATATTCTTAATGAACATCATCAACATTTTCTCAGAGGCGTCAAAATCGGCAATTACCCCGTCTTTTAACGGCCTAATGGTTTTAATGTTTTCATGGGTCTTGCCTTGCATCATGTTGGCCTCTTTGCCAACGGCAATTATTTTACCACTAATTCTATCTCTGGCAACAATAGATGGACTGTCTACAACAACTTTGTCCAAGTGAATTATAAGAGTGTTAGCTGTACCTAAATCTATGGCTATCTCTTCGGTCAAGAAATCAAAAAATCCCATATAAGTTTGTTTGTTTATGGATTAGGGGGTGTATTTCATCGACAAAAATAGTGAAATTAATGCTTAAAATGACGCGTGCCTGTCATCACCATAGAAATTCCATTTTCATTGCAATAATCAATACTCAATTGATCCTTTATGGATCCTCCTGGTTGTATTACACTTGTGATACCTGCATTGCCCGCTATTTCTACACAATCAGGAAAAGGAAAAAATGCATCGCTCGCCATTACAGCTCCATTTAAATCAAAATTAAATGTACCTGCCTTATGAATTGCTTGGTTTAAGGCATCTACCCTTGATGTTTGCCCAGTTCCACTAGCACAAAGTTGCTTGTTTTTGGCTAAAACAATGGTATTGGATTTCGTATGCTTACATAACTTAGAAGCGAACAATAAGTCTTCAAGTTCCCTTTCGGTTGGTGTGCCTGTAGTGGCGTTTGATAAGTCTGAAATGGTATCGGTTTTTCCATCCTTCTCTTGTAAGAGAAAGCCATTTAAACAGGTTCTAACTTGGTTTTGAGGTAGTTCAATTTCATTTTGAACAAGAATAATCCTATTCTTTTTGCCTTTAAGAATTTCTAAGGCTTCAGCATCATAACTTGGGGCAATCACTACTTCACAAAACAACTTGTGTATTTCTTCTGCTGTAGCTATATCAATGCCCTTATTACTAATTAAGACACCGCCAAATGCAGAAACAGGGTCTCCTGCCAAAGCATCTACATAAGCTTGGTGCAATGAATTCCTTGTGGCCAACCCACAAGCATTATTATGTTTCAGTATCGCAAAAGTGGGGTCGTCGTTTTTGAACTCGCTCATTAGGTTCACCGCAGCATCAACATCTAGTAAATTGTTGTACGATAATTCCTTACCATGAAGTTTATTGAACATAGCATCAAAATCTCCAAAGAAATATCCTTTTTGATGCGGGTTCTCCCCATATCTTAAAACCTGACCTTTGGTCGCACTTATTTTTAATGCGGCCAAATCATGGTTTTGATTAAAATAATTAAAGATGGCAGAATCGTAATTTGAGGATATATTAAACGCTTTTGCTGCAAATAATTTACGCGTTTCAAGAGATGTTTTTCCTGAATTTTCCGAAATAACATTTAAAAACTCATCGTAGTCCTCCATAGAAGAGACACATAGTACATCTTTAAAGTTTTTTGCCGCTGCGCGAATTAGGGATATGCCTCCTATATCAATCTTTTCAATTATATCCTGTTCTGGAGCGCCACTGGCAACTGTCATTTCAAAAGGATATAGATCTACAATAACAATATCCAATTGTGGAATTTCAAATTCCTCCATTTGGGCAACATCACTATCGTTATCTTGACGGTTAAGAATGCCTCCAAAAACTTTAGGGTGTAAGGTCTTAACACGCCCACCTAAAATAGATGGATAGCTGGTGACATCTTCAACCGGTACTACAGGAATACCTAAATCAGTAATGAATTTCTCTGTTCCACCAGTAGAGTATAGGGTAATCCCTATCTCATTTAATTTTCTAACGATCGGTTCAAGACCATCTTTATGGAATACAGAAATTAGGGCCGATGATGCTTTTTTAATGCTACTCATTTTATGTGCTTAGTGGTTTCTATTGTAAGCGTACAAAAGTAATTTTTTTAGGGTTAAAAACGCATTTGTGTTATTAACAAAAAATGAAAAGTTTTAAAGAATTTTAGCCACTTCAGCATTTATAAATTCAAGAAACCTTTCATCTGACCTTGTAAATGGATCGGGTGTGTTTGAATCTATATCTATTTGGCCAACATTCTTGCCATTAACAAATAATGGAACCACTATTTCTGCTTTTACCGTTATACTGCAAGCAATATAATTGTCCTGTGCCTTTACATCGGGTACTACAAAATTCTGGTTACTGACTGCAACTTGCCCACAGATTCCCTTTCCAAATGGAATAATGGTATGATCTGTTGGTTCGCCCGAATAAGGCCCTAATTTTAGTTCATCTTTCTCGCCATTTTTAAAATAGAAACCCACCCAGTCATAATAAGCTACATTTTCTTTTAAAAGGTCACAAATTGCTTGAAGTTTTTCAACTACGGTATTATCCTGGTCAATAATGCTAATGACCTTTGAGCGTAAATTATCTAACATGAAAAATAATTATAGTATGTGTCAAAAGTCGAGTTTTAAAGCAAGACTTACAATACCATAAGGCTTAAATTATACATAAAAAAGTATTCGATGTGAGTGTTTGGGTACTATGTTAAAACCACTTTTGACCGAAGCTAAATGTATTAAGAACACCAGAATGCTATTCATGGCTTTTAAAATGTTGTCTTGATATGTTTATTGTAAGTTAAAACATTGATTTTCAAATGGTAGTAATTCCATATTGCTTGGGCTTAAACTATTTTAGTTAAAATTTACCTAACAAAAATATCACAGATCAAAATCTGAAATACATTAGCTTAAGTTTTATTTTAAATTAGAAAATAATGGCACAATCAAAATCAGCTGGGAAACCAGCTGCAAAGCCTCTACCTGCAAAAGCAGGCAAAAAGGCTGCTCCAAAGGCTGCTCCTAGAAAGAAGTAGTTGGTGTAGGTTTATAAGATAAGCCTAACACATTTGGACCAATGAACCACCTTTTTAAACTAAAGGTGGTTTTTTGTTTATAAAGGGGATTAAATAAAAAACCGCTCTTGAATTTTCAAGAGCGGTTTCATTAAAATTTATTTAAGCAATCAAACGAATAATTGCCTAATCGTACTATAGGTTACATCATGCCTGGCATTCCGCCGCCGCCCATTGGAGGGCCAGCTGGAGCATCTTCCTTAATATCTGTTAAAGCACACTCGGTAGTTAAGATCATGCCTGCAACGGAAGCAGCATTTTCTAATGCAACCCTAGTTACTTTCTTAGGATCAATGATGCCTGCTTTGGTCATTTCTACATACTTCTCAGATTTTGCGTCATAACCAAAGTCGCCCTTGCCTTCAAGTATTTTGGCAACAACCACGGAACCTTCGCCACCTGCATTCTCTACGATAGTTCTAATAGGTGCTTCAATAGCGCGTGCTACAATCTGCAAACCAGTGGCTTCATCTTCGTTGTCGGTAGTTACTTTGGCTAAAACGGACTTGGCTCTAACTAAAGCAACACCACCTCCCGCAACAATACCTTCTTCAACTGCAGCTCTAGTTGCATGTAAGGCATCATCTACACGGTCTTTTTTCTCTTTCATCTCAACTTCAGAGGCAGCACCAACATAAAGAACAGCAACGCCACCAGCTAATTTAGCTAAACGTTCTTGTAACTTTTCTTTATCGTAATCAGATGTAGTAGTCTCTATTTGAGATTTTATTTGATTAACACGTGTTTTAATGTCTTTGGCAACACCACCACCATTTACAATAGTAGTATTGTCTTTATCTATTTGTACTTTCTCGCAGGTACCCAACATGTCAATCGTAGTATTGTCCAAAGAAAAACCTCTCTCTTCTGAGATAACGGTACCTTTTGTAAGGATAGCTATATCTTCTAACATTGCTTTTCTGCGATCTCCAAAACCAGGGGCTTTAACTGCGGCTATTTTTAATGAACCTCTTAATTTGTTTACTACCAAGGTGGCCAATGCTTCACCATCAACATCTTCGGCGATAATCAATAATGGTTTCCCAGATTGTGCTACCGGCTCCAATACAGGAAGTAAATCTTTCATTGAAGAAATCTTCTTGTCAAACAATAGGATGTAAGGGTTTTCCAATTCGGCAACCATTTTTTCTGAGTCGGTTACAAAATATGGTGAAAGGTAACCTCTGTCAAACTGCATTCCTTCAACAACATCTACATAGGTATCTGTACCTTTAGCTTCTTCAACTGTGATAACACCTTCTTTTCCAACTTTTCCAAAAGCTTGGGCAATTAAATCACCAATAGTCTCGTCGTTGTTAGCGGAAATAGAAGCTACCTGCTTTATTTTCTCAGAAGAATCACCAACTTTTTTAGCTTGTTTGGCCAAATCTGCAACAATGGCTTCTACAGCTTTATCAATACCTCTTTTTAGGTCCATTGGGTTTGCGCCAGCAGCAACGTTTTTTAAACCTTCTTTTACAATAGCTTGTGCCAAAACAGTTGCAGTTGTAGTTCCATCACCTGCCAAATCATTAGTTTTGGAGGCAACTTCTTTTACCATTTGTGCACCCATGTTCTCAAGAGGATTTTCTAATTCTATCTCTTTTGCAACGGTAACACCATCTTTGGTTACTTGTGGCGCCCCAAATGATTTACTGATAATTACATTTCTACCTTTTGGTCCCAATGTAACTTTTACTGCATTTGCCAATGCATCAACACCTCTTTTAAGGCCGTCTCTTGCATCAATATCAAATTTTATATCTTTTGCCATTTCTGAAATATTTTTATGATTTAATTTTTAAGGTCAGCTAATAGGCTTTAGTGTGACTAATTAGCTGTGTTTGTTGTTGGATTTTAATTAGATGATAGCAAGTATATCGCTCTCTCTCATCATCAAATAGTCGGTCCCTTCAAGTTTTAATTCTGTACCGGCATATTTACCATAAAGTACGGTATCGCCAACTTTAACAGTAACTTTTTCGTCTTTTGTTCCAGGTCCAACGGCAACAACTTTTCCTTTTTGCGGTTTTTCTTTTGCCGTATCTGGAATGTAGATTCCTGAAGCAGTTTTTGTTTCAGCTGCCATTGGCTCAATAAGAACTCTGTCTGCCAATGGTTTGATATTTACTTTAGCCATAGTATTAAAATTTTAAATTGATTTTTTAAGTTTCATCTTTAACAGTCAGAAATTATGCCATTGCAATAAAACTGACATATTGTAAAATAAAAATGCCAGCTTGTCATAAGCTGGCATTTGTAAGCGTGTAATTTGATTTTTTTATAAACTATCTGAAGGTGTAGCCTCATTGGTTGTTGGAGGTGTGACTTCTTCGGGAAGTGTCTCTGGTACAGTGGTTTCTAGATCATCACCTTGTAAAAGTCTAGAATCTGCCTCTCCAAAGTTTCCTTTAAGTGCAATGTTTGATGCTAGTATCAATATAACCAACAAACCTGCCAATGTCCATGTGCTTTTGTCTAAAAAGTCGCCGGTTTTCTTTACCCCGCCTACAACTTGATTTCCACCACCGCCAAAGGAAGATGATAATCCGCCACCTTTTGGATTTTGTACCATAATTACCAAAATCAGCAAAAAGCAGACGATGATAATAAGGATCAAGAATATTGAAAATGTACTCATTATTACTTATTTGTTTTCTTGTTGAATTTTTTCTACCGCTTTAATTCGGTCTGCAAAGAAACCACTTTTTTCCGGATATTTCAAACTTAAAATTTTATAGGCCTGTATTGCTTTTTTATACTTTTTTTGTTCAAGATATACACGTGCAAGTGTCTCTGTCATAAGCTCATTTTTGTCCAATTTAATAGAGCTTTTTACATCAATAGTTGATTGTGGACTTGCTTTAGGGACTATTTTGGGGTTTTGGGCAATAAATTTATCAATCCTATCAAAATTTTGTTTTTGGACAATGCTTTTTAGAGGTGCTCTCTTATTTTCAGTGCTATCCTTAACATTTTTTTCTCCCCTTTCAATTGGTTTTTTAGAGGCTAGTTGTAGCCATTCTGTAAAAGAGTATTTTTCTTTTTTATCAAACGTAAGGGGCTGCCCTAGTTCCAAAGTTTCTTTAACTTCTTTAAGAGGTGCCTTAGATTTAAATAGTTCAGGGTCTAATATTTGTTCGGCGTCTTCTTTGTCTTGAGGTAATGGCTTGTCCTCAGATTCTTCTATTAACACCGGTTTTTGTTCAACTTTATCAAAAGTTTTGGCCTCTTGTGCTGTAACGGTATCTGAAACTGAGTTTTTTTTATTGTAGTGTAGAAAATCCTTTGAGGTTATAAAGTTGAAAAGAACATCGCGATCTGTGGTATAGGCGGCGGTGATTTTAAGCGTTTTGTTGTATTTGTAACTGTTTAGATTTTTTAAACCTTTTAAATGAAGTGACCTAGCTGCTTGAAAATAAGGATATTCATCTATGATGTCCTCCAACTGTTTGATTTGTAGAGGGTCCTTTACCTTATGAGGGTTTTCTAAGAGATATGTAAAATCAGTAATTGTCATTGTAGTTTACCAATCTGCAAGTGATGTGTTAAATATGTCCTGGGTTATACGTTCAAAGATTACCTCGTGTGCTTCACTTTTAACAGCTGCTAACTGAGAGTTGGCGGGATAATCATAAAAAAAGGAAAAGCTCTGTTCAAAGTCGGCATCTTCTTTTGTCTTATTGTAAAAACGAACCTTTACCCTTATTGAAAGTCTGTTTTGGTTAGCAGTCTGTTGTGCTGTGGCAGACATGGGTGATATCCTATATTCCGTTATCTCCCCTTCGTATAGTAAATCTGCATTGCCATTATTAACCAGGTCTAAACTTGTTTGGTTTAAAATTCGATCTTGTAATGCTAAGGTGAAATCACGGTCCATTCCTGGTTCAAAAGTAGATCCAGGGCTTTGTGTAGCGTAATTTTGGAAATAATTTACCTGAAAGGTTTGCGCGTCCCCTACATTACCACCTGTGAAATTGTAAATCCCACAACTATTTAAAAGTAGTGATGAAAACAAAAGTGTTAAAATTGTAATTGTTTTGTTCATTTTTCTAATTTCACCAGTCAACGATCCTATAAGTCGTATTGTTTAATTTTCCTGTATAACGTTCGTTCAGAAATGCCCAATTCTGAAGCTGCGGCTTTTCTTTTGCCTTTATTTCTTTCTAGGGATTTTTTAATTAATTCGATTTCCTTTTCTTGTAAAGATAAGGTTTCCTCTTCTTGAATTTCCTCTGCAAAATGGTATTTGTCTTCTTGAACAGTTGGTTTAAAAGTTCTTTCTAAAGGTGGTTCTGGTAACTGTAATACTTCTAAGGATGCATCTTGTTGTTCGATGTCATCATCTTCACCATAAATTTTTCGAATTAGATTCTCGTTTTCTTTCTGTACTTTTTGGGAATCATTGTTCTTTAAAAGCTCCATGGTGAGTTTTTTAAGATCATTAAGATCTCCTTTCATGTCAAACAATACCTTATAGAGTATTTCCCGTTCATTGCTAAAATCACTTTTAGAACTAGTGGAACTAACTACTGCGGGTAAATTAGAGCCTACATAATGAGGTAAATAACTATTAAGTGTAGCTGCAGAGATGGATCTTTTTTCTTCTAAAACAGAAATTTGTTCGGCGATATTCCTTAACTGACGAATGTTGCCTGGCCATCTGAATTTTAATAGCAATTCTATAGCATCATCCTCTAGTCTTATTGTGGGCATTTTGTATTTCTGTCCAAAATCCGATGCGAATTTCCTGAACAATAGGTGTATGTCGTCCTTTCTTTCACGTAACGGTGGAATGTTTATCTCTACCGTGCTCAAGCGATAGTACAGATCTTCCCTGAACTTTTCTTTTTTAATGGCATCGAACATATTTACGTTTGTTGCTGCGACAATACGAACATCTGTTTTCTGAACTTGTGATGATCCTACTTTTAAAAATTCCCCATTTTCAAGTACACGCAAAAGGCGTACCTGTGTGGTAAGGGGCAGCTCCCCAACTTCATCCAAGAAAATGGTACCGCCATCCGCTACTTCAAAATAACCACTTCTGGTTTGGGTGGCTCCGGTAAAGGCTCCTTTTTCGTGACCAAAGAGTTCACTGTCTATAGTGCCTTCTGGAATAGCGCCACAGTTTACCGCAATATATTTTGCATGTTTTCTGTGGGATAAGGAATGTATTATTTTAGGAATGGATTCCTTACCAACACCGCTTTCTCCGGTAACAAGTACTGAAATATCTGTTGGCGCAACTTGAATGGCTTTTTCTATGGCCCTGTTTAATTTTGGGTCTTGCCCAATAATTTCAAAACGCTGTTTTATACTTTGTATATTTTCCATGTAACTTTTCTCTTAATTGTGGAAAAATTAATTATTTGGGGAATGCCCTATAGCTTCACCGATTAACGTAGCGGAAGTACAGTCATTTATTTTAACGTTCACAAAATCCCCGATTTGGTACTTTTCTTTTGGGAAAACTACTACGGTACTTTGGGAGTTTCTCCCCATCCATTGTTGGTCAGATTTTTTTGAAGGCCCTTCAATTAACACTTCTTGTACTTTTCCTAAATGTTTTTCTGTCCTATATCTGCAATGTTCCCTTTGTAATGCAATTATTTCTGATAATCTTCTTTTTTTAACAGATTCTGGCACATCATCTTTCATTTTTCTACCAGCCATGGTACCAGGTCTTTCAGAATAGGCGTACATGTATCCAAAATCATACTTAACATAGTCCAAAGTTTTTAAAGTGGCCTTATGGTCTTCTTCTGTTTCGGTAGGAAAGCCTGATATGATGTCTTGTGAAATAGCACAATCTGGCAAAATTTCCCTAATGTCATCAATCAATTTAAAGTATTCTTCAATGGTATGTAATCTGTTCATCTCGCTAAGGATGCGATTACTGCCACTTTGAACTGGTAGGTGAATATGATTACAGATATTGTTATATTTGGCCATAACCTTAATCACATCCAGTGTCATGTCTTGAGGATTGGAAGTAGAAAATCGAATACGCATTTTAGGTTGTGCCAATGCGGCCATTTCCAATAAATTTGAAAAAGTAATAGCTGTAGCTTTTTGCATTTCAGAGGCTTTTTCAAAATCCTTTTTTAAACCGCCGCCATACCATAAATAGCTATCTACATTTTGGCCCAAAAGCGTTATTTCTTTATATCCTTTCTGCCAAAGTTCATTGATTTCCTCAAGAATCGAGTGTGGGTCTCTACTACGTTCTCGGCCCCTAGTAAAAGGAACTACACAAAAAGTACACATATTATCGCAGCCACGGGTTATGGATACAAATGCTGTAACACCATTGGAGTTTAACCTAATCGGTGCAACATCGCCATAGGTTTCGTCCTTGGATAGGATTACGTTTACGGCATCTCGACCGGAGTCTACTTCCTTGATAAGGTTGGGTAGGTCTTTGTAGGCATCTGGACCAACGACCATATCCACGATTTTTTCCTCGTCTAGTAACTTATCCTTTATGCGTTCTGCCATACACCCTAGTACACCAACTTTTAAATGGGGCCGGGTTTTCTTCACCTTATTATATTCTGTTAATCTCTTGCGAATGGTCTGTTCGGCCTTGTCCCTTATAGAACATGTGTTTACTAAAACTAAGTCCGCATCATTTAGGTTTTGTGTGGTATTGAAACCTTCGGTGGCAAGGATGGACGCCACTATTTCACTGTCGGAAAAATTCATGGCACAGCCGTAACTCTCAATATACAAATTTCGTTTATTGATGTTTTTATTTTCTGTCTGTAAAGTAGAACCTTGTATAGCTTCGTCAATTGTTTTCTCCATATACTAAACCAAATATCTATTGGGGCGGTAAAGATACCATTATATTCAAAAATATGACAAGTTGGCAGTTTATTTTAGCTTAAATTTAGGCTACATTTATAAAAATATGGACCAAAAATTATGAGTGACTATGGAATTTGAAACAACTATTCAAAAAATAAAAGAGAGGGAACGCCTTGAGTTTGGTGTTATATTCAGTCAGTCAATAGACTTGTTCAAAAAAATATGGTTACAAGGATTTATAGTTTTACTACTTACCATGGTAACTGTTTTGCCTTTTTATTTAATGATTTACATTCCTATGTTGGCCGCTGGCATTACAGATCCGGAAATATTTAAAAGCGAGGAACCACCAGTAATGGTTATCATTAGTATGTTTGTTCTTGTGCCAATTGTTTCCATTGGTGTTATGACATTTGGAATGGCCTTAAATGCGGCCTTTCTAAGAATATGCAAACAAAATGATTTAAATGAAGTTGGAAGCGATGATTATTTCTATTTTTTTAAACAAGGGAGGCTCGGTAGAATAGTAATAGTATCCTTGATAATGTTGGGATTAACTTTGGTTGGTGTATTTACCTGCGGTATTGGAATGATTTATTTAGTGGTCCCTATGTCCTTATTTCCAGCCTTCATAGCGTTTAAAGAGGAGCTATCTGCATTGGAAGTCGTAAAAGCCAGTTTTGAATTGGGAAATAAAAACTGGTTCGTGATTTTTGGTTTAATCATAGTGCTATCAATTATTGCGGAGCTAGGTGTTTTATTATGTTGTGTAGGCATATTTTTTACTGCGATGCTGTCTAAAGTACCCATGTATTTTATGTACAAGCACGGTGTTGGTTTTTCAGATAGCGAATGATTGAATTTTTGGTACTTGACGCAACTTTTTTAAAAGAGTGCATCTACTCAATACACCAATAAAATACTCAGCTATGAAAAGGATATTGTTTTTACTTGTTGTTTTGATACTAATTAGTTCCTGTGATAAAAAAGATGATGGGGATTATGAAGATTATCTAGTTGCCAGACCTTTAAAAGTTAGTATTGAGGAATTTAAAAATGGGGTTGATGTGGTTTCTCCATTACCCATAAACGAATCTGGAAAAATATATGCATACAAGGATTATATATTTATAAATGATAAATATAAAGGAGTGCATGTTATAGATAATAGAGTGCCATCTTCCCCACAAAAAATAGCTTTTATTAAAATTGCTGGAAATGTGGACATTTCCATAAAAGATGATTATTTATATGCGGATAGCTTAATGGATTTAATTGTCTTGGATGTTTCAGATATAAATAACATTTCTATAGTTAGTAGAATGGAAAATGTTTTGCGGGACAATGTGATATGGCCTGCTCAAGCAGATTTTTTTGAGAGTGGCGAGATAGATTATGCAACCGAAGTCCTGGTAGGTTGGGAACTTGTTACTGAAAGAAGGTTGAAATCTGAATATGAGGGGCGGTTTGTAGATTTTGCTTTTGCGGAAGCCACGAATGATGCATCTGTAGGGCAAGGTGGTTCATTGGCAAGATTTAAAATAGTGAATGATTACCTATATGCAGTGGATAGCCACAACATCAATATTTTTGATATCTCTGACATGGAGAACCCAAAAGATTTGGAAGACGTATATGCCGGATTTGATATAGAAACCATTTTTAATAGGGGCGAACAATTATTTCTAGGGAGCATGAGAGGTATGTATATATATGATATCTCTACTCCAGCAAGTCCAACACTAATTTCAGAATTTCAACATGGTACTGCCTGTGATCCCGTTGTTGTAGATGGAGACTATGCCTTTGTTACCTTACGTGGTGGTAATGCATGTGGTGCTACGGAAAGCGGATTATTTATCATTGATATTTCTGATATTACTGCGCCACAACTAGAAATATCCTACAGTATGGATGAGCCTTATGGTTTAGGTGTTAAAGATGAAAAATTGTTTGTTTGTGATGGCGCATCGGGCCTAAAAATATTTGATAAGACAGATGTAAATAGCTTAAAGCCTCTAAATCATTTTAAGGACATCATTGCTTTTGATGTTATTCCATTGGAAGAAAATTTACTCATGGTAGGGGATGATATCCTATATCAGTATGCTTATTTAGAAAATGATATACGCTTAATAAGTACTTTGAGATTGAACTAAGTATACTATAAAATTTACTAAAACACCCTTGGTTGCAAGGGTGTTTTTTTTGTGTATAATAGGAATTGGATAAGGCAAATTAAAAAATTCAACTACTTTTGTTGCTCATAAAAAACACTACATGGCTAAGAATTTAGTAATTGTTGAGTCACCCGCTAAAGCGAAGACTATTGAGAAGTTTCTTGGAAAAGATTTTAAGGTAGAGTCCAGTTTTGGACATATCGCAGATTTGCCATCTAAAGAACTAGGGGTCGACGTGGATAATGATTTTGAGCCTAAGTATATAGTAGACAAGGAAAAGAAGGCCTTGGTTAAAAAATTAAAGGACCTTGCCAATAAAGCGGAAACCATATGGCTGGCAAGTGATGAAGACCGTGAGGGAGAGGCAATTTCTTGGCATTTGGCTGAGGAGTTGAAATTGGATAAGAAAAAAACAAAAAGGATTGTCTTTAACTCGGTTACCAAAAGTGCAATACAAAAGGCAATTGAAAATCCTAGGGAAATAAATTACAATTTAGTAAACGCCCAACAGGCAAGAAGGGTATTGGACCGTTTGGTTGGGTACCAGTTGTCTCCCGTACTTTGGAAAAAAATAAAACCAGGACTTTCCGCTGGTCGTGTACAGTCAGTTGCCGTACGTTTAATTGTTGAGCGTGAAAGGGATATAGAAGCATTTAAGCCAGAGGCCTCATTTAAGATTTCAGCGGAATTCAAAACAAGCTCAGGGAATGTGTTTTCGGCTAAATTAAGTAAGGCTTTTGACTCAAAAGAGGAAGCAAACGCTTTTTTGGAAAAAAATATTGGAGCAGATTTTTCTGTTGCCAAATTAGATAAAAAACCGGCAAAAAAATCTCCTTCAGCACCGTTTACAACATCTACTTTACAACAAGAAGCATCTAG
The DNA here is from genome assembly GCF_048890225.1 of Maribacter luteocoastalis. Lineage (NCBI taxonomy): Bacteria > Pseudomonadati > Bacteroidota > Flavobacteriia > Flavobacteriales > Flavobacteriaceae > Maribacter > Maribacter luteocoastalis. The sequence continues at coordinate 90,302 of NZ_JBMFZG010000012.1, forward strand.
GAAATTATATTTCTCGGTGGGTAGAACCATGCAAGTTGCACAACGCTTATATGAAGCTGGACTTATAACCTATATGAGAACAGATAGTGTAAACCTTTCTGGGGAGGCCATTGACGCTGCCAAGGAAGCTATCATAAAGAACTACGGTGAGAAATATAGTAAGGTAAGGAGCTTTACCGGAAAATCTAAAGGTGCACAGGAGGCTCACGAAGCAATTAGACCTACAGATATGGGCAACCAGTCTCCTTCATTAGAAAGGGACCAGTCCAAATTATATGATCTAATCTGGAAACGTACCATCGCTTCCCAAATGAGTGATGCGCAATTAGAAAGGACCAACGTTAGGATCAAGGCAAACAAACATGCGGAAGAATTTACGGCTAACGGAGAAGTGATCACTTTTGATGGGTTTCTAAAAGTTTATATGGAAGGTGTTGATGACGAGGATTTAGCAGAAGAACAAGAAGGAATGCTTCCGGCAATGAAAGTAGGTGAGAGGCTTCATAACAATTATATCACCGCAACAGAACGTTTTACAAGGCCACCTTACCGATTTACGGAAGCCTCCTTGGTTAAGAAATTAGAGGAATTGGGTATAGGTAGGCCATCTACCTACGCCCCAACAATTTCTACCATACTCAATAGGGGTTATGTGGAAAAGGGGACCATTGAAGGTATAGAAAGAAAGTATACGCAGTTGGTTTTAGAATCAAATCAAATTAAGGAAAAGAACCTCGCTGAAAATGTGGGTTCCGATAAAGGTAAAATGGTGCCTACGGATATAGGTATGATCGTTACCGATTTCTTAGTGACCAACTTTGGTAATATTTTAGACTACAATTTTACGGCTCAGGTAGAAGAGGATTTTGATGAGATAGCCACGGGAGAAGAAGATTGGAAAAAAATGATGAAAAACTTTTACAAGGATTTTCATCCTACCGTTCTTGATGTGGAAGAAAATGCCGATCGTGCCAGTGGTGAGCGTATACTTGGTATGGACCCTAAAACGGGTAGACAGGTTTCTGTACGTTTGGGACGATTTGGGCCTATGGTACAAATAGGTACCGTAGATGATGAGGACAAGCCCTTATTTGCAAGTTTATTGCCAGATCAGTCTTTAAATACAATAACGTATGAGGATGCTATGGAACTTTTTAAACTACCTCGTAAATTAGGTGTTTATGAAGGTGAAGAGGTAGAGGCAAATGTAGGGCGGTTTGGTCCTTATGTACGTTTCGGTAAAAAATTCATTTCGTTATCTAAGGACGAGAGCGCTATGGAGGTTGAAATGGACCGCGCTATAGAGCTCATTAAAGAAAAACAAAAAGCAGATGCCCCCATAACTACTTATGAAGGTAAAGATGTAACTAAAGGAGTAGGTAGGTTTGGCCCTTTTATAAAATGGGATGGGATATTCATCAATGTGAACAAAAAGTATGATTTTGACAACCTTTCAAAAGAAGATATAGTTGAGCTTATAGAAGCAAAAAAACAAAAAGAGATCGAAAAGGTAGTGCAAAACTGGCCAGATGAGGGTATACGTATTGAAAAGGCCAGGTGGGGTAGACATAATATTATTAAAGGTAAGGTAAAGGTAGAATTGGCAAAAACAGTTGATGCTGCCAATATGAGTTTAAAAGAGGCGGCGGAACTTATTGATAAAAAGACCCCTAAAAAAAAGACAAAAGCCAAACCTAAATCAAAAAAGTAATCTAATTTTGAAATAAGGCCGTTTGTTGGCCATCTTATTTTCCATAAACAGCCAAAAACCAACATTTATCATGGCTTTTGATTTTTTAGTACCTGTATCAGACAAAGTTCTAGCCCACTGTGAATTATTGCCTTCACAAGCAATTGGTAGAAATACATATATACATACTGAAAAGGATGGGCTGCCAGTTCTTGCAAACGCAACCGTTGCCATATTTGGTGTTAAGGAATCTAGGAACGCTTACGAGAAAAAACTCGAAAAACTAGACGTATCCGCTATTAGGCTTCAATTGTATAGATTAATGCTTGGTAATTGGGATTCTACCATAGTGGATTTGGGGGATTTAGAGGAAGGGGAAACAGTAGAAGATACCTACTTTGTTGTTAAGGAAGTAGTGGCCGGTCTGTTGGAGGAAAATATTATTCCTATAATTTTAGGGGCAACACAAGATATAAGTTATCCGGCTTATCGTGCTTTTGATGGAATTAAGAACATGATTAATCTTGTTTCCATAGATAGTAGGTTTGATTTTGGGATAGAGGATGAGCTCATTTCTTCACATTCTTACATGAGTAAAATTATTACCGATAAACCCAATAACCTTTTCAATTTTTCCAATTTAGGGTATCAAAGTTATTTTAATGCCCAAGAGGAGGTAGATTTAATGGAGCGTCTATTTTTTGATGCTTATCGTCTTGGAGAGATTGCCAATGATATCTCTTTGGCAGAGCCTGTGCTTAGAAATGCGCATATGGTAAGTATGGATATGCGCGCTATAAGGGCAAGTGAAATGTTGCTTTCGCCCAATTTTTCACCAAATGGTTTTACTGGTAGGGAAATCTGTGCCATAGCAAGATATGCCGGTATAAGTGATAAGGTGTCGCTGTTTGGAATTTTTGAAATGGAGAACAGTACTCAATCTCAACAATTAATAGCACAAATTATTTGGTATTTTATTGAGGGCATAAATTATAGGATAAAGGAATCTCCATATTCGCGAACAGAAGATTTTATTAAGTATAACGTCCCAACAGGGGATGATGAGCTTGTTTTTTACAAAAGCCTTTTAACAGAAAGATGGTGGATAGAAGTGCCATCTATTTTTACTTCACATACTAAAGAGAATACACCTGCGTTATTACCTTGCACCGAAAAGGATTATTTGGATGCTTGTAATCAAAACGTTCCCGAACGGTGGTTTAAAGCCTATAAGAAAGGTTTTAATTAAAATTAAAATAAATTAATGCTTAAGCGATTTTAATACAATAATTTATTCAAATCGTAGTTTTAGAAGTTAGAATATATTATTGTATTTTCAGTTTATAACCATAATCGAAATTTAACCTAAAGTATGAAGAAGCTATTGTTATCATCTATAGCGTTTGTTTTTTTACTCACGAGTTGTGGGTCAAAGACTAAAGGAGAGCTAACCGGAGTCCAAGGAAAAAAGTGGTATCCGGAAAAACCTTATGGAATGGAACTTATACCAAGGGGTTCTTTTATAATGGGTAAGAGTGAGGAAGATCAAGCCAAAATTTTGAATGCTCCAACCAAAACAGTTACCGTACGTTCATTTTATATGGATGATACCGAGATAACCAACAGCGAGTACCGTCAATTTGTGGAATGGGTCAAAGACTCTATTACCAGAACAAAATTAGCAATACTTGCAGATGAATTGGGCATTGGTCCAGAAGAAGGAGGTATTGGTGACTATGCATTTAAAGATGCAGATACCACGAGAGCATCGGTTTACGATAAGTATATGTTGGATAATTACTCTGGCATGGGTGAAACGGGTTATGAAGGTAGGGCATTGAACAAGGATGAAAACTTAATTTGGGATACTTCAGATTATCCAGATGAATATTATGCAGAGGTGATGGATTCATTGTATATACCAGAAGAGGAATCTTACAATGGTCAGCGTAGTATCGATGTTACTAAATTGAAGTATAAATATAGCTGGATGGATATTGAGGCTGCAGCACGTGCCTCTAAAAAAGGGAAAGGAAGTAGGAAAGATTTTATCCGTACCGAGGAATTGGAAATTTACCCGGATACCACGGTTTGGATCAGGGATTTTGAATACTCTTACAATGAGCCAATGCATAACGATTACTTTTGGCATGATGCCTATAGTGAGTACCCAGTGGTAGGGATATCTTGGGAACAAGCAAAAGCATTCTGTAACTGGAGGACAAAGTTTAAGAACGATGATCAAAAAAGTCGTGGAAGGCAGTTTGTTAATCAATTTAGATTGCCAACAGAGGCAGAATGGGAGTATGCAGCAAGAGGTGGTATTGAAGGTGGAACCTATCCTTGGGGTGGTCCTTACGTAATCAGTGATACGGGTTGTTTTATGGCCAACTTTAAACCTCAGAGAGGCGATTACGCGGCAGATGCGGCACTTTATACTGTTGAGGCCAAGTCATATGAGCCAAATGATTTCAACTTATATAATATGGCCGGTAATGTTTCTGAATGGACAAATTCCAGTTATGATCCAAGTGCATACGATTATGTATCTACAATGAATCCTAACGGTGGAGACCAATCGAATACCAGAAAAGTTATTAGAGGTGGTTCTTGGAAAGATGTTGCCTATTTCCTTCAAGTAAGTACAAGGGATTATGAGTATGCAGATTCGGCACGCAGCTACATAGGATTTAGAACAGTACAAGATTATATGGGAGAGGAAGACTCTACCCAATAAGATAAATAGTAAATAATAATAGTATTTTATAAATAATTTCAAATCAAATTTTAACCAAATCTTTTTTATTAAACCTTAAATTAAATTAAAATCATGGCACAGTCAAAATCAACAAAAAAATTATTTAATATGGCCTATGGCCTAGGAGCATCGGTAGTAATTATTGGTGCATTGTTCAAGATTCTTCACTGGGAATTTGGCCCACTAACAGGTGGTCTATTATTAGCAGTAGGTCTTATTACAGAAGCACTTATTTTTGCAATTAGTGCATTTGAGCCGGTAGACGATGAATATGATTGGTCTTTGGTTTATCCGGAATTGGCTGGTGGAGCAACTTCTGCCCCTAAGAAAAACCAAATGTCTGAAATTAAAGAAGCTGAAACATCTTTATCTAAAAAATTAGATGACCTTTTAAAGGAAGCTGGTGTAGATGCCAACTTAATGGAAAGCTTAGGTTCTAGCATTAAAAACTTTGAAGGTGCGGCAAAAGGTATTGCCCCAACAGTAGATGCAATGGAATCAACTAAAAAATATTCTGATGAAATGGTACAGGCTGCAGCTCAAATGGAGTCTTTAAATAGTCTTTATAAAGTACAGTTAGAAAGTGCAAGCAGACAAGCTTCTGTTAACGAAGAAGTAGTACAAAACGCGAGTGCTCTTAAAGAACAAATGGCTTCTTTATCTACAAACCTTTCTTCATTGAACGGTGTATATGGTGGTATGTTATCTGCAATGAACAGAAACTAATTGGATTTTAACCAACCCAAATCAAGAATTAATTAAAATCTAATTAAATAAAAAAACCCATGGCAGGAGGAAAAGCAACACCACGTCAGAAGATGATCAACTTAATGTATTTGATCTTCATCGCTATGCTGGCGTTAAATATGAGTAAAGAAGTGCTAGCGGCATTCGGTATAATGAATGAAAAGCTAGAGACTTCTAACGCAAAGACAACCGCAAGTAACGAAGCGTTCTTAGGTAGTCTTGAGACTAAAGCATCTGAAGATGCAGCTAAATATGAAAAGCTGTACCAGAATGCCCAGAAAATCAAGTCCATGTCCCAAGAGTATTTTGAATATTTAGAGTCGCTTAAAACAGGTATGACCGAAGGGTTGGAAGATCCAAAGGACTATGCCCGTATGGACAACGCTGATTATTTGGACCAAAAGTTTTTTCAAGGTGACAACCTTTCAGATGGTGGACAGGAATTCATGAAGAGACTTACAGAGTATAGAGATCAAGTAGCTGCAATTGTTCCAGCATCTTTAAAGAGTTCTGTTATTGAACGTTTCCAAACGGGAGATGAGAACGGTAAAGTTGAAAAAAGAGATGGTACAAAGCAAGATTGGATCAACTATCATTATGAAGGTTATCCTTTAGTAGCCTCTTTGGCTAAATTAACGCAGCTTCAGGCAGATGTTAAGATTACTGAGGAAGCAGCTTTAAAATCGATGTTGGAAGGTGAGTTGACTAACCAAGTTTCTTTAAAGAACTTTGCTACTTCATTATCCGCAACAAAATCTGCTTATTACACAGGTGAAAAGTATGATGGTAAAATTATCATTAGTAAAACTGATAATTCTTCTACACCGGTGAGGGCAGAGTTAACTTTGGATGGCAGAAAACTATCTGAAGGTTCTGATTATAAGCTAGAGGCAGGTGGTATAAAAATGTTGATTGGTTCCGGTGCAGCTGGAGACCATGAAGTAAAAGGTACTATCTACTTTATGCAAGATGGCGAGGAAATTCCAGTTGAGGTTAACAATAGCTTCGCGACCATTAGTAAGCCAAACGCGGCTCTTATCGCAGCGGACAAAATGAATGTTGTTTACCGTGGCGTGGCCAACCCAATGTCTATATCGATCCCTGGTATTCCAGATAATAAGGTAAGTGCTTCTGCTCCCGGTTTAAAAGCGGTAAGTGGTAGTAAGTATATCATGAACCCTGGAACGGGTAGAACCGTAACTATCACAGCTTCTGGTACATTGCCAGATGGTCAGCGAATTTCAACTCCGGCAGAGTTTAGGATTAAAGATATTCCGAGACCAGAAGGTACATTGAGTAAGCAACCAGGTAGTGTGAAATTGCCGCGTAAAAATGTAGAGATCGCTACTATTGGAGCAGATTTGGCTGATTTCGATTTTGATCTTAACCTTGCGGTTAGTGGTTTTAAATTTAAAGTGCCTGGACAACCAACTGTTAGCGTAAATGGTAACAAAATGGATGCAAGGGCCAAGTCCGCACTTCAACGTGCAAAAAGAGGTGATGTAGTTCAAATATTTGATATTGAGGCTTATATTACAAATAACAAAAGTTATAAATTGAAAAAAGTATCTCCGGTAGTTGTGGAGATTACAAACTAATTAAGTACTATAAATATACCGGACAGGTTAACCTGTCCGGATAATTTTAAAGTGTAACAAACATGAATTGGAAGAATGTTTTAGTAATAGGAGCCGTAACAATATTGCCGGCTTCCATGATGGCCCAAGCAAATATTTTAAATGCTAAAAGGCCACAGGATGTAGGTATAAGAACCGAAGAGCAAAAAATGGTGGATAATGATGCGCCTTTAGAATACGGTTATGTAGATGATAGGGATATTCTTTGGTCTAAAACTTTATGGGAAACCATAGATTTGGATGAGCGTGTAAATTTCCCATTATACTACCCTACGGATACAATGGACATAGGAAAGGATAGAAGGTCTTTATACCAAGTGTTGATCAAAAATATTAAAAGTGGCAACCTAGAAGTTTATGCAGATTCTTATTTCACTGAAAAAAGGAAATTTAGTGACCTTTCTGCTTCTTTGCAACTAACAGATACATTGGATTATGGTTATGAGCAAATGAACGCTGGTGAGCAAGTTTCAGAAGAGTTTATAACCAGAAGGGACATCACTGCAGCGGATATTGAAGAATACCGTATAAAGGGTATGTGGTATTTTGATAAACGCCAAGGAGAATTGAAATATCGTTTGTTAGGAATTGCTCCTGTTGCACCAGATGTTAATTTTATTGATGATGAGAATCCAGATAAAGTTGAATTATTCTGGGTATGGTATCCAGATTCTCGTGAAATATTACATGAGGCAAAAGTATTTAACCAACTTAATTCTGCTCAGCCTATTTCTTTTGATATGCTACTTAATGCGAGAAGATTCAATGCAGTTATTTATAAAGAGGATAATGTGCATGGCGATCGCAAGGTAAGTGATTATATTGCTGATAATGCTTTATTTCAATTATTGGAAGCAAAACGCATTAAAGAAGCGATCCGAGATAGAGAACAAGATATGTGGGCTTACTAAGCTCGCAAAACAATTCCAATTCAATAAAACAAAGGCTCCGATAATTTTATCGGAGCTTTTTCTTTATACTTACCTTTGCAAAATGGTAGATTATATTGTCGTAGGATTAGGGCTTGCAGGTACTTCTTTTTGTGAGACCCTCAGGAAAAACAATAAAGAATATGTTGTTTATAATGATGATTCGCAGACTTCTTCGTTGGTAGCTGGGGGGATTTCCAATCCAGTAATCTTAAAGCGATTCACACTTGCTTGGCATGCAAAGGAATTATTGCCTATTGCAAACTCTTTTTATGCAAAATTTGAAAAAGAGTTTTCAGTTAAACTTAATTCTGAACTGCCAGTGTTAAGAAGATTAAACTCAATAGAAGAACAAAATAGTTGGTTTCAGGCAACTGACAAACCTAGTTTAAAACGGTTTCTCGCAACTACCTTAGTTCATAATAAAAACCTAAACATAGATGCCCCATTTGATTTTGGGGAAGTGTTATGTACTACAAAGTTGGACACACGTCTACTCATAGAAACCTATAAAAAATATTTGCTAACCAACCATCAATTGGTAACAGAATCTTTTGAACATGGTAAGGTGGTTATCAATAATGATTATGTTGAATATAAAGAATTGAAGGCTAGAAAAATTGTCTTTGCGGAAGGTTATGGCCTCAAGTTTAATTCCTATTTTAATTATTTACCACTTCAAGGCTCTAAGGGGGAATACTTAATTATAAAATCCAGTGCACTCAAAGAGATCAATGCTGTAAAATCTTCCATTTTTATTATCCCTTTAGGTGATGATTTATATAAAATAGGCGCAAATTATGAAAGGTGGGACAAAACCAACCTTCCAACAAATGAAGCTAAAATGGAATTGTTGAATAAGTTAGACGCAACTATAAAATGTTCATATGAAGTTGTTGGTCACGAAGCTGGGATAAGGCCAACTATTAGCGATAGAAGACCATTGTTAGGAAAGCATCCAGAACATGATAAGTTTGCAATCTTAAACGGCTTTGGTTCGCATGGTGTTATGATTGCACCTTGGGCATCAGAACATTTATATCACTATTTGGAAAACGGAAAACATTTAAATCAAGAGGTGGACATTGAAAGGTTTAAGTCCAAATCTAATCTCTAGTTTTCACTGCATTTTTATCGTAAGAAATAAAGAAGTTTATCCAAATATTTCTAGATAGTCTTATAATAATAGGCATAAACGCTATCATTGTAATCACAATGGCTATAAAAGCAGTAGTTAATGTAGTGCCTAATACTAACCTAGCTATTACAAATGCCGCTACCGCAAACGCAATTCCTACTCCGTAACTTACATACATAGCTCCATAAAAAAAGGAAGGTTCAATTTTGTATTTGGTATTACAATGACTACATCTGTCATGCATTTTGAACAAGTTGCCTATATGATAGGGTTTTTTATCCACATACATGCTTTCTTCATGACATTTAGGACAACTTCCTGTTAAAATACTGTAGAGTTTGTTTCCTTTTTTTAACATTTGCAAAACTTTTTACAAAAGTACAGGATTGACCTGTTATTGAATTAATTTCTACATTAAAATGCTAAACATTCACAATCTCTCGGTTTCCTTTGGAGGCGAATATTTATTTGAGGAAATATCTTTTAGGTTAAATGCCGGCAATAGAGTGGGGCTTGTGGGTAAAAACGGGGCTGGTAAATCTACATTGCTTAAACTGCTTTCTAAGGATATGCAGATAGATTCAGGTACCATTGCTATTGAGAAGGACATAAAAATAGGGTTTTTACGTCAAGATATAGATTTCGTACAAGGTAGGACCGTATTGGAGGAGGCATACCAAGCATTCGAGGAAATTAAGGTCTTAGAGGAAAAACTAGACCATATTAATCATCAATTGGCAGAACGTACAGATTATGAAAGTGAATCATACAACCAACTAATTATAGACCTTAGTGACATAACCAGTCATTATGAAATTTTAGGGGGATATAATTACCAAGGGGAAACAGAGAAGATACTTCAGGGTTTAGGTTTTAAGCGAGAGGATTTTGATAAAAAGACCGAAACTTTTTCTGGTGGTTGGCGCATGCGAATTGAGCTTGCAAAATTATTGCTTCAAAGTAATGATGTTTTGTTGTTAGATGAGCCAACAAACCATTTGGATATTGAGTCTATTATTTGGTTTGAACAATTTTTAAATGGGTATACCGGTGCGGTAATGATTGTTTCGCACGATAAAATGTTCTTGGATAATGTGACCAACAGAACCATAGAAATTTCTTTGGGCAGGATTTATGATTATAATAAACCGTATACCCAATATTTGGTTTTGCGTAATGAAATCAAACAGCAGCAGTTAAATGCACAAAAAAATCAAGAAAAAGAGATACAGCAGGCAGAGCGCTTAATCGAAAAATTCAGGGCCAAATCCACCAAAGCCTCTATGGCTCAGTCACTAATAAAAAAATTAGATAAAATAGAGCGTATAGAGGTAGATGAGGATGACAATAGTGTAATGAGCCTTCGCTTCCCTGTATCCGTAACTCCAGGTAAGGTTGTCGTGGAAATCGAGGAGCTTGCAAAAAGTTATGGCGAAAAACATGTATTGAGCGATATTAATCTATTGATAGAACGTGATAGTAAAACTGCTTTTGTGGGTCAAAACGGACAAGGTAAATCTACGTTGGCCAAAATTATAATTGGTGAGCTGGAGCATAAAGGGCATCTGAAACTCGGACATAATGTGCAAATTGGATATTTTGCACAAAACCAGGCAGAATATTTAGATGGAAATAAAACCATTTTAGATACTATGATTGATGCTGCCAATGAAAAAAATAGAAGTAAGGTCCGGGATATTTTAGGTTCCTTCCTGTTTCGTGGAGATGAGGTAGAGAAATATGTAAAAGTGCTTTCTGGGGGTGAGCGCAATAGGTTGGCATTGGCCAAGATGCTATTACAGCCATTTAATGTCTTGGTAATGGATGAGCCAACAAACCATTTGGATATTAAATCTAAGAATGTGCTAAAACAAGCTTGCCTTAATTTTGAAGGTACTTTAATATTAGTTTCTCATGACAGGGATTTTTTACAAGGACTTACTAATAAAGTCTATGAGTTTAAGGATCAAAAGATTAGAGAATATTTAGGGGATATAGATTTTTATCTTGAGCAAAGAAAGGTCGATGATTTTAGGGCTATAGAAAAAAAGCAGACGGTTATCCCTGAAAAAAAACCGCAACAAAAGAACAACACTTTTGAAGAGCAAAAAAAAATAAAAAGTTTAAAAAATCAATTAAGTACCTTAGAAAGTAAAATAGCCAGTTTAGAAAAAGAGATAAAAACTATTGATCATGAGCTATTGTTGAATTATGATAAAACAATTGCCAAACCAAATTTCTTTGATAAATACCAAGCAAAGAAAGCATCGTTGGAGGAGAAGATGCAAAAATGGGAAAATCTTACTATTCAAATAGATGGCCTAGGATAACCTTCACATACATTTTTATTGTGTTCACCACACATTTATAGGTTTTTACAACAATCAAATCGCATTCAACGATAATTTTTGACTTTTAGACGTTATTACAATAGATTTGTAGGATAATTCCTAAAAATATGTTTAAAGCAGGTCTATTCCTAAACTGATTTAAGATGAAGAAAATTTACGTAATACTTTTATTGACGATGTTCGCTACTAGTGTAGGCTATGCTGAGGTGTCCAAAGCGGAGAAGAAAGCCCTTATTGGCTTATATAATAGCACTAATGGAAACCATTGGGTAAAAAAATGGGACCTAAATGCTCCTGTAACAAAATGGTACGGGGTAAAGGTTGTAGAGGATAAGGTTGTTGAGATCAATTTGTTCCACAACAATTTAATGGGCCAAGTCCCAAGCGTTATAGCTGAGCTTAAACATTTGGAGGTCCTTAATCTTGCTTTTAATTCACTTACCGGGGAATTGCCGTCAGAGATCGCATCGTTATCAAAACTTAAGGTATTGAAATTGGAAATGAATAGAATTAAAGGCGAAATTCCTACATCAATAGGTAATTTGGTGGTCTTAGAAGAATTTTCAGCTTTCAACAATTTTCTTAGCGGTGAGATACCTGAGAGTATTGGTAATATCAAAAATTTAAAAATATTAAATCTTTCAAGTAATACGCTTAAAGGTGATATACCCAGCTCGTTAGGTGAGTTAACATCTCTAGAATCATTAGGTCTTTTTGAAAATACCTTAGAGGGTGCAATACCTAAAGAAATGGGTAACCTTAAAAATTTGAAGGAACTCGTATTGGCAAATAATAGTCTTAATGGTGAAATTCCTAAGGAATTTGAACAGCTGGCAAGTTTAGAAGTATTTCAAATACAGAACAATAAATTCTCTTCCTTCAAGAATTTGGAAATGATGGAAACTAAGGAATATTTGGTGTTTGATTATGACAAAGAAGACAGGAAAATAGACTTTAGGGATCTTAAGTTTAAGGAGACAAGAATGGCCGATACAAAATTTGAAGATATTGAAGAATAAGAGTAGTTTACACTTTTAGTTAGTTTGGTTAAAAAAGAGATATGTTAAATATCTCTTTTTTTTTATTGCTAAGTCATATTTATGAAAATGTCACGTTATAGATAAGTATGTGTCATTTAGATTGGCACCCATAAAGAATTACAGCCAAAAATAGGTTTTGTATGGTTAAGGTTAGTTTGTTAATTATGTATAGTATGAAACGTTTTTTAAGTTATTTTCTATTCTTTGGTTTTTCACTTTTTACTATTTCCCTTAGAGCCCAGGTATCACAGTTAGAAAAAAGTGTCCTTAAAGAATTTTATAAGAAGACAGACGGAGACAACTGGCATGTGAAATGGAATTTAGAGGCTGGCATAGAAACATGGCATGGGGTTGTATTAGAAAATGGACATGTATCGGAAATTAATCTACACAGAAATGGCTTAAAAGGTAATATTCCAAAAAGTATAGGGGGATTAAAGCACTTAAAGGTGCTAGATTTATCTTTTAATAATTTGACTAGTAGTATTCCACCATCTTTGTTAAGTATTAAAAGTCTAACAACGGTCAAATTAGAAATGAACAATTTAACTGGTGAAATTCCCAAAAATTTTGACAAAGACAATAGTTTACAGGAATTAACACTATTCAATAATTCTTTGAGCGGAAAAATTCCGGAGCAAATAGGTGAAGCCATTACATTAAAAGTATTGAATCTTTCAAGTAATTTCCTAGAAGGTAGTCTGCCAAAATCAATAATGAATTTAGAAGATTTAACAATGTTGGAGGTTTTTGGTAATAAGTTGCATGGAAGCATAGAAATAGATTTTGAGGGATTGAAAAAACTTGAAGACTTAGTGCTTTCAAATAATCAATTTGAAGGGAATTTACCCCAGAGTATTGCAAGGCTTAAAAATTTAAAGTTTGTTCAATTACAAGGGAATAACTTCAAATCTATCCGCTCATTATTAAATTCTAGGTCTGAAGGTATTGCCACTTTTGAGAGTGATGATGAGTTTTTGAATATGAAATTTAAAAATGATGCCATCAATCGCACTAGACTGGCAAAAACACAATTTGAGGATTCTAATAATTAATTCCGTTAGCATATTGGTAAAAGGGATGTACACGCATCCCTTTTTTTGTGCCTGAGTTTTAGAAGATGTTAAATTTTTATGAAATTTTTAACCTAGCATCTTCCGTAGTGCAGTACTGTTTTTTTGTAGCTTCGCCCATTGATTGTAAGGTCAAACCAATATTTATAGAGTATTGTGCCATACGCGGGCAAATTATTATTTGGGAAGATTTGAATGTTAATAAGGTTCGTCCTAATTGTTTATATATCCGCATAGATTCAATAGGAACAATGGTTATAATGAACGTAGGTCTTTTATAATTCCAATTAACATGAAATTAATTTGATTCTGCATTTAAACCAAATTTGTTAAGCGTAGTCATAACTAAAGTTTTAAACCAAAACCAAATGCGAAAAATTATCTTTACCGGTCTAGGTATTGTACTGATTGTGTTATCATTATTCATGGCTAAAATGATTGTAGATAACAAAAAAACATTTAAACCCAGAGCTCAAAAAGTGGTAAAAACAGTTTTTACCGAAGTGGTAGAAAATAAGACTGTGCCCATTATTGTTACTGCCAATGGGAATTTATCTGCTAAACAGCGTGTTGAGCTTTATGCTGAGGTGCAAGGTGTTTTTAGAAAGGGAGGTAAGTTATTTAAAGAAGGTCAATCTTTTGTCAAAGGGGAGACTGTAATAAAGATTGATGCTGAGGAATATGCGGCAAGTGTCCAATCTGCAAAAAGTAATTTTTACAACGATCTAACATCAATAATGCCAGATTTAAGATTGGATTACCCAGCAATATATCCTAAATGGCAAGAATACTTAAATTCATTTGATTTAACCAAAAGTGTACCTAGCCTTCCAGAAATGTCCACAGAGAACGAACGATTTTTCATTTCGGGCAGAGGAATTTTAACAAGTTACTATAATGTTAAAAATTTAGAACAGAGGCTTTCAAAGTACAGAATAGTCGCCCCGTTTACCGGTGTGTTAACTGAAGCTTTGGTAACAGAGGGGACCTTGGTTAGGTCTGGTCAGAAATTGGGAGAATTTATTAATCCAGATGTATATGAGTTGGAAGTTTCCGTTAGTAAAACATACACCGATCTACTTAAGGTAGGGGAATCTGTGGAACTAACCAATTTAGATGACAATAAAACCTATACTGGTACGGTTGCCAGAATAAATGGTAGGGTAGACCAAGCGTCACAAACAACAAAAGCCTATATAGAAGTAAAAAGCAAAGATCTTAAAGAGGGTATGTATCTAGAAGCGAACCTGGATGCAAAAAAAGAGGAAAATGCTATAGAAATAGATAGAAGTTTATTGCTAGAGGGCAATAAAATATTTGTTGTTCGGGATTCCATACTTGATTTAATAGATGTTAAACCGGTTTATTTTTCTAATAAACGTGTTGTTCTAAAAGATGTTCCAGACGGTCTTACCATAATGTCCAAGCCCTTAATAGGTGCTTACACCGGTATGTCTGTAAAAGTATATGAAGACAAAACTGATAACACCAAAGGTTGATGCGAAAAATTATTGAATACTTCATTAGGTACCACGTTGCTGTAAACGTTGTGGTCATCTCGTTTGCGTTGTTTGGAATTGTTGGGGCAAGATCACTTAAGTCTTCTTTCTTCCCATTGACGGATTCTAAAAACATTTCTATAAGCATAACTTACCCAGGAGCTTCGCCGCAAGAGGTAGAAGAAGGAATCGTCTTAAAAATTGAGGATAATCTTAAAGGGCTGGAAGGAGTAGATAGGGTAACGTCAACTTCAAGGGAAAACAGCGGTACTATCAATATAGAAATTGAGAAAGGCAGGGATATAGATTTTATGCTACTAGAAGTGAAAAATGCAGTAGATAGGGTGCCCACTTTCCCAACAGGTATGGAGCCACTGATTGTTTCCAAATTAGAGGCTGTTAGGCAAACCATAAATTTTGCTATTAGCGGTGAGGATATACCTTTGGCAACTTTAAAAAGTGTTGGTAGGCAAATAGAAAATGACCTAAGGGCCATAGATGGTATTTCACAAATTGAGATTTCTGGTTATCCTGCCGAAGAAATTGAAATTGCGGTTAATGAAAACAGTTTGTTGGCATATGGAATTTCATTTTCTGAAGTTGCCCAAGCCGTTGGCAACGCTAATATTTTAGTGACCGGTGGTAATATAAAGACAGATGCTGAAGAGTACTTAATTCGGGCAAATAACCGTTCTTATTATGGCGATGAACTATCTAACTTGATAATTAAGGCAGATCCATCTGGTAGTACCATCCGATTAAAGGATATTGCCGATATAAGGGATAGGTTTGCAGAGAATCCTAACGCCTCATATTTTGATGGTAATTTATCGGTCAACACCTCTATTACCAGTACAAATACTGAAGATTTAATTGGTTCTGCTGATAAGGTAAAAGAGTATATAGCAGATTTTAACCAGAAATATAACAATGTCACTTTAGATATAGTATCGGACCAATCCACTACTCTGGTGCAGCGTACTCAGCTATTAACCGAGAACGCTATCATGGGTATGATTTTGGTGCTTATTTTCCTTTCCCTGTTTCTAAATACCCGTTTGGCATTTTGGGTTGCCTTTGGTCTTCCGGTGGCTTTTTTAGGGATGTTTGTTTTTGCAGGATTTTTTGATGTTACCATAAACGTACTTTCCTTATTCGGTATGATTATCGTAATAGGTATTCTGGTAGATGATGGTATCGTTATCGCGGAGAATATTTATCAACATTATGAAAAAGGCAAATCACCTGTTCAAGCGGCGGTAGATGGCACTTTAGAGGTATTGCCTCCAATTATTTCTGCCATCATCACCACAATTTTGGCATTCTCTATTTTCTTGTTTTTGGATAGTAGGATTGGTGAGTTTTTTGGAGAAGTGTCTGTAATTGTAATCCTAACACTGGTAGTGTCATTAATAGAGGCGTTGATTATTCTACCGGCTCACTTGGCACATTCAAAAGCGCTACAACCATTGAATAATAGGCCAAAAAAAGGCTTGGCAAAAGCTTTTGCCAAGCTTCGAATTATCAATGAGTCTGGAGATCGTTTTATGACTTGGATGCGAGATAAGTTATACGCCCCTTCCTTAAGGTTTGCCATGAAGTACAAGGTACTTACGTTCAGCTTTTTTGCAATGGCCCTTATATTGACTTTTGGCTCAGTAGGTGGTGGTATTATCAGAACTGCATTTTTTCCGCGTGTTGCCAGTGATAGGGTAAGTATTGAGTTGCAGATGCCTAATGGTACTAATGAAAAGATTACAGATTCTATTATTACTCTGATTGAGGATAAAACGGAAATTGTAAACCAGGAATTAACGGAGAAATATCTGAAGGGAACGGGCAAGGTGCTTTATGAAAACATTATTAGGCGATTAGGTCCAGGATCTTCTACCGCACAACTTACAATTAACCTGTTGCCTGGTGAAGAAAGACCAGATGAAATCGTATCTGATATGATTACAAATAGGGTGCAAGAATTAGTTGGCCCTGTGATAGGTGTTGAGAGTCTAATATATGGTTCTGGTGGTAATTTTGGAGGTTCACCTGTATCTGTGTCCCTTTTGGGGAATAATATTGAGGAATTAAAGGCGGCAAAAAGTGAGTTAAAGGGTGTGTTGCAAAATAATTCAAGATTAAAGGACATATCGGATAATGATCCTGCGGGAATAAAAGAAATTCGCTTACAGTTAAAGGAAAATGCGTACTTGTTGGGCTTAGATTTAAGAACGGTCATGAACCAAGTAAGGTCTGGTTTCTTTGGGGTACAGGCACAGCGTTTTCAAAGAGCTCAAGATGAGATTAGGGTTTGGGTGAGGTATGATCGTGAAGATCGATCTTCTATAACCAATTTGGATGATATGCGAATTGCAACACCTACCGGCGAGCGTGTGCCACTTAAGGAAATCGCGGACTACACGATAGAAAGAGGCGATGTTGCGATTAACAGATTGGAAGGGAGAAGGGAAATCCAAGTTTCGGCCGATATGAAGGATATTAAGGATAGTCCGACTGAGATTATGACTGAGATCCAAAATGTAATTATGCCAGATATACAATCTAGATATCCTACGGTTACGGCATCCTATGAAGGTCAGAATAGGGAGTTGGGTAAGCTTACAGGTTCTTTAAAGCTTGTTGGCTTTACTGTAATATTACTCATTTACATCACCATAGCCTTTACATTTAGAAGTTTTAGTCAACCGCTTATGTTATTGCTTTTGGTGCCATTTAGTTTTACGGCTGTAGCCTGGGGGCATTGGATACACGATTTTCCAATTAATGTAATTTCACTTTTAGGTATTATAGCACTTGTTGGTATTATGGTAAATGATGGATTGGTGCTAATAGGTAAATTTAATAGTAACTTAAAAGAAGGTATGACTTTTGACAATGCTATTTTTGAGGCAGGCAAATCTAGGTTCCGTGCCATTTTTCTAACTTCAATAACAACCATTGCCGGTTTGGCACCATTGATGGCGGAAACTAGTAGACAGGCGCAATTTCTTAAACCTATGGCCATATCCATAGCATATGGCATTGGTATCGCAACCATCTTAACCTTACTTATGTTGCCTCTTTTCTTATCATTTAGTAATAATCTAAAATCTAAAAATAGAATGTTGGCCTCAGGGCATAAGATTACCAAAGAGGAAGTGGAACGTGCCATTAAGGAACAGGTGGAAGCTGCTCATTTAGAGGGTCATAGCAAACATGGTTCTAACGGTGTTACTGGCGTAATTGGACAGCATTCAAAATCACAAAAAGAATTAGAAGGAAAATTGTAATGATAAGAATTAAAATTACTGCCTTAATTTATTTGGGCACACTTTATAGTGCATCCGCACAAGAAGATTTACTTTCTAAAGAAGAGGCGGTTGCTAAGGCTTTGGAAAATAATTTTGGTATTGAGATTGCTAAGAATCAAGTAGATATTGCAGAGAATAATGCAAGCATGTTAAATTCTGGGTATTTACCAACATTAACGGCCACCGCTGGAGCTAATTATAATAGAGATGATTCTAATATTGAATTTCCAGGTAGGTTTGTTTTGGATTCACTAAATAATGTGGTTACGGACCCAAATACAGGGGGACCACTTCCGTTTCCTGATGTAGAAATTAATAAAGCAGAAGCGCAAAGATATAGTGCGGGTTTAAATGCGAATTATACTTTGTTTGATGGTCTTGGTAGATTGTATAATTACAAGAGATTAAAAGAACAATATCAATTAAGTGGATTACAAGCGCGTGAGACCATCGAGAATACTATAGTTCAAATGTTCAGTATTTATTTTGAGATTGCCAGATTAACCGAAAACAAAAATGTACAGGCACAAGCTTTAGAAATTTCAAAACAACGAATTACTAGAGCGGAATATGCGTTTGAATTTGGACAGAATACCAAACTTGATATTTTAAATGCCCAGGTTGATGTAACCAATGATAGTATTAATTTGTTAAATACGAATCAACAATTGACTAATGCCAAAAGGGATTTGAATGTTGTTTTAAATCAAAATTTAAATGAAAATTTTCGGGTAGACACTACAGTAATATTTATTCCAAAACTAAAAATTGTTGAATATATGGATGAGGTTATTTCCAATAACGCGGCAATTTTGCAAACGGAGAGGAATTTAAAGATTAATGAATATGATATAAAAGTAAGTCAGTCTGGTTTTTTACCAACCATAGGCTTAACAGGGTCTTATGGATGGAACTTAAACCAAAGTGCTGCCTCTGCATTTTTTCCTGGGACTAATAATCAAACATATAGTCTAGGTTTGGGAGCTAGTTTAACTTGGAATTTGTTTGATGGTGGTGGTACTATGATACGGGTTAAAAACGCTAAAATCACCTATGCAAATCAAGAATTGTTAAAAAAGCAAGTAGAGCTAGAGGTAAATAGGGACATGCAAAATGCAATGGCCATCTACGAGAATAGGCTGAATATTTATAGGATTCAAGAGCAGAACGTGATTACCAATCAAAATAATTTTGAACGTTCAAAGGAACAGTTTCAATTGGGTAGAATAACATCAATAGAGTTTAGGCAAGCGCAAATAAATTTGTTGAATGCACAAACCAATAAAAATTTGGCCAAGTATGATGCTAAATTAGCAGAATTACAATTGCTTCAGCTCACAGGTCAATTATTAAATGTAGCATTTTAAGTTCCATAAAATTAAAGTATAATACATGTACAGTGAAAAATCGGACAAGGAGCTTTTAGAATTACTGGAAGATCATGCTTTGTTGACTTTTGAGTCGCAATTATGTCTAAAGGAAGAATTGGCAAAAAGGAATCTAAACGAGAATATTTCAGATTTAGATCAAGCCATATCAGATAAATTAGCGGGAATAAAAAACCTTGAGTATCTTAAGGACTATGGATTAAGCGCCAATAGGGACGAAAATGGCCTAGTAATTACAAGAACAACCAAAGCCATGTTAACTGATATTCTTGCTGTGATTTTAGGTTTGATAGTTTTTTTTATTGGTATATATGGCATTGTAAACCTAGTTATGACATTTGTAAATGGTGAAGAGCTGGATGTTTTTACCTTGGCATTTAAATTTGCCGTTGCAGCATTGGTTTTTATAGGTTTAAGTTTTCTTGGCGGACTAAAACGTTTGTTTGATTATTCTGGTTTTGAACTATCAAACAGGGGAGATGGTATTACCTTAAGAAAAAGGTTTGATGTTAAATTGGAAGATTTAAAAGCCAGTCAAGATGATCTTTATTTAGATTATGAAGATGATTCCCTACAACTTAAATTGAGCGATGAGGTTATACTTACATCCACTACAGAGAACTTGGTCCAAAAAATGACGCTGGAAGAGCTGACAAAACAATTAAAAAACGGCTAAAAAAAGTAGCTTTATTTAATACCATGTTCGAACATTTTTTTCAATGTCCTTATTGTTGGGAAGAGATTTCCATGTTAATGGATCCTTCTGTTTCTAAGCAATCGTACATAGAAGATTGTGAAATCTGTTGCAATCCTATAGAAGTAACCCCTCAATTTGAAAAGAGGGCGCTGGTTTCATTTGATGCTATGGCCATAGGTCAATAACATTAATCTACTTCCGTTATCTTACCGCCAAAAACTTTATCCTTTGAAATATTCTTTGGCTTACCATGAATATATATAGAGCCGCCCGCCTTTACTTTTGCGTTAATAGCATCAGTGGCCCTAACATCTGCTCTGCCACCAGCCATTACTGTTACTACGGTCTCCTTTGTGTTTAAATCTTTGTTATAGGCTTTACCTCCCGTATTTACAGAAATTTCTTGTTTATTACTTTTACCTGTTAGCGTTATTTCGCTACCGGAAACAGACCTAATGAAAACATTGTCTAAATCTACTTTTAAATCAATAATGCCACCTTCTTGGCCTTTGATTTCAACAGAATTACCTTTGAAGGTCTCATCAGAGATAATTTTGGCATTTTCATTTACGTCCAATAGGGTTAGTTCTTCGGTATAATAAAGCGTTGCCTTTGCCTCGTCACCATCCATGAAATTATCAAACGCCATCTTAATTTTTAATAATCCGTTTTTGTTGGATATATTAACTTCATCTTTGTCGTCCCCAGAAATGACTAGTTTGTTTTCGTTGCTTTTTACCAATGCTACTATGATTCTATCGTAGACCTTTAGTTCCTTGAATTTATCTAAGGTTTTTGTGTTTGTGCTTTGGGCAAGACAAGATGTAGAAATTAGTAGTAAAATGATGGATGGTAAATATTTTTTCATTTGAATTTATTTATGGTAGTGATAAAGTCATGGGAAAATTAATATAATTTCCTCAATTAATATACCAGGCAAGTAGATATTCTGGAATGGCAGGTTATAACGTAGTTTGCCTCATAAATGTTTTAGCTCCAAGCTGAGGTTGTCTGTTTTTTCAATAAAATTCCATTTAAATTTAAAAATATAGTATTATTGTTATAAATTGAGACAATAAAGAATTAACCAATTAAAGACAATGAAAAAGCTCATCTTATTTTTAGTTTTGATACAACAAATTAATGTTATGGCACAAGATAAAAATGCATTTGCCGTACAAGTAAAATTAACCAATGGCATAATTGAAGGCAACTACAATTCACATGATAACATTCAGACGTATTTTGGTATACCATTTGCCAAACCACCCATTAATGATCTTAGATGGAAAGCACCACAGCCATTGGATCCTTGGGAAGGGGTAAAGGAAACCAAAAGCTTTGGCCCAAGACCAATGCAAACCATGGTTTTTGGCGATATGGATTCCAGATCTGCAGGACTAAGTGAAGATTGCCTGTATTTAAACGTGTGGACACCTGCTAAACGAAATACAGAAGGATTGCCAGTATTGGTTTATTTCTATGGAGGAGGTAATGTTGCAGGGGACGCTTCTGAACCTAGATATGATGGCAGAAGCATGGCTAAAAAAGGTATGGTTGTTGTTACCACAAACTACCGTTTAAATGTCTTTGGTTTCTTGGCTCATCCTGAACTAACGAAAGAAGCATCATATAATGCATCGGGAAATTATGGCTTATTAGACCAAAATGCAGCCTTACAATGGGTACAGGACAATATTAAAGCTTTTGGGGGTAATCCAAAAAAAGTTACCATAGCAGGGGAATCTGCAGGTTCTATTGGAGTTAGCCAACATATGGCGTCGCCATTATCTAAGAACCTAATTGCTGGTGCTATAGGTGAAAGTGGTGCAAGTATACATCCGACAATGCCACCAATTCCTTTAGAAGAAGCGGAGAAAATAGGGTCTGAATTTATAGCAAAGGCCGGTTTTAGTTCAATAGCGCAATTACGTAGTCTTTCTACAAGGGAAGTATATGAAATATATAATGAATCTGGCAGATTTGGATTCTCTCCCGTGATTGATGGTTATTTCTTGCCAAAATCATTGCCAGAAATATTTGAAGCTAAGGAACAAGCGCAAGTCCCACTTTTGTTAGGTTGGAATTCCGCAGAGATTCCCGGTGGGGCCTATATGCAAGGTAAACCTTATACTGAGGAGAATTTTGTAAGTAAGGTGAAAAATGATTATCCAGACAATGCCGATGAAGTTTTGGGACTATACCCACATAGTTCTGAAAAAGAAGTTGAGCTTTCAGCAACTGCTTTGGCTTCCGATAGGTTTATAGCGTATAGCACTTGGAAATGGTTCGATTTACATCGAAAAAATAGTAAGCAACCTGTTTATCGCTATTTATATAGTAAAATTAGACCATCATTAGTTGATAATACTAGGGTGTCTGGTTTAGCTGGTGGGACTATAGAAAAAAGCGGTGAGGAAGAATCATCAGCTCCAAAACCAGTTGGCGCACCACATGCTTGTGAGATTGAATATTGTATGGGGAATTTACATTTAATTGATGATTATGCATGGACAGCTGAAGATTATCAAGTCTCTAAGACCATGCAAGCGTATTTTGCAAACTTTATTTTGACTGGCAATCCTAATGCGGAAACATTACCAGTATGGAATTCTGCAGAAGCAAAGGATCCAACTCCTCCCGTAATGATATTGGATACGGAAAGTAAACAGATTGAAATAGATACCGATAATCGCTATTTATTTTTAGATGGAGTTTATAGTAAGGCCAAAAAATAAAAATCTTGGGTTAGAATCTGTCAATAGGTAGTAGTTGATAAGCTATTATAAAACTACACATTCATACTTTCTATGCAATCCCTTACCAATGCGTTATTGGTAAGGGTACTTGCAAAATTAAAGCCATGTTTGCTAAATTTTATGTAAAGCCCATATAAGGTAGCCCTAGTTAAAGCGCAAACCGTTTTACAGTGTAAAGCTTCCATATTGGTCATTATGTGTTGTACAATGTAGTAAGACAAATTCTGTTGGCATGGAATACATACAGAATAGTTTTTAAGACACCTAACTTAGGATAGGAAGGTGTTTTTTCATCTTTTTCTATAGACACGGTCTTGTAAGCTCACCAAATCCAATACTTTTACTTACGATCGTACGGTTTAAAGAAAATGTCTCATCCAATATGGCTAGATTAATCTCAAATTCCCGTAATAGGAAGCCAATTTATTCTTGTTCTAGCCTTCATGTTTTTTGTACTTCTTTCCAGTTATTGACCTGTAATGCAATCATAATTCCATTAGTATAAGAACAATTTCATCAATGGCAAAAATTAAATATTTACTGAACTAGTTTTCAGTTAGTAGTTTTTGATGAATTTTTCTAAAGAAGTTTATCAATGGTCAATACTGGTTAATTATTTCTAAGGTACTAAATACATGAACCATTAAATTTTTGCTAACAGTTTTAAAGGTCAAACATCCAGGTATTTACCTATTGATAATCGATAGCTATGGCCACAACAATACTGATAGCTCCCACGAGCAATATCAACAATGTTGGTTTTAAGGCAAAACGCAACCATTTATTATAAGAAATTCCACTAACCGCCAACACGGCCATAAGTGCACCGTTTGTTGGCACAAACATGTCTGCCATAATAGCGCCATATTGGTAGGCCAGTACACAAGTTTGTCGTGAAAGTCCTATTAAATCTGAAAGGGGCACTAAAATTGGCATGGTCAACACTGCTTGGCCCGAATAGCTAGGAATGGGAAAGTGTAAAATGGTATGGGAAACCATCATTAATACGGCCGATATGGATGCAGATACATATTGCAATGGTCCAAATAGACCATATACTATAGAATCAATAATCATCCCATCTTTTAAAAGTAATGAAATACTGTTGGCTAGTCCTATAATTACGGAGGCAAATATCATCTCTTTAAACCCAGATATGTAGGCTTCTCCGGTTTGGTTTACACCAAGTTTTCCTATAAGACCAGAAAAAATACCCAAAGTAAAAAAACAGGCAGACATTTCCATAAATCCCCAATCAAGTTCTAGCAATCCATAAATGACGATACCAAAGGTGAGACACAATAAGGAAAGGATTATTTTAGACCTTAAGTCCATTGTCTCGCCAGTTGTAGACATTTCAATTTTATCCACTCGATTTTTATTGGCGTATCGTATAAGATACCATACCCACAACAGATAGGCAATGACTAAAACAATCAAGCGAAATTCACTTCCCGAAAGTAACGCTACACCAGCTTCTTGCTGGGCAATTACAACCCCAAACGGATTTGAGGGACTAAAGGCACTGCCCAAAACCGTGGAGCCATAACTCATGTAAACTATGGTATAGGTATTATAACCTAAACTTTTACCAAAAAGAAGAAGTACCGGAATCATGGCTATTACCTCCTCTTGCATTCCAATGGTAACTCCTGCAGCTGTAAAAATGAAGGATACAATAACCAACGCAAGCACCTCTTTCCCTTTTAAAAGCTCTACAAGTTTACTCAAGCCTTGGGACAGTGCTCCTGTTTTTTCTATGACATAGAAGCAACCACCCAACAAAAGAATTAAGACAATTACGTCTGCCCTTCCTTCAATACCTTTAGGAATGGCCAATATAAGGTCAAAAGCAGAAAGATGATCCTGTTCAATTTGTTGATAGGAATTACTTACCACTTCTGTAATTCCGGATTGCTCATCAGTTATTCTTTCATATGTCCCTTGCGGAATAACATAGGTAAGAATCCAAGAAAAGAGGATTACCCCTATAATGATTACAAAGGCGTTTGGAAATTTAGTCATGTTTTAAAGTATTTGGTTAACTGGTTTAGCGGCATAGTTGTAGATATCTTGAGTAAGATTTTTAATTATAAGTCTCTAAGTGTTCAATTAGTTTGGTGGTTTCTTTATGGATATTCTGTAGCGAAGGTATCAAGCCATGGTAATCACTATATTTAACACCAATAAGGCCATTAAATTCTGCCCCAAGGCTGGTAAATGAGGCTTTTGACCAAATACTATCTGCTAATTTCGAATTAGAATCGATGTGGCCATAATCATTGAAGGTATACTTTCTGGAATATAAAATGGTATTGTCTAAATAAATACCTACGTCGTTCGTGAAAACTTGCAAATATCTATCTTGAAGTGCATTTAGGAGCAATAATTGTTGTTGGACTGTTTTTGGCAATAAATTAATATTTCCGGTTGACAATAGGCTGATAGCGGTATTTTTGTTAAAGGAGATGCCGAGGTGTATAAAAGGATTAAATTCAAAGCGGGCAATATGGATAAGTGTATCGAGAGTAATATTCTTATCGGAAATTTTCTTTCTTAACCTCCCTAAATCCGTACTATCTTTAATGGAATTCTTTATAACAGTCTCTAGGGTTTGTATGTCCTTGGCTAAATCAAATTTTAAGGCATTTATTGATTGCTTGGCTATTCTGTCTTCTTTTTTATTTTCATTCCAATTATTTATTTGAAGCGCAATTAAAATACCAATAACCACCAATATAATTTCACCTAAGGCGTAGAGTAAGTATTTTGAAAATTTATTTTCAGCGAGTAATCTTTGGCGAACTTTTCTAAAGAAGTTTATCATTGGTCAAAACTGGTTACTTAAATGTAAGTGATACAAGGGCCTTGAGCAAGTTTTGAGAAGCTTTTGTATTAGAAATCTACCTATAGAAGGTTTATTTAGGTTTGGTAATAATAAACGAGTATCAATTAAGCATACCGCTAATTTCCTTAAAATAGTAAGCGAAGTAATTATTTTCTTAAATGCTTTGTCCAAATGTCAACAGGTTATTATCTGGGTCCAGAACAGAAAATTCCTTTTGACCCCACGGTTTAGTTTCCAATGGCCCATTTGGATGAATATTTGTGTTATTTTCTAATGCTGATTGATAAAAATCATCAATGTTATCAGTTCTAATATACACTTGTCCATAGTTGTTTTTAGGGTCAATTGCTTTGAATTCAAAGAAGTGAATTTGAATTTGGTCCTTTTCCATCATCAAATAGCCATCAAAGTCGGCACTTCCAAATTCTTTAAATCCAAGTTTAGATATATAAAATTCCCTGGTAACATTTTTGTCACGCATTGGTAATTTAGGGTTAACTGCAGTAAGCATAAGCAGACTATGGGTTTTTGTAGGTTCTACGTTTATAATTTTAAAATTCTATTTAGTTGCGTTATTGAAACAAGACATATCTTGGAGGAACAAGCCCGTTTAATCTCATATTAACAAGCATTTGTCCTCTATGATGCGTAACATGGTCAGCAAGCAACATGAAAATTTGACGTTTGGTCCTACGCAAGCCAAAATAGTCTAGCTCGTCATCCAATTGAGTGGTATCAAAATGAGAAATAAGCGCTGTAGTTTCATCAAATGTCTTGTTTATAGTTGTTATCATTAGGTCTTTTGATTTATTGGCGGTCTTAAATGTGGTATCCGTATTCCAATCCCTGGATTCCCGACCACCTAACAATGTCTGGCTATGCCAGTCCAAGGCAAATCCTATATGCATTAAATTTTCAGCAAAGCTCAATGATTCTGGTGTTGCTTTGAAGTCAAATTTATCCTCAGGCATCGTTTCCGCCACAAGTACTAGATACTTACGGGAGTTTTCCAATCGTTCTAAAAAGTCATTTACAAAATTATCCTGTTGGGCAGATAGGTGGGAAATAGTAGTACAACATATTATAATTGCTATGAGAAAAATCCTTTGTTTCATTGTATTCAATTTTGCTTAGATGGTCATGGATTAATATCAATTGTTGTTTTAGTTTTAGCACTTTTACGGGCAGCTTCAAGAATTTCCATAACTATCATGTTGTTCTCTAGTGTGGAGGGGTCAAAGGGATTTAAAGTGATTTCATTTTTTATTACGGCCGCAAATAGGGCAAAAGGGTCGTTCAAAGGTGCTTGTCGTTCTTCTAAATTATATGACTCTTCCTTGTAGCCGTCATAGCCCTCTGCTATTCGAACACGAAGATCGTTGCGATTATCGGCATAAATTGCTCCATGTAAGCCATAAATTTCCATGTCTTTCCGTCCAATGGGCCAGTCCCACGATGCTTGTATTATGGCATTGGAATTGTCATACGTCAAAATTATGGTGGCATCATCATCTACTTTTGGATTGTTTTCTCGTTGTTGTTGTTGGGTCACCGCAGTCACTGTATTTGGTTTTTTACCTTTTTGTAACCAGGTCATTAAATTTGCACCATAACATCCAAAATCCATAATAGCGCCTCCTCCATTCTGGATAGGATCTATGAGCCATTCTAAAAATTCACTGTTTACCCCTATTTTTTTCGGTCCCTTATGGCCATCACGAATAACAACTTTACGTAAATCCCCAACTGTTCCAGTTTTCAGTAAGTCATTAGCTTTATGATTGGTAGGATACCAAGTTGTCTCATAATTAGTAAGTAGGTGGATATTGTGGTTTTTGGCAAGCACCTCCATTTTTTTTGCATGTTCCAGGCTTACGGCCAAAGGTTTCTCTACCATAACATGAATGCCCATGGGAGCACATATTTCAACCACTTTCAAATGATCATAAATAGTACCAAAGGCAGTAACCGCTTCAGGTTGGGTTCTACTGATCATTTCTTCTATGGTGTTAAAGACAATACCCATAGAATATCCGTGTTGTTTTGAATACCGTTCTGCTAACTCTCTATTGGGTTCAACAATACCAACAATTTGAATATCTTCACGATCTTCACTGCCAAGAATCCAATGTACATGGGAATGGGTAAGGCCTACAATACCAATTTTAAGAGGTTCTTTTTGTGCCAAAATTGTAAATGACATTAAAATAATTAAGCTTAAAGTGACTAGAATTTTGGGTTTCATGATTTTGGATTATGATGTTCTTATTACCTCCAACAACTGCACTTGGAAACGAGTTTCTACAGTGCTATTTTTTAATTTTGGCAGGAGGGAATTACTTTAAATATCCAATAAAAAAATTAGATAACCAACACAGATAGATGCAATTAAAACATTGGCTTCCAATTCTTGGAAACCAAATGTTTTAAAATAAGGATTCTTGGAAACCGAGTGGATATGAAGTACATCGAAGTAGGTCAATACTAGTTGAAATTACAATAGGATTTTAAATTATTTGACTTAGGCTCGCCTCAGGTACCGCGTTTATTGTTTTAGAACTGGCCACATTTACTATGCCCTTTGTTGGGCTATTCTTGTTTCTGTTTTATTGTTTTTCCGTAGAATCGGCAAAAGTCCAATCTTATAAGCCTATATTGTATGTAGATTAAATTAATAGCGATGCCTATATATATGGATAGACACGATGTGTCTAAAGAAGTAACTGCCGAAAATGTGGCACAGCTACACCAGGAAGATCTTAAGGTTCAGGATAAGTTCAAATGCCGTGGATTAACGTATTGGTTTGACGATAAACGAAAAACTGCATTCTGCTTGGTTGAAGCTCCAAATGCGGAATCAGTACATGAAATGCACAACCACGCACACGGTGAAGTTCCCCATTCAATTATTGAGGTAGATGAACGTCTGGTAGAATCATTTCTTGGAAGAATGGAGGATCCAGAGGCCAAGCCTGGTGATGAACTGATTGTGATTGACGAACCTGCATTTCGTTTTTTGTTATCTATCCAAATACGAATTGGTGAGCTAAAAGAGAATCCAGTTGAAGGATTAACATCCACGCTTAAAGAATTTAAATATAAGCTCATCAAAGTGGTCAATGAAATGAACGGGACCGTTGTTCGCCAAGATGGTCGTAACCTATTGGTTTCTCTAAGAAATGTTCAGGATGCCATACATTGTGGTTCAGCCCTTTTTGGTATGTTAGGCAAGCGATATCCCCATTTGGGTTTAAGTATAGGTTTGGATGCAGGCCTCCCAGTAGAAGGGAACAAATCTATTTTTGAAGACACCATTAAGACTTCAAGGAGATTATGTGAAGTAGGTAGGGGGTTTTCGGTTTCACCCTTGGTACAGGATATGTATAAGGAAGAAGAATCAAGTGTTGTTGCTACTAATGCAATTGCAATGAACACCGTTGGTGCAGCTGAAATGATTTTCCTTTATAACTTCTATGGTTCTCTAGAGACTATCTTTTCCAACTCCGAATTGAGAATTGAAATGCTCTCATCCAATCTTGGATTCAGTAGGTCCCAAATGTATAGAAATAGTATAGCTATTTTAGGTTGTTCACCCAATACATATCTTAACAAATATAGATTGGAAAGGTCATTGGATATGTTGATGCATGGAAAGAACTCCGTATCCGAAACTGCTTTTTTATGTGGATTTTCCAGTTCCTCATATTATTCAAAATGTTTTCATAGAAGGTATGGGATCCCACCCAAAGAATACATCAAAGCCCTTCATATGTAAAAAGGCTATAACTCTAACTACATAGGCAATTGGTCAAATTTTACATCTTTTTGGGCTATTTGTACTTGAAGAACTTAGGGAAAGGCAATAGTTTTACAAGAGTAAACCATTAGCAACAAAATAAATAAATCCAGAGTTATGGCAGAGTCATTATTTGAAAGATTAGGAGCTGAAAAAGGCATAGTTAAAATTGTAGATGATGTGGTTGAGGCACATATGAACAATCCGGCAATTTCCGCCCGGTTTACTCCCTATTTAGAACAGCCTGAAAATTTGGCGAAGGTTAAAATGCATACGGTCAATTTTTTTATTACGGGAAGTGGAGGTCCACAGGTTTATGCCGGTAGGGATATGGAAACAACACATCGAGGAATGAATATTAGTGCCGCAGAATATATGGAGACTATGGACGATATTTTCCTAGTATTGGATAGACATGGAAAAGATGCCCAAACCAAAAAAGATGTTCTTGAAATTCTTTGGTCACTAAAAGGGATGATAATAGGTAAGTAGACGTTTATATAGAAAAACTAAGCTAGTAAGGTAGTCGTCTTCATAGCACACCTTTTATAAAAACATGCCATCGTTTAAATCCTGACCAGCATATAATTCTTATAGTTGCCATGGGTTAAAACCAAATTTAAAGTTATAGAATTAATGTGTCTTCGCTTGCTTCGACTACGCTCAGCACAGGCTGCTCACCTACCGTTTACTCATAATTTTAACGGTATGGTGGTTACCTTTTAGAGTATCAATTCTTCTTTTAATTCATAATGCTCAGCTTTCTTATCATATCTTTTTAAGACGCGCTTTGCATTTTCAGGAATATAGGCCTGTTCAAAATTATCACCTGCAAAGGACTTAACAGCGTCAAGAGATTCAAATTGAAGCGTAAGAAAAAATTCTACTTCGTCTATTTTGGTTTTTGTGGAAATACTTACCTTCTCAAGTCCAATAACGCCATTCTTTTTTACTGTAGGGAATACCTCATTAATTAGCATATCTTTATAAATATAAGCATTTTCCAATGTTGTCCAACCTTTCCAAGTTCTTATAATTTTCTTTTTGTTGTTCATATTGTTTTAATTTAACCAACGGCTTCAGATTAAGTCATGTATAAAAACCTAATTCAAGAACCATAATAATTAGGGTCAACCATCAATGATTTTTTCAACTTAGCACAACTATTACGTATAGGCTGTCTTTTTAATGACTTCTAAATTCGGTTATAATACGTTTTTAAAATAGTTTCAATTGCGGTGACCACACGTTCTGCGTTTTCTTTGCTAAAACATAAAGGTGGTTTTGTTTTAATAACATTATCAAAAGGCCCATCCGTACTAATTAAAATATGCCTGTTTCTTAATTCATTCTTAATGTGGTTTGCTAAAGCAGTATCCGGAAGTTCTGTATTTGCCTGTACAATCTCGAGCCCAATAAATAATCCTGAGCCCCGTACATCTCCAATACAAGGATATTTTTGCATAAGCTTCTTTAAAAGAGACCTATAATAATTGCCCACCAACCGGGCATTTTCCTGTAGTTTTTCCTCTTCTACGACCTTTAAAACTGCAGATGCCATAGCACACGACACTGGATTTCCACCAAACGAGCTAAAAAACTCAACGCCTTTTTCAAAGGAAGCTGCAATTTCTGCCGTACATACTACAGCGCCCATGGGATGGCCATTGGCTATGGGTTTACCCAAAATGACCATATCTGGGGTAACACCTTGTAATTCAAAACCCCAAAAGTAATCACCAAGACGTCCAAAACCAGTTTGCACTTCATCACTTATACAAACACCCCCTTTTGCCCGTATAGCCGGATATACTTCTTTCAAGTAACCCTTGGCTAATGGCACTTGACCTGCACAGCCCACTATGGGCTCACTTATAAATGTAGAGATAGGGAAAGGACTATTCTCAATTTGGGCAACCGTATCTTTTCCATAAAGTGTACCTGCTTTCGGTTGGTCCATTTTATATTTTCCTTTATAAGTATCTGGCAAAGGTGTTTTTATGATGTGGTTTTTTTGCCCTTGCCCTTTCGGGTTATTGAATTTATAATCGCTAATATCTATGGCCATCTGAGTGTTGCCATGATAACCTGCCTCCATTACCATGATGTGTTTGAACCCCGTATGACTATGGGCCATTCGCATGGCCAAATCACTGGCGGCACTTCCTGAGTTCACAAAAAAAACTTTGTTTAATTCAGGTGGAAAATAATTTAATAATTGCTCTGCATAATCTGCTAATTCATCATAAAGATATCTGGTATTGGTGTTTAGTTTTGCCAATTGTTCTTGTCCGGCCGTAACCACGGTAGGGTGGGCATGTCCAACATGTGGAATATTGTTATAGGCATCTAAAAATGTATTTCCCGATGTGTCATACATGTATTGAAATGCAGCCCTGACCATATGTATGGGTTTTTCATAACTCAGGGATAGGATGGGGCTAATATACCTATGCCTTTTGGCGATGACACGGTCAATAGCAACGGTAGGTATATCAGAAATACCAGCTGCTTTTCTAAATTCATTTTCAGCATGTAATGGATTAATCGTCAACCAATGATATAGCATTTTCCAAGCTGATTTTTCACTTACCGAAGTATACTCGTTGGAAGGCGCTACTATGCGGGAATGCGCAGAATTACATACACTTATGCAGAGCCTTGCCGCTATGAGGTAGTATAAAATATGGATTTCTTTTTCTTCTAATGGAAGAATATAATGATAGGATTTTACAATGATGACGGCCCACTCTAAAGGGTTTTCTTTGTCATAACAGGCATAGGTAATGGCAATGGCAAGTTCATTGATAAGAAAGGAATGTGCAAGGTCTCCAAAATCAATGATACCAGAAATCTTCCCATTTTGCGCCAGTATATTCCATTCATTGGCATCATTGTGTATGATTTGTTTTCTTAATTCGGGGAAGTAGGGCCTAACGACCTCTTCAAATTGGTTGAAAAAATAGGTGACAATATTTCTATCTTTTGCATTGGGTATAGCATTACTATATTTTTTGTTAAGATCTACATATTGTAGGTCCCATTCCCACTGTCTGGCTTGTATGGTATAGTTTTTAAGGCCTTTGAGTTGTACATCTAACTTAGCTAAAAATGTGCCCAAAGATTCAAATAGGGAAGTGGAATGTTTAACAGCTCCCATGAATTCCCCCTCTAAGAAGGATAACATACGGCAGACTTTCTTTTCATCCCCTGTCCCTATCAACTTTACGTAGGAATGGTCTTTAAATGGGATGGGTTTCGGAATTTTAGTGCCATACTCCTCCGCTAAGAATAATAGCGTTTCAGTTTCCGCTTTTACCACATCATAAGTAGAACCTGAATTTGGATAGGTTTTATAGATGTACGTGTCTTTTTCTGTGGATATTAGATAATTGGCATTATCGTAACCATCAAGTTTTTTACGTTTAGTTATAGAAATGCCAAATTCTTTTTCAAGAAAACTATCCATTTAGTAGCGTTTATTATTTTTTCCTATCCGAAAAACGAACCGATCCGTTATTGGATATTTTACGAAATATTTGAACGATGTATTTTTATTTGAATACATTCTCTTCATTAAAAATACTTTAAATTCTGTTGGATATCCATTAAAATAGGACCCAAACATCTTTAAATGTTGGTTGGCTTGGTGTTGTGTCTTCGCTAACTTCTTGGTGCCTGAGCGGAGTCGAAGGCACCAAGAAGTACTGGCCGCTCAGGTATCTGGAAGTACTGTACCCTCAGGCGCCTTTTAATAAAGGGCATAATATGAAAATTAAGTCTAAATATTCCCTGTTATAATTATAATTAAAAAGACCTTTCGATTATCTCCTAAAGTCCGCATTACGTTTAGGTTTTGTTAGCGTTTGTTGTTTGCGCATGAGCGAGTAATTCGTTAAAGGAGGCCATTTTTTTATTGAGATGGCTTGGCTAAGTTCCATTCAAGTGGTTGTCTTATTGTGCTACAATCTAAATCCGGTTTCTGGAATGGATTGTTAAGAAAATCTTCAGCAATTTTAAGGAAACAGGGGTTGGCCAAATCATGACTTTCATCTGGGAAATCGACCCGGTAACCATTTTTCAAATGCTTTAAAGCTTCGATGGAATTACTAATGGGAGTGACTGGGTCTAAACTGCCCGAAACCATCAACGTTGGAACATCTGAAACCACGGGTTGGTTTTCAAGGACCGAAGCCCTAAATGGATGCCAATCGGATAGAGAGTTAAACCCTTCAAAGGTTGTAATGTCAAACCTTAGTTCCGATTTTCCATGAGCATTAATTATTTCAAGACTATCGATAAAGGGCAGTTCTTCATAGGCCATGACCGAATTGTTCATAGGCCAATTGACAAGATTGTAAATCAATTCAATATATTGCAGGGCATTGTTGATGGGTTCCAATTTGCCCTTCTCCATCGCTTCAATAATTTTGGGGATATTTGCTATTGACTGGCGACTGTAAAGGGAGTGGTGTAACAATAGTAAAGCATCTCGACGGTTTAGAACAAAAAGTTGTGAATCGTACTCTAAATGCAAGGGTTCAGACTTTAACTTTTTTAGGATTTTTAATAAACGATTTTTAAGATGGGGATAGCGGCTATTACATTTCTCACTTTGTTCACAACGCCTGAGAACTTCAAAAAGAGATTTTTCAAAATCGATAACAGTTTCTCCAGATAATTGAGATTCTGGAGCAAAAACGCCTACAAAGATTGAGCTACGAACACTAAGTGGAAAATCGCGCATGATAGTAAACCCCAACCTTGAACCATAGGAAGCTCCAAACAGATTCCATTGTTCATATCCCAAGTCTTTACGTAAGTCCTCAAAATCAGCGGCATTTTCTTGGCTTGTATATCCGGCCAAATCAACACCTTTTTGATTGACCGCCTCCTTACATTGGTTAAAGATTAAGTCCAAGGCCAATAGTTCTTCTTTAGGGCCTAAGTCTTGTCTTGCAATTGCAATGATGGCTTTACCCATATCAATGCAGTTTGCTCCAGATGCGCCTGTTCCACGTTGATCCATCAGTACAATATCTCTATCGTTTCTGAGAAGATGATTTTTCCAGTACTCCTCCATGATTAAGGTTGAAGCTCCTGGGCCGCCTTGTAAATATAAAATAGGCGCCTTTAACGAATCGGCTTTTTTTGCCTTAAGAACTTTATATACCAATTTAAGAGTTCGAGAATCGGAATCTAGTCGGTTTTCTGGGACTTCTAGAATGCCATCTATGACTTCATTCTGGGGAGTTGTATTACAAGCGTGCAATAGAACTACAAAAATTAAAACTGTCCATGAGCGCATACATATATATATATATTAAAGTGACTATTAGATTTCGTCAAAACTCGATATATTAGATATTGAAATTTACCAAATTGCTTTTTTACAATAAACGCTACAATTGTATAAAGACCAAATGGTCTTTATACCTGTTAACTATATACTGATATTTATGAGGGAATTCTCTAAATATCCTACAAATAAATTAGCCAAACAACTTATAGTAGTATGAATGCTATATAATTTGTAAGATACATCTTAAAATATTCTGCCGAGGTTGGGATTGCTACCAATAAAAAAGCCCTGCAAACTGCAAGGCCTTTTCATCAACAATCACTAACAATCAAAAATCAACTATTCTCTACGAGACTTACGTTCTTTCATCTTTCCTTTGCCATGCTTGCCCCTATGATGCTGCATTTTTTCCCATTTGGCATATTGTTCATCGTTCAAGATCTTTTTCATTTCTGCCTTATGGGCAATCTGTGCATCTAAACGCTCATTCTGCATGGCAAATTTTTCATCTGCAGTTGGTTGTTCGCCATTTTCCTTTTTCGCTTTAAATTCTTCCATCTTCGCTTTGCGCTTTTCTGCTTGGCTAGCCAATAAAGATTTCATTTTCGTCTGTTGGGCCTCGGTTAGATCTAAAGCCAAGGTCATTTTTTTAGTGTGCAAGGTGGCTACCTGTTCAGGGGTCATATCTTGCATTCTTTTATGGTCTTTTCCTTCTGGTCTTTGTGCCATTGCCAAACCACATGCAAGTACCAAAGCAGCCATTATCATTATTTTTTTCATCGTTTTATTTTTAAGGTTTACACATCTTTGACATGGACTTTACTTTTTGGTTTAATTTAAAATTTGGTTTTAATAGAATTTTAACGAAGGGTATCTTAAATTTTGGGCAAAAAAAAACGCGGCACAAGGCCGCGTTATGTATACAGCGTGGGTAAGATCATTGGGTTCTGTCTTGTGCTATATCTTGAGTAAATGGGCGGATGGTTATGTCTGCTTCCGCCAGTTCCTTATTTGTAGAGAGCGCATTGGTTTCTGGCGCTTCCATTTGTCCGTTGTAAACTATCGCCGCGATCATAAAAGCGCCGAGGTATAAAAGACTTTTTAATTTTTTGTTCATGATGTGGGGGTTTTTTTATTTGACTCTAAACTAAAACTTATAGGCATGCCATATGGGTCGTTGTTGTAAAATGGTCATTTATTGATGGCAAATGACCTTTTTCTGTGGTAAAGTCAAAACTTTCATCGGATTTTTTGGTTTTTGGTCGACGTTCGCCTATAAAACAGTTTTAAAACTGTGGTGAACTTTTTTGGTAATTGGTGTTTTTTACCATGGATTTTTCCGTTGTAAAGGATGATTTTGAAACCATGTATGGTTTATCAGTTTTATGGTAGATAATAGACATGATTATAAAAACAACCAAAAAAAGTAGACTTTTAATATTCCTGTTCATGGGACGCAATGTTAATGATAGTCCAAAAATAGCCCAGGAAAATGACTCTTATATGCTAGGAGAGGTGAGGAAAAATAGACTATCGGTCAACGGGGGATATCCAAAGACCGACGGTTATTACGCAATAATCGCGATTAAAATCTTGCGAGGCTTGCCTCGAAATTTAAGATCAACATCTTGTACATGTTCTATACACGTACTTTCAGACGCTCTCTAAATTAGTATTATTAATGTTTGCCTTTTAAGGTGTTCAACATTGCTTATACAAAAAAATGATAATGGTGTAACATTTCACTTTTTCTTGCGTCTATTACATGGGGAACGACATTTTTTAGTTTCTGAATTAGTTAAGTATAAAGCCCTTGTTCTCGCAAGGGCTTTATCTTTTTATCTAAAATAGGAGGGGTAGCACAAATTGAAAAAGCACTATTAACAATAGTACAGCAATTAGGTTTAGGAAAATACCGGCTTTCGCCATTTCGTGAACTTTAATATAACCACTTGCAAACACAATGGCATTTGGCGGCGTGGCCATAGGAAGCATAAAGGCACAACTACTGGCCATGGTAATAGGGATTAGCAAATACACAATGGGAAGTTCTAAACCTATGGCAATTCCGGCTACTACGGGAGCCAAGACTGCTACCAAGGCTACGTTACTCATGAGTTCCGTCATGAACAGCATTAGAAAAATCAATAGGGTTGCGGTGAAAAGAACACTGATGTCACTTGCAGCAATAGCGGCGGCAACCAAGTCCACTATTCCGGTAACACTCATGCCTTTGGCCAATGCCAAACCACCACCAAACAAAATAAGAATGCCCCACGCCAATTTAGTAGTGTCTTTCCACTCTAAAATAAAATCTCCCTTCTTTATGTTATAGGGAATAGCGAACAAAGAAATAGCGGCGAACATACTGATCATGGTATCCGATAAGCCCAGTTCAGGTATAAGGGAATTGATTACCGTTCTAAAAATCCATAAAAAAATAGTTATTCCAAAAATAACGAGTACCATTTTTTCCTTTCCATTGGTAGGCCCAAGTTTGTGTAATTCTTGATCTATAATTGCTCTTGAGGCATTAAATTTTAAATCCCTGTTAGGGTAAAGGAATTTCACCAAAACAAGATAGCAAAAGGCAATCATGATAATTGAAAAAGGTAGCCCAATGATCATCCATTTTATAAAGGATATTTCTATAGAATATTCATTTTCCAACAAACCAATAAGGACAGAATTTGGTGGTGTGCCTATAACCGTGGCAATACCTCCGGCATTGGCACTAAAGGCAATGCCAAGCATAACACTTAAGGCAAAATTACGGTCACGCTTTGTAAATCCGTCAGCGTCATTTATCAATAACTGAATAACGGACATGGCAATGGGGAGCATTACCACCGTACTTGCCGTATTACTGATCCACATGCTCAAGGTGGCGGTAGCAATCATAAAGCCTAGGATAACCTTATTGGGTGTGGTGCCTGTACGTTTAATAATGTTTAATGCAATTCTACGGTGTAAGTTTACCTTTTCCAGTGCCAGTGCCATAACAAAACCGCCAAAGAACAGAAAAACGATGGGACTGCCATAGTTGGCACCTACATCGCCCATAGGCATAATTTTAAGTAAAGGAAATAGCAATAGGGGCAATAGTGCGGTTACGGAAATGGAAACGGCTTCGGTAATCCACCAAACAATCATCCAAATGGCTACTGCAACAACTGTATCTGCTTGCCCAGAGATGAGTGCTTGTGGTAGGTTAATAATTACCAAAAAAAAGATGGGCCCTAAAATAAGGCCCAGTTTGTTACTAAGTGCCATAAAACCGTATTCTGGTTCTAAGCTATGTTATTTTGCTTTTCTTGGCAAAAAAAATCTAGTCTGCTATAGAAACAAACAAAGTGTCTTGCTCCTTGTCTACTTTGGCCAAGTTTTGCTTAGTCAAACTTTTGATGCCTTTATCCCAAGCCTTATTACTTAATTCTGACTTTGTTTTAAGGTCTTCCAAGGTCATTTTGTTCTCTTTTTTCAAGATGTCATAAATGATTTTTTCATTATCTGAAAGTTGTACTGGTTTTTTCTCTGGACGCATTTGCGGGAAGAACAACACTTCCTGAATTGATGAGTTATTGGTCATCAACATCACCAAACGATCTATTCCAATACCAATACCTGATGTTGGGGGCATGCCGTATTCCAAGGCTCGTAAGAAGTCTTGATCTATGAACATGGCCTCATCATCGCCTTTTTCAGAAAGTTTCAGCTGGTCTTCAAAACGCTCGCGTTGATCAATTGGGTCGTTCAACTCAGAATAGGCATTTGCCAATTCCTTACCGTTCACCATTAGCTCAAAACGTTCTGTTAAGGCAGGGTTTTCACGGTGTTCTTTTGTCAACGGACTCATTTCTTTTGGGTAGTCCGTAATAAAAGTAGGCTGTATATAGTGATGCTCACATTTCTCGCCAAAAATCTCATCTATCAATTTGCCAACACCCATAGTCTCATCTACCTCAAGGCCTAATTTTTTAGCTGTTTCACGTAGTTCCACTTCACCCATTCCAGCAACATCAACCCCTGTATGAATCTTTATAGCTTCTAAAATAGGAACCCTAGCATATGGTGCCTTGAACTCAATTTCATTTTTACCTACCGTAATTTTTGTAGTCCCATTGGCATCTATGGCAATTTTTTCAAGCAGTTGCTCGGTGGTATCCATCATCCAATTATAGTCCTTGTAGGCTACGTAAAGTTCCATTACGGTAAACTCAGGATTATGGGTTCTGTCCATTCCCTCGTTACGAAAATCTTTAGAAAATTCATATACACCATCAAAACCGCCAACTATCAATCTTTTTAAATACAGCTCGTTGGCAATACGTAAATACAATGGAATATTAAGTGCGTTGTGATGTGTTAAAAATGGACGTGCCGCAGCACCACCTGGAATAGGCTGTAAAATGGGTGTTTCTACCTCCAAATACCCACGCTCATTATAAAATTCACGGATACTGTTGGTTATTTTGGTTCGCTTTACAAAAGTCTCCTTTACTTTTGGGTTTACTACCAAGTCTACATATCGTTGACGGTATCTAAGCTCCGGGTCGTTAAATTCGTCATGGGTATTGCCTTCGGCATCTTGTTTTGGTAAGGGTAATGGTCTCAATGCCTTACTGAGCATTTTAAAGTTTTTCACCATCACTGTTTTTTCACCTACCTGGGTGGTAAACAGTTCGCCCTCAACGCCTATGATATCGCCAATATCCAACAACTTTTTATAAACATCGTTGTACAGGGTTTTATCCTCTCCTGTACAAATTTCATCCCTGTTAAAATATACCTGTATACGACCTTCACTATCCTGTAACTCTGCAAAAGACGCCTTTCCTTGTATTCTTCGCGACATTAACCTACCGGCAATGGTTACCTTTTTGCCCTCTTCATAATCTTGCTTGATACTTTTTGATGTAGCATCTACGGGGTATAACGCGGCTGGATAGGGATCAATACCTATCTCTCTCAATTTTGCTAATTTCTCTCTTCGAATAAGCTCCTGTTCGGATAACTGCATGGTATACTATTTAAAGCCGCAAATATAGTTACAATGCATTAATCATACTATATACAAGGTGTAAAAGGTGCTTAGTTCATATTCTTAATATGAGTACTACATAACTTTAGTCAAAATGATATGATTTTGCCTTTTTGGATTGATACCCTTCATTGGAAAGAATTTGAAGCATATCAGATTCCAAGGAATTGTTGGGCGATTCAATAATTCGGTTAATTTCCCTGCCATTTTTGTAATAAATGATTGTTGGTACCCGTAGAATATTGAGTCCCCATTCTTCCCCATTCGGACTTTTTTTATACTTGCCATCTCTACGGTCCAATGCTACAATTTTTAAATTCTCCATGGGAAAATCCAAGGCTTTTAATAGCTTTATAAATCGAGGTACTTCCCGTTGGCTATCGCCACACCAAGTCCCTAAAAAGAGTAGAATTTTATAGTTGTTTAGTCTGGGTTTTATTTGGGTTAGAAGGTTTTTATCTACAGTATAACTATCATAATTGGTCTTGAACCAAGTGGCGTAAGGTTGCTCCATTAACTTTCCTTGGGAAATGGGCCCCACTAGCATTTTTTGATTGTTTTCAAGTGTGATTTCCTGATTCATTTCTTGACCTTGAAGGGTTAAACTAACCCAAATGCCTAGTAAAAGCAGCAAAATAGTTTTCATATGTTTTTGTTTTAATTGAAAAACTAAATTCTGCTGAAAAAGTGGTCAAAGTAAGTATAAGAGGTTTGATTTAAGAACTAGACCCCGGTGGAAATTGGTTTATTGTTTTTTAAACTCGTCCCTTGAAGTTATTTCCAATTTCTTGTAGATGTTGTTAATATGGGTCTTTACGGTACTTAGGCTGATGAAGAATTGCGAAGCAATTTCCTTATTGGATTTTCCATTGTTGATGGCTTCAAAAACTCTGAACTCTTGGGGTGTCAATTCCTTTTTTGCCTTTTTTAAAATATTTCTTGTTCTCTTTTTAAAGATACCATAGCAAAATTGAGCAAGGAATACCGCAATTCCCCCATATAGGAAATAGTGCCATGGGTAACTACTTGTTTCTTGCCTGTTAGCAATAACCGCGTCTGCCAATAATTCTTCTTGGTACTGTGCGGTGAAGGGCGTGTTTGGATATACATTGGTTAACCTTTCCAATAGCTCCGAGTAATACGAACTGGCAACTAGGTCCTTTTGGTAAAATGAATGTGTTTCGTTGGTCCGGTCCGAAAGAAAATCGTAAATGTAGAGTTCAACCAGTGGTTCATTGGTGCTTCTACCGTACTGTTGTAAAATACGAAACCACTTTCTAAAATTCACCTCCTGTTTGGCCTTACTGTCGGAAATGGAGAAATCTAGGATCATTTCCTCTTTTAGTGCATCAATCTCTAATAAATAGCTGCTTTTGTCATTAGTAGATATAACATTACATAAAGCCTGGTTGTTTTGTAGTAAGGGTAGTTCTAGGGTGTCTTTGTTATTGGCGATAAATAAAATACTTTGACTGTAATAGCACTCCCTTAAAAAGTGATTGGCCAATTTTTCATTAATATGGCATTCATCCGTATGTATTCTATATATTCTGTTTCCCGATAATAGATGACTTCCTTTGAACGTAAAAAAGCCTTCTTGGGTAACCAGTGTTTTTTGAATGATCTGGTCTGTGTAGATGCGTGATGATTTACGATAATTTTCAACCAATGACAAATAAACGGTCTCACCTTCTTTTTCAGGTGATAATTGTCCGCTAAAATTATATTGCGCAGGCATGGATATACTTGCACATAGAAAAATCAGGAGTAAAAAGGGATTTATACTATTACACATACCGTAACTGTAATATTTTATGCTAATTTACGACCTATAAAGCACATCAATTAGCCGAAAGGCAGTATCAATCAAAAAATCATAAATCAATGAGTATTCTAAGAGTTATATTGGCTATTATCTTCCCGCCACTTTCTGTAATTGGGAAAGGTTGTGGTTCTTTTTTAATTGTTCTACTTTTAACTTTTTGTGGCTGGGTTCCTGGAGTCATTGCCGCACTGGTCATTTTGAACAACCCTAATTAGAACTTTTTAATGAAAAATACCAAAGTATTGCTGGCGATAGTAATCGCCATACTGTTTGTTGCCTGTAATTTTACCGAAGAAATTTATTTTAAAACAGATGGTTCAGGAAAGTTGAACATTGGCTTTGATGGTAGTGAAATGATGCAGATGATACCCGAGACCGATAGTATTGTATCTGAAGGAGTAATAGATTCAACTTTGGTATTCAAGGATTTTTTAAGGGAAAAAAAGGATAGTATTGCAAAACTGCCGTTGGAGGAGCAGGCAAATCTTGAAAAATTAGAACCATTTAGCTTGCATATGCAGGTTGATGCCACTAACGGAATCATGAATTTTGAAATGTTTACCAATTTTATGGAGGTTTCAGAAGTAAATGACGCTTTTAACACATTTCAAAATGCAAGTACAATGGGGCCAGCAGCAAGTGGCAAGCCAATGGCAAAAAATGGGGGTAATGAAGCCACCCAAGTAGATTATACTTTTACGGGAAATACGTTTAGTCGTAAGACCGTTATTAAGGACCAAAAATTGTTTCAGAAAAGTATTGACAGTCTGCAGAGCGCGGAAATGTTTCTTTCTGGTTCTACCTACACTTTTAGATATCATTTTCCTAAAAAGGTGAAATTTACCAATGTAGATGAGGCTACGTTTTCCATGGACGGGAAAACAATGATTTATGAAGTGAATTTCTTGGAGATGATGAAAGATCCGGAGTCTATTCACATTGAAGTGGAATTAGAACAATAGCAAGCCCTTTTTGTATCTTTGTGCTATGAATAAAATAGTGCAACTACAAGATTTAGGGCATAAGGATTATAAAGAAACTTGGGACTACCAAGAACAGTTATTCAAAGAAACC
The DNA here is from genome assembly GCF_048890225.1 of Maribacter luteocoastalis. Lineage (NCBI taxonomy): Bacteria > Pseudomonadati > Bacteroidota > Flavobacteriia > Flavobacteriales > Flavobacteriaceae > Maribacter > Maribacter luteocoastalis. The sequence continues at coordinate 133,199 of NZ_JBMFZG010000012.1, forward strand.
CTTGATTTAAAAATACGGAATAGGAGAGAGGAACTGGCCTTGGAAACCCCAAACCATTTTTTGTTTGTTGAGCATCCGCATGTATACACACTTGGAAAAAGTGGCGATATCTCTAATTTATTGGTAGATGAAAAAGCTCTGGAAGAAAAAGGTGCCCAATTTTATAAGATCAATAGAGGCGGTGATATCACTTATCATGGTCCAGGTCAAATTGTAGGTTATCCAATTATTGATTTGGATAATTTTTTTACCGATATTCATAAATACCTTCGCTTATTGGAGGAAATGGTCATACTGACTTTGGCGGACTACGGATTAAAAGCAGAACGGTCAAAAGGAGAAACAGGGGTTTGGCTGGATGTAGGCACCCCTTTTGCTCGTAAGATTTGCGCCATGGGCGTAAGGGCCAGTAGATGGGTGACCATGCACGGTTTTGCCTTGAACGTAAATGCCGATCTTGGTTATTTTGACTTGATGATACCTTGTGGGATCAAAGGTAAGGCGGTAACCTCGCTAAATGTAGAATTAGGATGGACAGAAGTGGATATAGCTGAGGTAAAGCAAAAACTTTTAAAGCATTTTGGGGTCCTGTTCGAAGCGGAAATAAAGCAAAAAACCGAGGCATGAGCCCCGGTTTTATTTTTATTAATACTCTAAACCAAAATAATCCATTACGGCGTAGTAGTCGTTAATATCTACGCCTGCTGATTTTAATGATTCACGAATACTTTCTTTTCCACTTTTTCCTGTAGTTGTATTGGTCGATGCGGCTATAACAATTTTAAGTTTGCCCAATTCTACGCTCGTTACATCCATGAATGTCTGCGTACCAACTTGGTAAAAATGAACCCAATATTTTCCTACTGCAATGTCTGAAGCAACATCATAAAATCCGCCAGTACCATTCGGCCAGACACTTGCAGGTACAGGGTAATACGTTCCACTTCCGGCACCATTCTGTAGATAACCGATAATAAGATCATTATCGATTACATCTTGAGTAAGTTCAGGTAAATCTACGGGAATTGAACTACCTGATTCGGAAGAAAGGTCGTAAACATAGGTATTGACGTTGGCGTTGCCGTCTTCGCCGTTTACGCCTGCGGGCCCTGCTGTGCCGTTTATCCCGTCTACACCATCCATGCCATCTTTCCCATCACAGGAAATGATAAAAACGGTAAGTAAAAACATTAAGAGGTGCTTTGAAAATTTAATCGCATTTTTCATGGTTATTGTTTTTAAGATTATAATAATTTAATGGTGGGGAGCTTTTAATGTTATCATTTGGCCGTAAAAAAAGCATTAGCCTTGGTTTTTTGCGCCAGTAGCCATTCAATTCTAATACTCCAAGTAGAAGTAATCCATCACTTGAAAATAATTGCTTACATCAACGCCTTGATCCTTAAGTTCTTGGCTTATGGAATTGGTTGTGGATTTGCCGGAAGTACTTGACGTTTCCTCAATGAATACTAGTTTTAAGGTGTCTAAATCACCGCTGGCTAAAGCAAAAGGAGTTCCATTTCTGTGAAATTCGAGTCCAAATAAATATTGGCCTCCACTGCCGGACATATAAGTAGAAATATCTATAATTCTTAGGTTACCGGTCAGTATTCTTTGGTTTGGCAATTGATACCAGTCGTTTCCCGCTTTTATATAGACAAGAACAACGTTGTTCTCGACCTGATCTACGGTCAATGGATAGGAGAGAAGATCATAGAAGGTACCACTGACGGCACTCACATCAAAGGTCATCGAGGTCACATTGGCATTCCCGTCGACGCCATCTTCACCATTAGTGCCATCTGTTCCGTCTACGCCATTGGCGCCGTTCAATCCTGTTGGTCCGATAGGACCAATATCGCCCTGAGCACCTTCTTTGGTACATGATGTAAATAGTATCATAAGCAATAGTAATCCACTCCTGAAAATTGTCACCGCTGTTTTCATAATTTTTTGTTTTTTAAGTTTATACCTTCTTTATGGATGCCCCTTAAAGAGGTTAACATCCAAACAAAAAAAACCAAGTGTGACACTCAGTTTTTATACTTATTTAATATTCGGATTAGTCTACGCTATAGATGTTATTGGTCAGAATACTTGCCATGGACCCATCGGGACGATATCCGCCGAATATCCAGAGTTTGTCTTTGTAAACTAGGCTTTCATAACTGTGTAAGCCTTTGTAGAAAGGCGGTTTTTCGTCATACTTTGACCAATACTTCATATTTGTGGAATACCAAATATCCCCATAAAAAGTGCGCGAACCCGAAGCATCCCAACTTTCTCCTCCCATAACCCAGACCTTTCCATCAAATACAGTTGCCGTATGGTTGATTCGAGCGTCAAATATAGCGTCGGCCGGTCTCTTTTGATACCAATAGCTTCCGTCGGGGCTTGCCCATACTTCATTGGTTAAATCACCTCCGCGGAGCCAACCGCCAAAAACATAGATAAATCCGTTGAATACTATTGTTTTATAGTGACTTCGTACAGGGAAGGCATTGTCTGTTTCCAAGCGCCAATTGTTTCCATCCAAAGAAGACCAAACTTCCTCATTCACGCGGCCATTTCCTAGAAAGACATATATTCTTTCATTGAATACTACGGAACTGTTTTGGCCAATGTCCAATAAGGGATTCAAAGAGTTTACGCGCTTCCAATGAATACCATCTTTCGTATTCCAGATATCGCTCAATACCTCCCCGTCATTGTTGACGCCGCCGATCAGCCACATTTTATCTTTGAAGACGATTAAGGAATGATTCCTACGTTCATCGAAGAGGTTAGAAGTAATGAGTTTCCAGTCAATACCATTTGGACTTCTCCTGACCTCTGAATTCAATGTCCATGGTGGTGTATTGCCATTATCTCCACCTACTAGCCACAGATAGCCATTGAATAAGGTCATGGAATGCCCTGCAAATCCGCCCATAGTACTTTTTGAGCTTTCAAGAGTGAAATCCAATGTGAGACTCGGGTACAGCGAAGCGCTTCCGGCTACTACCTTATTTTCTGGTAGGGTATTGGTCGGTTCAACAAATAGTTCTTCTTTTTGACAAGACCATATCACAAATGTCAAAAGGGTCAATGTAAATAGTTTTGATAGTTTCATGGGTAGTGGATTTTAACTGTTTTTCTTTTATACTTAATGTTGGTTCCAAATGAAGGTTAACATTATCATTCATTATTTTAAATATGAGTAATACATTGTAATGAATTCAACAAAGCACAAATCCCTTGCTTTGAAATTTGCAAGGGATTTGGCTTTATATTATAATGGCAAGTCTACTTTTAGAAGTTTATGGGTATTTTCTTCCCATGATCTTGCACTTAACCAAAAATTAACGCCATCAAAGGTAACTCCATCAATGGAATGACCTTTGACTTCATAGGTTTCCAAAGCTTTAAATTCTGGTGTAGTCTGGCATTTGTGTATATAATTTCGTTCGGAGATATAGAGGTAGCCATTTCTATAATCAAGTCCGCCAGGCACTATATCAAGAGGAATGGTTTCTAAAATTTCACCGGGAGACAAGGATCCATTTGATTTATAATGGTATAATGCATTCATACTTGAGCTGGAAGCCCAGAGTAACCCGGGTTCGATTGAGGCAATACCCCGAATCCAACTTCCAAGATTTTCCGAAGTATAGTACAAACTGTTAGAGGAATAGACATAGGAGAAAAAATTGGAACTACCATTACTACTCTGGAACAACTGTCTTGTTGGAGCGTCCGATTTTTCGATTTCGACGGCATAGGCAGAACGGGAGGTAGCTATATTATCGACAATTGTAAAATCAACGGGATTGATCTTTAAAATACTACCTTCATTTTCATCGAACCCCAAAAGATACTCGCCATCAAAGGCTATATCTACCTCCCTGTCCCATGGTACTTCCCCCTCATCCAGAATGGTTAGGGATTTGACCCATTCAGAAGGGTTTGGACCATTTTCAACTTTTTGCAGCACTGTAGGTTCGGCTTCTCCCGGAGGAATTATGGTCAATATGTCATTATCCAATATATAATTGTTAATGGAGACTCCGTAAGATTCGTCTCGCATGGTAATCTGGTCGGTTGTAATCGTAATATTGGTGGTATATGCTCTTTTAAAGCCCATTTTATCCTCGGAGAGAATATTTATGGTATTGTCTTCATTTAGATACAGTAATTTAGATGCATCAACACCTAATTGTCCCGCTATGACTTCCCATTGTCCAAATATTGCGATTTCTTCAACCTGGGTAGTATCCCCGGGATCTCCTTTTGGTCCTTGTTCTCCCATTGGCCCTTGTGGCCCTATAAGTCCATCGATCCCATCTGCCCCATCTTTGGCGCATGAGATCGCTAATACCATTGCCAATACTACGACTATGTTCATTGATTTGTAAAAGACATTTTTCATACTATTTTGATTTAAAGGTTTATTCCTTTATGGCGCCAATTGGGAATGGTTAACACGAGATGTAATTTTGATAGTTGAAAAAAGCCAGAATCATATATTCTTTAAAAAAATAGTGTAATACGAATACTACAGATACCTGGGACTACCACAATTGTATTAAAAGAAGTGGGCATAAGGGTATAAAAATGTTAAATTAGCTAAGTGAGTAGTTAACCTTTTTCAACCTGACCTATTAAAGTGCAAGAAGAGCAAATACAAATAACGCTAGAAGAACTCAAGAAAGGTTCCGATAAGGTATTGCGGAAGGTGTATGAGGAGAATCGGGATAAGTTTTTGAACTTTGCACGCAGATACAATTTGTCTGATGAAGAAAATATTGATGTCTATCAAGATGCGTATATTATTTTCTATGACAACATTATGACCGGAAAGATCGAAAGCTTTACTAGCAGCATTTCTACCTATCTTTTTAGTATTGGCAAATACTTGATTTTTGACAGGATGAAGAAAAACAAGAAAAAAATAAGTTCTGAATACAATCTATCTTTGGTAGGCAAAGAAGATGAACTTATTACGGGCATTGCGCTGAATGAACCGGAAATGAGCCATGAGCAAAAGTTGTTGCAAAAGTTTTTTGGAACGCTTGGGAAACAATGTCAGGAACTATTGACTCTTTTTTACTATCGCGGATTTACCATTCAAGAGATTATGGAGGCTGAAAATTATAATAGCGAGAATGTGGTTAAAAGTGCCAAGTCGCGCTGTATGAAAACGCTTAAGGAACGTATCCAAGCACAAACCGATTGATTCATGGATAAGGAAGAATTATTATATAAGTTTTTTTTAAACCAACTCACAGAAGAGGGGAAAAAGACGTTCCACCAGTTGTTGGAGACCGATGTTGAGTTCAAGGCCCAATTCGAATTTGAAAACGATCTAAAGCACGTTATCAAAAAAGGTAATAATGAAAATCTAAAACAGAAACTGGTTGGTTTTGAAAAGGAGATCAACGCGAAGGACAAAAATAAACCTTCAAAATGGACCTTTCGGAATTGGTCGATTGCGGCTTCCATAGCGTTGTTAGTTGGTTTGGGATGGATTGCCTACAACACTTTTTCTGGACCGGATTACAACGAATTGTATGCGACCAATTTTGAAGCTTACCCTAATACGGTTTACACGATTACTAGAAGTGATGGTGACCAATCCCTAGAAAGGGATGCTTTTGCAGCCTACGAGGCCAGTAATTATGAAAAAGCGGTCACTGCTTTTTTGGAACTAAAAACCGTGGGCAGATCTACCCATACCGACTTTTACCTAGCACAATCTTATATGAATTTAGGAAAGGATCAAGAGGCTATCGAAGCATTGAAAAGTACTATTTTAAACGACACGGAATTTAAGGCGGAAGCCCATTGGTATCTTTCCTTGGCCTATCTTAAAAGCAAGGATGAGGTAAACGCCTCGGCTACTTTAAAATATCTTATTGAAAATTTCGACTACAAAAAGGAAAAGGCACAAACGCTGCTCAAAGAGTTGCATTAAGCCCTTTTTCTTCCGAAGTAGATAAAACCACCCGCCAATAATATGATGGCACCTATAATGATCCAGGTCCAATTATAGGTAAACGCCAATGGCGTGGTGTTGCCTGAAATCACAAAACCGGACCAATAATAGGGATGTGAAAAACCGTTTTGTCGGTTGACGTCCAAAAAATCGACCTGTGCTTCTTGTAAAGCTACATCCTTGGCATCTCCCTTGGAAAGATTTTTATAGAAACCGGACATTAATGTGGTGGTACTTGCATCGTTGATCTTCCACAAGGTGCTGGCAATGCTTGCTGCTCCACTATAAAAGAAGCCTCGTGCCAAGCTCAGAAAGCCTTCGCCGCGCTTAAGATCTCCTATTCCACTTTCGCAGGCACTTAAGGTTACCAGATTGGCATCTAATTGTAGGTTATAGAGATCGGCTACGTAGAGTAGATTCTCTGTAGTGTTACCATTTTGGGAAAAGGCCAAATAGGAATATTCAGGTGAGGTATCGTCAAAAATAGCGTGTGTGGCCAAGTGTACTATCCCAAAAGAGGATAGTTGGGATTTAAAGTTGCGTAGGGAAGCCTCCCCATCAATATAAGCACGGCCATGGAAAGATGTTAAGATCTGCTCCACTTCTTTTTTGTTGTTCGGCAAAGGGAGTAATTTTCCGCGGTCTGCATTGCTCACGTTTACTGTACCATCAAAACTGGGGGCAAAGGCCAAAATAGTCTGTTCTTTAGGTTGCCGCTGTCTCAATTCGGAAAGCAGCGTGGCCGAATTAACGTAACTGATGGCATGGTTTTCTACCAAATAGCTTATGCCTCTGGGATTTGTATTCAAAGCCGCGAAGGGAAGGTAATTTAACAGGCCATCGGGAATAATTATTAGTTTCTTATGATCGCCAGAATTTAAGATCGGTTTTAGGAGAAGTTCATAAATTTCATGTGTAGCGCTGCCCAATGCCATTACATCAGATTTGGGATCGGAAAGCATTTCGTAGACTTTTTTAATCTTGCCCTCCAAGTCCGCATCAATAGGTATCCGAAACATTTTCTTTTCTCCTCCTTTTAAGGCAATGGCAAAAATAGCCTTATTGCCATAGAAATAAGAAATTATAAGTTCGTTTTTGGACAAGGATTCTTGGGTCTCTTTCAGCGAAACGGTAGCGGTATTGTATTTTAAATCGTAATAGCTTTTATGGTCGATCTCCAATTTCCGGACTAACTGGCGGTATTCTTCTTTTAGGCTAAAAAGTGCATCTTTTTGATCAATTAGATCTTCTTCGGAATTTTTGATCAGTTTTTCCAAATAGGTGATTTCAGATTTTAACTCGCTTTCTCGTTCCAAGACATCACTTGGCATATTTGCAAATTGGGTGGCTTTGGCTTCCAATAGGGCCTCAAGCAATAAGACCGATTTACTTTTTTCGGAATACCAAAAAGCGAGATCAATATAAGAATCGTCATTAGTTGAAATGTATAGTTGGTAGGCAGCATCCAGTCCAGCTTCAAATAAGGGAAAGGCATCTTCAATAAGGAACAGTTGATCTGCCTTACTTCTAAAAGTAGGTTTAAGTGTATCTAGGGTATTTATACCAAGAATTAAGGTTTCTATCGTTGTTTTATAATTATCGATGCCGCCTAGTCTGTTCAGGGAAACGGATTTGTTTTTTAAGAGTTTTAAGGCCGTGGTTCCTTCTTCTTTAAAATCTTCAATCTGATCCAATCCCAAATTATAATTGGATATAGCACTCGCGTGTTGTCCGAATGCTGCCTGCAACATTGCAATTTCATTATATATTATGGCTATACCCTCATTATTGGCATTATTCCATCTATCCTTGTCCAATTTAAGCGCCAAATTTAATTCGTTAAGGGCTTCGTCGTAATGGTCCAATTTTTGTTTCAATTTTGCTTGAACCCTATGATGATATGAGGCAAAATGATGTTCTTTGCCCAAATAATCATTAGCCAAATCAAGATAATGTTGAGCGCTATCCGTTTTAGATAGTTTAAGGTAATTTTCGGTTAGGTTATGGGCTGTTGCAATTATGCCATTAGTACCCGATGGGTCTTTTAGGTAGAACCCAAGTGCCCTTTTAAAATAGGTATTTGCAATTCCAATCTCCCCTTTTTTACCGTAAAGCTCCGCCACTAAGCTATAGTTCGTATTTAAGGAACGAAGGTCATTTGGTTTTTTTTGGAGAATATACCTTATGTTCTTATCATAAAATTGTTCGGCAAGGTCGTATTTGCCTTCCTCTGTATACATCTTGGCAATAAAACTATAAGAAACCGATAATAGGTCAATTAGGTTTTCATCCATCGCCAAATCGGGCAATGTTTCAAGGGAATCGATAATTTGCACAAAAGTTTGTCGCGATGCTCTATAATCGTTAAGCTGAAAATAATAATTGCCCTTATCGTATAATACTGAATTAGTGAAGAGCTGTTTTTCCGGAAGAGAATCCAGATATGTTTTATGTACAATAAATAATGAATCCAAACAATTCAGATTGTCCCTTAATTTGTTGAGGTCATAAAAAGATCCTGCATGTCTATTAGAAGTAATCAAGGTTTCGAAAACGGTTGCCCAGTCTTTGTTTTCTTTGGCTAAATCTTCTATTTCCTTAAAATAACGGTAAGCGGAATCCTTGTTAATATACAGATGCTCGTAGGCCTTGGCAAATAGACCATCGATTTGTTTTTCATAGGGTGCTTCTTGGGCAAAAGCCACAACTGTAATAAGCGCCAATAACAGGGAAGTATACCGGTTCATACAAAAAAGCCCTAGGGGTTACCTAAGGCTAATATATACAATGCATATTTAATAGTACTATTGGTTTTCCAAGATGTAACTTCTAGCGATTCCATTTACATCAAAAACCCTTACCGATATAGAAATAGGGTCTTCATAGGAATCAACTTTTAACTCACTAAATTTAATTTGGCCTCCCGTACCGGATAAGGGTCTTAAATTATCTATGACGCCACCACCGACGGTTTTGCCATTCGCATCTAAGATCAAGATTTCAAGTTTCTCTATCGTACTTGCTGCCAACACAAATTCCAAGGCCGTAAAATCACAGTTTCTTGGTTGTGGGCAAGGTGGTCTTGGTTGTGGAATTATCCTTCCCACTTGACCCAGTGATTTAATTGTAGCTCCTTCTGAAATAAAGATTTCCTTGGCCTGCTCTGCCTCCTTAAGATCTTCAAGTGTTGTCTGATCCGCTTGGTTATTGGCTATAATATCTTGCAGTGTTGCAATGGTAACGTCCAGTTTTGCCACCTCCTGATCAAGGTATACGCGGTAAAGATGTCCCTCATATAAATAATTGTCCGAGGTAAGCTCTATTTTATTACCTACATGGCCAACATAGTCCTTTATGCAGGAAGTTATTAGAAGCGCTGTAAATGCAATGATAATAATTGGTTTTGTTCTCATATTTCCGGTTTTAATAGTTAATATTTTTTACTGTTGAATATTGGCTAATTTTCATGTAGAATGGTCTATGCCGTGCCCATTTGAGCCTTTTTATAGTCATTTTTAAATCTTAAAATAATTGTTTAGCATTTATTGCTTAGTGCTGGTTTTTTTCTTTTTCAACTTTAATTGTAATGGTATATTTTCCTTTCATACGATAATCTGTATCCTGAAAATAGGATACTTTTTTTAAATATATTTTATAACCTAAATAGGTGGCTGTATTGGTCATTGGTCCTTGAGATCTGCGAGATAAGTCACCATGGCTAAGTGCAAATGAATTAACGTTATCGACTTTTAATTCAATGGTGGCAAGCCCTGCCCAAATACAAGTTGCTTTAGGTGGGCATCTAGATTCTTCGATCAAATCGGTGAATTGAAACACCAAGGTAGTTCCCTTGTCATTAAGGGTAGCTAGGCTGTAGAAGGGAATATTGACTTCTTCCCCGAGCTCAAAACTTTGGTTCTCTTTTTCATATATAGGTATCGAAATAGTAAAAAATACCATGCTTAAAAGAATGTAATTGATCATTATGATTTTTATTTTTTAACGTATCACCCCCTCACAATTGAACTATAAGCAATACATAGATCAATAAGGCGTCACCAAAATCTCTACCCTTCTGTTTTTGGCCCTATTTTCATCGGTATCGTTCTGTACAATGGGATTCGTTTCCCCATAGCCCATTTCCTTCCATTTAAAAGCGGGTTTGTTGATCACTTTTTTTAGTTCGGCAAAACCAAAACCTCTACCCTGCGGTTCTTTGCCCTGTTTTCGTCGGAATCATTATCGAACAGGGGTTTTTCTTCGCCATAACCTTGCTCTTTCCATTTAAATTTCTGGCTTGGTAACAGTTTTTTAAGTTCCGAAGAAACGCTTTTGGCCCTAGCCAAGGAGAGCTGTTTGTTGGATGTTGTACTGCCCACATCATCGGTATGGCCTTCAACGATAACATTCCCTCTTTCCAAAATCTTTAAACTTTTTACCAATTCCTTGAGTGCCTCTTTTCCGGCAGATTTCAATACCGATTTGCCGGTATCGAAAAGTACTTGGCTGTCCAAGTTTAAACGTACAGCTGATCCAATGGCCGCAATGGCATCCACATCGGCCCCCGGGATGCCGCTCGAGGTCTCCAGGTCGGTCAACCGAACGTAATAGTACAGTTCATCGCGCTTTACGAAATCGTGGATATCGACTTCGGCCACCCCGCCCGAGATCTTGCCAACAGCGATCCAGGTTTTGCCATCCTTAGAAATGTCGAGATTGGTAGGTTCAATTTGTCCCAGTTCAAAAATATAGAGGTCGGGGCCGTTCACATCGACCAAGGCATTGTCTTCGAACTTCACCACAAGCTGCCCTTTTAGTCCCATGCTATGCACGTTCATTACCGAATTCATTCCAGTGGTATATGCATCTGGCTCGCCCAGACTAAAGGTTGCAGTTTTTTTATTTTCCGGATGATCAACCGTGACCACCTTATCAGCAAAAGAGAGTTTGCCCAGTGGCAGGTACACGGCCTTGCCCCGGTTGCCAAAATAGGTAAAACCCGCTTCCTCCCCAAAATAAAGATCGGGGTTCAATTTCTTGAATGTAAGCTGCGCTTTGGTCACTTCCTGTTTTTTTGTGGCCAGCCGCTTCATGATGCGGTCGAATTCATTGCCCTGCATTTGGGCGTACCTTTCCGTTATCTTGTTTTCCGCTGCCATTTTATCGAGGTCGGTACCTGCGATCATCTGATGCAACTTGTCCAGTTCAGCTGTGTTGTGAAGGTTGCTATGCGCTCGTGTAAAGGACCGCATCATGTCCATTTCGTCATCGGTCATTTTGTCTTTTTGCGCCGTTTTTTTATAGGTGGCATTCACAGCACTTTTTGCTTTTTCAGATAGTTGATCGATGGTCTCTTGATCCATATCGAGCACCTGGAAACTGTCTTGTCCGGTTATTGAATCTACTTTTTTCAGCTTGCCGATGGTGGCCTCCACCCCGGATTCGGCATTCAGTTTTTCAAAGGCGGCGGTGAGGTCGTCCATGTTGCCGCTTTGCCTACTTTGGCGCTTATGTGTTAAGTTGTCTTCGCCCTGTTCCCGTTGAATGGCTTCTGCCATTAAGGTTTCTAGTAATTGTACCATTTCCGATGAATCGCCTGGCATGCTTTCCAGTTCCTTTAATTTTTGAAGGTATTCCGCTTTAACCTCTTCATCTGCACCAATCGATTCCAAGAATGCTTCGGTGGTCTCACCAAAGGTCTTTTGATCTAATTTGGGCTTGGCCGTTTTTTCGGTCACGGTTGAAGTTGACTCATTGGTATCAGTTCCTTGTTCTTTGGGGTCGATTTTGCAGGCAAAAAAAATGCATACCAGGAAACATATTAAGCTTATTTGCTTATTCATGGTGTTCTATTTATAGGAGGCGTAACGCACCTTCATGAATTCATAATAAATAAAGCCCGATTGGCTATACCAGTTTTCGTATCCCAACTTGAGCTCACATTCATCGATCTGGATTAAGCTGTCATACAATCTATCAATGAGTTCGTTGTATTTGTTGGTATAGGTGACATCGAATTTGTCTATTGATTTTAAAATTTCTGCCCGTTTTGTTTGCCATACCAGACCAGAAACCCCATGGACCCCGGAAAAATCATCCCCAAAGGAGATTCCGAAATCAGTTACTTTTTTAGTGTGTTGGCCTATCTTCAACAATTTCTCTAGCGAAAATCGATGTTTCTGAAGATTTGCATAGGCCTGTTCCAAGCATTTACAGCCCGCTTCTTTTTTCTGGTCCCTGCCGCCGCCCGAATTAGGGGACCCTCCTGATTCGACTGGCGGATCTGTACCCTCACTTTGTTGCTCTCCTTCGTCTGGTTGTTCATTATTTTCTCTAGAACTCTGGCCACCTTGGTCAGTCCTTCTAGCTTTTAAAGCTGCCAGACGGTCATCTTTCTTTTGTTCTGCTAGTCTATAACCCATTTGCTGCTCATTCTCCAAAGGAATACTTCGTTCCTCATATTCTCTTGCAAGTCTGGTATTTTTCTGCTCTAGTTCTGTTTGTAATTCTAATGCCCGTTCTGCGTTGTCAGGATCTTCGGCAAACTTTCTATTAAATTCTTCCAAAGCTTTTTGAGATCCAGTCGAATAATAGTCTGCAGCCTTTGTCATTCCTGTAACAAACACTTCACGAACTTTTGCCATTTCAATAGCGTATTCGTTATAAATTTTCGTACGTTCTGCTTCATAGTCAAAATCTTCGCTATCTATATCTGATCCTGCTTCCGAACCGCTCATGCCGCCAATAGTACCACCCCCGGTACTCATGGTTTGAGATATGCCACCATCCTCATTTGTGGGGTTTTTTGCTCCGGAAAAACCTTTGCCCGCAGTACCTCCCGAGCTTCCCGAGCGACCCATACGCGCTATTTCATAACAACTGGAAGGCAAGGAAGGCTGTCCTCTAGGATCAAGCGTGGGTTCATGGCCTTTATCATCTTCGCCTAGGGGATTGTCGCCACTAAAGTCACCTCTTGCATAACGTTTGCCCATGGAATCTATAAGAAAATTGGCTAAACCGGCCGTTGCTTTGCCGTGAGGACTATTTCCTAAACTTCGCACAAGCCCAGCATCTGCGGATATGGAGAATAGTAAAAATAGAATCATGCTAGCAGTCCCTTTCCCTTTTTTCTTAAATACCAATATGGCAAGTAGCACCAATATACCCACTAAGGCTACGGCCATAATAATATAGAGTAGGTTGTTCGATTCTCCTGATTCATCCTTAACCAAATCCACTTCAACGCTTGCTGCACTTGGACGCATTGTACTGGCATCTACAAAAAGGTTGGAAGAAGGAAACAATTCAATTCCTGCAGATACTGCAACAACAAAGGGTATGCCTTTTTCCTGAGCACTAATTTTAATCCCAAACTCCATCGCCGTTTTAAAGGAGCTTTCAAATTTGCCTTCTATGGTTTTTCCATTACGAACCACATCGTCCCAATTCTTTTTGACCAGTTCAATGGCCAACTCGCGACCATCCTCTGAAATGACCTGAACCATGGCGGGCCTTATGATGTAGCCTAAATTTTTTACCGCAATCCTACTTTCAACCCCATCGGTTATGCCTTTGAAGTATTGAACCACATAATCCTTACCTTCATTTGGTACGGGAAGTTCGGTTATTGCCACGGGGATTTCCTCATTATCGTCTATAGAAGGAGGGATATGACCCGGCTTTTTCTGCGCTTGTGTCATAAAACATGAAGCCAAAGCAAGCCCAATAAATCCGAATTTTAAAAATGTGAATGATTTTGTCATAGGATTGTCTTTTATGGCCTATTTATTAAACATCTTTTTTAAATCATCCGTATCGGAATAGGGCACCCCCGAAAAGTTAAGATCGGAAATGGTGATAAGCAGGTCCGAGGCATTACCAAGTCTGTCCTTTTCAAAGTCGTTCTGTACCGTGAAAACGGCAGTACCGGCAGTGACCCGTTCGTCTTCGTCCAGGGAGACGGTGCCGGACATACTGGCTTCGGGATTTCGATCCAATTGGTTTGCCGATTGGTTGTAGAAGTTGGTGAATAAATTGCCCTCTTTATCTGGCCGTTTTAACTCTGCCAAAACGCGGGTAAGTGTATTTTTATCTACATCGTATTCGAGTTGTACCGACTCACTGCCCTTGGCCAGTTTTTTGACAAAGGTGATCGTAGCCGTACGAACGTTGGTAGAACTGTTGCGCGATACCAGACCATCGGCCGTGGTATACCCCCAATCTTCCCCGTTGATCTTGCACAACAAGGTGGTATTGTCAGCGCTTTTTGCTGTTGTTTTTTCTTCGCTTTGGGTGGTGATTTCGGATGCGCCTTTCGCTGTGTCCTGTGCTTTTTTATCTGATTCTCCACAGGACATGAAGAAGGTCAATAGTACGGTAATCAAGAGTAGTTTTTGCATGGGTATGTGTTTTATGAAAGTTTCTAGTTAGCCATTATTCAATGGTTTCTTTTTTTTGATTTGAGCAAATTTTTTAGGGGATTCGCCGCAGGCAATGAACAGCAGAACTATAATTGAAATGGGTATTGATTTTTTCATGGGTTCGTATTTAAAAGGCACTTTTGTATTCAGTTGATTTTAGGGTCAACTCGGTTATCCCAAGCTCAACACAGCGCATATGTACTTTTTGGAGTTTCTTTTTGGAGGTCACGGTCATATCCATCTCCAAGGCTAATCCGTCGATCATCGTCATCCATTTGTGATCAATGCCCGAATTCTTCGCATTTTTAATCTGTAACTCTGAAAATCCCTTAGGATAACGGATTTCGGTCTCATCGGTTATCCAGACGGTGCCTTGGTATTCCTTGCCTTCCACCTTGTAGCCCTTGCACTGGTAGCCCAATATTTCTTTTTGTTCTCCCAAAGGTTCAATGCTCACCCCGTCGCTATCGGTCATATCTTCGATTTTGTTCGGAGAAAATCCGATGCTCGTTTTTGTTTTTTGGTCACCAAACTCCATAAAACTGTGTATCTGGTTCTGTTTGAGGTCGATGACTGAAATGATTTTTTCATTGGGCCGCATCTCTATACTACTGCCCAACACATCTTCATCATCACCGAAATAGGAGGTCATAAAAAGTGTATCCCGTTTTTGAACCAACTCCATGACATAGTAGCTATTAAAGTAATAGGGTTGGGTCGTTTCAGGAGCTTCACCATCGTTAGTCTCTTTCTTTTCAAAAACCGAATCAATTGTTTTATCGGTTTTCTTTGAGGTTTCTCTTTCAACACGCCTTTCTACAGTGCGCTCGGCGGCCTTTTGGGCGCTATTCTTAAGTTTCTTAAGGAATTGCGCATTGCCTTGCGTTATTGTGCAGGATATGAGCAATAGTAGTATTATTTTAATCGTTTTCATGAGGTGTATTTTTAAAGGTTCTACACTTGATGTTTTCTCTATTAAAAGGTTAACATGAACGATGGGTTCAATTTGGATTTTCCATTGACTTCGCCATGGCTTCACTCAATTTTTCATTGAAGACCAATTTTAGGGAATCTTTTTTTCTGGGATTAAGGCTAAGCTCATAGAGTTTATATTGATCTAGAATGGTTTTTTTGATATCGGGCGGAAAATTCGCTTGCTCCACAAGATCAAGGTAGCTGTCTACATCTTTCAAAGCCCTCCCTTCTTCCGTATCCACGTTTCCGAATACTTTAGACAGCATCTTTGCCTGTTCATCCAAGAGGTTCATCTGCTTCACGGTATCTTTCTTGGCTATTGCCGCTTCAACTTTGGGCACTATCGCCTCTTCTGGTTTTTTTGCATTTGAATCCTCGCAACTTGTAAGGAAAATGAATAGTATAATAGCGATAAAAATCGGTTTTAAGGTTTTCATTGTAGCTTGTTTTAGTGTTGTTACTTTATGCATAAGGAATAAATAGGTTAACATCATTTCTTTTTTTTAAAAGAGGTTTTTTTTATCACCTTATTCTTGTGTATGATCTTCAAAACGTAGGTACCATCATTCAAATGATTGATGTTCAGGTAGATTTGGTTTTCAGGGATACGCTGTACAGTACCCTTTACGTCGTTTTGTTTGTTCTTCATGTTCAAGAAACATACTGGGGTATTCAAATGTTACCCATAGTCAAAACGAATGTAGTTTTACCTAGTAAAAAAGGCTATGAATTATGTATCAAGGATTATAAAATATGTAACAAGCCTGTGATTAGGGCTATTAATAGAGGTGGATATAGAAAAATATCAACCTTTTTTAACGAATTCGGAAGGCGTACACTGGTAGGTTTCCCTAAAACATTTGGTAAAATAGGCATGGTCGTTAAAACCAACAGCATATCCCACCTCGGAAATATTGATTTGTGATTGCTTTAATAAATGGGTGGCAAGTTTCAATCTTTGGGATCTGACGAACTCAGAGGTAGTCAAGCCGGTCAGTGCTTTCAATTTACGATGCAATTGCATACGGCTCATATGCACAGCCTTGCTAAAAGCTTCTGAGTTAAAGCTCGACTCGATCAAATTTTCATCCAAAACACGCTGTACTTTTTCCAAAAAACGTTCATCAACCGAGCTTATCGCAATATCCTTGGGTCTAAGAACCACTTCTTGGCTGTAACGTAATTGTAGTTTTTTTCGAAGCGAAATGAGGCTATTTACTTTGGACAAAAGCAGCTTTTTGTTAAACGGTTTGGTGATATAATCGTCCGCACCCACATGAAGCCCTATAAGTTCGTTGTCATCACCTGCCTTGGCCGTCAGCAATACTATGGGGATATGACTACTGCGTTCATCCTCTTTAAGGGTTTTGGTAAGTTCAACACCATCTTTGATCGGCATCATGACATCCGATACAATAAGGTCTGGAATATGTTCTAAGGCCAATTCAATTCCTTCGGCCCCATTTTTTGCCGTTATTACCTGAAAATTTGGTTTGAAGGTATCGGATAACAAGAGCCGTACATCGGCATTGTCCTCAACAATCAAGAGAAGAGGCATACCATTATCAATTGGCGGTTCACTTTCCGTATCGATATTTGGGTTCAGGACCATAGAAGGTATCTTCTTTTGGAATGCAGATGGGTTTTTCAGGACTGCATTTTTAAACTGGGACTTATCGGTACACATGGTTACATCAAAGCTGGTCCATGTATCCTTTACACTTTTTACGGAAATTGATCCTCCATGCAGTGCTGTCAATTCCTTGACCAATGAAAGTCCGATGCCCGCTCCTTCATTTTGTTCATTGGTCTGGTGGAATCTATTGAAAATGTTGTCTATTTCATCCTTGGTCAGCCCTTGCCCTGTATTCTTTACGTGCAGTTCCAAAAAGTTGTTTTCAATAGAAGCCCTTACTTTTATTTCACCTTTGGTTGGTGTATATTTTATGGCATTGCCAAGGAGGTTCACTATTATTTTTTCCAGGACATCCTTATCAAACCAAACTTCGGTTTCCTTATCCTGTATGTCAATATCCAATGCTATGGCTTTTTGTTTGGTCAAATAGGAAAAGGAATCACTCCATGCAGCTATCAATTGGGTGATCTTTCCTTTTTCAAGCTGTAAGGTTCTGTTTCCACTATCAATCTTGGAAAGATCCAACAATTGATCCACTAGCGATAAAAGCCTTTCGGTATTTCTTGAGGCCATTTCAAAATGGCTTCTTTTTTCAGGCGAAAGGTCCGGTTCTGCCAAGATCTCCTGTATAGGTGAGGAAATCAAAGTCAGGGGAGTTCGGAACTCATGTGTGATGTTGGTGAAGAAATTCGACTTTAAGGCATCCAATTCCTTGAGTTTTGTATGTGTTTTAGTACGGTTTCTAAAAATGACGAAAAGAAATAGCCCCACCAAGGAGGTCAGTCCCAACCCCCCGATCAGTATATTGCGCTGGCTTTTTTTTTGCTGTTCGGCCAACTTGTTCTTAGATTTCAAGATTGCAATTTCTTGTTCTTTTTTTTCGGTGCGGTATTTTGTTTCCACCTCGCTAATACGCTCAGAATTCCGAATATTGTACACTTCTTCCTGTAAATCTTTTGCCATGTTAAGACTGGCAAGTGCTTTTTTAGGTTCGTCAAGACTTGAATAGGCTATGGCCAACTCGTTCTGTATTTCGTAGGGGTACTCTTTTCTAACATTGGGTAACGCTTCGATAATGCGCCAAGCTTTTTCTAAATGCTTTTTTGCCATTTGAAATTTAAAAACCTGATTGTAAAATTGACCGATGTTGTAGTTGGCCTCGGCAATATCGATAGAATGATCTGTCGCCTCGATGAGTTCTAAGCGCTTTTCATAGTAGTATGTCGCGGAATCGATATTCATTTGTTTGAAAAAGACTTTGCCCATACCATCATAAATAGAAGACTCTCGAAGGGTATAATTAATGTTTTGGCTCATTTTCAGCGCTTTTTTTAAAAAATAGAGCGATAATTCTAGAGAGTCTTTGAGTTGAAGGTAATGTCCCTTTTTTTCAAGTAGGATGGAGCTGCCTACAGGAAAATCAATGGAATCGGCAAGTGCAATACCCTCATTTATATAGGGCAGCGCTTGATCAAATTTCTCGGCATCTGTCTTGTAATCCGATTTCATCAGCACATTTGCAATTCCAACTTTTATCATAACGGCTAACCACTGTTCTTGGTTGATTCGCTGTAAAATGGAATCGGCCTTGATGAAATTGATTAAGGCATCACGATCATTAAAGCTTTCAAAGTATTTTCCACCCAAGGAATAGTGAATATGAGCTAAATTCTTGTAATTTCTATTCTTTTCTTGGTACGCTTGTTCTTTGGTTAATAAGGCGATGGCATCGTCAAAATTTTCAGTGAGTATTGCAAGGTTCGTAACATGTTGAATACGTAGCTCGTCAGAAATGTTTTGCTTTGGAAATTCTTCAAGCTTTTTTGAGAGGCTAAGGGCACTATCTAGTTTACCTTGATCTCTAAGGAAAATGGATTGTTCAAGAATAGAATCGAACAGGGTGATACTTTCGTTCGATTGTCCGAATAAAACCACACTTGGAAAGAATAGCAAAATGGCTAATAGTGATTTCATTTTAAGGTAGTTAGCTCCTTAAGGTAATTAAAATATAATAGCTAGAACCCAGCAATTTCGTTGAGTAGCACAAAAAACCGAGGTTTAAGCCTCGGTTTTTATAATTTCCTTAGCTTGTTTACTTGCTATATGCTGTAAGAACAGTCGTACCTACAGCTTTGCCGGCTTTATTATAGCTTTCTTGTTTGATCATACCTACACCTTCGGCATACCAAACCCGCGAAGGCATCGATTGTTTTACCATCATGGCTTTCATCATATTATCGCTGTAGATTACATAACAATTGAAAGTGCCTGCCGGTGTGGTAACACTTTCCTGCTTTTCAACTTTTCGGTTTACCATATCTACCGTCGTGTTCATGTTAATACCCCCCATACTTATTTTAACGGTAACATTGGCATCCGATAGTTGCTGACCCACACTGAGGTCATTGGGCAATTCAATATCAGTGCCCGAGATATCCATTTCCATGCCTTCATACTGTTCAAACATACTACTTGGTACAAGGGACTCATAGTCAATGGTGACCATATTTCCTGAGCAAGTAAAATTATAATCTGTTTTGTAGATTTCCTTTCCTTTTTCATCTTTTAATTCAATGGCCATGGTAGCATTGGTGACATCACCTGAGGTTTCCACATGAGTGACCTTGTAGGTGGCGACACCTTCAGGTTTCTCTTTTTTATTGTAGTTGGTGTACTGCAACGTGGCCCCTTCTATCATAGGATAATACTTGCTACACTCTTGGGCGGTGGCTATTGTGGTCATTGCTAAAACAAGGCCTATTAGGAATATTTCTTTTTTCATAATCATGATATATAGATTGTCTTTTAAAGGTACATATAAAAATAACTTGATCCAAAGGATTTCGCTTTCGATATTGATGAAAATCCATACCCTGGCCCAACCAATTTAAGAATGAATTTACGCGAATAATCCGTATTGATATGGTTGGAAGCCAGAAATTTATAAACGGTAGGTATACATGTATGGCCGGTAAAAAAACCTAATTCATCTGATACACAATAATCGAATTTTTCTGGTCTTGCGTAACCACTTCAAGCTTTCTATCATTATCCATATCGGTCATATCTATGATAGATGTTCCATAAATGGGAAAATCGGGGATTGACTTTGCTTGACTATCAAATAGGTATAATTTCTGGTTTTGGATATCGGTTACGGATATATAAATTTTATCATTGAGATAAAATATAGTGGGTTTGGAATATACGCCAAGCTCTAAGTCAACTTTTTTATCCCTTATGCTTAGGATATTATCGTTCATAATTACCAATGTTTTAGCTGTAGCATCCAAACCGTGATCAGGATTTAATTTTAAATCAATTTTTTGCATTTTACCATTGGTGTCAATATGGTAAAGAATGCCTTCGTTAGAGGTGATTGTAAACTGATTATTATACACCTGAACATCATTTTCTGAGAAATGTATCTTTTCAGCTACCTGAATTCTGTCCTTTCCAACCCTATTTAAAATTTTTAATGTTCCATTAGCTAATTTAAAAACTAAAAAGTCCTTTTGGGCTATTCTAAAATGTTGTGGGGCATCTAAAATATCACTTTCTGCATTGGTATAGGTGAAGCCAGAAACTATTTTTCCTTTAGCATCATACATAAAAACCTTTTTGTTTTGTGTAACAACGAAACGGTAATTTTTTTTGCCTTCATAATCAAAAACAGCTAAAGGGTTTAAGTTACCACCTTCAAATTTGAAGGTAAAGGGTTGCACTTCCTTGCCATTACGGTCAACGATATAAAACCTATTATTTGTGGTAAAGGCTAATTGTAATTTACCGTTATTGTAAATGTCCACTTGGTGAATAGTGCCTTGAATGGCGCTTTCCAATTGCTTTTTCCAAAGAACCTTACCATTTGTAGAAATGAGATAGAGGATATTGTCTTGGTCTTGGAGCACAATCTCCTTCTTGTTGGTTCTGTGGTTAATTACAAATTGTGGGTCAACCAAAATGTCAGTATCCAATTGAAGCTTAAAAAAGGATGAGACGCCAGTTTTATTAGAGGTTTTGGAATTGTTTTTAATGAAATAAGTAGTGTGGAAAAAACCATCGTCCACAACTATTTGTGAGCCAAAAAGGTAATTCTCTAGCTTAACTGCATTTAAATCTTTGGATAGTTGGGAAAATCCCTGGTCCGCAAGATTGGTTTTAAATGCGCTATAATTGGATAAACTTAAGCTTGTAGACTCTTTAGCTAGAATATCTTCCGAATTGATATAAAGTGGGGATTTCTCAAAGGTAGTTCCGTTTTTTATATTAGCGATACACGATTGTAGTGCATCTAAATTAGTGGCAAATAAAACGGTATTTTCAATTATAGTGGCATATTTTGGGATGTAATCCTTTAATATGGGATTTAAGGAATTACTTAAATATGCATTTTCTTCCAATGTAACTATTTCACTACCCTGATAATCGGTCGTATTGGTTTCAATTTGTTTTATGTAATCAAAAAGTTGATCGGTACCATACGTTTTTAATAATAACAATTTTTCAGAACCTTGGGTAAAAAGGCCGATTTCTTCAACAGCACTCAAAAGAGAATCTGAGGCAATTTTATTTTGCTGATAAATGTTTTGATTTTTGGCGAATTGTCTAAATTCATGAATACCTATGGATGAATAGGAATCTGCAGCATCTGGTGTTAAAGTCAATGTGCTGTACGGCAATGGTTTTGTTTTAGAAAATAATCCCAAATAATTAGCGACAGAATCATTTGTTATGCCTACACCATTAAAGTACAAACCGTCATTTTCTATAGAAATATCCAACGAGAGCCAGTGTGCATACTGGGGTGTTTGAATTGTATCTGAGTTGTCATTAATTAATTTAAGCAGTTCATCACTTTTTTCTAAATTGAGCCATACATGTGCCAATTTTGACACGTTTTTTAATCTGAATATCTTCTTGTCGGGTATATTGTAAAATGCATTCTTTTGGTTATCCTTAATATTTTTAAGAAGTATCAGGGATGAGCTTAAAATTTCTTTATTCCTAATAGTTGAGGTGTAAAATACTGTTCCTTCAACATCAAACTTTTTTAATTCAATATCATTGTAGATTATGGTTTCTATTGTTTTGTTGGGAATGCTATCTAATGCCAAGTTCATGATACTGTCGTTAGATATGAATGTGAAATCTACCATATTGTCCTTGTTTAAGGATAGGGTAAAAAGACCATCTGTTTCTATGGTTAGATATTGTAAGGGTTTGAGTATTTGCTTTAATTCTTCAGAAAACGGCAATTTTTTTATTCTATCGATCAGGTCATTTTCCTTGATTTCAGAGGCGAGGGATTCAAAATCATTAATCTTTAAAATTAGCGTTGAGTTTTTAGGGACGAAATCTAAAAGTGAGTCGTTTTTTTTGTTTTTAGTAGAGCAATTAAAAAATAAAACTATAGAAAATAGAAGTAAGATTTTGAACCTCATAAAATTGCTTTTTACACAAATTTATACATTTATAATTCAAAGGAAAGTTGCTCTGGCAATTGTCTAAAACTTTTTCGGTGGTATTTGGTTATGCCATACTTTCTAATAGCTTCACGGTGTTCTTTTGTAGGGTAGCCTTTATTTTGTTTCCAATTATACACAGGGTATTCGTTATGGAGTCTTTCCATGTATTTGTCCCTATAGGTTTTGGCAAGTACAGATGCAGCGGCAATACTCATGAATTTTGAATCGCCCTTCACAAAACAAGTATGTGGTATGTTTTCGTATGGTTTAAATTTATTGCCATCTACTATAATATGGGGTGGTTTGCTGTTGAGTTTGTTAATAGCTTTATGCATGGCCAATATAGATGCATTTAGGATGTTGATTTCATCTATTATATCTGGATTTATATGGGCTACTCCAAATGAAATGCTTACTTTTTCAATAATTGGTTTTAATAGATCCCTTTGTTTGGTAGATAGAAGTTTTGAGTCATTTAATAGTGGATGTTCAAAATCTTTTGGTAAAACTACCGATGCAGCTGTGACCGGCCCGGCCAAACAACCTCTTCCTGCTTCATCAGTTCCGGTTTCGTTAAAGAAAATGTGAAATTTTTGTAACATCAAGTTTTTGTCAACTATTGCCAAATATAAAGTAAAGTTAAATGTTTGGTTTAGATTTAGTAAATAGGTTGTTGTTATCCAAAATTTGCAAAAACCATTTTTAAACAACCAATGGTCTTGACTTGAGGCAGTTTTTAGAAGAGTTAGAGTATTAGTTAAATTATTGATAAAAGATATATTCTGACATTGTGTATTAGGTAGGATTTCTAATAAGAAACTTTCACATTAAGTTAGGAACAATTATTTTAACTTTGCCTTTGAAATAAATATGCATGAGATATTTTTTTGTTCTTCCCTTTCTTTTTTTTAGTTGCATGGTTGTGTCACAAGTGACAGATGATATAAAACGAGAAAAAGATTCATTAAGGTTAATTAGGGAATCTCAAGGTTTGGGAGTTTTAAATTCCAATGATTCATTACCCGCAAAGAAGTCGTTTAAAAAACCTGAAATCAAAAAAGACTCAGCACAGGAAGTGACTATTCGTGATTACAGAATAATTAGCTTTCAAAGAGATACTACCTATTTAGATACCACATTATCCATTCAAAAAGAATATAAGTACAATTATTTAAGAAAGGATGATTTTGAACTGATGCCCTTTTCTAATATAGGACAGACCTATAATACACTTGGCATTGACTTGGAAAGGAAGACTTTATATCCAAGAATTGGGGCAGTAGCCAAACATTATAACTATAGGGAGGTTCAAGATATAGAGTATTATAGTGTTGCTACACCAATGACCGATATTCTGTTTAAAACAACATTGGAACAGGGTCAGTTATTGGATGCAATGCTCACATTTAATACTTCTAGAAGATTAAATATTTCTATTGGATATAAAGGGCATAGGTCTTTGGGTAAGTATAATTCCAATCAAGTTCAATCCGGTAATTTTACTACAACTGCAAACTATCAATCTAAAAATGGAAGATATCAATTACGCGCGCATATCGCAGCCCAAGATATTTTATCCCAAGAAAATGGGGGTTTGTTAGAAAAGGAACTGCAGTTTGAATCTGGCGATGATAATTTTAAAGATCGCCCTAAAGTAGATGTTCGTTTTTCCGATATGGATAATAAGATATTAGGCAAACGCTATTATCTGGACCATCAATATAAATTAATAAGAAAGCGTAAGGATTCCAGTTATGTGGAAAAAACATCATTAGCCTTAGGCCATGTTTTTGGGTATGAGACCAGGTATTATCAATTTATGCAAAATTCGGCAAACAATTATTTTGGGGAAGAGATCATTTCACCTGTTAATGATAAGGCAAGTTTAAAGACAACCTATAATCAGTTAAATGCAGAGTTTTATAATAGAACGCTTGGGAAGTTAAAAGGGAGTCTTAATATATATGACTATAATTATTTCTTCAATAGTTTATTTATTTCAGAAGAAGGAGATAGAGTAGAAAGTCAATTAAAGGGAACGGAACTTGGATTAGGTGCTGATTATAAAAAACAAATTGGGCGATTTAATGTTGAAGGCACCTTTACGTATAATCTATCAGGTAAGTTAACAGGCAATATTTTAGATGCCTCTATGGGTTATAGTATTAAGGAAAAGCATAAGGTACAGTTTGCGTTACATTCTTCTGCTAGAATGCCTAATTATAACTTTCTTTTATATCAGAGCGAATATTTAAACTACAATTGGCAGAATACTAGTGTTTTTGAAAAGGAAAGGATAAACAGTTTTAGGGTAAGTCTTGATTCTGAAGTTTGGGGAGACCTTTCCCTTAAATATACTAATATTGATAACTATACCTATTTCAAGAGTAATCCAGATGTGGAAATTATAGAAGGTTTTGAAATGGCAAATATAAAACCGTTTCAAGAAGCATCTGGCATATCGTATATAAAGGCAAAATATGCCAAGGAATTCAAGCTGGGAAAATTTGCTTTGAACAATACCATTATGTATCAAAGTGTAACGCAAGATGCTAATGTGTTGAATCTGCCGAGTATGGTGACAAGAAATACCCTGTACTTCTCATCAGATGTGTTTAAAAAAGCCATGTATCTGCAAACTGGTGTAACCTTCAAATACTTTACTGAGTATTCTATGAATGCGTACAATCCGGTTCTAGCGGAATTCTATGTGCAAGATTCCGAAAAGATTGGCAATTATCCCTTGTTGGATTTCTTTATTAATGCGCGTATAAAACAAACTAGGATATTCTTAAAAGCAGAACATTTTAATTCCCTGTATGATGATTATGACTATTATGCAGCACCTAATTACCCTTATCGCGATTTTGTAATTCGATTTGGCTTAGTCTGGAATTTCTTCTCTTAGGTTAGTGACTGATTTATTAACCAATTGTATTTTAATGGGTTATGGGATGCTATTTCTTTGTTGTTTTTTAATTAACTGATTTTCAGTATTTTGCAAAACAAATCATCAACTTAAATCTCTTTTAAATTTATTTGTAGGCTAAAATTCTGTAAAAGAGGGAGTTGGGTTTTAGATATAAAAATTTTGCAATTTTTTTAAAAAAAAGTCTTGTGGGAATGGAAATAGGGTGTACATTTGCAGCCCGTTACGGAGGAAGGGATTTCCGGATTCCATGCAGGG
>NZ_JBMFZG010000013.1:0-72779 GCF_048890225.1 Maribacter luteocoastalis
ATTTTTAGGATACTTTGATGAACATGTGTTTAGAAAAAAAGAACAATCAGTGAGGTTAGAAACTAACTTAGTGTAAACTCTAATCTATAACTTTTGTAAACAATGTATATTAACGAACATTATCAGAAACCGCTAACCAATGATAAAATTCTTTAGAAAAATTAGACAAAACTTACTTTCAGAAGGAAAATCTGGAAAGTATTTGAAATATGCAATCGGAGAAATTATACTTGTAGTTATTGGAATCTTAATTGCGCTTCAAATCAACAATTGGAATGAAAAGCATAAAGCTAATACCCAAGAACAAGAGTACTATTGTTTATTATTACAAAATATAGAGCAGGACAAAGAACAAATAGCAAAATTAAAAACTTTAGTCCAAAAGCGATTTGAGGCTAGTTTTGGACTTATAAGAGAAATACAGAAAGAAAAGCCCGAAACTGTGCTATTTGCAAAAAAATGGTTCCCAGCATTTCAGAAATCAAATAATACGTTTAAACCTAATGACGCAGTGTATTCAGATATAAAATCGAGTGGTAATTTAAAGCTTATTAAAGATAAGTCAATCACCAATGCGCTGAATTTATATTTTAAGAATGTCACTGGATTTTCAGAAGCTATTTTATCAAATGAACAAAGTTTAATTAATAAATTATACAGTTTGGAAACATATTTTGAAATTGGGTTTTACCAAGCATATTTCGAAGATAACGACAAAAACTTCCCCGAAGATATTGTATTTAAAGTCAAGACGGATTTGCCCAAGCATATATCAGACGATTACAAGCCAAAATTATATGATATGGCACTTTTTCTTGGAACAGTTAACCAAAGACGAAGTGAATTATTGCTGGAGATAGAAAATCAGGTGGAAAATATCAAAGAAATTTTAGAAAGGAAATGCAAAAAATAACGAAAGCACAACAACGTGTATAGCTCATTGCGGCTGAATTCCTAATCGGAATTCATTGCAATTTGCTATCCTCGTTTTACAGCGGAAAATCATAGCTGATTTCCCGAAACGAGCCATACACAAAACCGTTGTGTGCAATTTGGCTACGTTACCAAGATTTGGTATTTTTGAGTAAAATTATAGTCAAAATGGGAAAAAACACATCAATATCACTCGGAAATCATTTTGAGGATTTTATCAGAGAAGAAGTAAATTCAGGTAGATATGGTTCTGTAAGCGAAGTTATTCGTTCTGCATTACGTTTACTGGAACGCGAAGAAAAAAAAGAAAGAGAATTAATTAAAGCTCTCGAAGTCGGAGAAAATAGTGGTTTTATTGAAAATTTTGACCCAAAACAAAACCTGACTGAATTACATCGCAAGCACTTATGAGTAAAAACCAATACCGAATAAGTAAACAAGCGATTGATGATTTAAATGATATTTGGGTTTATACTTTTCACAAATGGTCTAAAGAACAAGCCGACAGATATTACGACTTAATAATCGGAGAGATTGAATTTATAGCGGATAACTATCTGATTGGAAAATCGGCTGAACAAACTCGAAAAAACTATCGAGTAACGAAAATCAAATCACATCTGATTTTTTATAGAAAGGTCGAAAATGAAATTGTTGAAATCGTTAGAATTTTACATCAGAGAATGGATATTAAAAAACGACTGAAATAAACAAACTTAGGACGGCTATAGTAACCTTACTCTGCTCTTTTGTTCTTTGATTATATCTAATTTAAATTAATAGAAAACAAACTTAGGCTGGCTATAAGTAATTGCTTGTTCTCGCCTACTTCTGAAAATCCTCGCGGATTTTCAGTTTGGTGTGTACTTGCAAAGTTAAGTGCTAACCCACGCAACTACTCATAGCCTAAACGTTGTGTCGAATTCAGCTGAAGCTGACCTATGTTGCTATACTTTGCCCTGCAAAGCCCCACACCAAAGGAAATTCGACACAATGCCCCGCTAAACCAAATTGCTTATCTCCCACCAACATACAGCTTTGGCGCTGCCGGTTCAAACCGTCCACTCCACACAACAATCGTTAAAAGCAATTTGGCAAGGTTCACCGGTCTTTTAAAACTACAGGAATAAATTCCCTATTTTTAAAATCCAGAACCTCACTAGGTTTAGCGGGGCGTTATGCTCAATTAAAAAATACGAAAATGATTAAAAAAATTATTTGCCTTTTTACTATTCTTTTAATTGGATTTAATTCATCGGCACAAGAGGAAAGTTTACCTGTTGAAAATCTAAAAAATCTTTATAAAAACAATAAAGAATTAAGGAATACCGTTGACTTAATGCTCGAAAATGTACACGATTTACCTAATGGGAACTCAAACCCTTGGAAGGACAAAAACGTTGATGATTTATATGATTTTTTAAACGACTGGTTCTATTTCCTGCCAAATACCCATAATGGACTGGATAGAATACTAAAATTTTCCTTTCTCTATTATAAAAATCCTGATGGAATGAAGTTCGTTCTAAGCGAACCAGGCCTTAGTTGGACTATTTCGTTCATCGAAGAACGTGGTAAATTTATGGATAGTCCAGAATCTGCAAAAATAATTGAGGAATGGTTGTCTGATAATTCTCTCGGAAATGAAGACTTTGTATTGCCAGAAAATGGATTTAAGTCCTTCAATGATTTTTTTACTCGAGACTTAAAACCTGGAACTCGACCCATAGATGATGCTACAGACAATTCTGTGCTAGTTTCGCCAGCTGATGGAATTATTAATATGATAGCCAATGAACTGGAATTAGACACTGAAATTCCAACAAAAGGTAGAATGACAATGAGCCTAAATTCTCTTCTTGATAATTCAAAATATGCCGAAAAATTTGTTGGAGGTTCGGCAATGGCCGTTTTTCTAATGCCAGACAATTATCATCACTATCATTCACCTACAACCGGAAAAATAGTGGAATCAAAAGAAGAAGTAGGAAGCAGACTTTTTGGAATGCCTGACTTGCTTGATATGATTAATAATGGCAATCCGGGTTATAATAAAGACTATAGTGTGTTTGAGAACTTTAGACACGGATATTTCATTATTGAAACAAAAAAATACGGATTCATTGCAATGGCTCCTATTGGATTACAAACAGTTGGTTCAGTAGTATTTAAGAATGAATTTAAAGAAATTAATAGTGAAAATCCAATACAGATATACAAAGGAGATAAGCTTGGTCATTTCGAATATGGTGGCTCAACTGTGTTATTGATTTTTGAGAAAGGTAAGTTGAATTCCATAACAGTTGAACAAGGACAAAGAATTGGAAAATTAAAATACTGAGCATAACAAAACCTAAACTGCATTAAAACGCAGTTTAGGTTTTGTGTCAAAAAACAAGCTTTTTCTTTGAAATTTAGGAAACAAATTGATTTATCAAGTTGTTATCCCGCGCAGCAAGGGCTTCATGCTTTTGCTGCTTTTTGTTTCAAATTTCGCATCATAAACTTCTTCGTTCTTCCACAAGGTGTACATCAATGTCAGTAGTTTTCGCTGAACAGCTATTAAAGCAACCAACGGCTTTGCTTTATTGGGTTTATCATCCTTGCTCGCGTTTGATTCGATCTCTGTAATCAGGATCTAGGTACTGTCCGGATTCCAAGAAAATAATAGAAGGGCGGGGTTTCTATGAAACGATATCACTATGTATGTGTATTTGGCCGAGAACTCGCTATCCCTTCTATTTAAGCTTATTGTTAATTATCCAAGCTAATGTTTTAAACATTAGCTTGGGAAGGGTATGAAAACTATGGAGCAATATCCTTCCCAAGTATCTAGCCGAACCTCGAAATCACTCTTCTTTACCAACTCTTTTATTATTCTAAATATCTTATCTTCAAACTTAGAACCAAACATAAGAGCTAAACCGTTGTGTGTCAGCTTAAAAATAAAAATATTATGAGAAGAAAACTAGTTATACTATCACTTTTGCTATCGGTAAGCCTAAGTTTAAATGCTCAGGAGTCGTTGAATGCGGAACAATCCGATCCGACTAAATTAGGTTGGATGAATGGTTTTCCACCACCCAAAGACAAAATAATTTCCGCATTAGATGGGAGCTTTTTTAGGTTTCCAGCCTTAAGATACAGCGTCTGTCATATGCGTCAATTTATGCCGACAACTGTTGTTGAAGCTGCTAAGACCAAACAGTACAAATTCAAAGAAAAATATGATAACGTTATTGACTCGCTTTCATTTTTTCCTCTGAATAGTTCTGAATCGATGACATGGAAAGAATCACTTTCTAAGAACTATACAGATGGCATTTTAATATTGCATAAGGGTAAAATTGTATATGAAAAATATTTTGGAGAATTGAAACCAGATGGTTTACATGCAGCGATGTCTGTTAGCAAAACACTCACGGGAACTTTAGGAGCTTTACTAGTAGAAGAAGGTAAGTTGGACGAAAATAAAGCGGGAGCAAGTTATGTTCCAGAATTAAAGGGTTCAGCCTTTGGTGATGCTACAATTAGACAAATACTTGATATGACTACAGGATTGAATTACAGCGAAGACTACTCGGATCCTAAGGCTGAAATATGGGTATTTTCAAGTGCGGGCAATCCCTTTTCAAAACCCGTTTCTCAAAATGCTCCATCAAACTATTATGAGTACCTGGAGACTGTTCAGAAACAAGGTGAGCATGGAAATGTTTTTGCTTATAAAACAATCAACACAGATTTATTGGGTTGGATTATATCAAGAGTTACAGGGAAAACTATTCCTGAATTACTGTCGGAACGTATTTGGAAACCTTTAGGTACACATATCGATGGTTATTACCAAATTGATGGAGCCGGGATAGCCTTTGCCGGTGGTGGATTTAGTGCAAACATGCGAGATATGGCAATGTTTGGAGAAATGATACGCAAAATGGGAAAGTTTAATAAAAAACAAATCTTACCCGTCGAACTCATAGAAGATATAATGAATGGAGGAAGTCAAGAAGCATTTAATAAGTCGGTTTATGCTAATACACTAAAGAATTGGAGTTACAGGAATATGTGGTGGAAAACCAATAACAAACATGCGGCATTTGCAGCACGTGGAGTTCATGGGCAAACCATTTACATCGACCCGAAAGCTGAGATGGTGATAGTTAGATTTGCTTCTCATCCTGAAGCCAAAAATTCTAAAATTGACCCTACTTCTTTACCTGCTTATCATGCTGTCGCTGAATATCTTACGAAAAAATAAAGCCGAACGCACAACAGTGTGTAAAAGAAATAGCGGGTTCAGTGCAAAATCAATGCTCAGTTTTTTTAATAAAAGTCTATGCTAAACTGAAAGTTAAGTGCTTTTAAAACTAGAGGAATAAATTCCCTATTTTTAAAATCCAGAACCTCACTACATTTAGCGGGGCGTTGGCAACAAGCTAAAAAAATGACATTTTAACAGAAATAATCAGACAAAAGCATATGAAGGAAATCGAAGATTTTTTTGAAGACTATAAAAATGCAGTTTGGCAAAAAGATGCAACCATGTTATTAAAACTATATGCTAATGAGGTTATGTCATTTGACATGTGGGACATAGGGTATTATAAAACCCTTAATGAATGGACCCCCGAAATTGAAAATTGGCTATCATCCTTGGGAGAAGAAAAAGTGAAGGTTGACTTTGAAATGATTAAAGTGTTCAAATCAGATACAAATGGATTTGCAAGTGGCTTAGTAGAATTTCAAGCTATAAATACTCAAGGGGCAGTAATAAGGAAAATGAAAAATAGAATTACTGTCGGATTTTCAAGATTCAAAAATGACTGGAAAGTGGTTCATCAACATGTTTCGGCACCTGTAACCTCTGAAAATCTCACTGCCATTTTGGATTTATAAATGATTTTTAAAAATAATTATGAAATGGGATAAAACGAAATTCGAGAAAGTAAACAATGGTATAATTGAAAAGCCTGTTACCAACAGTGTATAAAAAAATAGGGTTAATAGGTATTAAACAAAGGCTTGGGCGTATTTATAAAGTTGCCAAATCTTTTAATTTGGGTTTCAGAAAAATAAAAACAAAATACAAAAGCTTTGGCTTGTAGCTAAACCAAATAGTCATCGCTTAGCAACGGCCCTACTTTTCTTATACTAGATGGTGGTCATTAAAAACTAGAGATGAAGTCAAAGAAGAATAAAGATATAGATCGCAGGGAGTTTATTGAAATAAGCGCCAAAACTGCCATAGGGATTGGGCTGACTCCTTTGCCCCTATTGACTAACAGTTGCCTCGCTTCTACAACTACCAAAATAGTACACGGTGCGTGCTATCACGATTGTCCGGACAGATGTAGTTGGAAAGTGACAACAATTGAGAATAAGGTTACTGATTTTCAGGCAAGTCAGAATCCCTACACCGCTGGAAAATTATGTAATAAGATGGTCAACTTCCCTAATGATGTGACATTCAATTCCGATAGAATATTGACACCCCTAAAAAGAACCGGAGATAAGGGGAAAGGTGAGTTTACTCAAATCAGCTGGAAACAAGCCATAAACGAAGTTTCAGCAAAACTCAAGACAATCATTAATGAAAAAGGTGGTGAGTCCATTCTCCCGTATAGTTTTGGTGGCAATCAAGGTATAGTCCAGAGCAATGCTCACAATCGATTTTTTGCACATATTGGAGCTAGCCAACTGGAAAGAACAATTTGTGGCGATGCAGCAGTAGCCGGAGTATTGGCAACAAACGGGCAAACAACGGGTGTATTACCTGAAGATTGCGTGCATAGCAGATTTATAATTTTATGGGGAACAAATCCAGTACTTTCCAACCAACATCTCTGGCCATTTATTCAAAAGGCTAAAGGGAATGGGGCCACAATTGTTGTGGTCGATCCTTTCAAATCTGCCACTGCTGAAAAAGCTGACTGGCATATTCAACCTTATCCGGGTACTGATACGGCTCTTGCTTTGGGGCTGATACATGTAATACTAAAAGAAAATCTGCATGATCAGGAATATATTGATCTTTATACGGTTGGGGTCGAAGAATTAAAAGATCATGTACGAAAATATGACCCAGTTTCAGTTTCTCAAATTACGGGTCTGGAAAAGGAAACTATCATTTTATTAGCTAAAACATATGCCCAAAGCTCACCTTCCCTGATTCGAGTACTTATTGGTATGGAACATCAGGTAAATGGAGCAAGTGCCTTTAGAGTTGTAGCCATGTTGCCAGCATTAACAGGTGCCTGGAGACATTTTGGTGGTGGATTGATGCATATGACCTATGAGTTGTTCGGAGCATCACTGAATTGGGAAAGCATAACCTTACCGAAGGAGTTGGCAAACAAGAAAACTCGGTCTATCAATATGATAGAGTTGGGGAAAGCTTTGACTAGCAAAGATCTAAATCCTCGTATAGATGCATTATTTGTATTTAATTCGAACCCGGCAGTTACCACTCCCAATCAAAATCTGGTTCTTAAGGGGTTGGAAAGGGATGACTTATTGACCATTGTATCAGAGCACTTCATTACTGATACAGCACGATACGCTGACTATATTTTTCCGGCAACCAGCGTTCTTGAAAATTGGGACATTCTAGATTCATGGGGCACGGCATATATCAACATCAACGAGCCAGCCATTGAACCATTAGGGGATTCAAAACCCAACTCTGAACTTTTCAGATTACTCTCTCGGGAGATGGGATTCCCCGAATCTTACTTGTACCAATCAGATATTGATATTGTTAAGAAAACATTGCAAAGTGATCACGAATATTTGAAGGGTATCACTTTTGAATCCCTCAGAGAAACAGGAGGTCAAAGATTAAACCTGCCTAATCAATGGATGCCCCATGCTCAGGGTAATTTCAAGACCAAAACAGGAAAATGTCATTTTTACGATGAGGATATTGTACCTAGTCTTCCAACATATATCCCCAAAGAGTATAATAAAACAGACAAGGAGAAATATCCATTACACTTATTGACAATTAAGACGCCTAAATATTTACTGAATAGTAGTCATGGGAATATTGACCATATTCTAAAAAAGGAAGGAAAGATCTTTTTGGAGGTGAACCCTAAGGATGCAGCGTCTAGGAACATAGCCGATGGTGATGAATTAAAAGTATATAATCAGAGAGGTAGTGTTTTGATCACTGCACGGATTGGTGAAAAAGTACAACAGGGAATTGTGTGTATGCCACAAGGCTTCTGGCCTTCGTTGATAAATGGTGGATCTTCAGCCAATGCACTCACTGATCATCTCTTAACAGATATGGGGCGTGGCGGTGCAATTCAAGAAGCTAAAGTGGAAATAGTAAAGGTCTGAAAAACGACCACCAACAATGTATAAAAATAATAGCCAATTCAGCAGTAAATCAAAGTATTGTAGTCCGCTTCAATTTTCATGTAATTTGATAGTTATTAAACCTGTAATCGGCTACTATGCTTATACTAACCGTTGTTGGTCATTGGAGAAGAACCGTTTACATCAATAAATAGCCTCACCTAATTATCAAAAATATTTTTCAAATCTATTGCGCAATCAAATAATTGCACATATTTTTGCAACTACCTAATTGCATATCATAAGGCAATGGAAACTAGACGAGATATTTTTCAAGCAATAGCCGACCCTACCAGACGAGCCATAATTTTGCTTTTGACGATGGGTGCTATGACGCCCAATGCCATAGCAGAACACTTTAATTCAAGCAGGCAGGCAGTTTCTAAACATTTACAGATTTTGACGGAATGTGATATAGTAAAACGGGAGCAACAAGGACGTGAAATTCACTATCACTTAGATGCTGATAAAATGAAAGACATAGAGAAATGGTTGGAGCAATTCAAACAACTAATGGCAAAACGTTTCGACCAACTTGATACTGTTTTAGAACAATTAAAATCTA
Source organism: Maribacter luteocoastalis (assembly GCF_048890225.1). Taxonomy (NCBI): domain Bacteria; kingdom Pseudomonadati; phylum Bacteroidota; class Flavobacteriia; order Flavobacteriales; family Flavobacteriaceae; genus Maribacter; species Maribacter luteocoastalis. Next base: position 8,861 of record NZ_JBMFZG010000013.1, read on the forward strand.
AAAGAAAATGAATACCAATTTAAAATTTGACTTTAAAGTCAACAAAGAAAACAATACCGTAAACATAATACGTGAGTTTGCCGCAAACCTTGAATTGGTTTGGGAGGCTTGGACAAATCCGGAAATATTGGACCAATGGTGGGCACCAAAACCCTATCGTACAGAAACGAAATCAATGGATTTTAGAGAAGGTGGCATGTGGCTATACGCTATGATTAGCCCAGAAAATGAAAAACATTGGTGTAAAAATGATTATCAAAAAATAGAACACCAAAAGTATTTCTCAGGCTTGGATGCGTTTTGCAATGAGCATGGTGATGTAAATATAGATATGCCAAGAACTATATGGACAAATAATTTCACCGAAAATGGAGAAACAACAACTGTACATATTGTTGCCCGATATGATAACCTATCTGACCTTGAAAAGATTATTGAATTAGGCTTTAAAGAAGGTTTTACAATGGCACTTGAAAATCTCGACCAATACATTGAAGCCAAATTCAAACTTCGTAAGCAAAACAAAACCGAGAATACAGCAAGAGTTTGCACCTATCTAAATTTCCCTGGAAACACGGAAGAAGCATTTCTATTTTACAAATCGGTTTTCAAAACAGAATTTATAGGTAAAGGTATTGAACGTTTTGAAGATGTGCCTTCAAGTACGGAAAATTGGCCTCCCGTTGCCGATGAAGTAAAGAAAATGGTTTTGCACGTAGAACTTCCAATAGTTGGCAGACATATATTAATGGGCACAGATGCACCAAAAGAAATGGGCTTTACACTAACAAGTGGAAACAATATGCATATTTGCCTTGAACCCGAAACAAGAAAAGAAGCCGACCGACTATTTAGCGAACTTTCGGTAGGTGGCAATATTACAATGCCAATGGCCGATATGTTTTTCGGTGCTTACTTCGGAGAATTTACCGATAAGTTTGGTATTAACTGGATAATTAACTTTCAAAATAGAAACTAATGAAAAATAAAATCATTTTTATTTTAAGCTTACTTTTTGGTTTAATGTTTATAAATGCTGGTTTAAATAAATTCTTCAATTATTTGCCGCCGCCAGATGACCTTCCCGAAAGTATGCTAAAAGTGACGGAAGCATTTAATACCATTAGTTGGTTAATGCCATTGGTAGGACTATTCGAAATAATTGGCGGTATACTATTTATAATCCCCAAAACCAGAGCATTGGGAGCTATCGTTATCTTTCCAATAATGGTAGGTATACTACTCACAAATACTATAAATATGCCAGCAGGCCTTCCTCTTGCAGCGATACTTTTTGTAATCAATCTGTGGGTAATAGTTGAAAATAGAACAAAATATTTACCGCTAATAGCTGCTAAATCTTGAGATTAAAAAATTAACTCCTGAATAAAAAATATACGGCTGTAAAGCAAAGGTGACCATTGTGTCGAATTCAGCTGAAGCTGACCTATGTTGCTATACTTTGCCCTGCTAAGCCCCGTATCAAAGGAAATTAGACACAACGCCCCTACCAACATTCAGCTCTGGCGCTGCCGGTTCAAACCGTCCACTCCACACAACAATCGCTAAAAGCAATTTGGCAAGGTTCACTGGTCTTTTAAAACTACAGGAATAAATTCCCTATTTTTAAAATCCAGAACCTCACTACGTTTAGCGGGGCGTTGTAGCCAATTAAACTTTGCCTTCAAGTAAATGAAACATTAAGTTTTTCTCATCGTCCTTTAAGGAAAACAAAACAATGAAATTAAAACTATCCTATTTAACAATATATATTTTGACGATTTCGGGAATCGTGAGCTGTCAAAATCAAGACAATTTGAATACTTACATAAGTAATCAATGCGACTCTTTACTCACAAATGGAGAAATAAAATCGCTTTCCATCGGAGTTGTTAAGAATGGTAAAATCTACAAATTCCACAAAGGTAAATTAACAAACGGAGAAAGTCCGAACGACCAAACTCTTTATGAAATAGCGTCCCTAACGAAAACCTTCACAGGTACTCTATTGGCAAAAGCGATTTTGGACAAAAAAGTTGGACTTGATGATGATGTGAGAAATTATTTACCAGAGCGTTATCCAAATTTAGAATTTAACGGCCAACCAATAACATTTAGAAATTTGGTGACACACACAAGTGGATTACCAAATATGTTTCCTAACCGACCCGAAATATTTGAAAACCCAAATTGGGACAATCTACCTTTTGAAATCAACAAATTACAGGTTGGATTTACCAAAAAACAATTCTTGACAGAGTTGCATAAAGTAAAATTGGATACCGTTTCGGGACATAAATTTAGCTATTCTAACGCTGGTGCCAATCTACTTGGATATTCCCTTGAAAGAATATATAAAAAGCCCTACGAGGAATTAATCAAAAATTATATTCTCGAACCGTTGGAAATGAACAGAACCTATTTCGGAATTTCCAAAAAATACGACCAATTTTTAGCTAGAGGGCTAAATGCCAACGGAATCGAAATGCCACCTAGGGCGGTAAAGGAATTGCAAGCAGAGGGTGGAATAGTCTCAACACTTGATGATATGATAAAATATATGCAATTCGAATTGGACGTGGACAATCCAGTTGTTCAAACCTCACATCAGGAATTGCTCAACGGTAAATACGGCGATTTTGAAAACGGACTGTTCTGGCAAATATTCAAAAATGTAGATAAACCAAAAAGGATTTTTCAGAATGGAGGTGCATTTGGCACATCCTGTTGGTTGACAATTGTACCAGAGACTAAAACAGGTGTTTTTATCATCACTACAGTTTCAGGACCACAGGTTCATCAAAAATTGAGTGCGTTGGCGGACAAAATAATTGAGCGGGTAGAATAAAAACTAGCTACAGGACAACCTACAAACAATTTGGGCTACTGGCATAATCGTAAGGTTTGTGTATTTTTAAGAAGTACGCAAAATCTTTTGGGTTTTACTTTAAACGCAGAAAAGAAAAAACAAAATACAAAATACAAAAGCTATGGCTAAGTACTTAAACAGAAAGGTCTTTGCTTGTCCCATGCCCTACTTGCGATAGCCGTGACCGTTGTAATTTATTGAAACAAATAATGCTTTTAAGTTGAATGCTAATCCAAACAAAATATCACTTATGAAAAATTCAACATTATTACTTTTAATTATTTTCTTAACAACTAATTGCTCTGAAAAGAAAAAGGCGGAAGAAAACGAGCAAGATATTATGAATAATATTTTAACTACGTACAATGAGATGTATACATCCTATGGAGAAGGTACCGATGATTTTTTTAAATATTATGAAAATAATTTTATAAGAGTGACTAGTTCAGGAGATATTCAAAAAGGTATAGAAAAACCAAAGATTGAATGGGCTGATTATTTAAAAATATATTCAGTCTATCTCAAAAGTTTTAGTACGCCAGAAATAATAATTAGCAAAAAACAAGCCATTACCATTGGTGATTACGAAGAATATTTTATAAACCGAGAGACAAAAGATAGTATTTATAATCGAGGAGTATACGTTGCCTCATGGAGAGAACAAGAGGACGGTTCTTGGAAAATAAGCATGGATACTTGGCATGCTGGATTAGATAAAGAATAAAACGCATTACAACACCATGTATAATTAATAGCGGCTGAATTACCTCGTGGAAATTCAATCTTATTAATTATATTTAGTTTAAGGCGGAAAAAATCCTGCTGATTTTCCAGCTACGCTTTATGTATGTAAACGTTGGCAAATATGTAAAACATGATCCAATGAAAATGAAAAATCTATTTCTATTTACAATAATGATATTAACCTTCCCAAGTTGTGACCCTGCATCAAACATGGAAGCAAATATTGAAAATTTAACATCTCAAACCCTTACCATCGAATTTATCTCGTCCACTGAAAGTTTAAGCAAAACCTTGCAAATACCTCCTAATGGAATTGAACTTTTTCAGGAAGGTTTTGATATTGGTAGCAACTTTCTTAAACCTTCACTTTTAGACTATGACTCCGTGGTTATAAAAAATCAAACCAAACAGATTCTTAAAGTGTTCAAAGAAATTGAGAATGGGAAAAATATTTATAACGTAGATGAATATTGGATAGCAAGCGAACCATCAAAAAGATTTTTTATATACGAATATGAAATAGGGAACGAGGACATTGAATAAACACTTATGCCAACAATGGTAACCGTTGTAAAAAAGCTACGTAAAGGTCTTGAAGGACACTTTTTACGGATTCGGCCGAAGTGAGCTGCCCCGCTCCACTTTTTTGTTGCAAGTCCAGGGCGACCAGCTGGCGGTCGCCGATCAGGTTCTCCAGATAGCCCACCAAACACAGCTTGAAGAACACAACGGGGTCGATGCTCTTTTGGCCGCTTTCATCATAATAGCCCTTGGTAAGCGAATAGAGATAGTCAAGGTCCAATGCACCTTTCATCCTCCTGTAAAAATTGTCCTGCGGCATACGCTCGCTCAAATGGAAACTAGCGAACAGCTTTTCCTGATAATCCTTCTTTCCCTGCATACCTAAAGTTACAATCCATTACCGCATCGGCAAGATCGATATGCCACTTTTTTTCCTAACTTGTGCAACAGGCACTATGTATAAGCGTAATGTAGCCTAAAGTGCTAAATTTAAAGTAAATGAATATTAACAAACATATCGGTAAACTGAAAGTGAAGAGCCTTATAAACCCTCGCTACGCTTATACTGGACCGTTGTGCTTCATTACCACTACCCAATAACCAATGATAAAATTATTTCGGAAAATACGTTACAACCTTATGAGTGAAAACAAAACCGGAAAGTATTTTAAGTATGCCATTGGTGAAATTGTACTCGTAGTTATAGGGATTTTAATTGCTTTGAGTATTAATAATTGGAATGAAGAAAGAAAAGAGTTTTCTAATGAAACAAAGGTTTTAAAAACACTTAATGCTGAATTTTATCAAAACAGCATCACATTAGATTCTATACTAAAACAACTATACCAAATTGAAGAGTCATTGAGTTTTGTGTTTCAAAACATAAAACCAAACCCAAATCTTGACTTTTCACCAATACAACTAGACAGTATTTTAAGTAATTCATTTTCTGATCCATATTGGACAAGAAGTGAATATACCTTGAGAAATTTAGAAAGTTCTGGGAAAATAAGTACCCTTACGAGTGAAGAATTAAAGAGCATACTTTATGAATGGTCTTTAGTTGCCACAGATATTACAGATAAAGATTCAGACGCTACAAAAGGTTTTAATAATTTATTAAATTATTATAGAGAAAATGGTTCTTTAAGAAATCTAGATGAAGGTGGTTGGGTAATTTCAGAAGGACGTTCGTCGTTAGAATATGATCATTTTAAATTTTTCACTGACATAGACTTTGAAAATATTATAGACGACTGCTTGGTGTATACAAGACAAAGAATACGAAGATATAAAAAAGCTAAGATTGTTATTGATCAAGTAATAGCACTCACACAGACCGAAGAATGAAAATATTTTTTAGGAATTAACGAAAGCACAACAATGCCTATACACAATGCCCTTCGCGACACTGCGCATTGCCTAACCGTTATGTCTCATTGAAAACCAACCAATATGAAAAGGATATGTATAGTTTTTATAGTACTGCTTATTTGTTTCCAATCCTACGGACAAAATCCTAGATCGAGAGATTTAGGAATTCCTTTTGTAGGTATAACTGGTAAGTTTAATGCTATTACAGATGTAAAAGGCGTTGAAGTTGGTTATAGTACAATTATTGAAGGAAATGGAAAGAACATTATCGGAGAAGGCCCCATTAGAACAGGAGTCACAGCGATATTTCCAAGAGGAAAAGCTAAAAAATTCAGTCCTGTATATGCCAATTGGTATAGCCTGAACGGAAATGGAGAAATGACTGGTACCACATGGGTTACGGAGTCTGGTTTTCTAGAAACTCCAATTATGATTACCAATACAAATAGTGTTGGTGCTGTAAGACAAGCTGTATTAAAATATTATGTAGATACAGATTGGTATAATGGGGAAGAATGGTGGTACACCTACCCAGTTGTTGCAGAAACTTATGATGGATTTTTAAATGACATTTATGGCTTTCACGTCAAGGAAAAACATGTTCTAGAAGCAATAGAAAATTCATCAAGCGGAAAGATTGCAGAAGGAAATGTGGGTGGTGGAACAGGAATGATGTGTTTAGGCTTTAAAGGTGGAACTGGAACCTCTTCAAGAGTTATACATATTAATGATTCTACTTACACCGTTGGAGTTCTTGTCCAGTCCAATTTTGGCGCAAAAAAGAATCTAACAATTGCTGGCGTGCCTGTTGGCATGGAGCTCTTGAATGTAAAAGGTGAAATCTTAAAAGGTGCTCCACTATCTAACAGAAAAGAAGGTGATGGTTCTATTATTGTAATAGTAGCCACAGACGCTCCTTTATTACCACATCAATTAAAGCGCATAGCGCAACGAATTCCTTTGGGAATAGGAAATGTAGGTGGGCGTGGAACCAATGGTTCTGGCGATATTTTTATGGCCTTTTCTACGGCAAATGAAAATGCGTTTAATCGTGAAGAAAATAGATCTATAGTTAGTCTTGCTAATGATATGATTAACCCGTTGTTTGAAGCCACAGTGCAAGGAGTTGAAGAAGCAATAATAAATGCAATGGTAGCTGCCGAAACAATGGTAGGCATTAATGGGAATACCAGTTATCGCTTACCTCATGATGCTACTATTGAAGTCCTTAAAAAATACAATAGGTTTCAACCTAAAGTAATTATAGATAATACTTTACTTGAAAAATATCTTGGTAAGTATGAACTTGAACCTGAATTCTATTTAACCATTTTTAAAGAAGGTGAAACTATATTTGCTCAAATAACTAACCAAATAAAAGTAGGATTGACAGCTGTTAATGAGAATACATACGATGTCTTTGATTATGGAATAAGGATTGTATTTAATATGGATGAGAATCAAAATATTTCTGAACTTACAATTTTATCAAATGGGGAGATAAAAGCCAAAAAAATTGAATAAAAAGACATAACACCGTAAATTTATTGCTAGTCCTAGAGTATACTTACGAAAATTGCTAACGCCAGTTCGCTTCGCTAGTGTCTCACAGATTTTCTATGCGGTTAGTATTTATTAAATTAGGTGCTTAAAACACGCAACAAACCTTATACCATCACTTTGTGCACAAGTTTGACCAACCAATAAACAATGATAAAATTCTTTAGAAAAATTAGACAAAAACTGCTATCTGAAAATAAGTTCAGCAAGTATCTAGTTTATGCAATCGGAGAAATTGTCCTTGTTGTTATTGGTATTTTGATTGCCTTACAAATTAATGATTGGAATGAACACAGGAAAGATAAAGCCACTGAGCACACACTGTTAATTGCCATGCATGATGATTTGTTAATCAATATCGACCGTTTAAATAACGACATCCAAATAGAGCAAAATACAATAAACCAAGCAAACAAAGTCATCCAGCATTTAGACGAAAGAAAGCGGTATAACCCCAACCTAGATAAGCTTTTCGCAGAAGCCATATTCTCACCGGATATTACTATTTCGGCATCAAGCTACGAATCAATAAAGTTTAAAGGAATTGATATTGTACATAATGAGTCTTAGCAGAGAAAGATCATAGATTTATTTGATGTCATATATGCCAATTTAATCGCAGAGACTGTACGTTTAGAAAATCAATTTTGGCCTTCTTCCGTTTTACCAATGGTCCATAAACATTTTAGGGAGACAGAAGCGGGTAACTTAAAACCAACCAATTATGAGAAATTGTTGGATGATACCACCTATAAAAATATGGTCGCACATCGGGCTGGTTTTAGGGCACAAGCACTAGTTCTGAAAAGAAAAGCATTAAACAATACGAAACAATTAGTTGAATTGATAGAACTAGAATTGCAGAAATAAAAAAGCACAACAACGCATAACTCCAAGCCTGGCTGATGTACTTGCCGGGGGCAAGCGGTGAAGAGTGTACCATGAGCGGTGAACCGAAAAATAATAACTAACTTATAAAAATATCCCTTTAAACCCAGGCCGATGTATTATGCGAGGCCATTGTGCTTTATTATAATTAACCAATAACCAATGATTAAATTCTTTAGAAAAATTAGACTAAACTTACTCTCTGAAAGCAAGTTCAGGAAATATCTGCTTTATGCAACGGGAGAGATCCTTCTGGTGGTTATCGGTATTTTAATTGCTTTACAAATTAACTCTTGGAATGATAATCGCAAAGCAAAAATCGTGGAAAACAACTTCTTTGCCAATGTCCTACTAGATTTGGAAAAGGATAATGAAAAGCTTAATTATTACAATAGATTTCACCAAAAAAGAATTCAATATTTAGATACACTTTTAACTTATGTAAGAAATCCTGATCGGACCATGGGTATTGAAAAATTTGGCATGTATGTAGAACCTTTGTTTTATCCAGTAAATGCTACCAATTACTCAACGACATTCGAATCGGCTAAATCGATGGGTATTTTCAACAATTTTCGTGAAAAAGATATTATAAAAGAGCTCTCTCAGTACTATGCCGACTTTGTTTTAATAGAGAATTCTTTTAGCACAATAACAAGAATAGTTGAAAATCAATTTGAACCTATGATGCAAACACTACCAAAAGGCTATTTTACAGAGACTACTGGAGCATTGGTAATAAATGAAGAGGATGTACAGAAGTTCTATCATAAGGTCTCGTCAATAAAGGACAATCGAAATATCACCTATGATTATGACAGGATTTTAAAAACGTCAAGCTTTGAAAGTTATTTGATTGGAGATATGGGTAGGTCATATGACGCAATGGGTATTATAGAATCTAGAAAGTCTATTTTAAATCGATTATTTGAGCGTATAAAGGAACACAACTAAATTAAAAATAACGTAAGCAACTCACTATGGGTATAATTCAGCATGGGGCGAATCACCAACTTGAAAAATCTTATCTTCAAACTTAGAACCAAACATACGCGCCGAACCGTTAGCATCAATCTAAATGCGACACTACGTCAAATGAAAAAGATAATACTAGTGATACTTATGGGACTAATTTCAAGACAAAGCTTTGGACAACTCTCTAAAAAAACAGAGTACGTAAAAGTTAATGGACTTGATATGTATTATGAAGTATATGGAGAAGGGGAACCACTTTTACTTCTCCATGGTTGGACACAATCTTCAAATTTTTGGTCCGAATATATACCAACCTACGCCAAACACTTTAAAGTTTACGCTATTGATCTTCGCGGACATGGAAGAACTTCCCAACTAACAGCTGACTTCTCAATTAAAAATTCGGCTAAAGACATTTTAGAACTTATAGACCATTTACAAATAAAAAAAGCAAAAGCAATTGGTTTAAGCTTTGGCGGTCTAACACTACTTGAACTAGCCAGTTCTAACCCAGAAAGAATCCAAGCAATAATTCTTATTGGTGCTTCTCAAAGCTATAAAGGAGGAGAAAATAACGAAGGTGATAATACATTTTCTTATGAAACTCTACCAAAATCGTTTGTTGAAGAACTAAAAAAAATACATTACCATGGTGAAGCTCAAATTAAGGCGTTATTCAATCCAAATCTTGACTATCAAATCAAACTAAAAGATGAAGAACTAAATGCATTTAATTTCAGGACTTTGATTGTTCACGGGGATCGCGATGAAATACTTGGTATCGACCCAGCAATTGCATTGCATAAAAATATTCCGAATTCGGCATTATGGATTGTGCCCAACACAGGACATATTGCTATAACTGAACCAAACCTAGATGCTTTTCTAACAAACAGTCTTCAATTTATGAATGTGGACAACGAAAATAAAACTGATGCCAACAAAAAATAAAGACCATTAAAACGGGCGTTTATTCAGACCTTTAGGTACAATTAAAAACAACATGTTATGAATAGAGCCATTCTTGCCATACTTGCTTTCTTAGTACAGTTGTCACTTGCTTTCTCTCAGACTAAAATTATTGACATGCACATTCATTCCTATTCAGGAGCTGACTTTGGTGAACGTGAACCCACAAGCGATTACTATGGAAATAAAGGTGCGGCAAACGCAGAGGCACATCGAATTGAAACTTTCGCAGCTTTTAATAAATTGAACATTGCGAAAGCTATGGTAAGTGGTAATCCTCAAAGTGTGGAAGAATGGGCCACAAAGGATAGCACTAATCGAGTAATCAGGGGAATATTGATTTATTCTCCGGATGATTATGGATTGGACAGTGTTAAGTTTGAGCAAATGGTAATAGACAAGAAAATTGAAGTATTTGGAGAAATTGGGGCGTATTATAGTGGTACAACACTAAGCGATTCTATTTGGCAGCCCTATTTACGCATTTGTGAAAAGTATGACATACCTGTTGCAGTGCATACAGGTGGTGGCGATCCAGGAGGAACTTATTCATGGTCTCCTAAAGCACGGCTGAAAATGGGTGACCCGTATTTGATTGAAGATGTATTGGTAAAATATCCGAAACTGAGGATTCATTTGATGCATAACGGTGGGGAAGAATGGCACGAACATGCTTTGCGACTTATGGCCTATTATCCCCAATTATATACTGATATAGCTGTTATGCTATGGGTTGAGCCCAATACCCAACGAACTGTTACAGAATTTCTGAAGAACGCAAAACATGCAGGTTATTTAGATAGGGTGATGTTTGGGTCTGACCAAATGGTTTGGCCATATGCTATTGAAAAATCAATTAATTATCTGAACAGTCTGGATTTCCTTACTGAAAATGATAAAGAAGGTATTTTCTATGACAATGCCGTAAGATTTTTAAAATTGAAATAAGTGTGCCTAACGATTAGTATAAAAAAAACAGAATGCATAGAAAAATAGTCACACTTTTACTTTTAGCAATATTCACAAATTTTGGATATTCTCAATCTGAAAAAATCAAGATTAAAACAGACAATCTAACGGAAGTGAATTATCTACAAATGGATGATTTTTATTTAACCCATTATTTATATATCGACCTGTTTTTAAGAGAAAATCTGTTTCCCGAATCAAATCCAGAAGATGTATCCTCAATTCTTAAAGCTCTTAAAAAATATGTTTCTGTAGAAAATAAATTAGACGTTGAAATTGAAAAGCCAGGAAAAAGAAATTACTTAATTAGATTTGCAATTTTGAAGAAAGATGACGGAACTGAACTATTAATTGCTTTCACAAACTGGAGTTTAAAGAAAAAGGTATTTGAAAAAGAAATTAAAATAGAAAATGATTCCTATACAAGATGGTATTTTCTAAATGGAAACAAAATGACCTACAGAAAAGATATGGCCGATAAGAATGATTACTCAAGTATGAATAAATCTGACTTAGCTAATGCATATTTATTTGATGAACTTACTGATAACGATTCCCAGATAAAAAATACAATAGACAACTTTTTAAAGCAAAGTGATTTAAGTGTGTCTGATAAAATTATGGCAAATTTAATTCTCTTGAAATACCATGTTTTTCAAAAAGAGAACAAAAAAGTGTCTAAGCAATCTGAATACTTAAATGAACTATTTGAAAAAAATAAATCTGAGTCTAACCTGAATGGTTTACAAATGGCTTATGATGCAACAAAATTTCAAATAGAATTAATGAAATAAATACTGTGTACAACCATGACTATAAGTAATTGTGGCAGTATGCAAAAAACATTAATATTAACCACCAAAAGGCCTACTTTCATAAGTGGAGAAATCTACGACGTTCCCCACAACGAAATAATAGCCTAGGAGTTGTTTATCATGTACATTAACCTAAAATAAAATTCAACAAGCGATGAAAATAGTATCGAAGAATAAGAGGATAATAGTAATGATTGCCCATCAAAGTTTAATTCTAAGCAATCGTAGTTTCCTACTGCTGGTATTGATATGCTCTTTGATTTCCTGTTATAATCCAAAAGAAAAAAATAAAGAAGCCCTCCGACCTAATATACTTTTATTGGTAGCGGATGATCTTGGATATGCAGATTTAGGGTGCTATGGTGGCGATATAGAAACACCAAATATTGATAATTTGGCAGCGCTAGGTATTAGATTTAGTCGGTTCCATACCTCACCATTGTGTGCCCCTACTAGGGCAATGTTACTTTCGGGTAATGATAACCACATTGCCGGAATGGGTATACAATCAAATCAGAACACTGGATTCGGCTATGAAGGAAAGTTAACAGATCGAATAGTTACAATTCCAGCATTACTCCAAGCCAATGGTTACCATACCTACATGGCAGGAAAATGGCATCTTGGAAGAGACTCTTTATCCATTCCATTAAATAAAGGTTTTGAACGCTCATTTGTTAATATTCGAGGGGCTGGAAATCATTATGATGACCAAGGGCTCTTTGAGGAAGATCCAATCACTCCATATGTCGAAGATGGTAAACCTGCCACTTGGAACAAAGGAGATTATTCTACTGACTTTTATACGGATAAACTAATAGAATACATTGACCTTAATATAGAAGATAAAAAACCGTTTTTCGGCTTTGCAGCTTATACATCTCCGCACTGGCCATTGCAAGTGGATGAAAAATATTGGAAAAAATATGAAGGACGCTATGATGATGGGTATGAAAAACTAAAGGAAAGACGCCTGGAAAGTCTAAAAAATGCAGCGATGATTCCAAAAGATGCCGTGTTACCCCCGAATCATGAAAAAGTAATACCATGGGATTCTTTATCATTAGATGAACAAAAAAAAGAATCAAGAAAAATGGAATTATATGCTGGAATGGTAGATAATCTTGATTATAATATTGGAAGAATAATTCAGCATTTAAAAGATATAGGTCAATTTGAAAATACATTAATCGTGTTTATGTCCGATAATGGTGCCGCAGCTGAAGACTTTTATTATGATTCAAATTTAGGGCCCTTTATAAGGGAGCATTTTAATGATGATTATGAAACCATGGGCCAGCCAAGTTCATTTATTTCGTATGGTCCTCAATGGGCGGAGGCGGGATCCTCTCCATTTCGACATTACAAAGGATTTACGACTGAAGGAGGTATCAATGCTCCTATGATTATTGCAGGACCAAATGTGGAAAGGCATAATGAAATTCATGATGAGTTTGTAACCTTGATGGATATTGCTCCTACTTTTTATGAAGTGGCCCAAGCTACCTATCCAGAAAAATTTGAAGGGAATGATATATATCCGATGAAAGGAAATTCATTGATGCCTTTTGTGTCTGGCATGTCTGATGAAATACATTCTTCTGAGTATGTATTCGGTTTGGAGCACAATAATCTTGCAATGATCAGAAAAGGAGATTGGAAAATCACTAATATAACGCGCCCTTTTATTGAGGAAAATTTTAAACTTTATAATGTATCCCAAGACCTTGCAGAGCTTAATGATCTCAAAGAATCTGAGCCTGAAAAATATAAGGAAATGTTAGGGGAATGGAGGAAATTTTCCAATGAAGTAAAGATACAAATACCTCCCCCTTCTTGGTAAATAGCTTTAGGAAAACACGAATGCAAAACAAAATGTATGAAACCATAGCCGCACAAAGTCAATGCGCAAGCCAAAGCTAAGATTCATACTAAAACCGTTGTGTGCTAGGGCATAAACTGTAACAATTGCCCTGTTACACCGTCAAATTTTAGTATGAATTACTAAACGCTAACAAATATGAGCGTAAAAAGGACCTCTTCCAAATCATTGGGCAATTACAATGTAAACATCAAAATTAAACTTGCAGCACTCGGGACTGCATTGAAGTTTTTGTATATATGCTGACTTTTTTCAGCTAATGACACCTATTAAAAGTTGGAGAAAATGATTGATCTTCAAACCCAAATGTGACCAACATCTTCTGAGATTTTGGTTGTTTTTTCTGCGATTTTAATTATTCCTTCGCTAATGATCTTTTTGTCCGTTTTTCTGAAAACACAAATTAATAAATGGTTGCATATTTGTATTGCAGCCTTATATGCAAGCATGTCTATTTTAATTACCGTTTCTACTTTAGGTAATGAATGGCACACATTTTATATCTTGTTAAATCTTATTGAAGTTTTGTTTTTGCAATGATTATTTATCAAGCATTGAATTGGCCTAAGGTGGAATAGTGTAACATATTACAAGAAGTCATGATAATCACTAAAATTTTAAATTCATTATTTAATAAACTTAATTAATCTATGAGTGCAAATAAAAAACAAAAGCAATTGATTAAAACTGCGAGAACAACTGGCGTTTGGTATTTAATAATGGCCATTTCAGGAATTTTAGGTTTTATGGTCTTTCATTCCCAAATATTTGTATCTGGTAATCCCCAACAAACACTAACGAATTTAATAGAATTAGAATCTACAGCAAGAATTAGGTTGCTATTAGAGTTTGCTATCGTAATATCCCAGGCACTTACCGCAGTTTGGTTTTTCAAATTATTTAAGGATAATTATGAATGGGAGGCTTGGACTCTTGGTATATGGGGAATGGTGAATGCTTTAGCCATTATGATAAGTGCAATTTCAATCGCCTCTGCAATAGGTGTTGCTAATTCTGACATAAGTGCTATGGAAGATAAGGTTCTACTTATTGAGGTTTTTCAAAATATAATTTCAAATGCTTGGGGCATTGGTGGTCTTTTCTTCGGGCTTTGGCTGTTTCCCATGGGATACATAGTCATCAAATCTAAAAAAATGCCTGTCTGGCTAGGAAGAATTATTATTATAGGGGGTATAGGCTATCTAATTAGCACCGTTATCCGCTACACAGGAATTGATTTTAGCTTCAATAGATTTCTTATTCTACCCGCAACCATTGGAGAGTTTTGGATAATCGGTTATTTGCTGATTTTTGGGATAAGATCTAGTAACGAATGAAATTAAATTAAAACGGCACATGACAAAAGAACTGAGGCAATAACCATTTTTTACTTAAAACAAAATAATTATTTTTTATGTTAGTAAGGCAAAAGATATGATATTATCCTTTGGTTCAAAAGCGACCGAACAATTTTGGAATGGATTCCAAGAAAAAAATGCCGGTCGAAGTTCAAAAAGTTGTATAACGAATTCTCAGAATGCTTAATAGCGAGCAAGACATTTTACATATTTCACTTCCAATTCAGATATTCCTTATTTCTATTTTAGTTATCATGAGTTGGAAAGGAGCAAAACGCAGTAGGTAGGACAAAATCATAACTTTTAACCAGGACTAAAATGATTGGCCCAGTTAAGAAATTTCTAGTCTACTATTTTTATTTATGCCTCTAGATTTATATTAAAACCATGATGTTTATTTCATCAAAATATACTACTTTCAATTAGTAATTTTTTAATTAATCGTGAACACAAAACTGAACACGTTTTGGAACACGATTTTCTACTATAGCATCTCTCAACCGCCTATAAACAGGCTATTGAAAAATTAAGAGGGGAATTCATAATCAAGAGGCCAAGGGTTCAAATCCGCCTCTCGCCACATTGGTAAAATCACCCAAAACAACGGTTTTGTTCTCTCTAAACTGTTGTATTTGGTCTATCTAATTCAAATAAATTGTATTCAGTATATATTTGGATCACTGCAGCAATTGACCACGCCTGTTGAATACACCCCTTACCCTTTTCTGGTGCATCACCATCAAAAATCTCGGAGATACAATGTAACCCTTGATGGTTATAAAAATGATCTTTTAAAGAAGTCAATTCTTCAACAACCTTTTTTTTATTCTTCAAATTAGCTCCATATAGTTTAAAAAATGAATGATAATACTCATAAAGTAAGTATGGCCATACGGTTCCCTGATGATACGCAGTGTCTCTCTGTAATGGGTCTCCACTATATTCACCTTTATAATTAGGGTTGGCTTGGTTAAGTGTCCTTAAGCCATAAGGGGTAAACAACATATCACGGACAGTCTCAAAAATTACTTTTTGCTGTTTTGTTTGTAATATATTGAAAGGCAAACTCAGACAAAATAATTGGTTAGGCCTAAAGCTATCGTCTTTAGGGCCGTTAGGTACTATTACATCAAAAAGAGTTCCTTCTGAATTTGTAAACATCCTGGAGAAATTAGTTTCAAATTGGGTTATGATTTCTTTGTACTTGGATCCGAACATGATATCAAAGTTTTTACAGAATTTCTCATAAATTTTCAAGGCATTGTACCATAAAGCATTGATTTCAACAGGGCAACCTTGCCTGGGCGTGATTACAGAGTCATTAACTTTAGCGTCCATCCATGTAAGCTGCTGCCCTTTCTCCCCTCCATATAAAAATCCCTCTTCGGTAACGTGAATATTAAAGCGTGTTCCTTCTATATGACAATCCAAAATCCACTTTAACACGTTCATATGCCTTTTTATGAAAGCAAAATCGTTAAACTTAGTAAAGTACTCATAAGTAGCAATAAATAACCAAAGAGTAGCATCCATGGCATTATATGGGACCACATCCTCACTATTATCGGGAAATCTATTTGGAATCATTCCCTGATCAATGCTGCAAAAAAAAGTAGATAAGATTGATTTGGAAGCCAATTTGTTCCCAGTAGCTATTGTCAAGCCACGCATAGCGATCATGGTATCCCGTCCCCAATCTGCAAACCATGGATAGCCGGCAATAATCGACATGGTTTGGGTAGATGTCCTTCTGACCAAGAATTGCTTACCGGAACGTAGTAAGTCCTTATAAAAATTCTGTCTTTGAATTTCATTACTTCCGTTTGATTCTTTATTTTCCGTAGGCCAAAAGTCCACCATATCTTTCTGATGTCCTTCCTCTAAAGTAAAGCACAAAATCATTTCCTCATTTGGTTTTAATTCATGCCTCAGATAACCAATTCTATAATAATCACATAAAAAATCTAAGTTTCGTTCCCGTTCTTTAAGAAGCACAATATTCCGATACCATGCACGAGCCTCAAAAAACTCCCCTACACTCCAACTTGTGAAAATAGGCTTGCTTCCGTAATGGGCATAGGTTTTTATATGGCTTCCCAGAATCTCTGAATAAAAATCGGTGTATGTGTTTTTATGAAATGTGCTATGAAAATCACTGTCATCATAAAGCGGGTGAAGCTCCAGAACAAAAGGATTCTTGCCTTTATTAATATATTTAATCAATGTGGTATTAGAATCAGTAACCATGGAAATACTTTTTTCTAATTGCCAAGTATTCATCCCGTAGTGCCAAGTTGGAAAAGGAGCAACATCAAAATTGTTTAAATATTTGGTTCCAGTTGGGTGTACAACATCTGGATATTGATTACAGGATAAATCGTGATATGTACCCTCTACATAAATACGTTCTTCAATTTTTGCAACCATTACCCTTCTATCTGTTGGAGGGTTAAGGGCCGCAGTTAACAGGCCATGGTAACGTCTTGTATTGGCTCCACTAACAGTCCCAGAAGAAAAACTCCCTAGTCCGTTGGTCAATAACCATTCCTTATCAAATAGATCTTCCATACTTTCCTAAAACATATTATTTATGAATTGATTTTTCATCAATCCATTTCAAGATATTCCTTATAAAGGATGCCACTTTAAGAGTAATAAGCAGTATTGAATCAAAATAAAGCTGTATTTGGTCAAACTAGAATGATCTAGATCATGTTCTAAAAAACCTATTTCCAGCGGCTTAAAATAAATGGTATTCAACGGATTGGTATACCATAAAAATTCTTTACCCATTTATCGGCCGGATTTCAATATTTCTAGAAGTACTAACTGTCTTGCATAGTCTTGAAACTTTGGAAACCTAAGATCAGTTTATAAAAACTTAAAAGGAATTCTTGTATATAGAATTGATATTTCTCTGATATAGGTCATTTGAAACGATAGACCATTCCTATAAATTTGGGAGATTAACACAATAGAGGTAAAAGAACAACTAATGTGCAAGAAACTATCATATGAAAACTAAGTCAGAATTTTTAAGCACGGAAATAGTTCAATTACTTAATTATAGGGTAGAACAAGAAGAATTTTCCTCAAGAACATATCTTTCCATGTCTTTATGGTCAATCGATAAAGGGTATTTGGGTGCTGGCAAATTATTCAAGAAATATAGTGAGGAAGAATTAGAACATGCTGGTAAAGCCAGAGCAATGCTCTTGGCCAATGGAGTTCAACCTATTACATCTGCACTTAAACAACCCGAGCAGGAATTTGAAAATCTCCCTAAAGCCATACAAATAGCCTTTGCCCATGAAACAGAAATCACAAAACAATGCTATGCGCTTACCAAGGCCGCATATAAAGAAGAAAATTACATGGTAGCAGAATTAGGGCTTTGGTACTGTAAGGAACAGGCCGAAGAATTAGACAAGTTTCAAAACCTACTGGATAGATGTAATGCATTTGGAGAAAAATCGGATATGTTAAGGGAACTCGACGAGGAAATGGAAAAATTATCGGAATGATACTAATAAAAGAATCATGAAAAATAGTATTGCTTTTACAATTTTAAGTAGCTGTTTCGCTTTGTTACTATTTGGCAACTGCAAACAGAAACAGGCTGAAAAATATAAGGAAGATGCAACGGATAGTGTATCTGTGACTGAAGGCTTAAATCGTTATGATAAAGATAGGATGCAGGATGATATTGGGAAAACAATAAAAAAAGACTGGGAAAAATTTAAAGATGAATCGGAGGGTCTTGTTAAAAACACAGGAGATCAAATAAAAAAGTTACGTGAAAATATCGCCAAATTCGATGAAATAGAACGTGAAAAACTTCAAAAAACTTTGGACAGTTTAGAACAAAAAAACCTTGGGCTAAAAGAAAAATTGGAGATGCGCACTCTTGAGTTCAAAGAAAATATGATTGCTTTCAATTCTAATGCGAAAGAAAAGCAAAAGAAATTTCAAGAAGAGGTCAAACATGACATAGATGAGATAATTAAGGCATTAGAAAAAATTGTAACTCCGAATGAAAGTATTAAAGACCAATAAGTGATACTATCCTGCTATTTTTAAAGTACACACTTAGCTCCTTAGCTAGGCTATTATTTTTCTACAAAAACTACTTTTACAGTAACTGACATTGTCTTTTTGGTTTGGTATCCAACATACCAATTTATAGATTTTTGCTATGACGGTATGACCTATTCTTTGTACAATCTTGTACATATGATGTAAGTCATTTATAAAGCACTTTTCTATATATAATTTTAAGGTTAAATACCAATAGAACCGATAAACAAAATATGGTAAAAGTAAGAAGTAGAATGATTTACCGGAACGCGTATATTGAAAATCAAAAGCCAAGTTAGCTCATATACTTAGACCATGCTAATCACACATTTTATTTTAAAAATTCTTACTTCAAATGTTCTACATGCTCTAATGGATTTGACTGCTGTTAATTTCTAATACTCAAACGTATGACGGAAAATAAAAAATCACTTCTAAAAACAGATTACGTATTTGAAGTTAGTTGGGAGGTCTGTAATAAAGTAGGCGGTATTTACACCGTTGTGTCTACAAAGGCTACCCTAATGCAAGAAAAATTTGGTGATCACTTTATAATGCTTGGGCCCGATCTTTATAAAGGCAGTAGAGGAAATATAGAATTTATAGAAGATGATGAACTTTTTAAAGAATGGAAAGGTCAATTTAACACAGACGGAATTAAGATCAGAGTCGGCAAGTGGGATATTCCCAGCAAACCAATTACCATACTAATAGATTTTTCACCATTATTTGTAATGAAAGATCAAATTTTTGGTGATTTATGGTCCAAGAATCGACTAGATTCTTTAAGTGGTGGATGGGATTATATAGAGCCCGCTTTATTTGGCTTTGCGGCAGGTAAGGTAATAGAGGATTTGAAAGGGTTTTACTTTACTAAAGGTAATCAGGTAATTGCACATTTTCATGAGTGGATGACCGGGGCAGGTATATTATATCTAGAAAATATGGTTCCTGAAATTGCCACCGTATTTACAACACATGCCACCGTAGTAGGTAGGGCCCTTTGCAATAGTGCACAACCTTTTTACAGTAGATTCGACACCTACAATGGTGATCAGGTGGCCAATAGCTTTAATACCGTTGCCAAACACTCCTTAGAAAAAACTTCAGCTATAACGGCTGATGTTTTCACTACAGTGAGTAATAATACTGCCAGGGAATGTCAGCAATTATTAGGTAAGGGAGTGGATAAGGTAACCACAAATGCTTTTGATGATACTTTTGTGCCTAAAACCAACCTATTTGACGAAAAGCGTAACCAAGCTAGGGAAAAGCTCCTACAAGTTGCATCGTCCGCGGTAGGTTATAAGTTAAAAAAAGATAGCTTTTTAGTAGCCACAAGTGGTCGCTACGAATATAAGAACAAAGGCATAGATCTTTTTGTGGATGCAATATCAGGATTAGGTATTAAAACCGAACTAAAAAAAGACATAATTGCATTTGTAATTGTTCCAGCAGCACATACTTCCCCAGTTTCCGAAATAATGGAGGCCCTTAAGTCAGATCATCAGAACGAAGACCACAAACCCTCCTCTATATTAACCCATTACCTTCAAGACCCCGGTCATGACAGGATATGGCAGCAGATAAAAAATAGTAGTTTAAAAAATGAAATTGATCAAAGGACTAAAATTATATATGCTCCCATCTATTTAAATGGTAATGATGGTGTTTTTGATTTGCCGTATTACGATATATTAATAGGTTTTGACCTTACTGTATTTCCTTCCTATTATGAACCATTTGGATACACTCCATTAGAGAGTCTGTCCTTTCATGTGCCAACTGTAACCACTACATTAACCGGTTTTGGGCAGCAAGTAAAATCAAAAATCAAAAATAGTAAAGAAGGCATGTTGGTAATTGAACGATCTGATTTTAACGATCAAACTGTAATCGACCAAATCGCGAACCATATCTATGAATTTAGCACTAAAACCAATAGTGAACTAGAAGCTGCTCGTGAAAAAGCATACAAAATATCCCGATCCTTTTTATGGAGAAATCTTATCAACAATTATGACCAAGTGTATAGCATGGCATTGGAAAGACATATGTTAAAAATAAAAAGTTTAGAACACTTTCTTGAAATTGTTCCAAAATCTTATACCGCTCCAGCAAAATCCAATGAACCCATTTGGAAAAGCGCTATGGTAAAATTCCGAATTCCCAAAGCACTACAAGACTTGGAAACATTGAGTAACAATCTTTGGTGGACCTGGCATCCCAAGGTTAATGAGCTTTTCATGTACATTGATGCCGACCTTTGGGAAGCCGTAGGCCATAATCCTATCGCATTATTGACCTTATTAGATTATCAACGGTTTTTAGAATTGGAAAAAGACGAAAAGTTTAGAGAGCAACTCAAGCACATGATAGCGGATTTTAATGGTTATATGGCCTCTAAAATTGAAAAGCCTTCGCCTAAAGTTGCCTATCTGTGTATGGAATATGGCTTGCATGAATCCTTACCTATTTATGCCGGAGGACTAGGAATATTGGCTGGTGATTTCTTAAAGGAAGCCAGTGACATGGGCACAGATATAGTTGCCTTTGGACTACTCTATAGATATGGGTATTTTAAGCAAAGCCTAACACTGCAAGGAGCTCAGGTAGCTACGTACAAAAAACAACACTTTACCCATTTACCAATATGTCCGGTAATGAATTCCGAGGGAAATAGATTAATCATACAATTACCGTTGCGTGGACCTATGATCAATGTTCAAGTATGGAAAGTATCGGTCGGACATATACCCCTCTATCTATTTGATACCGATATTCCGGAGAATGGTGATGAAAATAAAAAGATAACCCATCATTTATACGGTGGGGATAACCAAAATCGTCTAAAACAAGAATTACTGTTGGCTATAAGTACCATAGAACTACTTGAAATTCTAGATATACATCCAGATCTTTATCATTATAACGAAGGCCATACGGCTTTTACAGCGCTTATAAGAATTGCCAAATTAGTAATGGGAAAAAACCTTGGTTTTGATGAAGCTTTGGAATTTGTTAAATCCTCTACCCTATTCACTACGCACACCCCTGTTGCCGCAGGTAACGATGTTTTTGAAGAAGATTTATTAAGGAGTTACCAATCACACTTAGCGGATACCGTAAATATTCCTTGGGAGCGAATCTTAGGTTTTGGAAAAATAAATGCATCAAATCGTAATGAACAATTTTCAATGAGCTATTTGGCTGCACGATTATCGGGCGAAATAAATGCTGTTAGTAAAATACATGCTGGTGTAACCCAAAAAATGTTCAGCCCTATTTGGAAAGGTTTGCTTGACGAGGAATTGGAAATAGATAACGTAACCAATGGTGTGCATTATGCTACCTGGACGGCACCCCAATGGCAGCAAGTGTTCATTAAATATTTCAAGGACGATTTTTTCGACAATATCTCAAATCAATCCTATTGGGCCAAGGCAGAGAGCATACCTTCCCAACACATCATTGAAACTAAGAAAAAACTTAAAATAGAGCTTATTGATGGTATTCAAAATAGGTTGAAAAATGAAATAAGAGATTTGCATTTACATGCGGCCAGGGTTTATGAAATTTTTAACTCCCTAAAAGTGAACGATTTTATAATTGGTTTTGCGCGTCGTTTTGCCACGTATAAACGAGCAGATCTCTTATTTAGGGATACTGATAGACTTTCTAAAATTGTCAACCATTCAGAAAAACCTGTAAAATTCATATTTGCAGGAAAGGCACATCCAGCAGATAAAGCAGGTCAAAATATAATTCAAAGAATACTAGAGGTGTCACAGCGCCCAGAATTTTTAGGAAAAATATTATTTGTACAAGATTATGATATGGATCTAGCCCGATTATTGATACAAGGAGCGGACGTATGGTTAAATACGCCAGAAAGAGGTCACGAGGCCTCCGGTACCAGTGGAATGAAAGCCATATTGAACGGCACCTTAAACTTTAGTGTATTGGATGGCTGGTGGGCCGAGGCAAACAACGCAGAATGTGGATGGTCCTTGCCCAAAGAACGCATATATGAAAATCAGTCTGATCAGGATGATCTAGATGCAGAAACCATTTATAATATCCTGCAACATGAAATTATTCCGGAATATTACGATATAAATGAAAAGGGAATTTCGGAAAAATGGATAGCACGAATAAAAAAAGGCTTTGTAAACATTGCCCCCCATTTTACCATGTCAAGGGTACTAGACCAGTACAAGACAAACTACTATGCTAAAATGTACCGGCGAGTAAAAAAAATGGAAGAGAATAATTTTGAGCTAACAAAGACTTATGTTGCATGGACCAAGAAAATCAATAAAGAATGGCCAAAAATTTCCATTGTAGATGTACAATTCTCAAACGATAACCAATCCTTAGAATTGGGAGAGGAATTTTCAGCAGAAATCACTATAAATCTTGGAGAACTTTTGGCAACAGATATTGGCGTAGAACTGGTTTTTGCTAAACGTTCCAAAGATGGAATTTGTTTTAAAATAAAAGAGATAACAGAATTACAGTTAGTAGAAAGCAAAAAAAATCAAGCCGTGTACAAAGGGGAAGCCATCGCTTCTTTTACAGGAGCATTTCAGTATGATATTCGCTTTTTTCCAAAAAATCCGATGGTGAACCACCGAAGAAATTTACCCTTGGTAAAATGGGTTTAGTCTAACTTATAAATAAAACACTATGATTAATTTAAAAAAAAATGAATGCATTGATATTCTCCGCAATAATTATTTAGGTCATTTGGCATTTATCTCTAACAAAAAACCTTATGTCTTACCCATAACCTTTTTTTTTGACGAGGCCAATAATAGCATAATAAGTTATGCCATAGAAGGGCATAAAATAAATGCGATGCGCAAAAACAAAGCAGTATCCCTAGAAGTAGAGGAAATAGATACCGTAAATAATTGGAGATCTATCTTGCTTCATGGAACCTTTGAGGAACTTCACCAAATAGATGCCAAGCACAAACTCCACTTGTTCACCCAGGGTGTAAAAAAAATGGTGACAGAAAAGGAACATATGCATCCAGAGTTTATAAGTGACTTTTCAGTACAGTTAAATACCAAAGGAATGCCGGTTGTTTATCGAATTAATATAATTTCAATGACCGGTAAACAACGAAAGCCCAAAAAAGAGTAAAATAGTATATTAAGGTATTCGTTTACAGTTTGTCTTTTAATGCCTCAAATCCAGATATTACATCAAAAAGTTCTTCGTCTATTGAACTTTGACGTAATCGGTGGTACGTGTCATTGACTTCATCAAGCAAATCTTCAATGTTTTTTTCCGCTCGTTGCATGGCACCTAAGCGACTGTAATTTTCGCTGGCCAAGGATATTTAAAAGGTCCTTGTTCCACATACATTTCAAGTAATTATTCAAACTCAAATGAAATTTCCTTTTTCATCCACTTTCACCCGTATTACTTGGTCTCCATTTTCCAATTTAATCTTATATTTTTTTGTCACTCCACGGTCTTCATGATACTGTACCAAATAAATATCCTTTGTTATTTTCCACCCAGGAAATCTGTTTTTAATGGCATGACGTACTGTTTTTGATAAGGCAACATTTTTAAAGCGCTCCGCTGTTCTCATAAGTTTGCCGTCTTTGTCATAAGCAGCAAGTATGCGACCCTCTGGTATATAAAAATTAATGTTGTACGTCCCATAGTCATCCTCATAATACTCAGATTCCTTAAGATTAAAAGCAGCTACTTTACGTTCTAACATTGCCACCGGAACCGGTGCAGGTTCATCTGATGCCAAACTATGTAAATATTTATAGTTTGTAGCATAGACTACAACTTCAGACAATTCTATTGGCTTTATTATTTGGGCAAAAGACTGTGCAGTGAGGCCCATAAAAACTATTCCTATGATAACTTTTTTCATGATCATTACTATTTAAGAAGAAATTGAATTTACATCATAGTTTATCTAAAAGAAATGACCTTTATCAGCCATAATACTTAAAAAAACAATGACCATAAGATTTAATTCGTGTTTAAAATCACCTCCTGACTTAGGTCATTTCAAACATAAATACACCTAAATACTTTTAAGACAAATTTTAATGGACATGGATAATTACAGAAAAAGACCGAAGGACCTATTTATATTCGATGCTGAATGGCAAGACTTATATAAACTTACAGAACAATGGAAGTCTGACTTGTTATTCTATAAAGACGACTTAACGTTTTTAAAGCATCTGATTGATAATTATTTTATCTGGATCTTAAAAAAAGAAAACATAGATATTGTTAAAGAATTAGATTTGGGGTTAATTGAAATGGAAGGACAAGCTGAAGATCTACTGGTTAGAATAAATACGCATTTACATCATATTGCTGAGCTTCTTGATAATCCTTTTGCTTATGATTCACATACGTTCAGAACTGAACATGAGCTTCTCGAGGATGATATTTCTTATTTTGCCATGGAATTTAAGAGACAACGAAAAGAAGTTTTAAAAATAACGGACTATTTAATTGATACAGAAGAATTTTTAAACAAACTGAAGGTTGGCATTTTAAAAGGCTAATATTTATTAATCAATACCAAAGGCATAATAATATTTTCCTGGTAAGTCTTCATATACACCTTCTAACATAACACCACCTTCTTTACCTTCTAGCTCTTCTACTAAATCCTTAATGGAATTTACTTTTTTGCCATTTACATGGGTAATTATAAAACCAACTTTTATCTGTGTTTTCTGTCGTAATACCCCTGGGTATAACTCAACAATTTTAACGCCACCATCTATATTAAGTTTAGCAGCGGTCTCTTTTGTAATGGTCTCAAAATCTGCACCCATAAAATTGAGCATCTCCACACTTTCCTTTTTACTTAATTCTGTAGTGCCTTTGACATTTTCCAAGGTCACCACTACTTTTTTCTCAGTCCCCTTTCTGTTCACGACTAAGGAAAGTTTATCTCCTGGTCTATGCTGTGCAATGATTTCCTGTAATCTTGGTGAGGTAGTTACGTTTATTCCATCTATTTGGGTAATGATGTCCCCTGCCTTGATTCCTGCCTTTTCTGCGGCACTGTCTTCATTGACATTTTCTACCCAAACCCCTTTTCTAAAATCCACCTTTTTTTCCTTGGCCAAATTACCATTCATGGTTATTATGTTAATTCCTAGCATACCCCTTTGCACATGCCCGTATTCCAAAAGATCAGCAACTACTTTTGTTACTATATTACTGGGAATGGCAAAACCATAACCACTATAACTACCCGTTTGACTCGCTATGGCTGTATTTATCCCTACTATTTCCCCAGATAGATTTACAAGTGCACCACCACTATTTCCAGGATTTATGGCTGCATCGGTCTGTATAAAACTCTCCACCGCAAATTTTTCTGGGTTAATGTTTATATTTCTTGCTTTTGCACTAATAATACCTGCGGTTACGGTAGAGTATAAGCTGTAAGGGTTGCCAATGGCCAATACCCACTCCCCTATCTCAACATTGTCAGAATCAACAAATGATAATGCTTTTAAGTTAGCTCCCTTTATCTGTAGTAAAGCAAGATCTGTTGCTGGGTCTGCACCAATTACCGTTGCTTTATACGTTTCGTTATCGTGTAAGGTGACTTCTAATTCTTTGGCATTATTGATTACATGGTTGTTGGTTACTATATACCCCTTCTCATCTATTATCACACCAGATCCTGAGCCTACAACAGGTTGTTGTGGCATATTCTCAGGTAACTGAAACCGATCTCCAAAAAAATCTTTGAAAATATCAGGTAATTGTCTAGGAGTTATTTGGCCGTCCGCGTCAGAAACAACTTGCGTAGAACGAATATGAACTACCGCATCCAATACCATTTTAGCAGTTGCCGTAAAATTTGGGGGCATTCCCTTATTATCAAGATTGTTAGCCTGTGGCGTTTTATCCGCTATTTCTTGTGTATAAAAGGACATTCGCAAATTATCAACGTTCTCTTCCCTATCTCTTTCATTTTTACAAGCGAAAACAAAAAGAGTTAAAAGTACAATAGGCAAATAATGCAGGAATATTTTCAATTTTTTCATGACAATCTATTTAGAATAATGACGATGAACTATGTATTGGTGAAAGAAAACAATTGCATTTTTAAAATTCATTCACCAAGTATATAATGCATAAAGTAAGCAGAGTGTAACATTTCTTGAAATGATCTATATCATTTCAATCCATTAAATAGGACACTACTTTGTTGTCTGTCATTACTATTAGTTCTTTTCCTTTTTACATAGGACTAATGAATTACATATAACCCTTTACTACTTCTAATTAGATCTTAAGAAATGAAAAACAAGCTAGTCCTACTATTCATTTTTCTATATAACTTAAGTTATTCACAACAAATAAGCGATTTATATGAGAAGGCGAACGCGGCCGTTGTTTTGATAAGAACCATAAAACCAGAATTGGTTGATTTGGGTAACCAACAATATACAGTTGGTCTTGAAGGTATTGGTTCAGGTTTCGTCATTTCCAAAACTGGAGAAATTATTACGGCATCCCACATAGTACAAACAGCAGAGGAAATCACGGTAGTATTTAATGATGGGGAGGAAGTTCCCGCAAGAGTCCTTTTTACCTACCCAGCTGCCGATGTGGCGTTGATTAAACTTAGTACACCTAAAAGTACTCCTTTGCTCCCTGTACGTTTGGGTGATTCGGATAAAGTGCGCATTGGTGACCAAGTTTTTATTATTGGTGCTCCATATGGTATTGGTCAGTCGCTCTCCGTAGGCTATGTGAGTGGTAAACATGGTAGAAAACATATGAGCGGGGGATTTTTAAATACAGAATTCATACAGACCGATGCTGCCATTAACGAGGGCAGCTCTGGTGCCCCAATGTTCAATACAAAAGGTGAGGTAATAGGAATAGCCAGTTTTATCCTTAGTCATTCACACGGGTTCAATGGGTTGGGTTTTGCATCTTCCTCAAATATTGCGAAAACTATGCTAAACAAGGAACACAGTATATGGACAGGTATTGAGGCATTTTTTATTACGGATACTATGGCAGAAATTTTAAACGTGCCACAGTCTGGTGGTATTCTTGTGGAAAAAGTGGCCAGTACGTCTTTAGGACATAAATTAGGGCTTAAAGGGGGTAGTTATGCCATGACCTTGGAGGGTGAAACAATATGGGTTGGCGGGGATATTATTTTAAAATTAGAAGATATACCTCTCACAGACAATACGAATCTATTAAAGGCCTGGCAAAAATTACTATCCTTAAAAACGGGTGAACCCCTTTCATTTACCATTCTAAGAAAAGGAAAACTTATGGTCTTAAAAGATACTATGCCCATAGAGTAAACCTTAAACAGCTTTTAATTCTTCAATAGTGATATAAAATACACGGTTATATCTAGAGTGAATGTTTATAATAAATGTTAAAAAGCAAAAAAAATATATAAACTGACTTAGGTCATTTTAAAGCGTAGGTCATAGCATTAGTTTAGCAGTATAATTAAAAGATAAAGTTCTTTGAAATAAAATTACAGTTGGGTCAATATTCGGGGGAACACATGGCCCATAAGTATAGAAGCGATCAAGGGCACCCTTTAAACCATTTGAATTGCGAACGGATCTAGCGATAGCTCCTATTAGGGATCAGTGTAAGCGGTAATTGGGTAGAATTGAAAGTTTCTTAGGAAACCGGAATACTTCGGTATCCCGGTTTCTTTTAAAAACTAAACTGGAAATAAATTAGACGTCTAAGCAGTAATGCCTTAGGAGTCATATATAGGTAACTAAAATTTATTTATCTGAAAACCCAAGTTTATGCGTAGCTAGACGTTTCCACTTGGTTAACATTCGAAAATAAATTGGTTTTAGTTACTATAAAAAGGACCGGAATATAAACATAGACCTGTCCTTTTTTTAAAATATTGAGAAAAGGTCTTTATTATCGTAAGGTAATAAATGCCAGAATGGTTCCAATTATTTAATACCAAATCTGCCCCTACATCATTTTAGAAATAAGATGACTTAAGGATTGGATGGAAGTAAACGAATAACTAGAGCTATTCTAAGGAAACAGGAGACCTATGGCCTCCTGTTTCTGTTTTTATATACATCATATTCACTACAACCAAGATCATATTTAGTTTAACCATCAATCCAAAAACACTTCAGAAATAATGCTTTGAAATATGAATTCTACTTCATTAGGACATTGTAATGATTAAGGTCATTGTAGCAAAATTGCTAGGAATTTACATTTGGCTACAATAGCGTAAATAACATGTATAATGAAAAAAATAGCAATCATCCTTGGATGCCTTATCATTTCGGCATGTACCTCTACCCAGTTTGTTGGTAGCTGGAAAAGTCCAGAAATAAGCAAATTACAACCAGAAAAATTATTGGTGGTAGGAATGACAGATAATCTAACTGCCAGAAAAATATTTGAAAGGGAATTAAGCACAGAACTAATTAAAAGGGGCATAAATGCCCATGAAAGTGCTACCATTATTGATGCTAGCTTTACAGATTCAAAAAAAAGTGAAACAGAAATAGATGAAATGAAGGACAAACTCATTTCTGAAGGGTTTGATACCGTTATCTTGACTGCAGTAATTGGTGTGAATGAAAAAAGAGTCTACCATCCGGGACAATACTATCCCATTGGTTTTACTTGGTATCGTTTTGGTAGATATTATTACTGGTTCCAGGATGTTTATTATACCCCTGATTATTATAATGATTATCGTGTTTATCAAATAGAAACTTCAATTTATAATATAAAGCAAGATGGGGATAAATCTTTGTTATGGGTGGGCTCCTTTAATATAGTTGATCCTTCAAATGTATCAGTAACCGTAAATGACTATGTTACCCAAACTATAAAACAGTTAGAGAAAGAAGGGGTAATAGATACTTTTCATTAGGCTCTTTCTGAGATATTACGTTCCTGGTATATTTATCGTAACTGATAAAAATCATAGTAAGATATTGACTTTCCAGATACATTTATGGCATAAATAAACAAGTATGCTCAACATTCTATTACCTACCGATTTTTCCGAAAATGCACAGAAAGCAATTTATTACGCCGTATATCTTTTAGAAAGGGAAGTATGTAAATTTTATTTTTTACATGCGTATCATGACACCCCTTCTATTTCTGGAAATAAGGCTGACAGTAGAAATGATTTAGAAAAATTAATGGAACGTGTACGAATTGAAAATGACAATCCAAAACACTATTACGAAATCATATTAGAGACAGATTCATTACTTAATTTGATAAACAAGACCGTTTTGAACATTAAAATGGACTATATTTTTGTTGGCACTAAAGGGTTCTCTACCCTACACGAAGTATTTATGGGCAGCAATACCGTTGATCTAATTAAAAATGTTCATACTTGCCCTATTATAACCGTTCCACAAACATATGACTATGACCTACCTGAGGAAATTATTTTCGCCAGTGACTACGAGCATTATTATATAGAACCAGAATTGGCACCTCTTATTAACATGGTGAAGCTGTGGGATTCTAGATTGTCCGTGGTACATCTCCATGCAAAAAAGCAACTTACGAGTGAACAAGAACGTAGAAAGGAATTACTTAAACATATTCTGAAAGAGGTTAAAACGAAATTCAAGGAAGAGATTATTATAAAATCTATTGCCTATACCTTACAACAACTTACCCATGAAAATGAAAATATTGGTATGATAGCGTTGTTAAATACCAAACACAGTTTCTTTCAGAAATTATTGAGGGAACCCGTAATTAAAAACTTGACATTTCAGACCAACGTACCTTTACTGGTCTTACCACAGTTAGCAGAAAACATTTAAAGTTTTAGAGTATTTCAAAATAGACCATGAAACGCTAAAGGTCTTGTTTATCTTCGGTAATAAATAGCTTAAAAATTCTATTTTTTGAGTAATCAAACTGCTTTAGGAAAATATCGGACTTTTTAGAAAGGCCATCTTCCATTAAATAACTTAGCGGTTTTAAGACATCAAAGCTTCTAAAAATTTCCTTTGAAATGGCCAGAAAAGGTAAAGACAGGATCATTCCTGAAATTCCCCACATATATCCCCCCAGAAATAGTCCGAGTATAATAAACAAAGGATTTATTTTAATACTGGAGCCCATTACATTTGGGGATATCAAGTTACCTTCTATTTGTTGAATAAAAATGTATAATGCCACTACTGCCCAAGGTTGCCATAGGGTGTCAGAAATCAATAACATATAAAAGAACGGCAAAATACCACCAATAGACGTACCAACATAAGGGATAATTTCTAAAAACCCAGCTAAAAATCCCCAAAAATAGGGATATGGAACACCAATTAACCATAGTCCAGAACCAATTAGCACGCCAAGAATTACTATTATTATTCCTTGCCCTACCATATACCTTTTGGTTAATTTTTGAATTTGCTCCAAAAGCTTTTCCAATGTACCTCTGTCTTCAGGGTTCATTTGGGCCAATAAAAAATTTTTTAATGCCGTTCTATACAGTAGCAGAAAATAAGTGATTAATGCAATCAGTACCATATTAGCAATCAACGCAGTTCCCGACTCAAAACTCCGTTGTAAAAAAGTAAATGGAATATCCATAATTGATGCTAAATTATCGGTAATCCATGCTGAAGAGGTATTAGAATCTAATTGTAATTGGGTACCCAACCATGTGACAATATCTGTACTTAAGCTTTCAAGCTTATCCTTAATCGATGGTAGACCAAGAAATAAAATTTTTGATTGATTGTAGAAAAATAGAATCAATGCCAATAATGGTATAAACGCTACAATATAAGCTACTAAAATAGCCAGTACCCTATTATGGAACTTTCTTTCAAAAAAAACTGCAATGGGTTTTAACATCAAGGCAAAAAAAAACTAAAACATAATGGAACCAAGATGACTTCTGCGAGAATAAGAATAGTAATGGTCAATACCAATATACTAAGAAAATAGAATAAACTGGGTAGTTTGATATTAAAGGAACTCATCTATAAGGTTTTAAATGCATAAAAATGGCTGAATGCCAAAAGAAAAACTAGGGTTGAATAATCAGTTATTACATATCACTCCTTACTATAAAAGTACTCATGACAGTACTGGCACATAATGATATTTATCAGTTTGGATTAAAACTAATAGTGTGGCACTTTAGAATGATTTGCATCATTGTATTTCCTTTGAACTAAGGTTTATTTTATCAAAATAAAAAGTCATGCTAATAAAAGAAATACATAATACCATATCTATTCCTTTAAAGAATGTTGTATTAAAAGGTGTTTTACATGTACCAAAAAACGCCAAGGGATTGGTCTTATTTTCCCATGGTAGTGGTAGTAGTAGATTAAGTCCTAGAAACAATTATGTAGCTAACGTTTTACAACAAAACAACTTGGCTACCCTTCTATTTGATTTACTCACAGAAAAAGAAGATGAAATCTACGAAACAAGGTTTAACATAGATCTACTTACCCAAAGATTAATTGCTGTAACCCAATGGGTCCAAGAACATATGGAAACAAAAGGATTGCCTATTGGATATTTTGGAGCAAGTACAGGAGCGGCCTCGGCATTAAGGGCTGCAGCCCATTTTGGTAAGGAAATAAAGGCTGTGGTCTCCAGAGGTGGCCGACCTGACCTTGCCTTATCTGAATTACATAAAGTTAATGCTGCAACACTGCTTTTAGTTGGTGGCCTTGATGATGTAGTGATTACTTTAAACCAAAAAGCATATAATAATCTACAATGTGAACGTAAGTTGGAAATTATACCTGGTGCAAGTCATTTATTTGAGGAAAAAGGAAAATTGGAAGAAGTGGCAAGACAATCATCTGCATGGTTTACCAAGTGGTTACCGTCTAAATAAAGAAACAATGTTTAAAGACAGAATAGATGCAGCCAATCAGTTGGCAAATAGGTTATCTGCCTATAAAAACAAAGAATCAAAAGTAGTATTGGCGGTACCTAGGGGCGGTCTTCCCTTGGGTGCGATAATAGCTAAAGCGTTAGGGGCAGATTTAGATGTTGCTCTTTCAAAAAAAATAGGTCATCCCTATAATAAAGAATATGCTATTGGAGCAGTGAGTTTAGAGAGTGTTATTTTGAATGAGGATTTGGACATCCCTAAGACCTATATAGAAGAGGAAACCAAACGAATACGGGAAACACTAAAAACCAGACAGGATCAATATTATAAGCATAGGACCCCAAAAATACTAAAGGACAAGGTTGTGATCATTGTAGACGATGGTATTGCAACTGGTAATACAATTATGGCAACTGCACAGTTGGTACATGGTCAGCAGCCACAAAAAGTGATTGTTGCCGTTCCAGTAGCGCCATACTCAACAATACATAGGTTAGAAGATTCCCCATATATAGACGAAGTTGTATGTATATTATCACCTACTGACTTTAGGGCCGTAGGTCAATACTACAAGAATTTTGACCAAGTTTCAGATCAGGAAGCCATAAAAATCTTGGAAGAATTTACCCCTTAATAACAGTGAGAGGCCTTAATTTGGCAATCTTTTTTGCTATTCCTGAAGCAACTACCGTATCTACAACCATATTTACATCTTTATAGGCTATAGGTGCTTCTTCTGCTATACCTCTAAATGACCCTTTTACAACAATACCTTTGTCTAAAAGTTCCTGTTTTAAAACTGGGGCATTTACCTCTCTTTTTGCCGCTGTTCTGGACAAACGCCTACCGGCCCCATGACAACAGGAGCCAAAAGTAATTTCCTTACTCTTGGCCGTTCCCGAAAGCACATAGGAGCACGTACCCATACTACCAGGAATAAGAACAGGTTGTCCATATTGTCTATACACTTCGGGCAAATCTTTAAAACCTGGTCCAAACGCCCTTGTCGCCCCTTTGCGATGTACAATTACCTTTTGTTGCACACCCCCAATAGTATGGTCTTCTATTTTGGCTATGTTGTGCGCAACATCATACAGTAACCTTAATTCACCTCCCTGATCTCCAAAAACAGCATGCCAAGCCTTTCTAGTTTCCCAAGAGATGATTTGTCTATTGCACCATGCGTAGTTAGCAGCAGCACACATGGCCTTAAAATAATCTTGGCCATCTTTAGAATTGAAAGGTACGCATGCAAGTTCCCTGTCTGGTACCTTGATATTGTATTTGGCCATTGCCGTCATCATTTTACGAATGTAGTCTGTTGCTACTTGGTGCCCTAGCCCTCTTGACCCGGTATGTATCAATATGACCACTTGTCCTATTTTAAGGTCATAGGCTTTTGCAATTTCCTCATCATAAATTTCCTCAACATAGTCCACCTCCACAAAATGATTGCCCGAACCTATGGTTCCTAATTGATCTGCGCCCCTATTTTTTGCCATTATAGAAACTAAACTAGCATCGGCAAAAAGTAATTTGCCATTGCTTTCTATCCGTTCCAGATCCTGATAGGTACCATACCCATTTTCCACTGCCCATTCTGCACCTTTGGCAAGCACATCGTTCATCTCTGTTGTCGATATTTTAATGGTTCCCCCTTTTCCCATTCCTGTCGGTATTTGCTCCAACAAGGTTTTTGACAGTGTCTCCAATTTATCTTGGACATCTTCCCTATTTAATTTTGAAGTCATTAATCTTACTCCACAATTGATATCATATCCAATTCCACCAGGGGTAATGGCCCCATCTGGATAATTTGTTGCTGCAACGCCTCCAATGGGAAATCCGTAACCTTCATGTACATCTGGCATTACCAAGGAAGCTAACTTAATACCCGGCAAACAGGCTACATTAACCAATTGGTTCAAGGATCTATCTTCCAGTATATCATCTAGCAACTCCTCATTGGCTAGAATACGTGCGGGCACCTTCATTTCAGAGAATACAGATTTGGGTATCTCCCACAGATAATCGGTAACTTTTTTAATATGTGATTTAGTTATTTTTTGCACTAGAGGTCAAATATGATATGGGTTTCCCAAATATTATCTTGGTTCTTTTTTACATCGGCCTCATGATAGGTGACGCCTTTTATTTCCTCATCAAACTGGTCAAACCAAATACCATACAATTGGGCATCGATTTTATTTTCTGTTATTTCCGAAAAATAAGCATAGCAAAAAATGGTCTTATGTACATAGGACAATGCCAAAACCTCTGAAAGAAAGTCAATTAAAAGGCAAGTACTATCCTCAGATTTTGTTTCAATTTTCATGGAACAATCATAATGTTCTACCTTATCACAAGAACCTTCTTTAAGAATATTGTTCATACTTTTTAAGCTATTCACAAAAAGTTCTTGCAATGTATTTCCCTTTACTTCTACTTCTACATCTGAGGTATGTTCCAAATAATCTTTCATCTTTTTATAGCCTTTACAGTAACAAAAGAACCTTCACCAAAACTAGGTTTTGGTAGCTGTATTTCCTTAATTTCCTTTTCTCCATTAAAAAGAGTCTGATTAAATTTTAAATCCTTAAAACCAGCCTCCTTCAATAATCGTTCTATATAACTAACCGAATAAAATGTAGCCTTACCATAAAAATTACTTTTATGCCGGCGGGCCATATATTCTTTGGCAATATTTTGGTCCTTGTCCAAAAAACCAATGATAATCGCTCCATTTGGTTTTAAGACCCTATGGGCCTCATTCAAGGCCAACTTAATGTTTTGTAGAAAGCAAATGGTAACGAACAGGACAAAATCAAATTGTAATGCCGAATATGGTAATCGTTCGGCAGTTCCCTCAATAATTTCTATACCCCTTTTTTTTGCTTTTTTGGCCATTTCAGGCGATGGCTCTACGCCTTCTTTAATACCCAAGGCTTCCGCAAACCTTCCGGTTCCCAAACCAACCTCTATGACTCTAATGTTTTCAGGTAATTCCTGTAACTGCTCTTTAATTGCAAGTACCTCAGATTGGTACATCCCAGGATGTTCTTCATACCAATTTTCATACTGCCTTACATGCGCTTCAAAAGTTTCAATCTGTGCCATAATTCTAGTTTTACTTGAATATGTTTAAAAAGGACAATGAAGGCAATGACCTAAATCACTACGTAGTTTTTTAACACATTTAGAAAGCGATTTCCAAAAAAAATAATGGAATAAACAAAAATCCGCCCAAGGTATACCACATGAACCTTGGGCGGATACTAAGGAAAACCAAAACTAACTAAGCAGAGAGAATACCGAAAGTAACCTTAGCATTTACCCGGTATTCGGATATTTTATTATTCTTTACCGATACTTGCATATCTTTTATGTAAACCGACTTCACATCATTTACCGTTTTAGATACTTCATTAATAACATTTTGCACAGCATCCTCAAAACTTACTGTTGAGTTGCCTAAGATCTCTATTACTTTTAATACGGACATAACTATTTATTTTTAGGATTAATTATTATTCTTAATTCAAGGGTTTTTCTGTTAAACATTATAATAGAAGGTTTGTAAATAATGTTCGTTAAAACTCAAAAGCGGAACCCTACCATAGGACTCCATTTTTTTTACTTTGTCCCTATGTATCAATTTGCTTAAAAAACCTTCTTTTTTACGTTCTAACATCACTACCAAATCTGCCCCTATATCACCTAAATAAATTCGCAAAGAGTCAAAGATGTCATCCGAAAAAATAAGTTTGAACTCTATTTTAGAATAAAGAAACTGACTCTCCAACATATCCCTGAACCATTCCATTTGCATATCTCCAGCATACTCATCCCTTGTAGAAACATGTACTATCTTTATTTCTGCATCCAATGGTTCTGCAAATTCTACTAATTTTTGAATGGCATGTATATCCTCCTCCTCAAAATCTGTAGCATAGACCACCCGTTTTATAGGCATATAACTAGCATCGGCAGGAATAGCCAAAACAGGACATGGCGCTTTTTGAATGAGGGCATTGGTGGTGGTACCAAAAAGCAAATCAATCAATTTACTTTCACCCTTCATACCAACAATTATCATTTCTGCATGCCAATTGTTGGCTGTATCCAATATACCGTTAAGAATAGTGCTATTTTCAACCGGTTCTATCTGTAAATTTTTAGTACGCCAATCTTTGCCCAGGTGTTCTGAACAAAATTTTTCCAACTTAACCCTAGTCGCTTTTTTAGCCTTTTTCTGAAGTTTGGGTATATCATCCAAAACTACGCTATCCCCAATTATTGGAAGTCCAAAAATATGGCAAACCACCAAACGGTAATTTAAACTTACACTCAATTGATGGGCATATTTTAAAGCTGCTACGGCGTTATCTGAGAAATCGGTTGCGTATAGAATTGCTTTCATAATTATTTACTATAGAAGTACGTATGGTACTGTTTAATTTCTGTTTCTCGGGTCTCTAGGGCTTCTTGTGGTCCTATTGCTTCGCCCCCTGTTTGCATTATGTTCCTCATGATATCTTTTTATATCATCATCATGGTAATTCCTAATTCTTTCATATCGCGAACGCCTCAAGTCCAAACCACGATATTTTGGGGGCAATACGTTTCGGCGTATCCAAATACCACCATCTAAGTAGAGATAGGTTCTTGCCGATAAATCATAATAAATATGAAACTCCGGAAAATAGATATAACGTACCACTTCCAATCGATTTGGGTAAAACCAAGGTGGAGGTGGACTACTTGGCCTAGAGGATATGACAACCGGGCCACAACTCGCGACTAGTAAAATACTGGCTACAATAAAAATATTCCAAATAGATTTTAACTGTTTCATCACCTACAATTTCACTCAAAGGAAAGAATGGGATACTTGCTATGGTATGATTTAGGTCATTTTACAAAAATTAAGACATAAGAAATAAAAATGATTAATTTCAAGACTACTAATAACAACACTGCTATCTCTTTTCAAACCTACCCGTTTTCTTGGTAAGTTCTACTCTGTATACAACGCCCCTCATAGCTTCAACATATTTTTCTTGGGCATCGACCATTGAATTTTGAACTGTAGTAGAACCTGTCATAATAGGCGTTATCCTATCCATTATTATTTCCATACCCGCCTCTCGTTCATAAGGTGTAGCAAGTTCCTCAAAATTGCCCCAAGCTATCACACTTCTCCAGTTGCTCATATTCTCCCTAATATCTACCTCCAAACAAATTTTTGGGTTTTTCCGCATCATGTCTATTTTCATGCCTTCTGTACTATGCCCATAAATATATTTACCATCGTAGGCGTAGGTAATTGGAACAACGTAGGTTACATCATCTGCATGACAACCTAATCGGCCAATAACCGTGCTGTACAATACATTTTCAATTTGGCCACTTGTTAATTCTCCTAACATTTTGGTATTGGTTTTAAATGGTTCTTCTTTTACTTTAAAATCCCATCGAAATGAATTTCCATAAAAATAATAGCATACGCCATGAAACTGAAATGACGAATATCATTTTAGGTATGATTGAGTATAGATAGTTTTAAAATGTAAAAGAGCATATTTCCATCGATTTAAAAATCAATATGAAACCTATGTTGGATAAAAATGATAAAACACCCTCAACTAATGGGCAAGGATCCAAAAAACCAAAAGGAGGGTATGGTTTTAGTTGGTTTTACATTATGCTATTTGTGATGATGCTTATATTTTCCATTATATCAAATTCCTTGACAAACCTTAACGAGATTGACTGGAAAGAATTTGAATTAACCATGTTGAAAAATAATGAGGTAGAAAGAATTGTTGTTGTTAATAAAGAAATTGCAGAAATATACATTAAGAAAGACCTTCTTACTACCGAAAAATATAAATCTATTGGCAACAAACCCTTTAAATCTAATTTAGGACCTCATTATACACTACAAATAGGTTCTGTAGAAGGTTTTGAAAGCAAATTGGAAAAGGCACAAAAAGACTTTGACCCAGAAGATAAAATTGCTGTACGGTACACTACAAGAACCAGCCTTTGGAATATATTACCGTGGATCTTCCCTATTTTGATCCTGGTTTTATTCTGGATACTAATGCTTAGGCGAATGGGTACTTCCGGGGGTACCAATAGCATCTTCAATTTTGGAAAGTTCAATACCCAATTAATGGAAAAAGGAAAAAAAAGCACGGTAACCTTTCAAGATATAGCTGGGTTAAAGGAGGCTAAAACTGAAGTAATGGAAGTCGTAGATTTTCTAAAAAATCCTGGGACCTATACCAAGTTAGGTGCTAAAATTCCTAAAGGTGTAATGTTAGTGGGACCACCAGGAACTGGAAAAACCTTAATGGCAAAAGCAGTTGCCGGGGAAGCGGGTGTTCCTTTTTACTCTATCTCTGGTTCAGAATTTGTAGAAATGTTCGTTGGTGTAGGTGCATCAAGAGTACGGGATCTTTTCAAAAAAGCAAAGGAAAATGCCCCCAGCATAATATTTATAGATGAGATAGATGCGGTAGGCCGTACACGTGGAAAAGTAAATGCATTTCAGGCAAACGACGAAAGGGAAAGTACCCTTAACCAATTATTGACAGAGCTAGATGGTTTCGGTGCCAATACGGGCGTAATTGTTTTGGCAGCAACCAACCGCCCAGATGTTTTGGATAAGGCCCTTTTAAGGCCTGGCCGTTTTGACCGCCATATCTATTTGGAACTTCCCAATAAAGATGAACGTATAGAAATCTTTAAAGTACATATTAGGGGCATAAAATTGGATAAAAATGTAAACTTGGATAAGTTGTCCTCACAAACCCCAGGGTTTTCTGGGGCTGATATTGCCAATATCTGTAATGAGGCCGCTTTAATTGCCGCTCGAAAAAAGAAAAATACCGTAGAACAGGAAGACTTTATGGATGCTCGAGACCGCGCTGTGGGAGGATTGGAAAGAAAAAGTAAAATTATTTCTGCCAAGGAAAAGGAAATTGTGGCCTATCATGAAGCAGGACATGCCGTAGCTAGTTGGTATTTAGAACATGTAGACTCCTTGGTAAAAGTATCAATAATCCCTAGGGGGAAATCTTTAGGTTCTGCATGGTATTTACCAGAAGAGCGGCAGCTTGTTTCAAAGAAACAGTTTATGGACCAGATCTGTGCCTCTTTGGGCGGTAGGGCCGCCGAGGAAATAATTTTTAACGAGATTACTTCTGGCGCCCTGGACGATCTAGAAAAGACAACCAAGCAAGCCTATACCATGGTAGCCTTCTACGGCTTGGATGAGGAAATTGGCCCCATTAGTTTTTACGATTCTACCGGACAAAATGAACGTCTTCTAGGAAAACCGTATAGTGAGCACATGGCGCAATTGATAGATAAAGAAGTACAAGACCTCATAACCACAGCGTACGAAAGAACAAAACATTTATTGCAAGAGCATAAAAGTGAATTGATAAAACTAGCAGAACTATTACTTAAGCAGGAAGTAGTGGATGAAGAGGACTTAGAGCTAATTCTAGGAAAAAGAATGACAGAGCTCTTAGCAAAGGATAGCATTTAGCTACTTATCAATCATTTTTAAATTTCTACAATGCTAAATTTTAAAAAATAGGTATCTAAAAATCATCAATTAAAAAATAGAATTTGAGTCATTACCAATTAAAATAAAATATCATGGAAAAAGAAATTATCTATAATGAGAACTTACACTTTGAGCATAAACAATGGCAGTCTGAACTTGCCTTTTGGGAAGATGAACTAAAATCCTTTACTAAAAGACTAGAGGAATTGGTTACGAAATGGACAAAGAAAGAGGTGTTGACCCAACTAGAACATTTTCAAAATGAATTTATTCTCCAAGATGGTATAATTGATAAGCTCCTAGAAGAAATCGAAATTCATGAATCACGTATTGCTGGTCAAAGCCTTACCGGTGAAAATGCGATTGACACCGTTTTAATGAAAGGACATCTTGATTTTAGAAATAAAATGGAAACACAAAGACAAATTTATGCTGACCTTAAAAAGGAGTTCTTTAAGTTCCTAACTAAATATATGTAATGAACACTTCTAATTGCTTTATTTATTTAGGCTTTAAAATTTTGATACCCTATTATTTTTTTTTGAAAGATGATACGTTTGGGTATACCTATTTAAATTAAGTAAATATGACACTTTCATTTCTGACAATTATCATTTATCCCACATTTGGACTTCGTTATATTTAGCTAAATTTGGAGATATCTTTAAAAAAAGATACCCTATATCCATTTTTAGTAGCATGGTAAAAAATAAGACAACGGCGAACACTAACGAAAGCGATAAAACTTCACAAAAAGATAAAGACGCTGTTAAAGAAAAAAACTTCTTAATTGTGGGTATGGGTGCGTCTGCTGGTGGCCTTGAAGCCTTTAAATTATTTTTTGAGGGGATGCCGGAATCTCCCAATATGGCCTTTGTTTTAGTGCAACATTTAGACCCAACACACAAAAGTCTTATGGTGCCACTTTTGGAAAATCACACAAAAATGCCGGTTACACAGATAGTTGATAATACAACAGTGGAAAAAAACCATGTGTACATTATACCTCCAAATAAGGATTTGGCCATTTTTAAGGGGATATTACATTTATTAGAACCTACAATGGCTAGGGGTTTTCGAAGGCCTATTGATTTTTTTCTACGTTCTTTAGCTGATGACCAAATGGAAAAAGCTGTTGGTATTATCCTATCTGGAACTGGCACGGAAGGTTCATTAAGCCTAAAGAATATAAAAGGAAATGGTGGTCTATCTTTAGTCCAAGACCCAAAAAATGCAAAATACGATGGCATGCCTACA
Source organism: Maribacter luteocoastalis (assembly GCF_048890225.1). Classification (NCBI taxonomy): domain Bacteria; kingdom Pseudomonadati; phylum Bacteroidota; class Flavobacteriia; order Flavobacteriales; family Flavobacteriaceae; genus Maribacter; species Maribacter luteocoastalis. The sequence goes on from NZ_JBMFZG010000013.1 coordinate 50,593, forward strand.
AGCGTTATAGCTGCTGGTGCTCACGATTTTATATTGCCCGTAGAGGACATGCCTAATTTTCTTCTAAATTATGCGAAAAACAGAGGGTTTAAACCAGAAGAAATAGTTAAACCGATAGATACAGCAAAAGAACAACTTGAAAAGATTTTTATTCTACTAAGAAATGAGACAGGTTGCAATTTTGGGGATTATAAAAGCAGTACGGTAGTTAGGCGCATAGAAAAAAGAATGGCGTTGAACCAAGTAGACAAAATAGATAACTACATTAAATATTTACAAAAGAACAGAGAGGAAGTTCAAAAACTGTTTAAAGAACTTTTAATTGGTGTTACCAGTTTTTTTAGGGATATTGAAGCTTTTGAAGAAATTGGCAAAACAGTAATTCCATATATCTTATCCACAAAAAATGAAGGGGATACCATTAGAATTTGGGTACCTGGTTGTTCTACTGGAGAGGAAGTCTATTCCTTGGCAATTCTTTTTAATGAAGCTATTAGTGCAAATAAGCAAAAATTAAAAGTTCAAATATTTGCATCTGACCTAGATGACAATGCCATAAATTTTGCTCGCCAAGGAGTTTATCCAGAAACAATTTCTACAGACATAAGCGAAGATTATCTAACAAAATATTTTGTAACGGGTACGCATACCTATCGGATAAAAAAAGAAATACGGGATCAAATAGTATTTGCAGAACACAATCTTATTAAAGATCCACCATTCTCAAAATTGGATATGATAAGCTGTAGAAATTTACTGATTTATCTAAATGCAGATGCACAAAAAAAGGTATTCGCCTTATTTCATTATGCGTTAAATCCAAAGGGAATTTTATTTTTAGGAAATTCTGAATCCCTTGGCCAATATGAGTCCGTTTTTGAGGTACTAGATAGAAAGAATAAAATATTTAAGTCCAAAGATGTTAAGCTAGAAAAAACACCAAGAATCGATCAATTTTACCATGACCATTTATTGCATAGATCTACTGATACACCCACTACTAAAGCAAAATGGAATACAAGTGTTGCCTCTATTACGGAAAAAACGCTTTTAGCCAATTTTGCACCGCCCTGTGCCATAATAAATGGATCTGGTGATGCCATCTATTTTTCAGGTAATACTGGAAAATACTTACAACCATCACCTGGCGAGGCAAAGTTAAATATTGTGGACATGGCTCGTGAAGGCTTAAAAGCTGATTTAAGGGCATTGATCTCAAAAGCAAGAAAAAGTTTAGCTATAGAAACCCGTGAAGGCGTTAAAGTTAAAACCAATGGAAAAATCCAGAATATAAGGCTAACTATAAGGCCATTAAAGGAAACCGGGCTGGAAAAAAACCATTGGATGGTTACTTTTGAAGATATAGACAAACCCGATCCCAGTACAACAAATAAGGTCATTAAAAGTGAGGAAACTACCGAACTAGTAGCCTTGGAACAAGAACTGGCAGCAACAAAGGAATATTTAAGGTCCACTATAGAACAATTGGAAATATCCAATGAAGAATTAAAGTCCTCTAATGAAGAATTACACTCCAGCAATGAAGAACTTCAAAGTACCAATGAAGAAATGGAGACATCCAAAGAAGAGTTAAAAAGTGTAAATGAAGAAATAATTACTGTAAATACAGAGCTACAAGGTAAAATAGATGAGCTAGCCCAGGCATATGATGATATGAACAATTTGTTGGCAAGTACCGAGATTGGAACAATTTTCTTGGATTCCAAGCTTAAAATAAAGCGCTTTACACCTTCAATGACAAAAATAATCAACCTAATAGAAACAGATATTGGTAGATCCATAGAGGATTTATCCTCAAATCTTATCTACAGTGGTATTGCTAGTGATGCAAAGACCGTACTTGAAAAACTTATTCCTTATAAAAAATCGGTAAAAAGTAATGATGGTATCTGGTACCAAATGCAAATAATGCCCTATCGTACTTCAGAGAATGTTATAGAAGGGGTTGTAATAACATTTGTTGACATTACCCAAGAAAAGCAAATGGCAGACCAATTACTTGATTTTAAGGAGAAGTATGAGCATTTATTGGAAATGACCCAAACAGTGGTGTATACCCAGGATAGCAACCTGTTATATACAAGTATGGCCAACATCCATCCAAATTTCCAATTCAAGGATATGATTGGAAAAAAAGACACGGACTTTTTTAATAAAGAAGATGCTAAAAAGTTGGCTGCCATTAAAAGAAATGTTTTAAAAATAGGTAAACCAGAAAGAGAAACGATATCCTTAGAAATTGGAGGAGAACTACATTATTTTGACCTAATGGTTAGACCAGTATTCAAAGATGGTACCATTAACGGAATTGCCTGTTCTTCAATTGATGTGACAGATCTTACGGTTACCGAACAGGAATTGGCGGAAATGAAAAGAGGTGAAAATGGAAAAAAATGAGGATGAAAATAGAAGTAAACTTCGTTCCAGGGCAGAAAAGGAGGTAAAAAAGAATCTAAATTCAAAACTTGACCTGACCTTGGACAAGGCTAGGTTGCTTATGCATGAATTGGAAGTGCACCAAACAGAATTGGAAATGCAGAACCAGGAGTTACGTGAGGTTCAGCATCGTTTGGAAGAATCGCATGATGAATATACAAATCTTTTTGACTTTGCCCCAGTTGGTTATTTGGTATTAAATGAAAAAGGGGTAATAGAGAATATTAACCTTACCGCATGTACCCTAATGGGGGTTGATCGTCTACGGATTTTAGATAAGCCTTTTTCTGCATTTATGTCCATAGGTGAATCCAAAACACTTTTTCTTAAACTTCGAGAAGCCTTTGATATTGGCTTTATAAAGCCTTTTGAATTAGTAATAAAAAAGAACCGATATGATACTTTTACCGCACTTGCACATATCACAATTACAAAAAAAAACGGAAACAATCCTGTATGTTTATTGGCCTTACAAGACATAACAGAAATTAGGGAGGCAGAAGCAATTCAACAGCATCATAAAAATTTACAATTAGAAAAAGAAAAAATACAACAGTACCTTGAATTGGCACCTGTTATTTTTCTATTGCTTGATAATGAGTATAAAGTTCAGCTGATCAATAAAAAAGGGTGTGACCTTCTTGGCTTTGGGAAGAACGAGATAGAAGGAAATCCTTGGTTTGACTATTTTACCACCACAAACCATGAGCAGGAAAACCTTGAAGAAAAAGGGTACTTTAAAAAGAAAAGGGTTTTGGCATCCCCATATTTTGAAAGTAATGTGCGTTGTAAAAATGGGGAAATTCGCCTAATTGGATGGACAAATACCACTTTACATGATAACAATGGTAAAAATATAGGTACACTAAGTGCAGGTGAGGATATTACGGAAAGAAAAAAAATGGAAGCCTCCATGCAAAAATATACCGATTTATTGGAGCAAACCGTTGAAAAAAGAACTCAGGAACTAAGCAATGCACTTGAGGCAGAACAAAGGATAAATGAAATCAAAAGTTCTTTCATCTCTATAGCATCGCACGAATTAAGAACACCCATTACAATCGTAATGTCCTCTATTATATTACTGGAGAAATACAATCAGAAAGGTCTTTATGACAAAGAACCAAAACATATTGCACGCATTAAAACCTCTGTAAACCATTTCACAAATATTCTAAACGATTTTCTTTCTTTAGATCAATTGGAAAGAGGAGATGTAAGAATACACCGAGAAAAATTTGATTTTGCAGCGTTTATAAATGAAATTATAACAGAATTGGAAGTGTTGCAAAAAACAGGACAACAAATTAGTTATGCCAATAGACGGCCACAGTACATAGTACAGGATCGTAAAATATTACACCATATCATATTAAACCTTCTTTCCAATGCCTTAAAATATTCAGATAAAACGGTAAACATTTCAAGTGTTTTACAAGCAAATGGGTTAAAAGTAGTAATATCAGATTATGGTATGGGAATACCCAAAGAAGACCTAGATTATATATTCACAAGGTTTTTTAGGTCTAAAAATGTAGAAAACATTCAAGGAACAGGCTTAGGACTAAGTATTGTTAAGCGTTATTTAGAATTATTGGGTGGTACTATTTCTTGTACAAGTGAGCTAAATGTGGGGACAACCTTTACAATGATTATACCAACTGAATAGTATTATGAATAACTCTCTTATAGGTAATAAGCTATAGTGAGGTATTAAATATAGTAATGAATTTTCTTACTAATAGAAATTTAACTATTTTAGAATAAATAATAGAACGTAGCGTAAAATCCCCCTAATATCAATAACCATTATAACTCTTATGGCTACTATTTTTCTTATCGAGGACGATTCCACCATCCGGGAGAACACGACTGAATTCCTTGAAATGGAAGGCTACAAAGTAAAGACGGCCACAAATGGCAAGGAAGGCCTGGAAAAGATGTCTGTCTATAAACCAGACCTAATTGTTTGTGACATTCGTATGCCAGAAATGGATGGTTTAGAGTTACTTGAGAAATTGGGCCTACATACAGAACTTAAAACAGTACCACTAATTTTTTTTAGTGCTAAAAGTGAAAAAAAGGATATTTCCATTGGGTTAAAACAAGGTGCTTTTGATTACATTGTTAAACCATCGGACCTGGATGATCTACTGGCATCCATTAAGCGATGTTTGCTTCAAAGAAAACAGTTATAGAGAACGGTTTAGGAAAATAGGTAATATATGTTCTGCTATAAAAGGTCAAACCCATCACCAACAAAACAGTCAACCTGTCTGGCATCACCAACTTCTTATTGTGATTATAATCGGAAAATTGTCAATCCTTAATTTAAATCATCTGCCAATTCCCCAAAATAAAAAATAAACAGTCTTACCAATACACTTGTAAATCATAAATTACTGCCAAGTTGTTACCTCTAACTTTTATACCCTGGTTTAACCGTCAGGTACTATAAGTAAAAACAGTTGTGAAAAAATCTTAAAAAAAATCAATCCTGATATACATCATTTTCAACACCCCTACCCTGCCTTAATTTTGAACCATTAAAATAGTAATGAATTAAAACTATATATTATGAAAACAGATGTAGAAATTAAGGAAGATGTATTAGATGAGTTGGCTTGGCAACCAAATATTAATGAGACCGAAATAGGTGTTATTGTAGAAGACGGCATCGTAACTTTAAGTGGAGTCGTGAATAGCTATGCTAAAAAAATTGCAGCAGAAAAGGCGGTAAAATCTGTAATGGGGGTAAAAGCCATTGCGGGTGATATCGAAGTAAAATATGGCGATGAATTTAAAAAGACAGATAAGGAAATTGCCAAAGCCGTCGTAGATGCCATAGAGTGGAACTCTGCAGTACCAGAAAAAGACATCACCATTAAAGTTGAAGATGGTTGGGTATATCTTTCTGGGGAGGTTAAATGGGAGTATCAGAAAAATGCCGCAAAACGGGCAGTTCAAAACCTTCTAGGGGTACGCAATGTTAGCAACAACATAAAAATTAAGCAAAGTGTTAAACCTGTTGAAGTAAAGGACAAGATTAAAAGGGCCTTTGAACGTGCAGCAGAATTAGATGCCAACAATATTACCGTAATCGCAGATGGCCATACCGTAACTTTATCTGGTAAGGTTCATTCCTTAAAAGAAAAAGAAGATGCCGAAACTGCAGCTTATAAAGCACCTGGTGTTTACCACGTAGAAAACAATTTAAGGGTAGACTATTCTGCGGAATATGCTTAATATAAGTGAGGTATCACTTATATCAATCCTTAAATTTTATAATGGCGTTAGGAATTATAATTCTTAACGCCATTATTTATTTGAATAAAATTACATCCTATACAGGTTTTAAAAATAGGCTAGGCATGATGCAGATCATTTTATATGGGAACCCTTAAAAATACCTTTACAATAATCCAAATGGTAGGATTGAGAAACTGGTAGCTATAAATTTTTCATTTGAATACTATAATGATTAGGCTTATAAATTTAGATCTACCTAATAGGCGTATTTAAAAATATTATCATGAAAACAGATGCTCAAATTAAAAAGGATATTTCGGAAGAGCTTGTTTGGCATCCCAATATAGATGAAGCTCAAATAGGCATTATTGTTGAGGATGGTGTAGCCACACTTACAGGCTATGTTAATGATTACACTACAAAATTAGCTGTTGAAAATGCTGTTAAGGGTGTAGCCGGCGTAAGGGCGGTAGCTACGGATATTGATGTTAAGTTTAGTGAAAACTATAAAAAAACAGATATGGAAATTGCAAAAGCCGTAGTAAATGCCCTGGAGTGGAATACCTTAATACCAAAAGACAGCATTATGGTAAAAGTTGACAATGGCTTTGTATACCTTTCTGGAAGCGTACCTTGGGAATACCAAAAAAATGCCGCAAAAAACACCGTTGAAAATCTTATTGGTGTCAAAGGTGTTATAAACACCGTTCAAATCGACCAAAATGTAAGTACGGTTGAAGTGAAGGAAAAAATCAAAAACGCATATAAGCGTTCCGCATCTATTGATAGTGCTAAAATAAATGTTACTGTAGATGGCAGTACCATAACATTAGCGGGCACCGTTACCTCCATTATAGAAAAAGAGGAAGCAGAAAAAGCTGCATATCTATCGCCAGGTATTACGAAGGTAAAGAACGAGCTTAAAGTGCAATATTATCCAGAATATTCTATTTAAACCATAAATACTTATCAGTAAAACAATAGCTTAAACCTTAGTTATGGCACTTATGGGAAACATTATTGAAATATCACATGCTGATAAAGTATTGTTTCCTCTTTCTGGAATAACAAAAACTGATTTATATTCCTATTATAATGAGATAGCCAAATTCATACTGCCCTATTTAAAAGATCGCCCACTTACCATTCACCGTTTTCCAGAAGGCATAGGCAAAGTAGGGTTTTATCAAAAAAATGCCTCTGATTATTTTCCGGACTGGATTCAACGTGCCAAGGTCAAAAAAAAGAATGGTTGGGTAAACCATGTGGTTTGCAACTCAAAGGAAACATTATTATATCTTGTAAATCAAGGGGTTATCACCTTTCATATCGGCTTGAGTAAAATTGACATGATAGATTATCCTGACAAAATAATTTTTGATTTAGACCCACCTGGTAACGACTTTAAACCAGTTGTTAAAGGTGCACTCATTATACGCGAGTTTCTTGAATCTCGTTTAGGGCTTTCATCAATGGTTATGACGACTGGATCCAGAGGGCTTCATTTGGTAATTCCCATTAAAAGACGAGTACCATTTGATGTGGCACGCGAATTCACAAAAAAAATAGCAAAATATCTTTCCTTTATACACCCAAAGGAGTTTACCACTACCATAAGAAAAGAGCATCGTAAAGGGCTATTGTTTATAGACTATTTACGCAATTCGTATGCACAAACAGCAGTTTGTCCATTTTCTGTACGGGCTCTAGAAAGAGCTCCAGTGGCACTACCTTTATCTTGGGAAGAACTAAATAGTTTGTCCTTAACAGCAAAATCGTTCCCTATTTCCAAAGTTCTGGAGAGACCAGAATCGCAAATGGATCCATGGGCATCAAATCTTGGTAAATCGCAGAGTCTAGATAACCCAATCCATTTTATGGAAGAGTTGGCGAACAAATGTTTAGAGATTAAATGATACGTAAATAGAACTACTTATGTCACAAAATAAAATTTCAATACTTAAAAATAAATCAAAGCCCCTAGATAATGCTTTGGATTTAGACCCTCTTTTAGAAAAACTATCAGATTCAAGATTAGTTTTATTGGGTGAGGCCTCTCATGGTACGCATGAATACTATACATGGCGAACCGCCATTAGTAAAAAACTAATTACCGATTATGGTTTTAACTTTATAGCTGTTGAAGGTGACTGGCCAGATTTTTATAGGGTAAATAGATTTGTAAAACATTATACTGAAAATAGTGATTCGGTCAAGGTTTTAAAAGAATTTAATAGGTGGCCTACATGGATGTGGGCCAATTGGGAAATGGAGGCTCTGATTGGTTGGCTATATAACCACAATGAAAAAACACCGGCGAATAAAAGAGTTGGAATTTATGGGTTGGATGTATATAGCCTCTGGGAGTCTATGGAGGCAATTATTGATTATTTACAAATACATGATCATGCACTATTACCTGCTGCCAAAAGGGCACTAGGTTGTTTTGAGCCTTATGGGGATGAAATGGGAATGGCATATGCCAGATCACTGCAACGGTATTTACCTAAAACTTGTGAAAACGAAGTGGTATCGCTACTAAGCGATATAAAAAAAAGGGCGCCAAGCTTTAACACAGATATAGAAGCCTCATTAAATATTGAACAAAACGCCTATATAGCAAAGAATGCTGAAGCGTATTACCGATCTATGGTTACCGCCAACCAAAGTTCTTGGAACCTACGGGACTATCATATGATGGATACCTTAAAAAGGCTGATGAATTTTCATGGTCCCAATACCAAAGCCATCATATGGGAACACAACACGCATGTTGGCGATGCTAGAGCAACGGATATGGCACTGAACGGATCTATAAATATTGGACAATTAGTACGTGAACAACTCAATGAACTTAACCCAAAAATAGTTGGTTTTGGCTCCTACGAGGGTACTGTTGTTGCGGGATCAGAATGGGGCGCCCCAATGCGAAGTATGCATGTGCCCAAAGCCATTGAAGGCTCTTGGGAGTATTTATTACATCATACGGGTAAAGGAGATCAACTTCTACTTATGGATGATTTGAAAAATGAGATTGAATTTAACCAATTAATTCCCCACAGGGCCATAGGTGTGGTCTATCATCCGCAATATGAGCACTTGGGCAACTATGTGCCTTCTATGTTGCCGGAAAGATATGATGCCTTTATACATATAGACAAATCAGAAGCGCTACATGCCATGAACATTTTTATAGATAAAAAACAATTACCGGAAACATACCCTTGGGCATTTTAATACTCTTGCAAGTGTAAGGGGTAAATCCGCCTAAATTTAATACAGGAGGAATGAAACAACAATCCTTCTTTTAATAGTAGTTCAAATTCCTCCTTGGTTGGAGTAATCATAATAGGTTTTTCATGACCGTAGCTTTCTGCAAAAGTCTGTATTGTTGTAATAGAATCTAACACAGCTAAGTTTTTGGGTAGGTCAGCTCTAGCTATCGAAAGCATATCCTGACTATTTTTTGTAGCAATCAAAACTTCCCAAGTTTGGGCTTCTATTTTGGTGTTCAGGATTAAATGGTCTTTAAAAGGTTTTAAAATGTTATTTGGATCAATGGTAAAGAGTGTATCCCAAAGTACAATGGTAGAAACCAACGTATCCAACATATCTTTAAATGGAAAAGATTGTTCCCAGGTATTGATGTAAAGTTTACCATTTTTAAGTTTAAAATCCTTGTTATTGGATACCTCATCCTTAGTAAGTTTTAACAAAAATTCCTTTCGCTTAATAAATGAAATATCACTAACATAAAGACTCGCACTATCCTTTGCACACCAATATATACCCCTAAATGCCATAGGGATTTCAGATAGGGAAATGGTATTTTTGGGTTGAGCTTCACCAAATACAATGGGTGGTTGGCAAGAGATCAATACAATTAGGAATACGAAACTCAGCTTTATACGGAAACCCATAACATTTGGAGGTTAACCTTCTAGATTAATATCTATAGAGTGCATTTATCATGCTATATGGGTTAGGCATATTGTCCTTTTCCATTACATAGACCTTACCTCCATTTAAAAAAGTCTTGATTGCAGCTTTATTAGAAAGTGAAACATTGGTTGGTAAAGAATTATCATCTACACGTACATGATTATTTTGAGGCTCATAAACTCCCCAAATGTCACTATTGTTCCTAATAAAAAGCGTATCAATCTTACCCATTAAAGCGGCAGGCAATACTTGTTTTATTTCAGATGATGTTCTGCCAGTATCTTCATATTGTTTAAAAAGACCAAATTTTTCAATACGTTGTTCTTCAAATAATGGCGCTACTTTGTTCCAAGCTAATTCATGCAATGTAGATTCATCGGTTTCTGATAAATTACAGGATACATAATCGTCCAAAAGATGATGATAGGTATTTACCTTTTTAAATAAACCATAAATATAGTCTTGGGAAGCAATTACCATAGGTTTGTTTTCATCACGTATCAATGTCATTAAGCCTCTATCTATTGCCCATAAATATCTTGAGATTTCATCCTTACGATCACGATCAGCCTCTCCATGCCCGTGGTATGTTGCCGTACCATGTGTTTGGTGCTGACTTCTAAATTGTAAATTCTTTTGCTCAAAATCGTACCCAACCCTTTCTTCCATCCTAGAGGGAATCAGCTCATCTATAAATATTTCTGAACTATTATATCGGGTTTGTTTGTACAGTTTTACCTTTTCCAATTCCAAGGACAATACAAAATAAGATCCATCACCGGTAAACATAGGTAATAGTGGTGAAAGGTAAAATGTATTTGCCACCTGGTTAAAAGGTTCAAATAGTATAGGTAATGTAAAGCGTTTTAAAATACCATCGGTCAAGAAAATGGCAAGACCATTTTCTTGGTGTCGCCAAAAATTACTATCGTCTATCAAGGCTTGTATTGGAGCGACCAAATCATCGATCTCATCCTTACTTAAAACTTCCTTTTCCAATTTCGTTTTAACTTCCTTTAATTGATTTTTTAATAAAAGTGCATCCTTTCTGTGTAAAACATCCTCGCCCTTTTTATGTACAGGTATATAAATAGAAATGCAAAATGCATTTTGTAAACTATCTAAACCTGCTATATCTTTTTTGGTAATTATGTCCATACCTATGTTAGTTAAAGTGTTTAAATTGAAGGTAAGCGTGTCTGTTTTTTTTTGAAATGATATAGATCAGTAAGTGTTCAAATAGCTAAAAAGCAAGACATTCCTTTTATAAAAGTTTAAGGTAAAAACTGAGCACATTATATGTTATACCTTTTATTTCTTGAATTTTAAAGCTGACAATTATCAGTATATATGGATTGGATAAATAGTAGATTTGATGTTAATACTTATGATGAAGTTGCTTTTTTAGGTTCGTTATAACACTTTAAAATCATAGTAAATAGTATACAAAAATCAATCTAAAACAAAACAACCCACAAACACAGGTTTATGGATTTTATTGACTACTACAAGGTATTGGGAGTTAACAAAGATGCGAGTACCTCCGATATTAAAAAGGCATATCGCAAGTTGGCCCGTAAATACCATCCAGATCTTAATCCGAATGATGCGGAGGCAGAAAAAAAATTTAAACAACTTAACGAGGCCAACGAAGTGTTGAGTGATCCAGAAAAGAGAAAAAAATATGATGACTATGGTAAGGATTGGCAACATGCCGAGGAGTTTGAAAAACAAAGAAAAGCTAGGTCCGAAAGTGGAGATTTTGGCAGATATACCTATTCTGGCGGACAATCTACCGAAGATTTCTCCGATTTTTTTGAAAGTATGTTCGGTGGTGGTGGCTTTAGATCTTCTGGGCGTAATGTTAGATTTCGTGGGCAAGACTATAACGCCTCTTTACAATTAAATTTAACAGACACCTTACATACCCATAAACAAACACTTACCGTAAATAACAAAAACATACGTATAACCATTCCTGCAGGAGTAGAAAATGGCCAAATCATTAAAATTACAGGACATGGAGGGCCAGGAGTCAACAATGGTCCGGCTGGGGACCTTTATATAACCTTTACCATTTACAACAATACCACTTTTAAACGTGATGGTGCCAATCTCCATAAAACCATAGAAATACCGTTAACTACCGCTGTTTTAGGTGGTGAAGTTATGACAGATACCTTAAGTGGTAAAGTAAAATTAAAGGTGAAACCAGAAACGCAAAACGGAACCAAGGTAAAATTAAAAGGAAAAGGATTGCCTAGGTATAAAAAAGAAGGTCAGTTTGGAGATCTTTTTATTACTTATCAGGTGAAAATACCATCTAATCTTAGTCCAGAACAAAAAGAAATATTTAAAAAACTGGCCGCTACTAATCTTTAACATATGGAACCCCATTTAATAAATATCAACGATTTCTGTAAAGGGCATAACATTGAAATATCCTTTATTATAGAATTACAAGAATATGGACTGTTAGCGCTTAAATCAATAAACAATGATTATTATATTGAAATTGAAGAGTTGCCAAAAGTGGAAAAACTGGTACGATTACACCATGAACTTAGTATAAATAGAGAGGGTATTGAGGCTATACATCATTTATTACAGCGCATGGAAAATATGCAGAATGAAATAAGGATACTAAGGCAACGCTTAAAACATTATGATGAGCAAACTTAATTGGCATAACCATAAATATCTTTGAAGATCTTTACTACAGAGCCCTCTTCATAGGATTGTAAATCATACCTAATCTTTACCTTTGTTCCCAAGGGTGCATGGTAATAAATTACCCAAGCATCGGCCTCCTTAGTACCAATACAACCATTAGAATAAGGTTTTTCCAATGATTTTGGATTAGTTGTGGGGTGTATCATTTGGCCATTTCTTACCCCATTGATTTCTGTTTCAATCCATGGTATTTTAGGCATTAATGTGGTTTTACCATCATCTCTTTTGGTCAAATAAAATTGCTTTCCATCTACAGGATTATAAAAATCCGGTTCTTTAACATGTTTAATTATGGAGCCACTACCAGGCAACGTTCGTAAATCTGTTTCCCTATTGCCCATTGCCAAATAACGTCTTCTATTTTGACCAACCCTAATAGGAAAAGAATATAGCAAAATAGAATCCTGATAAATTCGAAGTCTATATTCCGGTATATTAATATCTATTTCTGTTTTATCAAAAGCCTCTAATAATGTGTATGCAACAATGGAATCTGGCACTTTAAGTTTGCTGTTCATGGGCAATACTATCATTTTGCCTTGGTCGTAAACAAAAGAATCAATGGCCATCATTCTGTAGTAATCAGTATTGGCCAATGTATCTATTATCCAAGGATTGTTTCTTACCATTACATGCTCAGACAATGGATAAGGTGTCACAGTATCATACCGCTTAACTAAAGAATCCATAAAATTAAAATAGGCATCAATGGTTATGTCCTTTTTAATAGTAATTAATTTAGGTAACTCTTGCTTTTTAATTCTTTCAATAAGCAATGGGGTATTTATGGTTATTTTTTGCGGTAGTTTTGGGCTGTTTTTTTGACATGAAACCGTTATTGCCAAAATCAAACAAACCCATAAACATCCATCAAATAATTTTAATTTACCCGACATCATAGCTATTCAAAATTTTATCACATGAATTTTTAGAGAAATATGTATATGTTGATAACTGTATCTTTAGAACATCACAAAAATAGAGCGGGAATCATTTAATTAAAATGATTATTGTCATTGACCTTAATACTTAGATTCACCAAACCACCATTTGGTCTTCAAGGGTTTCTTAACTAATCCAAATTCCTTAACGGCATGAATTTTAAGGTGCTCTACCATATCACTAACAGAATCTGTTATAAACAACAAATTCATGTCCGTTTGGGAAATACTTTCGTTGGCAGCCATAAGCTGAATATGTTCATAAAGTTCTTTGTGGTATTCCTTACCAAAGAGTACTACAGGAAAATGAAGTATCATTTTTGTCTGGATAAGTGTTAAGGCTTCAAAAAGTTCATCAAGCGTACCAACACCACCAGGCATTACCACAAAAGCATAGGAGTATTTTAATAAAACAAACTTACGCACAAAGAAATAGGGTATGTCTACCCATTTATGTAAAAAGGGATTTACCTTTTGTTCAAATGGTAAAATAATGTTGCACCCAACGGAGAAACCATTATTTTCGAAAGCACCTTTATTTGCGGCTTCCATAATTCCGGGACCACCACCTGTCATCACCGCAAAGCCAAGTTCTGTTAAGGCTTTACCAACTTCTACCGCTTTTGAATAAAAGACATTTGAACTATCAAACCGTGCAGAACCAAAGACCGTAACACAAGGACCAATAAAATGTAGTTTTCTAAAAGCACGTATAAAATGATACTGTACCTTAAACGTAAACCATAACTCCTTAAAACGATTTCTAGGTCCGTCTAAAAAAGCCCTTTCTTCTTCTAAATAATATGTTTGGTTACTTTTCTTACTCTCTTTTAGCATAAAATATACATATAGAAATAGATAATTGTATTTGTAATTTTCTTAAAAATAGTCTGGCACATTCCTAATTTATATGACAACGGTCATGTTACTGCATGACTATTGTCATTTTAATCAAACTAGGGGTATTCTATATTTGGGTATACCTATTGTAACTAAAAATTGATAATGACCCTAGCCACAGAGATAGTAGTTAAAACAAAACAGTTTTTTGTACAGACTGGTGACTTGTCCAATTTTGCAGGTAGGTTTTTTAAAGAAGTATTTAAACCCCCTTTTGAATTCAAGGAGCTTTTGCGCCAATGCTATCAACTTGGTGTGCGTTCGTTATTATTGGTTGGTCTCACTGGCTTTATTATTGGTTTGGTATTAACATTGCAATCTAGACCTACATTAATACAATTTGGTGCCGTATCCATGATGCCAAATATGACAGGTATTTCCATTGTAAGAGAAATTGGGCCCGTAATTACCGCATTGATATGTGCTGGAAGAATCGCTTCTGGCATTGGAGCGGAATTAGGGTCTATGCGTGTTACGGAACAAATAGATGCTATGGAAGTTTCGGGCACCAATCCATTTAAATATTTGGTAATAACCCGGGTGCTTGCCACCACTTTAATGCTACCCTTTCTTGTTGTTTTTGGTGATATAATCGCATTATATGGGTCTGCTTTAGTTGAAAATATTAAGGGCGATGTTTCCTTTCAATTGTACTTTAATAGGGTTTTTGATGCCCTTTCCTATGGTGACTTTGTTCCTGCAACGGTAAAATCGTTTTTTTTTGGATTTGTAATTGGTTTGGTAGGTTGTTATAAAGGTTATTTCAGTAATAAAGGAACAGCCGGTGTTGGCTTAGCAGCTAATACTGCTGTTGTAATGGCATCTTTATTGCTTTTTGTGGTAGATTTTATAGCCGTTTTTGTTTCTGATATATTCTATGAACTATAAAATGGATACGAAGCAACAAACACAAATAAAAGAGAACAAAACCCTAGAAAAAGAGGTCGTTATAAAAATTAAGGATGTTTATAAAAGCTTTGGTGAAAATAAAGTTTTAAACGGCTTTAACATGACCTTATTTAAAGGGGAGAACCTTGTTGTTATGGGTAAATCTGGCTCGGGTAAATCGGTCATGATAAAATGTCTTGTTGGACTTATGAAACCGGACAGTGGTTATGTTGAAATTTTAGGTAAGCAAATAAACACATTAAATCAGCAAGAGTTAGATAAATTACGATCAGACATTGGTTTTCTATTTCAAGGCAGTGCCTTATATGATTCCATGACAGTTAGGGAAAATTTGGAGTTTCCTATGCGTAGACATAAGGAAAAATTAGGTATTGTGAAAGATACCTTGCCCCTTGTTATGGAGGCTTTGGAAAATGTTGGCCTAGCCCACACCTTAGACCTTATGCCCGCAGAACTGTCTGGTGGTATGAAAAGACGTGTGGCCTTGGCCCGTACATTGATCTTAAAGCCAAAAGTGATATTATATGATGAACCAACTAGTGGTCTTGATCCCATAACCTCAAAGGAAATTATAGAATTAATGCGCTCTATCCAGAAAAAATATGGTACATCCTCACTAATTATAACTCATGATGTTGATTGTGCCAGGGTTATTTCTGAACGAATGATCTTACTGGTAGATGGTATAAATTATGCGGAAGGTAGTTTCTCTGAATTATCAAATTCCAAGGATCCTAAAGTAGACGCCTTTTTTAAAAAATAAAAAGATATGGAAAAGACAACAATAGAAAATTTAAAACTAGGCATTTTCGTAATCTTAGGAACACTGTTATTGTTAATTGCCTCCTATCTTATTGGTAATAGGCAAAATATGTTTGGAAAAACGTTTCCCGTTACCGCTGTTTTTAAAAATGCCAACGGACTTCAAAATGGCAATAATGTTCGTTTCTCAGGTATAAATGTTGGTACCGTAAGTAGGATAGAAATGGAGAACGATACCTCTATTAGAGTACATATGATAATAGAGGAAAAAATGCAAACCTATATTAAAAATGATGCGGTAGCATCCATTGGTTCTGACGGGTTGGTAGGCAGTATGCTCATTAATATTATACCAGGCGAAGGAAAAGGACCGTTAATTAAGCCTGGCGATGAATTACCATCATATAGCAAAGTGGCCACCCAAGATATGATGAATACCTTAAGCACTACCAATGAAAATGCCGCATTGCTTACTGCTGATCTTTTAAAGGTAACGCAATCACTAATTAAAGGAGAGGGTACTTTAGGAAGATTACTAAATGATACCACTATGGCCAACGATTTGCAAAAGACCATCATAAACTTAAAACTTACGAGTAATAATGCCAACGCCACTATTTCTAGATTACATGAAATAATTTCCAATATAAACTTAAATGAAAGTATAGCTGGCGTTTTACTTACCGATACACTTTCTGCAGAAAAAATGAGAAATGTTATTGGTAATCTAGAAACATCAAGTGTAGAAATACAAGAAATCACGACGGACTTAAATACCATTATCACCAGTATGAACAGTGATAATGGTGCATTAAATTATATAATCAAGGACACTACTCTAACCAAACAGCTAGAAAAAACCATGCGTAATATACAAGAGGGTACGGAGCGCTTCAATGAAAACATGGAGGCTTTAAAACATAATTTTTTAACCAGGGGGTATTTTAAAAAGCAGGAGCGCTTACAACAAAAATTAGCAAAGGAAAACCAATAATAACACTTTTAATATGCCCTGAGAAGATTATTTACATTTTTTATTTGGCACAAAATAAACAAGACCCTTTATGGCTACCTATCCGTTTTAAAACCTAAAAGCGGATTGGTTTTTTTAATGATTTTATCAGCAAATAAGGGGGCATCCATTACGATAGATTCACCGGTTATAGCATCAACTTCATCCATTTTATAGTTACCATCACCAGAGGTGGTCAAGACTATAATTTTATCGGCAATAGTATCGGAATTTTTGATAAAGTTGGCTACAGGTTTTGGAGGCTGCCAATTTTCCCAGGTATGAAGTATTACAATGGCATTAAAATCATTTGCGTCAATATTTTCCAGTGCAGAAACATCGATTACCTTTATATAAACAGAATCTTCTTTATAGGTCTCAACAATTTCATTGGTGACCATATCCTTAAAATCACTTCCTTGGGTGGCAATCAAAAGATGTTTTTTGTAATCGGGTGAATTCACTTCGTAAGATGACACCTCATCCATGGCATACTGCCATTGGTACCAAAGAAGAAAAAGGAAGAAAATTAACATCAAGCCCAAAAAAATAAGCAACAATTTTTTCAATGTCTTCATTGTACAATTTTGTTATTGTGTGTTTTTTTATACCGATTTAAAAGCAATTTCAAGTCCTCTAGATACGCTACCAATTCGGCATCGCTCATCTCTGGATAATTAGAAGATGAAAGTGTTATTGGTGATTCTTCCAAAAATTTATAAAGCTCAGGATAATCAGTCTCTATGGTAGTGGTTAAATTGGTAATCTCCGTGATAATCGCTGTTGGTTTTGCCATAATTTTGGGATTAGGATTCCATTATATTCGACAACTTTTCATTATCCATTATAAATTCTGTCGTTTTAAAGACCTCTCTTCTATTTTCACGGAACGATTTTACAAAAGCAGCGATTTCATCTTCAAGATGTTCATGTTCCATCCGTATTATACCGGCATCTTTTAGGGTGGGGTCTTCCACTAAATATCCCAATTGAACTAAGTGTTTCCCAACTTTTTCTAGAAGGTCCTTACTTTTAGTGTTAAGGTCTAACAATCCTTTTTTTAGTTCCCTTACCATTTTAATATTTTCTGTTTTAATAATCCACATAAAATATTTATCTATCAAATGGTGCAAAAAATGTAGATCATCCCGATAAAACCCAAGATCAGATACCCAATGTTGTGACAACACATAGAGCTCATCCCAAGGTCCATTTTTTAAAAAATCAACATCCTTTTTATTATGCTCATCACCCATAATATGCTATTTAGTTTTAGTTTCTAAATATAGTAGCGAGTAACAGGACAGGAAATGACCTAAATCATTCAATAAAAATAACCTAATGACTTTGGTCATTTTGAAACTAGGGCTGGATTCCTAGTTTCACCCTAACTAATCAAACATCAAACAATGAAGACCATTCTTTATGCCACAGATTATTCTAAGGAATCCATTGCTGCTTTAAAATATGCACATACCATTGCAAAATTATTTGCGAGTAGACTCGTTGTACTCCATGTTTTCGATATTGGATTTTCATTGGCAAGTCCGATTTCGATGTCTTATTTGAATAAAGAAAAAAAAATGCAAGTAAAACACCGTACTAAACTTGAAGATTACTGTGCAGAACATTTAGGTGACTCGCTTAAAGATCTACTACCTAAAATAATGGTTGTTGAAAGTAATGTACCGGTGGATGGCATACAACAAACAGCCCTTAAAGTTGAAGCTGATCTTATAGTTGTAGGAACCAAAGGTGCTAGTGCCATAAGGGAATTTTTTCTAGGAAGTACCACAAAAGGGTTGTTTAAAAAAGCCCCCTGTACCGTAATGGCTGTGCCCCCTGAATTTAATCCAAAAAAAATAAAGACCATTGTTTATGCTTCAGATTTTGAGCAAGCAGATGTTTTCGCCATTAGAAAACTAGTTAAAATAGCAACATCATTTGATGCCAAGATCAGAATAATACATATCGCAACAGATCCAGAGAATTCTGGCTACGAACAGATGCAGTGGTTTAGGGAAATGTTACAGGAAAAAACACCTTATGCTAAAATGGAGTTTGATCTCATTTTTTCAGACAATGTACTTAAGGAATTACAAAGCTATGTGGAAGACTCAAAAATTGATCTTTTGGCCATGTTAGAACGGAAGAACCACACCTTTTTTGAAAAACACATAAAACCAGATTTGGTTAAACAACTTGTTTCGGAAACAAAAGTACCCTTAATGAGTTTTAACGAGGTTGGTCTGTAGAAAATTTCACCATTAAGTAATAAGGATGTATTAATTTTTTACTTCCACTGTACTTATAACCCCTTTTGCTTTTTTTAGTAAAGGATTTTTCAGGGTCACTTTTTCACCTCCTATCAATGTAAATTGTTTTTCTATAATATGCCTGTTCAACAGAAGCATTAGGTAACTGAAGCCAGGCAGATAACGTGTGGCAAAACTGGTGAGCTTCCCTAAACCCGTCAATGTTATTTTATGTTTTCTTTTTATAATCATAAGCCTGATACTTTTGGCAACAGCCTCGCGCTTTGCCAACTTAATATTGGTTCTTTTGGGTAAGTACACCCAACTACCATCTACATCAAGAATAATTTTTCTTGGATCGTTCTCCGTAAAGCCTACATGTGCTATACCTACATGAATGCCGTAACCATATAACTCTATCCTTAAAGCATCTGCAAGAGCTGCTTGGGCCATTTTAGTGGACGAATATGCAGAGTTAAAGGGCATACCCCTAAAACTCCCAACACTATTAATGCAAATGATATGGCCTTCAGTTTTTTTTAAATGGGGTATGGCATATTTGCATAGGTAAGCAGAACCTAAAAAATTGGTCTCTGCCAATATCATAAAATTCGTTTCGGCCATATGTTCTATAGAACCTCGACTGCTTACAGCGGCATTATTTATGAGAATATCCAATTTTTGATAATGCCCAATGGCTTTGTTGATAAGCTTTTTACATTCCACAGTATTTCTAATATCTGCTGGAACCGCAATTACATCATAACCCTTTGCTTTTAAATCTGATTTTGTTTGTTGTAATTTTTCAGTATCCCTTCCATTCAAAACAATCTTAGCGCCATAAGAGGCCAATTCGATGGCAATAGCCTTACCAATTCCCATGCTGGAGCCACTAATAAGTACCACTTTTTCATTTAGGTAATTTGGCTTCATGATTTCAATTCCTTTTTAATTCCATCTTACTACAATCTTCCCCATTGATTTTCTTGATTCTAAAAATTCATGGGCATTGGCCAACTCATCTATATGAAAATCACCTCCAACATGTGGTTTTAAAATTCCGTCCTCCGTCATTTTAACCACTTTTTCCATAGCTTGGGATAGCTTTTCTGGTCGTTCTTCTCCAATTTTTAAAATATTCACACCTATAATTCCATTAGAATTGCTTAAAAATTGAAGTGGATGATACATACCAAATTGCAAGACTATCTTAAGCTTTCCAAAAATATTCTTGGTCTGGTTCATACTGGAAACACCAAAGGAAAATAAACGTCCCCCGGCGCCTAACAAACGATATCCCTTTTTAACCGACTTGCCCCCTACAGGGTCAAATATGACATCCAATCTTTTTTTACCTAGAATTTTTTGTATGATCTCATCAAACTTTATTTTTTTGTAATTAATTGGGTGTTGTACCCCGTTTTCGCGTAAATAATTGATTTTTTCTTGGGAACTGCAGGTACCAAATACAATACACCTTTTATACAAGGCCATTTGTGTTAAAGCCGTACCTACACCACCAGCTGCCGCATGAATTAATACCTGATCATTTTCCTGCAGATTTGCCAATGTATTACTTAATACATATGCGGTAGTATATTGGGTAGCCAATGCAACTGCGGTTCCAGCGGCCAGTGAATCGGTAATCTTAAAGGTTAGGTTGTTATTGGCAATAGCATATTCAGCATATCCACCAAAACGAGTAAGTGCCGTAACCCTATCGCCAACTTTAATATGGTTTACTTCCGCTCCAATCTCTATTACTTCACCAACGACATCATACCCTAAAATTGCGGGTAATTTTGGCGTTGCCCTATAATACCCCAACCTCGCCATTACATCGGCAAAATTGAGACCAAATGCCTCTACTTTTATCAAAACTTCCTTAGAACTGGGTTTTGGCCTTTTGGTTTCCCTAATGGCAAAGGCGCTATGGGCCGATCCAAACTTTGTAAGAAAAACAGCTTTCATCAACATTATATAACATTAAGGAAGAAAGGTATAGAACTACAAGGAAATCTGTAATGACTATTATCATGAGTTGAACAAATACCAAAATGGCACTGAATATAATATTCGTAACGTAAGTTTTTATTGGTGTTATGATTAAGGGAAATTCTTTTATTCTAAAATCCTACCATCCTCCATCTGTATGATACGGTCTGTACGATTAGCAAAGTCTTCATCGTGTGTTACCACTAAAAGTGACAATCCTACATCCTCTTTGAGTCGTTTAAAGATGTTAAAAACATTTTCCGAATTATGACTATCTAAATTACCCGTTGGCTCATCGCCCATAAGAATCGTCGGGTTATTTATCAAGGCCCTAGCAATCGCAACCCTTTGCTTTTCCCCACCTGAAATTCTTGACGCCCGCTGTTTTGCCAAATGGTCTATATTCAGCATTTTAAGTTTTTGCATGGCATCTTGTTCTATTTCAGCATCGGATTTTTCAGCCAACTTTCTTGCAGGTAACATTACATTCTGCAAAACACTGAATTCTGATAGTAAATAGTGAAACTGAAATACAAAACCTATATGCTTGTTTCGAATTCTAGATAGCTCTTCATGCGGTTTTCCAGTTACTAATTCATTATTAAGATAAAGCTCCCCGGTATACTCCGTATCCATAGTTGAAAGGATATATAACAAAGTAGATTTCCCAGAACCCGACTTACCCATAATTGAAGCAAATTCACCTTCATTAACGCCAAATGAAATATCTTTTAGAACATGAAAATCCTTAGGTTTCAAAAAATGTTTATTAATGTTTCTTGTTTCTAAAACTAAACTCATAATGTAAATCAAGTGCCTCTTATAATTCGAACAGGGTCTATTTTTTTTGCTTTGTTTGAAGGTAGATAACCTGCCACAAAAGTGGAAATGAAAGCAAAAACAAAACCAATGATGTCTTGTCCTGAAATATGGCTACAGGTTAAAATTGAATTTACGCTGTTAATTTATATACCATATTCGGTGTTTTATATTCTAAAGATAAATGTAACCTAATTTCATTGTATAAATTAA
>NZ_JBMFZG010000014.1:0-8795 GCF_048890225.1 Maribacter luteocoastalis
TAATTTATACAATGAAATTAGGTTACATTTATCTTTAGAATATAAAACACCGAATATGGTATATAAATTAACAGCGTAAATTCAATTTTAACCTGTAGCCATATTTCAGGACAAGACATTAAACAAACTCCAACAAATAATTAAAATGATTAGAAAAACCTTAATCTTTATTACTTTAATTCTATTTTCATCAAACTCATTTTCTCAGAAATGTGTGGACGAAACAGACCCATTTACTAATGAAAGAAAAATATCTTTTGACTACAACTTTAAAACTGTTTACTTTCAAGTAATCGACAAAAAAATCGAATTTGAAATAACATTCAGTTACAGAGGTGAAAGAGGTACAGAATTCAAGGAAGGTACTGAAATATTGTTCAAACTTGAGAATGGAAATATTTTAAACTTAAAAACAACCAGAAAATCAATTTCTAAAATAGAACAAATAAATTATACATCTAATACTTTTGGGTATGGAATGGGAATGTCAATGTCTAACTCGCAAAACTACTCAACATATTCTTTTGCTTTCACATTATTAAAAACTCAATTAGATCAGTTTTCGGAATCTAAAATTGTATTAATTAGAGTTCCTGATACTGATGAGGGCAAATTCTACGATTTAGAAGATAAGGGAGAGACTAAGAAAAAAATTAAAGCTATAAAAAAAGGAGCAACTTGTATGAGCAGTTTTATCCTATAAAAAATAACGTTGTACAACACCGTGTATAAAAAATTGCTAGTTTTAGCTAACATAAAGTTGCTTGCCTTTTTGCCGGCTTCCGATTTTCCTTCGGAAAATCCTCGCCCACAAACACGCAACTTTCCATACACGAACACGTTAGCAGCAATTTAAACGCAAGTGGAAAACAAAATTATAAAAGGAACTGAATTTTCAGAATACGAAGCAAGAATTAAAGTACTTGTTCTTTCCTTTTCAGTTCAGCTTGAAAACCTAGCAAGCAAGTTTTTAAAATCAGCTTTAAAGCTTGATGATGGTGCTATTTCATTAGGGAATACTGGACAAGCTTTATCAATGAATCACAAGCTAACATTAATGCTAGATTCCAAGTTACTCGACCCCGAATACAAAAAATATATTAAAGCATTTTTTGAAATTCGAAATCAATTTGTTCATAACGCAAAAGCTAAAACTTTTGAAGACTGTTTGTCGTTTTTGAAAGGAACTGAAACTTTTATGGAAAAATCATATTTAAAAAAGAAAAACGAAAACGAAAGAGCTGGAGGAACTAGAGCTGAAAAAGAAAAAGCGGACGAAGAGACCAATGATAAAGAACTGATGTTATTTGATATAAGTGATAAAGAAAAGTTACTATACAAGTATTGGATTTCATTATGCGAAGATGTAATAATTGGTTTTGAAAGAATAGCTCTAAGGGTTGAGCTAAAGGGTTTCGAAATAAAAAAAGCTGCTAACAATACCTATAGCAAATAGGGCGGTAACTGATGAATCCATTGGCTTGGGTTTATTTACCAAGTCCGCCAAATCTTTTGGATTTGGCTTTTAAAATGAAAAAGATAAAAACAAAACAAAAAGTTCTGGCTAAGTGTGCAGACGGAAACGAAAAGTTTCCTTGTCTGCCCTACTTGCCATAGCTTAGCCGTTATCTTTAATGCTGACCAAAAACATAAAAGTTTCCATATAATTCAACTTTTTTATTTATATTTGTATTATAAATGGACACGCAAACCGAATGGAAAAAAGATTTGAAGTCATCTTTCTTGAGCAAGCTATTGACTTTATGTCAAAGGTCGACAAGAAAGCAAAAATGAAAATTTATTATAATCTAGACAAGGCCACATTTGGACTTGACCCGAAACTGTTCAAAAAGCTAACGGACGACATTTGGGAGTTTAGAACTAAATATGCAGGACTTCAATACCGACTTTTCGCATTCTGGGATAGGACTGGAAAAACGGAAACGCTTGTGATTTCTACACACGGAATGGTCAAAAAAACGGACAAGGTTCCTAAAGCTGAAATCGAAAAAGCAAAACAGATTCGGACAGAATATTTCGAGCAATAAAAAATAAAGTTATGGCAACAAAGAATAAAATGATGAAAATTATGACCCTTGACCAAATGAAGGACAAGGACATTGGAAAAATCGGAACAGCGGACAGGGACAAGTATGAATTCGATTTGCGAATGGAGGTTTTGGGAGAAATGATTAAGTCCGTACGAAAAGAACGGAAATTGACCCAAGAACAACTTGGTGAATTGATTGGAGTTCAAAAGTCACAGATTTCTAAACTGGAGCGCAGCGCAAAAAACGTAACGATTGAAACTATTTTAAAAGTGTTTAACGCACTAAAGGCGAATATAAAGTTCAGTGTACAAATGAATGACTCGGAATTCAAGGTTGCGTAAAAAGCACTAAAGATAACAATAGCTATAGCAAATAGAGCGATAAGTGCTGTATCTAAAGGCTTGGGCGTGTTTACGAAGTCCGACAAATCTTTTGATTTGGCTTTTAAAATAGATAAAATAAAAACAAAACAAAAAGCTTTGGCTACGGGCTTGGCGGAAAGATAAGTGCTTCTCACCTGCCCTACTTGCCATAGCTAAACCGTTGTAAACAATTATGAAAAAAATAGGAATTCTAATACTTGGACTAGCATTTCTAATGGGTTGTATAGAGGAAAAGGAAACTCGTAATAACATATTTGACCCATTTCAAGCTAGTGAGAAAGTAGAAAGCCAGTTCTTCGACCTTGATACGCTTTCGCTAAAAGAAATTGAAGGTAAAATGGGAACAAAAATCTATTTCTTACGAGAATCCTTTGATATTGATTCAACTGATAAAATATCTTTGGAACTGAAGGAATTTTATACCATTTCGGATTTGATTAAAAACAATATTCGGACAATTACTCAAGACAATGAATTACTTGAAAGCTCTGGGGTTATTTACTTGAATTTCACAAAAAATGGAGAAGAACTTAAACTAAAGGATAGTGCGACTATAAGAGTGAGACTCCCGTTAGAGTTGTCAGAGCAGGACAAAATTTTCAATGGAGAAATGGACTCACTAAATCAAATATCTTGGTCGGAGACAGAGGCTTATTTTATGGTGTTACGTTTCAACAAAACGTATCAAATCGATATGGGCTATAACGTGACTTTAGATTCGCTTCCCTATTATCAGGAACTATGGAGAAAACAAGATAGTATTTACGAGAAAACAATTGGTAGTTATGAAAATATTGATAAAAAAGTTGGGTCTGCCGTCTCTTTAACCAATCTCGGATGGATTAATGTGGATAGATTCGTAGAAAAGCCGGCTACAATGGACTTTTCCTTTACCAATTCGCTTGAAGTAGATGGAATAGTGATGTATGTGGTATACGACAACTTAAATTCTTTTACGAGCTACTATCCTGATGAAACTGAAAACATCATATTGACAGGCGTACCCGTTTTAGAAAATACATCCTTAATCGCTGTTGGTATTAAAGAAAAGCAATTATATGCTCAAAAAATACGCGTTGGGGACAAAGATTCAATGCAATTATCCTTACAGTCCATAAATCAGACGGAACTAGACAAGTTGTTCAAAAAATAACTGTTTACAACAAAACCTATAAACAATACGGGCTTAGGGCTTAATCGCAGGGTTTGTGTATTTTTATAATATCCGCAAAATCTTTCGGATTTTGCTTTTTAGCGGGACAAAGAAAAAAAGAAAACCAAAAGATTTCGCTATGTGCGTGGCGGAAAGCAAACGCTAGTTTGCTCCCGTACTGTTCATAGCTAAACCGTTGTGTGTAATTTGAAAAATGGAACTACTTAAAGACTGCATATTAAAACAAGTTAGTATAGACACGGCATCATTAGAAAAGATATTGTCCATGTTCGAATCGGAAGAGCTTAAGAAAGGGGATTACTTTCTTCAGTCAGGAACCGTATGTCGGAAAATGGCATTTATAGAAACCGGGTATCTTAGAATGTATGACATTGCCGATGGAAAGGAAATTACCCTGTGGATTGGGAGCAGTGGAAAGTTCATCACCTCTATTTCAAGCTATGTGTTTCAAACAGGTAGTATCTGGAACATTCAAGCCTTGACAGACTGCAAGCTTCATGTTATCACTAAGGATAAGCACCTTCTACTGGGAGAGCAGGAACCAAAATGGCTCGAATTCGATAATCTGCTCTTGGCACGCTCGTTTGCTTTATTGGAGCAAGGAGCCTTTGCTCATTTGCATACCACAGCTCAACAAAGATTTGATGCCTTGATGAAAAACGAACCGGATCTGTTCCTGAATGTTCCGCAGCAGCACATTGCTTCCATGCTTGGTATTGCCCCCGAATCGCTGAGCAGGCTGAGAAAAAACCTTGCCAGGTCCATTTCCTAACATTTGTCAAGAGAATAGTGATTCGACTTGGGGAAATTTGTTTCAAAATTCCAAGACATGAATCAACTACAAAAAGCTCTTCAGCTCAACGCCCTGTTCTCTGGGCTCTCGGGTATTCTATTAGTGGCCGCACACAACCGAGTTGCCGGTCTCTTCGACACACCGAACTCCTCAGTGTTCCAAGTAACTGGCGCAGCCCTGATCTACTTTTCTCTCACCATTGTTTATGAAATAAAACACCAAAATCTCTTGAGAGTGCTGTTCATAATCGTTCAGGATTCTCTGTGGGTTATCGGAAGTATTATCGTTTTGATCTTTCAACCTTTTGATATCTCAATGACGGGGAATGGCGTTATGGCTGCCATTGCACTCATTGTCCTGTTAATGGCTATCAGCCAAACCAACGCACTGGCTCAAACAGATAGCATTGCTAACAAGGGCATCAAGCAACTAAGATTTGAAAGAACGGTGAAGGCAACCATAGCGAGCGTATGGAAAGTCATTTCCGATGTGGCCAATTACCATGAAGTAGCGCCCAACGTGGATGATGTGAAAATCATTTCTGGTGAAGGAAAAGGAATGGTGCGCAGCTGCAGCCACGGGAAAGACAGTTGGACAGAAACCTGCTCGCTTTGGGAAGAAGAAAAGGAATATGCCTTTGAAGTGAATACGAATGCTCCTGACTACCCTTATCCTTTCAAATATTTGAAAGGAAATTGGAAAGTGGAAGCAATCGACAATTCTCAAACAAGGGTCATCATGCTTTTTGAATTCGAGTATAAAAGGAAGTTTCAGAATTGGTTACTACACCCTATTCTCAAAGTAAAGTTTGGTAAAACAGCCGAAAAGCTCCTAAATAATTGGCAAAATCAAATCGAGAAAAAGTAACGATCATAAGTATTATGAAGGTAAAACATATTCGACTGTTTATTCTTTTCATTTTCTGTATTCTTAATCTCACTGGTTGTGATGATGACATAGCTCCTGAAGAAAATTTGAACTATCAAACAATTGTTGATTTAGAATTACCATTTAACAGTTCTTGGTTTGTAGTTTGGGGAGGCCGAACCAGAGAACAAAACTATCATGCCTCGCTGACTGACCAAAGATTTGCCATTGACGTGGTACAAATCAAGAATGGATTCACTTTCACCGGGAGTGGGCTTCGAAATGAGGACTATTTTTGTTTTGGAGATACCCTATATGCCCCAGGGGAAGGTCAAATTGTTGAAATGGAGAATTTAGTACCAGAGAATATCCCTAGACAAACTGATAAAAACCAACTTTTTGGTAATTATGTAATTATCGACCACGGGAATAATGAATATTCTGTTTGGCACACTTTATGAAAAATTCAATAACTGTGACCGTTGGTGATATGGTAACAAAAAGGCAGGTTATAGGTCTGGTTGGAAATAGTGGAAATTCGACCGAACCACATTTGCATTATCACCTTCAAAACAACCCTTCAATAATGCATGGTGAGGGATTGCCAGCCCAATTTCGAAACTACTACGCAAATGGGATTTTTGTTTCAGTCGGTGAACCCTTGAAGAACCCAGAAATCAGAAAGGATTGGTAAGGGTTATTGTGATTGAAACGGATAATAATGAATGAAAAAAATGAAGGTAAAATGGATAATAATTGCTATACTAGGGCTTATCATATCGAACTATACCATTCAAGCTATGCAAACAAGTAATACGATAGAGCTATCAGATGGAAGAGTATTGGGCTATGCTGAATATGGTGAACCATTGGGTTACCCAATATTCTATTTTCATGGTGGGCAGGAGAGTAGATTGTCCTCAAAATTTATGGATAGCGCTGCTAAAAAATTGAATGTACGGATAATTTCTCTTGATAGACCTGGGGTAGGGTTATCTACATTTCAAAAGAATCGACAATTTATAGATTGGGGTAAGGATGTTTCAGAATTCGCAGATTCTCTCAGGCTGGAAAAATACTCCATATTTGGTTTATCTGGAGGTGCACCGCACGTTTTGGCTTGCTTAATTTCTGATTCGTCAAGAATAGAGAATGCTACCATTGTATCAGGTGCAACTCCATACAATTACAAAGGCACACTCAAAGATATGTGGTTTCCTGTTAAACTAATTCATTGGTTCGCTAGCTGGAAAAAAGATAAACAACTGAGAAAGTTTATACAGAATGATTTTGATGGGCTTTTGCATAAGCCAGAAAAGAGAATTAAACAATTTCAAAAATACCTACCCAAGCCTGACAAAAAGTTGATGATCGAGCATCCTGAATATGGTTGGGAGTTTATTGAGGGTAGCAAAGAAAGCTATAAGCAAGGTATAGATGCAGTTGTTCAAGAATGGAAACTTTATGTTTCGGATTGGCAAATGCAATTAAATACAATTCAATTTCCAGTTAACCTTTGGTATGGCTCATCGGACAGGATGGCTCCGACCTACAGGGGAGAATATTATAAAAAAGAGTTGCCAAATTCAAAACTAAAAGTATTTGAGAATGAAGGACACTTTTCCTTAATTAGAAACCATTTAGAAGAAATTTTGACAGAATTAAAAACTACACACAACAAAGAATAAACGCCACTAGAAAATTAAAACCATTACTTGTAATTATAATCCTATTATGAAAACTATAGGTTCAATCTTACTAACGCTAATTTGGTTAGCAATATCGCTCACCAGCTGCGCTAATGCTTCCACTTCTCAAGAGTTGAATCGGAACGATGAATTCAAGAAAAATATAGATAGTTTAAGTGCCTACA
The DNA here is from genome assembly GCF_048890225.1 of Maribacter luteocoastalis. Classification (NCBI taxonomy): domain Bacteria; kingdom Pseudomonadati; phylum Bacteroidota; class Flavobacteriia; order Flavobacteriales; family Flavobacteriaceae; genus Maribacter; species Maribacter luteocoastalis. The sequence goes on from NZ_JBMFZG010000014.1 coordinate 7,142, forward strand.
CCTTAAATAAAATCAAAGGTATACCTGGCCTTTCAATAGCCGTGATAAAAGGTGATGAGGTTATTCATATTGAGAGTTATGGATTTAGCGATATCGAAAATAATGCGATAGCAACAACTACAACACCCTATTATATTGCTTCAACTACAAAGTCCTTCAATGGAACCTTAGCACAAATTCTTCATGATGAAAATGTGCTTGATCTTGACACTTCCATTACTTCCTATGAACCAATTAAGAGCTTCAAGGACAAAACAGTATTCGAGGGAATTTCACTGCGAGAACTCCTATCTCATTCATCAGGAATAACCAATGGATATTTGGTTTGGCGAAATGCCGTTTCAGGCCAATATGAACATCAACAACTAATTGAAATACTTAAAGACCAAACGGGTTCTCTGAATAATAACAAAGCCTTTAAGTACGATAATTTGGGGTATAATATTTTCGCCTTAATACTTCAAGAAGAATTTGGTTTGAACTGGAAAAATCTGCTGAAAGAAAAAATTTTTCAACCCTTAGAAATGGAAAGAACTTCAGCTTCTTACGATCAGGTAATTCAGGAAAAATGGGAAGTAACTCAACCATACATTGCTATCGGTGACTCTACAAAACCTGTGAAGGCAAATTCACGAAAAGACGAGAAAACGATGCAAGCTGCTGGCGGACTGTTTGCATCAATTGAGGATATTTCCAACTGGCTGCTTTTTAATGTAAACAAGGGTGAATTTAAGGGTAAATCCGTGTATCACCCAGATATGTTAGGGCAGGTACACAAATCCTACGCAGACGTAAATAGAAATGGCACAATCTTCAAGGAAGTTGGGTATGGTTTAGGGTGGCATACTTCCGAATTTAAAGGTCAGAATGTTCTATACCACAATGGTGGCTTCCTTGGTCATACAGCCAAAATATCATTTATGCCTGATCAAAAAATTGGGGTCGCTGTTTTTGCAAACGAATCGTTCTTTGGAGATAATATCGCTGATCTTCTAACGTCCTACACATTTGATTACTATCTGGATTCCGTGGAATCAAGTGACGTCTATTTAGAGCAAATTGAAAATTTCCGCAAAAGAATTAATGAGATGAATAAGTCGTATGCAAATTCTGTATCTGAAAGAGCCGACAAACAATCCTCGTTAACTCTCAACCTTTCTCAATACGAAGGTCAGTATTCGAACAAAGGATTTGGTGATTTGTCAATAACTATAGAGGATGACATAATGTATATTAACATGGGATTACTTAGCTCCAAAGCATATTATGGCAATGAGGTAAATACACTGGAAGTTGACTTTAGTGGTCCAGGGAGCAAACAATTGATAGAATTTACAATCACAGACAATACTGTGGAGTCCTTAAAATTCAAGGGCTTGGAATTTGTCAGAATAAAGGCAGAATAAAAACTACACACAACAAAGTATAAAAATAATAGCCGAAATAGTAGTAAATTCAAGAGTTATAGCCCGCTTCAACCTTACTGTAATTTGACAGGAATTAAGCCCGCAATCGGCTACTATTCTTATACTAACCGTTGTAAAACATTTACCTAAACCTAAAAAGTGAATCAAAAAAGTTATCTAATTATTTTACTATTTCTTGGATTCTATTCTTGCGAACACTTTTCTCAAAAAGACTATTTTGACAATAT
>NZ_JBMFZG010000015.1:0-8042 GCF_048890225.1 Maribacter luteocoastalis
TTAACTAGAAATAAAATAAACAGTATTCTTAAGGACAACCTCATGATTTTGAATTGATATTATATAACTTATGAGGGGGAATACCTTTTAATACTTATAAAGGTATTTTACTTCATCTATTAATAAATATCCAAAATCTTAAAATCGACAAAACATATCTAAAAACCGACAAAATGTACCGTATGTAAGAACCTACTTACCACATAGTTTAACGGTGGTAATTTTTAAATCTATATTAGCTAACTTGCAAATCAATTTTAAGAATATAATTAAATTTAAAACTTTCTGAAATTCTAAATTCTTAAAATTTATACGAATAATAAGAAATTGATATATAAGTAAATGTTCCATATATTTTCTAAAAAGAAATTTTTGGCTGACCATTTAAATGGTTTCATAGATATTCACAACCATATTTTACCAGGCATTGACGATGGTTCACCTGACGTGGAAACTTCTTTAAATTTACTAAGGGGATTTTCAGAATTTGGAACAACAAGTTTTATTTGTACACCACACATCATGGAAAATTATTATCCCAATACCATTTCCAGTATCCATAGTTCATTAACCATTTTAAACAATGCCCTAAAAATAAATGACATGGGCAATATTTCCATTAAGGCCGCGGCTGAACATATGATTGATGCCAATTTTGAAGATTTGTTGGCATTGAACCAAACCATGCCATTAAACAAAGATCATTTATTAGTTGAGATGTCTTACTTACAGGCGAGTATTAATTTTGAATCTGCAATTAACAAAGCTAAAAACAAGCAGTACTTTGTAGTATTGGCACATCCAGAACGTTATGTTTATCTACATAGTAATTTTAAGAATTATGAAAATTTCAAAAAAATGGGAATTCGTTTTCAACTTAATATCCTATCCGTTGGTGGATACTATGGTAAAAAAATTCAAAAAATAGCATTAAAGCTTCTAGAAGAGGGCCTATTCGACTTTGTTGGTACAGATGTCCATAATATGAAACATCTTAGTTACTTAAAAAACCATATAGCTTTGGACAACAAAACCATTAATAAAATTATTAATTTAATAATTAATACCAATGAAACTTTTGAACAAAGCTAAATGCTTTTTAAAAATAGAAATAATGTTAGCAGGCAATTTTAGTTATTAAAAAATTGATACCATTTTTTCTCTGCCACACCATAATACCCATAACCATATTTTCCGCCATAACCTAGGTCAGAATTCTTCACGCTATTAACAACAAAGGCCAGATTTTTTAACTTGCCTTCTTCTTTAAGCTTCAATGGATACTCTAAAACTTTTTTCTCTGTACTATCCGCTTTTACAACATATAAAATTTGATCTGCAAATTCACTGATCAACAAAGTATCTGTAACAGCTAACATCGGTGCAGTATCTAGGATAATATAATCATACAAATCCTTAACTTCTTCAATTAGTTCAGACATTCTACTACTCATTAATAATTCAGTAGGATTTGGTGGTATTTTACCAGAGTAGACAACATCCAATGAATTTTTATTTAATTCCTGTTTGATGATAATATCTTTCAATTGTATTGTTTTATCATGAAGATATTCTGTTAGGCCAATCCCAACATTTCTCTTTTCGTTTGAACCAGAAATAGATTTGTTACCATTATAAAAAGTATATAATTTGGGATTTCTAATATCAGCACCAATCAACAAGATTCGTTTACCTGTATTTGCCAGGATCATGGTTAGATTAGATGATACAAATGTTTTTCCTTCACCAGGGACACTTGAAGTTACCATTATCACATTTCTATTGGTCATATCACCCTTAGATTTTAATAAATAATCCAAGTTCGTCCTCAAGATTCGTAGTGATTCACCTAACACAGACCTGTCATTTAATCCTACCATTTTGGGTTGACTTTTAGACAATCTAGGTATTTCGGCAAGAACAGGAATGTTCTTAATTAATTTTTCTAAACTTATCTTATTATGGACTTTACTATCCATTATACCATGCAGATAAATTACAGAAAATGGCACTAAAAATCCAAATATCATTGAAGCCAAGAAGATAATGGGCTTCTTAGGGGAAACTGGAAAACTAGAGGGGTTATATGCGTAATCTATAACCTTAGATTTGGGTGAAGCAGAAGCAAAAGTTATTTGAGACTCTTCACGTTTCTGAAGTAAATATAGATACAGTTGTTCTGTAGTTTGTTGTTGACGGGTTATATCCCTAAGTGCTCTTTCATTTTTAGGTGCCGAATAAATTCGCGAGTTCATTACTGACATTTGGCTACTCAGGTTATTTACCTGTAGGTTTAAGCTATTTGTCATTCCATCCAAACTTGATTGCATACTACTTTTTAGACCATCGATCTGCTGATCAAGGTTAACAATAATAGGGTTTTTTTCATTTGAACTTTTTAATAACCGTTTACGCTCTAACACCAATTGGTTATACTTTGCCGTTGTACTGGCAATAGAAGCATCTGCAAGTCCTATATTAGAAGGTAACACCTCATAATTATCCTGTTGATCAACATAGTCTTTCATTGAATTGGCAATTTCCAACTGGGTAGCCATTTTTTGCAGCTCTTGCTGGTTTGCCGCCCCAATATTCAAGTTAAGATTAGCTTGAGAAGCAATATCCGTAAGTCCGCGTTCTGTTTTAAAATCCTGTGCAGATTGATCTACCGTAGATAAGTTATTATAAATGCTCGCAATCCTGTCATTAATAAAGCTAGAGGTATTATCTGCAATTGACTTCTTATCATCAATGGCGTTAGTATTATATACATAAATAAGCCTATCCAAAATGTTTCTGGCCGCTATGGGACTGGCATCATCAAGACTCAAATTAAGGATATTTGAATATTCCTTTGATTGAGTAATTACCGTACCCTTTTTGTAGACTTGAGCTACTGCGGTTACGGGAGATAAGGCTATTTTATATTGGTTGCCTCGTCCCCTTCCCCTTATATCATTATCCGAATTAGGCAATAGAACAATATCCCCAACTGCCTTAGTTGGTATTTTATTACCAAATGAGTAGGTTTTAAATTCCGGTTCTTCCTCTCCTAATACAATCTCTTTAAATCCGAATGAATTTTCAGAATTTAAATCAACAATAAAGGTTGCTGAGGATCGATAAATTAAAGAGTCCGACGCAAAGTAATTCACCCTAAAAGGATGGTCTTCATAAATTTGTGAGTCCTTAATATTTCCTAATTGAATAATTTTTTGATTTAGTTTTAGATCAATAACTACATCAATAAAATTAGATCTTGAGTTAAGAATTTCAATTTCATCCTCAACTTTATTTTTTCCCGCACCAAGAAAATCCAAGTCCTTGAACAGGTTTAACTGTGGCGATGAATTTTGCTCTTCTATAATCTGAATTTTTGCAGTGGCCGAATATTTGGGCACAGAATATCTAATAAAAAGATATCCTAAAACCATTGCTATAAAAATACATAGTGCAAACCATATCCAATGCTTTGTATAGGACTGTATAATTGCCTTTAAATCAAAATCATTTGAATTAGAAGTCATATTTGTATTTGAATTCATTTACAAGTATTAAAATTAAACTAGTTTCTTGTTAGAAGAATGACGGTAGAAGTGATGAGTACAGATGCTATAGATATGGCAATATTGGCCCTACTATCCAACGATGAAGCAGTAACGGCAGATTGGTTAGGCTCTACATAAACCACATCGTTCTGAGTTAGATAATACACTGGAGATTTTGTAGCCTTCTTACTTGTTAAGTCTATTCTATAGTATACTTTTGTTCCATCAAAATCCCTAATGACCAAAATATTATTTCTTTGCCCCTTTATGGTAAGGTCACTTGCCAATCCCAAAGCTTCCATAATCGTAATTTCCTCACCGTTTATTTGATACGTACCTGGTCTATTTACCTCTCCCAATATAGTAACTGTAAAATTTTGAAGACGAATATTTATTATCGGATTTTTAAGATAGTCGGATAAACGCTCCCTTAATAAAACACGTAATTCTTCTGGAGACAAGCCAGATATCTTAAGTTTACCAATTACCGGAAAATCTATTTCACCTGCTTGGTCCACTAAATAATCTACTTGTTGCACTGTACCACTAAAACCCTCATTAGTACCTTGATTAGGTGCCCTGTATAAATTAAACGGTGCACTGGCTTCTGGGTTTAATGTTGATATGTGAATACTAACCACATCATCAACCTTAAATTTAGGAATAAAGGAATCATTATCTACAATGGTTTCAAATGAACCAACATCTTGAAAATAAACAACATCCTTTTTAGAACCACATGAGGACAGGATACCAAAAAAGGCCAATAGCAAAAGTGGTTTGAAAGTTTTAGATAATTTTTTGAACATGGTTAGGGTTTTAATAATTAAAATTTATTGTAGGACTTTAGGATTTGGGTCATTAAGTCGGATCACATTTGATTTATCCAAAGAGCAAAGTTCTGAATTATTAGAGATAAATTCGGGAACAATCTGCTTCATCAACATTACGGTATTTTCATTAAAAAAGATATTGGATATACATAGCTCATCTATCATACTACGTACTTTGGCATAATCTACATCCCTTACCTTACTGATCATAATTTTTTTATGATAGGTAGGTAAAGTGCTCTCCCCATTAGCCAATAATTCTTCATATAATTTTTCTCCTGGCCTTAGACCTGTAATTTTTATGTCTATATCATCAGGATATTTTAATCCCGATAAATGAATCATATTTTTTGCAAGATCATAAATCTTAACAGACTCACCCATATCAAATATAAAAATCTCACCTCCTTTTCCCATTGAAGCAGCTTCCAATACCAATTGTGAAGCTTCTGGAATGGTCATAAAATACCTTGTAATATCTTTATGGGTTACCGTCAAAGGACCTCCATGATCTATTTGCTTTTTAAACAACGGAATAACAGAACCATTTGACCCAAGTACATTTCCAAAACGCGTGGTTATAAATTTAGTCCTATGCTCTTGGGACATACAGCTAATGTACATTTCTGCAATTCGTTTTGTTGCTCCCATAATATTGGTAGGATTCACAGCCTTGTCTGTTGATACAAAAACGAACTTATCCACATCATATTGCAAAGAAAGGTCTACTATTGCTTTTGTACCGGCTACATTGACCTTTATTGCCTCATATGAATTATATTCCATTAACGGTACATGCTTATAGGCCGCTGCATGGAAAACCATGTTTGGTTGATATTCCTGAAAAAAGAAATTCATCCTATTTTTGTCCCTAATATCCGCAACAATTGGAATAAAATTATGAAATCCGTTTCGTTTCAGTTCTTGTTGCAGATCGTATAGAGCTGATTCCGCTTGGTCAATAACAATTAAGGATTTATAATTGTAATTGGCTATTTGCCTAACTATTTCACTACCTATGGAACCTGCCCCTCCCGTAACCATTATCACTTGACCATCAAGTTCTTTGCTAACATTGTTCTTTTTCAATTCAATAGGTACTCTGTTTAATAGATCCTCTATTTGCACTTGTTTAATTTGGGATATATTAAGTTCCCCATTTATCCAACTATCAATATGTGGTACAATTTTGACCTGGACAGGAAAATTGGCCAAGTTTTCAACCAATATTCTTAAATTATTTGAATTAATGTTACTTATGGAAACAATAATCTCTGAGATGCTCCTAGAGGTAAAAAAAACATTGCTCAACGAAGCACGCATAAAAACAGGAATACCATTGATATGCTTACCCTGTTTTTTGGTATCATCGTCTATATACCCAATAACCCTTGTATCACTACCTGCATGATTTGTTAAGGCATTATAGGTTAATATACCGGATTCACCAGCACCGTATATCATTACATTTTTAACAATCTTGAAGTTTTTGATCAATTTGTAATAGCAAGATTTAAATACATATCTAGAAATGGTCAAACCAATAAATCCTATAAGGCTATGGATAATTATTATTGATAAGGGAATGGTAAAATCATCAATAAATTCAAATTGTCTATTTAGAAGCACAAAAAAGATGGTAATGATACTAGACAGACAGATGGCATTAAATATATTATAGACATCCCTCACACCTGTGTGTCTAACCACACCTTTATAAGAATTAGTTGCCAAAAATGAAATTGCTGCAATAACCACAATACAAGGTAGCTGCACTAGTAATTTTTCCTTATCAAAACTAAAGGTCAGGTTAAACCTAACCAGATAGGATAGCGTAAATGAAAAACTGACTATCAATAAATCAATAGCAAACACAAGCCATTTAGAAGCATATTTTTGTGCGTTGTTGGTTAAGTAGTTTTTAATCATTTTTTAATACGTTTACTATAACTTCCAAAATTCTGGATCTATCATCATCGGTTAAACTAGACCCACTGGGTAAGCATAATCCTTTTTCGAACAATGTTGACGAAACACCATTTAATTGATTTGGGTATTTTTTAAATATGGGTTGTTCATGCAGAGGTTTCCATAACGGCCTTGATTCAATCTCTTCTTCCAACATGGCTAAACGTAATTGTTCTCGTTGCTTATAAGAACCGGTAACCATAGTGGTTAACCATCTGTTAGAGTAAAACCCTTTGGGCTCCTCTAAAAATGATATTTGTTCAAATTGGTCTAAATGATTTTTATAAAAATCAAAATTAGCCCTTCTTGCGGCTACACGATCATCCAAGACCTCCAACTGTCCTCTTCCTATCCCCGCCAAAACATTGCTCATTCTATAATTATACCCTACATGCGAATGTTGATAATGTGGTGCATCATCCCTTGCCTGTGTTGCCAAGAAAACTGCTTTCTCCTTTATATCCTTATCTTTCGACAGCAATGCACCCCCACCAGAGGTGGTTATAATTTTATTGCCATTAAAGGATACAATCCCAATATGGGCTAAATTACCACATTTTTGACCATTATATGTGCTTCCTAAGGCTTCGGCACTATCCTCAACAACAGGAATGCCATATTTCTGGGCAATCCCATTTATTTCATTGGCCTTATATGGCATGCCATATAAATGCACGGCAACAATGGCCTTTGGCTTTTTCCCTTCCTTAATACGTGATTCGATAGCCTTTTCCAATAGCGTTGGACACATATTCCAAGTATCTTTTTCGCTATCCACAAATACGGGTGTTGCCCTCAAATATAAGATGGGATTGGCAGAAGCCGAAAACGTAAAGCTTTGACATATCACCTCATCCCCTAAACCAACATCCAATATTTTCAATGCCAAATGCAAACCGGCAGTACCAGAACTTAACATGGCAACCTGGGCATCATTTCCCACATAGGATGAAAGGCTTTCTTCAAACAAAGTAACGTTAGGACCCAAAGGAGCAATCCAATTGGTAGCAAAAGCCTCGGCAACATACTTTTGCTCGTTACTTCCCAAGTGGGGTGGAGAAAGATATATTTTATTGTTTTTACTCAAAGCTAGGTTTTATTAAGATTTCGGAATTCAAAAATAGAAATACCATGGTTCAACAACATAAAAAATCTTCTAATTTCGTTAAAGGAAGTAAAATCTCGGTCATCTACATTTTTTTTGTTTTTTAACCCCTTTCCAATCCCGAATTTTTAGTTAAAACATCAATAAAACACAGTACCAATAGCTTTTACATTCTTTGTGTGAAAAATGGCACATTAATAGCTATTGAAATCCTCCAACCCACAAATACCTCGCAAAAGTAAACCTATTTTCTTAAGGTTTGATTAAGAACTATAAATTGTTGATAACCAATTCCTTTTTGTTAAAAAATAGTGGTTAATACTTCAGTTAAGCCATGTAAATACAAGGTAATTTTGTGTTTTATAATTAGCTTAAAAAAAATTGATATAACCAGGACTTACTTGTTAAAAAAGCACCCCTACAGCATAGTCGCCTAGTTGAACGATTAATTATTTGATTTCATCGTAATATTTGATGCATTCATACTCCTAATAGTACATTTGATAGTTAGAATATTTATTGCCCCAAAATGAAAAAGAAAATTACACTCAGACTTTCCCCTGCGCTTATTTTAATGTTGTTATTGGG
>NZ_JBMFZG010000016.1:0-5848 GCF_048890225.1 Maribacter luteocoastalis
CATAAAAAAAGGCCCCTTACATCACTGTAAGGGGCCTTCGAAAAAGGCGGCTACCTACTCTCCCACTTGGTATAGCAGTACCATCGGCGCAAACGGTCTTAACTTCCCTGTTCGGAATGGTAAGGGGTGGGCCCCGTCGCCATGGCCACCTAAGTTTTGGACCGGGTGTTATCCCGATCGCGGCCTTCGCCGCAATATCGTTGACATGAATGGAACAGGTGTACCTATAAAGGAAAAAAGCACGTATAGTCTAAGTATGCGTATATAAAAAAGAAAGATGTAAAGATCGTTGCCGTCCCTCCCCTAAGGGAGGGGACGGGCACGTGCGCAAGCCTGACGGGCAATTAGTACTACTCGGCTACGGACATTACTGCCCTTCCACCTATAGCCTATCAACGTGGTCATCTCCCACGGCCCTTTAAAGAAATCTCATCTTGTGGCCGGTTTCGCGCTTATATGCTTTCAGCGCTTATCCGATCCCGACATAGCTACCCAGCGATGCCCCTGGCGGGACAACTGGTGCACCAGCGGTCGGTCCGACCCGGTCCTCTCGTACTAGGGTCAGATCCACTCAGATTTCTAACGCCCGCAGTAGATAGAGACCGAACTGTCTCACGACGTTCTGAACCCAGCTCGCGTGCCACTTTAATGGGCGAACAGCCCAACCCTTGGGACCTTCTCCAGCCCCAGGATGTGACGAGCCGACATCGAGGTGCCAAACCCCCCCGTCGATATGAGCTCTTGGGGGAGATCAGCCTGTTATCCCCGGCGTACCTTTTATCCTTTGAGCGATGGCCCTTCCATGCGGAACCACCGGATCACTATGCTCTTGTTTCCAACCTGGTCGACCTGTATGTCTCTCAGTCAAGCGCCCTTGTGCCATTGCACTCTACACACGATTGCCAACCGTATTGAGGGCACCTTTAGAAGCCTCCGTTACTCTTTTGGAGGCGACCACCCCAGTCAAACTACCCACCACGCACTGTTCCCTAGTTATAGGGTTAGGCCCCGGACAAGCAAAGGCTGGTATTTCAACAATGACTCCACCACACCTGGCGATGCAGCTTCAAAGTCTCCCAGCTATCCTACACATTGCTTGACCAAGGTCAATACGAAGCTATAGTAAAGGTGCACGGGGTCTTTTCGTCCCACTGCGGGTAACCGGCATCTTCACCGATACTACAATTTCACCGAGCTCATGGCCGAGACAGTGTCCAGATCGTTGCACCATTCGTGCAGGTCGGAACTTACCCGACAAGGAATTTCGCTACCTTAGGACCGTTATAGTTACGGCCGCCGTTTACTGGGGCTTCAATTCAATGCTTCTCCCCGAAGGAATGACATCTCCTCTTAACCTTCCAGCACCGGGCAGGTGTCAGGCCCTATACTTCATCTTTCGATTTTGCAGAGCCCTGTGTTTTTGATAAACAGTCGCCTGGACCTCTTCACTGCGGCCCCCCATAAGGGGGCGACCCTTCTCCCGAAGTTACGGGTCTATTTTGCCTAGTTCCTTAGCCATGAATCTCTCGAGCGCCTTAGAATACTCATCCCAACCACCTGTGTCGGTTTACGGTACGGGCTGCTTCACTCGTTTTTCTTGGAAGTCGATATGCTGGATTATCGGCTTGGCCGTAGCCTCGCCGTACTATCGCGGTGTTACCACTCGCTTCAACGTGCAATTCCGTCTGCACGCACCAACTTCTCGCCTCCGTCACTTTTAACGTGAGCAGGTACGGGAATATTAACCCGTTGTCCATCCACTATCCCCTTCGGGTTCGCGTTAGGTCCCGACTGACCCCCAGCTGATTAGCATAGCTGGGGAAACCTTGGTCTTTCGGCGTGCGGGTTTCTCGCCCGCATTATCGTTACTTATGCCTACATTTTCGTTTGTAGCCGCTCCAGCATCCCTCGCAGGTACACCTTCAACGCTGGCTACAATGCTCCCCTACCCCTTGTATAAATACAAAGCCATGGCTTCGGTAATATGCTTATGCCCGATTATTATCCATGCGGAACCGCTCGACCAGTGAGCTGTTACGCACTCTTTAAATGAATGGCTGCTTCCAAGCCAACATCCTGGCTGTCAATGCAGTTCCACCGCGTTTTGTCAACTTAGCATATATTTGGGGACCTTAGCCGATGGTCCGGGTTCTTTCCCTCTCGGACATGGACCTTAGCACCCATGCCCTCACTGCGTTACATCATTTCATAGCATTCGGAGTTTGTCAGGAATTGGTAGGCGGTGAAGCCCCCGCATCCAATCAGTAGCTCTACCTCTATGAAACTAATAACACGCTGCACCTAAATGCATTTCGGGGAGTACGAGCTATTTCCGAGCTTGATTGGCCTTTCACCCCTACCCACAGGTCATCCCAAGACTTTTCAACGTCAACGGGTTCGGTCCTCCACTATGTGTTACCACAGCTTCAACCTGCCCATGGGTAGATCGCACGGTTTCGCGTCTACTACTACTGACTATGGCGCCCTATTAAGACTCGCTTTCGCTACGGCTCCGTTCCTGAAGAACTTAACCTTGCCAGTAAAAGTAACTCGTAGGCTCATTATGCAAAAGGCACGCCGTCACCCCGAAGGGCTCCGACCGCTTGTAAGCGTATGGTTTCAGGATCTATTTCACTCCGTTATTCACGGTTCTTTTCACCTTTCCCTCACGGTACTGGTTCACTATCGGTCTCTCAGGAGTATTTAGCCTTGGCGGATGGTCCCGCCGGATTCATACAGGGTTTCACGTGCCCCGCACTACTCAGGATACCACTATGTTTAACGCTCCTTACCTATACCGGGCTATCACCGTCTATGGCCGCTCTTTCCAAAGCGTTCTAGTTCATTGCGCAAACAATGGCGTGGTCCTACAACCCCGTTATTGCCGAGACAACAACGGTTTGGGCTAATCCGATTTCGCTCGCCGCTACTATCGGAATCACTTTTGTTTTCTCCTCCTCCGGCTACTTAGATGTTTCAGTTCACCGGGTTTGCTTGGCTTACGCCATGACATGTCTTCAACATGCCGGGTTGCCCCATTCGGATATCCGCGGATCATATCGTGTGTGCCGATCCCCACGGCTTTTCGCAGCTTATCACGTCCTTCTTCGCCTCTGAGAGCCTAGGCATTCCCCATACGCCCTTTTCCAGCTTGTCGCCAGATCTTTAATCTATTCTAATTTATTCGTACTCTTTACTTAATAAAGATTCGTGTTTCTTTCTTTTTTAGGTCGGTAAGATAAAAATCTTACCTCCTGTTCCAATATGTCAATGAACGATCGCGACTCGCGATAGACAATCAAATCATCTATGCAAATCACCGCAAGCACTGGAAGATAATATTTCATATCTCCAGGCATTGCCTGGTGGAGAATATCGGAGTCGAACCGATGACCTCCTGCGTGCAAGGCAGGCGCTCTAGCCAGCTGAGCTAATCCCCCATATACTAGTAGTTAGTACATAGTAGTCAGTAGTCAGTGCCTCCAACTACTACTCAACTTCTAGAATTTCCTATTCAATATTTCAATCTATGAACGTTCCAAAACCGATCTGACAAAAAGCGGCATTCGCTCTATGGTTTGACCAGCCTTAGGCTGTAGTCCCAGGCAGACTCGAACTGCCGACCTCTACATTATCAGTGTAGCGCTCTAACCAGCTGAGCTATGGGACTGTCCCTACTCTCTCTTTTCAGTACAAATACCTTTTCGAAAAAGCAATTACTTATATATCATAATTATGGAGATCTTGTTTGAACAGTACTATATAAGGACAACAAATATTAAATCAAAAGACCGGGACCGTGGTCATATCTTCACTTCATCAGGGACCGTCCTTAAAAGGACAATCTCTAGAAAGGAGGTGTTCCAGCCGCACCTTCCGGTACGGCTACCTTGTTACGACTTAGCCCTAGTTACCGATCTTGCCCTAGGCCGCTCCTTGCGGTGACGGACTTCAGGCACTCCCGGCTTCCATGGCTTGACGGGCGGTGTGTACAAGGCCCGGGAACGTATTCACCGGATCATGGCTGATATCCGATTACTAGCGATTCCAGCTTCACGGGGTCGAGTTGCAGACCCCGATCCGAACTGTGACAGGTTTTATAGATTCGCTCCGCCTTGCGACGTGGCTGCTCTCTGTACCTGCCATTGTAGCACGTGTGTGGCCCAGGACGTAAGGGCCGTGATGATTTGACGTCATCCCCACCTTCCTCACGGTTTGCACCGGCAGTCCCGTTAGAGTCCCCATCATGACATGCTGGCAACTAACGGTAGGGGTTGCGCTCGTTATAGGACTTAACCTGACACCTCACGGCACGAGCTGACGACAACCATGCAGCACCTTGCAAATTGCCCGAAGGAAAAGGTATCTCTACCCCTGTCAATATGCATTTAAGCCCTGGTAAGGTTCCTCGCGTATCATCGAATTAAACCACATGCTCCACCGCTTGTGCGGGCCCCCGTCAATTCCTTTGAGTTTCATTCTTGCGAACGTACTCCCCAGGTGGGATACTTATCACTTTCGCTTGGCCGCCCAGGTCTCAAGGACCCGGACAGCTAGTATCCATCGTTTACGGCGTGGACTACCAGGGTATCTAATCCTGTTCGCTCCCCACGCTTTCGTCCATCAGCGTCAGTATATGGTTAGTCACCTGCCTTCGCAATCGGTGTTCTATGTAATATCTATGCATTTCACCGCTACACTACATATTCCGGCAACTTCACCATAACTCAAGACCAGCAGTATCAAAGGCAATTCTATAGTTGAGCTACAGACTTTCACCACTGACTTACCGGCCCGCCTACGGACCCTTTAAACCCAATAATTCCGGATAACGCTCGGACCCTCCGTATTACCGCGGCTGCTGGCACGGAGTTAGCCGGTCCTTATTCTTACGGTACCGTCAGTAAGCTACACGTAGCTCTTTTTCTTCCCGTATAAAAGCAGTTTACTACCCATAGGGCATTCTTCCTGCACGCGGCATGGCTGGATCAGAGTCTCCTCCATTGTCCAATATTCCTCACTGCTGCCTCCCGTAGGAGTCTGGTCCGTGTCTCAGTACCAGTGTGGGGGATCCCCCTCTCAGGGCCCCTACCCATCGTAGCCTTGGTAAGCCGTTACCTTACCAACAAGCTAATGGGACGCATGGCCATCTTTTACCGCCCGAAGGCTTTAACCATATCCCGATGCCGGGCCATGGTGCCACGGGGCATTAATCCAAGTTTCCCTGGGCTATTCCCCTGTAAAAGGTAGGTTCCATACGCGGTGCGCACCCGTGCGCCGGTCGTCAGCGGAGCAAGCTCCCTGTTACCCCTCGACTTGCATGTGTTAGGCCTGCCGCTAGCGTTCATCCTGAGCCAGGATCAAACTCTTCATCGTTGTTTTGTAAATATTCGTCCCAACGAAGCAAAAAATTCTCCCGGCCCCGACTCTCGATTCAATTCCTTATATATATTGGCCGAATCTCTTCGGCCACATATTAAATTGTATGTTTCCTTAATTCTTGTTCCTCTCGAACAGGTCCTCACCTATTCTCGATTCTTATCTCCACAATATTTCAATGAACTCCCTTAAAACCGTCGGACAATAACGCCCTTTAGGTCTTTTTGCGCTTGGGCATTTCCCTAAGCGGCTGCAAATATACAACTGTTTTTTAACCCGACAACTTTTTAAAGAAAAAAAATAAATCTTTTTTTTCGCCGGACAACCCAACAACTATATAAGAACTTTTTCCCTGCATGGAATCCGGAAATCCCTTCCTCCGTAACGGGCTGCAAATGTACACCCTATTTCCATTCCCACAAGACTTTTTTTTAAAAAAATTGCAAAATTTTTATATCTAAAACCCAAC
>NZ_JBMFZG010000017.1:0-3286 GCF_048890225.1 Maribacter luteocoastalis
GTTCCATAGTCGTTGTTTCTTTCCAAGGCATGATAATTTGATTTTAATCTCAAATTATAACCTTAAAAGTGTAAACTATGTGACTTTAACTTTGTAAAGGATGTCCCTTTAACGTACCAAATGACGCACAACGTTTAAGCTATGAGTAGTGCGGGAGCAAAAATGCGCTTCACATTCCGCCAAAGCCCGTAGCAAAATCTTTTTGTTCTGTTTTTTCTTTTTTGTTCCGAAAGCAAAATCGAAAAGATTTTGTGGACATTATAAAAATACGCAAACCTTTGGATTTAGCACCAAACCCCCGCATTACGTATAGGTGCTGTTGTGCGGCGTTTTTTATCAGTTATAACTTATCCAATATCCATCATCATCAAATTTCCATTCTTTGGGTGGGAACGTCAATTGTAACAATTTTATATGACTTGATTCATATATTACCTGCGCCTCTGTTGGTTCGTCAATATTGCTGACCATGTACTGATATTTTTGGATTTTTTCATTTGCACCGCTTGGTGCTGTCATAGCACCTTCCGTTGGATTCATTATAAAAATGCGGTTGTATTTTTCAAAATCTTCAAGATTAAATGAAGTAATAAGACTAGATTTAGTCATAAGAAACCAATTTGAAATATGTTCAGCTCCGTTTCTCGTCAGGATTAAATCGTTGTTACTGAATCCGACAGTTTCTTTCATGACCAGCAAATCATTATATATCGGTTCTTTGTTTTTATTAAGAAACACCAAGCCTGTGATTTCTCCAATAGATAACAGAATTGTTCCAAGTATTACAAATCCTATTAGAGCCCTTTTCCAGAATACTATTTTTAGAGTGTATTGTATAGTAAACGCAATCACGATTAGCAGAGGCAAGGTTAAAAATAGGACGAATCTTTGCATTAGTGCTGGCTCATAAATAGGTAGCAACAAAAGGTAACAAAATAAAATATTACAGAGCCAAAACACACTATTTTCATGAGTAAGTGCCTTTTTAGATATCCTATAAGCGTAATAGAGCAAAGCCACAAACCCCAATGGAACTGCGATCATAATGATTGAAGTAAATTTGTCTGTGTTATTTGGCGAAAAAATTGAACCCATGATGGAACTTTCTCCCATTCGGTTTATATAGCTAATTATTCTTTCGAACCTTTGGATATCGAAGGTATAAAACGAATAAAGTGATATAACTAAACCAAGCATTAAACTTAAACCTAACCACAAAGTCCATTTATTCTTATTATGCAACCAATGAGATAATAGAAGCGCAACTAAATACAAAAGAGCCGCTGCGGTACTACCATAATGAGTAGACAGAATCAAAATGAAAATAAATATTAGTGACACTATACGTTTTACACCCAAGCCTTTATGTATAGCTTTGGATTGTTGTATTAGAATCGCTAATAACAGTAATCCTAAAGTGTTCTTCTGAAGAAACTCAGGCATATGCGCAAGCGTAAATGGGTAAAATGCGCTAGCCAGTAACAAAACCCAAATCCACTTTGGAAAAGTTTTTTCTTTATAAGTGTTTTTAAAGATAGAATAAATGGGTATTGGGATAAGCGAAGGTATCAAACACATCCAAAACCTTGTTGCATTAACAATGGCAATATGGTTTTCGACTCCTAACCATGTTAATATTTTTGCGGTAGCTGCATAAATATAAAAGAGCAATGGCATATCTGGAAAAGGCAATTTTCCACTTTCAAGTAATCCTTGAGTCTCTACATAATAATAGTAAGTATGATTAAACCATCCAACAAATTCTGGTCTTCCAATCCATATAATGAATACTCTAACAAGAAATGAAACAAAAAGCAGTATTAATAGAAGTTTATAATTTTGTTTCATTTTTTTAAATGTCACGTCCTAAAATACGGCTACAGATTAATATTATTTTTAAGCGGCATATTGATGCACGTAATTAGGTGTTTTATAATCTAAAGATAAATGCAATCTTTTAGAGTTGTATAACTTGATTGCGTTTTTGGCTGCTTTTTTAGCATGGACCACACTGGTAAAGGTTTGGTCAAGATAGAATTCATCTTTTAGAATACCGTTTACCCTTTCGGCTAAAGCGTTTTCATAGCAATGGTTTTCTTCTGTCATACTGATTTTAATTTTCTTTCTTTTCAATATTTGAGTATACACATTACTGCAATATTGAATACCCCTGTCGGAGTGATGAATAAGCCGTTCAATGTTCTTGGCATTGTAAATGGCTTTATTAAGAGCCCTTACACAGCCTTTTAGTTCTAAACTATCACTTAGGTCATACCCAACTATTTTGCGTGAGTACATGTCGGTAATCAAGGCTAGGTAACAGAATCCTTTAATGGTTCTGATATAGGTTATGTCCGAAGCCCAAACCTGATTAGGTCTGTTGATTTCAAGGTCTTTTATGATATTGTCATATTTATAAAACCTGTGATATGAATTGGTGGTTCTAGAAGAGTATTTTTTTCTTCTAATGAGTAACCTGTTCTTTCTTAAGATACGGAATAGCTGGTCCCTGCCCACTTTGAGGTCGTACTTATGGAACTCATCTTTTAATGATCTCATGAGTTTTCTGGTACCTTCCCTAGGCAGTGTTCTTCTACTTTTTCGAACAAGCCCGATTACATCTTGTTCTATCTGTTTTTTGATTGCAAACCTTTTTTGGTATTTGTAATATGCATCTCTTTTCAGATCAAAAGCATTACAGATAGTACCAATGGAAAACAGTCTTTTATTACGGTTTATTGGTGCTACTTTCATTAGGGCTTTATGTTTAAGTTTTTTTTTAATTCTTCCACATCTCTATAGCCTAAGTTTTCAGCAGCGACCTCAAGATAACTATCGGTCACCAGTTTGTCCAAGTCCTTTTTGATAAGAAGGTCCTTAAGTTGTTTAAGCTCTTTTTGCAGGGCTTTGATACGGGAAAGTTCGTCGTCTGTTTGCACTGTTACACGGGTGTTCATTAAATCTTTACGATCATACTTTTTAATCCATACGTTTATAGTACTGGATTGTATCCCGTAAGTTAATGCAATTTGTCTTTTGGAATGGTTTCCTTTGGTAAGTTCTGCCATGACCTTTAGTTTAAAGCTCTCGCTATAACGTCTTACATATCCATCATTTTTATACATATACTTGAAGTGTTTTGTATACATATTTCAGGACGGGTCAATATGTTCGTTAATATACATTGTTTACAAAAGTTATAGATTAGAGTTTACACTAAGTTAGTTTCTAACCTCACTGATTGTTCTTTTTTTCTAAACACATGTTCATCAAAGTATCCTAAAAA
>NZ_JBMFZG010000018.1:0-2835 GCF_048890225.1 Maribacter luteocoastalis
GTCTGCTCCAATGCGGTTACCCTTGCTATAATCTCGCCATTTCCTGTCAATTCCCTGTACACAAAATGGAACTCGTCCGCACTGCCCCAGATATCGGCACCCGAGGCACGTACCTCAAATACGCCCCCTGACTCGCAGGAAACGCCTATGGCGCCCACGGCACCAATGTCCTGGCTCTGCCAGGGCGCGGGTACGGGCGTGCCGCAGCTCGGGGTAACGTTCACCTGCACCACGGTGGGGCAGCCCCCGGCCGTGGAAAGGGCGTACTGTCCCTGGCTCCTTTGGTCTATTAGGCCGTCGTTGCTCTCCGCTTGGTACTGGGCGATGCCCGTGTCTATTTGGTAGGCACCTTCCGCGTTTAAATCTGTGGTGGAGTCAAAGGTGGGGCCGTCCACTTCCGTGGTGGTCACGAAATATTGGTTGCCGTAGCCTTTGGCACGTAGGTACACCTCTTGGCCCTCAAGGGCCTCAACGGGGGCCCCGGCCACATCTTGCCATGCCCCGGACCCTATCTTGTACTCTGCCACGATGGTGCCGTTGGCCGGGCAGGGTGTTACCGGTACGCCCACGGTATAAATGTCCCTTATCTCACTGGGCTGCAATACCCTGTTCCATATCTTAAGTTCATCTATTCGGCCATCCAGCTCATCGGTAATGGCACTGGTATTGCCATAGGGCACCGCGGGAAGTGGCCTGAACTCATCATAGAACCCACCAATGGTAAAGCTGTCCGTACGTCCCGGATAGTCCGTCAGTTGGATATCCCCAGTTATCTCCTTGCTACAGACCTCGACCCCGTTCACGAAGAGCCGTGCATAGGTGCCATCATAGGTGGCCGCGATATGGTTCCAGCCATCGAGGGCATCATAGCCCGCATAACAGTCCACTGCCCCGTCCGAGGTGTGGAAGGACCATTTGTACAATGTATTGTGGAAGCCAAAGAACAGTGAGGGGTACTCGTGCGCCACCACGGCCACATTGGCCACTTTACCGTTCTGTGGTATGACACTGGTAGCGTCCCTGAAGACCCATGCGCTCATGGTAACGCTCTGGGAAATGGTACCCAAGGAATTGGCATCATAGGGAATATCGACAAGGGCGTTGCTAAGGTGTTCCAATCCGTCCATCTCAAGGGCGCCGCCATTTAGGCCGGTCTGCCAGGTAGCATCGGTAACCGTAGCTGGATTGCCCGTATCGTCCCTTTGAACAATCGTACCGTTGTTCCCGTAGGACGAGGCATCGCTCACATTGGTCCCGTTACCGTCCTCAAAGCCCATGTCCAGGACCAGGTTGGGGTCGAAATTGTAGGGAAGCGCGTTACCGATCTGTATCGTGGCCGCTTGACTGGGTACCCCATTGGCATCCAATGCAAAAAGCATATAATAGCCAGGGGGCAATATGTTCCTGTCCGCGATGTCCAGGGCGTAGTTGCCCGCCGTGCCGGTAAAGCTTACCGGTATCCGGCGCTGTTCGTTGTTGGTACTGTGCGTTACCGCTGAGAACCGCACCAAACTAAACTGGTCTATAGCGGTATCGGTAAGTACGTTTATGCTCGTGTTATAGTCAGCCGTTGCCGGTGCACCTGTGATTACGGGCCTGGTGGCCAAGTTGCCGGTACCGTCAAAAAGGTAAGGTGGGCTAAATATCTCCGCGTTGTCGTGGTTGGTACAATCGGGATAGGGTTGGTCACAGAGACCGCCACCGCCAACGAAGACCCTGCCGTCAGGCATCAATATGGATACGCTATGGTAGGTTCTTGGTACCTGCATAGAGGATAATGTGGTCCATGTATCGGTATAGGGGTCGTACAGTTCTGCAGATAGCGCCGCCCCGGTGTCGGCGAACACCTCTGCATGGTCCAACCCACCGGTGACCAGTATTTGCCCGTTGGGCAACACCACACTGTTGTTATAGATCCGGGCCTCCGTAAGGTTGCCCGCAGGGGAAACGCTGGCCGTGGATCCATAGGCGCCCGATATGTCTATCACATAGGCGGCCGACTTTGCCGGGGGGCCTCCCGGGTCCTGGTCCCTACCGTAGGACGTGGCCCCGCCCACCTTAAAGATCTTGTCCACATCGAACATAACGGTGTTCCCCTTGATGGAATAGGTGTCCGTACCCCTTTTTCCGGCAGGTACGATCTCACCTTGGCCATTATTGGCCTCTACATCTATCCAATGCATGTCCTCGCTTGGTCCCGCATGGAAAAGCTTGCCATTGGAAGCGGTCCAAAGCCACACATGGTTGTCTACCCTATAAATCCCTTGTTGCTCGAAGGCCAGGTCATTGGCATTGTAAATATCGTCCCCTTGGATGCCGGACAGCACGAACCAATTATTTGTGGCAGGGTCGTAGATCTCGGCCCCCTTGCCACCATTGGTCCCAGGCGTATTACTGCCGCTCCAGGACCCACCTACGGTGAAGACCCACCCTTGTGGCAGGGTAACATTGCCCTGATAGCCCCGTGGGATGTTCATCTTATCCGCCTCTGTCCATACACCGGTGTTATAATCATAGATACTGGTCTCCACATCGGAGACCCCACCGGCGGAAAGGATCCGGCCGTCAGCAAGGTTGTTGATACCGGGACAGAACATATCATGGTTGGTATTGGAATAGCTCCAAGTCTCCACAAGGTCAGTCGCAGGGTCGAATATCTGGGTCGCCGTTTGGCCATAGCCTATCTCCTCGAAAGTAAGCCTGTAATGGGAGGCCCAGGTCAACAACTTACCGTTGGGCAATTGAGCAGCGGCTACAGGGACAAGGTCAAAACCAATCAATGGGCCCCAATAACCATCCCCTTCCGGATCGTTCTGGGCATTTGTATAAAAGTTG
>NZ_JBMFZG010000019.1:0-2772 GCF_048890225.1 Maribacter luteocoastalis
TTGCCCGTTGTAATTTCGTCTAAAATTTTCAGTTTAAAAGGTTCTGAATACCGTCTGATCACTTTGTCATTTCTATACATAATGTTTAAAATTATGTAGCCTTATTTCAGGACGGGTCAAACTTGTGTACAACGGTTCGTGTATGATTAGTTGCGGACTTTTCCACCGGAAAATGTCCGCCTAACTCTAAAGATAATTGATTGCAGTGATTTCCCTGTGGGAAATCCGACCGCAATTAATTATACACCGTGTTACCTGTAGTTTTTTTTAGTGTATTATTATTGTTTCGTGATATGAATTACACCAATCGATGACTCTTCCATTCTCATCTAACTCAATATGATAGTTATTTGTTCGTCTCTCGTAATTCTCGTAAATGTTAACAAAAAACCTCTTTGAGTTGTTAATAGAAACCATTGGATAGCTAATAAATAGTTTCGGGAAACTACCTCGTCCATTTTTCCTGATTTTAAACTGTTTTCTGTCTATCTCACTAAAGTTCAGTTCAAACTTGTCCGAATCTATATTGTTCTGTCCATATGCAGTTTTATCAACCTCATTTATTTGATTTTTAAAAACAGGATTTTTAAGACACTCTCCTTCTGCAGAATAGCGATTGGAATCTTGAAAGTCCGAAAAGTATCGATAAACACTAATTCTTTTTTCTACTGGGTTCGCTTTGAGAATCTCCAATCGGTAAAAGTCAAACGCATTTTGTTCAAAAAAAGGCAATTCCGATTGTGCGAATCCAACTCCGATTCCAAAAATCCATAAAGTCAATATTTTTAGTATGTTTTTCAAAATTACAGGTAACGCCTGAGCTATGAAAAGTAAGGGAGTAAACTAGCGTTTACTTTCCGCCACGCACTTAGCAAAGTCTTTTTGTTTTGTTTTATCTTTTTTGTTTAAAGCAAAATCCCAAAGATTTTGCAGACATCATAAAAATGCACGAACCTTTCGATTAAGCCCATAGTCCTTATTTTTTATAGGTTTTGTTAGCCACAGTATTTATTCCAATGCCACTTTTATAGCTTTTTCCAATACTTCGTCACGACCTTGCTTAATACCCAGAATAGTGGGCTTTACCTCAATATCAATTCTTACGCCCTTTCTCTGTGTTTCGGTAAAATCAGGATAAAATATGCCTATGCCAGAAAAACCTGTTTTAAAACCTCCAATAAACTCCACTCTACTGACATTACCATCAGCTCCAAGAGTTTGGCTGCCAATTGTGATTGAATTATTTACTGTTTGTAAGCCCATTGCATACAATTCAGCATAGCTAATTGTACGTGAATTAACGAGAATAATTACTTTTCCTCGGTAAGGATTATTGTTGTTTTCTCCCATTGACATTGGTTCTTCCCAGTAGAATTTTCCAGGGTAATTCAAGTCGGGAATAATGGAAACTAAAAGCTCTTTGGCAGATGGGTTTAAAAAATTTAAAATATATGGTAATGTAAATTTTGGGTAATTCCTTAAATCAAAAATAATAGATTTTGTATTTTTTATTTCTTCTAAAATAGCGGAAACATCAGATACTTCAACTTCTCCTAAGTTTATATATCCAATATTGTTTTCAAGTATCTTCCACTTATCAGTTGAGGGTTTTTTATACTTGAATTGGTCGAAAGAATACCTTCCAATTTCATTTCCTTTAATCTTGTCGTTTCTTAAAAACTCAATCTCAATGGAATCTGTTACACCGTTAAAAATTTTATTAAAGGCATATGCAAACTTTGCCGAGGTATTTGAACCTTGGATGAATTCACTTTTTTGTTGCAATATTTCATTTATAGTCTTTCCGTTTGCTTTTTCAATTACATCTCCAATTCTCAAATCATTTATATCAGCTAAGGAATCATTATAAAAACTAGTGATAACTGCTTTATTATCTACGATACTAAATTTTGCAGGAATATATTTTGCGCCAAAATAGTCAATAGTTAAATTGGTATTAAGTCCAGCATGACTATCATCTAAATCAACGATGATTTCTAACATCGCTAAATGATAATCTAATTCGGATTGGGGGCTCAAAAATTTCGGAAGCATTTCTTGTAGAACCTGATTCCAATTTTTGTCCATTTGATATTTGTATGGAAAAAAATATTCTATCGAATTCCAATATCTGAAAAGAGACAAAATTCTCATTTTTTTATCCTTCCAGTCAAAATTTTGATAACTAGCTTCATTAGTCAATATTACGTTACCTGCATTTTTGTTTTTTGTAACAAATTTACTTTTACCTTGAAAACGGTTATTCTCAATGTATTTTAAGTTCTCCCCTAATTCATTGGTAAACAACGTGCTGTCTTGTATCCATGACAGGTTGAAATTTTTACTAAAATAGTTTAAGTTGGTTTTGGATGTACATGAACGGCATTTTTTGATTTTTCCAAGACTATTAATTAAATCAGAAAAAACAATAGATAAATCCTCCTTTGATTTTGCCTTTTCTATTTTTGGAAATAACTCAATGAGTTTCTTGTCCCAGTCAAATTTTCCCTTTGCCACATTCGGATGATAATACTTCAAAAAGCCCCATACTTTTGCGGTTCTGAAAAGTTTTTCATTTTCAGAAAGTTCTTGTTGAGAATTTATAGTACTAGAACTAAGAACAAAAATTAATAATATAAGTAAAGGTTTCTTCATATGTTCGTTAATATACATTGTTTACAAAAGTTATAGATTAGAGTTTACACTAAGTTAGTTTCTAACCTCACTGATTGTTCTTTTTTTCTAAACACATGTTCATCAAAGTATCCTAAA
>NZ_JBMFZG010000020.1:0-2639 GCF_048890225.1 Maribacter luteocoastalis
ATATTGTCAAAATAGTCTTTTTGAGAAAAGTGTTCGCAAGAATAGAATCCAAGAAATAGTAAAATAATTAGATAACTTTTTTGATTCACTTTTTAGGTTTAGGTAAATGTTTTACAACGTTTTAGCTATGAACAGTACGGGGGCAAACTAGCGTTTGCTTTCCGCCACGCACAAAGCGAAATCTTTTGGTTTAGTTTTATTTTTTCTTGTCTAAAGCGAAATCCCAAAGATTTCGCGACCTCATAAAAATACGCAAACCTTTCGTTTAACTCGAAGCCCATATTGTTTATAGGTTGTGTTAGCCTTAGTTTTTATTTTGTATGTATTCTATTATGTCTGTGAAGCTTGGGTCGACCATTATTTCTTTTACTCCTTTTTCTTCCATTCTTATTGCAACTTGATTCTCTATTGAATCAAATGGCGTCGGATTTTCAGAAACTTTCTTTTCCTCCTCAAACATCCAAACCGAATAGGACTTAATTTCGCCCTCAGCAGTTTTGGAAATTTCTTTAAGCTCTTCATAATACCTTGTAACCAAAATTCCATTTATTAAATGTATCCATTTCTGAATTTGTTGTATTTCTTTTTGGGTTCGAGGTAACTTTAGTCCTTTCAAAGCTTTCCACCAGGGATGGAAGTTTCTTTTTTTGTCTCTGTTAAAATGAGCGAGCATAAAATTTCTAGCTTTTCTAATACCAGAATACTGATTGATTGCTCTTGTAACGGGAGAGATTATATATAGTGTGTCCTTAAGATATTCATTATCTTTTCCTAATCGATTTAAGACAACAATTTCGTCTAAAATAGAACAGAGTTGAATGTAGCTATATCGAATCATATCTCCATAAATTACGCTACTCCTCGGAATATTGAAGTTTACAATGTCATTATTGGAATGATACATACTTCTGCAAGTCATGTCTATATTTAAGAGACATTCTTGAATTTTTGTTTTATCTGATTTTTCCAATATTTGTAAATTAAGGCTAACGGTCTCGGCTATGAACAGTTGCGTGGGTTAGCACGGACTTTTGCAAGTACACGACAAGCTGAAAATTCCACAGGAATTTTCAGGGTAAGCCCGTAAAAGCAATTGTTTATAGCCATTGTTGTATGCCGTTTTTAATTTTTTTTAGTCATTAATTCGGTTAATCCCATTGGTGAAATCACGTTAATTTCCCCATTATTGTCAATTACGTTAATTTTGGTGAAATCTCCATTATAATACCAATAGAAATCAGTCGAAATTGGTTGAGGATGCTGATTATAGAATTGTTCAACTACAGGTTTAAATCTTTGAATGAACAAAATAAAATCAACAGGTTTTTCTTTTGAAATCTTGCAGATATTCACAATTCCTTTGTTTGGTATTGCAACAACTGAACCCCATTCTCCAATAAATTCAGGTGTGTTGCTCTTTAAGTCAAGTGCGAGACTTGCTCCATAATCTTCATTTTCTATAAAACTGACTTCAATTTTTTGGTCATTAACGTCAATTGATTCGGTCATTTTAGTAAACTCTTGTTTGTTTACATTACTTTGTGCTATTTCAAAAACTTCATCAACAGTTTTATCCCATAGGTCAAACATATCTTTTTGAATGGGCGTGAAAGTTGATGGTAAATCAAGCATTAAAAGTGAGATAGTTCCATCTAAATGTTTTTTTGCTATAAGATTTTCCGTTCCACCATTTTGATTTACAAAGCTCTCTTGATAAATTCTAATACTGAAATAGTCCACTAAAGTCTCAAACTTATTTGGGTCAAGTTGCTTTTGTTTTTCCATTGACTCGTGCATACTATTGAAATGTGAAGTAATTAATTCACTCCAATCTTTTTTATCCAATTCAGCACACTTTAAAATCAAATTATGAAGATTCAAAATCGAGTAATCTTGTCCTTCTTCTAATTCAATAACACCCTCTTTTATTGAAGAAATTTTATAATTTTTGGAAATAACTTTAACAGATTCATCTACCAAATATTTGTAATCCTTTTTTGATATTTCCTTTTCGTAACCATCAGGGAATGAGTAGTCAATTTTTTGCGCAGACAAATTAAATGATGTTAGGATTATTAGTAAGGTCAATATTTTTTTCATTCAGTTCAGATTTTTCTCAAATGGCATACAACGGGCAACTTGTAAGGCTTGTGGATGCGCAGCAGACACGTAAAAGCCGATTGAGCTGTGCATCTATAAGCTTTACAAAATGTTAGCTATCTGTTGCCCTCGAATAAGTAAAGAATAAAATAAATATTAACATACGATTGCTGATGCAGAGCCATAAGTTGCCCGTTAGGTAGAATAGAGTGTAACAGTAGAAATTTTAAATATTTTAATTATGGACCAATTGGATTTTGACTTTAAGATAACTGTAATAGGAATGGAAATTACAGACTTTATAGATATGCTAGAAAATAATGGTTTTAGCTACCAAGCTGACCAAGTACAAACACAGTTTGAGGAACAAATGAAAAATATTTAATGTTTCGTTACACGTCCCTCGATGGGCTATTCTACCTAACGGTTCGTGTATGATTAGTTGCGGACTTTTCCAACGGAAAATGTCCGTCTGACGTTAAAGATAATTGATTGCAAGGATTTCCATTTGGTAAATCCGACCGCAATTAATTATACAC
>NZ_JBMFZG010000021.1:0-2579 GCF_048890225.1 Maribacter luteocoastalis
CATATGTTTCTGTCATTGGTTTTATGTCTTTCATTATTACTCTCTACTTATTTAGTGACAAGAGTTTTGGAAATATGACAGATTTTTGAATTTATTTACAGATTTTCTCAAATTACTGGTAACGTTTGGGCTATGATTTCGTTGGGGATAAATCCAGCAGGATTTGTCCGGGAGAAATCGGGCCCGGTTAAAGGTTTTTAGGTTTAAATTTAGCGAAAAAGCAGCAATGAATTATAGCCGGTGTTGTAAGTTGTTTTTTATTCAAAATACCTTTTCAAGTCCCTTTTAATTCGATTTATATTCCATTTAGCGTGCAGAACTGGAACGATTACAAAGAAAAATCCAATCACGATGAGAATGAACAAATCTGGAAATGGATTTACTTCCCCAATAGGCGGAATTAGAGCCTCGAGAACAATAAGTCCAGCAATTAGACAAAGAAAAACCAATATACTTAATTCAAAAACCAACGAAACTTTGCTCATTCCATTTATTTTCATGGATATTTGAGTTCCTTTTTCCGTTTTTTCAAATTTACCAGTGGCCTTCGCCCAATTCGGGAAAAAGTCAAGAAATCCAACCCTTTTTCTTACCAAGAATCCTTCATTATTAACCTTTCCGACTAATTTTTGGTGACTAGACTGGAAAATGTCCATAAATGCAAAAATGAAAGAATAATACTCTCCGTTTGATTCGGACTGCATTTTTCGAACAATTTCATCTAATCCATTTTTGGCGTTTACGTTAATCTGTACTTGAAGTCCGTATTTTTCTAGAATTCTATCCATTCAATGCTTTGGTCAAAATAACTTACAACGTTTTAGCTATGAACAGTACGGGAGTAAACTAGCGTTTGCTTTCCGTCACGCACGTAGCGAAATCTTTTGGTTTGATTTATTTTTTTCTTATTCAAAGCAAAATCGCGAAAGATTTCGCGACCTTATAAAAATACACAAACCTTAGCGTTTAAGACTTAAGCCCGTATTGTTTATAGGTTTTGTTACCAACAGTACTTTATTTTTTTTTCTTATTTTTTTGAATGAGAGATTCTCTTTTTTGATTCAATAAGGTTGTTAAATCAACACTAGGAAGAGAGTATTTTCCTAAGGGAAAGAAAGAAGTCATTGTGGATAAATAACTTCTTAAACTATTTATAGAAATAGAAACACCTGAGGACCATAAAAATTCCGATTTTTGTTTTTCATTAAGCTTTGTTTCTTTATCAAAACTATAGACAGCAATACCTTCAACAAAAATCGAATAACCAGGTAGTTTATCTTCTGATCTATTTATATCTAACTTGGAAAAAACTAAATATTTATTGTCTTCATTCTTAACATCTCTGACTATAAAATCAATATCTATATAATAATCGTTAATTAAATCTTTAGGATTTATTGAGCTGCCTTTTTCTGGTTCAATAAAATTGTAACTTGAATTTACGATAAAGAAATCTTCTAAAACTAATTCCGATTTTACTAGTTCCATTAGGCTGTTAATTGTTGTTTTATTATTTTCAATGAGGTCTTTTGACCTCCAGTAAATGCTTCTTGATTATCAGGATTTAGGTTTTTAAATATTGACCAGCTAGTATTTTTAACACCGTGCTCAATATCGGTTGTAAGATTTTGATAATTGAAATCTGTATCCAGATTATCATATCCATTTTCTTTAATTTTGATTTCAATACTTAAATTAAGTTTGTCTTTTAATTTAGCCAGAGTAACAAAATTAAGTAGTTTATTGCCACGATAGAGTTGTGTTAAGTAACTTGCAGAAGTTCCGATTAGTTCTGCAATCGTTTTTCTATTCAAATTGTTTTTATCTGTAATTTCAGAAATTTCCGATAGCAATTTTGAAGCAATAATTCTTGCTTCTATATCATAATCAATTTCTTGATTATTAAAGATGCTGTCAAAAGCTGTTTCAAGGTTTTGGATATTTTTTTCTGATGATTTCATATTCGGCTTTTCCAACTTTGGTAATTATTGGAATATTTTTTTTGTTGTTTTTTTGGCTTTTTTTCTTCTTGAATAATTCACAAGCAATTATTACAAACGTTTTATCTTTTAGAGTTAATTCCTTGCAATACAATCTATCATTATCATTCCCTTTAAAAAATTTCATTGCAGTAACGTCCTTGCAATTACTATTTATATTTTCTTTATCATATACATCAGTGTTTCTATGTCCATCTAGGATTACACCGCATATGTATTTGAATTTTTTTAGATGTTTATCATCTTGATTAATATATTCAAATATCTCTTCCCAGTTCTCAATGTCAATACAAATGATTCTTTTACCGTCAGAGCTTTTAATTATTTCTTTTGCTTTCTTTATCACAAAATTAAGCTATAGGTTAATTAATAACAAGTTAATTATCATTTTATTGTGTTTTTGTGTATACAAGATACTAAGTTTAGAATGAATTCTTACAAGTTTAAGTGTATTGTTGGTAACGGTTGGGCTAAGCGTAGTGCGGGGGCAAGGAAACTTTTTGTTTCCGTCTGCGCACGAAGCTAAAGCTTTTGGTTTTGCTTTTTCTTTTTTTGTTCCAAAGCTAAATCCATAAGATT
>NZ_JBMFZG010000022.1:0-2546 GCF_048890225.1 Maribacter luteocoastalis
AATCTTATGGATTTAGCTTTGGAACAAAAAAAGAAAAAGCAAAACCAAAAGCTTTAGCTTCGTGCGCAGACGGAAACAAAAAGTTTCCTTGCCCCCGCACTACGCTTAGCCCAACCGTTGTGAGCAAGCTAAACCGAACCGATGAATAGAACAATATTATATTATCCAACAATTGATATCCCTCGAAGTAGTTGGCTGAAACACGCACTCTTATATTGGGATGAAGTCAGTTCAATTATTCCAGCGACCTATGATGACAGATTTTTATATGATTTATCACCTGATATTCAATATTTAATTGGAGAAGAACAGTTTAGACCAATTCAACCTGAAACCTTAATATCTGGAGAGAATAATTGGGAGAAATTTCAAGAGTTTCAAGATGAATTTCAAGCAACGGTTCTCAACCCGAATTTTGAAAGGTTCAGAAATAGAAATCAATATAGCAGACACAATCATAGAATTCATCAATCAAAAGTTGAACAAAAAAGGGGAAGAATCCACCGAAATAAAACTTCAGATGGGCTATTCTATTTTCTTGAAGATTTAGGTTTAGCAACGAGAGATGAAAATGATGAATGGTTAAAATTTGAACATAATACAGCATTGCTTTATATGTCACTTTTGGCAAAATATCTTGCAGAAGTTGATAATGAACAAACTACAATCGGAACAGACTTTATAGCTTACGAAAAATTTAACTTCAAAACCACGAGAAAAAATAGTGGCTTTCCAGTCGTATCTTTTGACTTGAACAATATTTTACCAACACCGAAAGAAAATGTGTCTTTAGAACAAATCGTAGATTTTAAGAGACGTAGAGCTGACAATCTTCGACATTTCAAAAGAACTATTTCTGATTTTCAGACAGAAATTTCAAATGCTAAATCCAACGCAGAATTAAAAGAATCTGCAATAAATTTTCAAGAAGACTTAATTAATGGAGTTCAGGATTTAACAGCACTATTAAAAGACTCGAATATTGAAAGTAGTTTAAAAACTTTTAAAAGCTTAATTGACATAAAATCGCCTACATTATGGACATCAGCAGGAACCGTACTGAATAGCCATTTAGATTTTGTGCATTTACCACTGAATTTAACAACTATCGGAATATCAGCAATGGCAGCTTTAGAGTTGTCAACTAAATATATTGAAACAAGAAACAAACGAATGGCAGAAACCAGACAATCACCTTTTTCATATTTGTATTATGCAAGAAAAAGTGGAATAATAAGCAGAAGATGGTAAAAAGCCAGCTCACAACAATGGCTATAAGTAATTGCTTGTTCTCGCCTACTTCTGAAAATCCTCGCGGATTTTCAGTTTGGTGTGTACTTGCAAAGTTAATCGCTAACCCACGCAACTACTCATAGCCGAGACCGTTGTAAGTAAGCTAAAAAACCTATGATACACGAATTAATAACTGACATAGCATACGACAGAATAACCGTTGCTCAAGGATTAACCAGAGCGAAATTGATAGCGAATCAAATTAAAAATGAGACTTTTAAAAATTGGTTGTCAAAAGAATTGAATGGTTATACTTACGATGATAAAACCTTACCTGAATACAGAAAAGTATGGTCTGAAATAGAACTTACAGCTGAATTTCCGTATGGACAGGTCAGAACTTTTCCCGTCGTACTTCCAGATGATGCAGATGAAACTATGAAAGATTTGATTTATCATCATCGTTTTATTGAACCTATTTATGTGGTGGAGCAAAATATAACTGAAATGGAAGGCAGTTCTGGGTCAATAAATTTACCAGGCGGAATGGTAAGAATGCTTGCAGAATTTTATGGTTCAATTAAAAGACAAGGAGGACAAATAAGAACTGCACATAGGACAATAGGTAAATCTCATATGCAAAACATAGTCCAAGTAACAAAACAAAAACTATTGGACACTTTGCAAGAACTGGAAAACCAATTTCCCCAAATAGATAAAAATTACGTTATGAACGAGGATAATAAAGAAAAAGCTCAAAATATCATAACAAACAATATATATGGGAACAATAACCCTTTAAATGTAGCAGCAGGCGAACAGATAACTCAAGGAGACATAAATTTGACAATCAATGCAGAACAAGTTGAAAAATTAAAAGAGTTTGGTGTCGAAGATGAAGCTATTGAGGAACTAAAGACTATCGACAAAGAAAATCCGAAAGGTTCGAGCGATAGGAAAGGAAAAATAATGAGTTGGCTAGGTAGAGTTACAGCTTCTATGACAGCAAAAGGTGTTTATGAGAATATGCCTGAACTAATTGAATTTGTTGGAAATCTAATATAAAAGCCTACTTACAACAATGGCTATAAGTTATTGCTCGTTCTCGCCTACTTCTGAAAATCCTCGCGGATTTTCAGCTTGGTGTGTACTTGCAAAGTTAAGTGCTAACCCACGCAACTACTCATAGCCGTGACCGTTGGCAACAATATTGAAAAAAATAATCTTCATATTATTTCTTGTAATTACTGCTTGTAAATCAGGCTTCGACTCGACTTCAATTGACAAATCTTCAAGGGAGTGCATTGAGAAAG
>NZ_JBMFZG010000023.1:0-1573 GCF_048890225.1 Maribacter luteocoastalis
CTTTCTCAATGCACTCCCTTGAAGATTTGTCAATTGAAGTCGAGTCGAAGCCTGATTTACAAGCAGTAATTACAAGAAATAATATGAAGATTATTTTTTTCAATATTGTTGCCAACGGTTGGGCTATGATTTCGTTGCGGATAAATCCGGCAGGATTTGTCCGGGAGAAATCGGGCCCTGTTAATGGTTTATGCGTTTAAATTTAGCGAAAATGCAGCAATGAATTATAGCCGGTGTTGGCAATAGTTATTTATTTTCTATGTATGGTTTTGCAATTTCAGCAATCATTTGAATCCATTCCGCCCTAGGGTGTTCGTTGTCTATCCAACTTTCATTTCTTAAGTAAGTTTTGAATTCTGTTCCGTTTACTTTTAACAAAACATAAAATCCATAATTGTGGCTTATTATCATTGATGGTTTCGGTTCTGAACCAATGATTTGTTTTATGTTGTTAAAGTAAAAATCCAGTATTTCTTTAAATTTTGGACAGTCCATGGTTTCATGAACATTTGCTTTTTCCTTTTTCCCAACTCCAATAGCCTTAACATAATTTTTTCCATCCTTTGTCCAAAAAAAGAAGTTGGTCGCTTTATCCCCACGACCGTTGTCAAAAAAATAATAGGCCTGTAATAAAGTGTCCACCTTTTGTTTTGAAAGTTCGCTTTTTAATTCCGCCGAAACAGCGTCCATGTCAAAATCAAATTTAGTTTTTGCCCTTTGTCCATAAGCAGAAGCTAGAAAAAGCACAAAAATTGAGTAAAGAATAATATGTTTCCAGCTTAAGTTCATAATTATTGCCAACGGTCTTGTGTATGATTAGTTGGGGACTTTTCCAACGGAAAATGTCCGCCTAGCTCTAAAGATAATTGATTGCAGTGATTTCCCTGTGGGAAATCCGCCCGCAATTAATTATACATCGTGTTGTGCAACGTTTTTTAAGCGATGCTATTTATTCGCAAGTCCTTATAGGATTTTGTTGTAAGATTAATTTTAATATTAAAGAAGCAATTCCCTCCATCTTCGACCAGTGGTATTTCACTCCGCCATTTGTCAAATTCGAAATCAAGACAAAAAAAGTTTAGCCAAATTTCCTTTTCTCCTTTTTCGTTTAAAGTGGCCACATACTGACGTTTGTAACCTTCTAATTCAAGTCTCCATCTAGAATCCGTTTCTAATCCCTCATTGTGTTTTTCAATTGCTTTTTTTAAAATTGGCTCAATTTTGCTCAATTCGTCTAGACTTAATTCCGTTGCAGTTGGTTTTTCATCTTGGAAAATCCAGTACCATTCCGGATTGAATTCAATTATTGTGAAGTCGGAGTTAGCAAGTCTAAAATCCGTCCGTTTTAATTTTTCCTCAACCTTATTGTCCGTTTTTTTCAGGTCCTTACATGAAGAAAACATAATGAGAGTAACAAGAATGAATTTTTTCAATATTATCTTTTGAAATGTTGCACAACGTGTTTGTGTATGATTAGTGGCGTGCTTAAGCACCTAATTTAGCAAATAAAAACTAGATAAAAAATCCGCGAGGATTTTCGTAAGCAGGTCAGGACTAGTCATTAATTATACAC
>NZ_JBMFZG010000024.1:0-1374 GCF_048890225.1 Maribacter luteocoastalis
ATTAAAATGTACATAGTTAGCTGTTCCAAGTTTTCGAGAGGGATTTTCTCTTTTTGATAAACTCTCTTAACTACTAAGTATAAAAGACCGCAACCAATAGCCCACGAAAGACTGTAATATCTAATTGGAAAAATGTCGAATAAAGTGAAAATTTCGGGGTCGACATTCCAGTTTATTATTCCGTCTTTCATTTCGGTTGATTACAGTTACTAAATTTTTTTCAGCTTGTGGCTAACGGTCTTGTGTATGAAACGTAGCGAGTAAAAAGACGCTAACTTTTCGGATTAACACAAAGCCGAATTTTTATGTTTTGTTTTTAATTTCCCTATTCTAAAAGCCAAATTTAAAAATTTGGCGGTCTTTGTAAATAAGTACAAGCCTTTTGGTTTAGCACTTATTAGCTATGTTTTATACACGTTGTTGCCACACGTTTTTTATTCCCAGAATTCATATTTAAAATATCTTGGCACATATCCACGAATACTATTCAAAAGTCCATTTTCGTAATATTTATAAGTCAATTCGTATTCGTTTATTCGGTCGTTCATAAATACTGAATTGATGTCAGATTTTATAAGCTGACCTTTGTTATTGAAAAAGTTCGTGATGGTCTTGTCGTCTTTAAATTTTTCCAAATCCGAGTAGTCCTTGTAGGCTGTTGTGTTCGGAATTCCGTTTATAGTATCCACAACTTTTTTGAGTTTTGGTTCGAAATAATATCCGTAAAACCGTTTGATATAAAAGTCTTTTTCGTGTTCTTTGGTTTTTTGATAAATAACAATTGAATCGTTTCTCCTTGTTGTTTTCGATTCGTAAGGTTGATAACTATAGCTTGTCTCGTAAGCAAAACTTCCTAAATTCTTTCGAGACGAAGTTAGTTTTCCATTAGTCTCATATTTAAAAGTGGTTGAATCCTGTCCAACCGAATCTATTATTTTAATCAATTGATTTTTATTGTTGTATCGAAATAGTTTGATTTTTTCAATCCGTTTTCTTTTTCGTGTTTTACGATTGTAAGAAGCACTATATTTTGTCGAGCGTATTCTTTTTCCAGTTCGGTCAAATTCTATGATTTCGGACAAGTCTTTCGGCGAAGTCATATAAACAAATATTTTCTTTACTTGTCGGTTTGCGTAAATACTGTCAGGTTGCCATTTATTTTCAATTTGTCCAAAACTGCATATTGGAATAGAAATAAATAATAAAAAAAGAAGTCTGTTCATTCTATTCAATTCGGTTTTTCTCAAA
This sequence comes from Maribacter luteocoastalis, assembly GCF_048890225.1. NCBI lineage: Bacteria > Pseudomonadati > Bacteroidota > Flavobacteriia > Flavobacteriales > Flavobacteriaceae > Maribacter > Maribacter luteocoastalis. The sequence goes on from NZ_JBMFZG010000024.1 coordinate 1,249, forward strand.
TGTGTGGCAACGTCTAAGCTAAGATTAGTTGCGTTGTGAAATCCGACAGGATTTCCCATCGCGAACTAAGATAGCAAAATAGCTCTAGATTTTCCATCGGAAAATCCGGAGCAATTAATTTTAGGT
>NZ_JBMFZG010000025.1:0-1314 GCF_048890225.1 Maribacter luteocoastalis
GGTACGATATACAAACATCCTTTACAAAGTTATAGAAACATCGTTTACACTTTTTAAGTTGCATTTGGAACCAACATTCAGATGCTATGCCTTGGAAAGAACATACGATTATGGAACAAAAAATTGAATTTATCTGTGAATGGCGAACTGGAAAATACACCATCACGGAGCTTTGTAGAGTCTTTGAAATCTCAAGACCGACGGCTTACAAAATCATTGCCCGGTTTGAAAATGAAGGCTACGAAGGTCTTAGGGAGCTGTCCAGAAAACCACGTAGCCCGCACCCGAACGCGACCAACGAAAAAGTGTTGGACCGTATATTGAAATTGAAGGAAAAACACAAGGCATGGGGCGCTAAAAAGTTGCATACCTTGTTGTATAAAGATTTCCCCGAGGAAATGATCCCAACGGTCTTGACCGTGCACAACATCCTCAAAAAACATGGTTTGGTGTCGCCTCAAAAACGGCTTAGAAGAGTGAAGCCAATACACCCTGTTTTCGACCCAAAAGAGTGCAATGAAGTGTGGAGTGCGGACTATAAAGGAAAGTTCCTCATGGGCAACAAAATTTACTGTCATCCGCTCACCATTGCCGATTCTAAAAGCCGATTTGTATTTACCGCAAAAGGGCATTACAAAGAAAACCTTGCCTCTGCAAAAGCCGAGTTCAAAAGGGTTTTCAGGAAATTCGGCATCCCCGGACAAATCCATACCGACAATGGAAGTCCATTTGGTTCAGTTGCCGCAATACAAAGATTCACCAGGTTATCCTATTGGTTCATCGAACTGGGAATCATGCCCGTGTTTTCTGATCCGGCACAGCCACAACAGAACGGACGGCATGAACGAATGCACCGCGACCTGAAGACCGCCTGTGCCAAGCCTTCAGCTTATGACCTGAAAGCGCAACAAAGACGTCTGAACCAATTTGTAAAAGAATATAATCACCTAAGGCCACATGAGGCATTGGACATGAGAACGCCCGCTTCGGTACATGAATTTTCAACAAGACCATTCCCAGAAAAAATACCCCACTTTGATTACGATTCCAAAATGAAAGTCTTAAAAGTTACACAAAATGGAGCCATCAGATGGAAGGCCTACAATTGGGTTTACCTTTCCGCTTCGCTCCAAGGTAAACATATCGGAGCCCTGGACATTGGCAATGGTATTTGGAGGGTGTTTTATAGAAACGTATTTTTAGGATACTTTGATGAACATGTGTTTAGAAAAAAAGAACAATCAGTGAGGTTAGAAACTAACTTAGTGTAAACTCTAATCTATAACTTTTGTAAACAATGTATATTAACGAACA
>NZ_JBMFZG010000026.1:0-1187 GCF_048890225.1 Maribacter luteocoastalis
TGACCCGTCCTGAAATAAGGCTACATAATTTTAAACATTATGTATAGAAATGACAAAGTGATCAGACGGTATTCAGAACCTTTTAAACTGAAAATTTTAGACGAAATTACAACGGGCAAACTAAACAAAAACCAATTAGGCAAACTCTATGGTATTGCTCCTACCACCATTAATGAATGGATCAGGAAGTATAACCGTAAAGACCTAATGAACACCAGGGTAAAAGTGGAAACAAAAGACGAGATAACTCGAGTTAAAGAACTACAAAAAGAGATTGAACAGCTTAAAAAGCTACTCCTAAAAAAGGATCTGGATGCCTTGGTACTGGATTCATACCTGGAAGTAGCGGCAGAAGACCTGGGCTATAAATCTGTGGCCGAACTAAAAAAAAAGCTAAGTACAAAGCCTTGATCAAAGCCAAGCAAAAAGCTAAGGGATTTGCTTCTTTGTCTACTATAACCAATTGTTTTGGACATAAACGCAATGCTTATTATAAATACAAAAACAGAGCTGACAGGCGTTTAAAACTAGAACAGCAGATTATTGAGATCATAAAGAAAAGACGCAGATCCCTGCCCAGGGAAGGTGTGCGTAAACTTGTAAGATCATTGGATGATGAGTTTACCAAGGCCAACCTTAAAGTCGGTAGGGATACGTTATTTAACGTCCTTAGAAAACATCAAATGCTTACACTTAGAAAGAAATATAGCTCTAGAACAACAAACTCTTTGCACAGGTTCTATAAGTATAAAAACATCATTAAAGATGTTCAGGTTACAAGGCCCAATCAAGTTTGGGCCTCGGACATCACCTATATCAGGACCATTAAAGGATTTTGTTATCTAGCGCTCATTACAGATATGTATTCCAGAAAAATTGTTGGATATGACCTAAGTGATAGCTTGGAACTAAACGGATGCGTAAGAGCTCTTAATAAAGCTATATATCAAGCTAAAAACACAAAAGGACTTATCCACCATTCAGACAGGGGTATTCAATATTGTAGCAATGTATACACTCAAATCCTGAAAAGAAAAAAGATAGATATCAGTATGACTGAAGAAAACCATTGTTACGAAAATGCCGTGGCAGAAAGGGTAAATGGTATTCTAAAAGACGAATTTTATCTTGACCAGACCTTTGATAGCCTGCAACACGCTAAAAGAGCAACAAAAAATGCAATTAAT
>NZ_JBMFZG010000027.1:0-1111 GCF_048890225.1 Maribacter luteocoastalis
TTGTTCCATAATCGTATGTTCTTTCCAAGGCATAGCATCTGAATGTTGGTTCCAAATGCAACTTAAAAAGTGTAAACGATGTTTCTATAACTTTGTAAAGGATGTTTGTATATCGTACCTAATGAAGCACAACGTTTAGGCTATGGTTAGTACGGGAATTACAAGTAGTAAACTTTCGATTAAGCACTTAGCCAAAACTTTTTATTTTGTTTTATCTTTTTTCTTTATAAAGCCAAATCAAAAGATTTGGCGGACTTGGTTAAAAGCTCTAAACTTTGGGTTATGTACCAAAACCCGTATTAATTATAGCCATTGTTGTGCGTTCGTTTTTTATTCTTTATTAAACATATTTCCATACTCTTTTACGTGGTGAGGAAATTCCTCTTTGTAAAATGGATATGGAATTCCGAATATTGATATTTCATATTCTTCATTATCCATTCCTGTTATTTGATTTCCTACTCCTTTAACTTCAATTCCGTTGTCGCTTGTGATTTTGAGTTTTGGAATACTCATTGTTGAAATCATTTTGTCTTCTGGATAATCAGAGGCAAGTTCGATTTGATTCTTCAAACAGTATTCTTTGAAGAATTCGTAAGGCGATTCAATTCCGTTAAATTTAATCAGTCCGAATGCAACTCCCATTGGTGCATCAGCTTTTTCCAATTCAGAAGTTCCGATTAGAACTCCATTCAAGTGTATTTTATAGGTGTTATTCATTACTACTTCCATTCATATGATAGTCCCCGAACTACATTTGCAATCGCCTTATCTGATAAACTATAATTATCTTCTAAGAATTTTTGGCTGGCTTTACACCCTAAAATTAAGTCTGAATGATTCCAAAGTTCAAAGTTTCCCGCTTTCAACCATATCTCTCTAAAAAGAGTCAATTCGGATTCATTAAGCGTTTGTTCTATAGATTCTTTAAAAGTCCAAGGTTGTGACCAATTATCAAATCGTAATATTTTATTTTCGAGAGTTTTCATATATGTTCGTTAAGGCACATAGTTTACACAAGTTAAAGATTAAGGTTTACACTAAATTAATTTCCAATCTTGTTGCTTGTTCTTTATTTCTTAGATACTTTTCATCAAAGAAACCTAAAAAT
>NZ_JBMFZG010000028.1:0-1026 GCF_048890225.1 Maribacter luteocoastalis
ACAACGTGTTTGTGTATGATTAGTGGCGTGCTTAAGCACCTAATTTAGCAAATAAAAACTAGATAAAAAATCCGCGAGGATTTTCGTAAGCAGGTCAGGACTAGTCATTAATTATACACGTTGTTGCCAGTAGTTTTTATCTCTTAAATCTATTAATGACTTTCTTTATAAATCCCGAAATAATATTGATGTCCTTTTTTATTGAATCTTTTTCAAATTGGCTGACGTTATTACTTTTCGTTTTAGCCCAGTTTAATTTCAAAGTAGCTATGTCTGAATTAATCGAATCTTTCTCGAATTGACTTACTTTACTTTTAAACTCATTTATGAGCTGTGATACTTGAATATTAATTTTTTCGGATTGAGGCTGTTCATTCCAAGTATTTTTTATGTCTTGCCAAATATTTTTCTTTTCACTATTCCACATAATATTATATTTTATTGGTTATACAATCCAATAGGATTTTTTTAATTCTTTTCATTTTTACTGCAATATGATTTTCTGTTAATCCGGTTATTTCAGCAATTTGTTTATAATTCAATTCTTCTAAATAAAGGATAATGATTGATTTATTTTCATTGTTTAATTTTGAGATGCACGAAGTCAAAGCATTATACTTTTCTTGTTGATTATTCTCAATAGGAAATTCGACAGCAATGAATTGAATAGATTCTAATTGAAGTGTCTTGTTATAAGTTTTCTCTGATTTTTGTTTTGAGCGAAGACACACATTTAGTGTAATTCTGTAAATCCAAGTGTCAACACTCGAATTGCCTTTAAAAGTTGGAAGAGATTTCCAAATTGCAAAGATTACTTCTTGGAAAAGGTCTTGAGGTTCTAAAGGGGAAACTGCGTAAATTTTACAAATTCTGTAAATTTTCTCTTTATTATTCTCAAGTAGCTTTTCATATGTTTCTGTCATTGGTTTTATGTCTTTCATTATTACTCTCTACTTATTTAGTGACAAGAGTTTTGGAAATATGACAGATTTTTGAATTTATTTACAGATTTTCTCAAATTACTGG
>NZ_JBMFZG010000029.1:0-936 GCF_048890225.1 Maribacter luteocoastalis
TATTACAGTCTTTCGTGGGCTATTGGTTGCGGTCTTTTATACTTAGTAGTTAAGAGAGTTTATCAAAAAGAGAAAATCCCTCTCGAAAACTTGGAACAGCTAACTATGTACATTTTAATAGGAGGGCTTCTGGGTGCACGCCTAGGGCATTGCTTTTTTTATGAACCACAATATTACCTACAAAATCCACTTGAAATACTCTTACCTATTCGAAAAGTGGGCGAAACGTTCAAGTTTACCGGCTTTCAAGGACTTGCAAGCCATGGCGGATTAACTGGAATAGTAATCGCTATCATCCTTTATGTTAGAAAGACCAAAACAAATATTTTGTGGATAATGGACAGAGTTGCTCTTGGCTCTGGATTAATGGCTGCGAGCATTAGAATTGGAAATTTTATGAACTCTGAGGTATACGGTAAACCGACAAATGGAAACTGGGGTGTAGTCTTTGAAAGGGACGATCTAATACCTAGACATCCAACACAACTTTACGAAGCTGGAGCATATTTGTTAATTTTCGTTGTTCTTTTGCTTGTTTATAAATCAAAAAAAATAAAAAGACAAAATGGACTTATGGTTGGAATTTTCATGATTTTAATGTTTGCAGCAAGATTTATGATTGAATTTGTAAAAGAAAATCAAGTTGGATTTGAAGATTCGATGACAATTAATATGGGGCAAATTTTGAGTATTCCTTTAATTCTATTAGGGTTTGCGCTAATATACTTCGGAAAAAAGCCTGTGGCTAACAAAGCCTAAACGTAATGCGGACTTTAGGGCAAAACCGAAAGGTCTGTGTATATTTATAAAGTCGCTAAATCTTATGGATTTAGCTTTGGAACAAAAAAAGAAAAAGCAAAACCAAAAGCTTTAGCTTCGTGCGCAGACGGAAACAAAAAGTTTCCTTGCCCCCGCACTACGCTTAGCCCAACCGTT
>NZ_JBMFZG010000030.1:0-927 GCF_048890225.1 Maribacter luteocoastalis
CGTTGTAATTTCGTCTAAAATTTTCAGTTTAAAAGGTTCTGAATACCGTCTGATCACTTTGTCATTTCTATACATAATGTTTAAAATTATGTAGCCTTATTTCAGGACGGGTCATAATGTTGTACAACGGTTTGTATAACCGTCAGTTACGGGTTAAATTAGCATTTGTTTTCGGTTTGACACTGGCTTTAGCAATTCCGAGTGGATTCGGACGTAGTCGAATCCGCCGTAATTGCGGTTATACATTGTTGTACACAGGTTTTATTTTACTCCATTCCGATTTATAAATTCGGAAAATATTCACTTTGTTTTTATTGTATTCAGTTGCTTTTTGGATTTTCATTCCGTTTTTTAATGCAACATTTTCAGATGGTTTATTGGTCAAACTGATTATAGAAATTAATGAATCCGAAAAGTTATTTTCAAATGCAAAGTCTCTACATTTTTTTGCCGATTCTGTTGCAAATCCTTTATTCCAAAATTCGGGTAAAAGTGAATATCCAATTTCTAATTCAGATTGTTTATCAACGTTTTGTATTAAAAGTCCACAATGTCCAATTAATTTTCCTGTTTCTTTTTCAATTAGTGCGTTCATTCCTCCTAAGTCATTCTGATAACGATGAAATTGTTTTTCATACCAATTTTTACATTCTATTTCGGGACTTTCTAATTCAGAAATCCAGTATTGAGAAGTTATTGGGTTTTTATGAAATTCCAACCAATCATTAAAATCAGATTCTTTAATTTTTCTGAATATTATTCGTTCAGTTTCTTGGTTTTCAAGTAGGTATTTCATTCGGTTCTCAACTGTCTTGTCCTGAAATATGGCTACAGGTTAAAATTGAATTTACGCTGTTAATTTATATACCATATTCGGTGTTTTATATTCTAAAGATAAATGTAACCTAATTTCATTGTATAAATTAA
>NZ_JBMFZG010000031.1:0-843 GCF_048890225.1 Maribacter luteocoastalis
GTGTATAATTAATGACTAGTCCTGACCTGCTTACGAAAATCCTCGCGGATTTTTTATCTAGTTTTTATTTGCTAAATTAGGTGCTTAAGCACGCCACTAATCATACACAAACACGTTGTAGCAAATATGAAAAAACTAGATTTCGATTTTATACCATTAGGAATTTCCATAATACTCATTCTAGTTTCATTAGTAGTAATTTCTACCTCCAATTATGCTCTAAGCTTAAAACACTACATCGGAATTGGATGCGTGGTGATTTCAATCTATTTCTACTTTAAAAATAGAATGACTTACTATGTTGTTTATGGACTAACTCTTCTGGTTGGGATTTTCGGGCTTCTGGACTTTTACTATTCAACTTTCAAAGTTGGATTTGGAAGCTTCGGAATTAACCCGATTTCGGCTGGTCTTTTAATATTACATATTGCGCTAGTATTTCAAATTGTGGATAAATTGGATTCAAATAAATAATCCTGTTTAACTCTTAAATCTTCAAATTTGGCAAAAGAAATACTTGCTACAACATAACCTAAACGTAATGCGGACTTTAGGGTTTAAAGCTAAGGTCTGTATATATTTATGAAGTCGCTAAATCTTATGGATTTAGCTTTGGACTAAAAAAAGAAAAAGCAAAACAATGAGCTTTAGCTACGTCGGCAGACGGAAACGAAAAGTTTCCTTACCACCGCACTACGCTTAGCCGAACCGTTGTGCATAATTTGGTACGATATACAAACATCCTTTACAAAGTTATAGAAACATCGTTTACACTTTTTAAGTTGCATTTGGAACCAACATTCAGATGCTATGCCTTGGAAAGAACATACGATTATGGAACAA
>NZ_JBMFZG010000032.1:0-732 GCF_048890225.1 Maribacter luteocoastalis
CTAACGGTTCGTGTATGATTAGTTGCGGACTTTTCCAACGGAAAATGTCCGTCTGACGTTAAAGATAATTGATTGCAAGGATTTCCATTTGGTAAATCCGACCGCAATTAATTATACACAGTGTTGGCAACAGTATTTTTTATATTAAACATCGTTTGGTAATAGACTCCAAGTACAATGGTTAGTCTATTTTCAAATTCTTTCAAGTCATATAGGCTTGTTCTGTACAATGTTTTTTTGGCAATTCTTGGACTTATTCGATATTTAGAATTAATTCTTAAAAAAGTGCTGGTTCCAATTCTCCAATCTATTTTATTGGCGAGACAATTAGAAAAATCAATATTTAGTTTGACATGTAATTTATTCATTGAATCAACATTAAATAATGTTTTTTCTAACTCCATATCTTTTTCCGAGCGAGTTGATTCCGTCCATAGATTCAAATTCCTAATTTTTAATTCCAACGAATCTTGAAAAAAGTCAATAGGTATTTTTTTATTACTCCAGTCGGATACAAATTCAAAATAAGCCGCTTCAGCTGAAATTTCTGGATATTTTGTCTTAATTCTAGCTTCAAACAGTCCAACTGCATTTTCCAAAATTTCCCTTTTTTCTTTCTCAATGCACTCCCTTGAAGATTTGTCAATTGAAGTCGAGTCGAAGCCTGATTTACAAGCAGTAATTACAAGAAATAATATGAAGATTATTTTTTTCAATATTGTTGCCAACGGT
>NZ_JBMFZG010000033.1:0-673 GCF_048890225.1 Maribacter luteocoastalis
ACAACGGTTGAGCTAAGCGTAGTGCGGAAGTAAGGAAACGTTGAGTTTCCGTCTACGCACGAAGCTAAAGCTTATTGTTTAGTTTTATTTTTTCTTGTATAAAGCTAAATCCATAAGATTTAGCGACTACATAAATATACACAGACCTTTCGGTTTTGCCCAAAAGCCCGCATTACGTTTAGGTTGTGTTGTAAAACGTTTTTCTTTTTGCACTCTTAAATTATTGATTCAAAGAATCTTTGGTTTTTTCCTTATTTAGATATGGATTTTCCCAGTAATATTCCTCGTGACCTTTGATATTCCCAAAATCTAGATTAATTAAAGTGTCCAGTCCTACGCGCTTTATATTTAGTGTAATAGATTTTCTTTCTTTAAAAATTGTGTCGCCAATTTTTATAAAGTCAAATAACCTTAAACTTTGAAATGTAAAGTCAGTCTTGTTTTTTTCAAAAAGGTTATTTTCTATTATCAGGATGTTTCTATTATGGTCTTTTGCGTCAATATATTTTTCCACTACTAGACCGTCGTACCTAGTATTATAAGCTTTATAAACAATATTGTCAAAATAGTCTTTTTGAGAAAAGTGTTCGCAAGAATAGAATCCAAGAAATAGTAAAATAATTAGATAACTTTTTTGATTCACTTTTTAGGTTTAGGTAAATGTTTTACAACG
>NZ_JBMFZG010000034.1:0-644 GCF_048890225.1 Maribacter luteocoastalis
CTAACGGTTGGGCTATGATTTCGTTGCAGACTTTCCATGTAGGCTGAGCGTAGCCGAAGTCAGGAAAATGTCCGGGAGAAATCGGGCCATGTAATGGTTGATATGTTTAAATTTAACGATAATGCAGCAATGAATTATAGCCGGTGTTGTGCATAGTATTTATTCCTTACATATTAAACCTTTTTGGGATATGACTTGACCTTCGTTAGAGGTTAAAACCGCATTAAAAAGCATGCAATTATTTTCAATTCTAATTTTTGACACTACGATTCCGTTGTTGTCATTAATCCATTTTTCGGTTTCATCCAGTTCCTGGTTAGATTCATCATACTTCAATCGGTATGTGCAATCATCAATCCATTCGATGAGCTCATATTTCGGTTTACCTTGATCAATTCCGTTTGCCCATTCAATTTGAGTGTTCTCAGACCTTACTTGGACAGTTCGTGTTATAGTAGAATCTATTTCGGGCATAAACTGATATACACTATCCTTGAATGAAACAGTAAATTCATTCAAGTCATCCATTTTATTTGGTATATAAAAGTTTCCTTTTTTAAAGTCTTTGCATTCCAAATTTTGGCTACAGCCGGCAAAAGAGTACAATAAGACAAATAATATAATTAAATTGGGTTTTCTCATAT
>NZ_JBMFZG010000035.1:0-601 GCF_048890225.1 Maribacter luteocoastalis
TTCACTGCCAAAGGGCATTACCATGAAAACCTAAAGTCAGCAAAAGCTGAGTTTACAAGGGTCTTTAGAACATTTGGCATCCCTAAGCAAATACATACGGACAATGGTAGTCCTTTTGGTTCTGTGCGTACCATTCAACGTTTTACCCAACTCTCCTATTGGTTCATCGAACTGGGTATTACTCCTGTTTTTTCAGACCCTGCACACCCTGAACAGAACGGACGACATGAACGAATGCACCGAGATCTAAAAGCAGCTTGTGCCAAACCTTCCGCCTATGACCTAAAAGCACAACAAAGGCGTCTGAACCACTTTGTAAAGGAGTATAATAACATAAGACCCCATGAAGCTTTGAGCATGAAAACACCTGCTGATATGCATGACTTTTCTACAAGACCGTTCCTTGAAAGAATACCTGACTTTGACTATGATGCCAAATACAAGGTCCTTAAAGTAACCCAGAATGGATCTATTAGATGGAAATCCTATTACTGGGTATATGTAACTGCTTCATTAATGGGTAAATATGTTGGTATCCAGGAAATGGGAAACGGCATTTGGAGGGTATTTTATAGAAACGTATTTTTAGGTTTCTTTGATG
>NZ_JBMFZG010000036.1:0-528 GCF_048890225.1 Maribacter luteocoastalis
CAACGTCTAAGCTAAGATTAGTTGCGTTGTGAAATCCGACAGGATTTCCCATCGCGAACTAAGATAGCAAAATAGCTCTAGATTTTCCATCGGAAAATCCGGAGCAATTAATTTTAGGTATTGTTAGCGGTATTAAGCAACCCGACCCAACCTCAATAAAGACAAGCGAAAAGAACAATACCTGTGGATTTTGCCGCTTTTTCCATCCAGCGACAAGCCTTGTTGAGATAAACATGTTTTAGAAGGCTAATTTAACTTAAACAAATAGTGACAGGCCAAAAGTCCGACTGCGTACCGATTGCGCACAGATTGCGTTCTGGCGGCAAAAGGGAAGACTCCGAAAGCTGCTCTATTTTTAACACAAACCAAAAGATTTGGGCAGACTTAAAATACAAAAACTGAAGATTTTTTGCTTTTCTGATAAACGTTACTACTTGCGAACTGTTTGTTTTTTTAGCACGTAAAAGCAAAAAAGGAGTGAAGTAGAAGTTGCTCTAATTTTTTAAGAGCTCATTACCGCTAACGGTT